>NZ_JAYJLE010000004.1:0-800059 GCF_035282245.1 Achromobacter sp. D10
GCAGAACGCGGCGCTGGTGGAAGAGGCGGCCGCGGCTGCTGGTTCCCTGCAGGAGCAGGCGCAGCGACTGGCCGAGGCGGTGGCGGTGTTCAAGATCAACGCGGGCGAAGTCATCGAAGTCCCCGCGCATCAGTTGTCCGGTTACGCCGCGCCCACGCTGACGCAGGCATAACGCCGCAAGCAGAGACCTGCCATGGGACCGCGGCCGCGCCTATGCACGGCCGCGGCCCTGCGCTTTGCGGCGCCGCGCGTGCCACGATCGTGCGCACGTTAAGTTTTCGAAAATGTGGTCGTTAAAAACAATAACGTCTGAAAAAGGGCGGTGAACAGTGTTCGAAGGCGGAAGAGGCCACGCGGCCTTCGGCGTCCGATGAACCTGGCGGGGGAACACGTCTAAGCGGGGCGTCAGATCCGGTTTGCTCGTCGATATTCGTTCGCTGCTCGAAATGCTGTAGCCGGAGGCAAGCTGTGCGCGTCAACCTACCCGTCCATAATGTAGAAACCAAGCTGCGCGAGGATCAGTACCTGATTTCGCGTACCGATACCAAGGGCCGGATCGTCTATGCGAATCCGGCTTTCGTCGAGGTCAGCGGCTTTTCCCGTGAAGAACTCATCGGCAAGCCGCATAATATCGTGCGCCATCCCGACATGCCGCCCGAGGCCTACGAAGACCTCTGGGAGACACTGCAGGCCGGCGAATCGTGGCTGGGGTTGGTAAAAAACCGGCGCAAGGACGGCGGATTTTATTGGGTGCTGGCCAATGCGACCCCGATCGTCGAGAACGGCGAGGTCGTAGCCTACTCTTCGGTGCGGGTGCGTCCCTCGGAAGAGCAGATCGAAATGGCGGAGGAGCTGTACGCGCGCATACGCGAGGGTAAGGCCCGGGGCGTGCGTATCCAACGCGGCCGTCCCGTGCGCGCCGGCTGGCGCCGCTGCCTTGATGCGCTGGCGTTTCCTTTCCGGCGCACCGTCCGCAGCCGTATGTTGCGGCAAGCACTGCTATCGTCCGCGATCATGGCAGGCGCGGGCGTTTATGGCCTGAGGGCAAATTGGGCAGACCTGAGCACCGTGGGCGCGAGCGTCGGCTGCGCGGCGATCGCACTGGGCATTCTCGCCATCTTCGGCTCGGGTTGGCGCCTGTCCCGTTCGTTGCTGGATCCCATGGTGGATGCCGCCAACATGGCGCGCCAGGTCGCTGCCGGGAACCTGACCACTCAGATCGTGGCGGATTCGGACGATGAAATCGGGAGCCTGAAGTTCTCGCTGGAAGTCATGCGCAAGAGCCTGATCGGCATCGCGCAGGACGTGTATCGGGGCATCGAAGGCACGACTCATGCCGCAGCGCATATTGCGCGTGGCAATCAGGAACTGGCGGGCCGCACAGAAGGCCAGGCGGCATCGCTGCAACAGACTGCGGCCAGTATGGAGCAGTTGACCTCTACGGTGCGGCAGAACGCGGACAATGCGCGTCAGGCCAACCAGTTGGCCGCCAGCAGCATGGACGTGGCCCGCCGGGGCGGTGTCGCTGTGGGTCAGGTGGTAAACACCATGCACGGCATTTCCGACAGTTCGCGCAAAATTGCCGACATCGTAAGCATCATCGAAGGCATCGCTTTCCAGACCAATATTCTCGCCCTCAATGCCGCGGTCGAGGCCGCCCGGGCCGGGGAATCCGGCAAGGGCTTTGCGGTGGTGGCGGGCGAGGTGCGCAGCCTGGCGCAGAAGAGCGCCCAGGCGGCCAAGGAGATCAAGGGCTTGATCGAGGACTCCGTGGAGCGTGTCACCGAAGGGTCCCAACAGGCCGAGCAAGCCGGCGCCACGATGCAGGATATCGTCGCCGCGGTACACCGCGTGACCGACATCATCGGCGAGATCTCCCAGGCGTCGCAGGAGCAGTCCAGCGGTATCGAGCAGGTGGATACGGCGGTGTCGCAGATGGACGTAATGACGGTGCAGAACACCGCACTGGTCCAGGATCTTGGTGGTGCCGTGATGCAGCTGGGCAATCAATCCAGCGCCTTGCGCGAGACTATCCGCGTTTTCCGCCTTACCGGACAGCAGTAACAACGGATTGATGCGCGGCGATGTCAGGCACCCTCGGGGTGCCTGCATTGCTTTGGGGCCGGTGCCCTGGACTTACTTTCCCGCCAGAGCGTCCGCGACGCGGCTCATGGCGGTAAGGCCTGACTCGAACAGCGATTCCAGGAAGGGGCCGGAATGAGGCAGCACGACGGCCAGAATCGTGACGCCCACGATGAGTGTCACCGGAAAGCCGATAGAGAACACGGAAAGCTGCTGTGCCGCACGGTTAAGGATGCCCATGGCCAGGTTGATCGTGAGCAGGGCGCATATCAGCGGCAGCGCCAGCAGCAAACCCGATACGAAGACGGTCTTACCCCATTCCACCACCACGCCCCAACCGTTCTGATGCAGTTGGATCATTGCAACGGGCAGCGTGTCGAACGAGCGGACCAGCGCGGCAAGCACCAGCAGATGGCCGTCCAATGCCAGAAAAGTCAGCATTGCGATGATATTGAACAGACGGGACAGCACCGCGGTATTGGCGCCCGAGCTGGGGTCGAAGAACGAGGCGAACGACAGGCCCATCTGCAGGCCCACGAATTCGCCGGCGGTCTGGACGGCGGCGAAGACCAAACGCATTGTGAAGCCCATTGCGATGCCGATGAGCACCTGCTGCATTACCATCCACAAGCCCGTAAACGAGCCGGGCGCGATCGGGGGGACCGGGTCCAGCGCGGGGCTGATGGCTACCGCCAGGACAAAGGAAAGGCCGACCTTGACCTTGACTGGAATCAGCGATTCGGAGAAGAGCGGCGCCGTGGCCACCAGCGCCAGGATGCGCACGAACGGCCAGAGAAACTGGCCGATCCAGCCGTTGAGCTGTTCGAGCGTAAAGGCGATCATGGGGGAGGGCCCAGCGTCCGGCGGCGGCCGCAGCTCAGGACACCAGCATGGGGATCTGGCCGATCAGCTGCCGGATGTAGTCGACCATGATGCCGATGAGCCAGGGGCCGAGCAGCACCAGCACGCCGCACATGGCCAGCAACTTCGGAATGAACGACAGCGTCATTTCGTTGATCTGCGTGGCGGCCTGAAAAATACTGATGACCAAGCCTACCACCAACGTGATGAGCAACAGCGGCCCGGCCATCGCCAGGACGATCTTCATCGCCTGGTAGGTCATGGTCATGACGGTTTCGGCGGTCATGGCGATTCTCCTCCAGGAATTATTGGTAGAAGCTCTGGGCCAGCGAGCCCATGAGCAGATTCCAGCCATCGGCCAGCACGAAAAGCATGAGCTTGAAGGGCAGGGCTACCGTAACCGGCGGAACCATCATCATGCCCAACGCCATCAGCACGCTGGCGACCACCAGGTCGATGATGAGGAAGGGGATGAAAATGGTGAAGCCGATCTGGAAAGCGGTTTTGAGTTCGCTGGTGATGAAGGCCGGCACCAGGATGCGCAGCGGCACCTGGGAGGGGTCTTCCAGAGCCGGCTGTTTGGCCAGGTTGGCGAACAGTGACAGATCGTTCTCGCGCGTCTGGTGCAGCATGAAAGTGCGCAGAGGCCCCGCGGCGCGTTCCACCGCGGTTTCGAACTGGATGGTGCCTTCGGACAGCGGCTTGTAGGCGTCGGCGTAGATCTTGTCGAACACCGGCGACATCGTATAGAAGGTCAGGAACAGCGCCAGGCCGATCAGCACGTGATTGGGCGGCGACATGGCCGTTCCCATGGCGTTGCGCAGCAGACCGAGCACGATGATGATGCGGGTGAAGCCGGTCATCATCAGCAACGCGGCGGGCAGGAACGACAGCGACGTCATCAGCAGCAGGGTCTGCATGCTGAGCGAATAGGTTTCGGAGCCGTTCGGACCGGGTGTCGCGGTCAGGGCTGGCAAGGTGGCCTGGGCGACGACACCTGCGGGGAACAAGGCCAGCCCCAGCAGGGCGGCGGCGCCGAGCAGGCGCAGCGCGCCGGACCGGGCGCGGACGGGTGTCGTGCTTGTGGGCAAACTCATGGGTGTCGCTTGGAGGGCGCTGCGCCGCTAGCGGCGCTTGAGCGCCTGGCCCAGCTTGGCCGCGAAGGCGGCGGCGGGCAAGGTCGAAGCCTCCGGCAGTTGGCCGGCGGGCAGGGTATGCAGAGTGTTGAGCTGGTTCGGGCTGACGCCCACCACCAGCCAGGTGTTTTCGACTTCCACCACGACGATGCTCTGGCGCGGGCCGATAGGCAGGCTGGCCACCTGCCGCAGCAGATGACCGCCGCCGCGTTGCGTCAGCCCCGCGCGGCGAGCCAGCCAGGCCGCGGCCAGAATGGCAGCCAGGACCAGGACCAGGCCAATGATGACGCGCAGGAGGGCGGACTCGTTCATGGCGCTTGCATCAGCGGCGGTTGTTCAAGCGGTTGATCCGCTCGGAAGGCGTGATGATGTCCGTCAGACGGATGCCATACTTGTCTTCCACGACCACGACCTCGCCCTGCGCGATCAGGTAGCCGTTGACGAAAATGTCCATCGGCTCACCCGCCAGACCGTCGAGTTCGACCACGGAACCTTGGCCCAGCTGGAGCAGGTTCTTGATGGTCAGGCGGGTGCGGCCCAGTTCAACCGTCAACTGGACGGGCACGTCCATGATCAGGTCGATGTCGGCGCCGGCTCCGCCTGCCGTGCCAGCCAGGGGCTTGAACACGGACTGGGCCGCAGGTTGGGCGGCGGGGGCGGCGGATGGGGCAGGCGCTGGCGCGGGAGCGGCGGGCTCGGCGGCGGGGGAGGCCGCGGCTGTCTGCTCAGCCATGGCGGCGGCCCAGTCATCCTTGGGTTTCAGGCCATCGGCCTGGGTGGGCGGATTGGCGCGGGATTGTTCGGCGAGCGCGTCGGCCCAGTCGTCGGCCGGGGACGAGCCGGTACCAGGCTCGTTCTTGTCAGTCATGGTCAGAGGCCTCGTTGGATTCTGTATCGTGGGTAAACATGTTCTGTACGCGCAGGGCGTACTGGCCGTTGAAGACGCCGTAGCCGCACTCCATCAGCGGCACGCCGTCCACACTGGCAATTATGGTTTCGGGTACGGTCACGGGCAGGACGTCGCCCACCTTCAGGCGCATCAGCTCGCGGATGGAAGAAGGAATGCGGGCAAACTCCGCCACCACGTCGATGTCGGCGCTGCGGACCTGGCGGGAGAGCTGCTGCGCCCAACGCTGGTCCACCTCTTCAAGCGTGGTCTCTTGCAGCGGACGCGTCAGCAGGTCGCGCACCGGCTCGATCATGGAGTAGGGCAGGCAGATATTCAGGTCGCCGCCGGTCGCGCCGAACTCGATGTGGAAGGAGGTGACGACCACCACTTCATTGTTGCCGGTGATACTGGCGAACTTGGTGTGCATCTCCGAGCGCACGTACTCGAATTCGATCGGATAGACGGGATCCCAGGATTTGCCGTAGCTTTCCAGGGTCAGATTCAGCAGGCGCCGGATGATGCGCTGCTCGGTCGTGGTGAAGTCGCGGCCCTCGACGCGCGTATGGTAACGGCCATCGCCACCGAACAGGCTGTCGATGACCAGGAACACCAGGTTCGGGTCATAGGTAAAGAGGGCCGTACCGCGCAAGGGCTTCATCTGAATCATGTTCAGATTGCTCGGCACCGGCAGGTTGCGTTCGAAGTCCGCGTACTTCTGGATCTTGATCGAGCCCACCGTGATGTCGGCGCTGCGGCGCATGAAATTCAAGAGCACGTTGCGCATGTGGCGCGCGAAGCGCTCGTTGATCAGCTCCAGCGTCTGCATGCGGCGCCGCACGACTCGGTCCGGAGAACTCAGGTCGTAGGCGCGGGCGCCGGCGTTCTGGTCCGCGCCTGCTGCTTTGCTGTCGCTTTCGCCGGTGACGCCCGCCAGCAGCGCATCAACCTCGTCCTGCGAAAGAAATGCCTCGTAGGCCATGCTTATTGCACCACGAACGCCGTGTACAGTACGTCGGTGACATACTGGCCGTCCGGCAGGGGCGAGAACGGGCGATTGACGGCCTGCTTGATGGCGGCGGCCATTTCGGTCTTGCCCTGCTGCGTCTGCACGCCGGTAGGCGACTGCGAAGACAGAACCATCAGGATCCGGCTGCGCACTTCAGGCATGTACTTTTCAAGACGCGTGCGGGTTTGCTCATCGCTGACGCGCAGCGTCAGGCCCACGTGCATGATCCGCTCGGTATCCGGGTTCTGCAAAGTGACAGTGAAGGGCTCGATCGGTACGAAGATGGGGGCAGGCACGGCTACCGGGCCAGCAGGAGGCGCGACGAACGTGGTGGGAGTTGCTTGAGGGCCTTGTCCCGCCTGGTCGGGTTGTCCAGGCACCCCAGGCTGGCCCGCTTGGCCGGGCGGTACTTGGCCGACACCGAGTTGCACGGGCGCGCCGCCTTGCTGCGGCTGCATGCGTTGGGTAATGAACCAGGTTGCGCCGGCGCTGGCCGCGGCAACGATGAGCAGGACCAGGATCGCCAGCAAGGGACGAAGAATGCGGCCCATGCCGGAGCGGTTGGAGGCTGCGCGCGCAGGCATGGGTGAAGGTTTGGAAGTCGCCATCTCGGTGTCGATGCGTGTTTTGCCGCTGATGAAAACGGGTTCTTAGTGGATGAAAGCATTCTGCCCCAAATGCCGCCCCCGCTTGGAGGCGAAAAACAGGGCGAAAGCCGCGTATCTCAAGCTATTGCTGCACCGCCCGCAGCCGTGGCCGCGGACAATGCGCATGTTTGTCAGGCGAAGGTGTCCACCAGTGCATTGGCGTTGCGCGCAACCGCCACGGTGGCGGGTGCTTCGGCGACGTTGTCGGCGCCTGCCTGACCTCCGCCGGCATGGCGCTGCGATCCGCCGCCATGCTGTTGTGCGAATTCCTGCTGGGCGGCCTGCTCGCCGACACTGGTCTGGCCCAGGGAAATGCCGGCCTGGGCCAGCGCCTGTTGCAGCTGCGGGATCGCGGTTTCAATCGCCTGGCGTACCGAGGCGTGGGCGGACACAAAGGAGGCGCTGGCCACGCCGTCCGACAGATTCAGGCTGACTCGCAACGGGCCCAGGTCTGGCGGGTCCAGGCGCAGTTCGGCGGTTTGCATGCCTTGACGCGCGCCGTGGCTCATCATTACGACCTGCTGACCGAGTTCGGTACCCCAATGCGTTCCGCCAACAGGGGTGGCGACCTGCAGAACCACCGGGACGACAGGCGCGGCGATGGCAGCCTGGTTTGCCGCGGGAACGGAGACCGCGCGCTGGCCGGCAGCGGCCAGTGCCTGGGCCAGATTGTCCTGGACGGAGCCGCCATGTTGCTGCGCCTGGAATTGTTGTTCGGCGTTGGTCAGGGCGTGGGCGGTCGCCTCGTCGGCATGCTCAGGCAAGGCGGGCTGGCCCGATTCTGCCCGCGCATCGTGTGCGGGGCGGGGAAGTGCGGCTTCGGCGGTGAGGCGCGGCGTTGCGGTCTTGGCAGGGGCAGCGGGGGCCTGAGCCGGCGCTTGTGCGGGCGCGGTGTTGCCAGGCTTGGCGGCCGCGGTAATGACCGGCACGGCAATTTCCGCGTCGCGGGCAGCAAGCGCAGCGGCTGCTTCGGCCTGTGGCGCGGTCACGGCGCCGGCTCCTGCTGTCTGCGCACCGGAGGCTGCGGGAGCAAGGTCCGCAGCGTTCAGTGCGGTGGTCAGGACAGCGGCTCCGCTGCTCATCGCGGCTGCGGCAGCCGCGGCGTTGCCACGCGCGATCTGAACCTGTTCGGCGGCCTGGGCGGCAATTTCCAGGGCTTGCTGCGGCAAGGCGGCATTGGGCTGCGCGGCTGCGACAGCCAGGGCGCCGGCTTCTGCTTGTGCGGCGCTTTTCACTGCCTCGTCGATGCCATTAGCCGCGGCACCCTCGGCGCGGGCGGCGGGCTCGCCGGCATTCTTGCCGCCGGCAGGCGTCTTGGCGCCGTTCTTGGCCGGCCTCGAGTCGGCGGCCTGGCCGGGGCGCTGCTGCGCAGGACGTTGTTGGGCCAGCACGTCGGAGAAGGCGGGGCCTTTCTTGCTCGCGGATGAGGACTTGGCGCCGAGCGCATCGGTGATCGACGACGGCGCCGCGGGCACGATCGAAGGCAAGGGCAGGGGAGCGTTCATCTGGGGCTTCCTGTGAGGTATCGCTTAATGCATGCCGGTCTGGCGCTGGACCAGGCGGGCGGAATATTCGTCGTTGGCGCGCTGTTCGCGACGGGACTCCACAACGGCCTGGGCGCGCAGTTCGCGCTGCGCCAGAGCGTCGTAGGAGTTGAGTTTGCGCTTTTCCTGTTGCCAGTAGAGGCGGCCTTTCGCGAGGTTGTCGTCCGCCTGGCGCAACACGCCTTGTTGCTGGCTGATGGCGTCGTCCAGCGTGCTGATGAAGCGCTGGTAGTTATGGCAGTCGCTGGCCGACATGCCGGTGGTCATCGCCTGCTGCAGCCGTTCCAGGTAGTCCTGGCGGTAGTCGTGCAGCATGGACAACTGGCGCTCGGCATTGGTGCGTTCGGCGCTGAGCCTGCCAAGCAGGCGCGCTGCCTCGTCGGTGCTCTCCTTGGCCAGGTTGATCAGCATGTCCAACGGCAATTGGCTAGGCATATGCATCCCTCAATTCAAAACTGGCGCGCAGCTGGCTGACGGCGGCTTCATAGCCGACGTTCTCGCCGATGTCCTGTTGCAGGAAGGCTTCCAGGCGCGGATAGCGCGCGATGGCATCGTCCAGCTGCGGGTCATTGCCCGCTGCGTAGGCGCCCACGGCGATCAGGTCACGGTTGCGCTGGTATCGCGACAGGCTTTGCTTGAAGCGGCGTACCACGGCAAACTGTTCCGGCGTGATCAGCGAGGTCATTGCCCGCGAGATCGATGCCTCGATGTCGATGGCGGGGTAATGGCCCGCTTCGGCCAAGTGGCGCGACAGAACGACGTGGCCGTCCAGGATGGCGCGCGCCGAGTCGGCGATGGGATCCTGCTGGTCATCGCCTTCGGCCAGCACGGTGTAGAACGCGGTGATGGAGCCCGCCTTGCCGGAAGGCCCGGGCGCGCCCATGCCGGCGCGCTCGACCAGGGTGGGCAGCTTGGCGAAGACCGATGGCGGATAGCCTTTGGTCGCGGGCGGCTCGCCGATCGCCAACGCGATTTCACGTTGCGCCATGGCGTAGCGGGTAAGCGAGTCCATGATGAGCAGCACGTCCAGGCCCTGGTCGCGGAAGTGCTCGGCGAGTCGCGTCGCGTAGGCGGCGCCTTGCAGGCGCAGCAGCGCGGAGACGTCGGCGGGCGCGGCTACCACGACCGAGCGCGCCAGACCCTCGGGGCCGAGGTTGTGCTCTATGAATTCCTTGACTTCCCGGCCGCGTTCGCCGATGAGGCCGACGACGATGACGTCGGCCTTGGTATAGCGGGCCATCATGCCCAGCAGCACGCTCTTGCCCACGCCGGAACCGGCGAACAGGCCCATGCGCTGGCCGCGGCCGACGGTCAACAGGCCGTTGATGGCGCGCACACCCGTGTCCAGCACCGTATCGATGGGCGCGCGAGACAGGGGATTGATCGGCTGGGCGGACAGGGGAGCGAGTTCGGCGCCCGTGAGCGGGCCCAATCCGTCCAGTGGGCGTCCGGCGCCATCCAGCACCCGGCCCAACAAGGCATTGCCCACCGGCAGGTGGCGGCCCAGCTGCGGTTTGGCGTTGCCGTTCAATTCGGCTTTGCGCGGCAGCGGAATCTGGCGTTGGACGGGCGGTTCGCCAGGTACGACGCGAGCGCCGGGCGGCAGGCCTGAGATATCGGCCTGGGGCATCAGATAGAGCGTATGGCCGTCGAAGCCCACGACTTCGGCATCCGCCCAATGATCATGGCCGCGTGCGATCTCGATGCGGGCCGCAGCGCCCACGGGCAGGCGCAGGCCGGTGGCATGCAGCACGAGGCCGGTTGCGCGGGTAATCTTGCCGCTGACCAACCAGGGATCGGTGGACGCTGCGCGGATCGAACCGATCTGCAACTGCGTCTGCCAACGGTCGATGACCGGAACGGCGGCAGCGTTTGCGGTTGCCTGGCCGGGCAGGGAGGAAGCCGGATTGGCGCTCACACCGGCTCCTCCCAGGAGACGTTGCGTCCCAGCGAAGCCGCTACCCGGCGCCAGCGTGTCTGCAAGGTGGCGTCGATGTCACCGAAAGGTGTTTCGGCGCGGCAGCCGCCACGTGCGATGGACTCGTCTGCCAGGACGCGCCAATGGCCTTCCTTGAGTTCGTCCGCCAGATGCAGGCGGATGAGTTCGATGTCCGCGGGGTTTGCCCACAGGCGCATCTGGCCGCCAGCGGTCGGATTGATGTGCAGGACTTCGCGCACGGCGCTGACTACCGTGTCAGGCTGTTCGGCGAGGGTGGTGCGCACGACTTGCTGGGCGATGTCCAGAGCTAGCGTGAGTAGGCCCTGACCCATTTTTTCCTCGAGCGACGCGAGCGACGTGGCGCAAGCCTCGACCAGCGCATGGAGGTGCTGTGCTTCCGCCGCGCCCTGTTCCCGGGCCTGGGCCAAACCTTCCGCATAGCCTTGCTCGCGGCCCGCGGCGAGGCCGGCTTCGTAGCCCGCCTGCTGGCCGGCTTCCAGGCCGGCGGCATGGCCCAGCGCGTGACCTTCCTCGCGGCCTTCGGCAAGCGCCTGGGCACGCAGTTGGGCCAAGACCACCTCGGGGTCCGGACCCGGGTCGGGTTCGGGCTCGGGTTCCACTTCGACGGGCGCGGGCTCGTCGAACGACAGCATCTGCCAGCGCCGCCAGGCGGCGCTGCGCGAGATGAGCGTCGTGGCCCCGCTGTCCATCTCAGACATACGTGTCGTCCCCCTGGTTGCCCAGGACGATCTGGCCGCTTTCCGCCAGACGGCGAGCGATCTGCAGGATCTTCTTCTGCTCGGTTTCGACCTTCGACATGCGGATGGGACCTTGCGCATCCAGGTCTTCGCGCAGCATTTCGGCGGCACGGCTGGACATGTTGCGCAGGAACTTGGCGCGCAGCTCTTCCGGAGCGCCCTTGAGCGCGACCATGAGCGTGTCGTTGTCGATTTCCTTGAGGATGAGCTGAATGGCGCGATCCTCGACGTCCAGCAGGTTGTCGAACACGAACATCTCGTCGATGATCTTCTGCGCCAGATCGTTGTCGCGTTCGCGCAGGCTGGCGACGACGGTCTCTTCCTGGGCGGAGTTCATCATGTTCAGGATCTCCGCCGCCGTGCGCACGCCGCCCATCTTGCTGCGCTTGGCGCCCTGGCCGGCCAAGACCGAATTCAGCACCTCGGTGAGTTCGGACAGCGCCGCAGGCTGCACGCCGCCGAAGGTGGCGATGCGCAGCATTACGTCGTTGCGCAGGCGATCCGTCAGGAGCGCCAGCACGCCGGCAGCGCGGTCCCGCTCCAGATGAACCAGGATGGTGGCGATGATCTGCGGATGTTCGTCGCCGATCAGTTCGGCCACGGTGTTCGGATCCAGCCAGTTCAGCGCGTCGATGCCGCTGCCGCCTTCGCCGGCTTCCAGGATGTCTTCGATCAGGCCTGCTGCGCGGTCGCTGCCCAGGGCCTTGGTCAGCACCGTGCGGATGTAGTCGTCCGAGCCCAGCGTGACGGCCATGAACTGGTCGGCTTCCTGGCGGAATTCTTCCAGTACCACGGCCACGTCGCTGCGCGTGACCTGTTTCAGGCTGGCCATGGCGGCGCCTACCTGCTGGACTTCACGCGCGCTGAGGTACTTGAAGACCTCGGCCGCGGCGTCCTCGCCCAGCGACATCATCAAGACGGCGCTGCGCGTCATGCCGTCCAGCGGAGTGGAATCATTTTTCATCTTTGCTCATCCAAGTGCGCAGAACCATGGCGACGGCGCGCGGATCCTTGCTGGCCATCGTGCGGGCGCGTTCCAGGTTGTCCTGGTAGCGATCCACTTCCTTGGCGCGGGCCGCGTCCTGGGCCTCGCGTGCCGCTTCCAGGCGTTCTGCTTCAGCCTGTTCGGGGTCAACCGGCGGGTAGAGGTAGTCGCCAACCGTGCGGCGCAGCATGCGATACAGCCACAGCGCCAGCACGCCACCGACCAGCCAGGCCAGGATCGTCTTGAACAGCGAGATCATTTCCGGATCGCGCCACATCGGCACCGGCGGCGGACCATCGTTGAACTGACTGTTGACCAGGTTCAGCGAATCGCCGCGGGTTTCGGAGTAACCCATGGCTTCACGGACCAGATTGGTCAGTTTGTTCAGCTCTTCAGGCGGCAGGGGTTGCAGTTCGCCGTCCTTGTCGCGGATGTAGTTCACGACCACGGCCACCGACAGGCGCTTGAGGTTACCCACCGGTTGCTTGATGTGGCTGATCGTGCGGTCCACCTCGTAGTTGGTGGTGGCGTCGCGGCGTTCATTCAGATTGGCGGTGACAGCCTGCGTACCCGTCTGCTGTTGGGTGTTGGCCGGCTGTTGCGGCTGGCCGGGACGGGGCGGTTGCGGTTGCGGCGGATTGGCGATGGGCGCCTGGGGATTGGCGGGCGCCTGGTTGGACAGCGCGCCGGGCACGCCTTGGGCGGGATTGACGCCGCGCTGGGTCGAATCGCTGGTCTGCTGGCTGCGCACCGCGGCCTGGCCAGGTTCCTGGTTCGGGCGGTAGACCTCGGACGTTTCTTCGCGGCGGGCGAAGTCGACGTCGGCGCTGGCCTGGGCGTGCACGTTGCCCGGGCCCACCAGCGGGTTGAGGATCGTAAGAATGCGTTCAACGGTGCGCTGTTCCATTTCGCGCACGAACCGCATCTGGTCGGCATCCATGCCTCGACCTTCACCCAGCGGCGCCGACAGCAGGCGGCCGTTCTGGTCGACGATGGAGACGTTCTCGGCGGTGAGTTCAGGGACGCTTGAGGCCACCAGCCACGAAATGGCCGAGACCTGCGCATCGCTCAGGCTGCGGCCCGGGTGCATGTTGAGCAGCACCGACGCGGTGGGCGCCTGGCGTTCGCGCACGAACAGCGACTGGCGCGGCATGGCCAAGTGCACGCGGGCATGCTGCACGGTATGCATGGCTTCGATCGAACGCGCCAGTTCACCTTCCAGGCCGCGCTGGTAATTGATCTGTTCCGTGAACTGGCTGGCGCCGAAGCGTGCGTTGTCCATCAGCTCGAAGCCGACGGAGCCGCCGCGCGGCAATCCCTGGGACGCCAGCTGCAGGCGGGCGTCGTAGACGCGGTCGGCCGGAACCAGCAAGGCAGTGCCGTTCTCGTTGTAGCGGTAGGGGACGTTCATCGTTCCCAGAGCCGCCACGATGGCGCCGCCGTCGCGATCGTCCAGATTGGAGAACAACACCTTGTACTTGGGTTCGCTGCTCCACATCGCCACGGCGACGATGACTGCGACGAGCGCCGCCGCCGCGCCCAGCAGGACGGGCTTGGGCAGCGCGCGTACCTTCTCCAGCACGGGGAATTTCGTCAGCAGCGACGAACTCAGGGTAGCCTGCTGGTTCATTGGCGGCCCCCGCTGGCCACGCGGAGCTGGAAATGGGACTTCATGTCTGGGTAGGGCAGATTACACATGCAACGTGCTTCTGGTCTGGGGAGAGCGTGGATTATTGCCCCTGAGACGTCCATCCCAATCGTTGAAAACAGCCGGTTTTTGGCGTTACTTATCTCCTATGTCCCCAACAAGGAGCGCGTGGCGTCCGCCCCCGCGGAAAGATGGGCCGCGCATTCAAGGAAATGTCGGGTTTTTTGGCGGTTCTTGTCGGCTATGGGCCGGCTGCATTGGAGTTACGCTGTGTCCAACATTGGCGTAATCCCATCAGTAAGGAATCAGGTAATGGCTGTATCAGGCTTGTCCGGCATCGAAAGCATGCTTCAGCAAATGCGCGCGGTAGTAAGCAAGGCGGAGACGGGTAACCTCGCCGCGGGGGAAATGGTCGGTCAACCCGACGGTTTTGCCGCGGAGCTGCAGCGTTCCATTCGCCGCGTGACCGCTGCCCAGAACGCCGCCACCGCGCAGGCCAAAGCCTTCGAGCTCGGCGCACCGGATATTTCCCTCAACGATGTCATGATCGATATGCAGAAGGCCAGTATCGGCTTCCAGACCGCGGTGCAGGTGCGCAACAAGCTGGTTGCGGCCTACAAGGAAATCTCCTCGATGGCCGTCTGACGCAGGTTTCATGGCTTGCGCCTTTCCCCATGAGCGGAAGCGCAAGCCAGTTCAGGCCGTGCGCGTTCGGCGCGCGGCCGCTTGATATCCTGTCAATTGCGCTGGGCGCCTTTTTCGAGGCGCCAGACAACCTGCTGCAGCCAGTTCTCCTGGCGCGCGTCCAGGTTCAAAAAGACGGCCCCCAGGTGGCTGACGGGTGGTTCGCCGGTGAGCGAAACATGTTTGGGGGCTGGTTCGTCCGGGTTGGAAGATTGCACCATCGGCTGCCCCGAGACCGGATACACATTGCGCACTTCCAGCTTGGCGCTGAGCTTGCCTTGGTCGCCGAAATCCAGTTGCACGTTTTCCATCACCGTACCGCGTTCTGGCAGGGCAGGCACCGCCAGTCCCGCGCGCAGGCCGACGCCGTCAACCGAGATGTCGCGTATCGTGAACGAGTAGGGTTTGTCTCCGGGAGTGGCCTGCCAGCTTGCGCGGCATACGTTGGCTGCGGCGATCAGGGAGGCGCGGAACATCTTGCGGCGCTGGATACGGGCAAGGCGTTCCGGGAAAGGCGATACCAGCGCGGCGCTGCCGTCGTCGAAATGAATGATCTGAGGCCGCTGCACGCGAAAGCGGATCTGGACGCCGCCATAGGCGGTGGCATGGAAGTGGAAGGTGGTGCCGCTAAGCAAACCCATTGAGTCGGACTGCTCGAAGTCCGCGCCGGCGTAATCGCGAGGCCTCCAGAAGAATTCGCCGGCCTGCTTGTCCACGCCGAGTACCAGGACTGCCATCTCGCGATCCGCGGCGTCGCGCACCAGGATGTGGCTGTCAGGGTGGGTCAGCTCGAACAGGGCCGATCGCATGTCTTCGGGCCGGGTCAGCAGGAACTCCGGGTCGCTGGCATCCAACACGTTGGTCTTCCTCAGGTAATAGGGTCATCAGGCGGGCGTAGCGGGTTCAGGGAACTCGCGCGATTCCAGGCGGTAGAGCCAGGCCAGCAATTCTGCCACCGCTACATAGAGTTGGGGAGGAATATGTGCGTCCAGGTCCACCTGCATCAGCAGGCCGACCAGCTCGCGCGACTCGTGAACGTAGAGGCCGTTTTCCTGGGCGGCGCGGACGATGGTATCCGCAAGCTGGCCGTAGCCCTTGGCAACGACGCGGGGGGCTCCGTCCTTGTCTTCATAGGAAATGGCAACCGCCGCGTTGCGATTGGCATTCGGATCCGATGCGGGGGGCAAAGCAGGGCGGTTCATCAGATGTCGCCGAGGATTTCGGGGCGCGGTTCCACCACGCTGACCGTCAGGTTGCTGAGTGTCAGGCCCGCCGCAAGCAAACGCGAACGCAACGTGTCCGAGGAGTCATTGATCTCGGCTGCGGCGTGAGGAGCAATGAGCTGCAGGACGATCTGATCTCCAGCCAGATTCAGTCGGGCGTCCACCAGACCCAGGCGCGGCAGGTCCAGCTTCAGGCGCGTCGCCCAGGTGGAAGCCGTCGAACTCGGATCGCCGCCATAGGGGTCGCGCTCGACCTCCCATTCCATGGGCGTGCCGGGCCAGGCTTCGCCTTGCCAGGTCAGTGCCTGGTTGGCCAGCACGTCCAGCTGCTGGCGCACGAGCACCGTCAGGTCCTGATGTATGCCGCTGATAGGCGCAGCGGAAGCGGATCCGCCCGACGCGCCATGGCTGGGGCCGGCGTCGGCGCCCGAACGGCCGCCGGCGGCCGCGTCGGCGCGCGGGCGCGTAGTCGCGGCGTCCTGGGCGGGGGCATTCTTGCCGAGCGCCGCCTGGGGTTCCTTGCGCAGCTGTTCCGGCGTCGCGCGGCCGAAGACCATGTCCGTCAGATGGGACTCATAGAACAGGCCGCTGCCTTGCAAGGCCTGGCGCAAAGCCTGTCCCAGCGCGCGGGCGGAGGGGCCGCCGGCGGCCAGGGTCGTTTGCGCTGCGGCGTCTGTTCCCTTTGCTGCATTGGCGCTGTCGCCGTGCCCGGCTGGCCGGTCCGGCCTCGTACTTGTCGTGGGCGCGTCGCCGTCGAGCGCTGCCGCGACCGAAGCCGCCAGGGCGGAAGCCGTTTGAGCCGGCGCCTGCGCGGGCGTCTGTCCGGCGGACGGCATCGGTGTCTGGGCGGCGGCTTGCGAGGGCAATGCGCCGGGGCTGGCGGCAGCCTGCCCGGCGGACGGGTTGGCTGCCCAGAGCGGGGCGCGGCCTTGGATCGCGGGCGCGGCTTCCGGGAACTGGGCCAGCAGCGCGAGTATGGTGCGCGCAGTCGAGCCTAGTGTCGTCGGGGCAGAGGCGGTAGTGTCGCTGCTGGTGACCAAGCCGCGGGCGGCCAAGGCCAGTGCTGCAGCTGTTTTGGGGTCGACGACAGTATTCTGGCGGTCGCCGCGGGCGCCGCCAGTCTGTATGCCTTGCCGTGGGTCGCGGGTAGATCCGTCCGAGGGGCCGGGCTTTTCCAGATTGCCTGGCTGGCTGACCGCGTCAGGCCGTGCGCCCGAAACCTGATTGGCGCTGGCGGCGGACATTGTCGTGCCTAGCACGGCGTCCAGCCGCTGCACCAGGACATTGCCGAGTGCGGCGGGACCTACGCTCATTCTTCAGGCGCCTGGTAGCCGTAGGCGGACAGCAGGGTTTGCTGGCGCTTCATGCGTCCCAGCAAGTCCCCAAGGCGGGCCAGTTGGGGAAGTGCCAAATCCCGAGTCAGTGCGTCGTTGTCAAGAATGCGCACGAGCAGGTCGTACTTCATGGCGCGGCCAGCTTCGTCCAGCGGCACGGACTGCTCGGTCTGGCGCAGGCGTTCTACCAGCTCACAATATTGTTGTCCGTGGACCATCGCTCCATCCCAGTCGCCGGCCTGGGCGGCTGCTAGCATTTCTCCCGTGATGAGAGCGATCTCCTGGTAGTGTTCCAGGATGGGGGAGGTGTACTGGGTCGTGGACGTCATGGAAATCTCGGGCGTTCGATTGCTGGACGGTGCGTATGCAGTGCCGTCAAGGCTGCACGCCCCCGGCAGGGCGATCAATGGATGTCTGCCAGGCCTCGGCCAGATCCGCCAACAGGCGATCCGCCGTTTCGAGCGCTTCCGGATCTGCTTTCAGGTTTGCCATCAGCAGCGTGCGGACAATGTAGTCGTACAGGCGGGCGAGGTTGGCGGCGATTTCGCCGCCCGCCTCCATGTTCAGGCCGGTTTTCAAGCCTTCGTCGACAATCTTGATGGCCTTCGAGATGGCTGCGCCCCGTTCCGTGATCCTGCCTTCCTGCAGGTGGAGGCGAGCCTGCCCGATTGCCGCCCGGGCGCCCATGTACAGCAGCGAAATCAGCCTTTCCGGGCTGGCCCCCAGGATTTGTGTTTCCAGGCCGATCTCGGCGTAGGAACGCACGGAATAAGATCCGGTCGGGCGGCGGGCGGCATAAGTCATCGATACATCTTCTGTAGGTTACTTGGACTTGCTCAGGGCTGCGAATTGTTGAGTCAGATAGTTGGCAGTGGCCGTTTGCTGAGACACGAACTTCTCCAACGCAACGAACTGGGCGCGCATGGTTGCCATGGAGGCGTCGCTGCTGGCTTTGGCTCGGGTGAGCTGATCCTTGACATCTTTGATGGATTCGGTCAGGCCTTCCTGACGAATCTTGATTGAGCCGTTGTCGCCCAACATGCTTTTCGCGGCTGCCGTGAACTGCGCAGTAAGGCCATTCGTCGAGGTCATAATGCGCTTGACGTCGGCGGGGTTTTCGACCAGCGCCTTGTCCAGTTGCTTCTGATCGACCTTCAACGTGCCGGTCTTCGGGTCAAGCGTGACACCCAGGTCAGCCAACGACCGCAGAGTTCCTTCCGACGTCACGACTCGCAGTGCGTTGGACATGGTGGACTGGATACTACGGGTTGTGGCGTCACCGGTAAGGGCCTGATTGGTTTCTGCGACAACGTCGAATGCGGTGTGCTTGGCAATCGTGTTTTGCAGCGAGTTATATGCGGTGACGAATTCCTGAACCGCCTTGCTGGCGACACTGGTGTCGCTTTCCAGCTTCAGGGTGACTGTCTTACCAGCTTCGGTCGTGGCCGTCAGGTTCAAGGTTACGCCATCGATAGCGGTGGAAATGCTGTTGCTACCACTCTTGATGGGGATGCCGTTGACTTCGATCTCAGCGTCCACGGGGACTGTCTGTTGCGCCATCTTCGGGTTGAGATCGGCCGGGTCCGTGTTGTAGTTCAGGATGTCCTTGAGTTTTTGATCGCCGGTGACCGTGATCGACTTCACCGATGCCTGTTCGCCTGTGTCCTTGGCGCTCAGCATCAGGTAGCTGTTGCCGCTGCCGTCATTGATGATGCTGGCCCGTACTCCGACCTTGTCATCGCTATTGATCGCACTGGCGATGCCGTTCAGCGAAGTGTCGTTTTTCAGGTCGATGGTGCGGGTTTCGCCATTGGTCAGTTCAATCGTGAATGAGCCGGTCGCACCATTGAACGCCTTTCGGTCCGCAACCAATCCGGATTGGAGGGTGTGTGCGGTGGCCAGCTTGTTCACCTTGATGGAGTACTCCCCCATGGTGGCGCCATCGGTGCCCACAGTCGCGGTCAAGCCGTTGCCCGAGACGTTGGCTTTTACCGCGTCCAGGACGGAATTCTTGCCCAGTGCTTCAGCGGCTTTCTGCACGGCTTCCACCGCGCTTTGAATTTGGCCAAAGGCGCTTACGCGGGCCTCGTAGCTTGCCTGGCGGGTCGTGTACAGGCTCAGCTTTTTGTCCTCTGCAGCTTGAAGCTTGGTGAGGATCTCCTCCAGAGGAAGTCCGGTGGTCGAGCCGAGGTTGGTGATGGAGGCCATGTGAAATTCCTTCCTAGCGATGCGATTCTGTCAAAAATACGAAGCCGGCGATTGGCCGGGTAAGGGCATAAGGCGGGCCTAATTCGGCGCTTCCAAAGCGTCGACCGCTCAGCGGTAGATCAAATCAAAATTTGGGGCCGTATTACGCCGAAGTCTTAATACCGTTGCCTTGCATGTTCACGATCATCTTGGCGATTTTCAGCAACGTTTCGCTGGGGATCGTGCGGATGACATCACCAGATTCTGCGTCTACCACAGAAACCACGACCTGGTGCACATTGGGGTCGATCTCAAATTTCAACTGCGTGGACCAAGACTTCATTTGGTCGTTGATTTCGTCCAGAGCCTTGTCCAAGGGAAGCTTCTGCGAATCGGATTGGTCCGACGTTGCGCTGTCCGAAGCTCCGCTGTTCGTTGCGGCGGCCGCGGGCACGACGCTCACGGCGGGGTCCGGCGCGACCGGTGCGGCTGCGACCGGGGCGGGTGCAAACGAGGCGGGGGCTAGCGGGGTTACGGCCATGATCACTCCAACGGCGATGTGGGCGTCTCGGAGGAACGCGCTGTTTTCAGGGAATTCTCAGCTACCATTACGGCAGGCCCGCAAGGAACTTTAGCCGCCGGCGAGCCAAATGTTTCACGTGATAAACAGTTCGGATCGGGCAATGAGTGTCAAGACGGCGCTGCGAGTTATCGAAATAATCGAAACCTATGCCCGCGAAAAGCGCGCGCTCCCTCTATCTGAACTGGCCCGCTTGCTGGATGTACCGGTATCGAGTTGCCTGGCGCTGATCCGAACCCTGACGGGGTTGGGCTATCTCTATGAAACCGGGCGGCGCCAGGGCTATTACCCGACGGGCAGGCTGCTTGCCATGGCCCAGCGCATCGCTCGCGCAGATCCTGTGTTGGACCGGGTCTATCCCAGTCTTGCAGAATTAAGGGACGCAACGAGGGAAACAATTGTTTTCGCCAAGCTGAGCCAGGATGGGCGAGTGGTCTATCTGGATGTGCTGGATTCGCCCCATACCATCAGATACGCGCCTGTTGCGGGCGAATTCAAGGACGTTCACGCAAATTCGCTGGGAAAGGCCTTGCTATCCCTGCTGGACGAACCCGCCCGCGACGCCATGCTCGCAAGCATGCCCATGACGCGCCACAACGAGCGCACCTTGGTTACCCGCGAGGCCTTGCTGGCTGACCTGGATCTGTCCCGCCAGCGCGGTTGGTTCATGAATAGCGGGGAATCGATAGCCGACGTGGGAGCGATTGCCTGGCCCGTTACCTTGTCCGGCGAACATTATGCGATTTCAGTAGGCGGACCGATCTATCGGATCGAGCCGCAGCAGGAGGCGTATGCGCGGATACTGCGGTCGGCCTGCACGGCGCTGGAGCAGCAGGCCTGACAGGCAGGCCTTGCGCCCCGGCGGGGATTTGCGGCTCTCAGTAGGACTTGGGCAGCCCCAGCACTTTTTCCGCTATGAAGCACATGATCAGTTGCGGGCTGACCGGCGCGATGCGGGGAATGAAGCTCTCGCGCAGCAGGCGCTCTACGTGGTATTCCTTGGCGTAGCCCATGCCGCCCAGAGTCATGACGGCGGTCTGGCAGGCGTTGTAGCCGGCTTCGGCCGCAAGATACTTGGCCGAGTTGGCGTAGGGACCGCAAGGCTTGCCCGCGTCATAGAGGCTGGCAGCCTTGAAAACCATCAGATCCGCCGCTTCCAGCTGCATCCAGGCCTGAGCCAACGGATGCTGGATCCCCTGGTTCTGGCCTATCGGGCGGCCGAACACCGTACGCTCGCCCGCGTATTTCACGGCGCGTTCCAGTGCTGCGCGGCCGATGCCCACCGCTTCCGCCGCGATGAGGATGCGCTCGGGATTCAGGCCGTGCAGGATGTACTCAAACCCTCGCCCTTCCTCGCCGATGCGGTCGGCCACGGGAATGCGCAGGCCATCGATGAAGAGCATGTTCGAGTCCACCGCCTTGCGGCCCATTTTCTCGATTTCACGCACTTCAATCTTGTCGCGGTTCAGGTCCGTATAAAACAGCGACAGTCCCTGCGTCGGTTTTTCGACATCGGATAGCGGGGTGGTGCGCGCCAACAGCAGCATTTTGTGGGCGACCTGGGCGGTCGATATCCAGATCTTGCGGCCATGCACGACGTATTCGTCGCCTTGGCGTTCGGCGCGGGTACGCAGCTTGGTGGTGTCCAGCCCGGCGTCCGGTTCGGTCACCGCGAAGCAGGCTTTCTCGCGGCCGGCGATCAAGGGTTCCAGCCAGCGGCGGCGCTGCTCGTCGCTGCCAAAGACCACGACCGGGTTCAGGCCGAAGATGTTCATATGGACGGCCGAGGCGCCGGTAAAGCCTGCGCCGGAAGCCGCAATGGTTTGCATCATCAGCGCCGCTTCGGTCATGCCCAGGCCCGCGCCGCCATATTCTTGGGGCATGGCGATGCCCAGCCAGCCGTCGCGAGCCAGATCGGCATGCAGGGGCTCCGGGAAGCCGCCTTCGCGGTCGCGCTCCAGCCAGTATTCATCCGGATAGCGTTCGCAGATTCGGGAGACGGCATCTCGCAGCGCCAGCTGTTCTGGGGTGAATTCAAAGTCCATCAGTCGTTTCCATCGTGAGTGATGCCGCGGGCCGCCAAGGCGTCGATGCAGGCATGGTCGTAGCCGGCCTCGGCCAGCACTTCGCGGCTGTGTTGGCCCAGCCTGGGGGCGGGGCGGCGTATGGAGGTGGGAGTGCTTTCGTATTTGCCGAGAGGAGCGGTTGTGCGGATGGGGCCTTCGCTGGGGTGGTCCATGGTCCGGATAAAGCCGGTCGCGGCCAGATGTTCATCCTGCAGCAGATCGTCCACGGTATAGAGCGGCGAGGCGGGGATGTCCGCCCGCGCCAGTCCTTCTAGCCAGTCCTGGCTGGGCCGGGTGGCGATGACGTCGGCGACAAAGGCGTAGACCTCGCTGATGTGGGCGGCGCGCGCGCCGTGCGAACTGAAACGCGGGTCTTGCGACAGCTCGGGCCGGCCGATCAGATCGAAGAAGTTGCGCCAATGCTTGTCGTTGTAGATAAGCAGGCAGATGTAGCCGTCAGCGGTGGCGTAGGGGCGCCGGTGCGGCGCCAGCAGGCGGGCATAGCCGGTAGGGCCCATCGGCGGATCGAAGGTCGCGCCGCCCAGATGGTCGCCCAGCACAAGGTGAGCCATGCCTTCGAACATGGGAAGTTCGACCTGTTGGCCCCGCCCTGTGCCGCGTGCATGCAGCACCGCGGACAACAGCGCGATGCCGACGTGCAAGCCCACCGCGCGGTCGGCCAGGGTGAGCGGTGCGTAACGCGGCACATCTGCGCTCTGTTGGGCGGAGAGGGCGGCAATGCCGGTCTGTCCCTGGATCAGGTCATCGTAGGCGGGCCGTCCGGCATAGGGACCGGCCTCGCCATAGCCATAGGCGCCCAGGTAAATGATGCGGGGATTGCGCGCTGCCACGGCTTCGTAGGACAAACCGAGCCGGGCCATCGCCTGGGGGCGGATGTTGTAGAGCAGGGCGTCGCAGTCTTCGGCCAGCTTCAGGCAGGCCGTAAGGCCTTCTGGCGTCTTCAGGTCCAGCACGATGGACCGCTTGTTGCGGTTCAGGTGCAAATAGATATGTCCCATCCCCGGATTGCGCATGGGGCCGACCGCGCGCATGTTGTCGCCCGCGGGCGGTTCGACCTTGATGACGTCGGCGCCCAGGTCGGCCAGGACCTGAGTGGCGTAGGGGCCCATGACGACCGTGCTCAAGTCCAGGATGCGCAGGCCCGCCAGGGGGCCGGCCGCAGGCGCTTCGGATTGTGGCTTGTCGCTCATTGCTGCTCGATTCCTGCGTCACGGATCAGCTTGCCCCACAGGTCCAGCTGCGCACTCACGAACTGGGCGAAGGCTTGCGGTGTGCTGGAGAACGCGTCGAACCCCAGGCCGGCCAGGCGTTTTTGCACGTCCGGCTTGGCGACCACCTGGTTGATCGCCGCATTCAGCTTGGCCACGATTTCCGGCGGCATGCCGGCCGGGCCGAAATAGCCATTCCAGGAGTTCAGGTCGAAGTCCTGCACGCCGGATTCGGCCATGGACGGCAGGTCGGGCACGATGGCGCTGCGTTCCGCGGTCGACACCGCCAGGGCACGCAATTGGCCCGACTGCACGAACGGCAAACCGGAAGCGAGGTCGGTGAACATGAAGTCGACCTGCCCGCCCACCACGTCGGTCAGCCCCTGTGGCGTGCCCTTATAGGGCACATGCAGGATGTCGATCTTGGCGCGGTTGGCCAGGGTGGCGCCCGCGACGATGCCGGTGCTGTTCCCGCTGGCATAGGTAATGCGGCCGGGGCGCTGGCGGGCGTCGGCCACCAATTCACCCACCGTTTTCCATGGGCGCTTCGGGTTGACGACCAGAATGAAGGGCAGGTTGCCGCCGCGGGCGATGGGGGTGAAATCCTTGACCGGGTCGTACGGCACGTTTTTCATCAGCCATGGCGCGGCCGAATGAGAGGTATTGGTGGTGACGAACAGCGTGTAGCCGTCGGGCTTGGCGCGCGCCACGTAGTTGGCCGCGATGGTGGCATTGGCTCCAGGTTTGTTCTCCACCACGACCTGCTGGCCCAGGATGGTAGCGAGCTCGGCGCCGAAGATGCGGCCCACCGCGTCGGTGCCCGACCCGGCGGGGAAGGGAACGATCAGGGTGATGGGTTTGGCTGGGTAATCGGCGGCGTGCGCGGCGGGCGCGGTGAACAGGGCCGCGCCGCTCATCAGGGCGGCGCCCAGCAGGGGCAGGACTTTCATTGGGTTGTCTCCAGGTTTGGAATCCAGGCGCGGTTTCTGCGTCCGCGGCCTGAGGCTGTGGCCGCTTCAGGCGGCTGCGGGGGGCGCCGGAAAGCCGCGGATCACGCGGTCGGGGGATTCTTCATAAGGCGGGGTGTAGATCACCAGCAGACGGGCAGGCTCATCGCTCGTGACCGTGAATACGTGCGGAACGTCCGGCGGGAAATAGCAGCAGTCTCCGGGACCCATGTCAGCCCATTCGTCCTGGACTTGGGCCCGCGCCGTGCCGGAAAGCAAGTAGCAGACCTGCTCGATGCCGGGATGGGCGTGCGGCAAGGCCCCTTTGCCTTTGTCGATGACGCCCAGCAGCACTTCCACCCCGCGGGCGCCCACGGTGTCGGGGCCGATCAGGCGGCGGTTCAGGGTGCCGGTGTGGTTGGCAGGGTGATAGCCGGGCACGGAGGCCTCGCGCACGAGCCAGGCCGGGGTCTTGCGTTGTGTCATGTTCAGTCCGAATAAATTTTCATACGTGAAATTATTTTTATGTATGGAAAAAATATCGGCAAGCGGTTTTTAGCGGTGGATACCTTGTCGCTCCCTGGGGGATTAGGGAAAACACGGTGCGTGGACTGCTAAAATCGAAGGCTTATTTCACTCTCGGCCCAGTCATGTCTTCTGCCCGCACGCCCGACGCCTCCGCCACCTTGCCCGATTGGCTGCAGTACCTGGAATCGATCCACGCCACTGCCATCGACATGGGGCTGGACCGGGTGCGGGAAGTGGCCGGCCGGATGGGGCTGGCGTTGTCCGGGGTGAAGTTCGTCGTCGGCGGCACCAATGGCAAGGGGTCCACCTGTGCCATGCTGGAAGCGATCCTGCTCGCGGCCGGCTATAAGGTCGGGCTCTACACTTCGCCTCACCTGATCGACTTCAACGAACGTGCCCGCATCAATGGCCAGATCGCCACGGACGAGGCGTTGATCGCCCAGTTCCAGGCGGTTGAAGCCGCCCGCGGCGAGGTCTCGCTGACCTATTTCGAATTCACCACCTTGGCCATCCTGCGCCTCTTTTCGCAGTCCAGGCTGGACGCCGTGGTGCTGGAGGTCGGCCTGGGCGGTCGCCTGGACGCCGTGAACATTGTCGATGCCGATTGCTCCATCGTCACCAGTGTCGACCTGGACCACACCGACTGGCTGGGCGACACGCGTGAAAAGATCGGCTTCGAGAAAGCCCACATCTACCGCAGCGGGCGGCCGGCCATCTGCAGCGATCCCATGCCTCCGCAATCGCTGCTGGACCATGTCCAGGAAATCGGCGCCGACCTCTGGCTCTTCGGCCGTGATTTCAACTATTCGGGCGATCGCCAGCAGTGGGCTTACGGTGGACGCGAACAGCGCCGCAATTCCCTGGCCTATCCGGCGCTGCGCGGCGCCAATCAGTTGCTGAATGCTTCGGCGGCGCTTGCGGCGCTGGAGTCGGTGCGCGACCGCCTGCCGATACCGCAACAGGCGGTGCGCCTGGGGCTGTTGCAGGCCTCGCTGCCGGGGCGCTTTCAGATCCTGCCGGGCCAGCCCGCGGTCATCCTGGACGTGGCGCATAACCCGCATGCGGCGGCGGTGCTGGCGCAGAACCTCGATAACATGGGTTTCCATCCCTATACCCACGCGGTATTCGGCATGCTGAACGACAAGGACCTGGCCGGTGTGATCGCCAAGCTCGGCACGCGCGTCGACAACTGGTACTGCGCGGGTCTGCCGGGGCCGCGCGGCACGACTGGGGAAGCGCTTGCGCAACAGGTGGCCGCGGCGTTGCCGCCCACACCCGCGGGGGGCGAAAAGCCGGGCATCTCCTCGTATGCGGATCCCGCGCAGGCCTTTGCGGCGGCGCGCGAACGGGCGGGGGAGAATGATAGAATCGTGGTGTTCGGCTCGTTTCTCACCGTAGCCTCGGTTTTGCAGGCTCTGGGTCGCAAGGCATAGGCAGCAGCGGGTCAATCGCGTCCAGGCGGCCCGCCGCCATATCGCCGCAAGGAATTCTCCTCCATGGGTTTTTTCAAACGCAAAGATCCTGCCGATCAGGCGCAGTCCTCCAAGCGGGCGGCAGTGCCCAGCGAGGTGCAGGCTGCGGAGCTGCGCGGCCGCGCGCGGCGCAGGCTGGCAGGCGCTGTCGCACTGGTACTCGCCGCCGTCATCATCCTGCCCATGGTGCTGGATTCGCAGCCCACGCCGGTCGACGACAACATTCCCATCAGGGTGCCGGACCGCAACACGCCGTTCCAGCCGCAAGTGACCGAGCCCCAAGTCGCCGCGCCGCAAACGCCCGCGCCGGGCAGCGCCGCGCCGACGGACCCTTCGGCCATCCCCACGCCGCCTCCGCTGACTTCCGAGCAGCCGCCAGCGACGGCCACGCCGAGCACGCCTCCTGCGGCGCAGCCCGCGACTCCGCCTGCGACCGCGGCCACCACCCCGCCCAAGCCCGAACCCAAGCCGGCCACGCCGCCCAAGCCCGAGCCCAAGCCCGCGACGCCGGCCAAGCCCGACAACCGTTCGGACGACGGCGCGCGCGCGCTGGCGCTGCTGGAAGGACGCCCCGCGCCCGCCACGCCCGCGCCCAAGCCGGCCGCCAAAGGAAACTTCGTATTGCAGATTGCTGCCTACACCACGTCCGAGGACGCCCAGTCGCGGCGCAGCAAGCTGCACCAGGCCGGCGTGACCAACGCATTCGTCGAACAGGCCACCATCAACGGCAAACAGCAGTACCGTCTGCGGGTGGGGCCGTTCCCCTCGCGCGAGGCGGCGCAGGCGGCCCAGGCGCGGTTGCGCACCCTGGGCTATGACAATGGTTTCATTGCCGCCCAATAGTGACCGGCTTCGACTTCGTCGTGCTGGCCATCCTGGCGGTTTCGGGTGTGCTGGGCCTGGTGCGCGGCCTGCTCAAAGAGGTGCTGTCGCTGGTCGCCTATCTGCTGGCTTTCGTGGCCGCGATATGGTGGGGCCCCACAGTCTATGTCTGGCTGGAGCCCTATATTGAAACGACGCTGCTGCGCATGGGAGTTTCGTACGCTGCGGTGTTCATCATCGTGCTGCTTGGCGTGGGGTTGGTCAACATGACGCTTGCCGCCCTGATCCGCAGTACCGGACTGGGTCCCGCCGACCACGGCTTGGGCGGGATGTTCGGGCTGGCTCGTGGCCTGTTGATCGTGCTGGCGCTGGTCGCCGCCGCAGGTTACACGCCGCTGCCGGAAGAGCCGTGGTGGAAGGACGCCATGTTTTCGCATTCGGCCATCGAGGCCATCAAACATATCAAGACGTGGCTGCCGCCGTCCCTGGCGACGTGGCTGCCGTATTGATTAGCTTTACATCAACCAGGAAATCTCACCATGTGTGGAATCGTAGGGGTCATCGGGCGCGGGCCGGTCAACCAGCTGCTCTATGACAGCTTGCTGCTGTTGCAGCATCGCGGGCAGGACGCCGCGGGCATCGCGACATCGCAGGGCAACCAATTCAATATGTACAAGGCGCACGGCCTGGTGCGCGACGTCTTCCGCACGCGCAACATGCGCGCGCTGCCGGGTACGTCGGGTGTGGGCCAGGTCCGCTATCCCACCGCCGGTTCCAGCGCCAGTGAGGAAGAGGCCCAGCCGTTCTACGTCAATGCGCCGTTCGGCATCATGTTCGCCCATAACGGCAACCTGACCAACTGGCGTGAACTGCGCGAATCGCTCTACCGGGTCGACCGCCGCCACATCAATACCAACTCCGATTCCGAAGTCCTGCTGAACGTGCTGGCTCACGAGCTGCAGTCGTCGGCCAATGGTGTGTCCCTGGACGACGACGCCATATTCCGCGCAGTGTCCGCCTTGCACAAGCGCGTGCGCGGCGCGTATGCCGTGGTGGCGCAGATCTCCGGCTATGGCTTGCTGGCTTTCCGCGATCCCAACGGTATCCGTCCGCTGTGCATCGGCCGCCAGGAAACCGAAGAGGGCGTCGAGTGGATGGTTGCTTCGGAATCCGTGGCGCTGGAAGGCAGCGGTTTTGCCTTCGTGCGTGACGTCGAGCCCGGCGAAGCGGTGTTCGTTGATCTGGACGGACGCTTCGTCAGCCGCCAATGCGCCGACAATCCGCAACTGGTGCCCTGCATTTTCGAGTACGTGTACTTCGCGCGTCCGGATTCATTGATTGATGGCGTGTCGGTGTACGACGCCCGTTTGCGCATGGGTGAGTACCTGGCGGACAAGGTGGCGCGCAACATGCGTCTGGGCGACATCGACGTCGTCATGCCGATTCCGGACTCCTCGCGTCCCGCCGCCATGCAGCTGGCCGCGCGCCTGAACCTGGATTACCGCGAAGGCCTGATCAAGAACCGCTACGTCGGCCGTACCTTCATCATGCCGGGCCAGGCCGTGCGCCGTAAATCGGTGCGCCAGAAGCTCAATGCCATCGGCATGGAGTTCAAGGGCAAGAACGTGCTGCTGGTGGATGACTCCATCGTGCGCGGCACCACCAGCCGCGAGATCGTGGACATGGCCCGCGCCGCCGGCGCCAACAAGGTGTATTTCGCTTCGGCCGCGCCTCCGGTCCGTTTCCCGAACGTTTATGGCATCGACATGCCCACGCAGAGCGAACTGATCGCCACCGGCCGCAGCGATGAGGAAATCGCCCGCGCGATCGGCGCCGATTCGTTGGTCTACCAAGACCTGAATGACATGCAACAGGCCGTCCGCGACATCAATCCCAAGCTGTCCCGCTTCGAAGCCTCGTGCTTTGACGGCCAGTACGTCACGGGAGACATCACCCCCGAGTACCTGGCCCGCCTGGGCCAGTCCCGCGCCGAACCGGGCGAGGAAGGGGGCGCCAGCGGCTTGCAGTTCAACATGGGCTACGCCGCTAACGACGCCTGAGATGCCAGGCAGCAAGAAAAATGCCGTCCTTCGGGACGGCATTTTTTTTGGCCGGGCGTCTGTGCGTCTGGAGATTTCAGGTTGAGCTCTTCCATAACGCGACGCGCGTGGCGTCCAGATGCGTCAGGTACAAGCGCAGGTCGAACTCGTACTGATGATATTGCGGCTCCATGCGCAGGCACAGGTTATAGAAGGCCTTGTTGTGGTCCTTCTCCTTCAGATGGGCTAGTTCGTGCACCGTGATCATCTTCAGGAATTCGGCCGGCACCGTCTTGAACAGCGTCGCCACCCGGATCTCATGTTTGGCCTTGAGCTTGCCACCCTGCACGCGCGAGATATAGGTGTGTTGCCCGAGGGCGTGCTGGATCACATGGATCTTGCTGTCGAAGGTCACCTTGTTGATCTGGTCCCCATTGCGCATGTAGGCGTTCTTCAGGTCTGTCACGTACTGGTACAGCGCCCGGTCGGTACGGATGCCGTGGGGGCCGGCGGGGTAGCGTGCCAGGAGCGCCGCGCCTAGCTTGCCCTGGTCGAGCAGTTGCCGGGCCTGGGCGAGCAAGGATTCGGGATATCCGGTCAGGTACTTCAAAGTGGACATGGTCAAGAAAAGCGTGCCGGCACCACCGTCAGGCGTGGCCAGGTCATCAGCGCAGCATGCCCCAGGACCAGCTGGCGCAGGGCGGCGGCATTCCGATCCTCTGGCTGCGCCCGCACGGTGCTTACTGCGAACTGCCGCGCCGGAAGGCGACGGGCAAAGCCATGAAGAAAATGATGACGAAGAGGGCCAGGCTCCACAAGGCGTACTCGATACCCAGCACTGGCACCTTGGCGTCCATGCAGGTGGCATAGATGCCGAACAGCCATGGCACGGCGCTTTCCAGGCCGATGCCGGTCATGAAGCGGTCGGCGAAGGTCTGGTCGCAAGACAGCATGTTGGCCGCCACGCTGTATTGGTACCAGGCGGCGGCGATGCCGCTGAGGGACAGCAGCGCGGTCAGCGCACCGCACAAGCGGGTCAAGACGCGTCCGCCGCCAAATCCGCCCACTAGAGCGATGACGCCGATCACCAGGTATATCAGGCGCTGCATGACGCACCAGGCGCAGGGCGGCATGTCGAAGACGTGCTGCGAAACAAGGGCGACGCCGACGGCGCCAAAGCAAAAGAGGGCGATCAGGCGGAGCAGGCGTTCTGAGCGAGAGGGCATTGTTGTGCTGTAGAGGTTGAAAAAGGGGCCGGACGCTGCATCCGGCCAGGCTTAGGCCTTGGGAATCGGAATTGGTTGCATCACTTGCTGCAATACACCCAGCAGCAGTTCGCGCGAACCTTCCCAGAAGATCTGCACGCCCAGGCAAAGCATGATGAAGGCCGATAGCCGCATGAACACGGCCGTGCCATTGTCCCCCAGCCTATGCAGCATCTGCGCCGCAAAGCGCAGGCAGATGTACAGCGTCACGGAGACAACGATGATACCGGGGATGGAGCCGCCCAGCCGCAGCAGGCTCAGTACGTGGTTCTGGTCCCGCAGCGACACCCCGACGGTGATGGCTGCTGCGATGGAACCGGGGCCGCAGCTGATGGGGAATGTCAGGGGATAGAAGGCGCGGGCCTTGGCCATTTCAGGCGTGAAGGATTCGGCCATGCGCGCCACGCGCTCGGTGTCGGCATCGGGCGAATTCACCAGTCGCCAGGCACTGGCGATGACGAGCATGCCGCCGCCGACCCGCACGATGGACAGCGAGATGCCGAAGAAGCTGAGCAGCACGTTGCCCGCGACCATGGCGACGATCAGCATCAGGCAGACGTTGATCGCCACGCGCTTGGCCAGCACCATGCGGGTGGATGACGAGGCGCCCTCGGTCAGTGACAGGAAGATCGGCGCGATCGCGGGCGGATTCAGGAAAGGCAATAGGGTGGCCAGCGCGAAAAAGAAGCTGGTACCGAAAACGCGCAGATAATCGTTTAGCTCCATGGGGACGGTATCGCCAGGCCGAAAACCGGGATTGTATGCGGTCCCGGCGGCGCTGGCGATGCCAGGCGCCGGTGCTCAGGCGGCGCGCTGCTGGGCTTCCTCGCCCGCCAGGGCATCCAGGATGTCGCGCTCGAACTGCATCTGGCTGCGCGGGCGGGCCAGTGCCGAGCCGTCCACGATGAACACGTCTTCGACGCGGTCGCCCAGCGTCATGATCTTGGCCATGAGCAGGTTTATTTCGTGGCGCGCGAAGACTCGCGCCAGGGCGTGCAGCAGGCCGGGACGGTCGGTTGCGGTTACCGACAAGCGCCACGAGGTGCTGCGTTCGTCAGGCTGGAGTTCGGCCTGCGGCATGACCGGAAACACCCGCGACACTCGCGATTGGCGGCCACGGCCGTAGTACCCGCTGCGGGCCGGCTGCTGCTGGGCGGCCGCGTGCGGATCCCTCAGACGCTCCGCTAATTCATGCTCGACCAGGGTGGCCTGGGCGCGCAGGTCGCTCGCGCCTTCCGGCAGCAGCACGATAAAGCTATCCAGCGCCCAGCCGTGACGCGTGGTGTGGATGCGGGCGTCCTGGATGGAGAGCGACTTGGCGTCGAAATAGCCGCAAATAGCCACGAAGAGGTCGGGCGCATCCCGGGTGTACACCATGATCTGCAGGCCTTCCCCATGTTCGGTGGGGCGGGCCTTCACCACCGCCTGCGCAGGTTCGACCTGGTGGTACAGGTGGCGCGTGTGCCAGGCGATGTCCGAGGCGTCGTGGCGCAGGAAGTAGGCCACGTCGAGCTGGTTCCAGAAGGCCTCCCGGGCGTCGTCGCGCAAGCCAGCCAGGCGGGTGAGGCGGGCGGCCTCTTCCTTGCGTTCGGTCAGCACGGTGTGCGCGTCGGCGTGCGCGCCGCCCAGCGCGGCCAGGGTCAGCTTGTACAGGTCTTCCAGCAGCTTGCCCTTCCACGCGTTCCAGACCTTGGGGCTGGTGCCGCGAATATCGGCCACCGTCAGCAGGTACAGGGCCGTCAGATGGCGTTCGTCCTTCACGGTGGCGGCAAAATCCTGCACCACGGCCGGATCCGACAGGTCGCGCTTTTGCGCCACGGCCGACATCAGCAGGTGCTGGCGGACCAGGAACTCGACCAGCTTGGTGTCCTCGGGCTCCATTCCGTGGTCCTGGGCGAACTTGCGCACTTCGCGTGCGCCCAGCTCGGAGTGGTCGCCGCCACGCCCCTTGGCAATGTCATGGAACAGCGCCGCCACGTACAACAGCCAGTGCCGGTCCAGGCTGGCGATCAATTGGCTGGCCAACGGATACTCCTGCGCATGTTCCGGCATGGTAAAGCGGCGCAGGTTGCGCACGACCGCCAGCGTGTGCTGGTCCACCGTATAGGCGTGGAACAGGTCATGCTGCATCTGCCCCACGATGCGGCGGAACACCGGCAAGTAGCGCGGCAGGATGTTCAGCATGGTCATGCGCCGCAGTTCGTGCACGATGCCGCGCGGCTGCTGCAGGATCTGCAAGAACAGCTTGCGGTTGACCGGGTTGCGGCGGAACTGGGCATCGATGCGGTGGCGCGAATGCCAAATGGCCCGCAGCGTCCGCGCGGACATGCCGGTCAGCTCCGGATGCAGCTGCATTACCAGGAAGGCGCGCAGCAGCAGGGTGGGATTGCGCTCGAACCCATCGTCGCGAATGATGTCCAGGCGGTCGCGCAGATTGCGGAAATCGTCGTCGATATCGCGCGCGTCGCTGTCGGGACGCGGAAATAGCCGTTCTTCGATGTTCTGCACCAGGATGCCGTTCAACTGCGTCACCAGGCGCGCCGCCCAGTAGTAGCGCTGCATCAGCAGTTCGCTGCCGCGGCGGGTGGCGGTGGCGTGGATGCCGTAGACCTCGGCCAGCGCGGGTTGCAGGTCGAACAGCACGCGGTCTTCACGGCGGTTCGCCAGCAGGTGCAGCTCGATGCGCAGGCGTTTGAAGGCCTGTTCCGCGCGGCGCAGGTCGCGCGCCTCGGATGAGGTCAGCAGGCCGGCCTGGGCCACGGACCGCCAACTATTGCCAAAGCCCGCCGCCCTTGCCATCCACAGAATCACCTGCAGGTCGCGCAGCCCCCCGGGCGACTCCTTGCAATTGGGTTCCAGCGCGTAGGGCGTGTCGTGGTAGCGGGCGTGGCGCTGCTGCATTTCGACGCGCTTGGCGCGAAAGAAGGCGCGCGGGTCCAGGCGGGACCGTGTGGCAGCCTCGAACGCCTTCATCAACGTGCGGCTGCCGGCCAGCCAGCGGGATTCCAGCAAGGCGGTTTCCACGGTGATGTCGGCATCGGCCTCGCGCTCGCAATCTTCGATGGTGCGCACGCTATGCCCGGGCTCCAGGCCCAGGTCCCACAGCGAGGCCACCAGCTTCTCGATAGCCGCTTCTTCGTCCGGGGTGGGGGCGTGCGGCAGCAGGATGAGCAGGTCTACGTCGGAATGAGGGTAGAGTTCGCCCCGGCCATAACCGCCCACGGCGGCCAGGGTGGCTCCAGCGGGCAGCGGGCAGTGCTTGACCAGGTCCCGCAGTGCGGCGTCAACGATGCGGCGCAGCTCGGACAGCAGAGTGTCCGGCCGCAGGTGGGTGCGGAACTGCGCCACCGCGGTCCGCCGGGCTTCCTGGATGCGTTCGCGCAGGGCGCTGAGGGTTGCGGCGGTCATGGTGGCTATGCAGATGCTTCAGACGGCGGGGATGATGAGGGGTTCGGTGATGAAGGCGGGCGGTTGGGGCATGCCAGGCGACAGGGTCAGAACCTCGTAGCCGGTATCCGTGACGCAGACAGCATGCTCCCATTGCGCGGACAGGCTGTGGTCTCGGGTCACGACCGTCCAGCCGTCGGACAGCTGGCGGATTTCGCGGCGTCCGGCGTTGATCATGGGCTCGATGGTGAACAGCATGCCGGTCGTCAGCTTCACGCCCGTGCCGGGTTTGCCATAGTGCAGCACCTGCGGATCTTCATGGAAACGTTGGCCGATGCCGTGACCGCAGAACTCGCGCACCACTGAAAAACCGTTGGATTCCGCGTGCTTCTGGATGGCGTTGCCGATATCGCCGAGCGTGGCCCCATTTTTTACCTGCTGGATCCCCTTCCACATGCACTCGAAGGTGATCTCGGTCAGGCGGCGCGACAAGATGGACTGTTCACCCACGGCGTACATGCGGCTGGTGTCGCCGAACCAGCCATCCTTGATGATGGTGACGTCGATGTTCAGCGAATCCCCGTTTTTGAGCACCTTGTCGCCCGGGATGCCGTGGCACACTTGGTGGTTGACCGAGGTGCAGATGGCGCCGGGAAAGGGGGGGTAGCCCGGGGGCGCATAGCCCACGGTGGCGGACTTCACGCCCAGTTCGTCGGTCAGGTATTCCAGGCAGAGGCGGTCCAGTTCCCCGGTCGTGACCCCGGGCTTGACGTGCGGGGTGATGAAATCGAGGACTTTGGCGGCGTCCTGGCAGGCGGCGCGCATCTTGGCCAGGTCGGCTTGATTGGTAATAGTGCCCATGAAGTAGCTTGGCGATGTCTCGCTTGAATGTCTGCTTGAAAGAATAGTAGAATTATAGGCTTCCCTAAAATTTTGGGGAGCAATCGGGTTACGGCAAAGGCTGAACCCGGCGGGTGCTGGCCTTTGGCATTGATGCGTACCAGGCAAGCCCGGCAGGTAATTTGGCAGCGGATCGATTCTGATCGGCGGCAGGTTCTGAAGTCACCGCAAGCGAAGGTTGTGGAGCGAATTCGGGGCCGGCCGTGGGTTATGGAACGGGAACTTGCTGAAAAACTGGCCGTGCGGGCGTGGCGGCAACAATCCGACGGACTTGCGGAAGCTGGGGCGCGGCGTGCTTGTAAGCCCGGTCATGTTTTAGAGCGGCGATGCAGGCTCAGGGTCTGGACTCGGTGCGGATGTCGGATTAAGTTCTTGAAAATGTTCGCATTTTCTTAAGAAATGCCCCGACGGTCTGATGCGCGGTCGAACTGAAGCCGGGGTTCAATCCCCACGCTTGAACGCGAAGAGCTGGATTTTCCAGAGCTGGATTTCGCTGCCAACAAAACAGGTCCGGGTGCGCTTTCGGGAAACCGCCGGAAACTTCCAGGAAATTCCTGGTGGGTCTGGATAAGCGCCTGCAGGCATGCGGTGTGAGGCTCTTGGTCGTGGCGGCCGTCTGGGTTTATCGCGGCAGCGTAGTAGAAGGCGCCAGAGGCGCTGTAGTTATTGCGGCAGTGATCGGTCGGCCCGGTTAAAATTTTGTCATCCCGCGTAGGCGGGAAATCGCGTGCAACACCACCCAGGGTGTCAGCCAGAGGCTGATGCAGGTGTGGCACAAGAAATCAACCCTTGGAGAAAGTTATGTCTTTGATGCGCGAAATGCTGGAAGCGGGTGTCCACTTCGGTCACCAGACCCGCTACTGGAACCCCAAGATGGCCCCCTATATCTTCGGCCATCGCAACAAGATTCACATCATCAACCTCGAAAAGACGGTTGATAAGTACCAGGAAGCCACCAAGTTCGTGAAGCAGCTGGCTGCTCGCGGTGGCAACATCCTGTTCGTCGGCACCAAGCGCGCTGCTCGCGAGCTGGTCGCTGCCGAAGCCGCGCGTTGCGGCATGCCTTTCGTCGACGCCCGCTGGCTCGGCGGTATGCTGACCAACTTCAAGACGGTCAAGACCTCGGTCAAGCGCCTGAAGGATATGGAAGCCGTGGTCGCCGAAGGCGGCGCCGAGCGCATGATCAAGAAGGAAGGCCTGCTGTTCCAACGCGAACTGGAAAAGCTGAACAAGTCGATCGGCGGCATCAAGGACATGAACGGTCTGCCCGACGCCATTTTCGTGATCGACGTCGGCTATCACAAGATTGCCATCGCCGAAGCCAAGACCCTGGGCATCCCCGTGGTCGCCGTGGTTGACACCAACCACTCGCCCGAAGGCATCGACTACGTGATCCCCGGCAACGACGACTCGGCCAAGGCCATCGCGCTGTACGCCAAGGGCATCGCCGACGCCGTGCTGGAAGGCCGCGAGCAGAACCTGAACGGTCTGGTCGAAGAGCTGGGCGAAGGCCAGGAAGAGTTCGTCGAAGTCCAGGACAACCAGGCCTAAGCCTATTGTCATGTCCGGCGGTTAGTGTCTGGGAGCGGTTCCGAATGCGGGTCCGCTCCCGCCTCGCCGGCAGTGCGAAGGTGGGCTCCCATCTTCCTGATCCGCGAATCGCGGATGTCCCATCGAATCAAACCACTGTCCCGGTGTGCCGGGGCATGTTCTAGCAAATTGGAGCAAACATGGCTGAAATTACCGCTGCCCTGGTCAAGGAACTGCGCGAAAAGACCGACGCCCCCATGATGGAGTGCAAGAAGGCCTTGACGGAAGCCGAGGGCGACCTGGCCCGCGCCGAGGAAATCCTGCGCGTCAAGCTGGGCAACAAGGCCAGCAAGGCTGCCGCCCGCGTCACCGCTGAAGGCCTGATCGGTCTGTTCATCTCCGCCGACGCCAAGAAAGGCGCCGTCATCGAAGTCAACTGCGAAACCGACTTCGTCGCCAAGAACGACGATTTCGTGGCTTTCGTGAACAAGCTGGCCGAACTGGTCGCTACGCAGAACCCGGCCGACGTGGCCGCTCTGTCGGCGCTGCCCTACGGCGACGGCACGGTCGAATCGACCCGTACCGCCCTGATCGGCAAGATCGGCGAAAACATGGCAATCCGCCGCTTCGAACGCATCGAGACCCCGAACGCGCTGGCCAGCTACGTGCACGGCGGCCGCATCGGCGTGCTGGTTGAGTACTCGGGCGCCGAGGAAGTGGGCAAGGACCTGGCGATGCACATCGCCGCCACCAAGCCCAAGGCCCTGAACGCTGACGGCGTGAACCCCGCTGACATCGCTGCCGAGCGCTCGGTTGCCGAGCAGAAGGCCGCTGAATCGGGCAAGCCTGCCGAAATCGTCGCCAAGATGGTCGAAGGCTCGGTGCAGAAGTTCCTGAAGGAAGTCACCCTGCTGTCGCAGCCGTTCGTCAAGGACGACAAGGCCACGGTCGAGCAGATGCTCAAGGCCAAGGGCGCTTCGATCAGCAAGTTCGTGCTGTTCGTTGTCGGCGAAGGTATCGAGAAGAAGACCAGCGATTTCGCCGCTGAGGTCGCCGCCGCCGCCGCTGGCCGCGCCTGACCCCAGGGTAGTGCTTAAAGGCCGGCGCTAGATTAAATTCTAGTCCGGCCTATTTCTTGTCTTACACTTTCGTCGGATTGTTCTTCGGGATATCACCTATGAGCAGCAGAGCATACAAACGGGTTCTTCTCAAACTTTCCGGCGAGGCGCTGATGGGCGACGATGCATTCGGCATCAATCGCTCCACCATCGTCCGCATGACCGATGAGATCGCCGAAGTCGCCGCCACTGGCGTAGAACTGGCCATCGTCATCGGCGGGGGCAATATTTTCCGTGGCGTCGCCCCGGGCGCGCAGGGCATGGACCGCGCGACCGCCGACTACATGGGCATGATGGCCACCATCATGAACGCGCTTGCACTGCAGGACGCGCTCAAGCACAAGGGTATCGACACCCGCGTGCAGTCGGCCTTGAACATCGATCAGGTCGTCGAACCCTACATCCGCCCGAAGGCCCTGCGTTACCTCGAAGAGGGCAAGGTCGTCATCTTCGCGGCGGGCACGGGCAATCCCTTCTTCACCACGGACACCGCTGCCGCGCTGCGCGGCGCCGAGATCGGTGCGGAAATCGTGCTGAAGGCCACCAAGGTCGACGGCATCTACAGCGCGGATCCCAACAAGGATCCCACCGCCACGCGTTACTCGCGCATCAGCTTCGACGAAGCGATTGTCCGCCGTCTGGAAGTCATGGACGCCACGGCCTTCGCGCTGTGCCGCGACCAGAAACTGCCGATCAAAGTGTTTTCGATCAATAAGTCCGGCGCCCTCAAGCGGGTGGTCAGCGGCGAAGACGAAGGCACTTTGGTACACGTCTAAAGAAAAGGAAATTCCATGAGCGTCGCAGAAATCCGCAAATCCGCCGAAGCCAGGATGGCCAAGTCGCTTGACACGCTCAAGACCAACCTGGCCAAGATCCGCACGGGCCGCGCCCATACCGGCATCCTGGACCACGTGCAGGTCGAGTATTACGGCTCGCCCGTGCCGATCAGCCAGGTCGGCAACGTGAACCTCGTCGACGCTCGCACCATCAGCGTGCAGCCCTACGAGAAGCACATGGCCTCCGTGATCGAAAAAGCCATCCGCGAATCGGACCTGGGCCTGAACCCCATGTCGATGGGCGACACCATCCGCGTGCCGATGCCCGCGCTGACCGAGGAGCGCCGTCGCGACCTGACCAAAGTGGTCCGCAGTGAAGGCGAGGACGCCAAGGTCGCCGTGCGCAACCTGCGCCGCGAAGCCAACGAAGCGCTGAAGAAGCTGGTCAAGGACAAGGAAATCTCCGAGGACGACGAACGCCGTTCTCAGGACGACGTCCAGAAGCTGACCGATCGCAACGTGGCCGACATCGACAAGATGGTCGCGCAGAAAGAAGCGGAAATCATGACCGTATAATTCCTGCATGCCTCAGGATGGTCGGCTGGCCGTATCATCCCGAGGACCAGGATTTCCTGCCTGAGCGCCGTCCTGTCCATTGTTCCGCAGCAACACTGCGTAGCCGTGGGCCGACGGCGCAGGCTTTTCTCCCTGTATTTTCCGTTTTCGCCGTTTCACCGCGCGCAGCTCCAGACCAATGGCAACCAGTTCGACCCAGGCGGTTCCCGCTACTCGCGACATTCCCGAGCACGTGGCCATCATCATGGATGGCAATGGCCGGTGGGCGACGAGACGGCTGCTGCCGCGTACTGCGGGGCACGCCAAGGGCGTGCAAGCGGTGCGGCGTGTCGTTGAGGCCTGCGGCCGCGCCGGCGTGCGTTATCTGACCCTGTTCGCCTTCAGTTCCGAGAACTGGCGCAGGCCAGCCGAGGAAGTATCGCTTTTGATGCGCTTGTTCGTGCAGGCGCTGGAGCGTGAGATCGGCAAGCTCGAAGAGCAGGGCGTGCGCCTGCACGTCATTGGCGACCTGTCCGCCTTCGAGCCCCGGCTGCAAGAGTTGATCTTCGCGGCGCAGGAACGCACCGCCCACAACGACCGCCTGCACCTGACGGTCGCCGCGAACTATGGTGGCCGCTGGGACATCTTGCAGGCCACTCGCGCCATGCTGGCCGCCGAGCCCGCGTTGGCCTCTCAGCCCCATCTAGTGGACGAGGAGCGCCTTTCCCGCCACCTGTCCATGTCATGGGCACCCGAACCGGACCTGTTCATCCGCACCGGCGGCGAACAGCGTATTTCCAATTTCCTGATCTGGCAGATGGCCTACGCGGAGTTCTACTTCACGGACCGCTATTGGCCGGACTTTGGCGCTGCCGAGCTCGCAGCCGCCTTTGACTGGTATCGCACGCGCGAGCGCCGTTTTGGCCGCACCAGCGCGCAACTCAGCGAAGACGGCGCGCAATAAACGGACGGCGACTAGCGCGTCTTTCCAGGGCTGTACACGAGGAGACCGTCATATGTTGGGCCAGCGTATCGTTACCGCAGTCATTCTGTTGGCCGTTCTGGCTGCAGCGATGATCAGCGCGAACCCCTGGTGGTTTGTCGCGTTGTTGGCCCTGGCGGCCGCCTGCGCCAATTGGGAGTGGCTGCGCTTGACGCTGCCGCAACCGCCTTCCCCCTTGATTGCCGTCGGCGTTGCCGTCCTGCTGTTCGCGGGCATGCTGGCGCTGGCATCAGCCTGGTTGGCGGGCGAAAAGGCCGGAATCGCTGATCCCGCCTGGGTTTTGCGTTACGTCGTGCCGGCAGTGGCTGCCGTCTGGCTGTTTGGTGGCGTGGCAGCCGTGGTCCGCGGCCGTTCCGACGCTCCGCCCGCCAGTCTGGGTTGGTCGGTTTTTTCGGTGCCCGCGGCCTTTGCCGCCTGGGCCGTGTTGGCGCAGATGTTCGTTGCGCGTGGGGCCGGGTTTGTGGTGTCGCTCCTGGCTCTGGTCTGGGTTGCCGATATCGCGGCATATTTTGCCGGCCGGGCATTCGGCAAGCGTAAACTGGCGCCGCGGGTCAGCCCCGGCAAGACGATCGCGGGCGCGGTCGCCGGCGTCCTGGGCGCGGTGCTCTGGATAGCCCTTTCCAGCCTGTGGGAAGGTACTTTCGGCCACGCGCTGGTTGAACGCTGGACCTTCTGGCTGGCCTTGCCCATTGCCGCGTTATTGGGCGTGCTGTCGATTGTGGGAGACCTGTTCGAATCGCTGCTCAAGCGGCGTACCGGCCGCAAGGACTCCAGCACGCTGCTGCCAGGCCATGGCGGGGTCTATGACCGCATCGACGCGATTCTCCCGGTCGCGCCGTTTGCGCTACTTTTGTCTGGAGTGTTGTTTTGACGGCTTTTCAACGCGTCGTCGTGCTGGGATCGACCGGTTCGATCGGTGAAAGCACGCTGGATGTGATTGCCCGCCACCCCGAGCGGCTGGCGGTTTATGCCTTGTCGGCCTACAGCCAGATGGCCCGCCTGGCGGAGCAGGCGCGGGCCAGCCGGGCGGCGGTAGTGGTGGTGCCCGACGCGGCGGCCCGCGAGAAATTCATTGCGGCCTGGGCGGGCTCCCAGCCCTTGCCGGAAATCCGCGTGGGCGCACAGGCATTGGCGGATACGGCGGCCGATGCTCAATGCGACTCGGTCATGGCGGCCATCGTCGGGGCTGCGGGCCTGCCCGCTGCGCTCGCCGCCGCCCGCAGTGGCAAGCGCGTGCTGCTGGCCAACAAGGAAGCGCTGGTGGCGGCGGGCTCGCTCTTCATGCAGGCAATACGCGACAACGGCGCCGAATTGCTGCCTATCGACAGCGAACATAACGCTATTTTCCAATGTCTTCCCCATGGCGGCCGAGCTGGCGCGCCGCAGCGCCCGGCGCCCGGTGTGCGTCGCCTCTTGTTGACCGCCTCCGGCGGGCCATTTCGCGGACGTGATCTCGAAGACCTGCACGAGGTGACCCCGGCCCAAGCCTGCGCTCACCCCAACTGGAGCATGGGCCGCAAGATTTCGGTGGATTCCGCCACCATGCTCAACAAGGGTCTGGAAGTAATCGAGGCGCATTGGTTGTTCGCCATGCCCCCCGATCGCATCGAGGTGGTCGTGCATCCCCAGAGCGTGGTGCACTCCATGGTGGAGTACGACGATGGCTCCGTGCTGGCCCAGCTGGGTCAGCCCGACATGCGCACGCCCATTGCCTACGGGCTGGGGTTTCCCGAGCGCCTGGACAGCGGCGTCGGCCCGCTGGACCTCACGCGTCTGGGACGGCTGGACTTCGAAAAGCCCGATCTGGCTCGTTTTCCATGTCTGGCCCTGTCCTTTGCGGCGCTGCGGGCGGGGCAGGGCGCCTGTGTGACCTTGAATGCCGCCAATGAGGTTGCCGTGGAGGCTTTCCTGGGTGGCCGGCTGCCATACACCTGGATTTCCCGCGTCATCGAGGCTTCCCTGGAGTGGCAGGCTCGGCAAGCATCTGTTACGCTCAACAGTCTTGACGACGTGCTTGCGCTCGATGCCGAGGCGCGCACCTTTGCGGGCAACCTGGGCCTGGCCTGATGCAGGCATCTTCGCCGTCGCCCGCTGGCCTCTGATTTCCTAGATTTCGCCGATCCCGATGCTTTTCACCCTGCTGGCCTTTGCGGTTGCGCTTGGCACCCTGATCATCTTCCATGAACTGGGGCACTATTGGGTGGCCCGCCTGTGCGGTGTGAAGGTCCTGCGCTTCTCGGTTGGGTTTGGCAAGGTCATTCTGCGCCGTACGGACCGTCACGGCACCGAATGGGCGGTTTCGGCCCTGCCGCTGGGCGGCTACGTCAAGATGCAAGACGATCCTCCCGCGGGCGCGAGCGCCGCCGAGGCGGCTGGGGCGTTCAACAGCAAGCCCGTCGGCCAGCGCATCGCCATTGTCGCGGCCGGCCCCATATTCAACCTCATCCTCGCGGTTTTCCTGTACGCCGGCCTGAACATGGCCGGCACCGAGGAGCCCGTGGCGGTCATCGCCCAGCCTGCCGCCGGCACGCCGGCCGCGCAGGCCGGCCTGATCTCGGGGGACCGGATCCTGGCCATCGATGGCGAAGAGGTGGCTTCGTGGTCCGACGCGCGCTGGCGCCTGATGGATGTCATGGCTACCGGCGGCAAGGCCCTGATCGAGGTAAAGACCCCGGCAGGCGCCGTCCAGCAACGCGAGCTCGTGCTGCCGTCCAACAGCATGGATCCGGCCGGTGGCGATCCGCTGGCGGCAGCCGGGGTCCGGCTGGCGCAGCCCAAGCCTGCCGTGCGGGTAGTCAATGACGGCGGCGAAGGGCAGGCCGCCGGCCTGCGCGCGGGTGACCTGATCCTTGCCGTGAATGGCGTGCCCACGCCGGATACCGGCGGGCTGGTCCGGCAAATCCAGGAAAGCGCCGGCAAGACCCTGGCGCTCACGCTGGCGCGCGACGGCGCCAATGTTTCCGTGAACGTCACGCCGCGCGCCGAGACCGTCAACGGCCAGGTGATCGGCCGCCTGGGAGTCCAGCTGGGCGGCGACGTCCCGATGGTGACCGTGCGTTACGGTGTGTTCGAGAGCTTGTGGAAAGGCGCGGTACGCACCTGGGACACCGCATGGTTCTCGCTGCGCATGATGGGGCGCATGGTCACGGGCGACGTTTCCTGGCGCAATGTCAGTGGTCCGGTGACCATCGCGGATTACGCCGGCCAGACCGCCAGAATCGGAATTGTTGCGTATATCGCTTATATCGCCTTGATCAGCATCAGTCTCGGCGTACTAAATTTGCTGCCTATTCCCATGCTGGACGGTGGACATCTGCTGTACTATCTCGTCGAAATTGTGCGGGGTAGCCCGCCGCCAGCAAGGTGGATCGATATCGGACAGCGCGCCGGCATAGGTTTATTGGCAAGCCTGATGGGGCTTGCGCTGTTCAATGATTTCACGCGTTTGTTCACTTGAACGCGATTTAGCATAAAATCCCCCGCCATTTGCACGACCGAGGATACTCAAGGATGTCTTTTCGCCGGATGTTTCATCACAAAAAGGGTGTACTGCCGGGTTTGATCGCCGCATTGCTGGTACCGGCCATCGCCCACGCCTTCGACCCTTTTGTCGTGCGGGATATCCGCGTAGAGGGTATTCAACGAACTGACGCCGGCACCGTCTTCGGCTATCTCCCCGTCAAGGTGGGTGAAAAGTTCACGGAAGAAGAGGCGACCGAGGCCATCCGCCGCTTGTACGGCACCGGTTTTTTCACCGATGTACAGATCCAGACGGACAACAACGTCGTAGTGGTGGTGGTGCAGGAGCGCCCGACGATCGCCTCGGTGAACTTCAACGGCATGCGTGAGTTCGATTCCAAGGCCATTACCACCTCGCTGGCGCAAGTGGGTTTTGCCGAAGGCCGCATTTTCGACCGCTCCATGCTCGAGCGCGCCGAATACGAACTGAAGCAGCAATACCTGTCCAAGGGCAAGTACGGCATCGAGGTGACGTCCACCGTGACGCCCCTGCCGCGCAACCGCGTGGGCGTGAGCTTCGACGTGTTCGAAGGCTCCGTTGCACGTATCCAGGAAATCCGCTTCGTTGGCAACAAGGCTTTCTCGGAAAGCGATCTGCTTGACGAGTTCAAGCTGACCACGCCCGGCTGGCTCACCTGGTACACCGATACGGACAAGTACTCGCGCGAAAAGCTCGAAGGCGACCTGGAGCGCCTGCGCTCGTTCTACCTGGACCGCGGCTATCTCGAATTCTCGGTCGAGCCCCCCCAGGTCACGATTTCGCCCGACCGCAAGGACATCCGCATCACGATTACCGTTCACGAAGGCGAACCCTACAAGGTGCGCAGCGTGAAACTGGCCGGCAATCTGCTGGGCCTGGACAAGGAAATCAACGCCCTGGTGGAGATCAAGCCGGAAGAGACCTTCTCGGCCGCCAAGGCCAACGGTTCGGCCAAGGCCATCACCGACTACCTGGGCGAACTGGGCTACGCGTTTGCCAACGTCAACCCGAACCCGCAGCTGGACCGTGCCAAGCACGAGGCCGACCTGACGTTCTACGTCGATCCCAGCCGCCGCGTTTACGTGCGCCGCATCCAGATCGGCGGCAACACCCGCACGCGCGACGAAGTCGTGCGCCGCGAAATGCGCCAGCAGGAAGCTGCCTGGTACGACGCCAAAGACATCAAGACCTCGCGCGACCGCGTCGACCGCCTGGGCTATTTCAGCGACGTCAACGTCAAGACCGACCCGGTCCCGGGCTCGCCCGACCAGGTCGACGTCAACGTGGACGTCAAGGAAAAGCCCACCGGCATGATCAACCTGGGCGTGGGCTACGGCTCGTCGGAAAAAGCCATTCTGTCGGCCGGTATCAGTGAAGACAACGTCTTCGGCAGCGGTACCAACCTGACGCTGCAACTGAACACCAGCAAGACCAACCGGGCCGTGGTTCTGTCGCATACCGACCCGTACTGGACCAAGGACGGCATCAGCCGCACCACGTCCGCGTACTATCGCGTGACCGAGCCGTGGAACAACAACGACGGCGACTACCGCGTCAAGGCCATGGGCCTGGGCATGAACTTCGGCGTGCCGATCTCGGAATACGACCGGATCATGCTGGGCGCGAACTTCGAACGTAACCAGATCGATCTGTTCAGCAATTCGCCGGCTGCCTACGACAAGTTCGTCGAGGACTACGGCGATTCGACCAACTCGGTGATCTTCACCACCGGCTGGACCAAGGACACGCGCGACAGCGCGCTGGCGCCGACCAAGGGCGGCTACACCCGCCTGAAGGCCGATCTGTCGACCATCGATCTGCAGTACACGATGTTGACGGCCCAGCAACAGTACTTCGTGCCGCTGGGCGGCTCCTATACGCTGGCCTTGAACGGCATGGTGGATTGGGGCCAGAGCTACGGCAGCAAGGATTATCCGGTTATCAAGAACGTCTATGCCGGCGGTATCGGCACGGTGCGCGGTTACGAAGGCTCGTCGCTGGGTCCGCGCGATACGAAGACGGGCGACTACCTGGGCGGCACGCGGCGCATTATCGCCAACGCGCAGCTGTACCTGCCGTTCCCGGGCGCGTCCAAGGATCGCACCCTGCGTTGGTTCATTTTCTCGGATGCGGGCCAGGTTTCGGCCGGCAGCGGCTTGAGCTGCACCAACGGCAAGCCCGGCAGCGAGGTCGAGGATCCTTGCGGCTGGAGGTTCTCGGCCGGTATCGGCCTGTCGTGGCAGTCGCCGATGGGACCGCTGCAACTGTCCTATGCCCGACCGCTGAATTCGAAGCCGGGCGACGACAAGCAAAGTTTCCAGTTTCAGATCGGAACGGGTTTCTAAGCGCGCCGTTACGCTTGAAAACAAGGGAGAAAGGCCCACAGCCGGCTCCCTTGCTGTTTAGTGGCACAATACACACTTTGGCTTTGCCTTACTGGAAGGTGAGATTTTCATGATGTCTGATTCCGCACTTAAAACTTCGAATTCGCTGCGCGCCAAGCGCCGCGGCAAGCTGGGCGGCTCCATTGCCCTGGTAGGTGCGCTCATTCTCGGTTCGGCTGCCGCGATTCCCGCGCAGGCGCAAGGCACGAAGATCGGTTTCGTCAATACCGAGCGGATCCTGCGCGAGTCGGGTCCGGCCAAGGCAGCGCAAAGCAAGATCGAAGCCGAATTCAAGAAGCGCGATGACGAGCTCCAGCGCCTGAACAACAGCCTGCGTTCGCAAGCCGAGAAGTTCGACAAGGACGCTCCCGTGCTGTCGGAGTCCGACCGCGTCAAGCGCCAGCGCGAGCTCTCCAACCTGGACACCGACCTGCAGCGCAAGCGCCGCGAGTTCCAGGAGGACTTCAACCGTCGCCGCAACGAAGAATTCTCCGGCATCGTGACGAAGGCCAATGACGCCATCAAGCGCATCGCCGAGCAGGAAAACTACGACCTGATCATTCAGGATGCCGTGACGGTCAACCCGCGCATCGACATCACCGACAAGGTGATCCAGAGCCTGGGCAAGTAAGCAGCACCTGTCACGTCATGCCGGTTTTACTGGATCTTGCCCGCGCTCCAACGCTGGAAGCACTGTTGAGCGCCGCCAACACCCAGGGAATGGACTGGCGTATCAGCGCAGTTCCCGGTGCGGACTCCATGCGAGTCTGTGGCATCGGAACCTTGTCATCGGCGGGTCGGCAGGAAATCGCTTTCCTCGCCAATCCCCGCTACCAGAGCCAGCTGGGCGCCACGCAGGCAGGGGCGGTCATCGTCTCGCCCGACGTGGCCCAGGCTCTGGAAGCCGAGGGCAACGCCCGGCCGCCGTTTGCGTTGGTTGTCTGTCAGCATCCCTATCTGCTTTACGCCCGAGTGGCGCAATGGTTCGACGCCGCGAGGCGGCCCGCGTTGCCTGCATCCACCCATCCTTCCGCGGTGGTCGCTGCTGACGCCACGATCGAAGAGGGCGTGCGTATCGGCCCGCACTGCGTTGTCGAATCTGGCGCGCGCATCGGTCGCGATGCCGTTCTCGGACCCGGCTGCGTGATCGGCGCAGGTTCGTCCGTAGGACCGGGCAGCCGGCTGTATGCCCACGTTACGCTGTATGACGGGGTCACGGTTGGCGCACGCGCGATCATCCATAGCGGCGCCGTGCTGGGTGCGGATGGTTTCGGTTTTGCTCCGGATCCCACCCTGGGCAAGGGCGCCTGGGGCAAGATTCCGCAGCTCGGCGGTGTAACCGTCGGCGACGATGTCGAAATCGGCGCCAACACCACCGTTGACCGTGGCGCGCTGGAGGACACCATCCTGGCCGATGGCGTCAAGCTGGACAACCAGATCATGGTTGCCCACAACTGCCGGATCGGCGCGCACACCGCCATTGCGGCTTGCGTGGGCGTGGCTGGCTCGACCACCATAGGCGAGCGCTGCACCATCGGCGGAGCGGCCATGCTGTCGGGTCACCTGACCCTGGGCGACGATGTGCACATTTCGGGCGGCACCGCGGTGACGTCCAGCATTTCGAAGCCTGGACGCTATACGGGCGTCTTCCCGTATGCGGAACATGGCGAATGGCAGCGCAACGCCGCCGTGATACAACAGTTGGCGCAATTGCGCCGGCGCGTGCGGACACTGGAAAAAGACTGAGGCGCGCCGCCGCCTTTGGCGCGTCCGCGCCGCACGATTACTTTACTTCGCAGGAAAGCATAGAAAAATGGAACTCGACATCAAGGGGATCATGGAGAGGCTGCCGCATCGTTACCCGATGCTGCTGATTGACCGCGTCGTCGAAATGGTGCCCGGCAAGTCCATCGTGGCCATCAAGAACGTCTCGATCAATGAACCGTTTTTCAACGGCCATTTCCCGCACCACCCGGTCATGCCGGGCGTGCTCATTGTGGAAGCGATGGCTCAGGCCTCGGCCCTGTTCTCGTTCACCGACGAGAACGGTGGCTTGAAGTGCGAAGGATCCAAGACCGCGTATTACCTGGTCGGCATCGACGGCGCGCGTTTCCGCCGTCCCGTCGTGCCGGGCGACCAATTGCGCATCGAGGTGGAAGCCGAACGTCTGAGCCGCAGCATCTGTAAGTACCAAGCGCGCGCGACGGTGGACGGGCAGGAAGTCGCTTCCGCCAAGCTGATGTGCGCGATCCGCAGCCTGGAAGAGTAAATGGCAGGAAACATTCACCCCACCGCCGTCGTTGATCCGGCGGCAAAGCTCGACCCGACCGTGGTCGTGGGTCCGTTTGCGACCATCGGTCCCGATGTGACCATTGGCGCGGGGACCGAGATTGGCCCGTACTGCATGGTGGACGGGGTGACGACCATTGGGCGTGACAACCGCTTCTACCGCTATTGCTCGGTTGGCGGCATGCCGCAGGACAAGAAGTACAAGGGCGAGCCCACCCGCCTTGTCGTCGGCGATCGCAACACCTTCCGCGAATACGTGACGCTCAACACCGGCACCGTGCAGGATGGCGGCGTCACGACGCTGGGCGACGACAACTGGATCATGGCGTATGTGCACGTGGCGCACGATTGCCATATCGGCAGCAACACCATCCTGGCCAATTCGGTGCAACTGGGTGGTCACGTCCACGTCGGCGACTGGGCCATCGTGGGTGGCTTGACCGGCGTGCATCAGTTCTCGCGCATTGGCGCGCACAGCATGACGGGCGGCAACAGCTCTCTCATGCAGGACACGCCGCCGTTCGTGCTGGCGGCGGGCAATCCGTGCCGCCCCGTGGGCATCAACGTGGAAGGGCTGAAGCGCCGCGGTTTCACGCCCGCCGACATTTCTGCGTTGCGGGACGCCTACAAGATCATTTATCGCCGGGGGCTGTCCCTGGATGCGGCGCGGGCCGAATTGCGGGCCCGCCAGCAGGCGGAACCCGAGGTCGCCCCGCAGCTCCAGATCCTGCTCGATTTCCTGGACGTCGCAAGCCGCGGCATCATCCGCCCATGAGCGCACGGATCGGCATGGTGGCCGGCGAGCCCTCGGGCGATTTGCTGGCCGGTCGCATCATTGCCGGTCTGCAAGCGCGCGATGGCGACGTCCGCTGCGAAGGCATAGGCGGGCCTCAGATGCAGGCCCATGGATTCGACGCATGGCATCCCATGCACGCCTTGACGGTGTTCGGCTACGTGGACGCGCTCAAGCGCCTGCCCAGCCTGCTCGGTACCTATCGGGACGTCAAGCGGCGCTGGCTGGCGGAGCCGCCCAAAGTCTTCGTCGGGATCGACGCGCCGGATTTCAACCTGCGCCTGGAGCATCAACTGCGCCAGGCCGGCACACCGACCGTCCATTTCGTGGGGCCGTCGATCTGGGCCTGGCGCTACGAGCGCATCCACAAGATCCGCGAGTCGGTATCGCATATGCTGGTGCTGTTCCCGTTCGAGGAAGAGATTTACCGCAAGGAAGGCATTCCGGTCACTTACGTGGGGCATCCGCTGGCAGGGGCCATCCCCATGGAGCCCGACCGTGCCGCCGCGCGCGAACGCCTGGGTATCGATCAGGACGCGCGGGTGCTGGCGATTTTGCCGGGTAGCCGTTCTTCCGAGATTCGTCTGCTGGCCCCGCGCTTCCTGCAGGCCGCGCAGATCCTGCAAAAGAAGGATCCGGCGCTGCAATGCGTGGTTCCCATGGTCAATGACCAGCGCCGCGCGGAGTTCCAAGCCATTTTGGCGCAGTATCCCGTGCCGGGACTGCGGTGCATCACCGCGAACGATCTGCACGGCGAGGGGGGAGAGCGCCAGGCGCCCGTGGCCTGGTCCGTCATGGAGGCCGCCACCGCAGTGCTGGTGGCCAGTGGCACCGCCACGCTGGAAACGGCGCTGTATAAGCGCCCCATGGTGATTTCCTACGTTTTGTCGCCATGGATGCGCCGCATCATGGCCTGGAAGTCCGGCCAGCAGCGCCCCTATCTACCCTGGGTTGGCCTGCCGAACGTGTTGCTGCGTGATTTCGCCGTGCCGGAGTTGCTGCAGGACGACGCCACGCCCGAAAAGCTCGCGGAAGCGACCTGGACTGCCTTGACCGATGACGCCGGCAGGGCGCGTATCGAGGCCCGTTTTACGGCCATGCACCAGGAGCTGCTGCGCGATACGCCCGCGCTGGCCGCCCAGGCGATCCTTGAGGTGGCCGGTGGAGCAGCCTGACCTGTTCGTGGCGCCGGAGCAGCCTGCCATGGTCACGGCGGGTGTGGACGAAGCCGGGCGCGGCCCGCTGGCCGGCGCGGTGTACGCGGCGGCCGTCATTTTGAACCCGGCGCGCCCGATAGCGGGCCTGGCGGACTCCAAGGTGCTCAAGGCCGCCACGCGAGAGGCGCTGGCGCTGGAGATCCAGGAGTGCGCGCTGGCATGGTGCATCGCCAGCGCCAGCGTGGCCGAGATCGACAGCTTGAACATCCTGCGTGCCACTATGCTGGCAATGCAGCGGGCGGTCCAGGGACTGGCTACCCTGCCGCAGTTGGCGCTGGTGGACGGCAATCAGGCGCCCAAGCTGGGCTGCACGGTGCAGACGGTCATCAAGGGCGATGCGCTGGTGCCCGCGATTTCGGCGGCGTCCATTCTTGCCAAGACGGCGCGCGACGCGGATCTGCTGCGCCTGCATGCGCTGTATCCCCAGTATGCCTTTGACCAGCACAAGGGATATGGCACCCCGTTGCATCTGCAGATGCTGCGCGAGCACGGCCCTTGTGCCGAACACCGCCGCAGTTTCGCTCCTATCAAGGCCTTCGGCCTGACTTCATGAAGCACATCAGTTCACGCGACAACCCCGCGGTCAAGGCGCTGGCCAAGCTGGCCGGCACGGCGGGCAAACGCGGCGCGCCGGTGCTGCTGGATGGCGTGCACCTGTGTCAGGCCTGGCTGCAGCATCATGGCGCGCCCGACCAGGCGGTTTTCGATGTGGAGCGGCTGTCGCAGCCCGATATCGCCGCGCTGGCGGCGGCCGTGCCTGAGCGCGACTGCCTGGCCCTCGATGCGCGCTTGATGCAGTCCCTGGCGGCCGTCGAGAGCGGGCAGGGCGTCGCCTTCCTGGTGACCCCGCCGGCGCCGGAGCTGCCCGACACCGTGGATGAGAATTGCGTGTTGTTCGATCGCATCCAGGATCCCGGCAATGTCGGCACCCTGTTGCGTACCTGCGCCGCAGCGGGCGTGAAACGAGTCTTCCTGGCGACGGGCACGGCGGCCGCCTGGTCGCCCAAGGTGCTGCGCAGCGGACAGGGAGCCCATTTTGCGCTGGCCATCCACGAGCAGGTCGATCTGCCCGCCTTGCTGCCCCGATTCAAGGTGCCGCTGGTCGCGACCGCGCTGGACGGTGCGCGCAACCTGTACGAGGGCGACTTGCCTGAACGATGTGCATGGGTATTCGGCCACGAAGGCCAGGGCGTGGCGGCGGAGCTGCTCGCGGCAGCCCGCCTCAAAGTCTGCATTCCGCATGATATGGCCGCCGTGGAATCGCTCAATGTAGGCGCCGCCGCCGCCATCTGCCTGTTCGAGCAACGGCGCCAGGTATTGCGCGGCGCCCGGCGCTGACGCTATTTTTGCGGCTGTGAGGGCATTTCCCGCCCCTAGTCATCCCGAAGGGAAAATGATGGCGTCGCTGCTGGCTTATGGATTGGGTCGAAGGTGCGCGCTTGCAGGGCGCGTGCTGCTGCTGGCCGGCGCGTGCGCGCTGGCCCTGAGCGCCTGCGGTTCCAGCGGCCCCCAGACGGTTGGCATGGTCAGGGCCGACGTTTCAGAGTCGGCTTACGTGATCCAGTTGTCCCGGGCGGTGTCGGGAGCCTTGCCGGACAAGACTGCTGTCAACCTGCCGGCGTCGTCCAGGTGGGTGCGGATGGGGGCACTGCCACAGGGCGACGTTTACCGAGCGGCCGACGGCCCGTTTTCGCTTCCGGGCCGTCGAGGCGAGGCAGGCTTCGTGGCCTCGTCCGGCAAAGTGCTTGGCGTGTATCTGCCGGGAGAGCGCCTGTACCTGCCTCTGTCGCGGCCGGTGGCGCTGCCCGTGTCGATGCGTCAATAATGCCCTGGGCGGGCTCTCAGCCCCGGTCCAGGCCCACTTCCTGCAGCACCGTTGTGGCGATCTCCTCGATCGATTTGGTGGTGCTGGACAGCCACGAAATCCCTTCGCGGCGCATCATGCGCTCGGCCTCGGCCACTTCGTAGCGGCATTGCTCCAATTGCGCGTAACGGCTGTTGGGGCGGCGTTCGTTGCGGACTTCGGCCAGGCGTTCGGGCTGGATCGACAGACCGAACAGCTTGCCGCGGTGCGGGGCGATGGTCGAGGGCAGGGTGCCACGTTCGAAATCGTCCGGCGTCAGGGGGAAATTGGCCGCCTTGATGGCGTACTGCATGGCCAGGTAAAGGCTGGTGGGCGTCTTGCCGCAACGGGACACGCCGACCAGGATTACGTCCGCCTGGTCCAGCTGGTTGACGAATTGGCCATCGTCATGCGCCAGGCTGAAGTTGATGGCGTCGATGCGGTTGCGGTACTTTTCCGAATTGGCCTGCATGTGGGAGCGGCCGATCGAATGGCTGGATTTGAGGCCCAGCGCCTGCTCGATGTGGCTGACGAAGGTGCCGAACAGATCAAGGAATACCCCGTTCGCCTGTCGAACACGCGCCAGGATGTCCGGGTTGACCAAGGTGCTGAATACGATCGGGGGCACCCCCGCTTCCTGGGCGCTGCGGTCAATGCGCATGGCCACTTCGGCCGCCTTTTCCAGCGTGTCCACGAAAGGCAGGCGGACAGGCTTGAAATTGACCTCTTCAAACTGAGAAAGCACTGACTGGCTGAAGGTTTCTGCGGTGATGCCGGTACTGTCGGAAACGATGTATACCGTGCGTACGATCGGGGTAGATGTCATGTGTAAAAAATTCCAACCAGGCAGATGGCCGGACGCACTCCACCGAGTACAATCAGGCCCCTATAAGTCACCCCAAGGGCGGTCCAAGGCCAGTTTGGTCAGCGCGTAAATTGGGGCTGTGATCCAGCTGTGATCCAGCTTCCTGATGCATTGACCAAACTCGCTTTCATTCCATTGTAAAAGGTGACTTCAATGTCGTACGTTGTTTTGTTCGAGCAGCTCCGCATGACGGACGTGGACTCGGTAGGAGGCAAGAACGCATCACTAGGCGAAATGATCAGCCAGCTGTCTGGCGCGGGTGTCCGCGTGCCGGGCGGCTTCGCCACGACCGCTGACGCCTTCCGCGACTTCCTCAAGGCTTCCGGCCTGGACAAGCGCATCGCCGAACGCCTGACCACGCTGAACCCCGAAGACGTGCGCGAACTGGCCAACGCCGGCGCGCAGATCCGTCAATGGATCATCGACGCCCCGTTCTCGCCTGAGTTCGAATCGCAGATCCGCGAAGCCTTTGCCAAGCTGGACGCTGACGGCAAGGGCTCGTTCGCCGTGCGCTCTTCCGCCACCGCCGAAGACCTGCCCGACGCCTCGTTCGCCGGCCAGCAGGAAACCTTCCTGAACGTCGTCGGCATCGACGACGTGCTGGACAAGATCCGCCACGTGTTCGCGTCGCTGTACAACGACCGCGCCATTTCCTATCGCGTGCACAAGGGCTACGCCCATGCCGACGTCGCCTTGTCGGCCGGCATCCAGCGCATGGTGCGTTCCGACAAGGGCAGCGCCGGCGTCATGTTCACCATCGACACGGAATCGGGCTTCCAGGACGTGGTGTTCATCACCTCTTCCTACGGCCTGGGCGAAACGGTGGTGCAGGGCGCGGTCAACCCCGACGAATTCTACGTTTTCAAGCCGACGCTGGCCCAGGGCCATTACCCGATCGTGGGCCGCCGCATCGGCTCCAAGCTGATCAAGATGGAGTTCGATCCGGAGCGCCCCGAAGGCCGCGCCGTGCGCACGGTCGACGTGCCGGTGTCCGAACGCAACCGCTACTCGCTGACCGACGACGAGGTCAACGAACTGGCCCGCTACGCCGTCATCATTGAGAAGCACTATGGCCGCCCGATGGACATCGAGTGGGGCCGCGACGGCATCGACGGCAAGATCTACATCCTGCAGGCGCGTCCGGAAACCGTGAAGTCGCAGCAGGGCGCGAACGACGTGCAGCAGCGTTACCGCCTGAAGGCTACCGGCCAGGTCCTGATCACCGGCCGCGCGATCGGTCAGAAGATCGGCGCGGGCCCGGTGCGCGTGGTTGGCGATATTTCCGACATGGACAAGGTCCAGCCGGGCGACGTGCTGGTCACCGACATGACGGATCCCAACTGGGAGCCCGTGATGAAGCGTGCGTCCGCCATTGTCACCAACCGCGGCGGCCGTACTTGCCACGCGGCGATCATCGCGCGCGAACTGGGTATTCCTGCGGTCGTGGGCTGCGGCAACGCGACCGACGTCCTGAAGGAAGGCCAGGCAGTGACCGTGTCTTGCGCCGAGGGCGACGAAGGCCGCATCTACGACGGCCTGATCGAGACCGAAGTGGAAGAAGTGCGTCGCGGCGACATGCCCCCGATCGATCTGAAGATCATGATGAACGTGGGCAATCCGCAACTGGCCTTCGATTTTGCCCAGATCCCCAACGGCGGCGTGGGCTTGGCCCGCCTGGAATTCATCATCAACAACAACATCGGTATCCACCCCAAGGCGGTGCTGGACTATCCGAACGTCGACGGCGAACTGAAGAAGGCCGTGGAATCGGCTGCCCGCGGCCATGCCAGCCCGCGCGCGTTCTTTGTCGAGAAGATGGCCGAAGGCGTGGCCACCATCGCTGCCGCGTTCTACCCCAAGCCCGTCATCGTGCGCATGTCGGACTTCAAGTCCAACGAGTACCGCAAGCTGGTCGGCGGTTCGCGCTACGAGCCCGAGGAAGAGAACCCCATGCTGGGCTTCCGCGGCGCGTCGCGCTACATCGCCGAGGACTTCGCCGAGTGCTTCCGCATGGAATGCGAAGCGCTCAAGAAGGTGCGCGATGAAATGGGTCTGACCAACGTCGAAATCATGGTTCCCTTCGTGCGTACCCTGGGCCAGGCGGCCAAGGTGGTGGACCTGCTGGCCAAGCACGGTCTGGCGCGCGGCGAGAACGGCCTGAAGCTCATCATGATGTGCGAAGTGCCGTCCAACGCCATTCTGGCTGATGAGTTCCTGCAGTATTTCGATGGCTTCTCGATCGGCTCGAACGACATGACCCAGTTGACGCTGGGCCTGGACCGCGATTCGGGCATGGAACTGCTGGCCGCCGACTTCGACGAACGCGACGATGCGGTGAAGTTCATGCTGCGCCGCGCGATCAAGGCTTGCCTGGCCGCGAACAAGTACGTGGGCATTTGCGGCCAAGGCCCCAGCGACCACCCGGACTTCGCGCAATGGCTGAAGGAAGAGGGCATCCTGTCGATGTCGCTCAATCCGGACACCGTTGTCGATACCTGGCAGCGCCTGGCCAAGAACTGATCGTTCTGCTGATGTGAAAACCCCGCGACTGCAAGGGCGCGGGGTTTTTTATTGCCCGGATTACGGCGCGGATTACGCTGCCAGCGCTTCTCGCGCGATCAACTCGCGCTTGCGGTCGATGCCCCAGCGGTAGCCGGCGAGGGAGCCGTCGGTACGGACCACGCGGTGGCAGGGGATGGCCAACGCGATGTTGTTGGTGGCGCAGGCGCGGGCCACGGCGCGCACGGCTCGCGGCGATCCTATGCGTTCGGCGATGTCGGTGTAGGTGGCGGTCTCGCCCACGGGGATCTCGCGCAGGGCTTGCCACACCCGGCGCTGGAAGGCTGTGCCTCTTACGTCCAGCGGCAGGTCCAGGCCGCGCGCCGGGTCCTCCACGAAGCCGACCACCGCCGCCACCCAGTCTTCGAACTGTGCGTCGGCGCCGATCAGGCGGGCGGCCTTGAAGCGGTCCTGAAGATTGCGCACCAGTTGTTCCGGATCTTCGTGCAGGGCGATCTCGCAGATACCCGTGTCGCTGGCCGCTACCAGCAGGGCGCCCAGGGAGCATTGCGCGACCGCGAAACGGATGTCCACGCCCTCGCCGTTTTTGCGGAAAGCGGTGGGCGTCATGCCCAGGATGGCGGGAGCGGCTTCGTAGAAGCGGCCGCTGGAATTGAAGCCGGCGTCATACATGGCGTCCGTGACGCTGGCGCTCTGCTTGAGCTGCTGGCGGGCGCGGCTGGCACGCAGGGCGTCGGCATAGGCCTTGGGCGTGATGCCGGTGGCCGCCTTGAACACGCGGTGGAAGTGGAAGCGGCTCATGCCGGCCTGTTCGGCCAGGGTGGACAGATCGGGCGGCTGCTCGGCTTCCAGTGCGCGGCAGGCGCGTTCGACAGCGGCGGCGTGCTGTTTGCTCAGGGCGGCGGCTTGGTTCATGAAAAAGCTCCTGTTGCGCGCGGATTCACGCGCTTGGACCCATCGTCTCAAAGGCCGGCCGCCGCCGCACTCCGGATGTTGCGCGGGGGCGCCGCGCGACCCATGGGACGCTATGCCGGCGCGTAGGCGTCGAGGAAGCGCCGCAACAGGCCGCCCGCCACCGGCGTGGCGCGCACGTTGGCCGACAAACCGGGAACGTCCAGGTTTTCAGCAGCATAGCGGCGGCCGAAACGTTCCAGGTGGGCGCGGATGAAGTCAGGACCGAATTCGGGGTGGAACTGAGTCGAGAACACGTTGAGCCCGATGCGGATCATCTGGTGCTCATCCAGATCCGAGCGCGCCAGCACGGCGGCGCCTGGGGGCGGCTGCAGCACGGTCTGCGCATGCAGCATCTGGGCGGGGAAGGTGGAGGGCAATCCGGCCAGCAGCTTGTCGCCGGCCGCCGGGGGCAGCAGTTCCACCGTCTGTGTGCCGACCTCGCGTCCGGCGGGGTTGTAGCCGACCTTGCCGCCCAACGCGTAGGCCAGCAATTGATGGCCGTAGCACACGCCGAACATGGGCAGGCCCGCGGCAGCGGCTTCGCGCAGCCAGGCGGCGGTGTCTTCGCTCCAGGGTTCCTTGTCGGTCACCATGGCGGGCGAGCCCGTGATCAGCGCGGCGCGGTAGCGGGACGGGGCCTGCGGGCGCTTGCCTTCGTGCACCGGCACGATTTCCATGGCCTCGGCCGTCAGGCCGGCGGCTTGCGCGAGTTGTTCGGCATAGCCGCCGAACTGGCTTTTGAGCGTATCGTCCGGATCGCCGGTGTGCAGGATCAGGACGGGGAGAACGGAAGGTATTGCAGCGGTCATTGGGGGGCTTGTGCCTAAAGGATACGGGCGCCGGGTTCCAGAGGGATTTCCACCGCCAGCGCACATCATAATCCAGTGCTCCGGTCCCTGAGGAAAGCGCCTTTACCGTTCCGTCCCGGAAATACGTACAATTCCGCTCAGATACTCATCCTTTCGGGCGAAGGAAAACTATGTGGATTTGGCTGGGACTGGCCGCGCTGGCCCTGATCGGGGAATTGGCGACCGGCACTTTCTACCTCCTGCTGGTGGCTCTCGGGCTGGCGGCGGGAGGGGTGGCCGCATGGTTCGGCGCCGCCCTGGAATGGCAGCTCGTGGCCTGCGGCATCGTGCTGCTGCTGGGCTTGCTGGTCCTGCGCAAGACCCGCGTGTTGAAAAAGCGCGAGGTCGATTCCGCCCGCAACGCGGACGTCAACCTGGACATCGGCCAAACGGTATCGGTCGAGGCGTGGTCCGACCAGGGCACTGCGCGGGTCTGGTACCGCGGCGCGCATTGGCAGGCGGAACTGGCCCAGGGCCAGGCGCCGGTGGCCGGCGAACAGACCATCACTGAAATGCGCGGCTCGATCCTGGTATTGACCCCCAAGGGCACGCCCGGCTCGGCCTGACCGCGCCGGCCCGCCGCAAGCGGGGCCGGCAGCGGGCATCCGCGCCGTTCGGGCGGTTCCCGCAAATGTATTCACTAGGAGAGGCTCCGAATCATGATGATCGACACATCCACCATCGTCCTGCTCGTCATCGTCGCACTGGCGATCCTGATAGTCATCAAGGCGATCGCCATCGTGCCGCAGCAGCACGCCTGGGTGGTCGAGCGCCTGGGCAAGTTCGACCGCGTCCTGTCGCCCGGCGCGGGCTTCGTCATTCCGTTCATCGAGCGCGTGTCGTACAAACACTCGCTCAAGGAAATTCCGCTGGACGTGCCCAGCCAGGTCTGCATCACGCGTGACAACACGCAGTTGCAGGTCGATGGCGTGCTGTATTTCCAGGTGACCGATCCCATGCGCGCGTCGTATGGCTCGTCGAACTATATTTCGGCCATCACGCAACTGGCGCAGACCACGCTGCGCTCGGTCATCGGCAAGATGGAACTGGACCGTACCTTCGAAGAGCGGGACTCCATCAACAGCAACATCGTGTCTTCGCTGGACGAGGCGGCGCTGAACTGGGGGGTGAAGGTCCTGCGCTACGAGATCAAGGATCTGACGCCGCCCAACGAAATCCTGCGCGCGATGCAGGCGCAGATCACCGCCGAACGTGAGAAGCGCGCCCTGATCGCGGCCTCCGAAGGTCGTCGCCAGGAACAGATCAATATCGCTACCGGCGAACGCGAAGCGGCGATCGCCCGTTCGGAAGGCGAGAAGCAGGCGCAGATCAACCAGGCGCAGGGCGAGGCCGCGGCTGTGCTGGCCATCGCCGAGGCCACGGCCAAGGCTATCACCCAGGTGGCCGATGCCGTGCGTCAGCCGGGCGGCATGGAGGCCGTGAACCTGAAGGTGGCGGAGCGCTACGTCGAGGCTTTCGGCAACGTCGCCAAGGAAGGCAATACGCTGATCCTGCCGGCAAACCTGTCGGACGTGGGCGGCATGATCGCCTCCGCCATGACCATTGTGAAGTCCACCCGCAACAGTTGATAACCGCGCCCGGCGGCGCCAGACGATGATCGCTCCCGTTAACTTGCTTTTGATAGCAGCATTGGCGGGATTGCTTGCGCTGTGCGTGCTCGGGTCGCTTGCCCGCAGCGGCATGGCGGGCATCAAAGAGGCGATACGCGCCAATCTCCTGACGCTGACGGCCTTCGGGCTTTACGCGTTTCAGGTGACCGATGCGCCGTTATGGGTGTCGGTGATCGCGGCCAATGCGGCGGTCGCGCTGGCGCTGTGCGCGTATTACACGGGTTTGCGCCGCCTGGTGGGCCTGCCCGTGCCCAGGCGCCTGATGACGCTGGCCTCCGGAGCGGCGTTACTGGCGCTGGCATTCCATACCTATATCGAACCCCAGGTCGGGCCGCGCCTGGTGGTCATGTCGTGGCTGATGTTCGGCTTCATGGTGGCGATAGCCATCACGGTGAAGCGGGGCATGCCGCTGAACCGGTCGCGCTACAGCTACCATTTCGTGCGCGTGGTTGCCCTGGTGTCCGCCGCGGTGTGCGGGTTGCGCGCCGTCGTCTACATGTTCGACATCGCGACGCCGCAGGCTTTGCTGCTGCCCACGGCGTGGAACATCGCGTTCATGACGCTGGGCGTGCTGACGATGCCGTGCCTGACCCTGGGCACCATCATGATCATCCACGATCGGATGCTGGCCGACCGCGAACAAGAAGCCAGCACGGATTTCCTGACAGGCCTGATGTCGCGCAAGGCATGGTGGCTGCAGGCGGAGCGCTATTGCGCCCAGGCCTTGCGCACGCGGCGGCCGCTGACGCTGCTGTTGCTGGATATCGACCATTTCAAGCGCATCAACGATACCCACGGCCATGCGGCCGGCGATGCGGTGCTGCGCCACTTCGGTTTGCTGGCCACCGCGACGCTGCGCACGGGCGATCACGTCGGGCGGGTGGGAGGCGAGGAGTTCGCGGTGCTGTTCCCGGACATGCGCAGCGACGCGGTCCTCGATGTGGCCGGCAGGCTGCTTGATTCGGTGCGGCGCACGCCCTGCGCGCATGGCGGCAGCACCATTTCCTATACGTTCAGCGCCGGCGTGGCGGACTGGATGCCCGGGGAAAGCCTGCAGGCTTTTTTCGAGCGGGCCGACCGCAAGCTGTATGCCTCCAAGACGGCGGGGCGCAACCGCATCACGGGCCCAGGGCAGGAGGCGGAACGCCAGTCGCTGCCCGAGGCCGCCTGAATCAGTCGTCCTTGCCGCGGCGCGGGGCGCGGGTGTCGTGCTTCATGATGCGTTCTTTCTCGCGCTGCCAGTCTTTTTCACGCGCGGTGTCGCGCTTGTCGAAGAGCTTCTTGCCGCGGCCCAGGGCGAAGTCCAGCTTGATACGCCCGTTCTTGTAATGCAGGTTGAGCGGCACCAGCGTGTACCCGCGCTGCTCGACCTTGCCGATGAGCTTGCTGATTTCCTCGGCCTTGAGCAGCAGCTTGCGCGTGCGCATGGCATCGGGATGGATATGCGTGGAGGCCGTGGGCAGGGGGCTGACGTGCATGCCCAAAAGGTAGAGCTCGCCGTCGCGCACGATGACGTAGCTTTCCTTGAGCTGCACGCGGCCATCGCGGATCGCCTTGACTTCCCAGCCTTGCAGCACCAGGCCGGCCTCGTAGCGGTCTTCGATGAAATAGTCGTGCGTGGCCTTGCGATTGTCGATAATGCTCATAAAGCCTTTGTGCCTGAGTGCCTGCTTCGGGTGCCTGGCTGAGTGCCGTGGCCTTGGCATGGCCGTTTTTGGCCCCAGGTCGTGTTGTGCCGGTAAAATCGTGCCATTCTAGCCATTTGCGATAGTCGATGCACAAAGTACAACGATCCGTCCTGGTGCCATACAGCGCCGCCCAGATGTTCGATCTGGTCGCCGACGTGGAGAAGTACCCCGAGTTCATGCCGTGGTGCGGCGGCGCCGAGGTGCAGACTCGCGATGAGCACGGCATGCAGGCCTCCATCCTTATCAGCTTCGCGGGCATGAAGCAGCGCTTCACTACCCGCAATACCCATGCCTATCCCGAGCGGATCGATCTGGAACTGGTCGACGGGCCGTTTTCCAGCCTGGTCGGTCACTGGGAATTCCAGCCGCTGGCCGAGGATGCCTGCAAGGTCCTGTTCACCATGGAATACGCGTTTTCCAACCGGGCGCTGGAAATGGTGGTGGGGCCGGTGTTCAACCGTATCGCCACCAGCTTCATTGATTCCTTCACCAAGCGCGCGCAGGCCAAGTATGGTGAATGAGCCGCCCGCAGCGCCGCACATCGGCGTCAGCGTCTGTTATGCCTTGCCTGGCCACGTCTGGCTGCGCGAACTGCGCCTGCCGGACGGCGCCACCGTTGCCGACGCATTGGCAGCCAGCGGTTTCGCCGAGGCATTTCCCGTGGTGCAGCCCTGGAGCAGGGGTGTGGGTATTTTCGGCCGGGTTACCGAACCGCAGGCCAGATTGGCGGACGGGGATCGGGTAGAGATCTATCGCGGCCTGAGTTTCGATCCCAAGGAATCCCGGCGTCGACGCGCCGAGCACCGGCGAGCCAAGACGGCGAAGAACGGCCGCGTCCGTCCGGCCGGGTTGCTGTAGGAATCATTCCGCGGGCGGCGAGCCGCCCCGCACAATGTCGCGAACAAGACAAATTTTGCCGGCGCTTCCGGCGTAACATAAGCATCGTCACGCATTTACGTTTACGTCAACGTCATGTCAAAATCGACGGGCTGGCGTTCACGAGACGGCAGCAACGCCAACAGACAATACTCAGTACAACAGGAGACAGGCTGTGGACTTGGAACTGACCGACGAGCAACGCGCGTTTGCGCAGGCGGCGCGAGACTACGCTGAAGGTGAACTGGCGCCCAACGCCGCGCGCTGGGATGCCGAAGGCATTTTTCCGCGCGAGGCCTTCGCCCGGGCGGGCGAAATGGGCTTTTGCGCCATCTATGCCAGCGAGGACATCGGCGGCCTGGGCCTGCCGCGCCTGGACGCCACCCTGGTGTTCGAGGAGATGGCGGCGGTGGACCCATCGACCACTGCCTTCCTGACCATACACAACATGGCAACCTGGATGGTCGGTAACTGGGGACAGCCTGCGTTGCGCGAGGCTTGGGGACCGTTGCTGGCCAGCGGCCAGAAACTGGCGTCCTACTGCCTGACCGAGCCGGGCGCGGGTTCGGATGCCGCGTCGTTGTCGACCCGGGCGCAGCGCCAGGGCGACGATTACATCATCAACGGCGCCAAGGCGTTCATTTCGGGCGGTGGCGACACGGACCTGCTGGTGGTCATGGCACGCACGGGCGGCGAAGGCGCGGGCGGCATCAGCGCATTCGCGATTCCGGCTGACAGCGAGGGCATCGGCTACGGTCGCAAAGAAGAGAAGATGGGATGGAACAGCCAGTCCACACGCCCCATCACCTTCGAGAACGTACGCGTGCCGGCGGCCAATATGCTGGGCCAGGAAGGCGAGGGCTTCAAGATCGCCATGAAGGGCCTGGACGGCGGGCGCATCAATATCGGCACTTGCTCGGTTGGCGCGGCGCAGGGCGCGCTGGACGCCGCCCGGCGGTACATGGATGAACGCCGCCAGTTCAACCGCCGGTTGGCGGAATTCCAGGCCCTGCAATTCAAGCTGGCCGACATGGCCACGCACCTGGTGGCGGCCCGCCAGATGGTGCGCCTGGCGGCCTGCAAACTGGATGCCGGGGCACCCGATGCGGCGACCTACTGCGCCATGGCCAAGCGCTTCGCGACCGACATGGGTTTCCAGATCTGCCTGGACGCCCAGCAAATCCACGGCGGCTACGGATACCTGAGAGACTATCCCTTGGAGCGTCTGGTGCGCGATACTCGCGTTCATCAGATTCTGGAGGGAACCAACGAGATCATGCGCGTGATCATCGCCCGCCAATTGTTGGAAAAAGGAGCCGACATAAGATGAACGCACCGGTGCTGTTCGAAGAGAAGACCGCTGCCAATGGAGTACGGTTCGGGATTGCGACGCTGAATTCGCCGCAAACCCTGAACGGCCTGTCACTGGAAATGGTGGACCTGCTGGCCGAGCGGCTGGATGCCTGGGCACGCGACCCGGGCGTGGCCCTGGTGGTCATGCAAGGCGCGGGCGAAAAGGCTTTCTGCGCGGGCGGAGACCTGCACGGGCTGTACCGCAGCATGACGGAGAATGCCGGCAAGCCGGGCTGGAACAACGCCTATGCGCGCCGTTTCTTCGAGCACGAATACCGGCTGGACTACCGGATCCACACCTATCCCAAGCCGGTGCTGTGCTGGGGCCATGGCATTGTCATGGGCGGCGGCATCGGCCTGATGATGGGCGCCAGCCACCGCGTCGTCAGCGAAAGTTCCCGCCTGGCGATGCCGGAGATCACGATAGGCCTGTTTCCGGACGTGGGCGGCAGCTGGCTGCTGAACCGCATGCCTGGCAGGATCGGCTTATTCCTGGCGCTGACGGGCGCACAACTGGGGACGTCCGACGCTTTCTATGCTGGCCTGGCGGACTTCCGCCTGGATCATGCGGATTGGCCCAAGCTGCTGGCCTCGCTCGAGGAACAGCCCTGGGCCGGTCAGGCGGCGGGCGGCGCGGAAGACGCCATCGCGCCACGCTCGATCAACGACGGCCTGCTGCGACGCGCGTTGACCGCACTGGAGCCCCAGACGCCATTGGCGCCGGGCAACCTGCGCCAGCATGCGTTCCTGATCAACAATCTGTGCAATGGCAACCGCCTGGACGAGATCTACGAAGATCTGGCGAGGCTGAAAGATCACGAAGACCCGTGGCTGGCACGGGCCGCGACGACGATGTTGGCCGGCTCGCCGGGATCCGCGCGGCTATCGTTCGCGCTGCAGCAGCGCTTGCGCCTGCGTTCGCTGGACGATGTGTTCCGCGCCGAGTACATCGCAGCGCTGGCGTGCACCAGCCACGGCGATTTCGCCGAAGGCATCCGTGCCTTGCTGATCGACAAGGACAAGAAGCCGCGCTGGAATCCGGCCGTCATCGACATGGCGACCGACGCCTGGGTGCAGAAATTCTTTGATGAGCCCTGGCCGGAGGGCGAGCCCCATCCGCTGGAGGACCTGGGCAAGGAAGGACGCTAGGACCTTGGGGCGGCGCAGCCGCCTCGGCCGGCCGGCGCCGCAATGCAGGGCACGAGTTCCACACCTATAGCAATAGCAACAGGAGACAAGACATCATGAGCAGTATCGCGTTTATCGGTTTGGGCAATATGGGCGCGCCCATGGCATTGAACCTGGTCAAGGCCGGCCATAGTCTGACGGTCTTTGACCTGGTGCCGGCGGCGGTGAAGAGCCTGACGGACGCCGGCGCCAAGGCGGCCGCTTCCGCATCGGACGCCGTCAAGGGCGCGGAAGTGGTCATTTCGATGCTGCCGGCCAGCAAGCACGTCGAAGGGCTGTACCTGGGCGAGGACCTGCTGGGCAAGATTCCCTCGAGCGCGCTGGTCATCGAGTGCAGCACCATCGCGCCGGATTCGGCGCGCAAGGTGGCCCAGGCCGCCGAGGTGCGCGGCATTGCCATGATCGACGCCCCGGTTTCCGGCGGCACCGGCGGCGCGGCGGCGGGCACGCTGACCTTCATCGTCGGCGGCCAGGGCGCGGCGCTGGAGCGCGCCCGTCCCGTCCTGGAAAAGATGGGCAAGAACATCTTCCACGCCGGTCCGGCAGGCGCCGGCCAGGTGGCCAAGATCTGCAACAACATGCTGTTGGGCATCCTGATGGCGGGCACTTCCGAGGCCCTGGCGCTGGGCGTGGCCAACGGGCTGGACCCGAAAGTCCTGTCGGACATCATCGCCAAGAGTTCCGGCCGCAACTGGGCGACGGAACTCTACAACCCTTGGCCCGGCGTGATGGAGCACGCTCCTGCCTCCAAGGGTTACGCGGGCGGGTTTGGCGTGGACCTGATGCTGAAGGACCTGGGGCTGGCAGCCGAGGCCGCCTTGTCGGCGCGGGCATCCATTCCGCTGGGCGAGCTGGCGCGCAACCTGTATTCGCTGCATAGCGCCGGCGGGTCGGGCAAGCTGGACTTCTCCAGCATCGTCAACCTGGTCAAGCGCGAGCAGGACTGACATGGCGCAATCGCAAGCATCGCCGGACCCGGCCGCGCGGGTCCAGGCGAGTTTCGCCCAGCAAAGCATCATGACTTTGCTGGGCGCGGGGTTGGACGTCGTGGAGCCGGGAAGGGTGGACATCGTGCTGCCCTACCGCGCCGACCTCTGCCAGCAGAACGGTTTTCTGCACGCGGGCATTTCCACCACCATTGCCGACAGCGCCGGAGGCTATGCAGCCTATACCTTGTTCGCCCCGGGCGAGGACGTGCTGACTTCCGAGTTCAAAATGAACTTCCTGGCGCCCGCCAAGGGTAGCCGCTTTGTCGCCAGCGGCCGCGTGGTCAAGCCTGGCAAACGCCTGTCGGTCTGCCAGGTGGAGGTGCATGCCTACGATGGTGAGCAGGCCACGCTTTGCGTGATAGGCTTGCTTACCGCGGTGCGCGTGACGCCGCGTTGAATCCTGCGCGCGGCGGTGTCGGCCTGATGGGTGGATCCGCTGCGCGCTTATCGCGTGGTGCACGGGTATCTGGCAATGCCTTCAAAAGAACATCATCGGATTTTCCGCAGCAATTGGCTGCGAGCCGCCGTGCTGGGCGCAAACGATGGCATCGTGTCCACGGCCAGCCTGATTACCGGCGTGGCGGCGGCACAGGCCACGCATGGGGCCATCCTGACCTCCGGCATGGCCGGATTGGTGGCTGGGGCGCTTTCGATGGCGGCGGGCGAGTATGTGTCGGTGCGGTCGCAGGCCGACACCGAGGCCGCGGACCTGCGCATGGAGCAGCGCTCCCTCAAGCGCAATTCCGGCGAAGAACTGGCCGAACTTATCGATATCTACGTGGAGCGCGGCCTCACGCGCGACCTGGCGACGCAGGTGGCGCGCCAGTTGACCAGCCACAACGCATTGGATGCGCACGCGCGCGACGAACTGGGCATATCCATCCATAACCGCGCCCGTCCGGTGCAGGCAGCCGTGGCGTCCGCCGCTTCGTTCGCCGGCGGCGCGGCACTGCCGCTGGCCGTGGCGGCGGCGGCACCCTTGCCGCAATTGATCGTCTGGGTCATTGGAGCTTCGGTAGCCTGCCTGGCCGCCCTGGGCGCCCTGGCCGCGGGAGCGGGCGGCGCGCCCAAGGGACCGGCCGCGCTGCGCGTGACGATCCTCGGTGGCCTGGCGATGGCGGTCACGGCGGGCGTGGGCGCGCTGTTCGGCGTGGCGGTATAGCGCCACGCCCGCTTCGGACAGGGCTGGCTGCGCGGGCTTGGGAGCGGGCCCGCGCGCGATGGCGGGCCGCGGGTTTACGGCGTAATGGAATAGGGCAGCGGGGCCGCCGAAATGCGCGGGCCGTCCGCGGCGCCCAGGCGCAGGTCGCCTTCAGGCAGGGCCGCGAGCGTGGTTTCGAACAGGACCGATACCACGCCTTGTTCACCTGCGGCGTCCACCACGCGGCCGGTGGGCTCACCAGGCTGGGTGGCGTCGTAGACGTCCACCCCGGCCAGTGCCGGAGCCTGGATGGCGGCGTCGGTAATGGTGCCGAAGGCCATGCGCCGCTTGACGGTGCCCCGGTAGTGGCTGCGCGCCACGACTTCCTGGCCCGGATAACAGCCCTTGGTGAAGCTGACGCCCTGGATCAGGTCCAGGTTCACCGTTTGCGGGATGAATACGTCTTGCGTCGCCGCCGTGATCCACGGTATGCCCGCGGCCAGGTCTGCGGCATGCCATTGCGCGGCGGGCGCCAGTCCCAGCGCGCCGGCCAGCGCGGCCGCCTGGTCCAGCTGTTCGTCCGATGCGATCCACCACCAGCGCAGGCGGGCGTCGGCCGACGGCGCGGCGATCCAGGTGCCGGATGGCAGATCGGCGCGTTGCCAGGCGGCGCGTGGCAGGGGGCCGGCTGCGGCTTCCAACGTAGCGGCTTCGGAGGCCGACGCCGATACGCCGGCCACGTGCAGCGGCGTGGCGGCAAGCTTGGCCTTGGCGCGCAGCACGAACATCGACAGGCGCTTGAGCAGTGCCTGCGCCAGGTCCTGGCGCACCATGCCGTAGAGTTGGGGCGCGTCGTCCGAGCCGTTCGCGGCGCCGCGCCACATCACCAGGGTTGCCAGCAGGCGACCCTTGGCCGTGCAGTAGCCGGCCAGGCGGGCGGCGTCCTGGGGCAGGCCGGTGACGTCCTGCGTGAGCTGGCCGTGCAGAAAGGCGAGGGCGTCCGCGCCAGACGCGGCGAAAACCAGGAAATCGTCCAGCGGCGCAATTTGTGCGCAACCTTCTGCGCGGGCGGGAATCGAAGAATGGAAAGCGTGCATGGAGGCGGAGTTATCGCGTCATCAAAGTGCTGATGATAGCCGTGTTCCCCTCCGGGTTGGGCCATGCCCCCGCCGCGCGCATGGATGCGCAGCGCGCTCCGCCCCTCTTTTGACGCGACAGGTCCGCGCGATCAATTAAACTTCCGACACTTATGAAGAAGCGACTCTTTTTTTACGTCCTGTGGTTTTTCCTGCTGATTGCGCTGGCCGCCGCCGCTGCCGTGGGAGGCGCTTGGTATTGGATGCACAAGCCCATGCAGCTGAAGGCCGACAGGATCGATTTCGTGGTGGATCCGGGCAGCAGCCCGCGCACGGTCGCGCGGGTGCTGAATGAGGCCGGCGTGCCGGTTTGGGAGCCCGGTTTCGTCTGGATGGCGCGCCTGTCCGAACTCGACAAGCAGATGAAGGCGGGCGGCTACCAGGCGATCAACGGCGATACGCCGTGGCGTCTGCTCGAACGTCTGGCGCGCGGCGACATGACGCAGCGGCAGATCACTTTCCTGGAAGGCTGGACCTACCGCCAGATCCGCCAGGCGCTGCGCGCCAATCCGGACGTCAAGCAGACGCTGGGCGAGACCAGCGACGAAGAATTGATGGAACGCCTGGGGTCGGATATCAAGCAGCCGGAAGGCCTATTCTTCCCGGATACCTACATTTTCACGCCGGGCAGCACCGACTACGACCTGCTGCGCCGCGCCTATCAGGAAGGCCAGCGCATCCTGCAGGACACCTGGGCCAAGCGTCAGCCGGATCTGCCCGTGACCACGCCCTACGAAGCCCTGGTGCTGGCGTCCATCATCGAAAAGGAAACCGGCCACGGGCCGGACCGCCGCCGCGTCGCGGGCGTGTTTACCAACCGGCTCAAGATCGGCATGCTGCTGCAGACCGACCCGACGGTGATCTACGGCATGGGCGACGCCTACCAGGGGCGGATCCGCAAGCGCGACCTGCAAACGGATACGCCCTGGAATACCTACACGCGTCCGGGCCTGCCGCCCACGCCGATCGCCGCGCCCGGCCGCGCGGCGTTGCTGGCGGCGGTCCAGCCAGAACAACACAAGTTCCTCTTTTTTGTTTCCCGCGGCAACGGCACCAGCGAGTTCTCGGTCAACCTGTCCGAGCACAACCGCAACGTTTCCCGCTATATCCTGGGCCAGGGCCAAAATGCGGCGCCAAGCCCGGCGTCCAGCCGCGGCGCGGCCGCCAGCAGCCCGACCAATGGCGTTGCCGCGCCCACGCCGGCGCCTGCCGCCGGGGGGGACGCAGCGCCCGAGCCGGACCAGGCACAAGTACAAGGACAAGACCAATGACCACGCGCGGACGCTTTATCACGCTGGAGGGCGTGGACGGCGCGGGCAAGAGCACGCATACCGTCTGGATCGCCGACTTCCTGCGCGCGCAGGGCCTGGACGTAGTATCCACCCGTGAACCCGGCGGCACGCCGCTGGGCGAGAAGCTTCGCGCCTTGCTGCTGACCGACGCCATGGGGCTGGATACCGAGACCCTCTTGATGTTTGCGGCACGCTGCGAACATCTGCATCAGGTCATTGAGCCGGCATTGGCGCGGGGCGCCTGGGTGGTCTGCGACCGTTACACCGATGCCACCTATGCCTACCAGGGCGGTGGCCGCGGCCTGGGCGCGGCGCGCGTGGCCACGCTGGAAAGCTGGATGCAGGCGGGCCAGCCCGACCGCACCTGGCTTTTCGATGTGCCGCTGGAGGTGGCGCGCGCCCGGCTGGCCGACGCGCGCGAACCCGACCGCTTCGAGCGCGAGGGCGCGGCCTTCTTCGAGCGTACCCGCGAGGCCTACCATGCGCGTGCCGCGGCTGATCCGTCGCGCATCCGCATCGTCGATTCGACTCAGTCCATCGCCCAGGTCCGGGCTGGGCTCGAGGCAGGGTTACGCGAACTCCTGGGGCAGTCGGCATGAACGCGACCCGCGCTGCCAAAGACGAGGACGAGCAGCCCTCCCAAGCGCCCCAGTTCCTGCCCTGGCAGGCCGAGACGGCACGGAACTGGCTGGGCAACCGCGAGCGTTTCGCGCACGCCTGGCTGATCCACGGATTGGCTGGCATCGGCAAACTGGACTTTGCCGTCGCAGCAGCGGCCAGCCTGCTTTGCGAAACCCCCGCCAACGGGCTGGCCTGCGGCCATTGCGCCGCCTGTGCTTGGTTTGCCAGCGGCAACCATCCCGATCTGCGCCGCATCCGGCCCGAGGCCGTGGCCGTGGAGGAGGGCGCTGATGCCGCCGAGCCGGCGGAGGACGCCGAGCCCGCCACGGGAACGGCCAAGCGCGCGCCGTCCAAGGAAATACGCATCGACCAGATCCGCTCGCTGGAATCCTGGTTCAACACCGCCACGCATCGCGGCGGCTGGCGCGTGGCGCTGCTGTACCCGGCCCATGCGCTGAACGTGGTGTCGTCCAACGCCTTGCTCAAGGTGCTGGAAGAGCCGCCGCCGCACACGGTGTTCCTGCTGGTCGCGGATGCGCCGGACCGTCTTTTGCCCACTCTGGTGTCGCGCTGCCGCCGCTTGCCGCTGCCTGCGCCCGATCCGGACACCGCGCTGCAATGGCTGCGCGACCAGAATGTGGAGCCGGCCCGCGAATGGTTGGCCGCGGCGGGCGGCGCGCCCCTGGCGGCGCTGAGGCTGGCGCAATCGAGCGAGGCCGCTTGCCCCCCTTGGCTGACGCAATTGGTCGGGCCGCTGTCCAAGGGCCAGACGCCCGACGTGGGGACATTGGCCGAGGCCTTGGAAAAAGTGGCGGCCAGTGAGTGGATCGATACCTTGCAGCGTTTGTACACGGACCTGATGCTGGCCGGTGCGGGGGCGCCCGCACGTTATTTTCCGGCCCTGGCCAGCGCCGTCGCTCAGGTCGCCGCGCGCATGAACCCGGCCAAGGTGGCCGAGGCCGCGCGCTGGCTCACGCGGCAGCGCGCGCTTGCCACCCATCCCCTGAACGCCAAACTTTTCGCCCACGCGACCTTACAGCGCGTGGTGCTATCCTGCCTGGCGTAAGCCTTAGATCCTGCGGCGCTGACCCGGCCATGGGCGCGGCGCCGCGGCATTTGTATCCAGACTCATCATGTACGTCGATTCCCACTGCCATTTGAACTTTCCGGAGCTGGCTGCCGACCTGCCGGCCATTCTCGACCGGATGGCCGCCAACCAGGTGACCCACGCGCTGGTCGTCAGCGTCAACATGCCGGAATGGCCTGGCCTCATGTCGCTGGTCGAACCGCATGCCAACCTGTGGGCCTCCGTGGGCGTGCATCCCGATTATGAAGACACCCCGGACCCCAGCCCTGAAGAGCTGGCGAGGCTGTCGGAACATCCGAAGGTGGTGGCCATAGGCGAGACCGGCTTGGACTATTACCGCCTGTCCGAGCCGCTGGATTGGCAGCGCGAGCGCTTTCGCAGCCATATTCGCGCGGCGCGCGACACGGGCCTGCCCCTGATCGTGCACACGCGCTCGTCCGCCGAGGACACCGTGCGCATGCTGCGCGAAGAACGTGCCGCCGAGGTCGGCGGCGTCATGCACTGTTTCACCGAAACCTGGGAAGTCGCCCAGGCTGCGCTGGATCAGAATTTCTATATTTCCCTGTCCGGCATCGTGACCTTCAAGAACGCGCAGATCGTGCACGAAGTTGCCGCCAAAGTGCCGCTGGACCGGCTGCTGATCGAGACCGATTCCCCCTATTTGGCGCCTGTGCCGTACCGGGGCAAGCTGAACGATCCTTCCAAGGTGATCCACGTCGCCGAGAAGATCGCGGATCTCCGCGGCATACCCGTGGCAGATGTGGCACGAGCTTCTACGGAAAATTTCTTTAATCTTTTCAATAAGATAAAGAAGTAATTTAAGCTGATTTATTTAAAGTAATTTATAGGATCGCCATGGCTTCCCGCAACGCCTCCGCTCAGAAGTTCGTCTTGTCGTGCTGCCGTGGGGCGCTGCTGGCGCTGGCGGTAGGGCTCGCCAGCCCGGCCGTCGCGCAAGCCGCTAATCCCGCCGACTGGTGGGTCTATGTCGCCAATGATTACCCGGACGACATCAAGGCGCTGCTGGCGCGCGGCGAGGACCCGAACGTGCGCTACAAGAATGGCCAGCCGGCGTTGATGCGCGCGGTGGTGGACGGCGCCTGGAAGGTGTTCGATGTGATCGCCGCGGATAAACGCACCGATGTGAATGCCGAGAATCCCGCGGGCGAGACGCCTTTGATGTACTTGGCCATTGCCGGCCAGACCGAGCGGGCCAAGAAACTAATCGCGCGTGGCGCCCAGGTCAACCGCCTGGGCTGGACGCCGCTGCACTACGCGGCGTCGAAGGGGCAACTGGAGATGGCGCGTTTGCTGTTGGCGCACCAGGCCATGGCCAATGCGCCGGCTCCCAATGGTGAAACGCCCTTGATGATGGCGGCGCTGTCGGGCCGTAAACCCATGGTCGATCTGCTGCTGAAGGCGGGGGCGGACGTGGGCACCCGTGATACCAAGGGCCAGACCGCGGCCGATTGGGCCCGCACGGGCAAATCCACGGCGCTGGCCGGCGAATTGGACAAGCTGATCGCGCAGCAGGAAGAGTCCCGTCGCAGGCTGCGGGCCACGCGGCCCGCCGAGGAAGGCGCCGAGGCTGGAGCAGTGGTGGGGGCGGAAGCGGGCGGCGGGGCGGCCGCTGCGCCACAGAGCGCGTCGGCGCCAACGCCGGCTCCGGCCGGGGAGCAAAAGGCCCCGGCGGCGTCTTCCAGCGTCCAGGGCGTATCCGGCGTGAAGCTCAACAATTACGACGAACCTGCGGCGCCCTGAGGCGCGGGCGTGCCGGCGGCCGGCCCGCAAGGGGCCGGCCGGATCAGATTACATAGTTCTTGTAGCGCTCGATGTAGTCGCGGGCGCTGCCATTCAGTTCGCGCACGCAGCGTTCAGCCTCGTCGGCGTCGCCGCGGACCATTGCGTCCAGCAGGGCGCGGTATTGCTTGATTCCCATTTCTGAGCGGCCGGGCAGCAGGGCTACCCGGCGCATCGACACGCGGGTGCGGTCGTAGATGCGTTCGATCATGTCGCTCAAGACGGGATTGCGTGCCAGTTCCTTGATGTGGTTGCGGAACTGCTCGATCGTGGCGACGTGGGCTTCGATGTCGCCGCTCTTCAGGCTTTGCTCGAAAGGTTCGCCCAGCAGGGCCTGCATGGCTTCCCAATCGGCGGGCGTGGCATTGGCCATGGCCAGCCGCACCGCCAGACCGTCGAGCGCTTCGCGCACCTGATACAGGCGGTACGTCGTTTCCATGTCGACCAGGGCCACCACGGCACCCTTGTTGGGTACGCGTTCGACCAGTGCGCGGTCTTCCAGCGTTGCCAGCACTTCACGCGCCTTGGCGCGCGGGATGTCGTAGGCCTGGGCCAGGTCTTCTTCCGGCACGCGGGTGCCAGGCAGCAAGGCCTGCGATGCAATGCGTTCCCGCATATCCAGTATGACTTCGTGGGTGGAAGCCGCTTTGCGTGTTTCGCGGGCGGCGGCGTCAGCAGAGGCAGTCGCGCGTTTATTGGGCATGTAGGCACCTGGGTTGAGTGGCGGAAAGCATATCATTTTTTTGAACGCAAGATTGTGCACAATCTAGAATGCGAGTTTGTAAATTAGCATTGACACAATAAAACGCACAAGAATATAGTGACTTCACTTCGTCGCCGTACCCCACTCATCCAAGGAGCCCAGGGCAATGAAAGACGCCGAGCAGTCCCCTCAACTTCCCGGTCCGCAGTGCCAGGCATACCTCGCCCGGCGCAACGTCGCCGTCGCCCTGGGCGTGGCCAACGGGCCTCCGGTGTTCGCGGCCAATGCCCGCGGCGCCACGCTGACCGATCTGGACGGGCATGACTATGTCGATTTCGCCGGCGGCATCGGCACCCTGAACGTGGGCCATGCGCACCCCGAGGTGGTGGCGGCGGTTCAGGCGCAGGCGGCGCGCTACCTGCACACCTGCTTCAACATCGTCATGTATCCCGAATACATCGAATTGGCCGAGGCGCTGGTTGAGCTCGTGCCTGGGTCCTGGCCGAAGAAAGCCATGCTGCAGACCACGGGAGCCGAAGCCGTGGAAAACGCGATCAAGGTGGCGCGCCGCGCGACCGGCAGGCAGGCGGTGGTGGCGTTCGAAAACGCCTTTCACGGCCGCACTTACATGGCGCTGTCCCTGACGGCCAAGGCGCCCGCGTACAAGACCGGCTTCGGGCCTTTCGCGTCCGAGGTCTACCGCGCGCCGTTTCCCGTGCGTTACCGGTCGGGGCTCAGCGAAGCCGATTGCGTCGAAGCCGCCTTCAATGAATTCCGCCGCCTGGTTGAAACCGAGATCACCCCGGAACAGGTGGCCGCGGCGATCATCGAGCCGGTGCAGGGCGAGGGCGGTTTCCATGACGCGCCGCCCGCCTTCCTGCGGGCGCTGCGGGCCTACTGCACCCGCCACGGCATCGTGCTGATCGCCGACGAGATCCAGTCGGGCTTTTGCCGCACCGGGCAATGGTTCGCCACGCAGCACGCCGGTATCGAGGCGGACCTGTACACCCTGGCCAAGTCGCTGGGCGGCGGCCTGCCGATAGCAGCGCTGGTGGGGAGGGCCGATCTGATGGACGCGCCTGCCGTGGGTGGCCTGGGCGGAACCTATGGCGGCAATCCGCTGGCTTGTGCCGCCGCGCTTGCCACCATCGGGGTCATGCGGCGCGAGGACTACGCGGCGCGGGCCCGAGACGTGGGCGGACGGGTGCGCGCGCGCTTTGATGATTGGGCCGGCCGGTTCGGCATCGTCGGCGATGTGCGCGGCCTGGGCGCCATGGTGGCGTTCGAGGTGGTCCGCGGCAATGGCGACGCCAGTCCCGCGGGCGATCTGGCGGCGCATATCGTGCAGGTCGCCTATCAGGGCGGACTGGTACTGGTGAAGGCGGGCTTTTACGGCAATGTGATCCGTTTCCTGGCGCCGCTTTCCATTACGGACGGGGAGCTGGCACGTGGCCTGGACATCCTCGAACGCGCGGTGGCGGATGCCCAGCGCGTCGCCGACGCCCGCGCCACGCAAGCAGCCTGAGGAGCGCACCATGCACACGCTGTTGAAACTGAAGAATGCGCGCAAGGTGGTCAGCCAGTTGGGCGCGGCCCGGCCCGGGATGGAAGTGCTGGTGCTGTATGACCTGCATACCCACCACAACGTCGAGCCCCTGGCCATCGCGGTGGACGAGGCGGGCGCCGGCCTGCACCTGTTGCAGATTGCCGGGTCGGCGCGCCACGGCCGGCAACTGTCGCCCGTGGTGGCCCAAGCCATGCAGGCAGCCGATCTGGTCATCGCTCTGACGCGCGCCAACGCCGCGCATACCGATGCGCGGCAGCAGGCCACGCGTGCCGGGGTTGGCGTGATCGTGCTGCCGGAATCGCATTTGCCCGACTTCTTTCTGGCGGAAGGCTGGGAGGCCGACTTCGACGCGCTGCGTCCGCAGATCCAGGGCCTGGCCGACGCACTGACCCGCGCCGATACGGCCCGCGTCACCAGCGAGCTCGGCACGGACGTGACCATGAGCATCGCCGGCCGCCGGGGGCGGGCCCTGCACGGCTTCGCCAACACCACGGACATTTCGGCGGGCTACTGCCTGGAGTCCAGCCTGGCGCCAGTGGAGGGCACGGCGGAAGGCGTGATCGTGGTCAACGCCAGCATACCGGGCGTATCGTTGATCCGCGACGAGCCTGTGCGCATCCATATGGAGAAGGGCATGGCGGTGGCCATCGAGGGCGGAGCCGTGGCGCGCCAGTTCCGCGACCTGTTGGCCAGCTTCAACGACCCCCAGGTCTACAACCTGGGCGAACTGGGCGTGGGCATGAACCCGCGCTGCCAGCTGGACGGCACCATGCTGTCGGATGAATCCGTCTACGGATCCATCCAGCTGGCGCTGGGCACCAGCGCCTATATCGGCGGCACCGTCAAGGCAGCGGCGCATTACGACACCATCGTGACCGAGGCCACACTCGAACTGGACGGCAAGGTCGTGCTGCAAGGCACGGACTTGCGCCTGGAGGAGGCGGCATGAGCATAGACCTGAGCCGCGATGCGGACGGCGTGGCCACCGTGCTGATGAACCGCCCGGAAAAGCGCAATGCGTTCACGCTGGACATGTACCGGGAATTCGGGCGCGTCATGCGGGAGCTGGACGCCGACGACGCGGTGCGTTGCGTGGTGCTGCGCGGCGCCGGCGGCGCTTTCTGCGCCGGCAGCGACATCGGTGGCTTCGAGGAAGACCGGGACGGAGCGGCGCAGGCGGCCGAGTATGCGCTCTTCACCTTGTCCATGACCGACACGCTCAAGCATTTGCGCCATCCCACGGTTGCCTGCATCGAAGGCGTGTGCGTCGGGGGCGGGCTGGAGCTGGCCGCCCTGTGCGATATCCGCATCGGCGGACGCAACAGCCGCTACGGCATTCCGGTGAACCGGATCGGATTGACCGTGGACCACCAGGAACTGGCCGACCTGATCAGCGTGGTCGGCGCCGCGCGTGTGCTGGAGATCCTGCTGGAAGGGAATATCTTTGGCGCCGACGAGGCCATGTCCAAGGGGCTGTTGAGCCGCGTCGTGGACGATGAGCGCGTGGCCGAGCAAGCCTATGCCACCGCCCGCCGTATCGCCTCGTCGGCGCCGCTGGTGAACCGTTGGCACAAACGCTTCGTGAGCCAGCTGCGCGAAGGGCGCGCGCTGAGCCCGCAAGAGCGTGGCGAAGCCTACGCCTGCTTCGGCACCGAGGACTACCGGCGCGGCCGCGAGGCCTTCGCCGCCAAGCGCATCCCCGAATTCATCGGCCGCTGAAGCGGCCCCGACCCGAGACGGACTGCATATGACGCAAGCTGCACCCCCCCTTGCCGGCATCAAGATCCTGGACCTGTCGCAGATCATGGCCGGGCCATACTGCACCATGGTGCTGGCCGACCTGGGCGCCGAGGTCATCAAGGTCGAGAAGACCGGCGCTGGCGACGATTCCCGCGAAATGGGGCCGTACGTCAATGGCGAATCCACCTGTTTTGCGCAGATCAATCGCAACAAGCAGGGCGTTGCGCTGAACCTGAAGGACCCCGAAGCCCGCGAGGTGTTGTACGACCTGGCCCGCTGGGCGGACGTCGTAGTGGAGAACTACCGCGTCGGCGTGACCAAGTCGCTTGGCGTGGACTACGAAACGCTCTCGCGGATCAACCCGCGCCTGGTGTATTGCTCGATTTCGGGCTACGGCCACTCCGGTCCCTATGCGGGCAAGGGAGGCTTCGACCTGGTGGCGCAGGGCATGAGCGGCATCATGAGCATGACCGGCGAGCCCGGCGGCCGGCCGCTGAAGTCGGGCATTGCCATCTATGACGTGGGCGCGGGGTTGACGGCGGTCTACGCGATCCTGGCCGCCTGCATCCACCAGATGAAGACGGGCGAAGGCCAGCACATCGACATCGCCTTGGCCGAATGCGGGCTGCCCTGGTTCGTGTGGGAAGCGGCGGCGTACTTCGCCGACGGCACCGTGCCGCAGGGCACTGGCAGCCGCCATCGCGTATCGGCGCCATACCAGGCTTTCGGCACGCGCCAAGGCTACATCATGATAGGCGCGGCCAATCAGCGCACCTGGGAACGTTTGTGCGCAGACGTGCTGGAACGTCCCGAGCTGATCACCGATCCGCGCTTTATTACCAACTCGGATCGGCTGGCCAACATCGCCGAGCTGGAACCGTTGCTGGAGGCGGAGTTCGCGCGCGCCGACGCGGCCGAATGGATCGAACGCTGCGAACGGGCGTCGGTGCCCTGCGGCCCGATCAACGATTTCGGCCAGGCGATGCAGGATCCGCACTACCTGGCGCGCGGCATGGTGCAGGAACTGGAGCACCCGGCGCTGGGCAGGATGAAGACCATCGGCATCCCGACCAAGTTTTCACGGACGCCGGGATCCTTGCGCTCGGCGGCGCCGCTGATGGGCCAGCACACTGACGAGGTGTTGCGGCGTTTCGGCGTGCCGGAGGACAGAATTGCAGGCATGCGCGCCCGAGGAGTGATCGCGTAGCAGGCAAATCGCAGCAGGCAGTACCGAAGTCGTATCCAAGCTCCAAGGGGACGCCGGCGTCGCGCACGCCGGCGGCTATTCGAAGTTGAACAAAGATGTTCACGCCGCAAGGAACCTTCATGACACAGCCCATCCATCTCTCCCGCCGCGGCTTCATCGCGGCCAGCGCCGCGCTGGCCGCCTGCGGCGCCGTTCCCTCCCTGGTCCGGGCGCAGTCGGCCCAGCCGTTCCGCCTGGGAGCGCTCAACTCTATCACCGGCGTCGGCGGCCCATATGGGCCGGCCATGCTGGAAGCCATCAAGATCGCCATCGACGAGGTCAATGCCGCCGGCGGCGCGGCCGGCCGGAAGATCCAGCTATACGCCGAAGATGACCAGACCAAGCCCGACGCCGCCGTGCTAGCGGTCAAGAAGCTGATCGAAATCAATAAGGTCGAGGCGGTGGTCGGAATCTGGCCATCGTCAGTCGGCCTGGCCGCCATGCCCATCACCAACGCCGCGGGCCTCATCACCATGAACACCTGCGGCGCGCCGGAAATGCTGACCGAGAACAAGCTCGGCCTGGCCTGGATGTACCAGGCGTCCAATGCCGTGTTCGGCCGCGCCTTTGCCGAAGTGGCGCGCCAGCGCGGCTTCAAGCGGCCGGCGGTCATGGCCTTCAATAACTCGACCTTCGTCGGCCAGGCCAACTACTTCCGGGATGCCTGGCAGGAGAAGGGCGGGCAGGTCAGCGCGTTCACCATCTACGAACCCAACCAGACCACCTACCGCACCGAACTGACCAAGGTGCTGGCCTCCAAACCCGACGTGATCTCGCTGAGCGCATATCGGCCCGACGCCACCATCATCCTTAAAGAGTGGTTCCAGACAGGCCAGGACTGCAAGTTCATCATGCCCGGCTGGACTGCCAACGAGGACCTGGTGAAGGCGCTGGGCAAGGAGGCCACCGAGGGCATCATCTCGATTTCCAACGTCGCCGCGCACGAGCATCAGGCCTACAAGCATTTCGCGGCCGAATTCCGCAAGCGCATGAAGCGCGAACCGGACATCTTTGCTTCGCAGTCCTACGACATGGTGATCACGCTGGCGCTTGCCATCGAGGCGGCGGGGCCGACCGCGGACGTGGCCGCCATCAACGGCAAGATCCGCGCCGTGACCGCGCAGGGCGGCGGGGAAAAGGTCAGCGGCTTCGCGCAGGGCCAGGCGCTGCTGCGCGCCGGCAAGCCGGTGGACTATGACGGCGCGTCCTCGCGTCTGGACTTCGGCAAACACGGCGAGACCGTGCCGGATTTCGGCGTTTTTGACATCCGCGACGGCAAGCTGGTGCTGAAAGAAGTCATCGCCGGCCAGGTCTGACGATAAAAACACTAGGGGAACACAAGAATGGATGCAATCACCGTCATCAACGCCGCGATCAACGGCGTTGTGATCGGGATGCTGCTGGCCTTGCCGGCACTGGCGATCACGCTGGTGTTCGGCATCGCCCGCTTTCCCAATGCCGCCAGCGGCGACTACATGACGTTGGGCGCCTACGCGGCCGTCTTCACTCAGGCGCTGGCTGGCGGTTCGATGTTGGCGGGCGGCCTGGCCGCCGTCGCCGCGACCACCCTGGTCAGCCTGTTTTTCTATGCCTGGGTGTTCCGGCCGCTGGAGTCTCGCTCGAACGTGTCGCGCCTGATCGCGTCCATCGGCGTGGCGTTCGCCCTGCGCAGCACGATTACGTTCTTTGCCGGGCAGGACCAGTACACCTTCGATCTGCCGCTTACGCGCGCCTGGAATTTCGGCGGCGTGCGCATCCTGCCCACCGACCTGTACATCGTCGGCACGGCGGTGGCGGCGCTGGCGCTGGTATTCGGCCTGATGCATCTGACGCCGACCGGGCGGCGCATGCGGGCGGTGGCTGACAACCCCGAACTCGCCGCGGCCAGCGGCATACGCGGGCGGCGCGTGATGGTCACCCTCTGGACCATCGCCGGAGCCTACTGCGGCTTGGGGGGCGTGCTGCTGGGCATCAAGGCGGTGGTGATTCCCGAGCTGGGCTGGGAACTGCTCATGCCGATGTTCGCGGCGGTCATCCTGGGCGGCATCGGCAATCCGGTGGGCGCCATCGTCGGGATTATGGTGTTCAGCATTGCGCAGGAAGTGGCCAGCCTGGTGGTCGGGCCCGCCTACAAGATCGTGTTCGCCTTCGCGGTGCTGCTGTGCGTGCTGCTGCTGCGTCCTCAGGGTATCTTCGGCCGTCCGATGGCGGCGAGGTGAAATCATGGAAGCCTATCTGATTGCTATCGCCATCGGGATCCTGATCTACATGCTGCTGGCCTTCGGGCTGTCGCTGCACTACGGGTTCACCGGACTGATCAATTTCGGCCACGTCGGCTTTTTCGCCATCGGCGCCTATACCTCGGCGCTGTTGTCGCTCAAGGGGGTGCCCATCCCCTTGTCGATGGCAGCGGCGGCCGCGTTCGCGGCGCTGGCGGCATGGCCGCTGGGCATGATCGCCTTGCGGCTGGGCAGCGACTACCTGGCCATCGTGACCCTGGGCTTTTCCGAATCGGTCCGCATGATGCTGCAGACCGAGGAATGGCTGACGCGGGGGATGCACGGCCTGCCGGGAATCCCGCGGCTGTTCGCCGGCTGGGCCTCGCCGCAGACGGTGGACCTGTGGATCATGCTGTTGCTGCTGGCGGTCAATGCCGGCGCCTTGTTCCTCATCCATGTCGTCATACGCAGCCCGTTCGGGCGAGTGATCGAAGCGGTACGCGACAACGAGGTGGCGGTGCGGGCGCTGGGCAAGGATCCCGCCCGCTTCAAAACCCGCTCACTGATGCTGGGCGCGGGGCTGGCCGGCCTGGCGGGCGCTTTCCAGGCGCATTACCTGACCTTCATCAGTCCCGAACAGTTCGTGCCGCTGATCACGTTCTACATCTGGATCGCCATCATCCTGGGCGGGGTGGGGCGGCTGAGCGGCGTGGTGGCCGGCACGGTGCTGCTGGTCGGATTCCTGGAGGGGTCGCGCTTCGTGCGTGATTTCGTCGGGGGCATTTCCGAAGTGCAGATGGCCAGCGTGCGCATCGGCGTCATCGGCCTGGCGCTCATCTGCGTGGTGCTCTACCGGCCGCAGGGGATTTTCGGCAATGCAACCACCACCCGCAGGAGATAAGGCATGACGCTGCTTTCCATAAAAGGGCTCAGCGCCAGCTTTGGCGGCTTCAAGGCGCTGGACGACGTGTCGCTGGAGGTGCGCAAGGGCGAGCTGGTCGGCGTGATCGGCACCAACGGCGCGGGCAAAAGCACGCTGTTCTCGGTGGTGACGGGTTATATCCCGCCCACTGCCGGCTCGGTGCGATTCGCGGACGAAGACATCACGGGCATTGCCGTGCACCAGCGTGTGCGCCGGGGCCTGGCGCGCACTTTCCAGGTGCCGCGCGAGTTCAGCCAGCTGACGGTTTTTGACAACATGATGGCCGCGGCGCCGGATCAGCGTGGTGAAAAACTGGCGGCGCTGGTGTTCGGGCGCCGCGAAGTGGCGCGGGAGGAAGCCCGCAACGCCGAGCGCGTGCATGAGCTGTTGGCCTTCCTGAATCTGGCGCGGGTGGCGGACGAGCCGGCCGGCAAGCTGTCGGGCGGGCAGAAAAAGCTGCTGGAGCTGGGGCGGCTGCTGATGCTGGAGCCGCGCTGCATCCTGTTGGACGAACCGTTCGCGGGCGTCAACCCGGTGCTGATCGAAGAGCTGTCTGCGCGCATCGTGGAACTGAACCAGCGCGGCCTGACCGTCGCCATCATCGAGCACAACCTGGAAGAACTGGCGCGCATCGTGCCGCGCATGTACGTCATGGACCGCGGGCGCGTCATCGCCGAAGGGACGCCGGACGCAGTCCTGGCCAACGAACAGGTGCGCGAAGCGTACATGGGGGGAGTGATATGAGCCAGCTCGTCATGCAGGGCCTGTCCGGCGGCTATGCCGAGGTTGATATCGTGTCCGGCATCGACATGACCGTGGCGCCGCGCGAGATCGTCACCATCGCTGGCACCAATGGCGCCGGCAAGTCCACGCTGGTCAAGGCGGTGATGGGGCTGTTGCCGCGCATTGCCGGGACCATGACCTTTGACGGCCGGGACCTGCTTGCGCTGCCGGTAGAGGAGCGCGTGCGCATCGGCATTTCGTACGTGCCGCAGGTGCGCAATGTGTTCGGCGCGCTGACCGTGCTTGAGAACCTGCAGGTGGTCGAGCACGTGCAGGCGCGCGAAAAGCGTATCCGCGACATGTTCGACCTGTTTCCCGCGCTGGCCGGCCGGCGCAAGACGCATGCCGAGAACCTGTCCGGCGGCGAGCGCCAACAGCTGGCCTTTGCGCGCGCGCTGATGTCTTCGCCGCGCCTGATGGTGCTGGACGAGCCTTCGGCCGCCTTGTCGCCGGCATTGACCGAGCAGGTGTTCGCCGAAGTGAGGCGCCTGCCGCAGATTGGCGTGGGCGTGTTGATGGTGGAGCAGCGCGCGCGCCAGGCGCTGGCGTTCAGCGACCGCGGCTACATCCTCGATTCCGGCCGCATCGTGCTGACCGATACGGGGCAGGCGCTGCTGGCCAACCAGCACATGAGCGATCTGTACATCGGCCGGGCCGGTCATCCAGCGGCAGATCGTCCGCAAGGCGGCTCCGCCGCCTGAGAGTCCGGGGCCCCTCAATTCCTAACGTTCTTCCAGGAGCTGCAACTTGCGTACTTCCGACACAATAGCTTCCGCGGCATCCGCCGTAAGCCGCCCGGCACCCAGCGCCATCGCTGCCTTGACCGCCGTCCAGGGGCTGGCTGCCCTGGAGCAGGGCAAACTGACCTGCGAGGCCTGGGCACGCGCCTGCCTGGACCGCATCGAGGAGCGCAATGGCGGCGTCAAGGCCTGGGTTCGGGTGGACGCCGAGGGCGCGCTGGCCCGCGCCCGCGAGTGGGACCGCCATGGCCGGCAGCGTCCGCTGGATGGCGTGCCGTTGGGCATCAAGGACACCATCGACACGGCATCCATGCCTACAGAGCTGGGCGACCCGGAAATCTTTCCCGGCCGCCAGCCACAGGCCGACGCGCCCGTGGTGACTCAGGCGCACGACCTGGGCTTTAATCTGCTGGGCAAGAATACCGTGTCGCGCCACGCCATCATGCTGCCGGGACCGGCACGCAACCCGCACGACCTGACCCGCACGCCGGCCGCGTCTTCCGCGGGTTCTGCGGCCGCCGTGGCCGACTTCATGACGCCATTGTCCATCGGCACGCAGACCGCGGGCTCGATCCTGCGCCCCTCGGCGTTCTGCGGTGCGGTGGGGTTCAAGCCCACACTGGACGCCATTCCCTACGTGGCGATCCGGCGCTATTCGCGGGTGCTGGACGTGATCGGACCGATCGCGCGGTCGGTGGACGACGCGGCCTTGTTCATGCGCGCCTTTACCGGGGACCCGCGTTACGACCCCGCCTCGGCGCTGCGCAGCGATTTCCGCGTGGGCGTATGGCGTCCGAAGGATTGGGCGGACACGGAACCTTGCATGCGCGATAGCTTCGAGGCCAACCTGCGCGGGCTGTCGGCCGCCGGCGTGAAGGTCACGGAGCTGGAAATGCCAGCGGCGTTCGACACCATGGGAGAGGCGCAGGACGTGATCATGGCCTACGACCTCGCGCGCGAGTACGCCGCGATCAAGCGTGACCACGCGGCGCGCTGCGATCCCGGGCTGATCGAGTACCTGACCATGGGCGAGGGGCTGTCCGCCGCCGACTACGCGGCGGCGCTGGATGCCGCCGACGCCTGCCGCCGGGCCTTCTACGACGCGGCGCGCGACGTGGACACGGTAGCCATGCCTTCCACGCTGGGAGAGGCGCCGCCGGCCAGCACCACGGGGAGTTCGGCCTTCATACGCATTTGGTCGCTACTGCATAACCCGTCCATCACCCTGCCGGTTGCACGCGGACCCAATGGCTTGCCGCTGGGTTTCCAGATGGTCGGCTTCGTGAAAGAGGACGCCCGGCTGCTGTACTGGGCACGCTGCGCGGAGCGCATCCTGGGTTCTACGGCCCATCAGGTCTGACCGAGCCGCACCGGTCGCTACGATGAATCATGGAATGATCCGACGCGTTCCGCCGGGGCGCGGCGGATTCTTCGGCGCCTTCGGGCGCCTTTTTTGTGTCCGCCTTTCGGGGTTTTCCCCAGTAATTCTCAGTATTCGGGAATAAAAAGCGATCAGAAAGCCATAAATTGATAATCTGCGCTCCGTTAGTTTGGAGCCAAATGTTGAAAGCGGATCAATCGGTGGGGGCGGGCGCGGACCGCGTGCTGTATGTGCTGGCTACCCTGGCCAGGCATGACGGCCCCCTCAGCATCGCTGCCCTGGCTGAGCAGACTGGCTTGGCGCAGAGCACCCTGTACCGCCAGGTCGCGCTGCTCAAGCGCTGGGGGTTCGTCGCCGAGCACGATGGCGAGTACGGCCCCGGCCCGCTGTGCGTGCAACTGGCTTGGGGGTTTGACCAGTCGTCGTTCCTGATCCATGAAGCCCAGCCCGACCTGGCTGCGCTGGCCGCCGCTTCCGGCGAAACCATAGGGCTGCTGGTGGCGGTCAAGGACCAGGCGGTGTGCCTGGACATGATCGAAAGCCAGCATCCGCTGCGCTGTTCCTTCACCAAGGGACGGGGCCTGCCGCTGGCGCGCGGAGCGTCCGCCAAATCGCTCCTGGCCTTTATGCCGTTGGCGCGCCTGCAGGCGGCGCTGGCGTACCTGGCGGCCGAGGCTGGCGTCGATGCCACCCGTCTCGGACACGAGCTTGAAACCATCCGCGCCCAGGGCTACGCCGTGACCGACAGCGAGGTCGACGCCGGAGTCTGGGGCGTCAGCGTGCCCATTTTTCAACGCGCCAACCAGGCCGTGGCTTCGATCACGCTGATGGCGCCGTCCACCCGGGCCGCCCAGCGGCCCGAGGCCTTGACCGAAATGACCGTGGCTGCGGCCCGGCGCATCTCGGCGAAGCTGCAAGCCCATTAAGACTGCCTTCTTCTTTTCCACGCCGTACCCCTAGACACCCGACCGCCGTATCCCAATTCCATAGAGGACCTACCATGACCACTCGTCGCACACTGCTGACCGCCGCCCTGACGCTGGGCTTCGCCTGGAGCGCCGGTCCGGCGTTCGCCCAGGAAACCATACGCGCCGTCACCGACGCGACCTTCCCGCCGATGGAGTTCGTCAAGGACGGCAAGCGCACCGGGTTCGACATCGAACTGGTGGAAGCCCTGGCCGGCGCCATGGGCAAGAAAGTCGAATGGATCGACATCGATTTCAAGGGCCTGATTCCCGCCCTGCAGGCCGGCCGCGCCGACATCGCCGTGTCCGCGATCTACATCACGCCGGAACGGGCCAAGGTCGTGGACTTTACCGATCCGTACTACGCGGGCGGCCTGGTCGTCATGACCAAGAAGGACGGCCCGGTCAAGACGTTGAAGGATCTGGATGGCCGCAAGGTGTCGGTGCAGGTGGGCACGAAGTCGGTCAACTACCTGAAGGAACACTATCCGTCGGTGCAGCGCGTGGAAGTCGAGAAGAACCAGGAGATGTTCAATCTGGTGCAGATCGGACGCGCGGAAGCGGCCGTGACGGGTAAGCCCGCCGCCAAGCTGTTCGCCCAGAGCACGCCGGACCTGACCGTGCTGGCCGAGCAGATCACCACCGAGGATTACGGCATCGCCGTGCCCAAGAGCAAGCCTGAGCTGACTCGTGACCTGAACGCCGCGCTGCAAAAGCTGAAGGCCGACGGCAGCTACCAGGCCATCGTGAACAAGTGGTTCGAGGCGCCCGCGAAATGAACCTGGATTTTTCTCCCGTCTTTGCCGACTTCGGCGCGCTGATCAATGGCGCCGTGGTCACCGTCGAGGTGACCGCGGGCGCCTTGCTGCTGGCCTGCGTCATCGGCCTGCTGGTCGGCGTGGGGCGCCTGAACCCCAGGCGCTACGTCATCTACAACCTGTGCAGCGTCTACCTGCTGCTGTTCCGCGGCACGCCGTTGCTGGTGCAGCTGTTCATCTGGTTCTTCGGCCTGCCGCATTTCGGCATCACCCTGCCGGCGTTCGCCTGCGGCGTGCTGGGCCTGGGCATGTACTCGGGCGCCTACGTGTCCGAAATCGTGCGCGGCGCGATCCAGTCGGTGGACCGCGGCCAGACCGAAGCGGCGCGCTCGCTGGGCATGTCCTCGGGCCAGGCCATGCGCATCATCGTGCTGCCGCAGGCTGTCGTGCGCATGATCCCGCCGCTGGGCAACGAATTCATCGCGCTGATCAAGAACTCGGCCCTGGTGTCGCTCTTGACGATCCACGACCTGATGCATGAAGGCCAGAAGATCATCAGCGTGTCCTATCGCTCGCTGGAGACCTATCTGGTGGTGGCGCTGATTTATCTGATCCTGACCACGGCCACCATGCTGGTGCTGCGCAAGGTTGAACACCGCCTGCGCGCGGGGGGGATGGTGCAATGACTTCCGCAATGAATTCCGCTACGACCCAGGCCGCGGACCTGCAAGAAATGATCCGCATCCGCGGACTGTGCAAGTCCTACGGCGACCACGACGTGTTGCGCGGCATCGACTTCGACGTGCTGCCATCCCAGGTGGTGGTGGTGATCGGACCCAGCGGTTCGGGCAAGAGCACCTTGCTGCGCTGCTGCAACGGCCTGGAAGTCGCGCAGGCCGGCACCATCGACATCTGCGGCCAGACTCTGCTGGACCACGGCACGCTGTTGCCTGAAGCGGAGCTCAACCAACTGCGCATGCAGGTGGGCATGGTGTTCCAGGGCTTCAATCTGTTCCCGCACCTGTCGGTGCTGGACAACGTGACGGTTGGACCTCGCAAGCTGCGGGGCATGGGCCGCGAAGAGGCCAACGCGCTGGCGGCGGACTTGCTGGACAAGGTCGGCCTGGGCCAGAAGATGTCGGCGATGCCTGCCAGCCTGTCCGGCGGGCAAAAGCAGCGAGTGGCCATCGCTCGCGCCCTGGCCATGCAGCCCAAGGTCATGCTGTTCGACGAGCCGACCTCGGCGCTCGATCCGGAACTGGTGGGTGAAGTGCTGCAGGTCATGAAGCTGCTGGCCAAGGAAGGCATGACGATGATGGTGGTCACGCACGAAATGGGCTTTGCCCGGGATGTGGCGGACGTAGTGGCGGTGATGGACGGCGGCGTGATCCTGGAATCCGGTTCGCCCGACGTGATCTTTACCCAGCCCCGCGAGCCGCGCACGCGCGAGTTCCTGCAGGCGGTGCTCAGTGCCGGGCAGGGGGCTGCATGACGGCGCCGCAATTCGACAAAAGCCTGTGGAAGGCCCGCGACGATAGCGCTGAGCAGGGCGACACGCGTCGCTTGGCGCACATTGTCGAGGCGGCTGCAGGTCAGGCGCGCAAGGGCGAGGCGGTGCTGCTGGGCTTTGCTTGCGATGCGGGCGTGGCCCGCAACCAGGGTCGCATCGGCGCGGCTGAGGGCCCGCCGGCCATCCGCAAATTCCTTGCCGGTTTGCCCGCCCACGGCCTGACCCGCCTGCTGGACGCCGGCGACGTGGCCTGCGAGGGCGATCGGCTGGAAGACGCCCAGGAGCAGTTGGGCCTGCGTGTGGCGGAATTGATGGAGCAGGGGGCTCGTCCGGTGGTGCTGGGCGGCGGTCACGAAATCGCCTGGGGTAGCTTCCAGGGCCTGGCGCGCTGGCTGGACGCCCGCGGCGACACGGAGCCTGTGCTGGTGTTGAACCTGGATGCGCACTTTGACCTGCGCACCGGACGCCCCGGGAGTTCCGGCACGCCGTTCGACCAGATCTCGCGTTATTGCGAGGAGCGCGGCCGGGCGCTGCAATACGCCTGCCTGGGCGTATCGCGGCTGGCCAACACGCCGGCGTTGTATGCGCGCGCGGCCGAGGTCGGGGCCATCTGGGTCGAGGACCGTGACATGCAGGAACGCCATCTGGCGGCGCGCCTGGCCAATGTCGACGCGTTGCTTGCCCGGGCGCGGCACGTGTACCTGACCATCGATCTGGACGTGTTGCCTGCGGCGGTCATGCCAGGCGTATCGGCGCCGGCTCCTTACGGGGTGCCGTTGACGGTGGTCGAGGAAATCGTCTTGCGGGTCAAGGCCAGCGGCAAGCTGCGCCTGGCCGACATGGCGGAGTTCAATCCGCGCTTCGACCAGGATGGGCACGGCGCGCGCGCGGCGGCCCGCCTGGCTTGGCAATTGCTGACGGATTGAGCGCGCGGCCGGCCTCATCCATTGGATGAGGCGAGACGGCTCATGGCAGGACCGGCGGGGCGGTTTTCATAACAGGAAACCGCCCCGTTTTTCATCCCCCGCATGACTGGCTGCAAGGCCTCCCGCTTATGACTGGCAGGCTGGACGCTGCCAGTTTCGCGGCTTAGGATGAGAGCAGCATCAGGCTCGGGTTTGTGACCCGTTCGGTGGCCACAACAGTAATATGTCCCTATTTAAAATATTTTCACTTTAAATGGGGACGTTATTACTTTCGTGGATAAAATGGCGCAACTTAGTCAGGAGAGCATGCTCATGTCTCAAACTCCCACCCACGCCTTGCCGTCTTATCTGAACGCCGAAGACCTCGGCCCCTGGGGCAACTACCTGCAACAAGTCGATCGGGTCACCCCGTATCTCGGTTCCCTGGCGCGGTGGGTTGAAACCCTGAAGCGTCCGAAGCGCTCGCTGATCGTCGACGTGCCTATCGAGCTCGATAACGGCAGCATTGCCCACTTCGAGGGCTACCGTGTCCAGCACAACACCTCGCGCGGCCCCGGTAAGGGCGGCGTGCGCTTTCACCAGGACGTCACGCTTTCCGAAGTGATGGCGCTCGCGGCCTGGATGTCGATCAAGAATGCCGCCGTGAACCTGCCCTATGGCGGCGCCAAGGGCGGCGTGCGGGTCGACCCGCGCAAGCTGTCGGCTTCCGAACTCGAGCGCATGACGCGCCGCTACACCTCGGAAATCGGCGTGATCATCGGACCGTCCAAGGACATCCCGGCTCCCGACGTGAACACCAACGCCCAGACCATGGCCTGGATGATGGACACGTACTCCATGAACGAAGGCGCGACCGCCACCGGCGTGGTCACCGGCAAGCCGATCGCGCTGGGCGGCAGCCTGGGCCGCGTCGAGGCCACCGGCCGCGGCGTGTTTGTGGTCGGCTGCGAAGCCGCCCGGGACCTGAACATCGACGTGTCCAAGGCCCGCGTGGTCGTGCAGGGCTTCGGCAACGTGGGCGGCACCGCCGCCCGCCTGTTCCATGAAGCCGGCGCCAAGGTCATCGCGGCGCAGGACCACACCGGCACCGTCCACAACGCCGAAGGGTTGGACGTGCACAAGTTGCTGTCCTATGTGTCGCAGCATGGCGGCGTGGGCGGCTTCTCCGGCGGCCAGGCCATGGACAAGGACGAGTTCTGGACGCTGGAAACCGAATTCCTGATCCCCGCCGCCCTGGAAAGCCAGATCACAGCGGCCAATGCTCCCAAAGTGCGCGCGAAGATTGTGGTGGAAGGCGCCAACGGCCCGACCACGCCGGAAGCCGACGACATCCTGGCCGAACATGGCGTCTACGTCGTGCCGGACGTGCTGGCCAATGCCGGCGGCGTGACGGTCAGCTACTTCGAATGGGTGCAGGATTTCTCCAGCTTCTTCTGGAGCGAGGACGAGATCAACCAGCGCCTGGAGCGCATCATGCGCGAAGCGTACGCAGCGGTGTCGCAAGTGGCCAAGGAACACAAGGTCACGTTGCGCACGGCGGCGTTCATCGTTGCTTGCACGCGCATTCTGCAAGCGCGCCAGGTGCGCGGCCTGTATCCCTGATACCCGATACGGCGGGGCGTCCGCGGACGTCGCGCCGAGGAGGGCAGGGAGACAAGAACCGCCACATGCCGTTGCCATAAGCAGGCTCTGCTTGTGGCAACGGCACGTCGGCAAAAACGGAAATCGCCCCGCAAGGGGCGATTTTCATTGCTGTGTCAGCCAGTCGGCGCCTCGCGTATGAATAGCACACCGCCATTGCGTGGGTTGCGGCCGCTGCCGATATGCGCGGCGATGTCGGCCATGCGCGACACCGAGCGTCCGATTTAAATGCCTAGGGATTTTCCCGGCTTGCGTAACAAGAACTGACACATTGCGTCCCTAGAATCCGTTCCTGCCATGCGCCGAGCGCGCCGCTCGCATTGCGTGCAAGCCTGTGCGCATGTCTGTTCAATCAATGGGAATTTGCAATGAAAAAGACTTTGTTCGTCACCGCCATGCTGGCCGCGTTCGGCGCCACGGCGCAAGCGGAAACCTCGGTGACGCTCTACGGCCTGATCGACACGGGCATCGGCTACCAGCGCATCAAGGGCGATGGCTACCACGAGTCCAAAGTGGGCATGGTCAACGGCGTGTCCAGCGGCTCGCGCTGGGGCCTGCGCGGCGCCGAAGACCTGGGCGACGGCCTGAGCGCCGTGTTCACGCTGGAAAGCGGCTTCAACTCGGCCAACGGCACGTCGGGCCAGAGCGGCCGCCTGTTCGGTCGCCAGGCCACCATCGGCCTGAAGAGCACGTCTTGGGGCCTGCTGGAACTGGGCCGTCAGACCAACATCGCATCGAAATACTTTGCCGCGATCGATCCGTTTGGCGGCAGCTACGGGCAGGCCAACGTCGGCGTGGCGTTCAGCGCCGCGAACACCGTCCGCTACGACAACATGGTGCAGTACTCGACGCCGTCGTTCAGCGGCCTGCAGTTCGGCATCGGCTACTCGTTCAATGCTTCCGACACGACGGCCGCGCAAACCGGTTTCAAGACCGCCGACAATACGCGCGCCATCACGACCGGCCTGCGCTATGTCAACGGCCCGGTGAATGTGGCATTGACCTATGACCAACTGAACCCGGCCAACCAGTTGAACACGGACGCCACGCCCAAGTCTTGGATGGTGGGCGGTTCGTACGACTTCGAAGTGCTGAAGCTGGCGCTGGCCTATGGCCAGACGCGCGACGGCTGGTTCACCGGGCAGGGCGTCAATGCTTTCGGCAGCGGCAGCCCCGAGGCCAAAGGCTTCGGCACCAATGTGGCCGTGTCGGGCTTCAAAGCCAATTCCTACCTGGTGGGCCTGAGCGTGCCGATTGGCGGCGCCAGCAACATCCTGGCTTCGTGGCAGCGCGCCGATACCGACAGCGACAAGCTGACGGGCGACGACGCCACCATGAACGTCTACAGCCTGGGGTACACCTACAACCTGTCCAAGCGCACCAATCTGTACGCCTTGGGGTCGTATGCCACCAACTTCGCGTTCGTCGATGGCGTGAAGAGCACCGTGGCGATGGTGGGCGTGCGTCACCGCTTCTAGGACGCGCGGCGTGCAGGGACGGCGCGCCGGCGTCGTCCCGCCACCGCGGTTGCACTGAGCGGACTGGGCGTCTTACCCGGCCACAGACGCGAAAAAAGCGGCCACCTCCCTAGCTCCATCCTCAGTCCGCTCAACCGAACCCCGGCTTGGTGCCGTGCAAAACGCCCGCGATGGCCGCGGGCGTTCAGGCATCCCGCCTACGAAGCAGGCAGCAGCTCCGGCTTCAGGATCCCCCGCAGTTCCGAATAGGGAATGCTCAGTTCGGGTTCGCCATGCGAGTAAGGCGCGATGGAATAGGCGTCGTACTTCACCACGACGCCGTCCCGCGTCAACGCATAGTTGTCGCTTTCCTGGAACGGCCACATCTTGTTGTAGGCGGCCGGGTCCCGGCGCGCATCGGGATTGCCCGCCAGCCATTTGGCATGCGCCTGCCGCAACGCTGCGACATATTGCGGATGGCGGCCCGGTATCAAGGCTTCTTCCAGGCTCATCACACGGCCGCGGCTGCGTTCCCAGTTCAGGTACTGGGTGGCGGGAATGCCGTGCGCCGCACCTGTCAGAAACTGTTCGGTATGCAGTTCCACGGCCACGATGTCGCCCACCGTGTCTTTCACGCTTGCCTTGAAATAGGTGGCGTCGCGGGCGCGCGCCACTGACCAGAAGTACTGCGTGTACTCGGACAGTGTGTCGTAGGGGCCGCGGCGGTTGGCGTCGGTGCCGGTCATGTAGGCCAGGACGTGGTCCACCAGAGCGGTGAGTTTGGGAATGCCGGGGAACGCGACGCTATCGATTTCGATGCGGGGGCAGTCGCCCTCGCAGCCCGGCTTGCTGGATGCCCACTTGATGCGCTCGGTGGACAGGTCGCCGACCTTTTCCGGCGTGGACGCGGAGGGCGGCGCCGGCGTGGCCAGGGTGATGTCGGCGGGCGGCGTGCTGCCGCAGCCCGCCAGGGCCAGGACGGCCGCGCCCAGGATGAGACCGCTTATCGCGCCTTGCGGCGTGAATGTGCGACGCATTGAAACTACCTCCAGAAAATCGGGGCGGGGCGGCTCAGGGCACCACGCCGGTCCACTCGGGCGTGGAGAACTTTTCGGCCGCCTGCGCTTGCGCGCGCGCCAGCGTCTCGCTGCCCACCTGCCCCGGGGTGAGACGATGCAGGCCGGCAAAAGTTTCCACCATGCGGTCGATGATGACTTCCCGCGCCAATCCGGTCTGGGTGCGCAAGGGGTCGACGCGCTTTTTGGCGCTGGTGGTGCCTTTGTCGGACAGCTTTTCGCGGCCGATGCGCAGGACCTCGACCATTTTATCCGCGTCGATGTCGTAGGACATCGTCACGTGGTGCAGCACGGCGCCACCGCGGCGCGCTTGCGCCGCGCCGCCGATCTTGCCGATGTCCGAGGCAATGTCGTTGAGCGGCTGGTACCAGGCCTTGATGCCCAGCCCCTGCAGGGCGGTGAGCACCCAGGCGTCCAGGAAGGCGTAGGACTCCTGGAAACTCATGCCATGCACCAGCGCCTGCGGAGCGCTGAGCGAATAGGTGATGGAGTTGCCGGGCTCGATGAACATGGCGCCGCCGCCGCTCACACGGCGCACGACCTGGATGCCGTGGCGGCGCGCGCCTTCGGGATCGACCTCGTTCTTGAGCGATTGGAAGCGGCCGATCACGACGGCGGGCGAGGACCATTCCCAGATGCGCAGGGTAGGCGGGCGCTGGCCCGCGCCGACCTCGTCGGTGATGACGGCGTCCAGCGCCATGTGCAGCGCGGGCTCTTGCGGTCCTTCATGGATCAGTTGCCAGTCGTAGTCGTTCCAGTCGGTGCGCGTCATGCCAGCGCCCTCCGCAGTACGACGGCGATGGCCTCGGCCGAAAAGCCGAACATTTCGGCATCCGCGGGCAGGGCGGATTGCACGGCCAGCGCCAGTTCCAGTTCGCCGGCGTCGGCCGGCAGACCGTTCAGGCCGCGGTTGATGGCGTCCAGGGCCTCGGGCGGCTCCAGGAAAAAGTCGCCGCTGATGCGTACGTCGGCCAGCCGGCCATCGCGCACTTCCAGATCCGCGACGACCAATTTACCGCCGGGGACTTTATATTCGCCATGCATGGGCGCTCCTTGCTGAATCAGTACCAAAAACTACAGGCTGAGCTTCATGCCGTCGTGGCTGGCCTTAAAGCCCAGGCTTTCATAGAACCTGCGCGCGTCCGGACGGGCGCGGTCCGTGGTCAACTGCACCAGGCCGCAACCCTGGATACGGCATTGCTCGATCGCCCATTCGAACATCTTGCGTCCCAGGCCGGCGCCGCGCGACGACGAAGCGATGCGCACGCTCTCGATCTGCCCGCGCCATTGGCCCAAGCGGGACAGGCCGGGTATGAACGATAACTGCAAACAGCCGACCAGGTTCGAGTCCTGCTCGACCACGGCCAGGAACTGATTGGAGTCCTGGCCGATCGCGGCAAAGGCCGCAGCATAGCGCGGGTCCAGCGGCAAGGCGGGATTCTCGCGCGTGGCGCCGAGTTCATCGTCGGCCAGCAGGGCGACGATGGCCGGCAGGTCCCCCAGGCGCGCGCGGCGGAAAACCAGTTGCGGGTCGGGCATGGCGGCTCCTTCAGCGGGTGACGTTCTGGGCGGTCTGACCGAACAGGATGCGGCGCGATTCCTCGTCGCTGATGGAAGGCGCCGTATTGATGGTGTCGGCCAGGGCATAGGCGCGCTGGGTCGCGGGGCGCGCCGCGATGGCGTCGAACCAGCGCTTCAGGTGCGGAAATTCGTTCAAGTCCTGGCCCTGTTTGGCGTGCGGCACGATCCAGGGATAGGCGGCCATGTCCGCGATGGAATAGTCGCCAGCGACGAATTCGCGGTCCGCCAGCCGCTTGTTCAGCACACCGTACAGGCGGTTGGTTTCCTTGACGTAGCGCTCGATGGCATAAGGAATGCGTTCTTGCGCATATCCGGAGAAATGGTGATTCTGGCCAGCCATGGGACCCAGGCCTCCCATCTGCCAGAACAGCCATTGCGAGACCTCCGCGCGGCCGCGCAGGTCGGCGGGCAGGAAGCGGCCGGTCTTCTCGGCAAGATACAGGAGGATGGCGCCCGACTCGAAGAGCGAAATCGGCGCGCCGCCACCGGCCGGGGCCTGGTCGACGATGGCGGGAATGCGGTTGTTCGGGGCGATGGCGAGGAACTCGGGCTTGAACTGGTCGCCCTTGCTGATGTTCACCGGATGGATCTTGTAGGGCAGGCCGGTTTCTTCGAGGAACAGCGTGATCTTGTGGCCGTTGGGGGTGGTCCAGTAATAGAGGTCGATCATGGGATGTCCTGTTCATCGCGCCGGCGGCGGCCGGCGCAGGGAAAAGCCATGATAGCGGGGCTTGGTTTGCGCCGGCCCCAATAACCGGGGGGCGGGTACGGGTTTGCCCCCACCCGGGCTGGCCGCGGGTTCGCCGGCAGGCGTTCAGGCCGTGCCCGTTCGCGGCCGCCCCGGCAGGCGCCAGGTCCAGTTCAGGCTGACGCCTGCAGCCGCCACGAAGATCATGGCCACGCCAGCGATCTGCGTGGCGTCCATGCGATGGCCATAGACGACGAAGTCCAGCAGGATGGCCACGGCCGGATAGATGAAGCTCAGGGCGGCAGTGGACGTGGTCGGCAGCTTCTGGATGGCCGAGTACATCAGGATGTACATCAGGCAGGTGTGGATCAGTCCCAGCGCAACCAGATACCCCCACTGCAGCGGAGCGGCGGGCAGGGCGTTGAAATCCGCCATGGGCAGCAGCATGACGGCCCCCAGCGTCACTTGCACCAGCGCCAGCACCTGCGGGGGAATGTGCTTGAGCCGCTTGACGATGATCGCGGTGACGCCATAGAGCGCCGCCGCGCCCAGTCCCAGCATCAGCCCCGACAGGTAGGCGCGGCCGTCCGCGCCACCGGCGTCCGACAGGCGCAGCACCAGCATGAGGCCGCTGAACGCCAGCACCGACCAGGCCAACTTGCCCCGCGTGGGCCGTTCGCCCAAAAACAGCACGCCCAGGCCGATCAGGAAGAAGGGCTGCACGTTGTAGACCGCGGTGGCCAGGGATATGGAGGCCAGCCGATAGGCGGAAAACAGCAATACCCAGTTCAGCACCAGCGCGGCTCCGGCGGCCAGGGCTAGGGCCAGCGTCCGGGGGGTAAACAGGCCGGGCTTGAGCAGGCCGCGCGCCCAGCAGTACAGGAACAGGGACAGCGCGCCGAAGAGGCAACGGAAGAAAACCACGTTCCAGGCGCTCTGGCCCGACTCCAGCACAAACACGCCCAGGGTGCCGGACAAGGTCATCGCGGTGGCCATCTGGGCCAGGCCTACGCGTTCCGATGAGGGATTCATGAGGGTTCTCCAAGGGCCACTGGCCCTGATGTTCGATGGAGAAATTATCCCAGGCGGATCAAGGTGGTTATATGATCATGATGTGGTGAATCGATCGTGAAACCTTTGTTTAGGTGGAATTTATGCAAAACGACCTAAAAAGTGAAAACCCGGTCCTGGACGGCATCGATCGTCGCCTGGTAGAGACGCTGACAGCCAATGCGCGCACCACCACCGCTGACCTGGCGCGCCAGGTCGGGATGTCGGCGCCCAGCGTGGCGGACCGTTTGCGCAGGCTGGAAGAGTCTGGCGTGATCAGGGCCTATACCCTCGACGTGGATCCCGTGGCGCTGGGCTACACGTTGGAGGCCATCGTGCGCATCCGCCCCTTGCCGGGGCAGTTGCGTCACGTGGAGGGGCTGATCCAGGAGATTCCGGAGTTCGTGGAATGCGACAAGGTGACGGGCGACGATTGCTTCATCGCCCGCGTGGTGCTGCGGTCGATCTCGCACCTGGATGGCATCCTGGAGCGCGTGACCGAGTTCGCGGAAACCAACACCGCCATCGTCAAGTCGCACACGGTGCGCCGCCGGCTGCCGCCGCTGCGTTGAGGCGTACGTGGGCGGGAGCTCAGACGGGCGCGGACAGCGCCTTTTCGATGTCGTCCTTCAGGCCGGCAGGGGTGTCGGTGGGCGCGTAGCGCTTGATGACGCGGCCGTCGCGTCCGACCAGGAACTTGGTGAAATTCCACTTGATGCCTTCGGTGCCGAAGACACCGGGCTTTTCGCCTTTGAGCCAGCGATACAGCGGGTGCGCGTCATCGCCATTGACGTTGATCTTGGCGTAGAGCGGAAAAGTGATGTCGTATTGCGTGCTGCAGAAATTGCGTATCTCGGCTTCGTCGCCGGGTTCCTGGTGGCCGAACTGGTCGCAGGGAAAGCCCAGCACGGTGAAGCCATCGTCATGGAGCGAGCGGTATAGCTCTTCCAGGCCCGCGTACTGCGGCGTGAATCCGCATTTGGACGCCACGTTCACTATCAGCAGCACGCGGCCGCGGTACGTGTCCAGGGATTGCTCCGTGCCGTCGATGGCGCGGGCGGAGAAATCGTAGATCGTGCTCATGCGGGCTCCTTCCTATGTGAACAGGCCCTGGTCAGGTCTCGGAACGCGAGGGCGTCAGCGCGCCAGCTTGTCCCGCGAGTGTAGCCCCCTCGCCGCGGCCGTAGTAGCGCGTGCCCCACAGGGTCAACAGCAGGACGGTGGCGGTGATGCCTGCGGACATCCAGGGCAGGTCCGTCAGCGGCAGGCCATGGCCCAGCGCCACGCTGCCCAGCCATGCGCCGCCCGCGTTGCCGAGGTTGAACGCGCCCTGGTTCAGGGTGGACGCCAGGTTGGGCGCGTCGGCCGCCTGGTCCACGATCAGGGTCTGCAGGAGCGGCACCACTGCAAAACCCAGCACGCCCCAAATAAAGGTCGTGACCAGCATGGGCGCCAGTGCGTGCACGGCCTGGCTCAGGGCCAGGAACACCAGCAGCAGGCCGATGAAGATTCGGCGCAGCGATACCTCCAGGTTGCGGTCGCCCAGCTTGCCGCCCAGGGTGCTGCCTACGGTGAGCGCCACGCCGAAAAGCAGCAGCACGCCGGTGACGCCGCGCTCGGACACGCCGGTCACTTCGCGCAAGAGCGGCGCAATATAGGTCAGCACGCAGAATAAGGCGGCGGAGGCCAGCACGCTGGCGGCCAGGGGCCAGACCACGCGCGCGTCCCGCAGCACCTTGAATTCGCGCAGGATATTTCCGGGCTGCATGGGGATGCGCGAGGGCAGCCAGGCAGCGAGCGCGGCCACGGCCACGAGGCCGATTCCGCTGACCACCCAGAACGTCGAGCGCCATCCTGCGACCTGGCCCAGTGCGGTGCCCAGGGGCACGCCCAGCACATTTGCCAGCGTCAGCCCGGTGAACATCAGCGCGATGGCGCTGGCGCGCTGGTTGCGCGGCACCAGATCGGCGGCGACCACGGCGCCCAGACCGAAAAAGGCTCCGTGGCAGAACGCCGTGAATACGCGGGCGGCCATCAGCAGCCCATAGTTCGGCGCCAGCGCGCACAGCAGGTTGCCGATCACGAAAGTACTGGCCAGGCCGATGAGAGTGGCTTTGCGCGGCAACCGGGCGGTAATGATTGCCATGATGGGCGCGCCGATCACGACGCCCATGGCGTAACCGGTGATCAGCAGGCCCGCGACGTCGATGCTGACCCGCAGGTCGTCGGCGACGTTGGGCAACAGGCCCATGATGACGAACTCGCTGGTGCCGATGCCGAAAGCGGCGGCGGCCAGCGCGATGAGGTGCAGGGGCATGGGGGAGGTGGGCGGGGACGAAAAGAAAAGTCCCGGCAACAAAGAATGGGCAAGGGCGGAATTCTAGGGCAGCGCGCCCCCGCCGGGCGGGGAAATCCCTGTTTACATTAAGGGTATACCCTTGGTTTTAGTGGGGTGCGATGCGGGCTAGACCAGCTTCAGGTCCACCGGCGAGATGCCGGGAAACACCTGCGCCAGACGCGCCTTGTCCAGGCCATACAGCCGCGAGAAGAGGCCGGCGAACAAGGCGCGGTACTCGTTCAGCACGGGATAGTCGCGGTCCTGGAATAGCGTTTCGCGCTTGACCGCCACTTGCCTGCCGGCAATGCGGCCGCCGCGCACATTGCCGCCCATGACCCAATAAACCGTGCCATGGCCGTGGTCCGTGCCCTTGTTGCCATTTTCCCGGAAGGTGCGGCCAAACTCGCTGATGACCACCACGGTAGTCTGTTTCCAGGCCGGGCCCATGGCGTCCGCGTAGGCTGCCAAGGCGCGGCCAAGCTGGCCCAGGCGGTTCGCCAGCGGGCCGTTCGCGGCGCCCTGGCCGACGTGCGTGTCCCAGCCGCCGACGTCGACGAATCCCAGGTTGTAGCGGTCGGTCATGAAGCGCGCGATGCGCCGCACTTCCTGCTCCAGTTTGTCCGGGGACACGGCGCTGCCGCTGGCTGCCTGCATTTCGGCCTCGATCTCCTCGCGGGCGGCGCCCATGACGCGTTGCCCTTCCGAGACAGAAGCGTGCAAGTCCGTGTCCCGGTACATGGATTCAATGATGCGGTTGTCATCCGCGCTCAGGCGCGATTTGCGAGCGGCGCCCATCAGGTCGACGTTGGGCACGCGCTCGTCGCCTCGGAAGATTTGCGGCACTTCACTGGTGAATGCGGCGGGCTGGACCCGGCCGGCATTCAGCGCAGCCACCAGCCGGTTAAGAAAACCGGAGCGGTAATTGCCGCCCTTGCCGGCGCCTTGGCCGAGTTCGATGCCGTTCTGGGTTTCGAAATGGCTGCGGCTGGCGTCCTCGGTGCCGGCGAATGGCACGAATGCAAGCTCGCGCCGTTCGTAGAACGGCAACAGGCTTTCGCCCAGCGCGGGGTGCAGGCCCCAGCCGTCGCTCAGCGGCAGGGCTGAGCCCGGCCCGCCGCCAGGACGGCCAATGGCGATATTGGGCCTGGATTCATAGTAGAAGTCGCTCGTGACCGGCACGAGCAGATTGGTGGCGTCGTATGCCCCACGCATGAACACGACCAGCAGGCGGTTGCCGGAAGCGGCGGGAGCGGCGTACAGGCGGTGGCCTCCCAGCACCAACGGGGCGGCGGCCATCAATTGCAGCAGGCGGCGGCGGTCCATGAAGGTCTCCTTGATCTTGGCGGCGCCCGCTGATCTCAGCGGCGCATGAATTCCGGCGAGGACAGCAAATACAGATTGGCGTCCCTGGGCGATTTGGCTTGCGTGATGGCTTCGCGCGTGGCGGGTGACAGGTTTGCGAAAAGGCCATTGCCTTCGTTGGCTTTAAAAAGATTCGAGATGCGTGGCGGATCGGCCAGCGGCTCATCTTCTTCCTGATAGAGAGCCTTGGGCGCGCCAATCAACGAGCCGGCGACTTCGAAGCGCACGGACATCTGTCCGGACCCGGACCAATCCGATTTGCCCATTGGGTATCCATCCGGAGTGAGGCGCTGATTCAAGGGCTGGCCGAGCAGCTTCAACATGCCGAGACCCACCTTGGGATTCAGGATGGGCGGCAAGTCGCCATAGGCGAGCCGCATGGAAGAATAGACATAGTGCACCGGATCCTTGAATACGCCGGTTTTCAGCGAGGCGGCGAACTCGGGCGACGCGAACAGCGCTTGCAGCGTGGCCGCGATATCGCCGTCCGTGGCAAGAAAAACCTTGCTCATCTTATTGACCAGCGACGCCGGCGGATTGTCCCCCACGAAGTAGGTGGCCAGCTTGCCGCTGACGTGCTTGGCGGTGGCCGGGCTGCGGGCAAGCAGGTCGGCGGCTTCGTCCACTTCCCGCATGCCCGCGGCGGCGATGCGATGACCCAGGAAAGTCTTGTCCCCCTGATCGTGGCGCGCCGGATTGAAGAGGAATAAGCCTTCCTGAACGAGCTGCGCCTGCCATTCGGGCCGGACTTTGGGAGGTTCCCGCGTGGCGGCGATGCCCATGCCGGTGAGAATGCGGGCCAGTTCCTGCACATCGGTTTGCGAGTAACCACCGCCGATCCCGAGCGTGTGCAGCTCCATCAGTTCGCGCGCGTAGTTTTCGTTGATCTTGCCCGCAACGTTCTGCGTGTTGTCCAGATAGATCAGCATGGCCGGCGAACGCATCGTGGCTTTCAGCAAGTCCCGAAACTTGCCCAAGGCGTGCGGACGAATCGCGCGGTCCTCGTACTGCGAAAGAAAAATGCCCGCGTCGTTCTTTTGCAGGTCGATATTGAAATGATTCATCCAGAACCAGGTCATCTGGTCCTGCAACTGGTTGCGCGAGTACAGCGCCCGCCAGACGGCGCGGTCGTTGACTTCCGCCGCCCGCCGCAGCGAGTACCGGCGGGCAGCTTGCAGCGCCTTGAGCTGTTCGGGTTGAGGCAGCTTTCTTGCTTCTTGCCGCAGCTGGAGTTGCTTGATGCGGGCGGCATCGTCGGAGTAGCGCGAGATCGTCAGGGCATCGATGCGTTGCTGGACCTCTGGCGGGAGCTTGCCTTCCGCGGCGGGATGCAGTTGTGCTTGCAGATAGCGCTCGGCGCCCATTTCCTGGATACGGGCCAGTTCGGCCGGCGTGGCGCCCCAGGTGATGCGATTGACCAGCGCGGCGTCGCGAACCTTGGCGTCGAGGTCCGGCTGCGCCATCACGCCGGCTGCCATGGGCAGGAGCAGCAAGGGTACGACGCGGAGAAAGCGGGAGCGCAAGAGCATGATGAAGCGGCACCTTCCGGAGACGAACTCGAGGTATGACAGGATAGCCGCCCGCGAATTCCGCAGGCTTGCGCCTTGAAACCAAGCGAAACGGATGTCTTCCAATTCCCGTTTTTCTCCAGCGCGTCGCGGGGCCTTTGCGTGGCCGGTGACGATGCCGTCCTATCATGTGGGCATTGGCAAATTGTCATGCGCCTGAAGGAGGCCGCTGATGGAAGGAATGATCGAACGTCTGGAAGCAATGCTGGCCAAGGGCACGGACAACATGCTGCTGCGTTTTTCCTTGGGCAAGGCCTATGCGGAGCAAGATTGCTTTCGCGAGGCCGAGGCGCACCTGCGCGCGGCGCTGGCGTTCGATCCTGCCTATTCGGTGGCCTGGAAGTGGCTGGGCAAGGCCTGTCTTGGCCAGGGCGACAAGAACGGCGCGCGGGCGGCCTGGGAATCGGGCCTGCAGGCGGCGCAGGCTCGCGGCGACCAGCAAGTGGTGAAAGAATTGCAGGTGTTCATCAAGCGCCTGGATAAGGACGCGGCGCCCCGCGCCTGATCCGGAAGACCTCGATCGCATGGCGCAGATCGCTGGAACCGGAAGAGGGCGCGCTGTTATTCGCCGCTGTGTCCGCGATGCCGCTGTGTACGTCGCGCGCCAGGCCGACCAGGTTCCTGCGCGTGGCTTCCAACGAAAACCGTAGTGCTCCGATCTCGTCGACCGGATTGCCCGGCGCCAGCGGCGTGCCCAGGTTGCCGGCCGCGATCTGCCGCGTGAACTCGGTGGCCGTGGCCAACAACCTTGATAGCGAGCGCGCATACGCCCAGCCCGACGCGAAGATTACGAACACTCCCGCGGCCAGGGCGGCGACCGCGACGGCCAGTTCCCCGGCATTCATTTCCGCTGCCATGCCGCGCAGCGCGATGCCGCCTGCGGCCAGGAACAGCGCGGACGCCAGGCCAGCCCAGGCCAGCATGCGCGCGCGTATGCCCGCCGACCGCCAATCACGCAGGCGGGCCAACAGGCCTGCCGGCCGAATTCGCCCCGCGCTGAGCCGCAATCCATGGGTGATGCCGGTGCGCAGGCGCCGGTAGGCCCGATCCGCGTCTTCGATCTGGGCACGCGTCGGCTTGACCCGCACGCAGGCATAGCAGACGGTCACGCCGCGTTCCACGACCGGCGTGATGCTGGCCAGCGACCAATAGTGGCCGCCATGTTTGCGCCGGTTCTTGATGACGCCCGTCCAGGACTGTCCCTGCTGTATGGTGCGCCACAGATCGTCATAGGCGGCCAGCGGCATGTCGGGATGGCGCATCGTGTCATGGCCGTTGCCGAGCAGGTCCTCACGGGTGTAGCCGCTGACCTCCAGGAACGCCGGATTGGCATAGATGATGCGTCCGCGCGCGTCGGTGCGGGTGATTAGGCACTGTTCGTCGTGCAGCGTGTATTCCTGGTCCGGGACCTGGGGATGGTCGCGCATGGTGGGTCGTCCCTGCGATCGGCGTTTGGTGGGATTTGCAGACCGATCATCGGCGACGCTGGCGCAGGCAGCGTTGACTTACGTCAAAGGCGGGCGATACCGGTGCTGCCACGCGCACAGGGAAGGAACGCTCAGGCGGCCGGCAGCCCGGAGAACGCTTCCAGCGCGCGCAGCCGGCTTTGCGCCAGGTCGACGATGGGCTGCGGGTAGCCGGCGGCCGCGCGCTCCATGGGACTGGGATCGTGGATGGCGCGGTTGTCCAGGTGTGCCAGTTCCGGCAGCCATTCCCGCAGGAACGCGCCGTCTGGATCGAATTTGCGCGACTGCGACAGCGGGTTGAAGATGCGGAAGTAGGGCACCGCGTCCGCGCCCGTGGACGCGCTCCATTGCCAGCCGCCGTTGTTGGCGGCGAGGTCGCCGTCCACCAGATGGGCCATGAACCAGGCTTCGCCCAGGCGCCAGTCGAGCAGCAGATTCTTGGACAGGAACATGGCCGTCACCATGCGCAGGCGATTGTGCATCCAGCCCAGCGCCAGCAATTGGCGCATGGCCGCGTCCACGATCGGGATACCCGTACGGCCTTGTTGCCACGCGTGCAAGTCGTCAGGCGCCTTTCGCCAGGGTACGGCGGCGGTCTCTGGCTTCATGGGCTGGTGCATGGACAGCGCCGGGTGGGCGGCCAGCAGATGCTGGTAGAACTCGCGCCAGAGGAGCTCATTGATCCACGTGGCCGCACCGCGTTTGCCGCCTTCCACCTCGCCGTGGTTCGCGGCCAGCGCGGCGCGCAGCGCCTGTCCGGGGGACAACACGCCTGCAGCCAGATAGGGCGAGAGGCAGCTGGTGGCGGGCAGAGAGGGAAAGTCGCGTTCTTCCTGGTAGGCATCGATGACGCCATCGGCAAACGCTTCCAGCCGTTCGCTGGCCGCATCTTCGCCGGCGGGCCACAGCGCGCGGATCGGCTCGGCTGGGGTGTCGAAACCCTCAAACCCCGCAGGCAGCGGGTCCGCCGGCCAAGGCGGCGGGTTTTGCGGGCGCGGGGCAGGCACGGCCCGTAGCGGTGCGGTGCGCAGCCGCTCGCGGCAGGCCCGGGCGTACGGCGTATAGACGCGATAGCAATCGCCCTTGCCGGTAAGCACCGTGCCGGGCCGCAGGAGCGAGGCGCCATGGTGCAGCGTCCAGTTCACTCCCTCGGCCTGCAGGCGGTCGGCGACGGCGCCGTCGCGACGGCGTTCGTTGACGGCCCATTCGGCGTTGGCATGCACATGGCCGATGGCGTGGTTCCGGCAGAAATCCGCCAGTGCGTCCGGCGCCTGGCTCCAGTCGCGCACGGTCAGCAGCCGCAATGGTATGCCCAGCTTGCCCAGGTCCCGCGCAAGCTCGCGCAGGTTGCGCAGCCAGAAGTCCACCTTGGCCGGGGAGTCTCCATGCAGGCGCCATTGGCCGGGCGCGGCCAGGAACAGGGCGGTTACGGTGCCGCCCTCGGCGGCTGCGGCCAGAGCCGGATTGTCATGCGCGCGCAAGTCGGTGCGCAGCCAGAGCAGCGTATTCATGGGCGATCCAGGGCGGGATGGGGCACGCGCCAGGCGCGGGCCGGTGAGGCAGGCATTCTATATTGGGCCCGCTGCGAGCGGCACGCCGGCAGGCCGGGCTTGGAAGATGATGTAAAAACTACGAGTAGATGTGTCCTTGTCGACAAGGGCTCGCCTGGCAGGCTCCACAGGGGAATCCGCGCGGCGCGGCCAGATCGCGGCGCTTTGCGGTCAAACCATGAAACACGCTGGCGCGCCGCGCATATTGACGCGGCCTGGGCCCCGCCATGTAATTCAAATAAACGACTAGAGCAAGATGAACGCTATGGGAAATCTGATGGACCTACGCCCGTCTTTTCTGAGGGGCCGCACACCTGCAGGCAAGTCGTCCCGCGACGTTTTGCAAAAGCTCTGGCGCTCGGTCGATTTGCCGGATGAATCGCTGGACCATGTGGTGTTGACTGGCGCCGATCCGGTACTCCCATCTTCCTTCGCCGTCGGCACGGCGGCGCAGGCCAGCATGGCTGCGGCCGCGCTGGCCGCGGCCGAAATCTGGCATTTGCGGGGCGGCGCCCGCCAACAGGTCGGCGTCGACATGTTGCATGCGGCCCAGGAATGCCGCAGCCACTACACCATCAACGGCGTCACGCCCAATCCCTGGGATCCCATTACCGGCTTGTACCGCTGCGGCGATGGCGGTTGGGTCCGTATACACGCCAACTTCGCCCATCATCGCGATGGGGCGTTGGCGCTGCTGGGCTGTCCCACCGGCGAAGGCACCACGCGCGCGGTGGTCGAACGCGCCTTGAGCCGCTGGAAGGCCTTGGACTTCGAGCAGGTGGCTGCCGATGCGGGCTTGCCGGTGGCCGCCATGCGCAGCTTCGATGAGTGGGACCGTCACCCGCAGGCCATGGCTGTGGCCGCGCAACCCTTGCTGACCATCGAGCGTATTGGCGAGGCGGACTCCCGGCCCTTGCCCAAGTACGGGCATGGGGCCAAGCCGCTCAAGGATATTCGGGTACTGGATCTGACCCGCATCATTGCCGGGCCGGTCTGCGGCCGGGCGCTGGCGGCATACGGCGCCGACGTCATGCTGGTCAACTCCCCGCATCTGCCCAATATCGACAACATCATCGACACCAGCCGCGGCAAGCTGTCGGTACTGGCTGATCTGGACACGGCTGACGGCCGGATCGCGCTGGGCAACCTGCTGCGCAGCGCGCATGTGTTCGTGCAAGGCTACCGTCCGGGCGGCCTGGCCGCGCTGGGTTTTGGTCCGCAGGACGCCGCGCGCATTCGCCCTGGCATTGTGTATGTGTCATTGTCGGCTTATGGTGAGCAAGGCCCATGGGCGGGCCGCCGAGGCTTCGACTCTTTGGTGCAGACCGCCACGGGCTTCAACCATGCCGAGGCGCAGGCCGCGGGCCAGGACGACCCCAAGCCTATGCCCATGCAGATCCTGGATCACGCGTCCGGCTACCTGATGGCTTTTGGCGCCCAGGCCGCGCTGGCGCGGCAGGCAACGGAAGGTGGCAGCTGGCACGTGCGCGTGTCGCTGGCTCAGACCGCGCATTGGCTGCGCAATCTGGGCCGGGTCGAGGGCGGGCTGGCTTGTCCGATGCCTGGTTTCGCGGGTTTGCTGGAGACCGAACCTTCGGGCTTTGGCGAATTGGTGGCCTTGCGCCACGCCGCGCAGTTCTCCGAAACACCGGCCCGTTGGACTCGTCCGTCCAGTCCGCCGGGCACGCACCCCCCGGTTTGGCCGTTCAACTAGTGTGCGGGGCAACCCGCCACTAGCTCCTCTTACTGCCTGGCCTTCCAGTCGCGCAGCGCGCGCATCGTGTTGGCGACGTGGGAATCCGGATTCATGTCGGTGTATTCGTACAGGATCTTGCCTTGCGGCGAGATCACATACGAGATTCGCTGCGCGTATTCGGGACGCTTGTCGTGTACGGCGTCATAGGACTTCATGATCTTGCCGTCGCCGTCGGCGGCAACCGCAAATTTGCCGCGACACTCGCTGACCGAGAACTTGTTGAGGGTGTCGATGTTGTCGGTCGATACGCCGATCACGGTGGCGCCCAGGGACTTGTACTCGTCCGTGGCCTCGGCAAAGTTGTGCGCTTCTATCGTGCAGCCCTGGGTAAATGCGGCGGGAAAGAAATACAGGACGACCGGGCCTTGCTTGAGCGCTTCGCTCAACGAGAAGGTATATACCTTGCCACCCAGTGATGCCTGAGTGCTGAAGTCAGGCGCCGGGGCGCCCACATCCAGCGCGGCCTGGGCCGAGGGGCCGGCCAGCAGGCCGCAGAGCAACAACCAAGGGGCAATGCGCTTCATCGGAATCTCCAGAAATCTCGGGGGCGTCGCGGGAACAGGCCTACTGTAGCCCCGCGGGCGGCGAGGGTCCAGCAAGCCGCCCGCGGACGATGTCGGTCCTAGTCTCGGCCTGGCCCACCTCGACCGTTTCCGTCGCCACGTGACTGATCTCGTCCACGGCCGTCGCCGCCGCCCTGTTGACGTGCTTGCTGGGCCTGCTGGTCGCGTTGCTGTTGCTGGCGGGCTTGCTGCTGGGCCTGCTGGTCGCGTTGCTGTTGCTGGCGGGCTTGCTGCTGGGCCTGCTGGTCGCGCTGCTGTTGCTGGCGTGCCTGTTGCTGGGCCTGCTGGTCGCGCTGCTGTTGCTGGCGTGCCTGCTGTTGGGCCTGCTGGTCGCGCTGCTGTTGCTGGCGCGCCTGTTGCTGGGCCTGCTGGTCGCGCTGCTGTTGCTGGCGGGCTTGCTGCTGGGCCTGCTGGTCGCGTTGCTGTTGCTGGCGGGCTTGCTGCTGGGCCTGCGGGTCACGTTGTTGATCGCGTGCCTGCTGGCCCTGCGCTTGAGGTGGGCGGCCTTGCTGTCCGGGCGGCGTATCGCGACCGCGTTGCGCGTCACCACGCTCGAAATTGTTCTGTTCGCCGCCGCGGTTGTCGCGCCCGTTGCCGCGAGGCGAATCACGGCCGTCGCTGCCGTCGCGTCCATCGCCTGGACGCTGCCCCTCCGCTGGCCTGCCATGGTCGACGAATGCCTGCGGCGGACGCCCCTTGTTATGGTCGTAGAACTGCGCCCGGTTGTTGCCGGCATCGCGGACGTATCCGCGCTGGACATCCGTCTGCGGGGAATGGCGTTCCTTGCGCGCGGCGAGTTCGCGGGGGTCGGCATCGCGCCGGATACCCGACGGGCCGCCGTGGTAACTGACGCGGCGGTTGTCCACTTTGTTCACCACCACGGTGTGGTTATAGACGTTGGTTACGCGGGTGACGTTCACGTTCGTCACGGACCGGTTGTAGTAGAAGCGGTCGCGTTTCCAGTAGCCGCCCACGTAGCCCAGGCCGTTGTAGCCGAAACCGTAATTGATTCCGCCATAGAAGCCCACGTGGGGGCCCCAATAGCCAGGATTCCAGAGGTAGATGCCGTTGTTGAACCCCCAATAGCCCGGCGTCCAGAGCGCGCCAGGGTAGGGCGCGAGCACCCAAGCGCCGGGCACCCAGAAAAAGCCGTAGCGGTTCAGGCCCCAGTAGCCGGGCACCCACATGTAGCCGTCTGCGGGCGCGGGTGGCTGGACATACACGGGCAGCGGTGGCGGCGGTTGGGGACTGCGCTCCACCAGAGCCAGATTGGCGTTGGCCGGGTCGCCGTCGTCATAGACGGGGGCCGCGGGCGCGGGCGGCGGCGCGTAGGTCTGGGCGGCGGCGCCTGCACAGGCCGCCAGCATGACTGCGGCGACCCAAGGGCGTGGGCGGAGGATCCGGGAGTAGGTGTTCATGGTCTTTTCCTTGGCGCAACCGGCGCGCGGATCAATAGCCACGATAGTAGTAATGAGGGGCTGGGTATGCCGGGTAGTAATAATGCGGGGTGTAGTACACGGGCGCGGGGCGGTAATAGGCCGGCCTTGCGGGCACGACCACGCATCCGGTCAAGGCGCTGGCCATGGCCAGCATCAGCAACAGACTCTTTTTCATTTGCGACTCCTGCCGAGCGCCTGGCGTGGCTCACGCCTTTGTTGCGCTCGTCAGGATTAGGCCACATGCAGGTCTCCAGGGTTCTGGACTGTAATCGTTCCGAAACAGCTTTCGGGTGACGGATGTTTGCGTCTGCGTGACCGTCGATGTCGTTCGTATCAATGTCCGCGCAAAAGCAAAGGGGGCCGCCTCGGCGACCCCCTTGTTCCGCGTATCGCCGTGTTACGGCTGTCAGTTCCAGCGGCCGCCGTTGCCGGCGAGGCTGAAGCGGCCGGCGCCCATGAAGGCGATGGCCAGGCCAGTGAACAGGAACATGCCTTGCAGTTCCAGCGCCCAGCCGCCGTTGTTGGTCAGGCTGCTGATCTGGCCCGAGTGAGCCAGCAGGATGGCCACGACCATGTTGATGGCGATCAGCAGGCCGCCCAGGCGGGTGTAGATGCCGACGATGATCAGGACAGGGGCGAGGATTTCGCCGACATAGGCGCCATAGGCGAGGAAGCCCGGCAGGCCATGCGAGGACAGCATGCCGGAGATGCCGCCGACGCCGCCGCCGGTCAGCTTGAACAGGCCATGCAGCAGAATCAGAATACCGAGGGTCAGGCGCAGGATCAGCTTGCCGGTGTCGTCGGATTTGATCATGGTGAGTTTCTCTTCTATTGGTTGAAAGGGGACCGCGGCCGTTGGAACAGGTTGCGAGCCTTTGGTTCCGCGCCCCGATGATCGCGGGCAAGACGGCCGCCAGGGCAGGCCGCGCCATTATTGCAAAACCCGAGCAAAATCATCAAGTTCTTGTCGCGGGCCGGGTTCAGAATTCCTCCAGGTAGCGCATGCGGAAGCGCCGGCCCTTGATGTTGCTGTTGGACAAGCGCGAGAAGGCCTGCTTGGCAATCTGGCGGTCCAGCGCGACGTAAGACGTGAATTCGGTAATGTTGATCTTGCCGACCTGTTCGAATGTCAGGCCGCCGTCGCCGGTCAGGGCGCCCAGCAGATCGCCGGGACGCAGCTTGTCTTTCTTGCCGCCCTGGATGCAGAGGGTAATCATGGGCGCGCGCAGGGGGCGGTCCGCCTTGGGCCGCAGCGCCTTGATGTCGCCCCACACCAGCGGCGCTCCCTGGTATTGCTCGATCAGGTTCGCCCAGCGCATTTCCTCTGGCGAGCACAGGCTGAGCGCCAGGCCTTTCTGTTCGCCGCGACCGCTGCGGCCGATGCGATGCACGTGGACCTCGGTGTCCTTGGTCACGTCCACATTGATGACTGCGCCCAGGTTCTGGATATCCAGGCCACGCGCGGCCACGTCGGTGGCTACCAGGACGGCACAGCTGCGGTTGGCGAACTGGATCAGGATTTCATCGCGCTCGCGCTGTTCCAGGTCGCCGTTGAGCGCCTGGGCGCTGATGCCTTCGGCTTGCAGGCGTTCGACCAGGTCGTGGCTGCGGATCTTGGTATTGCAGAAGGCCAGGGTGGATTCCGGGCGGAAATGCGCCAGCAGGCGGGCGACCGCGTCCAGGCGCTCGCGCTCGTCGATCTCGTAGAAGATCTGCTCGATGCGGCTTGCATCGTGCAGGGCTTCGACCTTGACCTCGGCCGGGTTGCGCAGGAAGCGGGCGCTGAGCTTGCGGATGTTGTCGGGATAGGTTGCCGAGAACAGCAAGGTCTGACGCTTGGTGGGGCAATGCGAGGCGATCGCCACGATGTCGTCATAAAAGCCCATGTCGACCATGCGGTCGGCCTCGTCCAGCACCAGCGTATTCAGGCCGGACAGGTCCAGGCTGCCGCGCGCCAGGTGATCCTGGATGCGCCCAGGGGTGCCCACCACCAGATGCGCGCCGCGCGCCAGCGATTCGGCCTGCGGACGGGCGGCAGCGCCGCCGCAAAGGGTCAGGATCTTGACGTTGGCAATCTGGCGCGCCAGCCGGCGCAGCTCTTGCGCGACCTGGTCCGCCAGTTCACGCGTGGGGCACAGCAGCAGCGCCTGCGGAGTCAAGCGCGTGGGATCGAGCTTTTGCAGCACGCCCAGGCCGAAGGCCGCGGTCTTGCCGCTGCCGGTCTTGGCCTGCGCGATGAGGTCGCGGCCTTCCAGGATGAGCGGTAGGCTCTGAGCCTGGATGGGCGTCATCTGCTCGAAACCCAGGCTCTTCAGATTATCGAGCAGGGCGGGGAGCAGGGGCAGGGAGGTAAAGGAAGTGTCGGTCACGGTAAGAGAGAGTCGCTTTCTGCCCGGCGTCGGCCTGGCGGCAAAAGAAAGGGGCGGTTGGGGAAACCGCATACGCCCAAGAGTGTAATGCCTGCAGTCCGCGCGGCCTGCAAAAGAATGGCGATGCCCGAGGAAACGGAGCCGGCCGGCCTAGGCCTGGGGTTCGTAGGTACCGGCCAGCGCCCTTGCGGCTTCCTGCATGCGAGGCAACCAGGCGCGCGCGCCTTCGATGGACAGCCGGGCTATCGGCGCGTGCAGGGCGACGGCGGCGATGGCGCGGGTGCCGTGCAGGATGGGTACCGCCATGCAGACGATGCCCAGCAGGAATTCCTCCCGGTCGAAGCTGGCGCCTTCTTTCTTGATAGTGCGCAATTCCTGCTCCAGCGCGGAGACGTCGCACAGCGTGTTCGGCGTGTAGCGCGGGAGGGGCGCGGCCGCCAGGAGGCGCTGGCGCGCTTCGCGCCGCATGTGGGCCAGGAAGAGTTTGCCGCTGGCCGAGCAATGCAGGGGCACGCGCGAACCCGATTGCAGGTTCACCCTCAGCGGCCAGGCGGTCTCGACGCGGTCCAGGTAGATGACTTCGTCGCCGTCCAGCATGGTGCAGTTACAGGTTTCGCCGATTTCATCGACCAGGCTGTCCAGGATGCGGTGCCGCTCGCCGCGCAGCGGTGAGTTCAGCAGCGTGTCGCGCGCCAACGCGCTCAGGCGCGGGCCGCTGACGTAGCTCTTGCCGGCGGGTTCGCGCAGCAGCATGCCGGCGTCTACGAGGCGCGACAGGATGCGCAGCACGGAAGGTTTGGGCAGGCCGGTGGCGTCCGTCAACGCGGCCAGCGATACCGGCTGCCCGGAGCGGGCGACCTGTTCCAGCAGGGTCAGCGCGCGCAGCGCTGCGGAGGATTCGTCTTTCATCTTTCAATAATTGAAGATTCAGCGGCTTGCTGCGCATCCTCGCACGGATTTTGCAGAAAATGAAACGCTGTGGGCTGGGAAGCGCAAGGTTTCTGCTGCAGTATCGGATCATGCCGGCCCAGATGCAATCCGACACCGCCGGCCCGCCAGGAGAGAGACCATGAGCAGCAAGCAACACATGACCCCCAGCGAGGCGTTTGTCGAAACGCTGGTCGCCCAGGGCGTCAAGGACGTTTTCGGCATTGTCGGCTCGGCCTTCATGGACGCGCTGGACCTGTTTCCGGCGGCGGGCATCCGCTTCGTGCCCACGGTGCACGAACAAGGCGCCGCGCATATGGCCGACGGCTATTCACGCGTGACCGGCCGTCATGGCGTCTGCATCGCGCAGAATGGCCCGGGCATCACTAATTTCGTGACCGGCGTGGCCGCGGCGTACTGGGCGCACAGCCCGGTCGTGGCGATCACGCCCGAGACCGGTACCTCGGGGATGGGGCTGGGCGGATTCCAGGAGACCGAGCAGTTGCCGATCTTCTCGCGCATCACCAAGTACCAGGCTCACGTGAACCGGCCGGACCGCATGGCTGAATTCACCGCCAAGGCGTTCGACAATGCGCTGGCCGAACGCGGTCCCACGCAACTGAACATCCCGCGCGATTATTTCTATGGCGAGATCGACGTGGCCATTCCCGAGCCGCGCCGGATTCGTCGCGGTCCGGGTTCCGAGGAGGACCTCGAAGCGGCGGCGCAGATGCTGGCGCAGGCCAAGTTTCCCGTCATCGTGGCGGGCGGGGGCGTGCTGTTTTCGGACGGCCAGGCTGAGTGCGTGGCCTTGGCCGAACTGCTGGGCGCGCCGGTCGTCACCAGCTACTTGCACAACGACGCCTTCCCGGCCAGCCACCCTCTGTGGTGCGGTCCCCTGGGTTACCAGGGCGCCAAAGCCGGCATGAAACTGTTGGCGCAGGCCGACGTCGTGCTGGCGTTGGGCACGCGCCTGGGGCCGTTCGGCACGCTGCCGCAGCACGGGCTGGACTACTGGCCTCAAGGCGCGCGCATCATCCAGGTGGACGCCGATCACCGCATGCTCGGGCTGGTGCGCCCGGTGTCGGTAGGCATCTGCGGCGACGCCAAGCCCGCCGCGGCGGCGCTGACGGCCAAGCTCAAGGGACGCGAAGTGGCGTGCGCGGGCACCAAGGGCGGGCGCGGCGAGCAGATCGCGGCGCAAAAGGCCGAGTGGGAAAAAGAGCTGGACAGCTGGTCGCACGAACGCGACGACTGGAGCCTGGACATTATCGAACATGGAGGCGGCCGCATGCATCCGCGGCGCATGCTGCGCGAACTGGAGCGCGCCATGCCCAAGCACGTGATGGTGTCCACGGACATCGGCAATATCTGCTCAGTGTCCAACAGCTACCTGCGCTTTGACGAGCCGAATTCCATGCTGGCCGCCATGAGCTTCGGCAACTGCGGCTATGCCTTGCCGGCGCTGATCGGCGCCAAGCTCGGACGGCCCGACCGGCCAGCCGTGGCCTATGTCGGCGACGGCGCCTGGTGCATGAGCTTCCAGGAACTGCTGACCTGCGTGCGGGAGAAGATTCCGGTGACGGCCGTGGTGTTCCACAACGGCCAATGGGGCGCCGAAAAGAAGAACCAGGTGGACTTCTATGGCCGCCGCTTCGTCGGCAGCAACCTGAAGAATCCGAACTTCTCCGAACTGGCGCGCGCCATGGGCGCGGAAGGCATACGGGTGGAACACGCCGACCAGGTCGGCGCCGCCCTGCAGGCCGCATGCAAGGCACAGTCCGAAGGCAAGACCACCGTGCTGGAAATGATGGTCAGCCAGGAACTGGGCGATCCGTTCCGCCGCGACGCCCTCAAGCAGCCGGTGCGTTTCCTGGATAAGTACAAGCAATACGTGAACCAGCCGTTCCATCCGGGCGAGGTACCGCTGTCGATCGATCCCGCCAAGCGCTGATCTCGACGCGTCCGGCGCGGCGGCGGCCGCGCCGGACTTCTCCCGCCAGGCGCCGCGCCCCTGCGCGGCAGGAGCAGACTGAAATGGAAAGCGATCGATTGTTCGAGCCGCTGCGCAATGCTGCGCTGTCGGCGGGGCGCTTGCGCACCGCGGTGGCGTACCCCTTGTGTCCGACCAGCCTGGGCGCGGCCGTGCAGGCGCGCGACGCGGGTTACATCGAGCCCGTGCTGGTCGGCCCCGCGGACAGGCTGCGCGCCTTGATGTCGGACCTGGGACTGGGCCCGAGCGAATTGGAGGTGATCGATACGCCCGACGACGAGGTCCTGGCGGCGCGCGCCTCGGCCGCGCTGGCGCGTGATGGCGCCGTGCGCATGCTGATGAAGGGCAGCCTGCATACCGATCATTTCATGTCGGCCGTGGTGGCGCGCGATGCGGGCCTGCGTACCGACAGGCGCGTCAGCCATGCTTTCGTCATGGCGGTGGCGGCCTATCCGAAACTCTTCATCCTGACCGATGCGGCCGTCAACATCGCGCCGACCCTGCAAGAAAAGGCCGACATCGCGCAGAACGCCATCGATCTGGCGCGCGCGCTCGGTGTGGAACGGCCCAAGATCGCGGTGCTGTGCGCCACCGAATCCGTTAATCCATCCATGCCGGCCACGCTGGATGCCGCGGCCCTGTCGAAGATGGCGGACCGCCGCCAGATCCGTGGTGGCGATATCGACGGCCCCTTGGCCTTCGACAACGCCATCTCGCGCGAGGCGGCGGACCAGAAAGGCATTGTGTCGAAGGTTGCGGGCGAGGCCGACATCCTGCTGGTTCCCGATATCGAGGCCGGCAACATGCTCTACAAAGAACTGACCTGGCTGGCTGGCGCAGGCACGGCCGGGCTGGTGCTCGGCACGCGCGTGCCCGTGCTGTTGACCAGCCGCTCCGATTCCATGCAGGCCCGCGTCAATAGCTGCGCGGTGGCCTCGCTGTATGCGCGGGCGCTGGCGGGTTGAGGCGCTCGTGCAGGCGCTGGCTCCAATAAGTCTGGCGGTTTGGTACTAAGCCAGGACCCGCGGGCTCGCTACGCTACCCCCAAAGGCCATCCGATAGAACATCAAGGGGTAGAACATGCGCAGCGCAAAGAAATGCCTGACCACGATACTGACCGCGTTGGCCTTGGCGAATGGAGCCATGGCCGCGGACGCGCCCAAGCCCGGCGGCACGCTGGTGATAGGTTCGACGCAAGTGCCACGGCACCTGAACGGCGCGGTCCAGTCGGGCACGGCAACCGCCTTGCCCAGCGCGCAACTGTTCGCCAGCCTGCTGCGTTATGACGACGATTGGAAGCCGCAGCCGTATCTGGCGCAGTCCTGGGAATTGGCGCCGGACGGCAAGTCGCTGACCCTGCACCTGCGCCAAGACGCCGTGTTCCACGACGGCAAGCCAGTGACCTCGGCCGACGTGGCGTTTTCCGTCATGGCGGTCAAGAAGAACCATCCATTCCAGACCATGCTCGCGCCAGTGGAGGCGGTGGACACGCCGGACCCCTACACGGTGGTGCTGCGCATGAGCAAACCGCATCCAGCCATTCTGCTGGCGTTGTCGCCCGCCCTGATGCCAGTGCTGCCCAAGCATATCTACGACGACGGCCAGGACCTGAAGAACCATCCGCGCAACTCGGCCGACGTGGTTGGATCGGGGCCGTTCAAGTTCAAGGAATTCAAGCCGGGACAGGAGATCGTGCTGGAGAAGTTCGACAAGTTCTTCCTGCCCGGCAAGCCCTATCTGGACCGCATCGTGGTGAAGATCAATCCCGATGCCACCAATCTGCTGATCGGCCTGGAGCGCGGGGATATCGCCGCCTTGCCCTTCATGACCGAGCCCACCATCCTGAGGCGCGCCAAGGATAATCCGGCCATCGCCATGACCAGCAAGGGCTACGAAGGCATAGGCGCCTTGAGCTGGCTGGCATTCAATACGGCGCGCAAGCCGCTCAACGATGTGAGGGTGCGGCAGGCCATCGCTTACGCCACCGACAAGGGCTTCATCACCAAGGCCTTGAATGCCGGTTTCGCCAAGCCCGCGGACGGCCCCATCATCGGCACCAGCCCGTTCGCCACGCCGGACGTGGTGAAGTATCCGCTGGACCTGAAGAAGTCCGAACAATTGCTCGAAGAGGCGGGTTTCAAAAAGGATGGCAAGGGCGAGCGCCTGTCGCTGACGGTGGACTACATGCCCGGTTCCGACGTACAGGGCAAGAACGTGGCGGAGTACCTGCGCAGCCAGCTGAAGAAGGTCGGCATCGCGGTGCAGGTGCGCGCGTCGCCGGACTTCCCGACCTGGGCCAAGCGCATCGCCAGCAAGGATTTCGACATGACCACCGACATCGTCTTCAACTGGGGCGATCCGGTCATAGGCGTGCACCGCACGTATCTGTCCAGCAATATCCGCGACATCATCTGGACCAACACGCAGTCCTATTCCAATCCCAAGGTGGATGAGCTGCTGGAGCAGGCCGGCACGGAAACCGACGTGGACAAGCGTCGCGCGCTGTACGCCGAGTTCCAGCGCCTGGTCACGACCGACGTGCCCATCGATTTCCTGACGGTGATTCCGTACCACACCTTGTCGTCGAAGAAGGTGCACGGCTTGCCGGATGGAATATGGGGCGTCATGTCGCCCATGGACGATACCTATCTGCAGTAGGGCGGAGTTGCCATGACGCGCTATCTCTTGCGTCGCCTTGCCTACGCGCTGGTGCTGCTGCTGGCGGTGGTGACGCTGAACTTCCTGCTGATCCATGTCTCGCCGGGCGATCCCGTCGAGACCATTGCGGGTTCGATGGGCGGCATCAGCGAAGAATTGCGGGCACAGTTGCGCGCGCAATACGGACTGGACAAGCCCTTCCTGACGCAGCTGGGCATCTACCTGATGCAGGTGCTGCGCGGCGACCTGGGCTATTCCTACTTTTTCAACGTCCCGGTGGCGCAATTGATCTGGGACCGCGTTCCCGCGACGCTGCTGCTGGTGGTGACCTCGGTGCTGAGCGCCTTCCTGGCCGGCACGCTGCTGGGCACGCTGGCCGCCCGCAAGCCCAACGGGCCGCTGTCGCAGGGCATCACGCTGCTGTCGGTGGTGGGCTATTCCGCGCCAGTATTCTGGACCGGCATCATCCTCATCATCCTGTTTGCCTCCGTGCTGCCGATATTTCCGGTGTCGGACATGCGGTCGGCAGGCGGTCCGCAGGACGGCTGGGCGGGAGTGCTGGACGTATTGCATCACCTGGTGCTGCCGGCTTTCACGCTGGCGTTCGTCTACCTGGCGCAGTACAGCCGGCTGGCTCGCGCCAGCGTCATGGAGGCGCTGTCGGCCGACTACATCCGCACGGCGCGCGCCAAGGGCCTGCCAGAACGGTCGGTGCTCTACAAGCACGCGCTGCGCAACGGCGTGCTGCCGGTCGTGACCATGCTGGGCCTGCAGTTTGGCAATGTGCTGGCGGGCGCGATCCTGGTCGAGACAGTCTTCAACTGGCCCGGGCTGGGCCGCCTGGCGTTCGACTCCGTGCTCAGGCGCGACTACCCGACGCTGCTGGGCATCCTGCTGTTTGCGTCGTTGCTGGTGGTCGTGATGAATCAGCTTACCGATCTGGCCTACCGCCTGATCGATCCCAGGATCAAGACCTCATGAGCCAGACTCCTCCCGCCATGCCGGTTGCCGCCTTGCCAGCCCAGGCGGCGCGCCCGCCGGCCCGTCCCTCATACGAGGCCTTGCGCGTCTTCGCGCGCAATCCCTCCGCGCTTGCCGGGGTGCTGCTGCTTGCCGTCATTCTGGCGGTGACGATCTTCGGGCCCATGATCATGGAGGCCGACCCCTTCGAGATCGCGGGCGCGCCGATGACCCCGCCGGGCGCGGACGCGGTGCTGGGCACCGACTATCTGGGCCGTGATGTGCTGACGGGCATGGTCTATGGGGGCCGCGCCACGCTGCTGGTCGGCGTGGTGGCGGCGGTGCTTTCCATGGCCATCGGCCTGACGGTGGGGGCGCTTGCAGGCTACTACGGCGGCTGGATCGACGAAACCCTGATGCGCATCACGGAGTTCTTCCAGGTGCTGCCAACCTTGCTGTTCGCCATGGTGCTGGTGACGTTGTTTTCGCCCTCGCTGGCGACGATATCGGTTGCGATCGGAGTGGTGAGCTGGCCCGGCACTGCCCGGCTGGCGCGGGGCGAATTCCTGCGTCTCAAGCGCCGCGAGTATGTGTTGGCGGAGCGGGTCATAGGCGCAGGGGACGCGCGCATCATCTGGAGGGTCATCCTGCCCAATGCACTCGCGCCCTTGATTGTGTCCGCGACGCTCGCGATCGGCATGGCGATCCTGTTCGAGGCGGGGCTGTCGTTTCTCGGGCTGGGCGACCCCAACATCATGAGCTGGGGTTTGATGATAGGCAGCAACCGGCCTTACATCCTGACGGCGTGGTGGGCCGTGACCCTGCCAGGCGCCGCCATTTTTCTGACCGTGCTGGCCGTCAGCCTGATCGGCGATGGGCTGAACGATGCGTTGAATCCCAATTCGCGGGGGCGAGCATGAATGAAGCGGTGCAATCCCCGGTGCTGGAGGTCGATAGCCTGAGCCTGGAATTCCAGGCGCGCGGCCGCGTGGCCGAGGTGCTTAGCGCGGTGAGCTTCGACCTGAATCCCGGCGAGACCTTATGCCTGGTGGGCGAATCCGGCTGCGGCAAAAGCATGACCGCGCTAGCCATCATGCGGCTGATCCCGGCCCCCGGACGTATCGGCGCCGGCAGCGTGCGCCTGCGCGGCGACGATCTGGCGGGCCATGACGAAGAGGCCATGCGCCGCGTGCGCGGCAACAAGATCTCCATGATCTTCCAGGAGCCCATGACGGCGTTGAATCCGGTGTACACGGTGGGCGACCAGATTGCGGAGCCCCTGAGGCTGCATCAGGGGCTGAGCAAGAGCCAGGCCCGCGAGCGCGCGGTCGAAATGCTGAAATCGGTGGGCATACCCCTGCCGCAACGACGCGTGGACGATTATCCGCACCAGATGTCGGGCGGCATGCGGCAGCGGGTGATGATCGCGATTGCGCTGGCCTGCGATCCGGACGTGTTGATTGCGGATGAGCCGACTACCGCGCTGGACGTCACGGTCCAGGCGCAGATCTTCGATCTGCTGCGCGAGCAACAGGCGCGGCGCGGCACCGCGGTGCTGCTGATTACGCACGACATGGGCGCCGTCTCGGAAATGGCCGACCGCGTGGTGGTGATGTATGGCGGACGGGTGGTCGAGCAGGGGGGCGTGCGCGAGATCCTGGCGCATCCCAGGCATCCCTATACGCAAGGATTGATCGCCTGCCTGCCCGAACTGGACCGGGAGCCCGACGACTTGCGGCCCGATCTGCCCGAAATCCCTGGCGTGGTGCCCTCGATCTGGGAGCGCGGCGCGGGCTGTCCATTCATGGAGCGTTGCGGGCAGGCCATGGCGCGCTGCCGCGACGAGTTTCCGCCACTGACCCGAGTGGGCGAGGGGCAGGAGGTTGCCTGTTGGCTTTATCCGGAGGCCGCGCGATGACGACACCGCAATCCCCCGCCTTGCTGTCCGTGCGCGATCTGGCTGTCCACTTTCCGATCGGCGGCCGTGGACGCGACGGCAAGCAGGCAGTCGTGAAGGCGGTCGATGGTGTTTCCTTCGATCTGCAGCGCGGGCGCACCCTGGCGATCGTGGGCGAGTCCGGGTCGGGCAAGACGACCACCGCCTTGTCGGTATTGCGCCTGGCCGATCCGACCGCGGGCTCAATCCACTTTGACGGCACCGATCTGACCGCGTTGAACGGCTCGGCCTTGCGCCGCATGCGGCGGCGGGTGCAACTGGTGTTCCAGGACCCGTACTCTTCGCTCAATCCGCGCCAGCGCGCGGGCGACATCGTGCGTTCGCCGCTGGATCTGATGGGCATCGATCCGCCCGGAGGGCGCGAGGCGCGGGTGGCCCGAATGTTCGAGCTGGTGGGCCTGCGCCCGGAACAGCGTCAACTGTTTCCACACCAGTTTTCCGGGGGGCAGCGACAGCGGCTGAACGTGGCCAGGGCGCTGGCCAGCGCGCCGGACCTGATCGTCTGCGACGAGCCGGTTTCGGCCCTGGACATTGCCATCCGCGCCCAGATCCTGAATCTGTTGCGACGGATCCAGCGAGAGCACGGGCAGTCGTTTCTGTTCATCTCGCACGACATGGCGGTGGTCGAACACATCTGCGACGACATTGCTGTGATGTACCTGGGCAAGATCATCGAGCAGGCCCCGCGCAATGCCTTCTTCACGCGTCCGCTGCACCCCTATAGCGTCGCCCTGATGTCGGCGGTGCCGACAGTGAAGGGCGGACGTGAACTTGCGGCGCGCCGCGTCCGGCTGGCGGGGGATCCGCCCAGCCCGGTCGATCCGCCGCCGGGCTGCCGCTTTGCCGGCCGTTGTCCAGCCGCGCAGCCTTTGTGCGCCACGCGCGAGCCGGCGTTGCATGAGATTGCCCCAGGCCACCGCGTGGCCTGCCATTTTGTCGAGTCCCGCAATGGCGTCGTGGTGGCGCCGCTGCAGGGATGAGCCCACTTCCTATCAGAAGGACAGCCAGATGAGCCACAGCAACGGCCGGACCACGATCTATGCGGCGCGCAGCATCCTGACCATGAATCCGATGCAGCCCCGCGCCACGCATGTGGCGGTGCGCGAGGGCCGCATCCTCGGCGTGGGCAGCCGGGAAGACCTGGCGGGCTGGGGCGCAGCCCACCTGGACGACCGCTACGCCGACAAAGTGCTGATGCCGGGCCTGGTGGAAGGGCATTGCCATCTGCCGGAAGGCGGCATGTGGAAGTTTGTCTACGTGGGTTACTACGACCGCCGCGGGCCCGATGGCCGGCTATGGGAGGGCTTGAAGAGTTTCGAGGCCGTCGCCGCCCGGCTGCGAGAGGCCGAGCGCGCCTTGCCGCAAGGCGAAACGCTGATAGGCTGGGGATTCGATCCGATCTTCTTCGACGGCACGCGCATGCGCGCGCAGGACCTGGACGCCGTGTCCGCCGAACGGCCGGTGGTGGTCATGCACGCGAGCATGCACTTGATGAACGTGAATACGACCATGCTGGCGCGCGCCGGCATAGATCGCGATACCGACATCGAGGGCGTTACGCGCATGGAGGACGGGCGGCCCAGCGGCGAGCTTTGCGAGTTCGCGGCGATGTTTCCGGTCATGCGCCTGATAGGCAGTCCGTTCCGCACGGTAGGCGTATCGGAAGAGGGCCTGCGCATGTTCGGCAAGGTGGCGCAATGGGCGGGTGTTACCACCGCCACGGATCTGGTCAATGAACTGGGCGACGAGGGACTGGCGACGTTGGCGCGCATCACCGCCGAGCCGGACTATCCCGTGCGCATCGTGCCGGCCGCATCCGCGCTGACATACGCGGGGGATCCGGCGCGGTGTCTGGCCAAGCTGGCGGATGCGCGGCGACTGAACAACGACAAGCTGCATCTGGGCATGGTCAAGCTGGTGGTGGACGGTTCAATCCAGGGCTTCACGGCCAGACTGCGCTGGCCGGGCTACTACAACGGCGCGCCCAATGGCATTTGGGTGATCGCGCCGTCTGAGCTGGACGCCCTGGTCCAGGCCTATCACGACGCCGGCGTGCAGCTGCACATCCACACCAATGGCGACGAAGCGACCGAGCTCGCGATCGACGCAGTGGACCGCGCACTGCGCCGCAGCCCGCGGCGAGACCACCGCCATACGCTGCAGCACTGTCAGATGGCGGATGCGGCGCAGTTCCGGCGCATGGCCAGCCTGGGCATGTGCGCCAACCTGTTCGCCAACCACATTTTCTATTGGGGCGATGCGCACCGCGCCTTGACGATGGGGCCGGATCGCGCCAACCGCATGGATGCCTGCGCCTCGGCCGCGCGCGCGGGCGTGCCGTTCTCGATCCATTCGGACGCGCCGATCACCCCGCTTGCACCCATGTTCACCGCCTGGTGCGCGGTGAACCGCCAGACGTCCTCGGGCCGCGTGCTCGGTGAGTCCGAGCGCATCGGCGTGGAAGCTGCCCTGCATGCCGTGACGCTGGGCGCCGCCTACACCTTGCACCTGGACCATCTGGTCGGTTCCATCGAGATCGGCAAGCATGCCGATTTCTGCGTGCTGCAGGACGATCCCCTGGAAGCGCCGCCCGAAGCGTTGAAGGACGTGCGGGTGCTGGGCACCGTGATAGGCGGCAGGCCGCTGGCGCTGCGGGAGGCCTGACATGGCGCCGCAGGGCGGGGAGCGCATTGCGTTGACGGTGGTGGGCGGATTTCTCGGCGCGGGCAAGACCAGCTTGCTTAACCATGTGCTGGCCAAGAGCCGGCGCCGCGCCGCGGTCCTGGTCAATGATTTTGGCCCGATGGATATCGACGCGGGGCTGGTCGCGCAGCGCACCGACCAGGTGATCCGGCTGGCCAACGGCTGCGTCTGCTGCTCGATGGCCGGCGGTCTGGACGACGCCCTGGCGCGCGTGCTGGCGCTGGATCCCTTGCCGGAATGGATCGTGATCGAGGCCAGCGGGGTGTCCGATCCGGGCCGCATCGCGCAGGTGGGCATGTCCGACCCCATGCTGCAGCTGGAGGGCGTGGTGGTGCTGGCCGATGCCGCGAACGTGCGCGCGCTGGCGGCGGATCCGTTGCTGGCCGATACGCTGGAACGCCAGCTCAAGGCAGCCGATCTGCTGGTGCTGAACAAGACCGATCTGGTCGCCGCCGAAGAGCTGTCCTCCGTGCGGCAGTGGCTGGCCGTGACGACGCAAGGGACCGCGATGGTCGACGCGCGGGAAGGCCGCGTGGATCTGCGGCAATTGTTTGGCGAGAGCGCCGGCCGCGTCGCGCCGCATGATTGCGTGGGAGGCGCTTGTCGCCATCCCGCGCATGTCCATGCGGCTGCGGGAGGAGACCCCGATCACCCGTTCCAGAGCTGGCTGTGGCGCGCGCCCGCCATCGTGGATGCCGACAAGCTGGCGAGCAGGCTGCGCGAACTGCCCAGGCAGCTGCTGCGCGCCAAGGGCTGGGTGCGCACCGACAGGCATGGCCTGGTGCTGGTCCAGTTTGCCGGGCGGCGGGTGCGTTACGACACGCAGGCCCGGCCTCCGGCCAATCTGGAGGCACCGTCGTTGGTGATGATCGGGATGCGCGGCGCCATCGATCCCGATGACGTTGACGCGTGGTTGGCGCCGGCCGCGGCTTGAGCCATGGGCGGGTGTCTGGTGCAAGCGATTTTCCATTTCTGGTTCTAGACCCTGCTGGGGGCCTCACTTACCTTGGATCCTGAATGCTGGCGCATGCCGCGCCGGTATCTACCGGAGGTACGCAATGCAGAAGACCGTCACCGCGGACATGTTGGCCGAATTCGCGGCGGCCTGGAACCGCCACGATATCGATGCCCTGATGTCCTTCATGAGCGACGACTGTGTGTTCGAGACCGTGGCCGGACCAGAGCGTTGGGGCGCGCGGCACACCGGGCGCGATGCCGTGCGAGCCGCTTTTGCGGCAGCCTGGGCTAGCTTTCCCGACGCCCAGTGGCGCAACGGACGGCATTGGGTCGCGGGCGACAGGGGCGTGTCTGAATCCACCTTCAGCGGCACTGCCGCCGATGGCACCCGGGTAGAGGCGGACATGGTCGACGTCTTTACCTTCCAGGACGGCAAGATCCGCGTGAAGAACGCCTACCGCAAGCAGCGCCCGGCCTTGCCGGCGCGCCCCTGAGGATGCCCTCCGCCCTTCGCAACCGGAACGCAGCATGGATACTCAAATGTCCTTCCAACCTGAAGGTCCGGCCGCTGTCGGCCGGTCGGCGATCAGCGCGTACAACCCGGCCTACGACCCATTGGTGTCTCCGCCGGGGCGAGGCCAGGACTACGCGCCCACCTATTGGGTCGCGACCGCGGGCGCGCCTCCCGAGGACGACGGTCCCGTCCATGGCGACATCGATGCCGATGTGGTGATCGTGGGCTCGGGCTTCACGGGCCTCTCGGCCGCCCTGACGCTGGCGCGCGATTTCGGCGTGAAGGCCGTGGTGCTGGAGGCGAATCGCGCGGTGTGGGGTTGCACCAGCCGCAACGGCGGGCAGGGACAGAACGCATCGGGGCGCTTGTACCGCTCGCAATGGATCGAGCGCTGGGGCCTTGCGACCGCAAAACGCCTGGACGCAGAGATCCGCGAAGGCTTCGAGTACTGGAAGAGTCTTGTGGCCCAGGTGGATTGCGACGCGCAGCCTGGCGGCCATCTGTACACCGCGCACCGGCAGAAGAAGATGGCGTTCCTGCAGAACGAGGCCCGTGTGATGCGCGAGGCGTTCGGGTACGACACCCGGATCCTCAGCCAGAGCGAGCTGCGCGAGCGCTACGTGAACGACCGCGAGGCGGTGGGCGCGATGCTGGAACCGGACGGTGTGGGCGTCCATCCGCTGAAGCTTGCCTACGGCTATATGCGCCAGGCTCGGGCGCTGGGCGTGCGCATACACCCGGGCAGCCCGGTGCTGGGCTGGCGCGCCGAGAACGGCGGCGTGCGGTTGCAGACCCCGGCCGGGTACGTGCGCGCACGGCGCGTGGCGTTCGCCACGGGAGGCTACACCGCGCAAGGCGTCAACCCCCTGCTGGACAACCGCATCATGCCCGTGCTGTCGAACTCGCTGGTGACCCGGGTGCTGACGCCGGCGGAACGCGATGCCGCCGGCTTGAAAAGCACCGTATTCATCACCGACACGCGGACCCTGCGCTTCTACTACCGGCTGCTGCCGGATGGCCGCATGCAAATAGGCAGCCGCAGCGCCTTGCGCGGCGCCGATGCGCAGCACCCGCGCCACCTGGCCTTGCTGCGCGAAGGGCTGGCGCGCAAATTTCCCACGCTGGCCGGAGTGGATGTCGACTATTCCTGGTGGGGCTGGGTGGACGTGAGCCATGACATGATGCCGCGCGTGACGCAGCCCGATTTGGCGCAGCCCGTCTACTACGCCTTTGGCTACGGCGGCAATGGCGTGGCATTTTCCGCGCATGCGGGCAAACGCCTGGCCCAGCGCATGATGGGCAAGGACGGCGTGGCCTGGGATCTGCCGATCTACGATTCACCTTTGCCGGGGCATATGTTCGCCCCGTTCCGCCGGCTGGGTCAGGGGTTGCTGTACCGTTGGTACTACCTACGAGACGAAGTGCTCTAGCGTGTGCAGATCCGGGCCTTGCGGGGCCTGTTTCGCGTCCGCCGCGCGGCGTTGGCGTTCGACGACCTTGGCCAGCCTGGCGATGCCCGGCTCGATGTGCTCGGGCCGGATGGACGTGAAGCCCACGCGCAGGAAGTTACGCGGAGCGTCGGCGCCGTTCATGAAGAACACGTCGCCCGGCTCGACGACCACGCCTTCAGCCAGGGCCGCTTCGGACAGATCCACGGCATTGAGCCAGGGCGGACCTTGCAGCCAGCATGACGAAGAACCCGTGATCGGGATGACCTTGAAGTCAGGCAGGTGCCGTGCCAGCGCGCGGGCCAGTTCGGTGCCGCGTTCCTGATAGGCCTGGGATTGGCGGCGCAGCAGCGAATGGTGATGGCCCAGCGAAATGAACAAGGAAAACGCCCGCTGGATGTAGGCCGATGGGTGGCGCAGCATCAGGCGGCGCAGGGCGCGCAGCTCGGCGGTGAGCTCGCGCGGGGCCACGATGTAGCCGATGCGCAACCCCGGCGCGAAGGACTTGGCGAGGCTGCCCACGTAGATCACGCGGCCGTCGCGGTCCAGGCTCTTCAGTGCGGGGATGGCCCCTTCGCCCCAGCGGCTTTCGCTTTCGAAGTCGTCCTCGATGATCAGGCTGTCGGCCTGGCGGGCCAGCGTCAGCAGGCTCTGGCGGCGTTCCATGGACAGCGTGACCGTGGTGGGGCATTGATGGCCAGGCGTGACGAAGAGGTAATCGCAGCCCAGCAGATGGGTGCCGGTGCACAGCCCTTGTTCGTCGACGGGCAAGGGCAGGAGGTTGCGCGTGTGACTGGCGAAGATGTTGCGCGCGTCGGGGTAGCCCGGGTCTTCCATGCCCACCACGGTGTCTTCGTTGACAAGCAGGTCGGCTAACAAGTAGAGCGCATGCTGGGCGCCCACCGTGATGACGATTTCCTCGGCATCCGCCCAGACGCCGCGGCGCGGCAGGACCTGGGTCCGGATCTGTTCAATGAGCGCGGGGTCGTCGTGGGTGATGAGGTCGGGCGCCCAGCTGCGGATGTCCAGCACCGATAGCGCCTTGATGCAGCATTCGCGCCATTCCGCGGTGGGAAACAGGTCTTGGTCGAACTGCGCGTAGACAAAGGGGTAAGGCTGCTTTTGCCAGTCGCGCGGCTTGGTGATGTTGCGCTGGCGGGTCGGGCGAAAGCGCATTCTTTCATCCCAGCGCACGCCGGCCGCGCCGTCGCCGCCGTCGGGCGCCGGGGCGTCCGGTGCGGGGCCGGAATGGCCGCGCATGACCGTGTCGCTGACGAAATGGCCGCTGCGTTCGCGCGACACCAGGTAGCCTTCGCTGACCAGCTGCTGGTAGGCGAACACAACGGTGTTGCGCGCAATGCGCAGCTGATCGGCCAGGTGCCGGCTGGACGGCACGGGCGTGCCGGGCGGCAGGTGGCCGCTGAGGATGGCGGACACCAGCATCTGGCGCACGCACCCTTGCAGGCTGAGGTTGGGCGCGCTTTCCCGCTCAAACAGACGCTCCCACAACACAGGCTTTAGCATCGAGGCCTGGCTGGACATGACGGCTCCTTGTGTAGGCCGCGCAGCCGGTAGCCGCTGCGCAGGCGCCGTTCTTGAGGATAGAGGAGCCGGATAGGGGAGGAAATGAGGGATTGCCCGGGCGGTGTTCAGACCCGTCCCTTCCAGGGAATGGCGAACTTCTCCAGGTAGCGGACCAGCAGGTCGAAGGCAAAGGCGAACACGCCGATCACGATAATGCCCATGATGACGGTGTCGCTGGCCAGGAATTGGGCGGCGTTCAGCACCATGAACCCCAGGCCGCGGTCCGCGGCCACCATCTCGGCCGCCACCAGCGTGGTCCAGCCCACGCCGATGCCGATGCGCATGCCCGTGAAGATTTCCGGCATGGCGGCCTTCAGAATCACGTGCCAGACGATCTGCGCGCGCGTGCCGCCCATCGCGTAGGCCGCATGGATCTGCTCGATGGACACCGAACGCACGCCGGCGCGGGCGGCGATCGCCATGGGTGCGAAGATCGCCAGGTAGATCAGCAGCACCTTCGGGAATTCGCCGATGCCGAACCAGATGATGATCAGCGGCAGATAGGCCAGCGGGGGCAGCGGACGGTAGAACTCGATGGGAGGATCGAAGATGCCGCGCGCATAACGATTCACGCCCATCAGGATGCCCACGGGAATGGCGGTCACGCAGGCCAGGAAGAAGGCGCCGAACACTCGCGACAAGCTGGCCAGCGCATGTTCCGTGAGCGTGGAATTGGCGACGCCATCGGTCATGGCCGAGACGAACTTGTCGTACACGGCAAAGGGCGAGGGCAGGAACAGCGGCCGCACCCAGCCGGCGCTGGTCACCAGGAACCAGAGTCCGATGAGCGCCAGGCTGGTGATCAGGCTGATGTGGCCGCTGTATCCCGCGCCAGGCGCGCCGTAGACTTTCCCCGGCTGGGCAGGTTTGTGTCCGGGGCGGCTGCTAGCCATGGAAGCCTTGGGGGGAGGAGGCTCGCTCGTCGCCATAGATGATGCCAAGGACTTGTTCGCGCATGGCGATGAAGTCGGGACTGGATTTGATGCTGCGGCCATCGCGGGTCTCCAGGTAGCGCCGGTTGAAGTCAGGCGTGAAGGTGTGCGTGATGCGGCCCGGGCGGGGCGACATGACGATCAGCCGCGAACCCAGAAACAGCGCTTCTTCCACGCTGTGCGTAATGAAGAAGAACATCTTGTTGGTCTGCCGCCAGATATCCAGCAGCAGCTCCTGGATGGTTTCGCGGGTCAGCGCGTCCAGCGCGGCCATGGGCTCGTCCATCAGCAACATGGCAGGGTTGCAGGTCAGCGCGCGCGCAATGCCCACGCGCTGCTGCATGCCGCCGGACAACTGGTAGATCATGTGGCGGTGGAAGTCCTGCAGGCCCACCAGCTCCAGGTTGCGGCGGGCGCGGGCGCGGCGCGTTTCCTTGTCGACTCCTTGCAGCTTCAGGCCGAACTCGGTGTTCTCCAGCACGTTCAGCCACGGCAGCAGGGCATGTTTCTGGAACACGACGCCGCGGTCGGCGCCCGGTCCCACGATGGGGGCGCCGCCCAGCGTGATCTCACCCTCGGTGGGCGACAGGAAGCCCGCCAGCAGACTGAGCAGGGTCGTCTTGCCGCAGCCCGAGGCGCCCAGCGCAACGACGAACTCGCCGGGCTGGATGGTCAGGTTGACGTTTTGCAGCGCAATGACCGGGCCGCTGTCATGCAGGCCAGGGTAGGTGACGCTGACTTTTTCCGCGCACAGGCTTTGCGTGGCGGACGTGGACTGCATGGTCATGCCGGCTCCCCTTGTGGTGGGACGGGCTATACGCTGCCCGGCGCGGCGCGGGGCAGGCGGCGCGGGACCGGCCGCCTGCCGAAGCGCCTGTTACTTCTCGGCGGCACGGGCATACTTGTCCGTGACGTGCGGGCTGTAGTCGGCCAGGGCGCGGTCGATCTGCTTCTGGTCCTTCAGGAACTTGGCGCTGGCGGCGAAGGCCCGCGCGGCGCCCGATTCCTTGCCGCCGCCCAGCCAGACGTTGGAAGCCTGTTCCTGCACGGTCGGGAAGACCAGCAGCTTGAGCGCCTCGACCATGTCCTCGGGTTTGCCGCCGATAAGCTTGACGATACCCTTGATTTGCGGGGAGTCTGCCGTCCATTTGGCGCTATTGGCGCGGTAGTCCGCGTAGGACTTGGCGAGCACGCTGGTGAAAGCGGCCATGAACTTGGGGTTCTTGGCGGCCCAGGCACGGTCGACCACGATGCCGTCGAAGGTCGGCACGCTGGCCGCGCCGATCTGTTCGGAGTCAGCGATGATCTTGCCCGTCTTGGCGATCTCGGTCAGCGCGGGCGGCCAGACGTAGGCGGCGTCGATGTCGCCGCGCTGCCATGCGGCCACGATTTGCGGCGGCTGCATGTTCAGGATGCGCACGTCGCGCGGACTGATTTTCCAGACCTGTTCCAGCCCTACCAGCAGGTGGAAGTGGGAGGTCGACACGAACGGGGTGGCGACCCGCTTGCCCTTCAGGTCGGCGGTGCTGTTGATGCCGGACCCGTTGCGTGCCACCAGCGCTTCGGACTTGCCGATGTTGTCCAGAATCCAGAACAATTCCATATCCACGCCGCGGGTGGCCGCGGCGGTGATGCCGGTGGAGCCCAGCACGCCGACCGGGACGTTGCCTGATGCCAGGGCCGTAGAGATGTCGCCGCCGGAAGTGAACTGGCGCCAGTCCACCTGGTAGCCGGCGTCCTTCAGGGCCTTGTCGAAACTGCCGTCGGCGATTGCCGACAGGAACGGCCCGACGATCAGCTGGTAGCCAACGACCAGCTTGGTCTGGGCATAGGCGGGAGCGGCCAGCAGCGCGGCGGCCAGGCCGGCCAGGGTGCAGCGGCGGATGAGGCGGAATATCGCGTTCATGGAGATCTCCGGGAAGGAACGGCCGCGCTCCGGCGCAACCGGCTGGAATCAGTTTGCCCGGATGGGGCCAGAACGCTAGGGCCAGATAACCGGATCAGTAGGAGCCAAGTGTGGGCCCCCACGCTGCGCGCGCTTCGCGCGCTTGCTGCCCCCCGAGGGGGCTGCGCCGCCTTGGGGCGGCCCGGCGGCGGCGCGGCTATTTTTGCGTAGGGGGTGCGCTGCGCGCGTTTGGGGCGCCTGGTGTCTATCGGGCTGCGCCGCTATTTTTTTGCGCAGGGGGTGCGCTGCGCGGGTCCGCCAGGCTATCTACATCGAAAAAGTCGCGGGCGTCGGGCTAGCGGATGAGGCTGAGGAACTCGGCTCGGGTCGAGGGGTTGTCGTGGAATTCGCCCAGCATGACCGAGGTGACCATGGATGAGTTCTGCTTTTCCACGCCGCGCATCATCATGCACATGTGTTGGGCTTCGATGACTACGGCGACGCCGGCGGCGCCGGTCACGGATTGCACGGCTTCGGCCACCTGGCGGCTGAGGTTTTCCTGGATCTGCAGGCGGCGAGCGTACATCTCGACGATGCGGGCGACCTTGGATAGGCCCAGCACCTTGCCGTTGGGCAGGTAGGCCACGTGGGCCTTGCCGATGAAAGGCAGCATGTGGTGTTCACAGAGCGAATAGAGCTCGATGTTCTTGACCAGCACGATCTCGCGGGTGTCGGAAGTAAACAGCGCGCCGTTGACGATTTCATCCAGGTTCTGGCCGTAGCCGCGGCACAGGTGGCGCATGGCTTTGGCCGCGCGAGCCGGCGTATCGGCCAATCCTTCGCGGGACGGATCTTCCCCGAGTTGTTCGAGAATGGCGGTGTAGTGCTTTTCCAATGACATCGGGGACTCCTGGGGGCGGCGCTGGTCGCGGCGCTTTACTGTGTGTAGCGTAGTGACGCAAGTCTACCGCAGCGCGGGGAACGGGTCAGACCGGGGGGGAAGCGAATCAGACTCCGCGGTTTTCCACCGCGTACTTGATCAGCTCCGCCTGGCCGTCTATGCCCAGCTTGCGTTTGATGTTGAGGCGGTGGGTTTCCACCGTGCGCACGGACAGGCCCAGCGCCTGGGCGATCTGTTTGTTGGCTTCGCCGCTGGCAATGTGGCGCAGCACGTCGCGTTCGCGCTGCGTCAGCAGCGTGGCTGGCGCGGTGGCTTGTGACAGGCGGACCGCCACGGCGGCGCTGAAATAGCTGCGGCCCGCCATCACGGCGTCGATGGCCGTCACGATTTCCTGCGCCGGTTCGTCCTTCAGCAGGTAGCCGCGCGCGCCCGCCTTGACGGCCTGCATCATGTATTCAGGGTTGTCATGCATGGACAGCACCAGCACGGCGATCTGGGGATAGCGCTCGTGCAGCAGCGCGGTCAGTTCCAGCCCGCCCACCCCGGGCATGTTCAGGTCCATCAGCACCAGGTGGGGCAGGGTGCCGCCCTGCGGGTCCTCGGCAAGACAACCTGCCAGGAAGGCCTGGGCGGCGGCGGCGTTGCCGGCCTCTCCCACGACCCGAAGCTGCGGCACGGTTTCCAGGCGCAGGCGCAGCCCATCGCGGACCAGGGGATGGTCGTCTATCAGCAGCAGCCGGACGGCGTCGGGTTTGTCGTTCATGCTTCGGAGCTCGCGGGTAGAGGGGCGGCGGGCAGCGGCAGCCAGGCTTGCAGGACGGTGCCGCGGGAGGTGGAGTGGAAGCTCAGCGTGCCGGACAGCGCGTTCATGCGTTCGCGCATATTGCGCAAGCCGATGCCGCGGCGCGGATCCTGCTGCACTTCCGCATAGTCGAAGCCGCGGCCGTCATCGGCGATGGTCAGCCGCAAGTCGCGCGGAGAGTAGGCCAGCGTCATGTCGGCGCGCGAGGCACCCGCATGGCGGATGACGTTGGTCAGCGCTTCCTGGGTCACGCGGAACAGGGCGGTGGCGTAGGCCTCGGGCAGCTTTACCGGCTGCCCGCTGGTATGCAGGCGGACGGCCAGCGGCGGGGCGCCATCCTGGCTGGGAATGGCGAATTCACGGCCCAGGTGTTCCAGGGCGGCCGGCAGGCCCAGGTCGTCCAGCAGCGTGGGCCGCAGATTGTGCGAAATGCGCCGGACTTCGCCCACGGCGGTGTTCAGGCGGTCCAGCGCGCCGCCCAGCGGCGTGTCGATATGGGCCAGCGCGCGCGGCTCGGCCGGCAGCGTTTGTCGCAGCCGTTCCCGCGCGGCTTCCAGCGATAGTTTGATCGATACCAGCACCTGGCTGATGCCGTCATGCAGTTCGCGGGACAGCCGGGCGCGCTCGTCCTCCTGGGAACGGACCAACTGGCGGGCCATCAGGCGCAGCTTGGCGTCGGACTGGCGGTGGTCGCTGATATTCAGGGCCAGGCCGCAGGCGGCCACGCCCAGGATGGATACGGCGGCGATGCCCGCCACCCAGGCGAACATGCTGCGGATATTGGCCTGCGCCGCGGCGTCGATGCGCTCCAGCGCCTGCTGCACGTCGTCCAGGTAGATCCCGGTGCCCAGCATCCAGCCCCAGCGGTCCAGCACGACTACATAGCCCAGCTTTTCCTCGGTCTGGTGGGTGGAGGGCTTTTCCCACAGGTAATGCACCGCCTCGCCATCCTGGCCGCCGCGCCGGGCGGCCGCCAGCAGGTTCTGGATGACCGGCTGGCCTTTGGTGTCGCGCAGTTCCCCAAGCTCCTGGCCGACCAGTTCCGGCTGGCGCGGGTGCATCAGGTTGCGGCCCTTCAGGTCGTACACGAAAAAGTAGCCGTCGTGGCCGAATTCCATCTGTGCCAGCAGGTCCAGCGCGCGCTGGCGGGTGGCGTCGTCGTCGGCCGCCGCCTGCAGCGGCGCGATGGCGCTGTAGGCCAGGTTGACGTAATGGCGCAGTTCGCCTTCCTTGCTGGCCAGCCAGGCGCTCTCCACCACCTGCTTCTCGCGCTGAGCGAGCTGCAGGCCCTGCACGTAGACAGCCACCGTGATGGCGGCGACGGCCACCAGCAGGGGCACTGCGGCGAGCAGCAGGATTTTGAGGCGCAGCTTCATGGAGGATTTGTATCAGCGCGAACGCGAATATTGCATTGCAGCAAATGAGCTGCCGTAGTCGGAACAGGGAAATTTCAGCGCCGATTTTACGATTTCCGGCAAATCATGCTGCAGCGCATTGCGTAGTAACACGTAGTGGACTTGCGTAGTTTCGCGCTTGTTGCTGCGTGGTCAAAACGAAATACTAGCGTCCGCGTCGACACGGCGCTGCGTGGACGCGCGCGCGTCTGCCACCCCACAACAATGAGTCTGCCTTCCGCGGGACGATAAAAGCGTTTCACGCCAAAAGCATGGCGGGAGGCTAGAGGAGCACTTATGCAAACCAGCAGTAAGGGACTGGGTCAACACCTGGTCTGGCTGGCGGTTGCGGTACTGGGCGCGTTCGCGCTGGGTACCGTGGCGCTGGCCAGAGGGGAGACCATCAATGCGCTATGGGTGGTTATCGCCGCCGTATGCGTGTACTTGATCGCATACCGTTATTACAGCCGCTTCATCGCCAAGAACGTCTTCCAGCTGGATCCGACGCGCATGACGCCGGCATGGAAGCACAATGACGGCCTGGACTACGTGCCCACCAACAAGCACGTGCTGTTCGGCCACCACTTCGCCGCCATTGCCGGCGCCGGCCCCCTGGTGGGCCCGGTGCTGGCCGCGCAGATGGGCTATCTGCCGGGCATGCTGTGGATCCTGGCCGGCGTGGTGTTTGCCGGCGCCGTGCAGGATTTCACCATCCTCTTCATCTCGACCCGCCGCGATGGCCGTTCGCTGGGTGATCTGGTCAAGTCCGAATTGGGCAAGATCCCTGGCGTGATCGCGCTGTTCGGCGCCTTCATGATCATGGTCATCATCTTGGCCGTGCTGGCGCTGATCGTCGTCAAGGCCCTGACGCATTCGCCCTGGGGCACGTTTACGGTTGCCGCGACCATTCCCATTGCATTGTTCATGGGCGTGTACTTGCGCTATATCCGTCCGGGCAAGATTGGCGAAGTGTCCATCATCGGCTTCGTCGGCCTGATGGCCGCCATCACGTTCGGCCAGGACGTGGCTGCGCACCCCGTGATCGGTCCCATGTTCGACTTCGACGGCAAGGGCCTGACCTGGATCCTGATCATCTACGGCTTCATTGCCTCGGTATTGCCGGTATGGCTGTTGCTGGCCCCGCGCGACTACCTGTCGACCTTCCTGAAGATCGGCACCATCGTCGGCCTGGCCATCGGTATCGTCGTGGTCGCGCCCGAGCTGAAGATGCCCGCGCTGACGCAGTTCGTCGACGGCTCCGGCCCGGTGTGGTCGGGCAATCTGTTCCCGTTCCTTTTCATCACCATTGCCTGCGGCGCGGTGTCGGGCTTCCATGCACTGATCTCCTCGGGCACGACGCCCAAGCTGATCGAGAACGAAACCCAGGCTCGCTATATCGGTTATGGCGGCATGCTGATGGAATCCTTCGTGGCCATCATGGCGCTGGTGGCGGCTTGCGTGATCGAGCCGGGCATCTACTACGCCATGAACAGCCCGGCTGCCGTGATCGGCACGACGCCCGACCAGGTTGCCCAGGTCGTATCCAGCTGGGGCTTTGTGGTGACGCCGGCCGATCTGGTCCAGACCGCCAAGGACGTGGGCGAAAGCACCATCATCTCCCGTGCGGGCGGGGCGCCCACGCTGGCCGTGGGCATGGCCCACATCCTGCACCAGGCCATCGGCGGCCCGGGCATGATGGCCTTCTGGTACCACTTCGCCATCCTGTTCGAAGCGCTCTTCATCCTGACCGCTGTCGACGCCGGCACCCGGGCGGGCCGCTTCATGCTGCAAGACCTGCTGGGCACCTTCGCCCCGTCGCTCAAGCGCACGGACTCCTTGCCCGCCAACCTGATCGCCACCGGCTTGTGCGTGGCGGCATGGGGCTACTTCCTGTACCAGGGCGTGGTGGATCCGCTTGGAGGCATCAACACGCTGTGGCCGCTGTTCGGCATCGCCAACCAGATGCTGGCTGCGATCGCGCTGACCCTGGGCACGGTAGTGCTGTTCAAGATGAAGCGCGACCGCTACGCCTGGGTGACGGTGCTGCCGACCCTGTGGCTGCTGGCTTGCACGCTGACGGCCGGCTGGCAGAAGCTTTTCCACGCCGATCCCCGTGTCAGCTTCCTGGCGCATGCCGACAAGTACAACGCGGCCATCGCCGAAGGCAAGGTCCTGGCTCCGGCCAAGTCCCTGGGCGAAATGTCGCGCGTGGTGTTCAACGACTACATCAACGCCGGTCTTTGCGCGATCTTCATCTTCGTGGTGGTGAGCATCGTGGTGTTCGGCCTGCGTTCGGTGCAACGCGCGCGCAACGAAAACAAGCCCACCGCGCGCGAAATGCCGTACGAGACGCTGCCGGCCGCTGCCGGCGCGGACTGACGGGAAAGGGAGACGACGCATGCTGTTTTCCAACATGAGTTCCGCGGCCGGCGCCGCCGGCCGCTATCTGGGGCAGACGCTCCGGCTGATGGTCGGCGTGCCGGACTACGAAACATATGTGGCGCACATGCGGCGCACGCACCCTGACCAGGAGCCGATGACTTACGAAGCATTCTTCCGCGAGCGCCAGGACGCGCGCTACGGCGGAAAGAAACGGATCGGCTGCTGCTGATGGAAAGGCCTCGCTTGCGAGGCCTTTTTTTCGTCAGGCGTGCTTAGGGCGCCGCGGTCAGCCGGCCCTTTTGCGCTGCTTCTCGGCGTAGACCAGCAGGGGAACCGCCCCGATGGCGCAAAGCGACATGGCCAGGAACCCGCCCGGCGCATAGCTGCGATACAGCGCGCCACCCAGCTGGATACTGGCAAACATGAAGACCCCGCCCGACAACAAGGCGTAAAGGGCGATGGCCGATGTCTTGATCGCGGCGGGCACGTGGCGCGTGATGTACCACATGATGGCGGCGTTGTTGCCGGCCAGGGTGAAGCACTGCAACAGCTGCAGGGCGGCGATCAGGGTCGGATCGGTGGTGGCGGACAAGCCCGCCCAGCGGATCGCGGTCATGACGGCCGACGTCAGGATCAGCCACTGGGCGCCCGTGCGGGCCAGGATGCGGGGCGCCAGGAAAAAGAACAGGACTTCGCTTGCGACGCCCACGACCCAAAGCAGGGAAATCAGCGCGGTGGACAAGCCGCTGGCGGTCCAGTACAGCGTGGAATAGGAATAGAGAAAGCCATTGCTGGCCTGCACCAGCGAGGCTGCGGTGATGCACAACAGCAGCGGACGGTCGCGCAGGACTTCCAACATGGGCAGGCGCACCGCCAGCGCCGCAGCTTCACCGGCTGCGGGGCGCGCAGCCCGGGGCAAGAGCCGCACGCAGGCCAGACATGCGACGATGAGGAGAATCGACAGCCACATCACCCAGTCGGCGTCGAACGTTTTGATCAGGTAGCCGCCGGCCACGGTCACCACGGCGAATCCCAGAGATCCGCAGGCGCGCATGACGGTATAGGAGCTGCCCTGGCCGCGCCCGCTGGCGATGGCCATGCGGTCCATCAGCGGCAGCACCGCCGGGAAGACGGCGTTGAGCAGCAGGGTAATGGCCAGCAGCCAGGCGGGCGCGGTGCTGAACGGGTAGCAAACGAACAGCGCGAGAGAGGCCGCCAGCGCGCCGGCGATCAGCGCATGCGCGCGGCCGGTCTGATCGGCCAGGTGCGCGACCACCGGCGTGGACAGGATCTTGGGCAGGAAGGACGTGGCGACGATCAGGCCGATCAGGGCGGGATCCAGACCGCGGCTGGCGAACCACAGGGGAAGAAAAGGAATGCTGACTCCCTGCAGGCCGTAGTACAGGAAGTAAAACCCGTGCAGGGCGAGGGCGCCTTGCCTGGGATCGGGATTGCCGCGCATAGCGATGAATGGATCCGGCTGAATGGACGCGGCGTAGCATACTCCTAGCCGGGCGGGATTTCAGGACTGGTGTGGTCTTGATCCAGGACATTGGCAAAAACGCACGGGCGGATTTACGCTAAGGCAGTCGCGGCGCTTGCTCCCTCGCGCCGCGCGTGCGTTTTCACCATCATTCCTAGGAGTTGCGACCCATGGCCAAGAAACTGGATGAGAAGACCACCAAATCCCTGAAAGAGCGGCGCAAGCGTCCGCTGGCTACGCCGACTGACCTGGCGGCAGCGGCCACGCGGGATATCTCTGCCGCCCTGAACCAGATACTGGCCGACGTGTTCGCGCTGTATCTCAAGACCAAGAACTTCCATTGGCACGTCAGCGGGCCCCATTTCCGCGACTATCACCTGCTATTGGACGAGCAGAGCGACCAGCTTTTCGCCATGACGGACCCCATCGCCGAACGCATCCGCAAGATCGGCGGCACCACCCTGCGGTCCATCGGACATATCGCGCGCTCGCAGCGCATCTCGGACAACGATGCGGATTACGTACAGCCGCTGGACATGCTGGCCGAGCTGCGCGAAGACAACAAGGTCCTGGCGGCAGCGCTGCGCGAGGCGCACAACGTTACGGACGAGCATCGCGACATCGCCAGCTCCAGCTTGATCGAGAACTGGATAGATGAGACCGAACGGCGTACCTGGTTCCTGTTCGAAGCCAGCCGGGAAGGGGACTCGACGGGCCATTGACGAGGCGCGCCCTCGCTCCCGGCAGCGCCTCCGGGGCGCATGGCCGGGAGGGGGGCTTTCCCGGTTGCGGCAGTTTCAGCCGTGCTTGCCGAAGCCGCCCTGTGCCCACTCCGAGGCACGCTGCACGTTCAGCTTGTAGTTCGGCGCAACCTGGGTTTGGGCCAGTAGTTCGCCGGATTCGTCGTACGCACTCAACACGGCATACGGTTCGTCTTCATCGGGAACGATATCCAGCTTGATGGTCAGGCGGCCGGCGGCGGCGTCGATTCTTACGCTTTTATGCAGCGTTGCGTGCAATTGCTGCTCGTGACGGCGCAGGACTTCCTTGGCCGTCTTGACGAGGGTGATGAAGGCGGGCGAGTCGAGCGGCTTGGGGTTTTTTTTGTCGCGCCCCATGGTCCAGGGGCCGACCAGGGCCGGCTCGGCCTCTCCGTCCATGGTCATTTCCACGGCCCAGCCGTCGTCTTCCTCGTTCTTGATGATCCGGGCGGTCCAGCCGTCATCGCGCCAAAGCGTGGGCCGCTGCTCTTTCTGGTCTTCGGCGGCTTCAAGATCCGGTGTGGGGGTGTCGTTCACTGCTGTACTACTCCTTCATGCGGGCAACGCCGGTCTGGGCAAGCATGATACCGCCTCGCCCGGCCTGGCCATGGCCGAGGTCGGCGGCTGTCTGCGGCCTGCCGGGCCCGCCACGGCGATGGCCCATCCGGCGCATAGTCATCGCCAGGCGCCGGATGCCGCATTACTTCGCAGCTTGCATCACCAGCACCGGCTTGTCCCGATACCGGTCGGGAAAGGTCTTGGCCAGGTTCTCGACCTTGGGCACATCGTTCACCATGATGTACATGCTGTACGGGTGACGCACCAGGTAATCCTGGTGGTAGTCCTCGGCGGGATAGAAGGCCTTCAGCGGTTCTATCGTCGTGGCCAGCGCCTTGGGATAGGCCCCGGCCTGATTGAGTTGCGCGATATAGGCTTCGGCCACCTGGCGCTGGCTGTCGTTCGCGGGGAAGACAGCGGACCGGTACTGCGGTCCGGTATCCGGACCCTGGCGATTGAGCTGGGTCGGATCGTGGGCCACCGAGAAATAGATCTGCAGCAACTGGCCGTAGCTGACCTGGGTGGGGTCGTAGGTGATTTCCACGGCTTCGGCGTGGCCGCTGCGTCCGCCGCTGACGGTGTCGTAATTGGCGGTGGATGCCTGGCCGCCGGCATAGCCGGACACGGCCGAGGTTACGCCCTTGACGTGCTGGAACACAGCCTGCACGCCCCAGAAGCAGCCGCCGGCGATGACAGCCTTCTGCGGCGCCGCGGCAGCGGGCTGATCCAGGGCCGGGGGCGGAATGATGAAGGCCGATTCGGCGGCGCCGGCGGAGGCGGCCGCCAGCAGGCCGCAGGCGGCGGCCAACGCGACGCAGAGTTTGAGGGGTAGGCGGAAGGCGGACATGATGGTTCCTGATAATAGGGCGGCCGATGTTCAGGCCTGGGGAGTGAACGCGAGGGCCACGCCATTCATGCAATAGCGTAGTCCGGTCGGCGGCGGGCCGTCATCGAAGACATGGCCCAGGTGGCCACCGCAGTTGGCGCAATGCACGGCGACGCGCGTCATGCCGAAACTGCGGTCCGTGGTTGTGCCCACGGCGCCATCGAGCGGCTTCCAGAAGCTGGGCCAGCCGGTGCCGCTATCGAACTTGGCGGAAGAAGAGAACAATGGGTGGGCGCAACCGGCGCAGGCATAGGCGCCTGTGCGGTGCTCTTTGTCCAACGGGCTGGAGTAGGGGCGCTCGGTGCCTTCGCGGCGCAGCACCTCGTATTGCTCGCGCGTCAGGCGCTCTCGCCATTGCGCGTCGCTCAATGCATAGGGAAAGGCCTGCGGCGCGGCCGGCGGGCCGCCGCGCGCGGCCAGGACCGGGGCCAGGCCGGCGGCGATGGCCGCCGCGCCGCCCAGGCCCAGGAAATGCCTGCGGTCTAATCTCATGACATGCTCCGGATCAGGGCTGTTTGGCCAGGGTCAATGTTTCATGTTGTCCTTGGACATTCCAGTCTTGGACATGCCGTCCTTCGACATGCTGTCCTTGGACATTCCGTCCTTGGACATTCCGTCCTTGGACATGGAGTCCTTCGACATGTTGTCCTTGGACATTCCGCTCTTGGACATGCCGTCCTTCGACATGTTGTCCTTGGACATTCCCTCCTTGGACATGGAGTCCTTCGACATCCCGCCCTTGGACATTCCGTCCTTGGCCATCGAGCCGCCGCCCATGGCGTCCTTGCTCATATTGTCGGCGGCTTGGACTGCCGTCGCGCCGAAAGCCAGGCACAGGGACAGCGCGGCGGTGGTAGCGATTTTCTTCATGATGCGTTCCTTTATGGAGTGGGGTAGGAAAAGAATCCACCTAGCTGCCGCCGAACCAGTTGTAGCCCTGGTCCTCCCAGTAACCGCCCGGGTAGGTGTTGGTGACGAAAATTGCCTGTATGTGCTTGGGATTCTTGTAGCCAAGCTTGGTAGGCATGCGCAGCTTCATGGGGAAGCCGTACTCTGGAGGCAGCGTCTGGCCGTCATAGGTCAGCGCCAGGATGGTCTGGGGATGCAGCGCGGTCGGCATGTCGATGCTGGTGTAGTAGTCGTCGGCACACTTGAAGCCCACGTATTTGGCGCTCAAGTCCGCGCCCACGCGTTTGAGAAAGTCTGAAAACGGCACGCCGCCCCATTTGCCGATGGCGCTCCAGCCTTCAACGCAAATGTGCCGCGTCACCTGGTCGACCTGCGCCATGGCGCGCAATTCTTCCAGCCGCCAGCGGCGTTTGTCGGCGACCAGGCCGCTTATCTCCAGCCGGAAGGATTCCTCGTCCACGTGCCTGACCTGGTCGATTCCGTAGTAAGCGTTGAAGGGGAAGGGCCGGGTGATCATGGATTCCGGATAGGTGGGCGCCAGCTTGTTCGGGTCGAAGATCCAGCCCTGCACGCGGTCGTTGAAACGCGAGACGGACGTCAGCGCCTTTTCCACGCTTTCATCGTCCGACAGCGAGCAGCCCGACAGCATGGCCAACCCGCCCAGAGTCAGGCTCGTGCGCAGGAAGGCGCGGCGCGAGGGTTGCTCTATCCGCTTTTCCAGAATCTTCCCGGCTTCCTTCAGGATGGCCGGGCCATCCAGGCCGGCAAGAGCAGGGTGCTTATGCTTGCTCATGAGTGGCTCCTTATTTGCCGCGGATCATGGCGATCAGGCTGCGTGGCACCAGGGCCACCATCACCAGATGGATCGCCACGAATGCCGTCAGCAAGGCCATGGCGATGAAATGCACGCGGCGCGCGGCCTCGTACCCGCCCATCAGTTCGCGCAGCAAGTCGAACTGCACCGACTTCCAGAGCACCAATCCCGACAGCACCAGGACCGCGATATCGGCCATGACGAAGAGATAGGCCAAGCGCTGCACGTGGTTGTAGCGGCGGGGGTCGGCGTGGGACAGCCGGCCGCGCAGCGCCGCGCCCAGGTCGGCAGCCATGCCGCGGGCGCTCAGCGGAAAGAACTTGCGCCACAGGCGGCCGGTGGCGAGGTTCATCGCCATATACAGGAGGCCGTTGAAAAACAGCAACCACATGCCGGCGAAATGCCATTGCAGGGCGCCTCCCAGCCAGCCCCCAAGCGTGATCTCTTTGGGAAATACGAAATCGAACAAGGGCGAAGCGTTATAGATGCGCCAGCCGCTCATGACCATGACCACCACGGCCAGGGCATTGAGCCAGTGCATGACGCGCAGCCAGCCCGGGTGGATGGGAGTGTCCGCCGGCAGGACGGGCGGCGCGTCAGGGCTTGCGGGGGTAGCCTGCATGGCGGGACTCCAGGGGCTTGTTGTCGTTGGGGCCATTCTTCCCTGGGGCCCATACCGAAGTCCTCACGCAAACTTAAATTAATTGTGATAACTCCGGGGCGCGGATTGGCGACAATAGGCGCATCGCCCCTCTATAGAGTTTCCCTCCCATGGACACGCCACGACGCGTACTCATCGTCGAAGACGACGCCCACATCGCGGAATTGCTGCGTTTGCACCTGCGGGACGAAGGCTATGCCGTCGAGCATGCCGCGGACGGCAACGAAGGCATGCGGCGGCTGGAGGAAGGCAGCTGGGACGCGCTGGTGCTGGACCTGATGCTGCCGGGCGTCGACGGCCTTGAGATCTGCAAGCGCGCACGCGCCATGGCGCGCTATACGCCCATCATCATCACCAGCGCGCGATCCAGCGAGGTGCACCGCATCCTGGGGCTGGAGCTGGGCGCGGACGACTACCTTGCCAAGCCGTTCTCCATGTTGGAGCTCGTGGCGCGGGTGCGGGCGCTTTTGCGCCGCAGCGAGGCGCTGGAACGCAATGCGCGGATCGACGCCGGCAGCCTGGCCCTGCACGGCGTGTCCATTGACCCGGTGGCCCGCACGGCCGAGGTCGACGGCCGCAGGTTGGACCTGACGCCGCGCGAGTTCGACCTGCTGCACTTCTTTGCCCGGCATCCGGACAAGGTTTTTTCGCGCATGGATCTGCTGAACCACGTATGGGGCTACCAGCACGAAGGCTATGAACACACGGTCAACACGCACATCAACCGCCTGCGCACCAAGATCGAGACGGACCCGTCCGATCCGCGGCGCATCCTGACAGTGTGGGGCAAAGGCTATAAATTCGCTGCAACGCCTGGCGCCCCAGGAGGCGCATCATGAAGCGGTTCACGCTTACCCAGCGGCTGTCGGCCGTGTTCGCCTTGCTGCTGCTGGCCTGCTGCGGCGCTTCGGCCTGGCTGCAGATCGCCGCCAATTCCCGCTACGAGCAGGAAGTGGTCCAGCGTCTGTCCAGCGGGCTGGCCCAGCATATCGCCGGCGCCAACGAACTGATGGACACCAAGGGCTGGAAGCCCGATGCGGTGCGTTCGCTGTTTGACATGCTGATGGCCGTGAACCCGGCGGTGGAGGTCTACCTGCTGTCGAACGACGGCCGCATCGTGGGCGACGCCGCGCCGCCTGGCCAGATCAAGCGGGATCGCGTCGACCTGGGGCCCGTCAAGCGTCTGCTGGCGGGCGAGATGCTGCCTATCGCGGGCGACGATCCGCGCAGCCTGGACGCGCAGAAGGTGTTCAGCGCGGCGCCGGTGCGCGTGGGCGGGCAGGAAAAGGGCTACGTTTACGTGGTTTTGCAAGGACAGGCGCATGACGCGCTGGCGATGGCGGTGTCGCGCAGTTCCGTCTTGCGCACGACCCTGTGGTCCATCGCGCTGGTAGCGCTGCTGGGGCTGGTGGCGGGGCTGGCGGCCTTTGCGCTGATCACGCGCCCGCTGCGCGGCCTGACGCGGGCCGTGCGTGCCTTCGACGGCGACGATGGGCAGGCCCTGGCCGCGTTGGAGCGCCCCGGCGACGCCTCGGACCGCAATGGAGACGAAATCGCGGTGCTGCGGCGCAGCTTCGTGCAGATGGGCAAGCGCATATCGGACCAGTGGCGCGAACTGACCCGGCAGGACCAGCAGCGGCGCGACCTGGTCGCCAACATCTCGCACGACCTGCGCACCCCGTTGACCTCCCTGCATGGCTATCTGGAAACCCTGAGGCTGAAGGATGAAACGCTGGACGCCGGGGAGCGCCGCCGCTACCTGGACATCGCGCTGGCGCAAAGCCGCAAGGTGGGCCGCCTGGCGCAGGAACTCTTCGAACTGGCGCGGCTGGAGTCCGGCCTGGTGCGGCTGGAGCCCGAAACCTTCTCGCTGCCGGAACTGGTCCAGGACGTGATCCAGAAGTTCGAACTGGCGGCCGAGGCGCGCCAGCAGCGCTTGACCACCGACATCCCGCAGGAACTGCCGCCCGTGCGCGCGGACCTGGGCCTGATCGAGCGCGTGCTGACCAACCTGCTGGATAACGCCATACGCCACAGTCCGCCCGGCGGCCTGATCGAACTGCGTTTGGGCACCGCGCAGAATCTCGTGCAGGTGCAGGTCAGCGATACCGGGGAGGGGATACCGCAGGCGCTGCGCGCCGGTTTGTTCACGCGGGCCAGCGCCTTGAAACGGGGGCCGGGCGATGGCGGGGGCCTGGGGCTGGTGATCGTGCAGCGCATTTTGCAGCTGCACCATAGCGAGATCAGGCTGGTGGATCGCGCCGGGTCGGGCGCCGTCTTTCAGTTCGACCTGACAGCGGCGCGCTAGGCGTCGGATGCGCGCGCTAGCCGCCGCACCAGGCCGCGGGACGCCTCCACGTCCAGGACATCGCCCGTCGCGATCTGCCGCATGACGCCCTGCACATTGACGACGGCCGGAATGCCGAATTCGCGCGCCACGATGGCGCCATGCGACAGGTAGCCGCCTGCCTCCATGACCAGGGCGCCGGCGCGCAGGAACAGCGGTGTCCAGGCCGGGTCGGTGGATGCGGTGACGAGGATGCCGCCCGCCGGCATGGCCAAGCCCTCGGACGGCGTGCGGGCAACAAAGGCGCTTGCCCGTGCATGGCCACCTGCTGCGGGCGTGCCGCGCCAGGTTTCGGCGGCGCCGGCGTGGGCAGAGACTGGGGACGCCGGCGCGGCTGCGCTGCTTTCGGCGTATTCGGCGATCACGTCCTGGTCCGGGGTTGCAGCCCAGGACTCCAGCTGCGCGCGGCGCAGGGTGGCGCGCCGGCCCGCAGCGGCGGGCGCCAGCTTGCCGTCGGCCAGCGCGAAGAGTTCTGCGGCAGTCAGATGGAAGATGTCGTCGGCGGCAGCCAACCCGTCCGGCCGTGTGTAGCGCCGGCCCAGGGCCAGGGCGCTCTTGCGCGCCGCGGCCAGGTAGGCCACCAGCACGCTGCGCGCGGCCTCGCGTTGCGTGCCTTCGAGGCGGGCAGCCGCGAGCAGCCGGGCGACCAGCGGGCGCTGCCAGAATGGCAATGCCTTGCGCAGGCGCCGCGCGGCCTGGCTGGCTGCGCTGTCCTGCCGGACGCGCAGCGCGGCAAGATCGGTGTCCGTCAACTGAAGCACGGTGTCCAGCAGATAGCCAGGATCCTCGCGCCAGCGTGCATTGCGCAGATAGGTTTCATAAACGGCGCGGTGACCATAGTGGCGCAGAAAGTCCGCAAAGGCTGGCTTGAACGGACTGTCTTGTGGCAAGGCGCTCTGCCAGGCGGCGCTGTCGCGTCCTGGATCGCGCAACCAGTCCAGTACCCGCGCGTCGGCGGCGGCAAGCCCGGCCAGCGCCATCAAAGCGTAGCTTTGCGCCGCGGTTACGCTGGGCGTGCCGCCAGCCATCAGCGCTGCCGTGAGCGCATGGCCTTCGCCCGGGCAGGCTTTCTCCACCAGCTCAAGCAGCTTATGCAACGCGCCGCCGCCCGAACCTTGCAGGAAGAACAGTTCGTCCGCTGCCAGCACCGTGTGGAACTGTTCCCGCAAACGGGCGCCCAGCTCGGCGTTGGATGCGGGCGGGGTTGCGTCCAGCCAAGCCTGGGCGCGAGCGAACAGCCGTGGCAGATCGCGCTCCGCCCGCTTGCGCAAGGGGGCCGCGCGCCGCAGGTAGCGCAGGATGCGCAAACCATGCCGCAGGCGTTGCGGAAACGTCTTGGGCGGCACCGCGATCTCGGGTTGGGGACCGCCCAGCAGGGCATTCATGGCGGATGGCGATACGCCCAGCGCGTCGTAGCCCACCCATTGGATGACGGAGGCATCCAGGTACACCCGGCCCTGGAACAAAGCCGCCAGTTGCACGCCGGGCAGGGTGGAGTAGCCGCTGAGTTCGAAGCCGGTGGTCAGCATGCGCTGCGCCATGACGCGGCCCGTGTCCCATTCCAGCGCCGACATGGCCTGGGGCAGGACTTCGCGGGTATTGCCGCGTGACCAGTAGGCTGGCTGGGTGCGCAGCGCGGGATAGGTGTAGCGCGCCGCCACGGTGACGGGCCGGGCCTGCACGATCCAGAAGCGCCGTCCGTCCCAGACCCATTCGACGTCATGGCCGCCGCCGGCATAGTCCAGCGCTCGCGCCGCGTCGCGCACGATGTCGCCCAGGGCTTCGGCCTGGGCGCCGGTCAATACGGGCTGGGCCGCCCGCGCGGCCGGCGTGGGGGCGAGCAGCGTGCCTGAATCGCCGGCAGGCTGACTGGCGTGGCGCTTGGCGCCGATGCGCTGCTCGACCAGCGGCCACGCCTGGCGCAGGTAGTCTTCGCGCAGGCGATACTCATCGCCTTGCGCTTCGCCGCCGACGAGCGATTCGCCCAGTCCCCAGTTGGCATGAATGACCATCTCGTCATGTCGTCCCGAGACGGGGTCGATGGTGAAGGCGATACCGGATGCGACCGCATCGAGCAGAGGCATGATGACTACCGCCATGCCAGCGGCTTCCAACCCCAGCTTTTCCCGGTAGGCGCAGGCCTGCGGCGTCCATTGAGAATCCCAGATCTGGCGGGCGGCGTCGATCGCGGCATCCGCGCCGCGCACGTTCAGGCAGGAAAGATGGATCCCCGCGAACGACGCGCCCGCGGAGTCTTCCTGGGGCGCGGATGAACGCAAGGCCAGCGGCCGTTCGAGCCAGCCGCGCGCGGCCAGTTCGTCGCGCAGGGCCTGGGCGGCGGCGGGCGGCAAGGGCTGGCCCGGTTCACGAGCGAGACTGAATTGGGCGGGCAGCACGAAGCCGTCGGGCACCGGCACGCCCAGCTGCGCCATGCGGCCCAGCTGCCAGCCCTTGCCGCCCGCGGCCTGGGGACCCGCCTGGGCTGCGGCGGCCCAGTCCAGCACGGCGGCGTTCATGCCGCGGCTCCAGGGTCCACGCCGTGCACGAAGAGGCTGACGGCAGCGTCGAATTCCGCCTTGAGACTGGCGCGTGGCAGATCCAGCCAGCGCAGCATCGCGCCCAAGTACAGGAACTGCAGCTGATGGGCCAGTTGATCGGCCGCCAGGTCCGTTCGCGCCTGGCCCGCGGCCTGCGCGTCCGCGATCAGGGCGGTGAACAGCGTTTGCATGCCGCTGCGCGGATAGCGGCCGTCGTCGTGCGCGCCGGGCTGCAGCGTGGTCAGCCGGTAGCGCAGATAGGGACCCAGATATGCGCGGTGAGATTCAGACCAATGGGCCGACGCATGCAGTATTCGCGTCAGGCGGCGCGCGAGTGTAGGCAGGCTTTGCAGCGCTGGCTGCAGATCGTGGATGCTGGCGGCCAGCTCGCCATGGAAGCGGTGGGCAAGCAGGGCTTCCTTGACGGGAAAGTGGTTGTAGAGCGTCCCCTTGGATACGTCCGCCTGCGCGGCGATCTGTTCCATGGTGACGACGTCATACCCCAGGGTTTCGAACAGGCGCCAGGCGGTTTGCGCCAGGTGATCCAGGGTCTGCTGGCGTTTGCGTTCGCGGCGTCCGGTTTCGGGCGTCGCGGACTCGGATTGGAGGGAGGGTGAAGAATCCATGGCGATCAAATAATTGAACGATGTCTAATAATAGACGTCGTTTAATTATTTGGAAAGACCCTCTCCAAGGGCTAGAACCGCCTGTCGTGCTCAGGCGGCGGCGGGCATCTTCCCGTGCAGCAGGTAGTCCATCAGTTCGCGCACCGAGCGCATGGCATTGCCAAAGGGCAGCTTCGAGGCGCCGCGGAAGAACAGGCCGCGGCTGACTTCACCGCGCATCGCGGCCGCAAGCTTCAGGTCGATGCAGAACTGTCCAAAGCGCGAGAGGCCATCGCGCAGACCGCATTGCGTCAGGCAGTCCATGCGTTGGCTGCAGCGCCGGGCGTCGCAGCGGGTGTTGGCTTGCAAGGTTTTTTCCTGGCGCAGATAGCGGGTCAGCCAAGGCGTCTGCACGGCACGGGCGGGCAGACCCGCCACGCTGGTGAATTCGGCCAGCTTGTCCGGATCTGCGTCGATCAGCACCCGCTTGAAGTTCTCATGGGCGTCGCCTTCGTTGGTGACCGCAAAGGCCGTGCCTACTTGCACGCCGTCGGCGCCATTGGCCAGCCAATGGCGCACTTGTTCGTGGCTGCCTACGCCGCCGGCCACGATCAGGCGCGGCGCGTCGGCGCCCAGCGCCAGTTCCTGGAAGAGGGTGTGGCAATCGGCCAGCACGCGCTGAAAGTCGAAGCGCTCGCTGTGGATGTCGTCCAGCCGCGCCGCACCAAGGTGGCCGCCGGCGTAGCCTGGATGTTCGATCACGACGGCGTCGGCCATGCGGCCCTTCTTCATCCACTTTTTCAGCACCACGGCCACGCCGCGCGCCTCGGACAGAATGGGCACCAGCGCCACCTTTGGGTAGTCGGCCGTCATCTCGGGCAGGTCCAGCGGCAGGCCCGCGCCCATGACGATGGCCTGGGCGCCGCTTTCGCAGGCCTGGCGTACCAGGGCGGGATGGTCGCGCACTGCTTTCATGACGTTCACGGCCACCAGGCCGCGGCCTTGCGCCGTTTCCAGCGCGGCGCGGACTTCGCGGTCGAGAGCGACCTGGTTGGCACTGTCGATCAGGTCGCGGTCATGGCAGCGTTCGGTTTTTTCCAGCAGATCGGGGTGGTGGTGGCGCAAATCCACACTGGCGATGGTGCCCATGGCGTTCTGGCTGGCGACCGCGCCGGCCAGGCGATGGGCGGATACGCCGACGCCCATGCCGCCCTGAACGATGGGCAGCAATTCGCGTCCGGCGAGGGTGAGTGATTTGAACCACGTCATGATGAGTCTTTCCTCTTTTCAAGTGGACAGAGGCTAGAGCAAGGGGGAGGGGGTTGCCTTGCGCAGGATCAAGCGAGACAGAACCTCGGAGACAGAACCTCGCTCAGCGGTAGGCGAACTCTTCGAACCATTGCATCAGCAGTGCCAGGGCAGGCGCGCCAAGCGCGCGTACAGGCGGCGCGTCGGGCGAACGGCGCGCGCCCTGCACGGCAAAGCGGCGCACGCCATGGCGGGCGAGTTCGCGCGCGAGCGCCAGCAGCCGCGTTTCGTCCAGCCAGTCGGGATGCCAGGTGATGCGGCACTCGAAGTCAATCCCGGCCGACAAGAGTTGCGCCAGGCAGGCATGCGCTGGGCGCTGGGAGTCGCGCCGGCCGGTGATGTCGTCATAGCCTTCGGCATCCGCCTTGATGTCCAGGCCGACCCAATCCAGATGGCGCAGCACGTCGGCCAGGCGTAGCGGATAAATGCCCGCGGTATGCAGACCGACCCGGTAACCCATGCGCCTGACGTCGCGGATCATTTGCGGCAGGCGCGGTTCGCTCAAGGGTTCGCCGCCCGAGAATACGATGGCATCGAGCAGGCCCTTGCGCGTTTCCAGGAAGGCGCGCGTTTCGCGCCAGTCGTAGCGGGCGGCGCGGGTCTGCAGTTCGACGTTGTGGCAGTAGTGGCAGCGCCAGGGGCAGCCCGCGATGAAAACCACCGCGGCCAGTTGGCCGGGCCAGTCCACCGTGGAAAAAGGCACCAGTCCGCCGACCGCGGGTGAATGCCGCGGCAGGGCTTGGGCCACCGGTTGCGGCGGGGCAGGATAAGCCGGCCGCGCCGTCAGCCGCCGCGTGCCCGGGCCGAGGCCCGTGGCGGACGCGGCGGCCGGCGTGCCGTCTTCAGGCGCGGCGTTCGACGAAGAAACGGCGTTCATTGAATTCGCCCTGTTTGCCGGTGTTGAAGGAAGCGACGGGGCGGTGGTAGCCCATGACGCGGGTCCAGATCTCGCAGCGCACGCGCTGGCTGTCGTCCAGCCGCGGGGCGGGAGCGGTCGTGACTTCGGGAGCGATCAAGGTTTGCATAGCGGTTCCTCGTTGTGGATGCCGGGCTGCTGCCCGGCGGTTCAGTCTGAGGCCTGTCGTTGACTGGCCTCAGGCCGGGGTGCAGCACGCCGATTGCCTGGCCAGCAGCTCGGCATCGCATTTCGGGCAGAACTCGTGGTGCCCCGCCAGATAGCCGTGGTTGGGGCAGATGGAGAACGTCGGCGTGACCGTGATGTAGGGCAGCCGGAAATTGGACAGAGCCCGGCGCACCAGTTGCTTGCACGCGCCGGCGGACGACACGGCTTCGTTCATGTACAGGTGCAGCACGGTGCCGCCGGTGTACTTGCCTTGCAGCGTCTCCTGCAGTTCCAGCGCATGGAAGGGATCGTCGGTATGGCCTACCGGAAGCTGGCTGGAGTTCGTGTAGTAGGGCTGCGCGTCGCTGCCAGCCTGAAGAATGGCGGGATAGCGCTTGCGGTCTTCGCGGGCGAAACGATAGGTGGTGCCTTCGGCGGGCGTGGCCTCCAGGTTGTACAGATGGCCCGTTTGCTCCTGGAATTCGGTCATGCGGACACGCACGCGGTCCAACAGGCGCACGGCCAGGGCATGGCCTGCCGCGGTGGTGATGTCCTCGGCATCGTCCGTGAAGTTGCGGATCATCTCGTTGATGCCGTTTACGCCCAGCGTGCTGAAATGATTGCGCAGGGTGCCGAGGTAGCGGCGGGTATAGGGATAGAGGCCCTGGTCAATGTAGCGCTGCACCACCTTGCGCTTGGTCTCCAGCACGTCGCGGCCCAGTTCCAGCAGATGGTCCAGCCGCCGCATCAGCTGCTCTTCGTCGCCGCGGCAGGTATAGCCCAGGCGCGCGCAGTTGACCGTGACCACGCCGACGGACCCCGTCTGCTCGGCCGACCCGAACAGGCCATTGCCGCGCTTGAGCAGTTCGCGCAGGTCCAGTTGCAAGCGGCAGCACATCGAACGCACCATGTGCGGTTCCAGGTCTGAATTCAGGAAGTTCTGGAAATAGGGCAGTCCATAGCGTGCCGTCATCTCGAACAGGCGCTCGGTGTTGGGGTGGTCCCAGTCGAAGTCGGGCGTGATGTTGTAGGTGGGGATGGGGAAGGTGAACACACGGCCCTTGGCGTCCCCGGCCATCATGACCTCGATGTAGGCGCGGTTGATCATGTCCATCTCGGTCTGCAGCTCGCCGTATGAAAACGGCATTTCCTCGCCGCCGATGTACGGAATCTGGTCCTTCAGGTCCGGCGGGCAGGTCCAGTCGAACGTAAGATTGGTGAAGGGTGTCTGCGTGCCCCAGCGGCTGGGCACGTTGAGGTTGTAGATGAGTTCCTGCATGGACTGCTTCACCTCCGCATACGTCATGGCGTCGCGGCGGATGAAGGGCGCCATGTAGGTGTCGAAGGAACTGAAGGCCTGCGCTCCTGCCCACTCGTTCTGCAGCGTGCCCAGGAAATTGACGATCTGGCCGATGGCCGCCGACATGTGGCGCGGCGGCGTGGCTTCCACCTTGCCGGGGATGCCGTTGAAGCCTTCGGTCAGCAACTGGCGCAGCGACCAGCCAGCGCAGTAACCGCTCAGCATGTCCAGGTCGTGGATGTGGATGTCGCCCTCGCGGTGGGCGCGGCCCGCCTCGGGCGCGAATACATTGGACAGCCAGTAGTTGGCGGTGACCTTGCCCGCCACGTTCAGGATCAGGCCGCCCAGACTGTAGCCCTGGTTGGCGTTGGCGTTGACGCGCCAGTCGCGCTGGTCCAGGTATTCCTCCATGGCGCTTTCCACGTCCACCAGCGTGTGGCGCAGCGAGCGCAGGCGGGCGTGTTGTTCGCGGTGCACGATATAGGCCCGCGCGGTGCGCCAATGGCCTGCCTGGACCAAGGCTTCCTCCACGCGGTTCTGGATGGTCTCGACACCGGGGCAGGGGTTTTCCGCCAGCGCGGCGATGACGCCGTCGGTCAGCGCCTGAGCACCCGCGAGATCCAGTTCCCCGGTGCTCTGGCCTGCTGCCGCCATGGCCTGGGCGATCTTCTCGCGGTCGAACGCCACGACGCGGCCGTCGCGCTTGAGAATGTGCTGGATATGCATGACTGACACCATATGTAGTAGGGTGTGAAAACTCTACCACCACATATGGTGCGGAATGTGCTCCCCACCGCAGGGATGTCAGCCTTGCTTGATGCGCGTCAAACGCGCCGTTCAGAAGCCGATGCCAACCCCGGCCAGGGATATCGCCACCGCCAGCGCGGCGGTTCTGGCTGCCGGGCGAGGCGCCCAGGACAGCATGCCGACCCAGAGCAGGGCGCCTGCCGAAAGCCAGCCCAGCCAGGCCACCACGCCCACCGTATTGCCCCACAGTCCCACGCAGGGCAGCAGGGCCAGCGCCAGCAACAGCACGCCAGCGCCGCGCAACACGCGGGTATGGCCGGCGGAGGGATCGCGTCCCCAGACCTGGTCGTAATGGCGCGGCATGGCCAGACTCAGGCAGGCCATGCCGGAATAGGTCAGCAGCAGCGCCATGGAAATCGCATACAGGTCGTTGGTGTTCATGCGGCTGCCTCTGCGTCGCTGCGGGGATTGCGCCGGATGGGCGCGGATGCGGGCCGTCGCCACAACAGCAGGGCCGCCCACCCCGATAGTACGCCGAATGCGACGGACGTCAGTTCGACGCCCGCGCTTTCCCAGTCGCCGCGCGCGATCTGCGCCACCGGATGATCGCCCAATGTGACGAGCGACAACACCGGCAGCAGCAGGCACAGCGCCGATAGCAAGGCAAGCTGCGAGATCCAGGCCTGGCGCGGCTTGCACAGCCAGGCGTGCGCCAACGCCAGCGCCCACACCAGGAAGAAGCAGCGCAGCTCCCACAGCGCGCGGTTTTCCAGGGCCACGGGCAGCAGACGGTTGGCCCAGAGATAGCTGATGCAGGCGATGGCCAGTCCCGCCAGCGCGGCCACATTCAAGCCTTCGATCAGCCGGTACATGCGCGCGGTCGCGCTGCCGAATTCGCCGCCATGCCTGGCGCGGCGCTTGACCATGAACAGCAGCGCGCCGGTGCCCATCATGGCTGCGCCGGCCATGCCGCAGATGAAGTAGAGCCAGCTGACGGCCAGCCCGCCGAACCTGGACATGTGCAGATCGCTCATGACCTGGAACGCGAGCGCGGGCGCGCCGCCATTCACGTCGCCCGCGGGGCGCAGGCGCAGCAATTCGCCGCTGGCCGAGAACTCGGCCATGCCCGTGGTGGCGCTGATGTTGCGGAAGGTGTCGGCGTCTTCGTTCCAACCGTAGACGCCGATGCGCATGGAACTGTCTTCGGGGTTGTTGATGACGATGGCGCGCGCCGTCTGTCCGATCAGCTGTTCGCCACGGGCCACGATGGGCTCCAGCGCCGGCATGGGAAGCGCCACGCCGGTGCGCGCGGGCTGTTCTTCGCCAGACAGTTCGGCCAGGTACTGGCGGGTGGCCTGCGGGCCGGCCCCGTAGGTCGCCGTGACAGGGGCAGGCATGAGCTGAGCGCTGGATATCACAATGCCGGTGTAGGCGATCATGAACTGGAAGGGCAGAGTCAGCACCGCCACCGCATTGTGCGCGTCCAGCCAGGAACGTTGGCCCTTCTTGGCGCGGAAGGTGAAAAAGTCCTTGAAGATGCGCTTGTGCGTGACCACGCCGGAAATCAGCGCGACCAGCATCGCCATGCTGGCGAAGGCCACGATCCACAGGCCCAGGCCGGCGTCGTGCAAGGTGTAGTGGAAGTCGACGAAATGACTGCCGCCATGCGTGGCGCGGCCTTCCGCCTCGTGATGCTCCGCCAGTTCGGCGCCCGTTTCCGGGTCGAGGTCGGCGTCGGCGTACTGGCCGTTCTTATCGAACCAATAGGCCGTCAACCCGTTGTCGTGGAACCGGTTGACCGGCCAGATTTCCCACATGCCCGCGCCCGCGTGATTGCGCGCCATGTAATCCACCGCCAGTTCGAGCCGGCGCGCCCGGTCCACCGGGAGGCCTTCCGTTTGCGCGGCCCGGGCCTCTGCCTCGTGGTGCTCGGGCGTCATCCAGTGCGTGATGGGTTCGGAGAAGACGGCCAGCGATCCCGTCAGGAAGACGGCGAACAGCAGCCAGGAAAACCATAGGCCGACCCAGGTATGGAGCCAGGCCATGGATAGGCGGAAACCGGATTTCAGGGGGAGCCTCTTTCTTGTTGGAGTCGCCGCGGACCGGGCGCTCTGATTTTATTGAGAATAGTTCCGATTCTAATCTAATCGGGGACAAGGTTGGCGATGCCGATGCCTTTGTACTTTTTGCGCCGGCGGGGCGGGGCGTGGCGCGGTCGTGCGCGCGGGTCACCCACGACGCGTTGCAGGCGGGCACGGCGATTGCTGACAGGCGATCCGTTCTGCATGCCCGCCGCCGGCATGCGGCGATGTCATCCCACAAAGGAGCGCCCAATGAAACGAAAAGCCGGAAACACCTCGCAAATCGAGGAACTGCTTTACCAGGCCCTGGAAACCGAGATCGGTGGCCTGGCCGTGTACGAAACCGCTGTTTCGTGTGCGGTGAACGCGGACCTGAAGAAGGAATGGCTCGAGTATCTGGAAGAAACGCGGACGCATCGCCGGGTGCTGCTGACCGTGTTCGAGCAACTGGGTTTGGACGCCCAGGCCCAGCCGCCCGGCCGCCAGGTGGTGCGCCACATCGGCGAGTCGCTGGTCAAGGCCATGAAGATGGCCATCAACGCCGGCGACCCGGACGCCGCGCAACTCGTAGCCACGGAATGCGTGGTGCTGGCCGAAACCAAGGACCACGCGAACTGGTCCCTGATCGGCATGATTGCCGAGCAGCACAGCGGCGATGAGGCAAAGGTGCTCAAGCAGGCCTACGACGCCGTGGCCAAGGACGAAGACCACCATCTTTATCACACGCAGGGCTGGTCACGCGAATTGTGGATCCAGTCGTTGGGATTTCCCGCGGTGCTGCCGCCGCCCGAGGAGGTCAAGCAGGTTGAGACAGCTATCGGTGCATCGCGCGCCGAGCAGGCGCGCGGCAAGATGCTGAGCCATTAGGAGATTTCGATGCCAGGCAAAAAACCAGCAGGCAAGAGCGGCGCGGGCGCGGCCGTGGACACTGCCTATATGAATACGGACAGCGGGCCGGCCTCCGGGCCCGCGGGCAAACCCAGCCATCCGGCGCTCAAGCGGGCCGCGGCGGTGGGCGCCACGGCCGCGGGATTTCCCCATAATGCGGGCAAGCCCGCGGAATACGGCGAAGACGGGGCGCGCTGCCCCTATGCCGGCGCCCATGCGGCGGCGGCCGATCCGTCCGCGACCGCGAGCTCTTTGTCGGAACGCGAAGTATCGGACAAGACTGGCGCGGCCGCCGAGGCGGGTGTCAACGCCGCCGACGGACGGCTGGAGCGTGTGCGGGCGGATTCGAGCGGGCAGATGCTGACCACCAACCAGGGGGTGCGCGTCAGCGATAACCAGCATTCGCTGAAGGCGGGCCTGCGCGGCCCGGCGCTGCTCAAGGATTTCATCCTGCGCGAGAAGATCACGCATTTTGACCATGAGCGGATTCCGGAGCGCATCGTGCACGCGCGCGGCTCGGCCGCCCATGGCTACTTCGAATGCTACAAACCCTTGACCGACCTGACCGCCGCCGCGCCCTTCGCGCAGGCGGGCAAGCGCACGCCGGTGTTCGTGCGCTTTTCCACAGTGGCGGGCGAACGCGGTTCCAAGGACACGGCGCGGGATGTGCGCGGCTTTGCCGTGAAGTTCTACACGGACGAGGGCAATTGGGATCTGGTAGGCAACAATATGCCGGTGTTTTTCATCCAGGATGCCATGAAGTTTCCGGACCTGGTCCACGCCGTCAAGCCCGAGCCGCACCACGGCATGCCGCAGGCCGCGTCCGCGCACGATACTTTCTGGGATTTCGTGTCATTGATGCCGGAATCCACCCACATGCTGATGTGGCTGATGTCCGACCGCGCCATTCCCCGCAGCTATCGGATGATGCAGGGCTTCGGCGTGCACACGTTCCGCTTCGTCAACGCCGCAGGCGAGTCGCGGCTGGTGAAGTTCCATTGGAATCCCGTGCTGGGCACGCACTCGCAGGTGTGGGATGAGGCCGTCAAGGTCTCGGGCGCGGATCCGGACTTCCATCGGCGCGATCTTTGGGAAGCCATCGACAGCGGCAATGGTCCGCAGTGGGAACTGGGCGTGCAGGTATTCACGGACGAGCAAGCTCAGGGCTTCAGCTTCGACGTGCTGGACGCGACCAAGATCGTGCCCGAGGAACTGGTGCCCGTGGTGCCGGTGGGGCGGATGGTGCTGGACCGCAATCCGGACAATTTCTTCGCGGAAACCGAGCAAGTTGCGTTCTGCGCCGCCCACATTGTGCCCGGTCTGGACTTCACGAACGATCCTTTGCTGGCCGGGCGCATCCATTCCTATGTGGACACGCAGATTTCAAGGCTGGGCGGCCCGAACTTTCACGAAATTCCGATCAACGCGCCGCTCGCGCCCGTGCACAACAATCAGCGCGACGGCATGCACCGCCAGGCCATACATCGCGGGCGGGTGGCGTACGAGCCCAATTCGTTGGCCGGTGGCTGTCCGTTTCAGGCGGGTATGGACGGCTTCGTGTCCTTTCCGGAGCCGGAGACGGGCGACGAACTGCGCGGACATCCCGAGAAATTCGCCGAGCACTACAACCAGGCGACGCTGTTCTATGACAGCCAGGCGGATTGGGAACAACGCCACATCGCCGCGGCCTTCGCCTTCGAGCTGAGCAAAGTGACGGTGCCCGCCATCCGCCAGCGCATGGTCGCGTCCTTGCGCAATGTTTCCGACGAACTGGCGCAGGCGGTAGCGGACCAACTGGGGATGGCCCTGCCGGACCCCTTGCCGCGCGCGACCGAGAATCCGCCCGCTCCCGAAATCGAAACCTCGCCCGCGTTGTCGCTCGAAGCTCGTCCCGGGGACGGCGGCATCGCGACGCGCAAGATCGCCATCCTGGTGGCCGAAGGGGCGGATGGCAAAGCCGTGTCCGCCGTGGCCGATGGGCTGATCGCGGCGGGCGCTGTCGTGCGGTTGGTGGGGCAGCGGATTGGGCCCGTCCAGGCCGAAGGGGGCGGCATGCTGGATGCCGACGCCTCGCTGGACAATCATCCGTCCGCGCTGTTCGATGGGGCGGTAGTGCCGGGAGGCGCAGCCGCCATGGAACGGCTGGCGTCGGACGGGCGCGCGCTGGAATTCCTGCGCGACGCGTTCCGTCATGGCAAGACCTTGATGGGCATCGGCGATGGCGAGGCAGTGTTTACTGCCGCGGGTCTGGCGCCCGAGCTGGTCGACGGCGGGTTGCTGCGGGTGGATGCCGCGGCTGCGGCCAAGAGCGTGCCCGACTTGGTCGAAGCCTTGGCCCGGCATCGCCATCCGGAAAGGGAGACCATGCCGCCCAGGGTCTGAAGACGCGACGATGGCAGGGGGCGTATGCATCTTGACAAGGTACTTGCGCCTGCCAATACTGATCCGGCAAGTCGGGGCGAGCGCGTCGGGCGCTTGCCGTCCTTTTCCTTTCGAGATCAGGGGGCTGTATGCGTCGCGCGTCCGTTTTGCCTAGGAATATCCGCGGCTGGCTTTGGGCCAGCCTTTTTTTGTGGGTAGCCTGTTTCCTCCTGGCGCCGCAGGCCAGGGCGGAGTCCGCGGCCGAGCTCAGGCGGCAAGCGCAGGGTGCGCTGGATCGCCTGTACCAGCAGGAGCCCAAGACGCGCGTAATCGGCAACAAGGCGGTGGGTGTGCTGGTGTTCCCCCGCATCCTGAAGGGGGGGCTGCTGGTCGGCGCGGAAACCGGCGACGGCGCGCTCATCCGAGGCGGCAAGGTCCAGGCCTACTACAACATATCGGCCGTATCCTTCGGTCTTCAGGCCGGCGCGCAGGAGTTCAGCTATGCGCTGTTCTTCATGAACGAGCCGGCGATGCGGTACCTCGACCAGAGCGACGGCTGGTCGCTCGGCGCCGGCCCCAGCCTGGTCGTGGTGGACGACAGCTATGCCGCCAGCATTACCACCACCACCCTGAGCCAGGACGTGTACGCCGTGCCATTCGGGGGGCAGGGGCTGATGGCGGGCATGGGCCTGGAAGGGTCCAAGATCACCCGTACCCAACCGGACTGAAGCCAGGCGCCAGCCCGCCGCGGCTAGTCCAGCGTGATGCCGGCGCGGGCGGCCACTTCGGAAAAGGTGCGCAGTTCCTTCGTGATCTGCGCCCTGAACGCCGGCCCGGGCAAATAGACGGGATCCAGCGCCAGGTCCGCCACCGCTTTGCGCACCTGCGTATCTTCCATGATTTCCGCGACGGCGCGGCTCAGGGTGTCCACTACCGGGGCCGGCGTGCGCGCTGGCGCTACCAGCGCGTACCAGCCCACGAAGGAAACGTCCGCCATGCCGGCTTCCGCGAAGGTTGGCACGTCGGGCAGTTGCGGCATGCGGCGTTCCCCCGTCACGGCCAGCGCCCGGATCTTGCCGGCGCGGACCTGTGGCGCGGCGGAAGACACCGTGTCCACGCCCAGGTCGACCTCGCCGCCTATCATGGCCGTGACCAACTGCGCGCTGCCCTTGTAGGGTACCGGCAACATCTTGGCGCCCGCGGCCTCGGCGTACATCTCGCCCGCCAGGTGCGGCGCGGATCCAGGGCCGAAGGTGCCGTACATCAGGCCGCCCTTGGCGCTTTGCTGCCGGGCCAGCGCGGCCGCTTCCTGCACGGTGCCGGCCGCAAGGCCGTTCTTGGCCAGCAACACCACGGGCGCCATGGCGACGATGGCGATGTGTTCATAGCTCTTTTGCGGGTCGTAGGGCAGGCCGGGCTTGAGCGCCGGAAGCACGGTGTAGGTCGTGCTGCCCGACAGCATCAAGGTGTAGCCGTCAGGTTGCGCGCGCGCCGCCGTTTCCGCGCCGATCACGGTGGATGCGCCAGGGCGGTTCTCCACGATGACTGGCTGGCCGAACTTGCCGGACAGCTTGTTGGCCAGCAGACGCGCCACGGCGTCGGTTGCGCCGCCAGGCGTGAAGGGGACGACGATCTTGATCGCTTGTTCGGGATAGGCGGCGTGGACGGCGCCCGAATGCGCGAGCGCGGCAAGGCTTGCGGCCGCCAGGGCGGCGCGGAATTTGACGGTCATGACGGAGATCCCGTTCGGGTGAAGTTGGAAGACGGGCTGGCGGCCGCCTGGCGCAGGGCGCCGCCCTGGTCGCCCAGGTCCCAGAACAGGCCGGCCATGATGGCCAGCCCCTCGCGTGCGACGCTGCCCAGCAGGTGTTCGTTCGGAGCGTGCTGCGCGCAGGCGGGATAGGAATGCGGCACCCACAGCGTGGGCAGGCCGAGCTGGTCGGCGAAGATGTCATTGGGCAGGGATCCGCCCAGATTCGGCAGCAACGCCGGGCGCTTGCCGGTACTGCGTTCCAGCGATGCGGCGGCCCAGCGCACCCAAGGATTGTCGGGCGAGAGGCGGGTGGCGCCGGCCTGCATGCCGATGCGTACCTGGATGTCCTCGAAGCCCGCGGCGCGCAGGTGTTCCCGCACGTGCGTCTGCAGCGCCTGCCAGTCCGTGCCGACCACGAAACGCAGCTGGCACCAGGCCACCGCCTCGGGCGGTATGGCGTTGACCGGCTTGGCCGGATCACCGGCGCCGAAGGTCAGGACGTCCAGGCTGTTCCAGCCGAACACTTTTTCCGGCGCGCTCAGGCCAGGCTCGCCCCACCAGGCGTTGATATCCGGATCGTCCTCGCCGCCGCCCACTTCCAGGTCGGCCAGCGCTGCGGCCACCGCGGCGGGGATGGGGGGCGGACGCAGGCCGGGCACGGTGATCCGGCCGCGCGCGTCGACCATCGAGGCGATCGCGTGTGCCAGCACGATGGCCGGGTTGGCGAGCAGGCCGCCCCAGTTGCCCGAGTGATAGCCTCGTTCGCGCGCCTTCAGTTTCAGTTCGAAGTTCACGGCGCCGCGCGAACCCATGAAAAGGGTCGGGCGCTGCGCGCTCAGGCGCGGACCGTCGCTGGCGATGAAGACGTCAGCCGCCAGCGCGTCGCGCTGCGCCTCGCAGAAGGCGGCCAGCCCGGGAGACCCGGCTTCCTCGCCTGTCTCGATCAGCCAGATCGTGTTGAAGCCCAGCGCGCCGCCGCGCGCGGCGATGACCTGGCGCAAGGCTTCCAGGTTGATGCTGTGCTGGCCCTTATTGTCCGCCGTGCCGCGCCCGTACCAGCGGTCGCCCTCGACCTGCAGGCGCCAGGGATCGCGGCCCGCTTCCCATTTGGAAGCGTTGCCGCGCACCACGTCGCCGTGCCCATACATCAGCACAGTTGGCAGGCCAGCCTGTTCGATGCGGCGCGCAACCAGGATCGGCAGGTCGGCGCCGGAAGGGTTGGAATGCACCTCACAGGCAAAGCCCAGCTCCTTGAGCCGGGGCGCCAGTTCTTCGTTCAAATAGGCATGCTGGGCCGGGGCCTGGTCCGGCACCTCGCTTTCCGTCGCGTAGGCGACGCGGCGGGCCAGCGCGGCGCGCAAGTCGCCATTGTCATAGGCTTGAACGGCTTGGAGTAGGGCTTGTTCGCGTGTCACGTCGGCGCCTGCGATGCTGAGGGAGGCACAAAGTTATTACGCTTCACCACATGCCACAATTAGATAATTAGCATTATTTCGTTGCTATAAAGGCATGGATCAAGGGGGCGGTCATGATTTCATTGGGCTTGAGATACTTCCTGGAAGTTGCGCGCTGCGGTTCCATTGCCGGCGCGGCCGCAGAGCAGCATGTGGCGGCATCGGCCATCAGCCGACAGATCGCCAAGCTAGAGGACGGACTGGGCATTGCGCTGTTCGAGCGTCAGGCGCGCGGCATGGAATTGAGCGAGGCAGGCCGCCAGTTGGCTGCCTACGCCAATGCGGCGGCGCTTGAGGCCGAGCGCGTCACGACGGAGATCCGCCAGCGCAGCCACCTGGGCGACGTCACCATACGGCTGGCCTGCACCGAGGGCTTTGCGCATCGCTTCCTGCCCATGTGCATGGCCGAATTCAAGCAGGTCCGGCCTGAAGCCCGCTTCCATTTGCACGTGGAGCGGCCCGAAGAGGTCAGCCGCCAGATCCTGGAAGGGCTGTCGCAGCTGGCGCTGCGCTACACCACCGCGCAGGACGACCGTCTCAAGACCGAACTGCTGGTGCGCGCCCCGGTGTACGCGGTCATGTGCCGGCATCATCCGCTGGCCGGCCGGCGCAGCCTCAGCATGCGCGACCTGACGAAAGTGCCGCTGTCCTTGGGCGACCACGGCACTACGGTGCGGCAGTTGTTCGACGCCGCTTGCGCCAATGCGGGACTGCATATCGAGCCCGCGTATGTGTCCAACCATTCCGCGGCCTTCCTGCCCATGCTGCCGGGCAGCGACATCGTGGCGCTGTCGGGCTACCTGACGCTATTGGGGCAGCGGGACGGAGAGGCCCTGGTCGCGGTGCCGTTCAGCAATCCGGAGATGCGGCAGCGCAGTATCCAGGTCCTGACCCTGCAGGGCCGGACCCTGCCAGCGCTGGCCAGGGAGTTCCTGGAGTTCATGGCGCGCCGGCTGACGGCCACGCCCAAGGCGCCGGAGGCAGAGGCCTAGGGGGCCGCGGCAGGCGGCCCCGGGGGCTGGCGTCAATCCAGCGAGATATTGGCCTGCTTGACCACAGCCGCAAAGCGCGCAGCGTCCGCGTCGCGGGCCTGCGCCAACGCGGCCGAGTCCTCCGGCCAGGCATCAAAGCCATAGGTGTCGAAGCGCTTGCGCACAGCAGGGGCGACCACGGCCTGGGAAATGGCGGCGTTGATGCGCTTGATCACGGGCTCCGGCGTGCCCTTGGGCGCGAACGCGGCGACCCAGGTCTTGAGCTCGAAATCCTTGGGGCCGCCGGCTTCGCTGACCGTCGGTACGTCCGAATACGAGCCCAGGCGCGATGGCGCGGCCAGCGCCAGCAGCTTGACCCGTTTGGCCTGGTACAGATTCTGGACCGTGGCGGCCGTGCCGAAGGCCCAGTCCACTTCGCCGTTCGCTACCGCGGTATAGAGCTGGGCCAGGTCCTTGAACGGGACATGCGTCATGCTGGTCTGCGTGGCGGTCTGGAACATGGACGTGCCCACGTGCGCCACGCTGCCCATGCCCCAGGTGCCGTAGGTCAGCTTGCCGGGTTGGGACTTGGCCGCTGCGATCAGATCGGTAACGCTGTTCCATGGGGAAGAGGCCGACACCACCATGAAGAAATGCGTGGTGTAGATCGGCGCCACGGGCACAAAGTCGGCTACGGGGTCGAAGGGAAGGTTGCGGTAGAGCTGCGGTTGCAGCGTCATGTGGGTGTTGTCCACGACGGCCAGCGAGTAGCCATCGGGCGTGGCGCGCTTGACCTCGCCGATTGCCAGCCAGCCATTGGCGCCGGGCTTGTTCTCCACAATGAGCGGCTGCTTCCATGCCGAGGTGAGCTGTTCGCCCAGCATGCGGGCGACCGCGTCGGGGCCGCTGCCGACCGAGTACGGCAGCACAATGCGCACCGGCCGTTCGGGGTATTTGTCGGATTGGGCCTGTGCCGCGGCGCAGGCCAGGGCGCCGGTCAGCGCCATGCTCCAGAGGGTTTTCTTCATGTCTCCTCCACTATCCATGGATGGTTGCGGCGCCTTGGGGCGTCGCTTATGTTTGGGCCGAAAGCGCGGGGAAATACGCGCCCGGGCCGGTCGTCACGGCAAGGTTTGTGCAAGTCGGGTCAGGTCAGGGCTGCGGCCTCCGGATGCAGTGCCTCGTAGGCCGCGGCGAAGCCCGGATCGCGCTGGCGCAGGTCTTCATGGCTGACCTGGCCGGTGCGGCGCATGTAGTCGTAGACGAAGGACACCGGATCCAGGTCCATCTTCGTCGCCACGTTCTCGTACCAGTCCAGGCTGCGCGCGGCAGCCGCCTGGAAGTTGGCGGAAGCAGGGCGGCGCTGCGTCTCGAAATGCGCGAAGGCGGCCTGCGCGTCGTCGGGATGCTGCGCAAGCCCTTGATGCAGCGCAATCGCATCTTGCATCGCCATGCGGGTGCCGGACCCGAGCGAAAAATGCACCGTGCGCAAGGCATCGCCCAGCAGCACGATATTGCGGTGCGACCAGCGTTCGTTGCGCACGATGTTCGCCTCGAACCATAGCGAACGGTTGCTGAGCAGTTCGTTTGCGCCCAGGTCGGCGCGGAACACGTCGGCGCAGTAGCGGCGGCTTTCGTCTTCGCTGGCGGTGTCCAGGCCTGCCCGTTGCCAGGTTTCGGGGTCGACTTCCACCAGGAAGGTGCTCAGATCCTTGCTGTACTGGTAGCTGTGCGCGATGAAGATGCCGTGGCCGGTATCGCGGAAGATCAGCGACACGGGATGGAAGCGCTGGCGCGTGCCGTACCAGGCGAACTTGTTGCGGCGGCGTTCGAAGCTGGGGCGGAAGTGTTCGGCGAATTGCTTGCGCACGGCGCTGTTGCTGCCGTCGGCGGCCACGACCATGTCCACTTCCGAGGCCAGCCGTTCCACGTCCTCGATCCGTTGTTCGTGCAGGATACGCACCCCGGCCTCCAGGCAGGCCTTTTCCAGGACTGCCAGCATGTCGATGCGGGCCGTGCGCGAGAAATGGTTGCCTTGCACCTGGACGCGGGCGCCCTGATGGATGATCTCCATGTAGTCACAGCGTTCATGGTGCGCGACGAAGGCCCGGAAGAAGTCCGGGTCGGCCTCGCGCAGGAAGGACAGGCCAATGTCCGAGAACACCACGCCCCAGCCGTAAGTGGCGCCGCGCGGGTTCTGTTCATACACGGTGATCTCGTGCTCCGGGGCATGCTTTTTTGCAAGCAGCGAAAAATACAGGCCCGCGGGGCCCGCTCCGATGACGGCGATCTTCATTTTTCCTGACTCCTGTTTGCTTCGGCCTGCAGGCAGGCTTCCTGATAGGACTGCAGCGCGCCGCGCAGGGCGGCGGGCACTTCGATGGCGCGGCGTTCGCCCCGCGCCACGCAGATCGGGGTCAGCCTGGCGTCGAAGGCGGGCTGGCCCCGCACGCTACCGGCGACGTGCAAGGTGTAGGTGCGGGTGCGGATCTCCTCGACCCTGACGCACATGTCGAATTCCTCGTCGGGCCAGAGCGAGGCCTGGAAGTCGAAAGACAGCGCGCGCGTAGGTGTGCCGAAGCCATGTTCGTCCTTGATGCGTTGCGGCGTGCCATTGAAAAGTTGACCGTAGAACAGCTCGGCGGCCGACAGCACGTATTCGCCGAAGGTCACGGTGTAGACGACGCCGGCAGGGTCGCAGTCTCCCCATTTGACGCGGCGGCGCACGATGAACGGCGTCTCGCTGACGACGTGCTCAGTGCTGGTCATTGCTGGTCTCCTCGGGCCCGGGCGGCCTCCTGGTTGAGCATTTCCGCAACCGTCTGGCGCAAGGCGGCCTTGTCGAGCTTGCCAACCTTGGTGACGGGGAAGGCGTCGATCTGTTCGATGCGTTCCGGGCATTTGTATTTGGCGAGTCCCTGGCTGGTGAGGAAATCCGCCAGTTCGGTCAGGCTGGGAGCGGCCTGGCCGGGCCTCACGATGATGAAGATGCAGCCTTTTTCGCCATAGAACGGGTCGGGCATGGCCACCAGGCGCGCCTCCGAAATTGCGGGATGGGCGCCCACCAGCGCCTCGACTTCCTCGCAGCCGATCTTCTCGCCGCCGCGGTTGATGTTGTCGCGCAGGCGGCCTTCGAAGGCGTAGCAGGTGGCGCCATCCACCACGCGCGCCGTCATCATGTCGCCAGTGCGGTAAAAGCCGTCGGAGGTATACGCCGCCGCGTTGGCTGCCGGCGCGTCGAAGAAACCCGGCAGGGTGGCGGGTCCGCGAAAGCACAACTCTCCCATCTGGCCGTCCCCGACGGGCTCTTCCGTGCCGGGCGCCAGCAGGCGGATCTCGTCCTCCGGGCAGCCCGAGCGGCCCTGGGTGTGGTGGCGCTCGTACTCGGACGCGTCGGCGGGGGATCCCAGGAGCAAGCCTTCCGTGATGCCGAACAGGTTGGAGCACGGCACGTTCAGGTGGGCTTCGAGCCGGTCCGCCGCGCTCATGGTGATGAACAGACGCAGGCTGGACAGGTCATAGCGCGCCAGGTCGGCGAAGGCCATGATCTGCGGGGCTATGGGCCCGATGGACATGGCGCGCGTGACGCGATGGCGTTCGATCAGCTCCAGCATGCGCGGCACGTCGACCCGGGGCATCAGCACCGCGGACACGCCCATGGCTATTACCGGGATCAGCACATAGACCTGGGCCGCGTTGTGCAGCAAGGGCAGCGCCCAGATGATGCGGTCGTCATCCTGCATCTTGTAGCGGCGGGCGCAGGCCAGCGAATGGCCCAGGTATTCGGCATGGAAGCGCGGGATGATCTTGGGCATGCCGGTCGTGCCGCCCGACAGCTGGAAGCTCAGCACGTCTTCGCAGCCCGGGCCCCGCTCCGCCAGGATGCGGCGGGCATCGGCCAGCGGCATGGCGTCCATAAGGTTGCGCAGGGATATGCCGTGCGGGGTGTCGCCGCGCGCCACGATCAGGTGTTCCAGCGTGTCGCTGGCGGCCAGCATGCCGGCGGCGAAGGCGGGCAGGTCGAACTTGCCGAAATCGGCTTGCACGAAGTATCCGCGAGCGCGGGTCTGGCGCGTGAGCTGGCCGATTTCCAGTTCGCGATGCTGCGGCAGCGAACAGACGGGGACGATCCCGGCCTTGTAGCAGGCAAGCAGCGCCAGCGCCGTTTCCAGCGTGGTTCCCATCTGGAATATCGCTCGGTCCGAGGGCGCCAGGCCCAGCCTGAGCAAGGCGGCCGCCAGCCTGTCGGTCTGTTCGTCCAATTCCCGGAAGCTGAGGCTGCCTTCGTCGAAGATCAGCGCGGTGCGCTCAGGGCACCGGCGGGCGGTGGCCTGCAGCGCCGCGCCCACGGTCGAGCGTTCCCAGGCGCCGCTGGCGAAGTACTGGCGGGCACGTTCGGGATGGTGATAGATCACGCCCTCTATGGGGTGGCGTATATCTCGCATGATTGTCTCCTCCAGGCCCGTGTCTCAGTGGCGCGCGGACGAGATCCGGACGCGGTCGCGGTCCAGGACGTCGATCGTGCCGCTTACGCCGCCGGTGAACAAGCCATACCAGACGGCCGGCTTGAGCCCCAGGGTCTTGCGCTGGAATTCCACCGTGCCGTCGGCGACGATGCAGTCGAAATGTTCGCCCGGCACGACGGTGCAGTTTTCGCGTGCCGAGGCGTCCTGCACCAATGAAGAGAATTCCTCGACGCGCGGCACGAAGATCCGCACGCGGGATCCGGCGGCGTCATCCGTCAGTTCCAGCCGTTCCTCCAACAACGCCGCCTTGCGCGACCAGATGTCGTCGATGTGCTGGATCCTGCCGCCGGCCGATTCCGCGTCGGCTTCTGCCTGCATGGCCGCGCGCAGCGTCAGGTCGGCGTCGATAGCGTCGACCTCGCCCAGCGGGCGCAATTTGCGCGTGAATTCGATGAAGTAGCCGTTGGGGTCGCGCACGTAGATGGATTCGATTACCTCATGGCGGGTCTCCACGGAGACTTCGAGCCCGGCATCCTGCAATTTCTGTTTCCAGGCCTTGAGCTCGTCCTCGCTTTCAACCAACCAGGCGGTATGCGTGGCGTCGAACACGTGGTCTTCCGGCAGTGGCCGCATGTTGCTGCGTCCGTGCAGCGCCTCGGGTTCGTCCGAACCGAGGTAATAGAAGAACGCAATCGTGCTGCCCTGGCCGCTGTCAAAAAAGAAGTGCAGGAAATCCGGATGTGTCGCGGGGCCCCAGCCGCGCGCCGAGATCACATGGACCAGCGGCAGGCCGAGTATGTCGCGATAGAACGCGACCGTTTCGCGCAGGCGCCAGGTGGGCCGCGCCGTATGGTCCACGCCGTGCAGGCGCAGCGGGGCGGGGGTATTGGGGGTTGCAGTCATGGCTTGCTCCGTCGGCATTCGGATTACAGGAAACGCGTGCGCAGCCAGGCGGCCAGCTCGCGGCCAGCGGCGTAGCGTCCCGGCTCTTCACTGTCAGCCAGGGCGCGGCCGTGATGGTCGCCCCGGATGCGCAGGTGGGTCTTGTCGGGCGCGGGGATGGCGTCGTGGATGGCACGCACGTCGGAAGGGAAACAGGCCTGGTCTCCGGTGTATTCGATGATCAGGGTGGGTTGATTGATACCGCTGGCGGTGCGCGCCATGCTGGCGTTGGAAGACAGGCCGGACCAGGTCGACAACCAGCTTTCGGGCGTGCAGAAACGGGCGAAGCCGACGGCGCCGTAGTTCGATGCGTAAGGGTCCTTGCCCCACAGAGAGCCCGGGTGGCGGTCGGAAGGATCCAGGCTCAGGTCCAGGCAACGCAGGTCGGCATCGGTGCGCCAGACCACCAGCACAGGCGTGTGCGCGGCCTGGCGCCGGCGCTCGGCGGACGCATCGGCGCCGCTCTTGACGTCGGCGCGGGCAGCCAGGCGGTCGGCGATGAGCTGCCGCGCGAGCGTATCCAGCCGGGCCACCCGGTCGCGCTGCGCCTGGCGGTAGCGCGTCACGAATGCCGGCGCGTAGCGCGCCTGGCCCTTGGGCCGGTAGCCGTTGTCCGGCGAGAGCGGATCGAGTTCCGGCATGATCGAGAGCGCATCGTTCTCGTCGGCGACGGACGGATCGATGCAGTTCAGCAGCAGCGAGCCTTGGCCGGGGTGGGGGCCAACTAGCACCAGGCCGTGTACCTCGGGCATGTCCAGTTCATCCAGGCCGCTGGACTTTCCGCCCGGCGTGCGGGCGACGCGTTCGGAGGCCGGCAGGCCGGCCTGCTGCGCATAGTAGGCATACAGGCCCGCGCCGCCGGAATTGCCCAGCAACACGATCTTCTTGAATCCCTGGTCGCGCAGGAAACGCAGGCCTGCGGCCACGTCCTGCAATGCCAGTTCATGTTCCAGCCTGAGGTCGTTGCCGACGGAACGGGCGCCTTGCGACCAGGCGGCAATACCGGCGCCGACGATGTCCGGAATCAGGTAATGGCAGGCCATGAATTCCCGCGGATGCATGACGCAGACCACGGTATCGGGGCGCGCGCCGGCCGGCTGGTACAGCGATCCAGAGGTGGCGGCGCCGTCCGCCGTGCGCAGCACGACGTTGCGGGTCGAGGCGCCGGCGGGCAGGTCGCGGGGGTTCCAGTCGGTGTTGAGAAAGCCGGCGGTGATCTGGCTGGAGGGGGCGGCGGTAGTCACATTCGTCTCCTGGGGCGATGGTCCGTGGACCTCGGTTTTGACGTATTAGACGAATATTTGACTTTAGTGTCAATTAAATTTAAAAAATTGACAGCGGCGTCAAAAATGAGGGACCCAAGAGCGGGAAAGTGTGGACGGGCGCGGCCTGGGACCGAATGGCCCCATGCCATAATTTCGGGACGGGACCGTCCCGGACGGTCTATTCGAGGAACATCGCAACGTGAACGACGCAAGCACCAAGGGAGCGCTGAAGGGCGAAGCGCTGCGCACCGCCATACTCGACGCCGCGGCCACGCTTTTCATCAAGCGCGGCACGGGCGGCACCAGCATCCAGGATATTGCCGAGTCCCTGGGCCTGAGCCGCACCGCCGTCTATTACTATTTCAAGAGCAAGGACGCGATCCTGCGTTCGCTGACCGAAGACGTGCTGAGCGCGGCCAAGAAAATGGCCGGCGAGACCGCAACGCGCGAGGACCTGGACCCTGTCGAGGCGCTGCGCGCCCTGGTCACGCAACACGCCGACCTGATCCTGTCGCGCACCGCCGAATTCCGCGTGGCCGACCGGACCGAGGCCGACATGACGCCCAAGCAGCGCGCGGCCGTGCAGGCCTCGCGCCGCAACGTTCTGGAGAATTTCAGCCGGGTCATCGAAAACGGCATACGCGACGGCCAGTTCCGCATGGTCGATCCACACGTTGCGGCATTCAGCCTCATCGGCATGTGCAACTGGTCGGCCTGGTGGTACAAGCCGGATGGCCGCCTGAGCCGAGCCGAAGTCGCGGCCATCATGGCCGACATGGCCGTGCAATCGTTGCTGCGCGACGCATCCCGGCGTCCTCGGTCGCCAGACGTGCGCGAGTCCTTGCGGCTGGTGCGGGAGGATCTGGACTACCTGGAAAAGCTGGTGCTGCCTGGCGGGCCGCAGCCTTGATTTCTAATGCGCTGGCTTCAGCCCCCCGTTCATGGGCAGATACCTTGAGCCGGTGGCCGGACGGAGGGATCCGAAGCGCAGCCCCACCGGGGCGAGCATCGGAATCCCGCAGTCCGGGCGCCGGCGACTCAAGAACCCTGTCTCACAAAACTGAATCGTTAGGGCTTCGAGCTTGCGGATGCCGGAGTTCATTAGCCGCTGAGGCTGCCCTGCGCCATTCCGATGCTCGCCCCGGTGGGGCTGCGCTTCGGATGGCTCCGGGGTCCTCGGCTGGCAGTCGCCTGATGCATTGGCTTTAGATCCCGTTCATGGGCAGATGCCGTAAGCCGGTGGCCGGACGGAGGGATCCGAAGCGCAGCCCCACCGGGGCGAGCATCGAAATCCCGCAGGCCGGACGCCGGCGACTCAAGAACCCTGTCTCACAAAACGGGTTCTCTTGTACTGCCTGGCCGCAGCAGCGCCCGCCGCGCCCGGGTCCGCTAGCCCACTTTCCCGGTCAGACGCCGCGCCGCTTCCTGCACCGCGGCCAGGTGCGCGGCGACGTAGCGGTGGACGGGCGCGGTTAGCGTCACCGCAGCGGCAATGTCGCCGTTGAGCAGGAAGACGGGAACGGATATACCCGCCACTTCCGCCAGGCGGTCGCCCATGGCGGCGAAGTAGCCATCGGCCCGGATGCGGGCATACAAGTCCTGTTCGGGCCCCGGTGCCCGGCCACGCACCGGGTCGTAGGCAGTCAGGACGCGTCCGCCGCTGCCGCGATCCAGCGGCAGCAGATCGCCGGCCCGGATATGGTCGCGCACGGGGTGCGGCGAATCCACGCGGTACAGGCACAGGCGCGCATCGCCCTGGCGGACGTGATAGGCCGCGCTTTCACCTGTGGCCGCGACCAGGTCACGCAACACCGGCACGACCACCTGCTCAAGTGAAAACGACGCTGCGTAAATGCCATGCAAGCGCGCGATTTCCCCGCCCAGGGCATAGCGCCCGTCGTCCAGGCGCTGAATCCAGCGGGCGTGCTCCAGCGAGGCCAGCAGCCGCAAGACCGTGCTTTTGTACAGGCGAGTGCGGTCGGCCAGCTCGCTTAGCGACAGGGCCTTGTCGCCGGGCGCAAACACTGACATCAAACTCAGCGCGCGGTCCACCGCGGCCACGCCGCCTTGCGCGGCGTCGGTGTCGGCGAGCGATTCCGTGGCGGCTTTACGCGGCATGCGCGCCTCCGGCAGGTCGATCCACAAGCAGGGCCATATTCCATCCTTTAGAACGAATCCGGGCATTGTAGGCGTTGCCCCGGCGGGGGGATCGTGGTTTTCCCTGGATGCTCGGCGCTTGACAGGCCTAAGTGCTGGATTTGATAATTCTATCTAAAGAAACGTCATTCTATAAGATAGAATTTATGGAGGCACCCAACCATGACGACGCACCCCGCCCAAGCGCCTGAGGTCTTGATCAGCGAAGTCGGCCCGCGCGACGGCCTGCAATCGGTCAAGACAACGATGCCGACGGCGGACAAGCTGCGCTGGATCGATGCACTGGTCGCGGCCGGCGTGCGCGAGATCGAAGTCGCTTCTTTCGTGCCGGCCCGCCTGCTGCCCCAGATGGCGGACGCCGCCGAAGTAGTGCGCCATGCGCTGCGCCACGAAGGGCTGACGGTCATGGCCCTGGTGCCCAATCTGCGCGGCGCGGAGGCGGCGCTGCGGGCTGGCGTGCACAAACTCACCATGCCGGTCTCGGCCAGCCGCGAGCATTCGCTGGCCAATGTGCGCAAGACGCCCGAGGCGATGGTGGATGAGGTGCGCGCGATCGCCCGGCTTCGTGACGAGCTGGCTCCCGGGGTGAAGCTTGAGGCTGGCATTTCGACGGCCTTCGGCTGCACGCTGCAGGGCAAGGTGCCGGAGGACGACGTCATCCGCCTGGCCGCGCTATGCGTTGCCGCGGGCGCAGACGAATCCGGGCTGTCGGACACCGTGGGCTATGCCAACCCCGCGCAGGTGCGCCGGTTGTTCCGCCGCTTGCGGATTGAACTGGGAGAAAAGGCCGGCGCGGCCCACATGCACAACACGCGCGGTCTGGGCCTGGCCAATTGCCTGGCGGCATGGGAGGAAGGCGTGCGCACGTTCGACAGCTCGCTGGGCGGACTGGGCGGCTGCCCCTATGCGCCGGGCGCTTCGGGCAACGTTGTGACTGAAGACCTCGTGTTCATGTTCGAGGCCATGGGCGTGCGTACCGGCATAGGCCTGGATGACATCGTGGCCGCGCGCGCGCCGCTGGCCGCTGGCCTGCCGGGCGAGCCGCTGTATGGCATGACCCCGGACGCCGGCTTGCCCAAAGGATTCGTTCCGCAGCCTTGACGGCTCGTCGGCCCGCAGGCCTGGAACCACGGGGCGTTCGCCAGGAGGGCGCCTTGCCCGAAACGCGCGGCTGTACCGGCTTTCCCGGGCCGGCCGTCACTTGCAGAAGAAGCACACTCATGTCCAAGCAACGCCTTCCCTACGAACACATCCGTGTCGTCGAATTCACCCACATGGTCATGGGCCCCACCTGCGGCATGTTGCTGGCCGACCTGGGCGCGGAAGTCATCAAGATCGAACCCGTGGGGGGCGACAGCACGCGCCGCTTGCTGGGGTCGGGAGCGGGCTTCTTCCCCATGTTCAACCGCAACAAGAAGAGCATCGCCCTGGACCTCAAGCAACCCGAAGGAATCGAAGCGGCGTTGCGCCTGATCGATTCCGCCGACATCGTCAGCGAGAACTTCAAGGCGGGCGTCATGGAGAAGCTGGGTCTGGACTATGCCACGCTCAAACAGCGCAATCCCCGCCTCATCTACGTGAGCCACAAGGGTTTCCTGCCCGGTCCTTACGAGCACCGGACGGCGCTGGACGAGGTCGTCCAGATGATGGGCGGCCTGGCCTACATGACGGGCCGGCCCGGCGATCCGTTGCGCGCGGGGGCCAGCGTCAACGACATCATGGGCGGCATGTTCGGGGCCATCGGCGCCATGGCAGCGCTGGCCCAGCGCGAGCAGACAGGCGTGGGCACGGAGGTGCAGGCCTCGCTGTTCGAGAACAACGTATTCCTGGTGGGTCAGCACATGATGCAGTACGCCGTCACCGGCCGCGCGGCCGCTCCCATGCCCAGCCGGATTTCAGCCTGGGCCATCTACGACGTGTTCACCGTCAAAGGCGGCGAGCAGATCTTCCTGGCAGTGGTGAGCGACAAGCAGTGGGGCATCTTCTGCCGCGCCTTCGGCCTGGCCGAGCTGCTGGCCGACCCCCGCCTGGCCAGCAACAACGACCGTGTGCAGGCGCGCGATTGGCTGATGCCGCAATTGCGTTCGCACCTCGCGGACCGCGGCGCGGACGAGCTCGCGGCGGTGTTCGAACGCGAAGGGCTGCCGTTCGCCCCGATCACGCGGCCCGAGCAGTTGTTCGAGGATCCGCATCTTGCGGCGACGGGCGGCCTGGCGCCCATCACCCTGGAAGACGGACGCCAATCCCGCGTGCCGCTCGCTCCTTTCACGCTGGGCGGCGTCCAGCCCGGAATACGCCTGCAGCCGCCTGCGGTGGGCGAACACACCGACGCGCTGCTGCGCGGCGTCGGCTATCGCGACGATGAAATCGCGGCCTTGAAAGCAAGGCAAATTACACAAGGAGACTAACCATGATCACGCTATCCCGCCGCGCCTTCCTGGGCGCCGCGCTTTGCGCCGCGGCCATGCCGCTGCGCGCCCAGACGGCGCGCGCCTATCCGGACGGCCGGCCCGTGCGCCTCATCGTTCCCTATACGCCTGGCGGCGGCACGGACTCGGTGGCGCGCGCCATTGCGGCCAAGGTCACGGCAATGGCCGGGTGGTCGGTCGTGGTGGAAAACCGACCGGGCGCGGGCGGCAACATCGGCATGGATTTCGTGGCCAAGGCCAAGCCTGACGGTTTCATGCTGGGTCTGGGGCAGACCGCCAACCTGGCCATCAATCCCGCCCTGATGCCGCAGATTCCCTTTGACGCCGAAAAGGACTTTGCCGCGGTGTCGTTGATCGCCTCGCTGCCGGTGGTGCTGGTGGTCAAGGCCGATGCGCGCTGGCAGACCCTGGCCGATCTGATCAAGGACGCGCGCGCCGAACCCGGCGCCATCAAGCAGGCCCTGGCGGGTTCCGGCACGGTGGGCCATCTGGCCGGCGAACTGCTCGCCTATCAAGGCAAGTTCCAGGTGCTGAACGTGCCTTATCGTGGCGCGGCGCCCGCGCTCAATGATCTTCTGGGCGGCAACACCGACTATATGTTCGCCACGCCGCAGGCCGCGCAGGAAATGCTCAAGGGCAAGGTCTTGCGGCCCTTGGCCGTCAGTTCCCGCGCGCGCCTGGCCATCCTTCCAGACGTGCCCACCGTGGCCGAATCGGGCTACGAGGGATTCGAGGCGCTGGACTGGAAGGCGCTGGTTGCGCCGGCAGGCACGCCGCCCGAGGTAGTCAAAGCCATCAATGCGGTCGTGGAAAAAGTGCTGGCCGATCCGGCCACCGTGGCCATGTTCACCGCCGAAGGCAGCACGGCCATGGGCGGATCGCCGGAGTCCGCGCAGCGCTACATCCTGGACGAGCAGAAAAAGTGGGCGCGCCTGATACGCGAAGCCGGGATCCAGACAGCGGCATGAGGCGGGCGCTCACGGCGGCGGATATCCTTCACGTCCGGGTTTCGCCGCCTTCCATTTCAGCCGCAGCCGTTCCAGCGCCAAATACACGATAGGCGTCGTGTACAGCGTCAGGAACTGGCTGATCATCAGGCCGCCGACAATAGCGACGCCCAGCGGCCGGCGCAGCTCCGAGCCTTCGCCCATGCCCAGCACCAAGGGCAGGGCGCCCAGCAGGCCGGCCAGATTGGTCATGACGATGGGCCGCAACCGCAGCATGGCGGCGCGGTGAATGGCCTGCTCGGGCGTCAACCCTTCGCGCCGTTCCAGGCTGAGCGCGAAGTCGATCATCAAGATGGCGTTTTTCATGACGATGCCCACCAGCAGGAACAAGCCCAGCAGCGCAATCAGCGTGAATTCGATCCCGGCCAGCCGCAGCGCCAGCAGCGCGCCGACGCCGGCGGACGGGAGGGTGGACAGGATCGTCAGCGGATGCAGCGGGCTTTCGTACAGAATGCCCAGCACCAGGTAGATCGCCACCAGCACCGCCAGGATCAGCCAGGGCTGGTCCTGCAGGCTCTGCTGGAAGTTGCGCGCGTCGCCGCCCAGGCGGGTCTGGATGTGCGATGGCACCATCAGCTTGGCCATGGCGGCGTCTATGGCGGCCAGGCCCTGTTCCAGCGATACGCCCTCGGCCAGGGAAAAGCCCACCCCCACGGCCGCAAACAGGCCGTCGTGGAACACGCGGTCGTTCACTAACCCATAGTCGTAAATGGCGAAGGCCGTCAGCGGCACGCGAGTGCCGTCCGCGGCCACTACCTGTACCTGCTCCAGCACTTCGGGATCCTCGGTGTAGCGCGGATCCAGTTCCAGGACCACGCGGTACTGGTTCATCGCGTCGTAAAGCGTGGCAACCTGGCGCTGGCTGAAGGAGTTGCTGAGCACACTGCTGATGGTGCCCATGTCCACGCCCAGGCGCTGCGCGGCGGCGCGGTCGATATCGATAACCACCTGCTGGGTCGCCCCATCGCCCTCCGCGTCCACGTCGCGCAGTTCCGGGATCTCCTGCATGGCCTTGGAGATCTTGCGGGACCATTGCCGCAGCGCTGGCACGTCGCTGGCCATGATGGCCAGTTCGTGGTCGCCGGAGTTGCCGAACCCGCCTGGCATGCGCAGATCCTGGTCCACATTCAGGAAGAACATGCCGCCGGGGACCGGGGGCGCGTTCGAGCGCAGCCAGTTGATGACTTGCGTCGATGATTCCTTGCGCTCGGCGGCGGGCTTCAGGCGGATGAGGAACAGCGAGTTGCTGATGCCCAGGCTGCCGCCGTTGTAGCCGATGACGTCCTGCACGGCGGGGTGCTTGAGCACCAGTTGGCGGTACATGTCGATCTTGGGCTGCATGACCTGGAACGAAAAGCCGTCGTCGCCACGCACGAATCCCATGAGCTGGCCGGTATCCTGCACCGGCAGGAATCCCTTGGGCGCCTGCGCGTACAGGTGGACCGTCAGCCCGACGACGCCCGCCAGCAGCAAGAGCGTCAACCGGGCATGGCCCAGCACGCGCCACAGCGTATCGCCGTACCAGGCATGGATGCGGCCGAAGACCGCCTGCGTGCGCGAGGGACGCCGATCTGGCTCGGAAGCCGCGGGGCCCGGGGGTTTCAGCCATCGGGCGCACAGACTGGGAATAATGGCGACCGACACCACGAGGGAAATGACGGTCGCGGCGACCAAGGTGATCGAGAACTCGCGAAACAGCCGTTCGACCAGGCCGCCCATAAACAGGATGGACACGAAGACCACGCTAAGCGCTACGGTCATGGCCACCAGCGTGAATCCGACTTCGCGCACGCCGCGCAGCGCGGCCTTGCGTGGCGACAGGCCGCGCTCGATGTGGCGGGAAATGTTCTCCAGCACCACGATGGCGTCATCGACCACCAGGCCGGCTGCAACAATCAGCGCCATCAAGGACAGGTTGTTCAGCGAAAAGCCCCACAGGTACATGACGGCGAAGGTGGCGATCAGGCACACCGGGATGGCCACGCTGGGTATGGCCGCCGCCCGCGCATTGCCCAGGAACGCCCACACCACCAGGATCACCAGCGCCGTGGCGAGGGCAAGCGTGATGTGCGCTTCGCGCAGCGTGGCGTTGATGCCGGGCGAGCGGTCCAGCGCCACCGTCAGGTCCACATCGGCCGGCATCAGCGCGCGCAGGCCGGGCAAGGCCTGGTTGATCGCGGCTATGGTCTCGATGATGTTCGAGCCGGGCTGGCGGCTGATGGTCAAGACCACAGCCGGGTTGCGATTGTGAAAGCCGCTGCTGTAGCGGTTTTCTACCGAGTCGCTCACCCGCGCCACCTGCGACAGCCTGATCACCGCGCCATCCTGGTGGCGCACGATCAGGCTTTCGTAGTCGCGCGCGGCGCGGGGTTGTTCGGGCGTGCCGACTTCCCAGCGCCGGCTGGCGGAATCCAGCTGGCCCTGCGGCGACATCGGCGCGGCGTCGGCGATGGCGCGGCGCACGTCGTCCAGTGCCACGCCGTAGTGCGCCAGGGCATTGGAGTTGACCTGCACACGCACGGCAGGCAGTGAACTGCCGCCCATGGTCACTTCGCCCACGCCATTGATCTGCGAAATCTTTTGCGCCAGCACGGTCGAACCCAGGTCGTAAAGTTCGCCCGCGGGCCGGGTAGCGGAGCTCAGCGCCAACGCCATGATGGGCGCCTGGGAGGGATTGACCTTGCGGTAGCCGGGATTGCCCGGCATGCCGGCAGGCAGTTCCGCGCGCGCGGCATTGATGGCCGCCTGCACGTCGCGGGCGGCCTCGTTGATGTCGCGGTCCAGATCGAATTGCAGCTGTACGCGGGTGGCGCCCTGGTTGCTGGACGAGGTCATCGAACTGACGCCTGCGATGCTGCCCAGCGCCCGCTCCAATGGCGCGGCCACGGTGCTGGCCATGCTTTCAGGACTGGCGCCTGGCAATTCTGCCCGCACTTCGATGGTGGGGAAGTCGACCTGGGGCAGCGGCGCCACGGGCAGCAGCCGCCATGCGACCGCGCCCAGCAGCGTCAGCGCAATCGCCAGGAAGATGCAGGCGGTGGGACGGTGCAGCAGGGCGCGGATCATGGCGCGGGGCCTTCAACCCCGGGCTTGGTGCAGGCTGGGCGCCGCTGGCCCAGGCGATGGAAGAACAGATATACGGCGGGCGTGGTGAAAAGCGTCAGCACCTGACTGACCAGCAACCCGCCCACCATGACCCAGCCTAGCGGCTGACGCAATTCCGCGCCCGAACCTGTGGCCAGCATCAGGGGCAGCGCGCCGAACAGCGCGGCGAGCGTAGTCATGAGTATGGGCCGCAGGCGCAGCAGGGCGGCTTCGCGAATAGCGGCCTGCGGCGCCAGGCCGCGCGAACGTTCGGCTTCCAGCGCAAAGTCCACCATCATGATGCCGTTCTTCTTCACCAGTCCGATCAGCAGGATGATGCCGATGACTGCAATCAGGTCCAGCGGCCGTCCCGTGAGCAGCAGCGCCAGCAGCGCGCCGACCGCGGCCGAGGGCAGGGTAGACAGGATGGTGACCGGGTGGATGGCGCTTTCATACAGCATGCCCAGCACCAGGTACATAGTGACCACGGCGGCCAGCATCAGCCACAGTGTGTTCGACAACGAGGCCTGGAAGGCCGCCGCGGCGCCTTGCAGCCGCAGCTCCACGCTGGCTGGCATGCCGATCTCCTGCCGTGCCGACTCGATGGCGGCGATGGCGGCGCCCAACGAACCGCCCGCAGGCAGGTTGAACGACAGGTTGACCGCCGGAAACTGCGACAGGTGGTTGACGGCCAGCGGCACCGCGCGTTCGCTGACGGTGGCCAGGGCCGACAGCGGGATCGCTTGCCCGTCTTCGGATTGCAGATGGATGCGTTCCAGAGCGTCGGGGTTCAGCGCCAGCTTGCGATCCACTTCCAGCACGACCCGGTACTGGTTGGACTGCGTGAACAGCGTGGCGACCTGGCGCTGGCCGAAGGCGTTGTAGAGCGTCTGCGCGATGTCGTCCATCGTTACGCCCAGCCGGGCCGCGGCGTCGCGCGAGACCTGCAGGTATGCCTGGCGTCCGTCGCCTTGCAGGTCCGTGGATATGCCGGCCAGTTCGGGCGCCTGGTCCAGCCGAGCGCTCAGTGCATTGCTCCAGCGGGTCAGCAGCTCGCTGTCTGGCGAGGTCAGCGTGAATTGATACTGGCCGCGGCTGACGCGGTCTTCGATGTTGAGCTCCTGCACCGGCTGCAGGAACAGCGAAATGCCCTGGACTTCGCGGGCGCGCGCATCCAGCCGCGCCATGATGTCCGCCAGCGGCGCGCTGCGCTCGGACCAGGGCTTCAGGTTGATCAGCAGCCGGCCCGTGTTCAGCGTGGTGTTCATGGCGTCAATCCCGATGAAGGACGACAGGCTCGCCACATCCGGGTCCGCCAGCAGTGTTTCGGCGATTGCCTGCTGGCGCCGCGACATGGCGTCGAACGAGGTGCTTTGGGAGGACTGCGTCACGCCTTGCAGCGTGCCGCCGTCCTGCGTCGGGAAAAAGCCTTTGGGTACGGCCACGTAAAGCAGGGCGGTCAGCGCCACGGTCGCCAGCATCACCGCCAGCGTGAGGCGCTGATGGCGCAAGGTCAGGTCCAGCCAGCCGGCATAGCGCGCCTGGACGCGGTCCAGCAGCCCGGGCCGCGACGGTTCGTGCGCGGGCAGCAGCCGGGCGCACATCATGGGCGTAAGCGTCAGCGACACCGCCAGCGATATCAGGATGGCGACCGCCAGCGTGACGGCGAATTCGCGGAACAGCCGGCCGACCACGTCCTCCATGAACAACAGCGGAATCAGCACCGCGATGAGCGACAGCGTCAGGGACACCAGGGTAAAGCCGATCTGGCCGGCGCCCTTGAGCGCCGCCGACATGGGACTGTGTCCCTGTTCGCGGTAGCGCGCGATGTTCTCCAGCATCACGATCGCATCGTCCACCACGAAGCCCGCGCCGATGGTCAGCGCCATCAGCGTCAGGTTGTTGGTGGAGAACCCCGCCAGATGCATGAAGCCGAAGGTGCCGATCAGCGACAGCGGCACGGCCAGGCTGGGAATCAGCGTGGCGGGCAGGTTGCGCAGGAACAGGAACGTCACCAGCACGACCAGGCCCACGGCGAACGCCAGTTCCCATTGCACGCCCCGGACCGAGGCGCGGATGCTCTCGGTGCGGTCGGTCAGCACCCGGACCTGCGCGGCCGCGGGCAGGCTGGCGGTCAGTTGGGGCAACAGGGCCTTGACCTGGTCGGCCACCGCGATGACGTTGGCGCCGGGCTGGCGCTGGATGTTGACCAGCACGGCCGGCTGCTTGTCCACCCATGCGGCTAGGTAACGGTCCTCGGCGCCGTCCTCGACCGTGGCGATCTGGCCCAGCCGCACCGGCGCGCCATTGCGCCATGCCACGATCAGTTCGCGGTACTCCTCGGCGCTTTGCAACTGGTCGTTCGCATCCATGATGACCGAGCGCACCGGGCCGTCAAAGCTGCCCTTGGGCTGGTTTGAGTTGGCCTTGCTGATGGCTTCCTGCACGTCTGCCAGTTGCAAGCCCCGCGCGGCCAGTGCCATCGGATTGACCTGCACCCGCACCGCCGGCCGCTGGCCGCCGGCCAGGCTGACCATGCCCACGCCGGATAACTGGGACAGGCGTTGCGTCATGCGCGTGTCGACCAGGTCATAGACCTGCGGCAGGGGCAGGGAATCGGAAGTGACCGCCAGCGTCAGGATGGGCACGTCCGCGGGGTTGACTTTGCGGTACACGGGCGGCGTCGGCAGATCGTTGGGCAGCAAGGCCCCGCTGGCGCTGATGGCGGCCTGGACCTCCTGCTCGGCCACGCCCAGCGAGACGTCCAGCGAGAACTGGAGGGTGATCACCGAGATGCCGCTGCCACTGGTGGACGACATCTGCTTGAGGCCCGGTATCTGCCCAAACCGACGTTCCAGCGGGGCGGTGACGGTGCGCGCCGTGACATTGGGACTGGCGCCGGGATATTGCGTCGTCACCTGGATGATGGGGTAGTCCACCTGCGGCAGCGCCGCCACGGGCAACATGCGCCATGCCAGAATTCCGGACAGCAGCAGGGCGATCATCAGGAAGGACGTGGCGACGGGGCGCAGGATGAAGGGGCGCGACAGGCTCATGGATTTTGCTGCTCGACAATTTGCACATCGCGGCCGTCATGCAGGCGGTCCACGCCTTCGACCACCACGCGTTCGCCTTCGGCCAAGCCCGCCTGCACCACGATGCGCCCGGCGTTGGCGGGGCCCAGGGTCAGGACGCGGCGGCTGGCGCGCAGGTCCTCGCCGATCACGAACACGAATGCGCCTTCGGATCCGTACTGCACCGCGGCCGTGGGGATGGAAATGACCCTGTCCTGTTGCACGACGGCCAGGCGGATATTCACGAATTGGTTCGGAAACAGCGATTCGTCGGCATTGGCGAAGCGCGCGCGCAGGCGCACGGTGCCGCTGGCCGCCTGGATACGGTTGTCCAGCGCTTCCAGCGTGCCCTCGGCCAGCAACTGGCGATCGTCCGCGTCCCAGGCTTGCACGCGCAGCGCGGCATTCTTGGCCTGGGCCTGGCGCAGGATGTCCAGGCGCGTCTCGGACAGGCTGAACAGGGCTGAAATCGGCCGGGTCTGGACCAGCGTGGTCAAACCGTTGGCGTCGTCCGCGCGCACGTGGTTGCCGGCGTCGACTCGGCGCAGGCCAATGCGGCCGGCGTGGGGCGCAACGATGCGCGTATGCTCCAGCAGACGCCGGGCGTCGGCCACCTGGGCCTGGTTGCGTTGCCGCTGCGCGGCATACGCGCGCACTTGAGCTTCGGCGGTATCCAGTTGCTGGCCCGCCACCGCTTCCTGGCGCGCCAGTTTGCGGTAGCGCTGCAGATCGGCCTCGGCGTTCTCCAAGAGCGCCTGGGTACGCGCGAGTTCGCCCTCGGCGGCGGCCAGCGCCGCAAGGTAGGGGCGCGCATCGATCTCCGCAAGCAATTGGCCGCGTGTGACGGCCTGGCCTTCGGTGAAATGCAGCTTGAGCAATTCGCCATCCACCTGGCTGCGCAGGATCACCTGCGCGAGCGGCGTGATGGTTCCGAGCGCATGCAGGTCGCGCTGTAGCGGACCAGCACTGGCCGCTGCGACCGCGACGGCTACCGGCATCTGCCCATACTCGGGCGGGCGCGCGGCGGGGGAACCCTTGGATCCGGCATACATGTACGCCAGAACGATCAAGGCCGTCGATGCGAGGACGACGGCGAGGACGATCAGGCGTTTGCGTGGAAAGTGAGGGCCCGTGGAAGGGGGCAGGGACATCGGGACTGCCAGGCGGTGGGGGTTGCGGACAGTCCGGATTCTATATGAATAATAACTATTCGCGTTTTTGCGTCAGCGAAATGTCAGGAAGGACAAGACCCCGATCAGGGGCCGCAGCAGTTCCCCGGGTATTCGACGCGCGGCGCTCCGGCATAGGCCGCGAACACCAGCGGATTCCGCTGGGCCACCGCGGTATGGGATAGCACCAGATCCTCCAGCTTGGGCCAGGGAAAGTTGCTGCCCGGGTCGGAACGGCGATTCGGGTCCAGCTTGGCGTGCGAAATGACATGCTTCAGGTTGGGGTACTTGCTCCAGGCATAGGTAATGATCTGGGCAGTCGCCTCGACTTGCCAATCCGAATAAGGGTCCGTGTAGTTCTGGACGTCCTGGGTGTTGACGATCTCGATGCCCAGGCTGCGGTTGTTGACGTTGGGACCCTGGCCCAGGTGCGGCCGGTAGTCGACGTCCCCGACGTGAAATGCCGCCTTGGCTTCGGCGACCACGGACCAGACGAAGTGGCCATGCTGAGGCTCGTCTTCATCCGGGACGATCCAATGGGCGCTCGCCTTTCTGGCCTTCCAATTATCGATGGCGTGCTGCGTGGCGTAACCCGCCGTGGCGTGAACCACGATTGTGTCGATCACGGCGAAGACGTCCGCCCCGCGCGATCGCGAGCGGTTCGCGGTCAGCCAGCCGAATTCAGGGTGCACCTCCTCGTTCAGCGGACTGAATGACGGGCGCTTTTCGGCCGGAAGGACGAAATGGAAATTCTTGGGGTTCATGGAACACCTCCTGAGTCCTCATGGGTACTGCGGGGAGGGCGCCTGCGGCAGCTTGATCGACAGCACGGTGGCCCCGGAACCGCTGCCAGTGACTTTTGCAGCACTGGCCAGGCCGGGCAATACTCCAAATCGAGTATCCGCCTGCGTGGGATTCGGGCTAGGGATTCCATGCCTGCCCGGCAAAGCGTTTCTTTGCCTTACTTGCTGCGGTAGTTATTGGCTTCGCGTTCACCCGCCCACTTGCGCAGCGCGGCGATGAACTCGGGGCATACGTTGCCGTCCACCTGGCTATCGATGATGACGCTGTTCTGCATGCGCATCACCACGGTGCATTCGTAAACCTGGGTGCGGTTGTTGTAATAGCCATGGTTGGTGTTTTGGAACACGGGGGTGGCGGCGCTGGTCGATGTGGCCGGAATCATGCCCACCACCTGTTGCGAAGTCCCGGTAGAGACCCATTCGGTATAGGGCGCCGTCTGGTAGTCGGACCAGATCAGCTCCATGGTGTTGCCGACCCCGCGCTTTTTCGACGGTTCGCCCAGCGCCGTGATGGCGTCGGCGACCGGCCGGCCCTTCATGTTCTTGGCCACGTTTACGCTGGGCGAGAACGACAGCCCGGACGAGAAGATATTGGTCAGCGAGGGCAGCGTGGAACTGCCGCCCGTGGGCATCGGCGCGCAGCCGGCCAAGGCGGCCGTGGCCAGCGACACCGGCAAGGCACGGGCCAGCAACCAGGTCGAACGGAGTCGCGATTTATTCATGCTGAGCCCAAGCTCCCTCAAAGATCCGGCGTGCCGCAACATAATTCAGCGGCCGCAAGATTTTGTCTTGTTTTAGTTTCTGCCAGTAACGATACGTATCGTCGAACCGGGTGGCTGCCGAAGACGGCGGACCACCACTCGCCAGCGCATTGTGCCGAGCCGAGAGGCGGCAATGGTACCGAAAAAATAGTGGCGCATCAGCTTTTGGCGCGTGCGGAATTGGTTACGTAATACCTCGAAACGCTGAAAATCGGAGTGTGGAAGACAAACTGTAACGTGTTACGATCCGCGCGTTCTGCGCCCCGGGGGCGTCCCGGCGACAAGCCTTCGCGGGGGCGCACCGCGCCATAACCACTGGATATTGCACACCCATGATGCTCGCGCGATTGTTCGTCCAATTCCGTTCCACCGCAGCCGCACTGGCTGGCGCCGCTGCGCTGGCGCTGGGCATTGCCGCGGCGCCGTCGGCGCACGCCGACACGCTATACGGCGCGGTGGCTACCGACGAAGCGCACGCCAAGCTGTATTGGGCCATGCCCGAAACTTCCACCAAGGAAGCGCAGGAGGCCGCGCTCGCCAAGTGCAACAAGGCCGGAGGCAGGGGCTGCAAGAGCGTCACCAATTTCTCGGACAGCTGCGTGGCGTTTTCGCGCAACTCGCGCAGCGACTTGTTCTGGGGCAACAGCGTGTCGTCCGAAGTCGCCGCCAAGAAGGCCATCCGCACCTGCACCAACGACAGCGCCGACGGCAAGTGCAAGCTTGCCGTCATGCCTTTGTGCGTAGGCCCCGGCTACAGCGAAGCTGACCTCAAGGCGCCCAACACCGCTACGCCGGCCCAGCTTGAAGCCTTGTCGGCCAAGCTGGACACGCGCGGCTATTGGGGGTCGGTGGCTGAGAAGGATTCCGGTCAGTTGACCTATGCCGATGGCTACCCGAGCGAGAAGGAGGCGGTCGACGCCTTGCTCAAGTGGGAAGATTGCGTGGGCTGCCGCACGGTCCTCACCTATACCGATACCTGCGTGGGCATGGCCTGGGGCAAGGGCAGCAAGGGCCGGGGCACCAGTTTTACAGCGAAGAATCCCGATCCGGTGGCGGCGCGCAATGAAGCGCGCGCTACGTGCGATGCCAAGAGCGGCGGGCTGAGCTGCGTGGCCTTCGTGCGCTGCTCCGGACGGGCTTACATCAGCGGGTACAAGGGCGAGGACGAGAAGGCAAATTGATCGAGGCTTCAGGCCACGATCAGCACGGCGGCCTCGGCCGGCGTCATGGCCGGAACCATCCAGCGCATGATGCAGAGAGGTTCTCGGACGGCGGCAGCGATGCCACGATGGAGCCTTCCAGCGCGCGCAGTTCCTCGTCGCTGTAGCAGGACCACAACACTTGGTTGTGCAGCGTTTCCTCTACGTGCTTATGGGCAAAGTTCTCGCCCACGAATAGCGCCAGTTGCCGGTACAGCCGAAGCGCGGCTTCTGCCTGCATTGCGCCCCGGCTGGCGGCCAGCAGGTCGGAAGCCGCGGCGCGCAAGCGGGAGATCGCGGCGAGGTATTCGATGCACTTCGCGGCGATGCGCTCCCTGGGCAGAGCTACACTGAAATGCCGAGGGCTTCCAACATCAATGGAGTTTTTCATGAAAAAGTCCATACGCCCCTGTACCGCGACGCTACTTTCGCTGTTCTGCCTGTGCGCGGCCGCCCAGACAGTAACGCCGCTCAAAGGCCAGTCGCCCCAAACCACCCAGCAGGACATCAGCGCATGCCAGGCTCTGGCAGGCAGCGGCGCCAGCGCCAGCACAAACGATCCTAAATCCGGCGGCCGGGTCCGTGGCGCCGCCGCGGGCGCGGCAGCGGGTGCGGCAGTAGCCGGCGCGCGCGGCAATCAGCACGAGGAGGTCTACGACCGGATGAGCGACGACGCCAAGCAGCAGTACCGGCAGAACCAGGCGAAAGACGCGGCGGCCGCAGGCATGGTCGTGGGCGGTTCGCGGCAACGCCAGGACCGCCGCCAGGATCGCGCCGAAGCGTCGCAGCAGAATGCGGCTGCGGCCTCCGCGTATAGCAACTGCATGCAGCAGCGGGGGTATCAAGTGACGCAGTGAATTCCTGTTTCCTCTGTGTACTCTCTTCGCCACTTTGGCGCGTGTTCGGGGCGAAGGCGGTCTTGGCCGGCGCGTACGCCGATCTGGGCGGCGCGGGATGAGCCGCAATCCCTCGCTGGCGTCAGGGGCGACGGCGGCGCCTGACGAGTAAAACGCCAATTCCACCACGATCGCAAAGGCCTGTGCGTGCTGGCGGTTGCCGCTCGTGCGCGGGCTGGCGTGGTTCAAGGGCAGTGTCAGCCGTGCCCAAGGCGCACAGCATTCAAACGACGTTGCATCAATTCCAGTAACGCCCGCACGCGCGCGGTCACCGAGTGCCTGTGGTTGTAAGCCGCCAGCAGTTGCAGTGGCGCCGGCCGCAGATCCAGCGGTACTTCCACCAGGCGTCCGGCGGCAAGCTCTTCCTGGCAGGAAAAGGCGGCCAATATCGCGAAGCCTATGCCTTGGCGCGCGCCCGCGCCTGCGAGTTCGCCGCTGTTTACGCGGTAGCGGCTGCGGACCGGGACTTTGACGATGTCGCCGGCGGCGTCGATGAATTGCCAGGGTTGGCCATTCAGCGCGCTCAGCGTGGTGATGCAGGGCAGTGATTTGAGTTCGCGCGTATGGCGCGGCGTGCCGGTCCGGGCAAGCAAGCTGGGCGCGGCGACCACGATACTGGGCAGCGTGGCCAGTTCGCGAGTGATGAAAGCGCTGTCGTCCTGTCGCCCGCGATGGAAAACGATGGAGAGGTCAACGTCTTCTTCCCGCAGCGCTTCCAGCCCGCTCATGCGCGTCTCGCATTCCAGTTCCACGCAGGGATGCAGGCTGCAGAATTCGGCCAGGATGGGCGCCAGCAATCGGGGCGCTTCGCCGGGCATGCACATTTTCAAGGGACCGCGCAGCTCGCGCTGGACGGCGCCGAGTTCTTCCTCGGTAGCGAGCAGCGCTTCCAGCAAGGGTTTGGCGCGTTCGTACAGGAGCCGGCCCGCCTCGGTCATGCGCAAGTGGCGGGTGCTGCGTTCCAGCAGCCGGACACCTAACCTGCGTTCCAACGAGGCGACGTGCCGGCTGACGTTGGACGCAGGCAGGTCCAGCGCGCGCGCCGCGCCTGCGAAGCTCTGTTCGTCGACGACGGCCGCATAGACGCGCACGGTATTCAGGTCCAGCGCAGCGCGCATGATTATCCCATTCAAGATATTAAAGATGTTCATTTTTACACGCTAGTTATCTCAAATGGCGGAATCTAAGATGCCGTTATCGTCCGGCCGTCGTTGTCGGCGGCGCGCCCGGGCGGCTTTTTACAGGAGAGGTACTAGGTGGAAATCGGAATACTGGGCGGCGGCATCGCGGGCCTGAGCGTGGCGCTGGCCTTGCGCGAACAGGGGCATATGCCCCGCGTGTACGAACGCCGCGCGGCGCCCGCGACCATGGGCGCCGGCGTAACCCTCTGGCCCAATGCGGGCTTCGTGCTGGACGAACTGGGGTTGTTGCGCGATATCGCGGCGGTGGGCGGACGGCCATCGGCAATGCGACGTCAAGACGCCGCGGGCAATCCTTTGGGAGGACTGGATATCGGGTTGTTGGACAGGATGATGGGGTATCCGACCCACACGATACTGCGCCGCGACCTGCAGACGGTCCTGTTGGACCATGCGGCGCGGGCCGGCATTCCGGTCGAATACGGCCATCGCGCGACGGCGATCGATCTGGATGGCGACGGCCGGGCCGTGGCGCGATTCCAGAATGGCGCGCGCATCCGCCCGGATCTGATCATTGGCGCCGACGGCCGCATGGATTCGGTGGCGCGGCGGTTCGTCGCGGGAGACAACGCGCCTGTCTATCAAGGCTTCGTGAACTGGATAGGCGTGGCCGAGGCAAGCGGGGCATTGGTTGACGACATTGCCATCCAGGATTTTTGGGGGGCGGGCGAGCGCTTTGGCGCCGTGGCGGTGCGGCCGGGGTTGGTCTATTGGGCGGCGGCACAGGCGCGGCCTCTGTCCGGGGCCGCGCCCGTAACAGATCTGCGCAAGGAGATCGAGGCGCGGTTCGGGGCATGGCCTGAGCCTGTCGGCCGCATCATCCGCGCGACGCCCGCGCACGCCATCCATCTGGTCGCCGTGCATGACCTGGAGCCATTGAGCACGTGGAGCCGGGCCAATGTGCTGTTGGTGGGCGACGCGGCGCATGCGCCTTTGCCCACGTCGGGGCAGGGGGCGTGCCAGGCCCTGGAAGACGCCTGGCATCTGGCTCGATGCCTGTGCGGCGCGGACCGGGAACTGGACACGGCCTTGTCGCGCTTTGCGGAAATACGCGGCCCCAAGACTGCGCAATTGATCGAACAGGCGCGGGTGTTTGCGCGAGGCTTGTTCGCGACCGATGCGCAAACCTGCCGTATCCGCGACCAGCGCGCGAAGGCTGGGGACCCCGTGCGTGACGCGCAGGCCTTGGCAGCAGGGTGGGCGCAAGGCCTGCCGATGTCCTTGGCCACGGACCTGGGCTCCGCTTCACGGGCGAGGCTACAGGCCCAGGCTCAGCAGCATCAGGAAGGCGCCAAACAAAATGAAGTGCGTCATGCCTTCGATGGCATTGGTCTGGCCGTCGTTGAGGTTGATTGCCGCCACCAGCAGGGTGGCTAGCATCATCAGCGTCTGGAGAGGCGTCATGGCCATGTCGATGCGTTGCCCGGAGAGCAAGGACATGGCCTCCATGGCTGGCACGGTCAGGATCACCGTGGATAGCGACGCGCCAAGCGCGATGTTGACGACCGACTGCATGCGGTCGGCCAGCGCGGCGCGCAGGGCAGTCAGCATTTCCGGCGCGGCGGAAATGCCAGCCACGACCAGGGCGACCAGGCCGTGGGGCACCTCGATACCGTCTAGGCTGCGATTCAAAGAGTGCGACATCAGCTCTGCCAGCGCGCCCACGGCGATGATGCCGATCGCCATGACAGCCACGGACTGGCGCCTGTTCGGATAGCCGGAGGCGGGCAAGGGCCGGCGGGTTTTCTTGTCCGGATAGCTGTAGCTGAAGAAGTAGCTGTGCGGACCGGTCTGCATGCGCAGGAATACACCGTACAGGAGCAGCATTGCCGCTATGGTGAAGCAGCTGTAGGCGCGCCAGCTGGGGTCGGGAACGAACTCCGGGAGAATCATGGATACGGTTACCGCGGTCAGGATCATCACGCTGTACGTGCGCGCGGAGTCGTCGTTGTAGGACTGCTCGCCGTGCTTGAAGCCGCCGATGAGGGCCGCCACGCCGAGGATGCCGTTGATGTCCAGCATGACGGCCGAATAAATGCTGTCGCGGACCAGTGTGGGCGAGCCAGCCCTGGCGGATACGATAGCCAGCACGATGACTTCGACCAGCACCGCCGACAGCGTCAGGATCATGCTGCCGTAGGGATCGCCCAGCTTTTGTGCGATGCGCTCGGCATGGCGGGCCACGCTGAGCGAGGCAGCCAGGATGGCAGCGATCAGGACGGCGGTCTCCAGCAGGCTGGCAAGCCGGCCGTGGACGCCGAGGCTGGCGTCGGCCAGATACCCGGCCGCGGCCAGCGCACAGACCAACAGCAAGAGTTTCTCGGACTGCAGAATGGCTTTCATCTGGACTCCGCCGGCCGGAAAGCTGTCACCCTAGCATGCGCCGTGCCGGTTTGCTCTGGCGGAGGCGGGCACGGAACTTGCTGAAGCCGATACCCTGTTGCAGCAAAGAGACCGCCATGTCCAGCACGCGTGTACCGAGGCGACGCCCGGCGCAGAAGCCATCTCCTGCGGCCGATGCTGCAGGCCACGCCAATGGGGTGTCCCGCTTCTTCGATCATTTTGCGGCGCATGTGACCAAGTGGGTGGGGTCGCCCATCGCGTTCGGCTTGGCGCTCATTACGGTGCTGATATGGGGCGCATCCGGCCCGGCTTTCGACTATTCCGAAGTCTGGCAGCTGGTGATCAATACCGGCACCACCATCGTGACGTTCCTGATGGTGTTTTTGATCCAGCAAAGCCAGAACAAGGATAGCGAAGCGCTGCACCTGAAGCTGGACGAACTGCTCATTGCCCTGGAAGGCGCGGACGAAGGGCTGGTCGACGCTGAACGCCTGGACGAAGACAAGCTGCTTGCCCTGGCCGCGGCGTGCACGGCGCGCGCCAGGCAGGAACGGCGCCGGCGGCGGGTGCGTAAACGGAGACCGGCATGACAGCAATCAAACCCACGGTGCGCAAAGGCCAGTACGCCGGGCCGCTCTCGCGCGAGGACTTCCGGCAGCGCTTCATGCGACGCTTTTACGACCCGGCCTTCCAGACGGAGCGCGAGGCGCTGGAGCGCCTTGAAGCCATCGCCTGGAACGCCTATGAAGAGGGCCGCAAGGCGCCCGTCACTGTCAAGGCCGGGCCGGGCTATGCCGATCCCGATTACGACTTGTCGGTGGAATGGACAGACGCGCGCGACCGCTTGGAACGTGCCGCGGCGACGCAGCGGGATCCGCACGCCCCGTCGCGCGTCCTGGTGATCGTTGGCGCTTCGCGCAATGATGGCACCTGTCCTGGCGAGGTCTCCAAGAGCTGGCGCCTGGCGGGCATCGTGCAGGACGAACTGCAGGCCGGCGCCATACAGACGGACATGCTGGACCTGAGCCGCCTTACCTCGGAGTACGAGTATCGGATCCATCCTTGCAAGGGTTGCGTGTCGACTGCGATGCCCTTGTGCCATTGGCCATGCAGTTGCTACCCGAACCATTCGCTGGGGCAGTCCAATGACGCCATGGCGGGGATCTATGAGCAATGGGTGGCGGCGCACGGCGTGATCCTGGTGGCCCCCACGTACTGGTACCAATCGCCCAGTCCCCTGAAGCTGATGATAGACAGGCTGGTTTGCGCCGATGGCGGCAATCCGGATCCCACGCTGACCGGCGGCAAGGATCCGCTGAAGGCCAAACAAGTCGAATTGGCCGGCTGGCCTTATCCCAAGCATCTGGCCGGCCGCGCCTACGGCTTGGTGGTGCATGGAGATGTGGCTGGCATCGAGGCGCAGCGGCGCGGGCTGGCCGATTGGCTGGACTGGATGGGGCTGGTGGACGCGGGCGCGGCGTCGCGGCTGGACCGTTACATCAGCTACTACCGTCCCTATGCCACCAGCCACGAAGACTTGGACCGGGACCACGCGGTACAGCAGGAAGTGCGCAACGTGGCGCGGGCCATGGTCCATTTCCTGCCTCGTCTGCGCAGCGGCGAGTTCGAGGGAATGGACCAGGGCATCCGCGATCCCAGGCCGAAGTAAACCGCAGTAGCATGAAGGCAGGAAACGACAGGAGGCCCTATGGAACACGCCAGATGGGATTTCCAGCTCGAGCGTCCGATCGAGGACCACGGCAGTTGGAGCATAGGATACGTGCTGGTGCCGCCCGCCGCGGGTGAGCCCGAACAACGGATCGCCGTCGACGAGCGCTTCGCCTCGGCCCAGGTTGCGATCGACGAGGCGACGCGGCTGGCGCAGATCCACGTCGCGGACCTGAACGGCGATACGGCGTCGTTCGAGAAGCCCACGAATACGGAAGTGCCCTTCGGCAAGAATCCGCGCTTCTGAAGCTGTACCGGTTTGCGGGCATGGCGCTTGCTGATGCCAGGCTGCGGCGGATGTCGCCGCGCTTTCTGACAGGTGCCGCGATGCCCCAGATCCAATTTGAGTTGGCCTTGCAACCGATAGCGATGGCGTCCGCGCCGCCGTTCGGGACTGCGGCCCATCGCCCGCCGCCGCAGAATCCGGACGACGCCAGCGACAGCGCCCAGGGCGACGAGGTGCCCGACGAGGACATCGAGCCTGCCGACACGACGTCCGAGGACAATGCGGCCGAGGGACCGGCCGACAGGTAGTCTCAATCGACACCCGGACCGTGCGTCTGCGGAGGGCCGGCGCGCAGGGGCGGACGCTTGCCCGGGTAAAGGAGTGTCGGGCGGCCGGCAGGCGCCGCCGCGTCTAAAATGGCGCTCCCATCGTTTCAAGGCGCCTGTTGCGCCGCCTGTCCAGGTTCCCTCCATGCAAGAAAACACGCCATCCGCGCAGCCGGCATCCGGTACCTCGCAACGCCAGAGATTCGAGTCGCTCGCGAGTACGCTCGCGGCGCAGCGCGCGCGCCTGAGCCGCTGGCAAGCCGTGCTGCCGGAGTATCAAAAGAAGTACGAGGACGTGCTGGCGCCGCTGGAGACCGTCGAGGTCGAGCTCAAGGCCAGGCTGGTGGCCTGCTTCGACCACGCCTGCAAGCAGAAGGAGCTGACCAAGGCGGAGCGCGCCCTGGCGTCCGAGATCGCAGCGCAATTGGCGCAAGAGACACTGGACGCCATCGTGCTGGACGGCACGCCGGCCGAGTGCGACACGGACAGGTTGAAGAGCCTGTATCTCAAGCATGCGGGCTCGGACTACGACGCCGGCGTGGAAGACGGACAGGACGAAGACGATACCGAAGCGCCGCAGGCCAAACCGGCGGATCCGGTATCCGCGCCGGTTGCCGAGGCGCTGGCGGAAATCGACGCCTTGGTGGCTGCCGGTCCGGACCGGTTGGCAGGCGTGGGCGAGGAACGCTACGCGCGATACAACCAGGCGCTGGAAGCGCAACTCGCCATGCTGGCCAGCGACATCGCGGCCGAGGAAGGCGGCTTCAAGGCCAAATACCACTTCGATCCCGCGCAATCCATCGACCCTTCCGAGCTGATGGAAGACCTGGACGCGGAGATTGCCGATGCGGAGGAATATATCGGCGAACTTGAATTCGAACTGTCGCAGTTCGTGGACATGCAGCAGGTCAAGGCCTGGCTCAAGGCCATGAAGCAGCAACTGGCAGCCACGGGCCGGCGCGAAGGGCGAGGCTGAGGCTCAGGCAGCCGGACGCCGTGCGACCGGCACGACCTTCATCACGGGCGCGGCGGCCTTGCCCGCATCGGCCCGCGGCCGGATCATCATGGGGAAGAAGCGCCACAGATAAAGTGCAAAGGCCAGCGCCCACGCGCTTGCCGAGGCATGCAGAAAGCCGAGGGTGGCCGAGGTCGGGAGCAGGGCGGCCAGGCGCAGCAGCGCGGCCAGGATGATCAGCGCATAGCTCAGCACCATGCTGCGGTCGGTCCGCAGCGGCCGGCCAAGGTGGCCCAGCGCGGTGCGCGTCACCATGCCCAGGATCAGCACCGAGAATCCGGCGACGCCGATCACGTGCGCGGGCCAGGCGGGCCGCAGCACATAGCCGGCCAGGTGCGCCGCGCCCGCCAGCAGGCCTATGCCCAGGCCGCCATACCCCGCATAAAGAATCCACAGCAGCGGTACTTTGCGCACTGCCCAGGGCTTCCAGGATGCCCATTGCGCCAGGGCGATCAGCCCGGTCGCGGTCAGGGCCAGCGCGGCCGCGCGAGGTTCGCCCGCCACCAGGCAGGCGATGGCGACGATGCCTGCGGCCAATTGCCAATGGCCGCTGCGGGTATGCGCGGGGATGTCCAGGCCGGCTACCGCCCGCTTGGCGAAGAACGGAATGACGCGACGCGCGATCAGCAGCGTCAGGACCGCCATGCATAGCAGGCCGGCGTTGAAATAGCGCATGAGCGCAACGTAGTCGCCCTGGACAGACGCCCAGAGGTAAAGCGCATTGGCGCCGGCCAGCCCCAACAGCAGGAAGGGGATGCCATAGTTGCGCTGATTGCGCGTGACGGCCACGGCGCGGCCCAGCGCGCAGGCGGCCCAGAGAAAGAACAGCAAGTCCGCGGCGGCGGCCACGACGAACGCCGGCCGCCCGGGCACCAGGTAGCCCGCCCGCGCCACGATCCACACCGCGCACAGGAGCGCGAGGGGAGTGCCCCGCAAGGGGTTCTTACCCGTCCAATTGGCGCCCGCCGTCAGCAAAAACCCGACCGCGATGGTGGCCACAAACCCCCACAGCATTTCGTGCGCATGCCAGGGCATGCCGTTCAACACGCCTGTCAGGCGCGCCGGCGCATGCACCCAGAGCAGCACGGACGCCAGTGCCCAGAAGCAGCCCGCCAGATACAGCGGCCGGAAGCCCATTTCCGTGAAGGCGCTCCATTGAGGCTTCGCGCGGCGAGGGGCCGCAGCCGGTTCTTCGATGCTAAGCAGCGTGCTCATGAGGGTCAGCGCGGCGCCGTTTCGGCTTCGCGTTTAAAGGTGTATTTGAAATGCATATTAATGCGTCCCGCGCTCCGGCGCCAGCGCGACGGCTTGATCCAGCGCAAGCCCGCCCGGCAAGAAAGGGGTGACTAGTCACATCGGCAACGCGCTTCTGGTCGGCTGGCGAATGGCCGCGCAGGCCCGCTATCCCTAGGCTAGCCACATGTCTTCGTGAGTAAAGCGAGAGTAACCATGGCAGCACGTCAACCTTCCGCCGGCGCGCCGATGCGGGTCCTGATTTCAAGCACGTTCGCCTTCACCATCTGTTTCGCCGTGTGGATGATATTCGCGGTGTTGGGCATCCCGATAAAACAGCAGTTGGGCCTGTCCGAAACCCAGTTCGGGCTGTTGGCCGCCATGCCGGTGCTGACGGGGTCGCTGGTGCGGGTGCCGTTGGGCATCTGGACCGACCGATACGGCGGTCGCCCGGTGTTCTTCATCCTGATGCTGCTGGCCGTGGTGCCGATCTGGCTGCTGTCCTATGCCACCGAGTACTGGCAGTTCCTGGTGCTGGCGCTGTTTGTCGGCCTGACGGGCGGTTCGTTCTCGGTAGGCACGCCCTATGTGGCGCGCTGGTTCCCGCGTAACAAGCAAGGCCTGGCGATGGGGGTGTTCGGCGCCGGCAACTCGGGCTCGGCCATCACCAAGTTTGTGGCGCCCGCGCTGATCGCGGCGGCAGGCGGCGCCTGGGTCATCGTGCCCCAGGTCTACGCCGTGGCGCTGTTGGTCACCGCCATCCTGTTCTGGCTGTTCTCGGCCTCCGACCCTTCGCACCGAGTCAAGAGCGGCGCCAGCCTGTCGGCGCAGATGGCCATGCTGAAGGATCCGCGCGTCTGGCGCTATTGCCAGTACTACTCGGTGGTGTTCGGCGGCTACGTGGCACTGGCGCTGTGGATGACCAAGTACTACATCGGCGAATACGGCTTTGACATGAAGCTGGCCGCACTGCTGGCGGCGTGCTTTTCCCTGCCCGGCGGCGTGCTGCGCGCCGTCGGCGGCTGGATCTCGGACCGCTACGGCGCCTACAAGACCACCTGGTGGGTGATGTGGGTGTGCTGGGTGGCGTTCTTCCTGCTGAGCTATCCGCAGACGGAGTTCACCATCGTGACGGCCAATGGTCCGCGCAGCTTCGGCATTGCGCTCGGCCCGGTCGCCTTCACCGTGCTGCTGTTCGTGGTCGGCATCGCCATGGCCATCGGCAAGGCCTCGGTCTTCAAGTTCATCTCGGACGAGTTCGGTGAAAACATCGGCGCCGTGTCCGGCATCGTCGGCCTGGCCGGCGGGCTGGGCGGGTTTGTGCTGCCGATCATGTTCGGAATCCTGCTGGACCTGACCGGCATCCGTTCCAGCGCCTTCATGCTTCTGTACGGCACCGTCTGCGTCTCCCTCATTTTTATGCACTTCAGTTTCCGGCCGGAAAGCGCGGCCATCGCCCGGCAACACGCCGCTACTCCGTCCATTACTTCCTGAGAGAATTCCATGTCCACTCAAGTCCTCGCGCGATGGGAGCCGGATAATCCCGGCTTCTGGAAGCAGACCGGCGCCCGCGTCGCCAATCGCAATCTCTGGATCTCCATTCCGGCGCTGATGCTGGCCTTCAGCATCTGGATGCTGTGGAGCGTGGTGGTGGTCAACCTGGACCGCGCCGGCTTCATGCTGTCCAAGAACCAGATGTTCTGGCTGACGGCGCTGCCCGCGCTGTCGGGCGCCACCCTGCGCATCTTCTATTCCTTCTTGGTGCCGGTGTTCGGCGGACGCAAGTGGACGGCCATTTCCACTGCATCGCTGTTGATTCCCGCATTGGGCATGGGCTTCGCCCTGCGCGATCCGAGCACTTCGTTTCCGACCTTGCTGATCCTGGCGCTGCTGTGCGGCCTGGGGGGCGGCAACTTCAGCTCCAGCATGGCCAACATCAGTTTCTTCTTCCCCAAGGAGAAAAAGGGCCTGGCCACGGGTTTGAACGCAGGCATCGGCAACCTGGGCGTGTCGCTCGTGCAGTTTGTGGTGCCCGTGGTGATTTCCATCGGCGTGTTCGGTGTGGCCGGCGGCGATCCCCAGGCCATTACCGTCAACGGCGCGCAGCAGAACCTGTGGCTGCAGAATGCCGGCTTCATCTGGGTAATCCCCATTGCACTGGCCTCGATCGCCGCGTGGTTCGGCATGAATGACATCGCCGACGCCCGCGCCTCGTTCGCGGACCAGGCCGTCATCTTCAAGCGCAAGCACAACTGGCTGATGTGCTGGCTGTACGTGGGCACCTTCGGTTCCTTCATCGGCTTCTCGGCGGGCTTCGCCATGCTGACCAAGACGCTGTTCCCGCAGGTCGATCCCATGGCCTATGCCTTCCTCGGCCCGCTGGTGGGGTCGTTGACGCGGCCTTTCGGCGGCTGGGTGTCGGACAAGCTGGGCGGAGCAAAGGTCACGCTGTTCACCTTCGCGGCCATGATTGCGGCAGTGCTGGGCGTGGTGATGTTCCTGCCCGAGGCCGGACAGGCGGGCAATTTCAATGGCTTCCTGGCCATGTTCATCGTGCTGTTTGCACTGACCGGCGTGGGCAACGGTTCGACCTTCCGCATGATCCCGGTGATCTTCCTGCGCGAACGCACGCAGGCCGCCGAAGGCCGTGGCGCCGCGGCGCAGAAGCAGGCCCTGGCGGACGCCGCCAAGGAGTCGGCCGCGGTGCTGGGCTTTTCGGGCGCGATCGGCGCATACGGCGGCTTTTTCATCCCGCGCAGCTTCGGCACCTCGCTGGAAATGACCGGCAGCGTGCAGGCAGCCCTGTATTGCTTCATCGGCTTTTACGCGACCTGCATGGTCATCACCTGGTGGTACTACGCCCGCCGCAATGCGCCGGTGCCTTGCTAGAGCGAAACGGACGCGGCCGGAGTGACTAGTCATTCTGCCGCGCCCGGCCTGTGCCACCGGCGAATGGTCCGGCAGGCGGGCCGCGCCCACAATGGATTCAACAGCATTGATCGCAGTACGCGCCGGCGGGACCGGCGCACTTGGAGAATAGAGAATGAGCCATTTTCTGGACCGCTTGAAGTTCATGTCGCGGGTGCAGTCCACCTTCGCGGACGGTCACGGCGAAACGGTCAACGAGGACCGCAAGTGGGAAAACGCCTACCGCGCCCGTTGGCAGCATGACAAGGTGGTGCGCTCGACCCACGGCGTGAACTGCACGGGCTCCTGCTCCTGGAAGGTCTACGTCAAGAACGGCCTGATCACCTGGGAAACCCAGCAGACCGACTACCCGCGCACGCGGCCCGATCTGCCCAACCATGAGCCCCGCGGCTGTCCGCGAGGCGCGTCGTACAGCTGGTACGTGTACTCGGCGCAGCGCGTGAAGTACCCGATGATCCGTGGCCGGCTGATGGAAATGTGGCGCGAAGCCCGCAAGACCATGGACCCGATCGCGGCCTGGGAATGGATCAGCCAGGATCCCGCGCGCGCCGAGCGATACAAGGCGGTGCGCGGCCTGGGCGGCTTCGTGCGTGCCGACTGGGATACGGCGACGGAGATCATTGCCGCCGCCAATGCGTACACCATCAAGAAATTCGGCCCCGACCGCCTCATCGGCTTTTCGCCGATTCCGGCCATGTCCATGGTCAGCTACGCCGCAGGCGCCCGCTACCTGAGCCTGCTGGGCGGCGCCTGCCTGAGCTTTTACGACTGGTACTGCGACCTGCCGCCCGCCAGCCCGCAGATCTGGGGCGAACAGACCGACGTGCCGGAATCGGCCGACTGGTACAACTCGACCTACCTGATGGTGTGGGGCTCCAACGTGCCGCAGACCCGCACGCCCGACGCGCACTTCTACACCGAGGTCCGCTACAAGGGCACCAAGACGGTGGCCGTGTCCAGTGACTTCGGCGAAATGGTCAAGTTCGGCGATATCTGGCTGGCGCCCAAGCAAGGCACCGACGCCGCCCTGGCCATGGCCATGGGCCACGTGATCCTGAAGGAATTCCACCTGTCCGGCGCCTCGGACTATTTCCGCGATTACGTGCGGCGCTACACCGACATGCCCATGCTGGTGCTGTTGAAGGAGCGCGACGGCTTCCACGCGCCGGACCACTTCCTGCGCGCCTCGCACTTGGACGGCGCCCTGGGCGAGCAGAACAACCCGGACTGGAAGACGCTGGTGCTGGACGCCAAGAGCGGCGACCTGGTTGCGCCCAACGGCAGCATCGGCTTTCGCTGGGGCGAGGGCGCGGTCAACGGCGGCGAGAAAGTCGGCCGTTGGAACCTGGAGTCCAAGGACGGCGGCAGCGGGCGCGAGATCGAACCCACGCTGAGCCTGCTGGACCAGTCGGATGCCGTGGTCGGCGTGGGCTTCCCGTATTTCGGCAGCGAGCATGGCGAGCTGCAGGTGCGCAATGTGCCGGCGCGCCGCATCCGGTTATCCGATGGCAGCGAGGCGCTTGTCGCCACGGTGTATGACCTGCAGATGGCCAACTACGGCCTGGACCGCGGCCTGGGCGGCGGCAATGTCGCCAGCTCCTACGACGACGACGTGCCTTACACGCCTGCCTGGCAGGAAAAGCACACCGGCGTGCCGCGTGCGCAAGTCATCCAGGTGGCGCGTGAGTTTGCGCAGAACGCCCACGACACCGAAGGCAAGTCCATGGTGATCGTCGGGGCCGGCCTGAACCACTGGTACCACATGGACATGATCTACCGCGGCATCATCAACATGCTGATGATGTGCGGCTGCGTGGGCAAAAGCGGCGGCGGCTGGGCGCACTACGTGGGCCAGGAAAAGCTGCGTCCGCAATTCGGTTGGGCCCCGCTGGCCTTTGCCGCGGACTGGGTCCGCCCGCCGCGCCAGATGAACGGCACCTCGTTCTTCTATGCGCACACCAGCCAGTGGCGCCATGAAAAGCTCAACGTCCAGGAGATCCTCGGCCCCACGGCGGACCGCGGCCGTTATGGCGACCTCAGCATGATCGACCTGAACGCCCGCGCCGAGCGCATGGGCTGGCTGCCGTCGGCGCCGCAATTGCGCACCAATCCGCTGGACGTGGTGGCGCAGGCCGAAAGCCAGGGTAAGGATCCAGTGGCCTACGTGGCCGAAAAGCTCAAGTCGGGCGACCTGCGCATGTCCTGCGAAAACCCGGATGACCCTGCCAACTTTCCGCGCAACATGTTCGTGTGGCGCTCCAACATCCTGGGCTCCAGCGGCAAGGGCCATGAGTATTTCCTGAAGTACCTGCTGGGCACGCAGAACGCGGTGTTCGGCGACGAAGCCGACGCGATCAAGCCCACCGAGGTGACCTACCAGGACGATGCGGCCGAAGGCAAGCTGGACCTGCTGACGGTGTTGGACTTCCGCATGAGCACTACCTGCCTGTATGGCGACATCGTGCTGCCCACGGCCACCTGGTACGAAAAGGACGATCTCAACACCTCGGACATGCACCCGTTCATCCATCCGTTGAGCGAGGCGGTGCAGCCGCTGTGGGAAAGCAAGACGGACTGGGAAATCTACAAACTCCTGGCCAGGAAGTTCAGCGATATCGGCGGCCCCTATCTGGGCAAGCGCCGTGACGTGGTGCTGACCCCGCTCATGCACGACACCCCGGGAGAACTGGGCCAGGCTTTCGAGCCCAAGGACTGGAAGCTGGGCGAATGCGACCTGGTGCCCGGCAAGACCGCGCCCAACATGACCGTGGTCGAGCGCGACTACAACGACATCTACCGCAAGTTCACGTCGGTGGGCCCGCTGCTGGACAAACTGGGCAACGGCGGCAAGGGCATCAACTGGAACACCGAGCACGAGGTGCACGAGCTGGCCGGCATCAACCAGGCCGTGACCGAGCCGGGCGTGAGCCAGGGGCGGCCGAAGCTCGACACCGCCATCGATGCGGCCGAGATGATCCTGACCTTCGCGCCTGAAACCAACGGCCACGTGTCGGTCAAGGCCTGGGAAGCATTGAGCAAGATCACCGGACGCGACCATGCGCACCTGGCCGTCGGCCGCGAACACGACAAGATCCGCTTCCGCGACATCCAGGCGCAGCCGCGCAAGATCATTTCCGCGCCCACCTGGTCGGGCCTGGAAAGCGAGGAGGTCAGCTACAACGCCGGCTATACCAACGTGCATGAGCTGATTCCATGGCGCACGCTGACCGGCCGCCAGCAGTTCTACCAGGACCACCGCTGGATGCTGGACTTCGGCGAAGGCTCCTGCGTGTACAAGCCGGCCATCGACACCAAGACGGTCGCGCCCATGCTGGGCCGCTACTCGAATGGTGAAAAGGAACTGGTGCTGAACTGGCTGACGCCGCACCAGAAGTGGGGCATCCACAGCACGTACTCGGACAACTTGCGCATGCTCACGCTGAGCCGCGGCGGTCCTCACGTGTGGATATCGGAAACCGAAGCCAGGCAGGCCGGGCTGGTCGATAACGACTGGGTTGAAGTCTTCAACGTGAACGGCACGCTGACGGCGCGGGTGGTGGTCAGCCAGCGCGTGCCCGTGGGCATGTGCCTGATGTACCACGCCCAGGAAAAGATCGTGAACGTGCCCGGCGCGGAAACCAGCGGCAAGCGCGGGGGGATCCACAACTCGGTCACGCGCACGGTGCTCAAGCCCACGCACATGATCGGCGGATACGCCCAGCAGGCCTACGGCTTCAACTACTACGGCACCGTGGGCGCCAACCGCGATGAGTTCGTGGTGCTGCGCAAGATGAAGAAGGTGGACTGGTTGGAAGGTCCGCTGGTCGAAGCAACGCAACAAGAAGAGAAGCAATCATGAGGATACGCGCCCAAATCGGCATGGTGCTGAACCTGGACAAGTGCATCGGCTGCCACACTTGCTCGGTCACCTGCAAGAACGTCTGGACCAGCCGCGACGGCGTCGAGTACGCCTGGTTCAACAACGTGGAAACCAAGCCCGGCATTGGCTATCCCAAGGAATGGGAGAACCAGGAAAAGTGGAAGGGCGGCTGGAAGCGTACCGCCGCCGGCAAGCTGGAGCCGCGCCAGGGCGGCAAGCTGCGCATCCTGGCCAACCTCTTCGCCAACCCGAACCTGCCGCAGATCGACGACTACTACGAACCGTTCACCTTCGACTACGAGCACCTGCAGAAGGCGCCGCTGTCGCAAACACCGCCCACCGCGCGCCCGGTGTCGGTGCTGACGGGCAAGAAGATGGAGAAGATCCATTGGGGCCCGAACTGGGAAGACGACCTGGGCGGCGAATTCAGCGCGCGCAGCCGCGACGCCTTGTTCGAGGGCGTGCAGAAGGAGATGTATTCGACCTTCGAGAACACCTTCATGATGTACCTGCCTCGCCTGTGCGAACACTGCCTGAACCCGGCCTGTGTCGCCAGCTGCCCGTCCGGTTCCATCTACAAGCGCGAAGACGACGGCATCGTGCTGGTCGACCAGGACAAGTGCCGCGGCTGGCGCATGTGCATCTCAGGCTGCCCGTACAAGAAGATCTACTACAACTGGAACAGCGGCAAGGCCGAGAAGTGCACCTTTTGCTACCCGCGTATCGAAGCCGGCCAGCCCACGGTGTGCTCGGAAACCTGCGTGGGCCGCATCCGCTACCTGGGCGTGATGCTGTATGACGCCGACCAGATCGAGCAGGCGGCGTCCACCGCCAGCGAGCAGGACCTGTACCAGTCGCAGCTCGACCTGTTCCTGGATCCGCATTCTCCCGAGGTGATCGCCGCCGCGCGCGAGCAGGGCATCCCGGAATCGTGGCTGGAAGCCGCGCGTAAATCGCCGGTCTACAAGATGGCGGTGGAGTGGCGCGTCGCCTTCCCGCTGCATCCCGAATACCGCACCTTGCCCATGGTCTGGTACATCCCGCCGCTGTCGCCCATACAGACGGCGGCCGAGTCCGGCCAGATGCCGCGGCGCACGGTGGGCAAGAGCGGCATGATCCCCGACGTGTCCAGCCTGCGCATTCCGGTGCGTTACCTGGCCAACTTGCTCACGGCGGGCAAGGAGGCGCCGGTGGTGCACGCGCTGGAGCGCATGCTGGCCATGCGAGCCTACAAGCGCTCCGAGACCGTGCACGGCGAACGCGACACGGCCTTGCTGGACCAGGTGGGCTTGACGGAAGCGACCGTGCAGGACATGTACAAGATCATGGCGATTGCGGACTACGAGGACCGCTTTGTCGTGCCCAGCAGCCACAAGGAAGTGGTCGAGGACAGCTTCAACGAGAAGGGCAGCTGCGGCTTTACCTTCGGCAACGGCTGCTCGGGCGGGGTGTCGGAAGGCACCTTGTTCGGACGCAAGCCCCAGGGCAGCGAGATCTTCATCGAGATGCCGAAATCCCGCAAGAAGGCCGCCTCGGTCTAGGAAAGGAGAAAAATCATGAGTCTGTACCGCCTGCTTTCCGCTTTGCTGTGCTACCCCGAACCCGAGCTGCTGGAGGCGCTGGGCGAAGTCGATACCGCTTTGGCCGATTATCCCGACGCAGAGGAAACCTTGCAGCCGCTGGTCGGCTACCTGGCCACTAACGACCTGATCGCGCTGCAGGAGAACTACGTCGCGACCTTCGATCGCAACCGCTCGCATTCGCTGCACCTGTTTGAGCACGTGCACGGCGAAAGCCGCGATCGGGGCCAGGCCATGGTGGACCTGCTGGACACCTACCGCGGGCACGGCTTTGAACCCGCGGTGTCGGAGCTTCCGGACCATGTGCCCCTGTTCCTGGAGTTCCTGGGCGTGATCGACCCGGCACAGGCGCAGGACCTGCTCGATGATGCCATCCACGTCCTGGCCGCCATCGGCGCGCGCCTGGCCAAGGGCGAAAGCCCCTACGCCGGCATCTTTGCGGTGCTGCGCTCTCAGTCCCGCGTGATTCCCCGCGAACAGACCGAGGCGCCCGTGCGCGACATGGACGAGGCGATGGAAACCTTCGGGGCCGGACCGGACGGCGTAGAACCGCTGCTGCGCCCGTTCTCGGGCGATGGCGCACAGGCCGTGCGCTTCTATCCCCGCGCGCCCGCGGCTCATTAACCTTCAGGACGACGCATCATGAACTCCCTGAATCAGTTCTTCTTCGGCATCTATCCCTACATCGCGCTCACCGTCTTCCTGCTGGGCAGCCTGGTGCGCTTCGAACGCGAGCAATACACCTGGAAGTCGGACAGCTCGCAGCTGCTGCATCGCGGGCAATTGCGCCTGGGCAATATCCTGTTCCATATCGGTATCCTCGGCCTGTTCTTCGGGCACCTGGCGGGGCTGCTGACGCCGGTCGTGGTGTGGGACACCCTGGGCGTATCGCACAGCCTGAAGCAGACCGTGGCCATGGTGGCCGGCGGCGTCATGGGCGGCCTGTGCCTGATCGGCCTGCTCATCCTGATCCATCGCCGCCTGAGCGACCCTCGCATCCGCGCGACCACGCGGCCCGGCGACAAGTTGCTGCTGTTGTGGATCCTCGTGACCCTGTTGCTGGGCCTGTCCACCATCGCGCTGTCGGCCGGCCACATGGATGGCGAGATGATGGTGCGACTGATGACCTGGGCTCAGAACATCGTGACTTTCCAGGGCGATGCGGCCAGCCATATCGCCGACGTGCCGGCGCTGTTCAAGGCGCATCTGTTCATGGGCCTGACGCTGTTCGTGATCTTCCCGTTCACGCGCCTCGTCCACGTATGGAGCGGCTTCGCCTCGGTCGCTTACCTGGGCCGGGCCTGGCAACTGGTGCGCCCGCGCTGATCCCCGTCCCAGGAGCCGACCATGCCTGTCATCGTCAATGGCGTCGAACTGAACGACGCGGATCTCGAACGTGAACTGCCGTTGCATGCCGACGCCGACAATCCCATGCGCGAGGCGATCACCGCCCTGGTGCTGCGCCGCGTGCTGCTGGACGAGGCCGGCCGGCTGGGCCTGGACGCCTCGGACGAGGAGGGCGCCATCGGCGCCTTGCTGGCCCGCGAGGCGCCGGCGCCCGAGGCCGACGAAGCTGCCTGCCGCCGCTTCTACCAGATGCACCCGCAGCGCTTCATGGCGGGCGAACTGGTCGAGGCGGACCACATCCTGTTTCAGGTTACGCCCGGCGTGAACCTGGACATGCTGCGGGCGCACGGCAACGCTGTGCTGGCTGAATTGATGGAGGATCCCTCACGCTTTGCCGAGGTGGCGCGGCAGCAATCGAACTGCCCGTCCGCGGCGGTCGGCGGCAGCCTGGGGCAGTTGGGACGGGGCGACACCGTCCCGGAATTCGAGCGCGCGGTGTTCGCGCTGCCCGCCGGCGGCCTGTTGCCGCAGCTTTTGGAGACCCGCCATGGCCTGCACATCGTGCGGGTGACGCGGCGCATCGAGGGCCGCATGCAGCCCTATGAGCACGTGGCGGGCCAGATCGCCGCGGCACTGTCCTCCATGAGCCGCGACACCGCGTGGCGTCAGTATGCCAGGCTGCTGGTCGAACGCGCCGATATCCAGGGCATAGACCTTCAGGGCGGCGAGCCCGAGCGCGTCTATGGCGGGAGCGCCGCATGATGGACGAGCCGGCTGCGGGACCTCTGGTCGACGGCCATGGCCGTCGCATCGACTATCTGCGGGTGTCGGTCACGGACCGCTGCGATCTGCGTTGCAGCTATTGCCTGCCCAAGGACTTCAAGGGGTTTGAAACCCCCTCCAACTGGTTGCGCCACGAGGAAATGGCGCGGCTGGTGCGGCTGTTCGTCGAGCTGGGCGTCAGCAAAGTCCGGCTTACTGGCGGCGAGCCGCTGCTGCGCCGCGGGCTGGCCGGATTGGCCGGGGCGATCGCCGCCATGCCCGGTTTGCGCGATCTGTCGGTGTCCACCAACGGCACGCAACTGGCGCGCCACGCGCGGGAACTGCGCGCCGCAGGGGTGGACCGCCTGAACATTAGCCTGGATACGCTGGACGCCGCGGCGTTCAGCCAGATCACCGGCCGGGACTGCCTGGATTCCGTGCTGGCGGGCCTGGCCGCGGCCCGGGACGCGGGGTTTGCGCCCATCAAGCTCAATAGCGTGGTCCACGCGCAAACGCCCGAAGCCGAGGTGCGCCGGCTGCTGGATTACGCGGTGGAGCAGGGTTTCGTGCTGCGCCTGATCGAGCCCATGCCCATGGGCAGTTGCGGCCGCGGCTATGCGCACACCGATTTGAATGCGATGGGCGCGCGGCTGGCAGCCGGCGCGGGCCTGGTGCCATCGGTGGGCGGAACGGGCGCGGGCCCCGCGCGCTACTGGACCACGGGTCGCGGCATGCCCGTGCTGGGGGTGATCACCCCGATGTCGCGCCATTTCTGCGCCGCCTGCAACCGCGTCAGGCTGGGCGTGGACGGTACTCTGTACCTGTGCCTGGGACAGGAAGACCAGGTGCCGCTCGGACGCATGTTGCGCGCGGGCGCCGACGACGCCGCGCTGATCCGGGCGATCCGGGCCGGCATCGCAGCCAAGCCTGAGCGCCACGATTTCGTGGCGCGTCCGGAACGTATCGTGCGCTTCATGGCACAGACGGGAGGCTGACATGCGCGATATCGAACGCCTGGTCGACGGCTTCCAGCGGTTTCAGCAGCAGTACTACGAGGATGCGCCGACGCTCTACCGCAATCTCCGGGAGGGCCAGCACCCCAGCACGCTGCTGGTCGGGTGCTGCGATTCCCGGGTGGACCCGGCTATGCTGCTGGGTTGCGACCCGGGCGACATCTTCACGGTGCGCAATGTGGCCAACCTGGTGCCGCCGGCCAGCACCGACCGGGGCCTGCAGGGCGTGCTGGCCGCGATACAGTTTGCCGTCAAGCAGTTGCAGGTCAGCCGAATCATCGTGCTGGGCCATGCGCAATGCGGCGGCATCCGCGCGCTGATGGACCGGCGTACCCGGGGCGATGGCGAGACCGATTATCTGGAACGCTGGATGGACATCGCCGAACCTGCCCGCAGGCAGGTGCTGCTGCAGATGCCCCAGGCGACGGCCGCCGAACGCCGGCGCGCTTGCGAGCAGGCGTCCATCCTGATTTCGCTGCGCAACCTTGAGGACCTGCCTTTCGTGCGGCGCGCGGTGGACGCGGGTAGCCTGACCCTGCACGGCTGGTATTTCGATCTGGTGGCGGGAGCTTTACTGGCATACTCGGCGCGGGCGGACGCATTCCTGCCCATCGTATGTCCTTCGTTAACGGAGCTTGCATGACCCCAGTTTTCGGCATTGCCGGCCGTTCCGGCAGCGGCAAGACCACTTTGATCGAGGCGATGCTGCCCTTGTTGGCCGCGCGCGGCCTGCGGGTCAGCGTCATCAAACACAGCCATCACGATTTCCAGATGGAGCCGCCCGGCAAGGACAGCGCGCGCTTCAGGCAGGCGGGCGCGCAGGAGGTGATGGTGGCATCGCCTTTCCGTTACGCCATCGTCCACGAATTGCGCGGCACGCCCGAACCCGCGCTGCAAGAGCAACTGGCGCGGCTGGCGCCGGCCGACCTGGTGCTGGTCGAAGGCTTCAAGCAGGCCGCGATTCCGCGCATCGAGGTGTATCGGCCGGCGTTGGGCAAGCCGCCGCTGCATGAGGACGACGGCAGCTTCCTCGCGGTGGCCACCGACACGCCGCTCCAGACTGCCTTGCCCTGCCTGCCGGTCAATGAGCCGGCGCGGGTCGCGGATTTCATTTGCCGCACCCTCGGATTGGCCTGACGGCCAGAGGCCGGGCAGGAGTCCCAGCGGCTACACTGGAGCCCGCAGTATTCCTCGAGCACGACCGCGTTGAAAGACATGAAGCCCATCGATACCGCCGCTGAAACCGATGGCCTGCCTTCGCCCTGGCATCGCCTGTCCACGCGTATCGTCATCAGCTCCCTGGTGGCGCTGGTTGTCGTGCTGTCCATGGTCAGCTGGACGCTGTGGCTGTCCTGGCAACTGGAAGGCGCGGGCGCGGCCATCAACGATACGGGCAGCCTGCGGATGCGGGCAAACCGCGTCGCGGTGGAGCTCATGCGTCCCCAGGCCGGTCGTGAGTTCCGCACCAACGAGCAGGTCCTGCTCATGGACGACACGATTGCCCGTTTGGCGCGTGGCAATCCGGCCCGCCCGCTGTTCATTCCCAATGACGAGGCCATCCGCAGGCAATGGCATGACGTGGCGGCCTATTGGTACGACGTCATGAAACCGGCGGCCACGCGCGCGCTGCAGCAACCGGACGCCGCCACCTATCTGGAAACCTTGCCGGAGTTTGTTGCCCGCGCGGATACCCTGGTGCGCATGATCGAACAGGACAACGCCGGCAAGACCACCTCGCTGCGCCTGTCCCAGGGCGTGCTGGCCGCCATTGCCAGCGCCGGCACGCTGGCAATGATCTACCTGCTGTATCTCTGGATCATTTCGCCGGTGCTGCGCCTGCGCGACGGCCTGCAGCGCATGGCCGCGCGGGAGTTCAGCACACGGTTGCCCGTTGAGAGCAAGGATGAGTTCGGCGTGCTGGCGCGCGGCTACAACCGCATGGCCGACGAACTGCAGGATCTGTACACGGGCCTGGAGCGGCGCGTCGAGGAAAAGACCGCGCAGCTGGCCGCGCAGAACCGGGACATCGGCGCGCTCTACGATATGGCCGCCTTCCTCAACCAGCCCAACGAGATCGAGGCGCTGTGCGACGGTTTTTTACGGCGCGTGATGCTGCAGTTCGATGCCGAGGGCGGCAGCATTCGCGCCCTCGATCCCAATAACGAGAAGCTCAACCTGATGGTGGCGGTGGGGCTGTCCGACGAATTGGTCGAATCCGAGCATTGCATGCAGGTCAACGATTGCTATTGCGGCGTCGCTACCCGGCAGGCGGGCGTCATCGTCATCCAGGACTTCCGCCAGTCGCCGCCCTCGATGGAACTGAATTGCCAGCGCGAGGGGTTCGCCAGCGTGGCGGTGTTTCGCATCGTCACGCGGGACGAGGTGCTGGGTTCGTATTCCTTGCATTTCCGCCAGCAGCGCCGTCTGGCGCCCGCGGAATCCCAATTGCTGGAAACGTTGGGGCAGCATCTGGGCGTGGCGCTGGACAACCGCCGCCTGAGCGCCCAGGCGCGCCAGCTCGCCGTGGAGCGCGAGCGCGGGCTGGTGGCGCAGGGGCTGCACGACAGCCTGGCCCAGGGCCTGAACTTTCTGAACCTGCAGCTGCAGATGCTGGACGCCGCGGTCAGGCGCGGCGATCAGGCTGAGATCGACGAGATCCTCCCGCTGTTGCGCACTGGGGTGGACGAAAGCTACCAGGACGTGCGCGAGCTGCTGACCAACTTCCGTACCAAGCTGTCGCAGGGCGACTTGCAGGCGGCCATCGAAGACACCGTGGCGCGTTTCCGCCGCCAGACCGGGATCGAAACCGAATTGCGGTTCGGACCGGGCGTCGGCGCGCCGCTGCCGCCCGATGAGCAACTACAGGTGCTGTTCATCCTGCAAGAGGCCTTGTCCAATGTGCGCAAGCATTCCGAAGCCAGCCATGTGCGCATCGATGTCGCCAATGATCGCGACTTTACGCTGGTCATCGCGGACGACGGCCAGGGCTACGACCCCGCCGAGGTCGCCGAACGCGGCGAGTCGCACGTCGGCCTGCACATTATGCGGGAGCGCGCCGCGCGCATGCGCGCCGTGATAAAACTTGAATCGCAACCCGGCGCCGGCACGCGCGTCGCGCTGACCTTGCCCGGCAGTGAACGCCAGGCTGCCTGATGATCCCGACCATGCCCATCCGTATTCTCCTTGTAGATGACCACACCCTGTTTCGCTCGGGCGTGCGCCTGTTGCTGCAACGCCAGCCCGATTTCGAGGTAGTGGCCGAAGCGGGCGACGGCGTCGAAGGTCTGAAGCGCGCCAAGGAACTCAAGCCCGACGTGGTTCTGCTGGATCTCAACCTGCCGGGCCTGTCGGGGCTGGAAACCTTGCAGCTCCTGACGCAGGAGTTGCCGTCCTGCGCCGTCATCATCCTGACCGTGTCCGAGGAAGCCGACGAACTGGGACAGGCGCTGCGCGACGGCGCACGTGGCTATCTGGTCAAGAACATCGACGCCGATGCGCTGACCGCGGCGATCCGCCGCGCGGCGGGCGGTGAGCCGGTCATCGCCGAGAGCATGACCGCCAAGCTGGTGGAACAGTTCCGCGGGCAGGCCAGCCTGGCCGCGCAGGCGCCGCAGTCCGCCGGCGGCGCCGAGCGCCATCGGCTGACCGCGCGCGAGACGCAGATCGTGCAGTGGCTTGCGCGGGGCGCGAGCAACAAGGTCATTGCGCGCGAACTGGACGTAAGCGAAAGCACGGTCAAGATCCACGTGCAGAACGTGCTCAAGAAACTGAACCTGACCAGCCGTGTGCAGGTCGCGGTGTATGCGGTGGAGCACGGGCTGTACACGGATGAATAGGGCGGCGCGCAGCGTTCGGCGTATGCCGTTTGATCTGCGACAAGGCCGGGGGCACGGCGGGCCCATAGACTGGCCGGCATGGAAACTCGAACCTCTCCCCTGGAGCTCGTGGCCCCCGCCGGCAGCCTGGCCGCGCTGAAAGCCGCAATCGATGCCGGCGCGGACACCGTCTACCTCGGGCTCAAGAACGCCACCAACGCCCGCAATTTTGCGGGGCTCAACTTCACCGAAAGCGATATCCGCGCGGGCGTCGACCTGGCGCACAGCCGCGGACGACAGGTGCTGTTCGCCATCAATACCTTCGTGCAGGCGGGCAGGGCGCCGGAGTGGCGCGCTGCCGTGGATGCCGCCTACGGCTTGGGCGCGGATGCTGTCATCATGGCCGACGCGGGGCTCCTTGCTTATGCCAGCGACCGCTATCCCGGGCTGCGCCTGCACCTTTCCGTGCAAGGCTCCGCCACCCACGCCGACGCCATTGAACTCATGAAGGAACAGTTCGGCATCCGCCGCGTGGTATTGCCGCGGGTACTGACGCTGGCGGAGATCGCGCGCATTTGCGCCAATGTCAGCGTTGAGGTGGAAGTCTTCGGTTTCGGCAGCCTGTGCGTCATGGCCGAAGGCCGCTGCCTGCTGTCGTCCTACGCGACAGGCGATTCTCCCAACAACAAGGGCGTCTGTTCGCCCGCGCACGCGGTGCGCTGGTCCGAAGAGAACGGCCGCATGGACGCGCGCCTGAATGGCATTCTGATCGACCGCTACGAGCCGGGCGAGCCGGCCGCCTATCCCACCCTGTGCAAGGGCCGCTTCGAAGTGGACGGGCAGGCCGACCATGCGCTGGAGGAACCCACCAGCCTGAACGCCATCGGTCTTTTGCCCCGCCTGGCGGAGATGGGCGTATCGGCCATCAAGATCGAAGGACGGCAACGCAGCCCGGCCTATGTCACGCAGGTGGTGTCGACTTTGCGCGCCGCATTGGACAGCGCGCACGCGGATGCCGCCCGCTTTTCTCCCCGCCCCGAATGGAATGCCATGCTGGCGCGCCATTCCGAAGGTTCCCAAGTCACGCAAGGCGCATTCGAACGGCCATGGAAATGAAAACCAGCGCATATCAGATATCGGTCGGGCCGCTGCAATACTATTGGCCGCGCCAGCACACGCTGGATTTCTACGCGGCGTTGGCGGACAGCGCCGCCGACATCATCTACCTGGGCGAAACCGTCTGCAGCCGTAGGCATGAGCTGCGCGCCGACGACTGGCTGGAGCTGGCGCGCGACCTGCGCGACGCGGGCAAGGCGGTGGTGCTGTCGGGTCGCACCTTGATCGAGACCGGCGCCGAGGCCAGCGCGCTGAAGAAGCTCTGCGGACAGGACGACTTCATGGTCGAAGCTGGCGAACTGGGCGCGGTGCGGCATCTGAACGGCCGCGCCTTCGTGGCTGGGCCTCACATCAATGCCTATCACGGTGGCACCCTGGAATGGCTGGCCGAGCGCGGCGCCACGCGCTTTGTCGCGCCGCTGGAAATGGACGGCAGGACATTGGCCGTCTTGATGGCCGAGAGGCCCGCTCGCCTGGAGGCGGAAGTCATGGTCTGGGGCCGCATGGCGCTGGCGTTTTCCGCGCGCTGCTTCACGGCGCGGCATTTCCGGCTGAAGAAGGACGACTGTGGCTTTCGCTGCATTGAACATCCGGATGGGCTGGACATGCGTACGCAGGAATCGAGCGAGTTCCTCGCGATCAACGGCATCCAGGTGCAGTCGGCAGCCTGCCTGGACTTGTTGTCGCAGGCGCCGGCTTTGGCGGCAATGGGCGTGGAGGTGCTGCGAGTCAGTCCGCAATCGGCGGGCACCCTGGAAGCGATCGCCGCGCTGGATGCGATGCGCCGCGGTCTCGCGCCTAGGGACGCGCATCCGCCGGCGGGCATGGTCCGATGCAATGGCTATTTCCACGGCAAGCCCGGAATCGACCTGTTGGAGGCAGCGGCATGAGCCCGGCAATCCAGGTGCCCGGCGTCGTCGCCAAACTGGGCCGGCGTCTGCCCGCAACTTTCGTGTCGCTGCATTTCGCGGCCGGGCTGGAACTGGCGCGTCGGCTGAAATGGCTGACGCCGCCGTCGGAGCTGGAAGGGCGCAGCTTTGCCATCACAGTCGAGGACTTGGGCCTGCGCAGCAGTTTCGTCCTGCGGCAAGGCACGTTTCGGCCGGTATGGAGCGGCGCGGCCGCCGACCTGGAACTGGGTGCGAAGCTGGCGGATTTGCTGGCCTTGATGCGTTCGGAAACAGACGCCGATACCTTGTTCTTCCAGCGTCGGCTGCGTATCTCGGGCGACACGGAACTGGGGCTGATCGTCAAGAACTGGCTGGACGCTGCGCCGCGGCCGGCCTGGCTGCAGGGCGCGGTGCGTTGACGGCGCGCAATGTCCGTCGGCGCTTGTGGGCATTGCGGGCTTGCTTCACGCGCCGTGCTATACCGGGCGACTTTGCAGCGGGAATCCTTGCCGCTTTCCCGGGATTGATCGGACGGAGGTAACAATGCGGGTCATGGTGGTGGGCGCCAGCAAGGGGCTGGGCAGGGCGTTCGTGGAGGGGCTGGGCCAGGATGCCTCGCTCATCGTGGGCGTGGCGCGCCGCGCGCCGCCGGACATCACAGTCCCTCCTGGCTGCGAATTGCGCTGGATCGCAGCCGACCTGTCGCGGCCCGAGGCTGCCGTCCAGCAGATCGCCGCGCAGGCGCCGGATGCGCTCGATGCCATTCTCTACAACCTGGGGGTGTGGGAAGAACACGCATTCAGCGAGGACTACGATTTCCTGACGGACTCGCCCGCGGAGATCGCGCGCATAGTGGACATCAACGTCACCGCTACCATCCTGTTGCTCCAGCGCTTGATCCCGCGCGTGCTGGGCGCGCGCAAGCCGCAAGTCATCCTGACTGGCTCTACCTCCGCGTTGGCCGGCAGCGGTCGCCCCGAGGTGACGTTCGGCGCTTCCAAGCATGCGCTGCGAGGCATCGCGGACGCCCTGCGCGAGAGCTTCAGGGAGCGTCGCCTGGCGGTGACTTGCCTGCAATTAGGCTACCTGAACACGCAAGATGGCCTGGACGTGCCGCGCGACGCGGCCAGCCTGCGGGGAGCGGGCGGCCTGATACCGGTGCATGACGTGGTGGCGATGACGCGCGCGCTACTGACTCTGTCCGACGCGTCGTTCGTGCGGGAAATCGTGATGCCGGCGCTGATGGATGAGCGCTTCTGAAGGTGGCCAGGCGCCTGGCGCCAGCAGCGGGTCGCGGCGTCTCCCAATGCCGGCCTCAAACGCGGCCGGTCTTGCCTTCCATGGCGCGGGCGACGCGCGACAGGGCCAGGCTGGCCACAAAATACAAGGCGGCCACGGCCAGGTAGATCTCGACGTGGTAGGGCCGCCAATCCGTGCCGGCGACCACGGCCTTCGCCGCGCCGAGCACGTCGAAAACGCCGATGATGCTGACCAAAGACGTGTCCTTGACGGCGCCCACGAACACGCCCAGGGCGGCAGGTGCTGCGATGCGGCGGGCTTGCGGCCAGATCACCGAACCATAGGCCATGGCGGCAGGCATGCCCAGCGCGCGCGCCGCCATCATCTGGCCGGGCGGTATGGCCTGCAGCGCGCCGCGCAGCACCTCCGCCAGGAGGCAGGCGGTGTGCAGCGTCAGCGCGGCCAACGCCATGGCGAATTTCGATACGCCACCGCCCAGCAGCATGGGCAGCACGAAGGACGCGAACAATAGCTGCGTCACCAGCGGCACCCCACGCACGGTTTCGATCAGGCCGGCCGCAACCCGCGAGGTGGCATAGGTGCCGTTGCGGCGCAACAGCGCAAGCACGAAAGCCAGCGGCACGGCGGCCAGCAGGGCGGCGATGGCCAGGATCAATGTGACGAGCAGCCCGCCCCAGCGCTGCGGACCTATGGCGGCCCCGCCCCAAGGCCAGCCGGACAGCGCGCTGACGGCAACGCCCAGCAGAATGGCGAGCAGCGCCGCGCGAGCCGTGGCGCGTATGCCGGCCGTGGTCAGCGTCAGCGCTACTCCGGCCAACAGGGCTGCGCAGGCGGCCAGCGCGGGGGCTCGGTCGGCCTGGGCCATGGTGCCGAAGAGCAACAAGGGCAGGTTTTCGCCCACCGCGGCCCAGCACGCGCCAGCCGAGGCTGAGCATGCCACCGGATCGCCACGCCACACCGCGCCGAGCAGCGCCCATTCCAGCAGGCGCCACAGGATCCAGCCCAGGGTGACTGCCAAGGCGGCCGATAACAGCCACCCGCGCCAGCCACGGCGTTCGTCCACGGCATTCCACGACGGCCGCTCGCCCAGGCGCGCGCCGTGCGTGTCGCCGGGACCGTGACGCGTGTTGCGCGCGTTCCATGCGGATAATCCGCCACCCAGCGCCAGCGCCAGGCCAAGATAGACCATGACGGCCAGCGCGATGCCTTCGAGCGCCAGGCCCGTCTGCGTGATTGCCGTGTTGATCACCGCCATCAGTTCCTGATAGCCGATCGCGATCGCCAGGGTGCTGTTCTTCACCAGCGCCAGGCACTGGTTGGCATAAGGGGGTAGCGCCACGCGCGCGGCATAAGGGGCGATGACCAGCCGCAACACCTGCCTGGGCTTCAGGCCCAGGGCCTGGCCCGCTTCCACCAGCCCCACCGGAACGGCGCTTACCGCAGCGCGAGCGACGTCAGCGATATAAGCCGCGTGGAAAACGACGAGTCCTATCGTCAGCGCCGCGAATTCGATGCTCGGTTGCCAGCCGCCCTGCAAACCCAGTCCGCGCCTGATCGGTATGTCGATCTGGACGGCGGGCAACAGAGTCCACGCCAGCAGCGCAGCGGCCAACACCGCATATCGCGCAGGCTTGTCCCAGCGACGGCCAGCGTACCAGCCTGACGCGAGCGCTGCCGCAGCCACGGCCGCATACGGCAGCCAGCCATGCAGGGCAGGCAGGGCCAAGCCGCGATTGGACAGCAGCACGTGCGGCAGCGGCGACCATGCCTGGCGCATATCGGGCAGGCGCAACAGCAACCCGTACCAGACGAACAGCTGCAGCAGCACGGGCGTATTGCGCAGAGGCGCGATGATGGCGGCGGCGCAACGCGCCGCCAGCGGATTGCGCGACATGCGCAGCAGGCCCAGGCCAAGCCCCAGGGCCGTGGCCAGCGGAATCGCCAACGCCGCGACAGTCAGAGTGTTAACCAGGCCCGCGGCGATCGACATCCAGTAGGGATCTTCCGGCGTGACGTCGAGCAGGCTTTCGGAGATCCGGAAGCCGGCAGGCTGGAACAGGAAGCCGAAGCCGCCCTGGATGCCACGTGCGGCCTGCACCGATTCGATGTGCCAAAGCAGAACGGCCGCCATGCCGCCAAGCGCCAGTGTCCAGGCCAACGTGGATAGCCACCGCGGCCAAGGGCCGGTAGAGGGAAAGGAAAGAGAGTTCGCGGCCATGGTCAGCGGGAATGTGCGCAAAAGAAAAACAGGCGGGCCTGCGCCCGCCCTTGGCATTCAGGCGGCCAGGATCATTGGAACGGCGGCGAGTACAGCAGTCCGCCCTGGTTCCATTGCGCGTTCAATCCCCGGTCCAGCTTCAGCGGCGTCGCGGCGCCCAGATTGCGATTCCAGACTTCGCCGTAGTTGCCGACGGCCTTGATGGCATTCTTGGCCCAGCTTTCGTCCAGGCCGAAACTCTTGCCTATGCCAGGGTCCACGCCCAGCAGGCGGCGCACTTGCGCGTCAGCGCTTTGCGTCTGGCTGTCGGCGTTTTGCGCGGTGATGCCGAGTTCCTCGGCCGCCACCAGCGCATTGATGGTCCAGCGCACAATGGCCGTCCAGTTGGCATCGTCCTGCCGCACGAAGGGGCCCAGCGGCGATTTGTTGATGCGTTCTGGCAGGATGACGAAGTCGTCGGGCCGGCCGGCGCGGGCGGCCCGGCTGGCTGCCAGGGTCGATGCATCCGACAGGTAAACGTCGCAGCGTCCCGCGTAAAAGGCCTGCTCCAGTTCCACCAGGTTCTCGATAACGACCGGGCGATAGCTCAGTTTGTGCTTCTTGAAGTAGTCGACCAGGTTCTGCTCGTTGACGGTGCCGGGCTGCACGCAGACCTGCGCGCCATCGAGTTCCGTGGCGCTTTTCACGCCAAGCTTGCGCGGCACCAGAAAGCCCTGGCCGTCATAAAAAACGATGCCTGCGGAGACGATGCCCAGGCCGGCATCGCGGCTCGAAGTGATGGTGGTGTTGCGGTTCAACACGTCGATTTCACCTGACTGGAGCGCGGGGAAGCGTTGCTGCGAACTCAGCGGGACGAAACGCGTCTTCTCCGGGTCGCCTAGCACGGCCGCTGCGAGCGCGCGGCACAGGTCCGCGTCCAGGCCGGTCCAGCGGCCTTGCTTGTCGGCGATGGACAGGCCCGCCGATCCTTGGCTCACGCCGCAGACAAGTTCGCCCCGCTTCTTGATGGTATCGACCGTGCCGGCGTGAGCCGCGCCGGCCAGCGCCAGCGCCGCGGCCACGCCCGCAGCCTTGATTAGTTGAGTCATACGCATGCCATTCCCTTATTCTATGCACTCCGGAAAGGCAGGAATTCTATGGTTGTGCAGGCGTTCAGCGAGCGACTATATGGTCATATGGATATAAAAACTAAGCCTTACTCAAATGCGCGTCATATACCTAGAATCCCCTTCATACCAAGTTGAAATCACGGAGCGGGTGGCGCATGAGCTGGCAGGACGAATTCAGGCAGTTGTTTCCCATCACGCAAGACAAGGCCTACGCCAACATCGCCTACACCAGTCCGTTGTCGCCCAAGGTGGCCGACGCGGTCGGCGCCTTTTTCGATGACATCACCCATGCGCGCAGCGACAAACCTCAGTGGTTGCGCGATGCAGACGTGCTGCGTCAGCGGCTGGCCCGCCTGATCGGGGGCGAAGCCAAGCGCCTGGCCTTCACCAAGAACACGACCGAAGGACTGAACATCGTCGCCCAGGGCCTGGCCTGGCAGGACGGCGACAACCTGGTCGTGGATGATCAAGAGCATCCCACCAATGCCTTGCCCTGGCTGAACCTGCGCCGTCGCGGCGTGCAGGTGCGCGTCGCGCAGGCGAGCGCGCATCGCTATACCGTGGATGACCTTTGGCAGCATGTGGATGCGCGCACACGTCTGATCGCCGTGTCCTGGGTGCAATATGGCACCGGCCTGCGCACGGACATCGCTGAACTGGGCCGACGTTGCGCGGAGCGTGGCATCTGGCTGGTCGTCGACGGCATTCAGGGCGCAGGACTGTTGCGTGTCGAAGTCGATGCATGGGGCGTGGATGCTTTTGCCTGCGGCGCGCACAAAGGCATGCTCGGACCGTTGGGCGTGGGCTTGCTGCACGTGTCGCCCCGGCTGCTGGAGGCTCTGGATCCGCTGTATATCGGGCCGTCCGGCGTCAACACGCTGGACAAGTCCGGATTGCAATGGCAGGTGGGCCTCGCCGATGCGGCCGATGCTCGCAGGCTTGAATCCGGCAACCTGAACTATCCCGGCATCGCGGGCTGGGCGGGCGCGCTGGACCTGATCGAAAGCGCCCGGCCCGAGCGTATCGAGCCGTGGGTGCTGGAACTGTCGGAAGCGCTGGCCAAAGGCCTGCGCGGCTCGGGGCTGCAGGTGGTGTCGCCGGCCGAGCCCGAGTTTCGCAGCACGACGACAGCGCTGCGCGTGCCGGACCCTGCCGCCGCGCTGGCGCATCTGACACAATCCGGGGTCGTGGCCAGCGTAGTGGAGTATGGTTACGTGCGCTTGTCTGTCGGCGCCTATAACAATCATGCGGACGTGGAACGCATCCTGCGCGCGGCGCGAACGCTTCCCGTCTGAAAAGAATCATTGATAAGCAACCCTCTAGGAGATACTGATGACCGAAGCGAAGAAGCCCCAGTGGCGGCTTGAAACCGTGGCCGTGCATGGCGGCTATCGCCCCGATCCGACCACGCGCGCCGTGGCCGTGCCCATCTACCAGACCGTGGCCTATGCGTTCGACGACACGCAGCACGGCGCCGACCTGTTCGACCTGAAGGTGCCGGGCAACATCTATACCCGCATCATGAACCCGACCACGGACGTACTGGAGCAACGCGTCGCGGCCCTGGAAGGCGGCATTGCGGCGCTGGCGCTGGCCTCGGGCCAGGCGGCGGTCACCTACGCCATCCTGACCATCGCCGAAGCGGGCGACAATATCGTGTCGTCCAGCACGCTGTACGGCGGCACCTACAACCTGTTCGCGCACACGCTGCCGCAATACGGCATCAGCACGCGTTTCGCCAATCCGTCCGACCTGGCGGCTTTCGAAGCGCAGATCGATGACCGCACCAAGGCCATTTTTGCCGAGTCCGTCGGTAATCCGCTGGGCAACATCACCGACATCGCGGCGCTGGCCGAACTTGCGCACCGTCACGGTCTGCCGCTGATCGTCGACAACACCGTGCCGTCGCCTTACCTGCTGCGCCCCATCGAACATGGCGCGGACATCGTGGTGCAGTCGCTGACCAAGTACCTGGGCGGACACGGTACCAGCCTGGGCGGCGCCATCATCGATTCGGGCAAGTTCCCCTGGGCAGAGCACAAGGCACGCTTCAAGCGCCTGAACGAACCGGACGTCAGCTATCACGGCGTGGTCTACACCGAAGCCTTCGGTCCGGCCGCCTACATCGGCCGCGCCCGCGTGGTGCCGCTGCGCAACACCGGCGCGGCGATCTCGCCCTTCAACTCCTTCCAGATCCTGCAAGGCATCGAGACCCTGGCGCTGCGCGTGGACCGCATTGTCGAAAACACCGTGAAGATCGCCAACTACCTGCGCGAGCATCCCAAGGTCGAATGGGTCAACTATGCCGGCTTGCCGGACCATCCGGATCACGCGCTGGCGCAGAAGTACCTGGGAGGCAAGGCGCCGGGCCTGTTCACCTTCGGCGTGAAGGGCGGCCGTGAAGCCGGCGCGCGCTTCCAGGACGCGCTGCAGCTGTTCACGCGCCTGGTCAATATCGGCGACTCCAAGTCCCTGGCCACGCACCCCGCATCCACCACGCACCGCCAGCTCAATCCGGAAGAGCTGCAAAAGGCCGGCGTGCGCGAGGAAACCGTGCGCCTGTCCATCGGTATCGAGCATATCGACGATCTGCTGGCCGATCTGGACCAGGCGCTGGCGCAGGTGTAATCGCCATGACGATGCTTCCGCGCAGAACCTTGTTGAAGCTTGCCGCGGGCCTGCCCGCGCTTGCCGCCGCGGGAGCGGCCGGGGCGGCGGCTCCGGCTGCTCCGGCCGCAAAAGCCAGGAACTATGTCCTGGCCCACGGCTCCTGGCATGGCGGCTGGTGCTGGCGTCCGGTTGCGGACCGCCTGCTGGCGGCCGGCCACCGGGTGTATGCGCCCAGCTACACCGGCATGGGCGACCGCGCCCACTTGCTCAGCAAGAACATCACCATCGATACCTTTGTCGAGGACCTGGTCCAGGTCATCGAGACCGAGGAACTCAGGGACGTGATCCTGGTGGGCCACAGCTTCGGCGGCATCCCCATTACAGGCGTGGCGGACCGAATTCCGGAGCGCCTGGGGCACCTGGTGTACTTCGATGCCATCGTGCTGCAAAGCGGCCAGAACGCGTTTTCGGTCTATCCCAAGGCGGATGCCGACGCGCGGATCGCGGCAGCATCCAAGGCCACCGACGGGTTGGCTGTGCCGATTCCCGATCCGCTGCCCGCCGCCTGGGGCTTCGCTGCCGGCAGTGCGGACTACGATTGGGTCAAGCGCCGCTTGACTGCGCATCCACTGGCTAGCTACACCACGCCGCTGAACCTGAGGCACCCCATCGGCAACGGGGTTGCACGCACCTACATCCATTGCACGCAGCCCGAGCTGGCGGTGCTGGATGACTCGCGCAAGCTGGTGCAGTCCCAGTCGGGCTGGAACTGGGTCGACATTGCCGCGCCCCACGAAGCCCACATCACGCATCCGGCCTTGCTGGCCGATCTGCTCCTGGGCCTGGGCTGAAGCCTGGGGACGCAGGCCCGGGGCTGATATGGTCGACCGGGCATCGCAGTTTGCGGGCATCATGCGGGATTGCATCGGCCGGTCAGCGCCGGTGCGCCCCTTGATGATCCGTAGGAGACCGCCATGGCCCATTTGTCTGCCCACGCCGAGTTGCCGGCTGATCTGAATGCCTGGCTGCAGCAGCATGCCGAAGCCCTGGACGACGGCAGCCTGGACGCGGCTACGGTGCTGCCGAGGCTGGCTGCCGCCGATATGTTGCGCCATGGCGTGCCGGCTGCGCGTGGCGGCCTGCCCGGCACCGACATCGGCGATGCCATCGAGGCGGTCGCGCGGCTGGCGGAATTATCCGTTGCCGCCGCCTTCGTGGCCTGGAGCCAGCGCGTCTTTATCGAATACCTGTTGCGCAGTCCGAATACGGATCTGGCCGATGCATGGTTGACGCCGTTGCTGAACGGCGAACAGGCCGGCGCGACCGCGCTGTCGAATGCGATGAAATTCCTGAGCGGCATCGAGTCGCTACAGATCGCTGCGCGCGCCGCGGGTGACGAATGGGTGCTGGACGGCCATATGCCCTGGGTCACGAATCTGCGGCCGCAGGGCTTTCTCGTCGCCGCCGCGGTTTCCGCGCCCGATGGCACGCCGGCGGTGGTGGCGCTGCCAGATAGCATTGCGGGACTGACGCGCAGTCCGGACCTGCCCTTGCTGGGCCTGCAGTCGAGCAATACCGCGGCGCTCGACGTACGCGGTGTGCGCATCGGCCGGGAGTGGCTGATCCACGCCGATGCGCGGCAGTACCTGCCCCAAGCCAGGCCGGCTTTCGCAGGCATGCAGTGCGGCTTGTCGATCGGCCTGGCGCGAGGCGCCTTGCGCGCTGCGGATCAAGCTGGCCAGGGCCAGCCGGCGCGCGGCATCCTGGGCCAGCCGCTGGAGGCGCTGCGCGCGCAGTTGGACGCGTTGACCGCCGGCTTGATCGAAGGCGTGCGCAACGAGAGCTTTGTGGCTGAACCCTGGCGTCTCTTCGAGATCCGCATCGCACTGGCTGAAGCCGCCCAGCAGGCGGTGCAGCTGGAACTGCAGGCCAGCGGAGGCGCGGCCTATCTGCTGCCTGCGGGCGCGGGCTTTGGCCGGCGCTGGCGCGAAGCGGCTTTCCTGCCTATCGTCACGCCCAGCCTGGTGCAGTTGAAGACCGAACTGGCCAAGCGTCAGGCTAGGCTGGCGGTCCAGGCGGGCTAAGTCCGGGTGGGCGGCCGGGCTGGATGCCTTACTTTCGCGGGGTCTTGCCGTGGGCCGGGCAAACGACCTCACGCAGCTTGAGCTGCACCGGGTCCTGTGCGATGGGCGCATTGCGGATGCCGGGCGGGGGCAGGGAGTCGACGATGGGGCCGGTGGCATTCTCGCCTGCGTGGTGCAGGACCTCGCTTACGCTGTAGGTGCCGGCGGCGCAGTTCATGGTGACCGGCTGGGTCACGGAACGGTAGAGTTGCCCGTTGGCGGCGGAGATCCTGGGTTGGGCATAGAACCAGGCCACGTTCACGCTCATGACGGCCGGGCGTTCCGAGACTACCTTGATCGAGGCGCTGTCGTAGAACACGCCAGGCATGGCTTGCGGGTCCACGGGCAGCCAGTCAGGCGCGCCGGGCAACATGCCCCCGGGTCCGGGATCGCGCGGCACGACGGTCACCGCGCAGGCATTGACGGGGACCGGATCGCCTTCGCGGACCGTGATGGTTTCACACGAGCCGGGCGGCGCGGCCTGCGCGGGGTGGGTCCAGGCCGCTGCGGCCAGGGCGATCAAGGATGCGTGCCTTGCGGTCATTGGTGTTTTCCGGTGGTGGCGCGGCGCGCCGTCGCCCGGCGTGTGGCCGAGGTGTGTCCCTGATCATACCGGGCAGGGCGCGCGCCTGCGGCGCGAATATGCCCTAGGGGCAATAGACCCTAAGCCGTCAACACATAATCCGGATAGCGCTTGCAGATCTCGGCCACCTGGCTGAGGGTGCCGGACAGGTGTTCGCGCAGCACCTGCTGGGCGCGCTGCGGGTCCTGGGCGACGATGGCGTCCAGCAGGCGCTGGTGATCGTCGAGTATGCGTTCGGCCTTGCCGGCTTCAGGCAGATGCAGGCGGCGCAGGCGGTCCAAGTGACCGCTGTAGCGTTGCTCCAGTTCCCATAGCCGAGTCACGCCGGCGGCTTCGTGCATGTCGCGGTGGAAGGCCTGGTCGGCATCGATGAAGCGCTGATACTGGCCGTTGGCGTGGCTGACGCGCTGCAGGTCGATGCTGGCCTGCAGGCGTTGGAACAACGGCGGATCAAGGCGCTGCGCCAGCAGCTGCACGATCTCGAGCTCCAGGGAGCGGCGCAGGAAATGCGCCTCGCGGGCGGCGGCGATGTCGATGCGGCTGACCACCGTGGTGTGCTGCGGATAGATTTCGACCAGCGCCTCTTCGGCCAGCCGCATCAGGGCGTCGCGGATCGGCGTCTGGCTGAGTCCGTAGGCCTCTGCCAGTGTCACGCGCGACAACGGCGCGCCGGGCGCGAGTTCCAGGGACACGATTTGTTCGCGTAGATGTTCGAAGACCTGGGGCGCTGCATGGCGCGAACGGTCCAGTCTGAGCTTTGTGCTGTGCATCGAGGCGAGTGGAGGCTGGGCGCGAGAATCGCGAAAAGCGCAGTGTAGCGGGTTTTTACCTAGCTGACGCACTAATGTATTAGTGTTTAAATGGCCCGGTCGACGTCACGGAACACTGTCTCTTTCCTATGAAACGCTCTTACGAAAGCCTGCGCAGCGCCGCCTGGATGGCCAAGGACGATCTGCGCTCCTTCGGCCACCGTTCCCGCATGATGCAGATGGGCTACGGCCCGGACGATTGGCAGGGCCGCCCGATCATCGCCATCATCAACACCTGGTCGGACCTGAACCCCTGCCATAGCCATTTCAAGCAACGCGTCGAAGACGTGAAGCGAGGCGTGTTCCAGGCAGGCGGCTTTCCGGTGGAGTTGCCCGCGATTTCGGTGTCGGAATCCTTCGTCAAGCCGACCACCATGCTGTACCGCAATTTCCTGGCCATGGAGACCGAGGAATTGCTGCGCAGCCATCCGGTCGACGGCGCCGTGCTCATGGGCGGATGCGACAAGACCACGCCGGGCCTGCTCATGGGCGCGGTCAGCGCCGGACTGCCCTGTGTCTACGTGCCGGCCGGCCCGATGCTGCGGGGTAACTGGAAGGGCAAGATCCTGGGCTCCGGCTCCGATGCCTGGAAGCTCTGGGACGAGCGCCGTGCCGGCAAGATCACGCAGGAGCAATGGACCGAGGTCGAGGGCGGCATTGCGCGCAGCTACGGCACTTGCATGACCATGGGTACGGCCAGCACCATGACCGCCATCGCGGAAGCCATCGGCATGACGCTGCCCGGGGCATCCTCGATCCCGGCGGCGGACGTGAACCATATGCGTATGTCGGCCGAATGCGGCCGGCGCGTGGTGGAGATGGTCTGGGAAGACTTGTCTCCACAGCGCATCCTGAGCCTGGCGTCCTTCAAGAACGCCATCAACGTGGCCATGGCCATGGGCTGCTCGACCAACGCCATCGTGCACCTGGTTGCGATGTCGCGCCGCGCCGGGTGCGCCGTGAGCCTGGACGACTTCGACGACGCCAGCCGCAAGGTGCCCGTGATCGCCAACATCCGGCCCAGCGGCGACACCTATCTGATGGAAGATTTCTTCTATGCGGGCGGCCTGCCGGCACTGATGTCTCGGCTGCGGGATCATCTGGATATGTCCGCCATGACGGTCACCGGCAGGACGCTGGGCGAGAACATCGCCGGCGCCGAGGTCTACAACGACGACGTGATCCGCCCGCTGGACCGGGCCATATACGACGAAGGCGCGCTGGCTGTGTTGCGCGGCAACATAGCTCCCGACGGCTGCGTCATCAAGCCCAGCGCCTGCGCGCCGCAGTACCTGCGCCACACCGGGCCGGCCCTGGTGTTCGACGACTATCCCAGCATGAAGGCGGCCGTGGATGACGAGAACCTGGACGTCACCCCCGACCACATCATGATCCTGCGCAATGCCGGCCCGCAAGGCGGACCCGGCATGCCCGAATGGGGCATGCTGCCTATCCCGACCAAGCTGGTAAAGCAGGGCGTGCGCGACATGCTGCGCCTGTCGGATGCCCGCATGAGCGGCACCAGCTACGGCGCCTGCATCCTGCACGTGGCGCCGGAAAGCTACATCGGCGGCCCGCTGGCCCTGGTGCGGACGGGCGATCTGATTACGGTGGACGTGCCCGCGCGCAGCATCCATCTGAACGTCAGCGACGAAGAGCTGGCTGCGCGCCGCGCGGCCTGGACGCCGCCGCCCAAGCGCTACGAACGCGGCTATGGCTGGATGTATTCCAGGCACATTTTGCAGGCCAACGACGGCTGCGATTTCGATTTCCTGGAAACCAGCTTCGGCGCGCCCGTGCCTGAACCCGAGATCTTCTAGGGCCCATGCCCACAGTCTTCCTATCCCCGGAGCCATCGTGTCCACAATGAATCCCGAAACCCGCGCGCGCCTGGCCGGCGTCAGCACCGCCACCCTGTGCACCGCCTTGTTCAAGCGCGGCCTGCGCAACCAATTCATCCAGGACGTGCGTCCGCTGAACGCCACGCTGCCCAATATGGTCGGCCCCGCCTACACCCTGCGCTATATCCCCGCGCGCGAAGACCTGAACACCATCAAAGTGTTCGAAGACCGCGCGCATCCGCAGCGCGTCGCGGTGGAAACCTGCCCGGAAGGCGCAGTGCTGGTCATGGACAGCCGCAAGGACGCGCGCGCCGCGTCGGCAGGTTCCATCCTGGTCACGCGGCTGATGAAGCGCGGCGTGGCCGGCGTGGTGACGGATGGGGGCTTTCGCGATTCACCCGAAATCGCCGAACTGGGCTACGCCGCCTATCACAAGCGTCCCTCGGCACCGACCAACCTGACCCTGCACCAGGCCCTGGACATCAATGCGCCCATCGGCTGCGGCGACGTGGCCGTGTGGCCGGGCGACATCGTGGTGGGCGACCGCGAGGGCGTGGTGGTGATACCCGCCAACATCGCCGACGAGATCGCCGTCGAGGCCGTGGAAATGACCGCCTTCGAGGATTTCGTAACCAGCGAAGTGCAGCAGGGCGCATCCATACTTGGCCTGTATCCGCCCACCGACCCGGCAACCAAGGACAAATTCGCGGCCTGGCGCAAGCAACAGGGCCGTTAAGCCTTGCCGCCGGCTGGACCGGCACCCCCATAAGCCAAAAAACAGGCAGGAGACAATCATGAATATGCAACGACGCGGTGCGCTGGCCGCGCTGCTGGCGGCCGCCGCGCTGGGCTCGCTGGCATCGCCCGTGCTGGCCGCCGACTGGCCGGCCCAGAAGCCGATTTCCTACGTGGTGCCGTTCACCGTTGGCGGTTCGACCGACGTGGTGGGACGGGTGCTCGCGCAGAAGCTGGGTGACCGCCTGCACCAGAACGTCATCGTCGAGAACAAGCCTGGCGCGGCGGGCGGAATCGGCGCGACCTACGTCGCCAAAGCGCCGCCCGATGGCTACACCCTGTTCGGTGGCACCATCAGCACCCACGCCATCAACGCCAGCCTGTACAAGAACCTGAAGTACGACCCCGTCAAGGATTTCGAGCCGGTCTCGCTGATTGCCTATCTGCCCAACGTGCTGCTGGTGGATCCCAATCTGGGCGTGAATTCCGTGGCCGACCTGATCGCGTTGTTGAAGCGCGACCCCACCAAGCGCACCTTTGCGTCCTCGGGTGCGGGAACTTCCACGCACCTGGCCGGGGAACTCTTCGCCAGCATGATAGGCGTGCCGCTGACGCACGTGCCCTACAAGGGCACGCCGCCCGCCATGGTGGACGTATCCTCCGGCGCGGTGACCTTCATGTTCGATCAGATGACTGCGGCCTTGCCCTTGCTGCAGACCGGCAAACTCAAGCTTCTGGCCGTGACTACCAAGGACCGCATCGCATTGGCGCCCGAGGTGCCGACCATGCAGGAGGCCGGCGTGCCGGGCTTCCAGATGGCATCCTGGCAGGCCGTGTACGCGCCCAAGGGCACGCCCAAGCCCATCCTGGACAAGCTGGCGCAGGAGATTGCGGTGATCGTCAAAGAGCCGGACGTGCAGGAAAAACTGGGCAAGACCATGGGGATGGAACTGGTCGGCAGTACGCCCGAGCAACTGCGCGACCTGATGGCGGCTGAAATTCCGCGTTGGGCTGAAGTCGTGAAGACGTCGGGCGCGACGGTCGAGTAGCCCGCGGGCGATCTCGGGCGCGGCGTTTCGGCGCCGCGCCTGTTGCCGTTCAGGGCTTCAGATTCAGCTTGGGTACCAGCGCCTTGAACGCTTCTTCCTGGCGCGCAACGTCGGCCGCGAACTGCGGCAGGTCCGCATAGGAGGGGGTCAGGTTCTGCTTGCGCATCAACGCCTGGAAATCCTGGGATTGCGCCACCTGGCGGGCTGCCGCCCGCCATTTTTCCACCGCGTCCGCGGGTGTTGCCTTGGGCAGTCCGATGCCGCGCCAGACGCTGAATTGCAGGTCCGCGCCTTTTTCCTTCATGGTGGGTACGGCAGGCAGATTGTCCAGCCGTTTCGGCGCCATGACGGCCAGGGTGCGCAGCTTGCCGGTTTCGACATGCTGCTGCAGTTCGGCATAGGCTACCGTGGTTGCCTGCACGTCGCCCGCCAGCAAGCCCATGATGGCCGGGGCCGACCCCTGATACGGAACGTGCACGAACTTCACGCCGGCTTGCTCACCCAGCGCCGCGGCCGCCATGTGCGGCACGGTGCCGATGCCTGCGTTGGAGACCGCGATGCGCTCGGGATTCTTCCTGGCGTCGGCGAGGAACTCCTCCACCGTTTTCCAGGGTGCGTCGGCCCGCACCGTGACCGACGACGGATCGTCGGTGAAACGGGCGATGGGCTGGAAGTCGCCGACCGTGGTCTTGCCTATGCCCATGAGGGGCACCACCAGCATTTCGGGAGTCATCAACACGAGCCGGTAGCCGTCGGGCTGTGCATTGGCGACATAGGCCCAGCCAATCGAACCGCTCGCGCCGGGCTTGTTGATCACCACGGTGGGTTGCGCCAGCAGCGGAGGGCGCACCGCTTCGGCGATGGCGCGGGCGGTGTTGTCGCTGCCGCCGCCGGGCTGGTAGGCGACCACCAGTTCCATCGAGCGGGCAGGGTAGTCCGCGGCACGCGCGGCGGACAGGACGGAAACTGCGGACAGGGCGCTGATGGCCAGCGCGGACAGGCGGATGGGGCGCATGGAGTGGCTCCGGTATCAGTAGCCCAGGGCGGAAAGATCCGCGAGCGTCTGTTTGGTGATGGCAATGGTGCGCTCGCGTTCGGTGCCCGCCAGGTCCAGGCGCGGCGGCTTGACGGTTTCGGCGCTGCCGGTGATCAGGTGTTCGGCCAGCTTGATGTGCTGCACCAGCTTGACCACCGTGTCCAGGTGGAATAGCGGGGTCAGTGCGGCGTAGAGCTTGCGGGCGCGGACGAAGTCGCCCTCGACTGCCAGCTTCAACAGATCCACCGAAGCCTTGGGCACGGCGTTTGCCATGCCGGACACCCAGGCGGTCACGCCCAGCGCCGCGCTTTCGAGGATCAGGTCGTCCACGCCGCAGACTACGGCAAGCCGGTCGCCAAAGCGGGTGATCAGGTCGGTGACGCGGGTGGTGTCGTAGGATTCTTCCTTGATGGCGACGATGGTCGGCTCTTCCAGCAATTCCGCCACCAGGTCGGGCGTCAAGTCCACCCCGTAGCCCCGGGGGTTGTTGTAGAGCAGGATGGGCAAGGCGCTGGCGCGCGCTACGCTGCGATAGAAAGCCACGGTTTCGCGGGCATCGGATTTGTAGGTCAGGCCCGGGAACACCATCAGGCCGTTTACCCCGATGCGGGCGGCTTCCTGCGCGAAAGCGGCGGCGCGCGCGGTGCCGGTCTCGGCTACCCCCGATATCACCGGCACGCGTCCGCGCACCGTGTCCACGGCGGTACGCAGGACCTCCAGCTTTTCTTCGGGCGAGAGCTGCGCGTTTTCGCCCACCATACCCATCATTACGACGCCGCCCACGCCGTTTTCGATGAGGCGTTCCAGCCCGAGGCGGATGGCTGCCAGGTCCAGCGAAAAATCGGGTTTCAGCTTCGTAGTGACGGCGGGAAATACCCCTTGCCATTGAATGCTCATGCTGCGGCTCCTGTGGTGTGGTTTGTCCGGCCTGCGGCCGGGTTCGCTGCGACTATTGGATATTGGATCCAAAAAAACGGGACTTAAAAAAACGAGGCACGGGCCTCGGACCGCCGCTGGGCCAGCGGTGGCTTGAACTGGATCATGGATCCAATATACTCACATTAAAAGGGCTGCGGGTGCCGGCTGTCTCTCGGGGTTTTCCTGGGCATGGCGGTTCCGCTTCCCGCATGCCCACACCGTTCGGCGGCCGCCGGACGGCACAACCAGGCAGGTCCCATGTCCCAGAATTCGTCGCTTTCCGCTACAACCCCGCCCCGTCCCCAAGCCGGTTCGCCCGGCCGCCTCGTGCGCAAGACCGCCGTTGAGCTGGTGGTGGATGAACTGCGCGACCGTATCCTGTCTGGCGCCATCCCGCCCGGCTCGGCCTTGCGCCAGGAGTTGTTCGCAGAGGAACTGGGCGTGAGCCGGCTTCCGGTACGCGAGGCCATACGCCAACTCAGCGCCGAAGGCTTGATCGATATGATTCCCCATCGGGGCGCCTACGTGTCCATGTTGTCGCGTGCCGAGGTGCAGGAGTTCTTCGACATCCGCCTGCGGCTGGAGCCATGGCTGCTGCGCCTGGCGGTGCAGCAGCGCAATGTCCAGGACCTGGAGCTGGCCAGCCAGGTGGTGGCGCAGATGGACACGGCGGAACCGGAGCAGTGGGGCCGCTTGAACTGGCAATTGCACGAGCTGCTGTACCGCTCGGCGCAACGGCCCGCCGCGCTTGCCATGGTGCGCGCGTTGCATGAAAAGTCCGAACGCTACTTTCGCTTTCAGATCGTCAACGCCCCGATCCGCCAACAGGCGCATGACGAACATAGCGCGCTGATCGCCCTCGCGCGGCATGGCCAGGCCGAACAGGCCGAGGTCGCGCTTGAACGGCACATCGCCGAAGCCGCCGACCAGATCCTGGCCATCGTCGACCATCTGCTGGATGCGTCGGCGTTGGAGGAACCCGCGTAGCGTCTACACATCCAGCTCCAGCGTGCCGCAGCCGCGTGACACGCAGACCATCATGCTGCGTCCCGCCGCGCGCTCCTCGTCGCTGAGCACGTAGTCGCGGTGATCGACGTCGCCGGACAGCACGGTAGCCTCGCAACTGCGGCACAGGCCTTCGCGGCATGAGTGCGGCCAGGCGACGCCGGCGGCTTCCAGCACGTCCAGCACGGACTTGTCCGCGGGAACCTCGTAGCTGCCGCCGCTGCGCACGAGCCTGATCTGGAAGGTCTCACCCGTTTGTGCGGCGGCGTCGGCGCCTGCGGTGAAACGCTCGAAATGCACGCGGCCCGCGGCGATGCCTCGCCGTTCGCTTGCGGCAGCCACCGCGGCCATAAGCGGCGCCGGCCCGCAGCAATAGACATGCAGGCCGGGGTCTTGCTGGACTTGAAGGTAGGCGTCCAGGTCGCAAAGGGCGCCTTGGCGCTCGCTGTCCACGTGCAGATCCACGCGCTCGCCATAGGCTGCAAGCTCCGACAGGTAGGCTGCCGCGTCGCGTTCGCGCACGCAGTACAGCAGCCGCCAGGGTTCACCGCGTCTTTCGCACGCAAGAATCATGCTGAGGATGGGCGTGATGCCGATACCTCCGGCGATGAAGACGTGGCGGGTGGCCTGCGCATGCAGCCCGAACAATTGCCGGGGTTCGCTGATGTGCACGCGGTCGCCTTCGCGCAGTTGTTGGTGGATGTAGCGCGAGCCGCCTCGCGACTCCGGAGCCAGGCCTACGCCGAGGCGGTAGACGCTCAGTTCCGCCGGATCGCCGCACAGGGAATATTGCCGGAGTTGGCCATTGCCGAGCGCCACGTCCACGTGCGCTCCGGCCTCGAAGGCGGGCAGCATGGCGCCGTCGGGGCTGCGCAAGTGCACGCCAACGATGCCGCGTGCTTCACGCGCGATACGGCTGACGACGAGTTGCCGCATCTCAGGCCACCGCCTGCGCGGGACGGACATCTACGCCAGTGGCCGCCGCTTCTTGTTCTTCCTCGATGCGGCGCGCCACCACCCAGCGGAATTGGGACAGCGCAGCGTCGATGGATAGCGGCACCATTTTGAAATCCGGCGCCAGCGATAAGGACCGCTGCTGCGCGGTGATGATGTCCCGGTCTTCATCGAAGGCCTCCACCACGCTTTGGTGTATTGACGCCGTAATCTCGGGCCGGTCGATGGAGAAGTTGTGCGGATGCGCGAAGAAATAGTGCGTCGATGTGGCGGTTTCGGGAGTCAGCGCCTGGCAGCCGCGAAACTCGATGGCGCCTTGGCGGTTGCCTTCCTGCGCGCCGTTCCCCGCCGGCGCCATGCCCGAGTCCATCAGCAGGATGCCGGGCAGCGTGAAGTTGTAGATGTTCCAGCGGTCGACCAGGCCTGGCCATTCCCGGACCTTCTTGGCGAAGGCTGGCGCTTCGGTGTTCAGCGTCCAGCGGGTGATGCGCACGCCATCGGGCAGCCTGTCGACCTTGGGAGAAACGGACGCGTAGTCTTCGCTGCCGCCCAGCGTGGTCGGATGCACGAAGGGCAGGTGCGAGAAGTCCAGCAGATTGTCGGCGATCAGCAGATAGTTGACGTCATAGTGGATGTAGCCGTCCTGGCTGCGCCACTCGGGATGGTCGAGCCATTGCGTATCGGGAATGAGAGCCGGATCGGCGCGTTCCGGATCGCCCATCCAGATCCAGATCCAGCGGTGCTGCTCGACCACCGGGAAGGTCCGGACCCGGGCCTTCGGCGGAATGCGTGCTTGCGCCGGCGCATCGACACAGGCGCCGCTGGGATCGAATTTCAGGCCATGGTACATGCAGCGCACGCAATCGCCCTCGCGCCGTCCCACGGACAGCGGCGCGCCGCGGTGACAGCAGCGGTCTTCCAACGCGACCAGCCGGCCGCCGCCGTCGCGGTACATCAGCACCGGCACGCCGGTGATGGTGCGGGAGAACAAGCCGTCGGCGCTGACTTCATGGTCCCAGGCGGCGACATACCAGGTGTTTTTGATGAACATGGGTTTGCTCCAGTGTTTACTTGACGTAGCGCCAGGCGCCGTCCTTGATCTGCACCATGACAGCGGCGCGCTCGTCATAGCCGACGTGGTCGGCGGGGGACATGGTGGACACGCCCTGCGAGGTGACGGCGTCGCGGGTGGCTTCCAGCGCATCGCGCAGGCCTGCCCTGAATTCAGGGGTGCCCGGCTTCGCTTGGGGCAATGTGGTCTTCAGCGCCTGTTGCAGCACGATGCCGGCGTCCCAGGCGTTGGCGGCGAACACCGACATGGAATCTTTGCCGTGAGCGGCTTCGTAGCGCTGGGTCAGGTCCATGGCGACCGCGCGGATGGGATTGGATTGATCCAATTGGCTGGCGACCACGACCGGCCCGACGGCAAACAGCGCGCCTTCCGCGTCTTTGCCGGCGATGCGCAGGAACTCGCGGTTGGCGATGCCGTAGGTCTGGTAGATGCGGCCGCCATAGCCGCGCTCGCGCAGCGACTTCTGCGGCAGCGCGCCCGGTGTGCCGGATGCCGCCACGATCACCGCGTCCGGTTTGGCGGCCAACAGCTTCAGGGTCTGCGCCGTGACGCTGGTGTCGGTCTTGACGTAGCGCTCGGTGGCGGTCAGCTTGATGCCGGCGCGCGCAGCCTGCGCGGAGACTTCAGCCAGCCAGCTGTCGCCGTAGGCGTCGGCAAAGCCGATGTAACCCAGCGTCTTCACGCCGCTGGCTTTCATGTGCGCGACCGTGCTGGCCACCATCAGGTTCTCGTTCTGCACGACCTTGAACACCCAGTGGCGCTGCGCGTCCATGGGTTCGACCAGCTTGGCTCCGGCCGCTAGGCTCATCAAGGGGACCTTCTTCTCGTGAGCGATGGGCAGCAGGGTCAGCGTGGCGGGCGTGACCGAGGTGCCCAGCACCACGTCCACGTTGTGCTCGTCGACCAGCCTGCGGAAGGCACGGGCGGCTCCCGTGGCGTCGGAGGCGTCATCCAGGACGATGTAGCGGACCGTCTCTCCCGCGACTTCGCGCGGCAACAGGTCTATGGCGTTTTTGGCCGGGCCTCCCAGCGATGCGGCAGGGCCGGTCAGGGACAGGATGACGCCGACGCCGACATCGGCCGAGGCGGTGCTACAGGACAGCAGGGCGCACGAAACCAGCACCGCGCCAAGGGGGTGTTGTAGGGGCTTCAAGATGTTGTCTCCTCGTAGAAACGCCGATCTGCGCGGCGTTTGACAACAAGATAGATAGCGGCGGAATATGCGTCAATGTCATGAGCCTGATTCTGGAAATGCACGCTATGCATAACGAGAAACTAGATCTCAACTTATTGGCGGTGTTTGATAGCCTGATGCGGGAGCGCAGTGTGACCCGCGCCGGCGAACAGCTGGGCCTGTCGCAAAGCGCCATGAGCCACGCGGTGAACCGGCTGCGCGTCTTCTTCGATGATCCGCTGTTCGTAAAAACCGGGCAGGGCATGCAGCCCACCCCGAAATCCGAGAGCCTGGCGCCGACCATCCTGGCGCTGATGGCAACGATCCGCGGCCAGGTGCTGTCGCAGGCGCAGTTCGATCCGGCCTCGGCCATGCGCATGTTCACCTTGTGCATGACCGACATGGGTGAACTGGTGTTCCTGCCGCCCCTGATCAAGCGCCTGCGAGAATTGGCTCCGCATTGCACCCTGCGCACACGGCAGGTGCCGCTACCGCAGGTAGAGCCCCTGCTGGCTTCCGGCGAGGTGGATCTGGTACTGGGGTCGCTGCGCGCAGCGCCGCAAGGCCTGTTTCAGCAGCAGCTGTTCATGCACCGATTCGTGACGCTGGTCAGCGTGAAGAACAAGGACGTGGGGGACGAGCTGACGCTCGAGCAGTTCCAGCGCATGCCGCAGATTGTGGTGACGCTGGCCGGGCGCTCGTCCGAAGCCTATGACAGCGCGCTCGAAGAGCAGGGCGTCAAGCGCAACATTTTCCTGTCCACGCCGCACTTCCTGGTGGTGCCGCTGTTGCTGGACCAGCATCCGGACCTGATCGCCACCGTGCCGCAGGAACTGGGCAACGTGTTCGGGGGCTATGGCCTGGTCAGGGTGCTGGAGCCGCCGCTGCCGCTGCCGTCCTTTGCGCTGCGCCAGCATTGGCATCCGCGCTTTCACCAGGATCCGGCGATCATCTGGCTGCGGGAACTGGTGAAAGACACTTTTGATGGCTATCCCTGGGACCCCGTGCCTGCCGCGCGGCGTGGCGCTTGAAGCGCAGCGCTGGGCTCAGTTGATCTTGATGTTGCGTTCCTTCACCAGCGTTTTCCACTGCGCGGTCTCGTGCGCCAGGTGGTCGCGCAGTTCGTCCGGGGTGCCGCCGATGGGCTCGGCGCCGATGGAGTCCAGCGTGGCGCGCACTTTGGTGTCGTTCAGTGCGGCGCGCATCGCAGCGTTCAGCTTGGCGACCACTTCGGGCGGCGTGCCGGCGGGGGCGAAGGCCGCGAACCAGGGCATCAGCTCGTAGCCGGGCAGGCCGCTTTCGGCCACGGTAGGGACATTGGGCAGGGCGGCTGAACGCTTGCTGGTCGTTACCGCCAGCGCGCGCAGCTTGCCGGCTTCGATGTGCGGCTTGGCGGATGTGATGCTGTCGAACATGTAATCGACCTGTCCGCCAAGCAGGTCGGCGACGGCGGGGCCGCTGCCCTTGTAAGGCACGTGCAGCATGTCCACCTGGGCCATGGACAGGAACAGCTCGCCGGCCAGATGGATGGACGTGCCCACGCCGGCCGAGGCGTAGGTGTAATGGTTGGGCTGCGCCTTTGCCTTGGCGATCACGTCCTGCACGCTGGTGGCGCCGGTGCGTGCGGGATTGGTGACCAGCACGTTGGGCACCACGGCCAGCAGCGAAATCGGCGCGAAATCCTTGATGGGGTCATAGTTCAGGTCGGTGTACAGCGCCGGATTGACCGCCATGCCATTGGCGACGATCAGGATCGTGTATCCGTCCGGTTTGGCGCGGGCTACGCTGGCCGCCCCGATGTTGCCGCCGGCGCCCGCGCGGTTCTCCACGATGAACGAGGTATTGAGCTGCTTGCCCATGGATTCGCCCAGGGTGCGGGCGATGCTGTCCATGGCGCCGCCCGGCGGGAAGGGCACGATCCACTTGACCGGGTGGTCCGGGTAGGCGTCGGCCAGCGCCGTGGCCGCGCCGCCCAGCAGCGTCAGGCCCACACAGGCCAGGGCGAATCGTTTGAATGCATGGCGCATGCGCATGATGGTCTCCGTAATGCTCGAATTATTGTGCCGCCTCACGCCGAGAGTCCGGCGACCCATCAAGACGAAATCCCGCGGGGATTCATACTTTTACGATCAGGTTTTGTGCGGTGGCTCAGTATGGCTTGCGTTTTCCCTGCGAGTCCAAGACTATATGGGTTCTGATTAATACCTTTCTGGTATGTATAGAGCCATGCGATGCAATTGAGGCAACTGCGTTATTTCCAGGCCGTGGCGGAAGAAGGCAGCTTCACCCGCGCGGCCGCGCGGCTGCACATGGCCCAGCCGCCGCTCAGCCGCCAGATCCGTCTGTTCGAGGAAGAACTCGGCGTGCAGCTGTTCGAGCGCACCACGCGCGCGCTGCGCCTGACGGAAGCGGGCCGCTTCCTGCTGGAGCAGTCGCGCCTGCTGACCGCGCGCCTGGAAGAGGTGCTGGAAGGCACGCGCCGGCTGGGGCAAACCCAGCGGCGCTGGTTCGGCATCGGCTTCGTGCCGTCCTCTCTTTACGGTTTCGTGCCGGAGCTGATCCGGCAGCTGCGCAACGCGGACCCCCAGGTCGAAGTGGGGCTCACGGAAATGACCACCTTGCCGCAGCTGGAGGCGCTCAAGGCCGGGCGCATCGATCTGGGCATAGGCCGCATCCTGTTCGACGATCCCGCCATCGAGCGGCGCGTGCTGATGACCGAAGCGCTGATGGCCGCGGTGCCGCTGGGCCATCCGATAGCCCGGCTGCGGCGGGTATCCGTCGAACGCCTGGCCCGCGAGCCCTTCGTGCTGTATCCGGCGCGCCCGCGGCCGAACTTCTCCGACCATGTGCTTGGGTTGTTCCGCGCGGCCGGCCACGCGCCCCAAGTCGTGCAGGAATCCAATGAACTGCAGACCGCCATCGGCCTGGTCGCGGCCGGGTTGGGCGTAACGGTGGTGCCCGCGTCGGTGCAGCGCCTGCAGCGGCAGGACGTCGCGCATGTGCCGATCGATGCGGACACCTTTGTGTCGCCGGTGATCGTCAGCTATCGCAAAGACGATGCATCGCCGTTCCTGGCGCGGGCATTGATGCTGGCGCAGGCGCTGGCGGATTGACATCGAGGAGCCATATCCATGCCGGATCAGGCAGCGAAATCCCTTTCCCTCAGGCAGTTGGAGTTGCTGCTCGCCCTGGCCTCCGCCGACAGCATCGCGGGCGCCGGCGCGCGGCTGGGGATGACGCCCTCGGCCACCAGCCACGCGTTGCGCACGCTGGAGGCCACGTTGGGGGCGCCTTTGCTCGACCGCAATGCGTCGGGCGTGCACTTTACCTATGCCGGGCAGCAGATCCTGCCGCACGTCAGGGACGTATTTGCCTCGTTGCAGATCGTGCGGGCAACGGCCAGCGCCAGCGCTGGGCTGCGTTCGGGTTTGCTGAACCTGGGTTCGCTGGGGGCCAGTTCCTCGTTGAACATACTGCCCCAGCTGCTGGAGATGTTCAAAGCCCGCTATCCGGGCGTCGATGTCTTCGTGACTGAAAAGCCGGATACTGAATTGGAGCGCGCGCTGATCGAACGCCGCATCGAGATCGGCGTGGTGGCCTTGCCCAAACCCGATTTCGACACCCTGGCGCTGGTGACGGACGAACTGATGGCAGTGCTACCGGCGGGCCATCCGCTGGCCGAGCGCAAGACCATCGCCGTGAAAGACCTCATCGACTATCCCCTCATCATGACGCGCGCCGGCTCGCAGCCGGTGATCACGCGGATGTTCGAACGCGCCGGCGCCAAGCCGCATATTGCGCACGACCTCTCGCAGATCATGTCCATCCTGGAATTCGTCCGGCGCGGCCAGGGGATTTCCGTATTGGCATCGCTAGTGCTGCCGCAGGCGTACGACGGGCTGGTCTACCGGAAAATCAGTCCGGCTTCAAAACGCAGGCTGGGGCTGGCTTGCCTCAATGAACGCAAGCTGTCGCCAGCGGCACATGCCTTTTGGGCCATGGTCCGGGAGGCCGCGCCCAAACTGAAATTCCCCGTCAAGTAGGGCCGCGCGGCCTGCCCTCATATTGAAAAAAAACTCAATTGAAGGTGAAGATTGCGAAATCTAGACTGCATCGATCGACTCTGATGGAGAAGGCGTATGCAGGCAGTGCAAGCTTCCGCGCTCAATGGCGTGCGGGTCCTGGATCTCTCGCGCATCCTGGCGGGTCCGAGCGCGACGCAGCTGCTGGGCGACCTGGGCGCGGATGTGGTCAAGGTGGAAAAGCCGGGTGAGGGCGATGACACCCGGAAATGGGGGCCGCCTTACATCAAGGACAACGAGGGGCGGCCGACGGGGGAAAGCGCCTACTACCTGAGCGCCAATCGCAACAAGCGGTCCATCGCGCTTGACATCGCCACCGACGCGGGACGCGAGGCGCTGCACCAGCTGCTGAGCCAGGCCGACGTCCTGGTCGAGAACTACAAGGTGGGCGGCCTTGCCCAGTACGGCCTGGACTACGCGCAACTCAAGCACCGGTATCCGCGCCTGGTCTATTGCTCCATTACCGGCTTCGGCCAGACCGGCCCGTATGCGAAGCGCGCGGGGTATGACTTCCTGATCCAGGGCATGGGCGGGATCATGAGCCTGACCGGCGAGCCCGAGGGTACGCCCATGAAAGTGGGGGTAGGCATTGCCGACGTCATGACCGGCATGTATGCCGCCGTCGGCATCCTGGCGGCGCTGCGCCACCGGGACCTGACCGGCATGGGGCAGCACATCGACATTTCGTTGCTGGACAGCCAGATCGCCTGGCTGGTGAACGCAGGGACCAACTATCTGGCCGCGCAGGAGCCGCCCACGCGTCTGGGCAATGGCCATCCCAACATCGTGCCCTACCAAGTGTTCGACGCCGCGGACGGCCCCATGATTCTTGCCGTGGGCAACGACGCGCAATTCCGGCGCTTTTGCGAAGTCGCGGGCCTGGACGGGCTGGCGCAGGATGAGCGCTACGCCAGCAATGCCGCACGTGTCGCCCATCGCGACGAACTCTGCGGGCGGATACAGGAGGCCCTGGGCCAGCGTCCCCGAACGACGTGGCTGGAGCAGCTGGAAGCCGTGGGCGTGCCTTGCGGCCCGGTCAACGATCTGCGCGACGTGTTCAATGACCCGCACGTCCAGGCGCGTGGCGCGCACTTGCGGATGCCCTGCGCCTGGGCCCAGGGTGGCGAGTTGAACCTGCTGGCCAATCCGCTGAAGCTGTCCGCCACACCCGTCACTTACCGCATGCCGCCGCCCCGCCTGGACGAGCATGCGCAGCAGATCCTGGCCGACTGGGCTGGGTCGCATTGAAGACCTTAGACAACACCGCCCCGCACGAGGGCGGATTCACCAGGAGAGAGGCATGGATAGGAGACAGCTTTTAATGCTTGCGGCGTTGGCGCCGCTGAGCCCGGCGTTCGCCCAGACCAGGTATCCGTCGCAGAGCATCAGGTTGATTGCGCCCTATGCGCCGGGTGGCACCGTGGACATCCTGTCGCGGCAACTGGCCGAGCCCATGCGCGCCAGCCTGGCCCAATCGGTCATCGTGGAAAACCGCGGCGGAGCGGGAGGCACCCTGGGCGCGGACGCGGTGGCCAAGGCGCGTCCGGACGGCTACGCGATCCTGTTCGGGGCGGTGCACCACGCTATCGCGCAGTCCGTCTATCCGAAGCTGGGATACGACATCCGGGACATGACCGCAGTGGGCTTCCTGGGCCGCGTCAACCATGCGCTGATCGTCAACAAGGACCTGCCTGCGGGCAACGTGCAGGAGCTGGTGGCTTTGTTGAAGGCCAATCCTGACAAATACAGCTATGCCACGCCCGGAGCCGGCACCATGCAGCACCTGATGGCCGAGTACTTCAAGAACGTCACCGGCACCCAGATGACGCACGTGCCTTATCGCGGGTCGGCGCCGGCGATCGTGGACATCATCGCCGGCAACGTCCACATGATGTTCGAGACCATGCCGTCGGCCATCCAGCACATCCGGGCGGGCAGCGTGCGCGCGATCGCCGTGACGTCCAAGGTGCGTTCGCCCAGCCTGCCCGAGGTGCCGACTGCCGCGGAGAGCGGAGCAGCCAACTACGACGCGACCAGCTGGTATGGCATTTATGCGCCTGCGGCCACGCCTGCGGAAGTGGTGCGCGTGCTGAACGCTGCGGTCAACGACGCGTTTGCGGACTCGCGTTTCGTGGAAAGGTGGATCGCGCTGGGCGCCGATGCGGGTGGCGGAACACCAGAGGAACTGGCCGCGCTGACGCGCAGCGAAGTCTCGCGCTGGGCCGAGGTGGCGCGGCGCGCGGACATCAAGGTGGGTTGACGCCGGCAGGCCTGGTGGCCGAGCCGGAGGCTTATACGTAGCAAGGATGAACGATGACTGAACTTTCCCAAGAACAAGCGGCGCTGCAGCAACGGGCGCGCGAGCTGGCGCAAGCCGCATTCAAACCGACGGCCGCGGCCACCGACCTGTCCGAACAGTATCCCTGGGACAACGTCCGTCTGCTGCAGGAGGGTGGTTTCATGGGCATGACGATTCCGCGCGAGTACGGCGGACGCGGGTTGGGGTATCTCGACACCGTGCTGGTAGTGGAAGAAATGGCCAAGGCCTGCGCCACCATGGGGCGCATTACGGTCGAAGCCAATATGGGCGCCATCGGGGCCATCATGCAATACGGCACCCATGAACAGAAGACGCTTGCCGCCCAGTGCGTGCTCGCGGGCGACAAACCCGCCATCTGCATTTCGGAGCCCCAGGCCGGCAGTGCGGCCAGCGAGATGGGCACCCGGGCGGTTCGCCACGGCGATGACTACATCATCAATGGCGAGAAGTACTGGATCACTGGGGGAGGCGTATCGCGCCTGCACCTGATCTTTGCGCGGGTTTTCGACGAAGACGTGGATCTGGGCATCGGCGCCTTCATCCACGTGCGCGAGCCGGGCGCCGCGGATGATGGCCTGGAAATCGCCAAGCGCTCTTACGCCATGGGCGTGCGGGGCATTCCCGAGACCTATCTCAGGTTCCACGACCTGAAGGTGCACAAGTCCATGCTGGTGGTGCCGCCGGAAGGATTGAAGCGTGGTTTTGCCGGCCTGATGCAGGCTTACAACGCCCAGCGCGTCGGCGCGGGCACCGTGGCGCTGGGCATCGCGCAGGGCGCCTTCGAGGAGGCGGTGGACTATGTCAAGCAACGCCAGCAGTTCGGCCGGCCTATCGCCGAGTTCCAGGGCCTGCAGTGGATGGTTGCCGACATGGCCATCCAGCTGAACGCCGCGCGGCACATGCTGCATGCCGCCGCGCGCAGCGGCACGCCACGGACCTTTGGCTTTCCGGACCTGTCGCTGGCCGCGCAAGCCAAGATCTTTGCGGCCGAAACGGCGCAGCGCGTGACCAACGACGCCCTGCAAATGCATGGCTCGTCCGGCTACGGGCGCGACCTGCCGATGGAGCGCCATGTCCGCGATGCGCGCATGTTCACCATCGCCGGAGGCACGGCCCAGATCCTGCGCACGCAGGTGGCCTCGGCGGTGCTGGGGATGAAGCTGCCGCAGACGCGCGACGGTTATCTGCGGGGGCGGTGAGGATAGGGGGGATCGCGAGCACTGTCGGATCCCGGCGCAGGGGATCGCCTCTTTCCAGACCGGAGTAATAGCCCGTCGTGCGCCTAGCCTTCGAGCTGCACATGCTCTATGCGATTACGTCCATTGTTCTTGGCGGCATAGAGTTGCTGGTCCACGGCCTTGATGAAACTTGCGGGTTCGACCTGTCCACCCGGCACCACGGTGCCCGCTCCTATGCTGACGGTGACGCGCCTGCCATGCGGCGAGAGCGCATGCACGATGGACTTCTTCTGTAGCAGCCGCTGGCAGCGTTCCGCGACTTTCCGGGCCACGTCGGCGTCGGCGTCGGGTAGCAGGACGACAAACTCTTCGCCGCCGTAGCGCGCGACCAGATCTCGAGGGCCGTCCAGTGCCAGGGCCAGCGTCTGGGCGATTTCCACCAGGCACTTGTCACCCTGCGTGTGGCCGTACAAGTCGTTGTACTGCTTGAAATAGTCGACATCGAACAACAGTATGGACAATGGCCGGCGTTCGCTACGCGCCTGCTGCCATTCCAGGTCGAAACTACTGTCGAAGCGACGCCGGTTGGCGATATTCGTCAGGCCATCCTTGAAGGACAGGGCCTCCAGCTCTTTCTGGAGGCTAAGCAGCTTTTCCTCGGTCTTCTTGCGTTCGGTAATGTCGAACATGAACCCGATCAGTGCTTCGGCTTCGCCTTGGTCATTACGGACCACATGCACGACGTCGCGGATCCAGACGTAGCCATTGTCCTTGGTCAGCGCGCGGTAGTCCGCCTCATGATCCAGGCCCGCCTGGGATTGCGTGACGCAGAAATTCACCACATGTTCGCGATCTTCCGGGTGCATGCGCATGGCCCAGTCTTCCACGCTGACCCAGCTTTCCGGGCTCCAGCCCAGCAACTCTTCGATCTGGGGGCCGATATAGGCGAATTTCATCGTTGCCCAATCGATCTTCCAGGGAATCGCCTTGGTCGACTCCAACAAGGTTCTGTATACGGCGTTGTCGTCAAAAAGCGTGCTTGCGTCGGCCATACCACCCCGTCCTCGATTTTTATAGACGAGCCACTTTAGCCTGTAGCGGCCGACTGCGGTAGCGCTGGCTGCTTCGAGCGCAATCGGGCGCGGTAAATGGTGTGCTGCGGTAGCGGTGGCCGGCGCTTCGGACGAGCTGCTCAGAAGAACTCGTCCAGCAGACAGTAAAACGCAATGCGCCGCTCGTCGGGCAAGACTCCATATTCCCGAAAGAATGGGGCCACCCATGCCCCCCCAAGATTGCGGTCGATGCTGCGGGCAGCAAGCGCCAGGTCCTGGAAACGATCACTGATTCCGAGGCGGCCGCAGTCCAGAAAGCCGGTGAACGCACCGGCGTCAGCCATGAAGTTGGGCAGGCAGGCATCGCCGTGGGTCACCACCAGATCGTCCGCGGCCATGGGCCTGGAAGACAACAGTTCTTGGAGCAGGTCCATGGCGGTTCGCCCCTGGCGCTGTTCATCGAAATTCGTCTCATCGACCAGGCCGGCGCGTGCGCGGGCCTGGGCTGCCGCGATGCGTGCGTCTAATCGGTGGTCGAAGGGACATTCCGCAACAGGCGCCTGATGCAGCGTGCGTAGCGCCGTGGCCATGATGCCCACGATTTGCTCCGGCGCGAGGTCGGTTGCGCTGGCCAGGTCATGGCCGGGCAGCGCGGTCATGAGCAGCCAGTGGCGATGGTTTTCCGTTGCCGTGTCCAGCACTGAAGGGGCGGGCAGGCCATGCTGATTCAGCCAACGAAGACGAGCAATCTCATCGGGAAGCTCGTTGAGCATGCCTACGGGCTCGGACTTCAAAAACAGATCCTGTCCCTTGCCCGGGCGGATGCGGAAGACGTCGGCGCCTGACTCTCCTATGTTCTGGCGTTCGATGGTTGCGTCTGTGTAGCGGTCGCGCCATTTGGCGGGAGTATTCATTTCCTCGTTTGTCCTTAGAACAGCGGGATGCGCGCGACACCGGCGGTAGCTATCGTGGCAGACGCTGTTTCACATACAGTTGAAGCGGCCAGACTACAATTTTGGAGTAACCAGCAGGCGAAATTGTAGTCTGATAGTGTTACGCCTTCGGTCGCGCTTGCAAGGAGAAAAATATGCCTACTACCCTGCGTGCCATCCAGTCGGATATTACGAAGCTGCATGTGGATGCGATTGTCAATGCAGCGAACTCTTCCTTGCTAGGCGGCGGTGGAGTCGACGGCGCCATCCATCGTGCCGCAGGCCCGGACTTGGTGCAGGAATGCAGGCTGCTTGGCGGCTGCAAGACGGGCGACGCAAAGGTGACCAAAGCGTATCGGCTTTCCGCTCAATACATTATTCATACGGTGGGGCCGGTGTGGCGGGGTGGGGATAGCGGGGAACCGGCATTGCTGGCCAGCTGCTATCGCCGATGCATTGAGCTGGCGGAAGAACGAGCCATTGCTTCGATTGCGTTTCCCTGTGTCAGCACGGGTATATATGGCTATCCCATTGAGTTGGCGGCGGAAACCGCTATCAGGAGCGTCCGGGAAAGTTTGTCCAGGGACTCATCTCTCAAGGAAGTGATCTTTTGCTGCTATTCGTCGGAAGACCTGCGGCAGTATGAAAATGTCTTCGCGCAACCGGCATTCAGAGAGCCCGGGGGGAATCAATAGCAAGGAGGAAGGGGATAGTAGCCGCAGCGTGGGTGCGCATAATAGGAGGCCGAGGCAGCTGCCGCGCCTGCGTACCAGGCGCTACGGTAAGCCGTGCGTCGGGCCACGCCAGCGAACGACAAGGGCGTAAATGGCAGGCCGATAATATCAATGAACACCGACGCCGGGCCTTCCGCGTCGGTCAGGTTGCCTTCCAGAATTTCCACTGCGAAAACCAGATTGTCGCCGTCGAGCTCCGGGGACTTCAACGTGACGACTGCGTCCGTCACGGCCGAGCCGCTTCTGTTCAGGACCGAGACGGTGGCGTTGGGAGGATCGATTGCAAAATTGTTCGATCCGACCGCCCATTCATCAAGCAGATGTGCGGTTTGCACATGGCCCGCCGCTCGTACAGGCCGGTCCGCGAACATGATGGAATTCGGCGCAACGCCCGAAAGCACGAGTTTCCCATTTTCCAGCCGAGCGGCGCGAGCATTAAGCACGATGAGCGCCGGTTCGATCTGGGGCTTGCCGACGCCTATCTGCTTGGCAGCCGGCGATGTAATGGCATCCTGCGCGAGGCTCGTTTCCGTGGCCCCGAGGCTGACGCTGCACAGCACCATTAACGACACAAATAGCCTTTTGACATGCATGGCGTTCAGCCCTCTGGTTACGAGACCGGGATGTCCGAGCAACGATCGGGTTGGCGCTGGCCGAAACCTGATCGTTGAACTGTCGCGGAAAGCTTAGCGAGGAGGCTCTTGGTCTTGCCACTCATTTCGCGCCAAGCGGGCTTCGGCGTACCACGCTTGGCGCAAAATGAGTGGCGTCGCTTTTTTCTCGTCATTAGTCTCTGTGTCCAGAGATTTGCCACTCAAGACTTTCTGAAGCGTATCCCGATTGGCTTTACAACTTTATTTGTTGGAGCATTCGAATGAAGCTATCACGTCGGAAGTTCAATACCGCTGGAGTTGCTCTGCTGGCGGCTGGCTCATTGCCGGGCTCGGCGCGCGCCGCAGGAGGGTTTGTTGCGGATTTTCCCGAGGCAGAAGACCAATTCTCCGCGGCGATTGACGCCTATGTTTATGCCTATCCGCTCGTCACGATGGAAATGACCCGACGGGTTATCACCAATGTGGAGGCACCGAAAGGCACGCGGGCCCCTATGGGGCATCTCATCAAATTGCGTCATTATCCCGACGCCAAGTTTCGCGACGTCACCGCGCCCAATGCCGACACCTTGTACACAACGGCGTTCTTCGACGTGGGCGATGAGCCGTGGGTTGTAAGCCTGCCGGACTTGCAAGATCGATACGCGTTGTTTCCGATGCTGGACGGATGGACCACCGTTTTCGACGTACCAGGAAAGCGCACCACCGGTACGGGCGCGCAGACCTTTGTGGTCACCGGGCCGCGGTGGGAGGGGACCGTGCCGAAGGGCATGGTCCAGTACAAGTCCCCCACGAGCATCGTCTGGCTGCTCGGCCGAATCTACTGTTCGGGAACCCCGGAAGACTACGCGAAGGTCCACAAGCTCCAGGATGAAGTGAAGCTGTGTCCGCTGAGCGCCTGGGGGAAGGACTGGCAAGCGCCCAAAGGGAAGGTGGACCCAGCGATCGATATGAAGATGTCGGTGCGCGAGCAGGTCAACAGAATGGATGCGGTGGAGTATTTTTCGCTATTTGCGGAACTGCTTAAGCGCAATCCCCCATCTACCATGGATGGCCCGATACTGGAGAGATTGGCATCGATCGGCATCGTGCCCGGCAAGGACTTCGACAAACGGAAGCTTGACGCGGATTTTGCCAAACGTCTGCCCGCCGCTGCATTCGGGCAGATCATGGCGCATTTCAAAAACAGCAAAGGCGATATCCAGGAAATTGACGGTTGGGGCTTTACCACCAAGACGGGTATCTACGGCACTGATTACATCCAGCGCGCCCTGATCGCTGCCATCGGGCTGGGCGCGAACCGTCCGCAGGACGCGGTCTACCCCACTTCTTTACGGTCTGACAATGGGGCGATAAAGCGCGCTTACGATGGGGCGGAAAGGTACGTGCTGACGTTCAAGAAGGGCCTGACTCCGCCCGTGTCTGGATTCTGGTCCCTCACGATGTACGACGCTGACTATTTCTTCGTGGACAATCCGCTGAACCGTTACTCCATCAGCGCCCGTCAGCCCTTGAAGGCCAAGGCGGATGGCTCGATTGATTTGCTCATACAGAACGAGTCGCCCGGTCCTGATCTGGAATCGAATTGGCTGCCCGCGCCCAAGGGAAAGTTCATTCTGATGTTGCGGCTCTATTGGCCCAATGAAAGCGATCCCTCGATCATCAACGGATCATGGACCGTCCCGCCGGTAAGAAGAGTGACCTGAAAATGGCTTAGGACCACGCTCCAATACCTGGTGTTCCTGCACGGCGGATGGTATCCGCCGTGTCTCGCTTGTCGGATAAGTGCGAATGAGAAAAAAAATCATGAGTTGGCTGGCTTGCGGCCTGGTATATGCGGGGCCCGGCACGGCTGCTGAAGGAGGGCAGGGCGACGGAAGACCTGAGGCCACTGCCATGGCGGCTCCAGCGCAAGAGTGGAAGCTATCGATGACGCCATACTTCTGGGCGGCAGGACTATCCGGAAAGCTCTCTGGAGCACGATCTCCGGTCATCGACATCCACGCGGATTTTGGCAAACTATTCGATGATCTCGACTTCGGTGCAATGCTTATTGGCGACGCCCGCAAGGGCCGCTATAGCATTTTTGGAGATCTTATTTATACGAAGATTGGTTCTCAAGGAGATACGCCACACGGCGTCCTGGCTACCAGCGCGGATGTGAAGACGTCGACTTTTGCAGGCTTGCTTGGAATGGGCTACTCCGTCCTGGAGGACTCTCCCCATCAGTTGGACGTGGTCGCCGGCTTGCGCGTCTGGTCAGTGGACATGGACGTTACGCTCAAGGGTTCATTGCTGGACGGCAGGAAGCGCAGCGACGGCGCCACTTGGGTCGATGCCCTGGTGGGTGTGCGGGGAAACTACATTCTGAGTCAGAAGCTCTACCTCACCGGCTGGGGGCTGATAGGCGCTGGGGGGGCGGAAGCGGATTGGGATGTCGGCCTGGGGTTAGGCTACAACCTGACGAAAACCGTCTCGGCGGCCATTGGCTATCGTGCGGTTGGCGTGGATTACAGCAAAGGGGATTTCAAGTTCGACGCGGTACTGCAAGGCCCGATGGCCGGCATCACCATACGCTTTTAAGATCCGGCGCCTTATCAGTACGGCTATTTCGCGAGCAGTCTTTGACGATATTCGTGCGGGGCCAGGCCGCTTGCCTTCCTGAACGCACGGGAAAAGTTGGCGGGCGAGGAATAACCGAAATCCATCGCAATCTGCGTGATCGAAACGTTGGTGCCGCGCAGGAGCTCTTCGGCCCGCCTCAGGCGAACGACATTGGCCAGCTCGCGAAAGTCCACGCCATTGTCGCGGCGTAGTATGCGTTGCAGCGTGCGCACGCTGGTGTCCATGGCCTTTGCCGTGCTTTCTATGGATAAGGTGCCGGCTTGGACTTGGGCTCGGATGTACGAGACCACAACTCCCAGGTAATTGTCCACGCCGGCGGGTTCGGCAAGGGCTCGACCCACATCTTCGATGGTGATTAGCGCGGTCCTGGCTGGTCCGCGGCTTACTCGATTCAGTTTGTCGGCCTCGATGCAGACCGATATCTCAGGCGCATCGAAGACGACCGGACAAAGAAACGTATCTCCGAAAAGTGTATCGCTTTGCGGGCGCGGAACATCCAGTTCGATTCGATGCGGAAAGTAATCCGTGCCCAAGTAGGACTGTAGGATGCTGAGCACGACGGCAATGGTGCCACTGGCAACGTGCGAATATCCCCGCCGTCCTCGCGTGGCGTGGGTATAGCTGATCCTGGCCATTGCGCCTTCTAGCCGAAGTTGCATCCTGTCGCCTGTACCGTGGTAGTTCAGCGACGCCGCCGCCCTCATAAGCGCTTCGCCCAGCGTTTCAGCCGCCAGCACATATTTGCCCCAGTGGCCGAAATTCGTCAGTGACAGGATGGGCGCGGCAAGCAGGCCTATGTTTATTTCCTTGGCACGCCTTTCGATTTCCCAAAGATATTCCGTCACGACGATCTGCGGAATAAAGCACTCCTGCTGCTCGATGACTTCGATATCGAGCATTATGGATTGCTTGGCAAGCTGCAGGATTCTTTCCCCATAGACCTCCCGCACTAGTCCAGACACCCCAGCCAAAACTCTGACCGACTTCACTGGGGGAGCACCTGCGCCGAAATTCCTGCCCATGCGCCCGGATATTGGCGTCATATGAGTGGTGAGGTTCTTCACTTGTGCCTATTGTCCACGTGTAGTTGCGGGAACCTATTGGCGCCTCCGGGCAGGCAGAAATCGGATAAGAGGCGCCCAGGAATAATACCTAAGCTGGCGCCATGCGTGGTGTCGTCCGATCGATTTTGACCCAGGTGGAGAATGGAAATGAGGCTTCACAAAACTACTTTGGCCCTGTGCGCGGTGTTGGCGATTTCCGGTTGTGTAACCAAGAAGGCCTATGACAATGAGGCCCGGATGGCGGCGGAGTATGCGGCTTTGAATCAAAAGCTCTCGGCCGAACTGAGTGGCGATCGTGCGGAGATCACGCAACTGCAGGGCGAGCTGAAGGTGACGATGGTCAATGAAATACTGTTTCCGGAAGGCGGATGGAGGCTTAGTGCAAAGGGCGAGCAGACGCTGGCCAAGATCGCTCCCACGCTCTCCGACCTGCCGGGCAAGCAGGTCGTGGTCCAAGGTTTCACTGACAATGAACCGATCGGGCCGCAACTCAGGGGGCAATTCCCGTCCAATCTGGAGCTGTCTTCGGCCCGCGCGGACAACGTGGCCCATTTCCTGACTGAAAAAGGAGTGCCGCCCAACTCGATTTCCGCGCAAGGGTTTGGCGAAGCTCGACCCGTGGCAAGCAATTCGACGCCAGAGGGCAGGGCCAGGAATCGACGTGTGGAGATCGTCATTACGGCGGCTGGGCGTCCCTGACCCGGTTGGATATGTTCTTTACAACCGCTGTCCCCCCGTCGCGTCTATGCTCTGACCGGTAATCCAACGGCCCTCATTCGACGCCAGAAAGGCCACGATATCCGCGATATCGTCTGGCTGCCCCACGCGGCCCAGCGCGATGGTCTTTGCGATCAGTTTGCTCTGCTCCGGGTCGCGGGCGCGCGCGTTGAGGTCAGTGGCGGTGGCGCCGGGCAGGACGGCGTTGATGGTGATGCCGCGCTCGCCCAGTTCGCCCGCCAGCAGGAGGGTGAGCGCTTCCAGGCCTGCCTTGGCTGGCGCGTAGACGCTCATTTCGGGGTAGGCGGCGCGTGTGCCCATGGACGAGATGTTCACGATACGGCCTTGGTCGCGCAGGAAGGGCAGGGTCTGCTGTATGAGGAAGAAGGGAGTCTTCAGATTCACTTGCAGCACCCGGTCGAACGCTTCCGGCGTGACCTCGGCCAGGCGGGCGCGCAGGCCCACGCCTGCGTTGTTGACCAGGATGTCCAGGCCGTCGTCATCGTAGCGTTCCTTGAGCGCGGCGCGCAGATCGCGGGCCAGTGTGGCGGCGGCATCGGGGTGCCCCAGGTCGGCCTGCAAGCTCCAGGCCTCGCCGCCGGCGTCCCGGATCTGGCGCACAACGTCCTCCGCGGCATCGCTGGCGGCGTTGTAATGCACCGCGACACGCGCGCCGCGCCGCCCCAGGGTGAACGCGATGGCGCGGCCGATGCCGCGGCTGGCGCCGGTGACCAATGCGGTCTTGCCGGCCAGGCTGTCGAGGGAAGGGTTCTTGCTCATGCGGTTTCCGTTTCGGGTTGGGTCCATGCTTGCTGCGCCTCGAGCTGGCGCGCCGCGATCAGCAGCGCGTTGCGGTCGACCTTGTTGGTGCCGGCCCATGGCAGTTCGTCCACGAAGCGGATACGCCGGGGGTGCTGGTAGGCCGGGCCGTGCGCCAGCGCATGGCGCTTCAATGCGTCGGCGTGCAGTTGGCTGCCGTCGCGACGCACGACGAAGGCGACAGGAATGTGGCCGCGCTCCTCGTCCGGCAGCGGCACCACGCAGCTCTGGCGCACGTCGGGATGGGATTCCAGCAGCTTTTCGACCTCCACGGGATAGATGTTCTCGCCGGAGCACACGAACATGTCGTCGGCGCGGCCCACGAAGTAATAGAAGCCGTCTGCATCGCGCCGCAGCACGTCGCCGCTGTTGTACCAGCCGTCCTTGAGCACCTGGGCGCTCTTTTCGGGCAGGTTGTGATATCCGCTGAGTACGGCGGGGTTTTTCATGAGGAGCACGCCCTGGTCCGGGCTGGGGCCGTCCGCCAGGCGCACTTGCGCGGGGTTCAGCGGGTAGCCCAGCGACAGCGCCGGTGTGGGCAGGCCGTCGGGATGCGGCCCGAACACCGCGGGGCCGGCCTCGGTGGTGCCGTAGCCATGTGTCACGCGTACGCCGGGCAGGGCACGCTGGATCCGCTCGAGCAGTGCCACGGTCATGGGGGCGGAACCCAGCATTACGCGGGTGAGCGCCGACAAGTCGCGCCCTTGCAGCAGCGCCGGGTCTTTCACCAGCCGCGCGAACATCGTGGGTACCGCGGTGAGGACGGAGATGCGGTAGCGCTCGAGCGCGTCGGCGTAGGCGGCGGCATCGAAGGCAGGCTGGATCACGAGCAGGCTGTTGCTGGCGAAGGCGCGCTTGGCCATGAACAGGCCGTTCATGTGAAAGAGCGGCTGCGCCAGCAGATAGCGTTCCTGGGTGTCGGCGCGCGCGACCACGGCGGCCGAGGTGGCGGCCAGCGCCCATAGCTGGCCACGGTGTGTCAGGGGCACGCCCTTGGGCTTGCCGGTCGAGCCGGACGTGTACAGCATCTGGGCGATATCGTCGGCTTGCGGGGTGACGAAGCCGAAGTCCTTGGGGGCAATCTGCGCGGCATAGCCTTGCGGACCGGTATCGTCGAAGTCCAGCACCGGCACCTTGGCTTCGAAGGCGGCGCGGCGTGGGCCATCCACGAATGCGAGCGCGATGTTTGCATCGCGCAACACGTAGTCGATGTTCTCTTGCGACTGCTTGATGTTCACGGGCACGGCCACGTATCCCGCCCGCATGATGCCAAAGTAGGCGATCAGGTACTCGGCGCGGTTGAGCGAGGCGATGGCGATGCGGGTGCCCTGCCGCAGGCCGCGAGCGGACAGCCAGGCGGCGACGCCGCCTGCCAGGTGGCGGACTTGCTCGTGGGTGTAGCGCTCGGGGGCGTCGGGCTGGCGCAGGTCGATGATGGCGGGCAGGTCGCCGGGCAGCGCCGGATCGGCCAGATGGCCCAGGTTGAGCAGGGAGTGCGTCATGGTAATTTCCGAAAAAGGGCAGATCAGCGCTTTTGCAGCTTGGGATTGAGCGCATCGTTCAGGCCGTCGCCGACCAGGTTCAACGACAGCACGGCAAGCATGATGGCCACGCCGGGCACGGCGCAGATGTACCAGGAGGACCGGATCAGGCTGCGGCCTTCGCCGACCAGCCGGCCCCAGCTGGCGATGTTGGGATCACCCAGGCCCAGAAAGGACACGACCGATTCGTACAGGATGGCGCCGGCCACCACGAGCGAGGACATCACGATGACGGGCGGCAGGGCGTTGGGCAGGATCTCGGCCGCGACGATGCGCACAGGGCTCATCCCAAGCGCGCGGCAGGCCTGCACGAATTCCCGCTCCTTGAAGGACAGGAACTCGGCACGCGTCAGGCGCGCGATCGGCGGCCAGGACACCAAGCCCACCGCCAGCGTGATGTGTTCGATGCGGGGGCCCAGGATGGACACGACCGTCAGCACGAACACAACGTTCGGGATGATCTGGAACAACTCGGCCACGCGCATCAGCCCTTCGTCCACCCAGCCGCCAGCCCAGGCTGCGGCCGCGCCCACGCTGACTCCGATCAGCGTGGCGGTGGCCGCGGCCACCAGGCCGATCAGCAATGTTGCGCGCGCGCCGTGCGCGATCATGGCGGCGATGTCGCGCCCCATGGAATCGGTGCCCAGCGGATAACGCCAGGATTCGAAAGGCCAGATTTCCGGCGCGCCGACGATGCGCAGCGGATCGGCGGGATACAGCCAACCGGCGCCTGCCGCCAGGAAAGCCACTAGCGCAAGCAGCACCGCGCCGGCGACGGCGCCACGGTTCCGGGCAAAGCGCGCGGCGAACGAGGCGTGGCGAGAGGAGGGCGCCGCAGCCAGGGCGGGAGCAAGAACGGGGGAGGTGGACATGTCAGGCAGCCTTGATGCGCGGGTCCAGCCGCGTGTAGAGCAGGTCGACGGCGATGTTGGCGATGATCACCACGAAGGAGCTGAGCACCAGGATGCCCAGGACGACGGGATAGTTGCGGCTCATGACGCTGTCGAACAGCACGGCGCCGATGCCGGGCCAGCTGAACACCGCTTCGACGACGATGCTGCCGCCCAGCACCGCGCCCAGTTGCAGCCCCAGCAGCGTCACGATGGGAAGGAAAGCGTTGCGCAGCACATGACGCAGCACCACGGCGCGGCGCGTCAGGCCTTTTGCATAGGCGGTGCGGACGAAGTCCATGCGGCTGACTTCCAGCATCGATGCGCGCATGACGCGAGCGTAGGCTGCGGAGTAGAACAATCCCAGCGCCAGCGCCGGGAGCGCCAGGTGGTGCAGCACGTCAAGCGTCTGGCGCCACGCGCCGCCCGCCAACCCGATGGTGACCATGCCGCCCACCGGGAACCAGCCGAGCTTTACCGAGAACAGCACGATCAACATGATGCCCAGCCAGAAACTGGGCGCGGCAAAGCACAACACCGCGAAGACGGATACCGCGCTATCCCACCACGTGTTGACTTTGACGGCCGACACGATGCCGGCGGCCATGCCGACGAGGACGGCAATGGCCAGGCTGGCGCACATGAGCAACAGCGTGGCCGGCAGATGCGCCAGGATCACGTCCAGCACCGGCAGATTGTGGCGGTAGGAATAGCCCAGGTCGCCGCGCGCCACCGAGCCGATGTACTTCAGCAGCTGCACGGCGGGCGGCTGGTCCATGCCATAGGTCACGCGCAGGCGCTCGATGAGCGCCGGATCGGTGACTTGCTGCTCGGCCGTCATTACGTCCAGGAAGGTGCCAGGCACGGATTGGATAAGCGCGAAGTTCAGCACCACCACGCCCAGCAGCAGCGGGATGGCCTGGGCGAGCCGGCGCAGGATCAGTCGGATCGGCATGCGCGCGCCTCAGCCCTGCAGCCAGACGTCGGCCAGGGTCTCGCCCTGGACGTTCGCGCCGGTGGTGAAGTTGCGCACATTCTTGCCGGCCAGAGTGAAGGATTGGATCTCCACAAGCGGAACGTGAGGCACGTCGGTGGATGCCAGCCGCGCGAACTGATGCGCCAGCGCGCGGCGGGCGTCCGGGGCGGTCTCCTGGGTCAGCTTGGCAACCAGGGCATCCATCTCGGGGTTGGAGTAACCGGTCGCATTGCGGAAGGCGGCGCCCTTGACGATGCCGTCCGTGGTGTAGAACTGGGTGACGGTGGGCACCAGTTCCAAGGGCGAGGTGAAGTTGGAAACCGCGATGTCGTAGTCATAGTCGCCGTAGATGCGCTTGAGCGCCGTGGCGCGGTCCACGGAATCCAGCTTGACCTCGATGCCCACGTCCTGGAGCGCCTGCTTCAGGTATTGCCCGAGCTTGGCGTTTTCTTCGAACCAGGCGGCGGCCACCAGGTTTACGGTGAAACGCTTGCCGTCCTTTACGGGCAGGCCGGCTGCGTCCAGCAGTGCCGCGGCCTTCTTGGGATCGAAGGGATAACGGGGAACGTCCTCGGTGTAGAACAGCGGGTTGCTGCTGAACACCGGCGCGATGGCGGGCTTGCCGCGGCCGTAGTAGATGGTGTCGACGATGAACTGGCGGTCGATGGCATGTAGGATCGCCTGGCGCACCTCACGGCGGTTGACGATATCGCGGCGCTGGTTGAACTCGGCGGTTACCGTCCAGGCCGAATTCTGGTAGCCGCGCGTGTCGACCACCACCTTGCCGGTCTTGAGCAGGCGATCGATGTCGCGGGCCGGGACGGGGTTGGAGTAGGCCAGGCCCAGCTCGCCCGTTTCAAGGGCGGCGCCGCGCGTGGCGGGGTCGCTCCACCAGCGGATGATGAGACGGTCCAGGTTGGGCTGGCCCGCGTTCCAGTAGCTGTCGTTACGCAGGTATTCGACGTGGCTGCCGCGCACCCACTTGCCGTACTTCCAGGGACCGGTCCCGACCGGCGTATTGTTCAGCGGATTGGTGATGATGTCCCGTCCGTCGTACAAGTGCTTGGGCACCAGCAGCTGAAACTGGCCCGCCAGCGTGGACTTCAGGAAGAAGTCCGGCACGGGCGCATCAAAGCTCAGCACCACGGTCAGCGGGTCGGTCGCGGTGGCGCCGGTCAGCGACTTGAGCGCGATCCCCGCGGAGATCGGCTTCCAGTGCTGCAGCACGTTGTAGACGACGTCAGCTGACGTGAATGGCGCGCCGTCGTGCCAGGTGACCCCGTCGCGCAGCTTGATGGTGTAGCTGCGGAAGTCCGGGGCGGGGGTGACGGACAGGGCGAGCGCGGGCTGGAACTTCAGGTCGGCGTCCAGCTTGAGCAGCCGCTCGAGTATCTTGGTGGCCGTCTGGAAAGGACTGGACCCTCCACCGCCCGGCACGAACAGGGCTTGGGGTTCCAGGCCGCCCCAGCTGGCGACCAGTGTGCCGCCCTTGCGGGCGGGACCTGCGTCCGCGCCGGGCTGGGCGGTGGCGGCAAGCAGCGCCTGGGGCGCGAAACCCAGGCCGGCGGCCAGGCCGCCGGCGGCGCTGCGGGTGAGGAAGGCGCGCCGTCCGGGGCGCTGCGCAGTCGTCATGATGTATGTCCTTTAAGTCCTATGGAAGCCGGCTCAGCCCTGGCTGAGCGTGGCGTAGGTGGCGCGTCCGATGGCTACCAGCGCGCCCTGGTCGTTGTAGAGATCGACGTCCGCCACCCCAACGCTGCGGCCGTTGCGCCGAACCCGGGCCACGGCGGTCAGCGAGGTGTTCACGGCAGGGCGCAGATAGTCGACGCGGAAGTTGATGGTGGGCAGGCCGCGGCCCAGCAACATGCCTACGGCGAAGTCGCCCACGGTATCGATTACGGCAGCGAGCGGTCCGCCATGCCATTGGCCGCTGGCCGCGCCGCGTTCGAACTCCGGGCGCATGGGAGCCAGCACGGTCAGTTCGCCCTGTTCGTGCTTGACGTCACGCACGGACAGGCCGAGCCAGGCGATGAAAGGCGAGCCGTCGAACTTCGCCTGGATGGCGGCGGCATCGAGCGTGCCGGGGAGCAAGGTGTTGGGATTGGCGCTCATGCCGTCACCAGCACTTTGCCGACGATCTTGCGGTCCTCCAGCGAGGCCAGCGCTTGCGCGCCCTGTTCCAACGGCCATTTGCGGTCCACATGGACATGCAACCGTCCGTCGCGCACCAAGGCCAGCAGTTCGTGCAGGTCTTCGCGCTCCCAGCCGTTGGAGCCGCGGATCTGCAGCTCGAAGGTCCAGATGTAGCGCAGGTCTTCCTTGGGATCGAATCCCGCCGTGGCGCCGCAAGTCAGCAGGCGTCCGCCCAGACGCAGGCAGCGCAACGATTTGACCCAGGTGTCGCCGCCAGTGAAGTTCACCACCACGTCCACGCCGCCGGGTTTGCCGCTGCGGCGGCGTGAAGGCTTGCCGAAACGTTCCTGCACGGCCTTGAGGAAGTCTTCCTCCGTGTAGAGAATGATGTGATCTGCGCCCAGGGCGCGCAGCGCCTCGGCCTTTTCGGGGCTGCCGGCGCAGGCGATGACTTCCGCTCCCGCGAGCTTGGCAAGTTGCACCGCGCACACACCGACGCCGCCGCTTGCGCCGAGGATCAGGACTTTCTCGCCGGGCTGTACCTGGCCGATCCGGTTCATCATGCGCAGGGCGGTGCCGTAGGCCACGGGCAGCGCGGCCGCCTGGTCGAAGCTCACTTCGTCGGGCAGGCGCAGCAGCTGGTGTGCCGGCACGCGGCACAGTTCGGCCAGGCCGCCGTGGATGGTCTCGCCCACCAGTCCGCCGTCGACGCGATCTATCGGGTCGACGAGGACACGATCACCCGGCTTCCAGTCGCGCACGTTGGCGCCCGTCTGTTCCACGATTCCCGCCACGTCCAGGCCGATGATTACGGGAAAGGGCAGCTTGATGCCGGGCATGCCGCGGCGCGTAAACACGTCGTGATAGTTCAATGAGGAGGCCTGGACGCGGATGACTACGTCATCGGGACCGGCGACGGGATCGGGGAATTCGATTTCCAGGCGCAGCTTGTCGGTGCCGCCGTGTTCACGCAAAACAATGGCTTTCATGGGTGTATTGAGGTTGGGGTAGAGAATGGAATCACCACGCCGCCAGGCCGCTTATCGCCTGGCGCGTGATCTGCAGGCCGTGGGCCACGACATTGCGGCGCCAGACGCTGGAAACAGGGACGAACGCATCGATCAGGTCGGCGCGCAGTTGGGCGTCGCGCGCGGCATCGGGGGCTGCGCAGGCCTGGAAGCGCAGCCATTGGTCCAGCCGCAAGGCCGGACGCATCTGCGGCCCGCGGGTGCCGAATTCGACGACGGCTCCCGCCAGCGGTCGATCGCCGAGCGCTTGCTGCACGCCGCGGAACACCAGCCCCTGGTAGTCGGGCCGGGCCAGGCCGTGCGGGCGCTGCCCAAGCACGCGGTCCGCGCCCCACCATGTGGCGGCCTGTGCCTGTTCCGCGCTGCCGTCGGGGTTGAAGCACAGAAAGAAGGGCTCGCCATACTCGCCGATGCCGGTATGCCAGTCGATGAACGCCACCCGCTCGCTAGCGCCCAGGTGTTCGTCGACGATGCGGCGCAGCGTGCGGTTGGACCATTCGGGCCCGAGGCCGCCGTAGACCAAGCCGTCCGGATGCGTGTACTGGCCGCTGGCCGTCACGTTGAAGAGCGCGTCCGCGCCGTGTTCCTGGCGAAAGCGTTCCAGCGCCTGCGCACCGGCTTCCAGTTCGGCTTCGGTCCAGTGCCGTGGAATCAGGTGCGGGTGCAGGGTGGCGTAATGCGGATTGGCCGGCGCCGGCTGGGTGTGATCGATGAAGTTGCGGTTCAGGTCGACATTGTTTTCGGTGGTGCGTGTGTCATGGGCGTAGCCATAGGGGTTCAACGCGTGCACCAGCACCACGTTGACGTCGTCCGGCAGCGGCAGGCCGCCATCCACCTGTAGCCACGCCAGCTGCACGGCCGAACCGGCAGCGCCTTCCAGACCATGCGTGCCGCTGATAGCCAGGTGGGTTCGGGCGGCGTCAGGTCGCCCCAGCACCGCGACGTCCACCGTCAGCGGCCGGCCTTGCGGATCCTTGGCCGTGGGATGCTCATGGCGTGACAGCGCTGCGCCGCGCGCGGCGGCCGCCGCGACGAAGGCTGCGCGCGCCGCTGCATAGTCGGCGGAAAAGCAGGACCAGTAGTCTGGCAGGGGCTGGCCCATCATGCCTCCTGCACAAAGACTTGAAGCGCGCCGGCGGCATGCTCGGGCGCCACCGCCAGTTCGCCTTGCGCATTGGCGCGGAAAGGGACCTTCCTGGCGTCGAACCAGGCCCGCGTCTGCTGGATGTCGCGCACGCCGATGATGGACCCGGCAAACCAGCCGCCCTGGCTGCTGGCGGGCAGACCGACAGGCACGCGCACGTGCGGGAAGCGCTGCTCGAAGGCTGCGGGCGTGAGGAAGTCGATGCGCAGGCTGCCGCGCCGCACTTGCAGGCCGTTGTCAGGCAGCTCGCTGATCGCGATGGCCCCGAGGACGCGCTCGTAGGCGGGACGGAGGGTGCGCGGGTCCGGGTGCACGGCGATCAGGGCTTCGATGCGGCGCGCGCCGTTGGCGTGATCCTGCCATTCGGGGCGGTACACAAGATGGCGCGTGAGATGGCCGCAGGTGAAGAAGTCGGGCACGGCGAAAAGACCGGCCGGAAACTGGGTGTTGTTCCAGGCGGCGTCTTCGCTGCCTTCTGGCAGGTGCACGGGCCGGCCGCCGCGCTGAGGCGGCTCGGCGTCTATGCCCAGGCGGGCAAGCTCGGCGTGCACGGCGCTGCTATCGGTGGTTTGCAGCGCGACCGACACCGGGCCCTCGTAGGCGTCATCGAAGCCGGCGAAGCGGGACTGGTCCCGCAACTCGGGCGGGAAGGCCAGCAGCTCCAGGTAGTTGGCGTCCAGGATCAGGGTCTGGTTGCGCGTGCCGCGATGGTGCCGGCCCTGCGGCGCCAGAGAGAAGCCCAACTGCTGGTATTGCTCGGTGGCGGCCTGAAGATCATGCACCCGGATGATGTAGTGGTCCAGTCCGGTGACTGAGGGTATGGACATCGCGTTTCCTGATTTTGCTTGACGGAGACGGGCAGTCTGGCCGATGCGGGCGGCTGCCAGAACGATTGAATTCGCATGTGGATATTTGTTTTCTGGTGGCGCGCGGGCGTGGCGTCCGTTCGCATATTCATATCTGAAAGTCTTCTTTGTCCTGGACTGCGCCGGCACGCAGCATGGAGGTCCGTTCAATGCACACTTATCGATAAAGACATGGCAACTCGCAATACACCGGGCCGCGCCCGCATCGCAATCACCCTCGCGCTGGCCTTGGCCGCCGCAGCGGCGCAGGCCGACGCCACCCTGGACAAGGTCAAGGAACGAGGCACGGTCACCATAGGCGTGCTGGCCAATGGCGGCGTGTTCGGCTCGCTGGATCCCGCCACGCAACAATTGGTGGGTTGGAATCCCGAACTGGCGCGTGAGCTGGCCAAGGGCTTGGGCGTGAAAGCGGAATTGGTGCAGGTGCAGACCGCCACGCGCACGCAGTTCCTGATTTCGGGCAAGGTCGATCTGCTGATCGCATCCATGGAGCTCAACCCCGAGCGCGCCGAGATACTGGGTTACGCGCCGACCCCATTCTTCCGCGTGGGAGGCACGGCCGCCACGCTGAAGACCAGCGGTATCGCCAAATGGGAGGACTTGCGAGGCAAGCCCGTGTGCGTGTCGCAAGGCAGCAGTTTTGCGCGGCCTTTGTCGGCCGACTACGGTGCGGTGGTCAAGGGCTACAAGAGCTCTTCGGATTCGCTGCTGGCGCTGCGCGGCGGCCAGTGCGTGGCGGCGGTGCATGACTCGACGCTGATCCAGCCCTTGCTGCGCAGCAATCCCGAATGGAAGGACTATCACGCGCCCATCGCCTCGGAAGTGCTGCCCGCGAACTCAGTGGTCTGGACGCGCAAGGGCGAGACGGACACCATCGCCGCCGTGGACAAGGTGATCCAGGACTGGCATCGCACGGGCTGGCTGATCGCAACGGAAAAGCGCCTGGGCATCGCTCCGCCGCAGCCGCTGCTGCAGGAGCTGAACGCGAAGTACAAGCAGGGAAGCTGAGGCGGGCGCGGGCATGTTCGAATCGGCATTGCAAGCCTGGGTCGGCTTTTTCAAGCCGCTGGGCCTGAACTATGGCTTTGTGCTAGACGCGGGCGAGTTGTCCGCGTTTGGCCGGGGGCTATGGGTAACGCTGCAACTGTGTGCATGGACCATCCCGGTCAGCCTGTTGTTCGGCGTTCTCATCGCAGCGGGCCTGACCAGTGGCAGAGCCTGGCTGGCCAGGCCGCTGCAAGCGTTCGTGGAAGTCACTCGCAATACGCCCACGCTGGTTCAGCTGTACTGCGCCTTCCTGGTGCTGAACATGCTGATCACGCAAAAGCTGGGCGGCGGCAGTCCGATAGCGCCGTTCGCGTGGGTCGTGATCGTGGTGGCGCTGCACAAAGGGGTATTCCACGCAGAGGCGCTGCGCGCGGGGATCGAAGCGGTGCCCGAGGTAACGATGGAAGCGGCGCGCTCGCTGGCGTTCTCGCGCCGCCAGATACTGACGCAGGTGCAGTTGCCGCTGGCCGTGCGCTTTGCGCTGCCGGCACTGGTCAATAACCTGGTGGACCTGGTGAAGATGACCGCCATCGCCTCGGCCATCGCAGTGGGCGACGTGACCTATGAGTCCATCATGATCTGGTCCTACCGCGACAACGTGCTGGAACTATTGCTGCTCATCCTGCTGTATTTCGGTCTGCTGACCTGGTTGGTCGGCTTGGTCGGGAAATGGCTGGAAGAACGCTTGAGGATGCCTGGCTATGGCCAATGATCTCGTCTTGCCGACGCGCCGGTCTGGGGCAACGGGCCTTTGGCTGCCGGCGGTGTTGCGCGATCCCTGGCTTGCGCTGCTGTTGGCGCTGGCGGCGCTGAACCTGGCCTGGGCGGCCACGGGGACGGCGCCCGCCGCCGTGCTGGCGTTGTGGCATTGGTGGCCGGCCTTGTTGCGGGGCTTGGCGATGAACATCCAGATCAGCGTGCTGGCGATGGCGCTGGGCACGCTGGCTGGCTTGGTGGTAGGCGCGGTTTCGCTGTCGCCATCGCCGTTGTTGCGTCGATTGACGCGCGCCTACGTGTTGCTGTTTCGCAATGCGCCCATCCTCGTGCTGGTTTACTTCACCACCTATGTGTTTCCCTTCGAATTGGCGCTGGGAGGATGGCGGCTGCCATTTCCCGACTGGCTCAAGGTGGTCATCGGCCTCGGGCTGCCAGCCAGCGCGAATGTGGCGGAAATCTTCCGGGGCGCGATCCAGTCCATTCCCAGCGCCCAATGGGAGGCGGCCCAATCCCTGGCGTTTCGGCGCGCGCAGATCTTCCGGATGATCGTCCTGCCGCAGTGCCTGCGGCGGATGCTGCCGTCCTGGATGAACCTGTATGCCAGCATCACCATGAGCACGTCGCTGGCCTCGCTGGTGGGCGTGCACGACCTGGTCGATGCCGCCACGGTAGCCAGCAATACCGTGTCGCGCACCGATTTCACGATATTGGTCTATTTCACGCTATTGGCGCTTTTCTTCGCCTATTGCTATCCCATCGCGCGCTGGACGCGGTATCTGGAACGACGCCATGAGCATTATTGAATTCGAGGCGCGCGCCGCCGCTTTCCCTTCCGCGGCCGAGACATCGCTAGTCAGCCTGCATGACGTGCATCTGGCGTTTGGCCAGACCGAGGTGCTCAAGGGCATAGACGTCGAAGTCAAGCAGGGCCAGGCGGTGTCCATCATCGGACCTTCGGGCTCCGGCAAGTCCACCATCCTGCGCTGCATGACGGGACTATTGCGCCCGCAACGCGGGCGGATCCAGGTGGGCGGAGTGCGCGTCGATGCCCTGAAGACCGAGTCCGAACTTATCGCGTTGCGCAAGCGCGTGGGCTTTGTGTTCCAGCAGTACAACCTGTTCCCGCACTTGAGCGTGCTGGAGAACCTGACAATCTCGCCCATCAAAGTGGGCGGGCTGCCTCGGGCCGAAGCCGAGGCGCGGGCTCGCGAGTTGCTGGCCAAGGTGCGGATGGAGCACAAGCAACACGCCTATCCCGGCGAGTTGTCGGGCGGCCAGCAGCAGCGCGTCGCGATCGCGCGCGCGCTGGCGCTGCGGCCCGAGCTGATTCTGTTCGATGAAGTGACGTCGGCGCTGGACCCGGAAATGGTAGGGGAAGTCCTGACGGTGATCCGTGAGTTGGTGCAGGACGGTCTGACCTGCGTGTTGGTGACACACGAAATGCGCTTTGCGGAAGAGATCAGCGACGTCGTGTACTTCACGGAGGCCGGCCGCATCGTGGAGTCAGGGCCGCCGGCGCGGCTGTTCGGGGCCCCCTCCAGTGAACGCACGCGCGCTTTCCTGCAACGCGCGATCGGTGCAACGCCGCTGCGCGATGCCGCGCCCGATCCCATACAGACCTATTTGCATATCGATCCGCTGCGCCTGGCGGTGTGAACCTTGATGGAGTTGCGCATGACTTTTGCATACCTTGTGCCTGTATATCCGGAGGCGCGCTCATGAGCCTGTCAGATGCCCGCATCCAGACCCGGCTGGTGCATGCCGGCTTGCCTGAACTGACTCAGGGCTCGGGACCGGTGAATGTGCCGGTGGTACGTACCAGTACCGTGCGCTTTGCGGATACGGCTACGCAGGCTGCCCTGGGCCGGCAGCGCGCTGCCGGCGAGCGGATAGCCACCTATGGCCGCCACGGGCTGGACACTCATCAAGCGTTGGAAGAGGCAGTGGCATCGCTTGAGGGAGGCTACCGGACGGTGCTGGCGCCCTCAGGCCTGTCCGCCATCGTGCTGGTGTTGCTGGCGACGTTGGCGCCGGGCGAACACGCGCTGGTGGCCGACAGCGTCTATTCGCCGGTGCGCAAGGTGGATCGCGCGCTGCTGCAGCGCTACGGGATAGAGGTGGAGTACTTCTCCGCCACGCGGGACGCCCTGGAGCCGCTTATCCGTCCGAATACGCGCCTGCTGTATCTGGAATCGCCCAGCTCGCTCTTGTACGAAGTGCAGGACCTGCCGGCGTTGGCTGCGGTCGCGCGGCGCCACGGCGTGCTGGTGGCGGCGGACAATACCTGGAGCGGTGGTCTCTACTATCAGCCGCTTGCCCTGGGCGCGCACCTGTCCATCCAGGCGGCGACCAAGTACCTGGCGGGCCATTCCGACGTGATGATGGGCGTGGTGACCGTGGACAGCGCTGAATTGGCCGCGCGCTTGGGCGCGACCCACGACGCGCTAGGCCTGTCGGTGGGGGCGGATGATGCCTATCTGACCTTGCGCGGCCTGCGCACGCTGGATGTGCGGCTGGCCCGGCATTGTGAAAACGCGCTGGCCGTGGCTGAATACCTTGCGCGGCACGACGATGTGGCAAACGTCTATTACCCCGCGCTGGCGCAAGACCCCGGCCACGCGGTGTGGCGGCGGGACTTCAGCGGCGCCAGCGGCCTGGTGTCGTTCGCATTCCGTCATCCCGATGCGTCGGCTGCCTCGCGTTTCATTGATGCCTTGCGCTATTTCTCCATCGGCGCCTCCTGGGGCGGCTACGAAAGCCTGGCACTCGAGGCCGCGCCGGAACGCCTGGCCGAGCATCGCTATTGGCGGGATGGCCTGCCCGCGTCGTCCGTAGTGCGGCTGCACATAGGCCTGGAAAGTCCGCTGGATCTGATCGGTGACATGGAACGCGCGTTCGCGGCCACGCGCGAGGCCTTGCGGCGCAGCGCCTGATGCATATGCAAATGAGCGGTTTTCTTTAGGGTTTCCGGCTATGTAGAAGCAACGTTTACCTCTTTGTCCGTCAGTACCCGCGGCCACTAGAATTTGCCTTGTTCCATGATTGGCGGCAGGGCATGTCTACTATTGTTTCCATCGGATCGGTGCAGCTTCCTTTTCTTGCTCAACGGCAGGAGGCGGTACGCGAGTTCTATCGGCATATCATCGGCCTGGACGAGGTGGCCGGCACCGGAGGCCAGCGCTTGTTGTTCGCGCTGGGCGAAGCGACCTTGTCGCTGTCGCCGGTGGAAGAGGTCAGCCGTGAAGTGAAGCCCGACTACCTCGCCCTCAGGACCCGCGCCTATGACGACATCCTGGCGCGCCTGCGGCGGGCGGGGCACCATCCTGTGTGTTCCTTGCCCAATGCCGAGCCGCGCGTGATGTACGTGAAAGACCCCTCCGGCAATCAGCTGGCTTTCCTGGGCTGAGGCGCGCAATGAACTTCCAGCAATTGCGCTCCGTGCGCGAAGCCGTGCGGCAGGACTTCAACCTGACGGACGTTTCCGAGAGCCTGCATACCTCTCAACCCGGGGTCAGCCGCCAGATCCGCGAGCTCGAGGAAGAGGTGGGCGTGGACATCTTCGTGCGCTCGGGCAAGCGGCTTATCGGCTTGACTCCGCCCGGCGAACTGATCCTGCCCCTGGTCGAGCAGATCCTGCAATGCGCGGACAACATCCGCCACGCTGGCGCGGAGTATGCCGACAGCCGCAGCGGTGTGTTGTCCATCGCGGCGACCCATTCGCAGGCGCGCTACGCCTTGCCTCCCGTCATCAAGGAGTTCCGCGAACGCTATCCCGAGGTGGTACTGCATCTGCACCAGGGTTCGCCCAAGCAGGTGTCCGAAATGCTGCTGGAAGGCGAAGCCGATATTGGCGTGGCCACGGAAGCCGTGGCCGACTATCCGGGGCTGGTAAACCTGCCGTGCTACCGCTGGAGCCACAGCATCATCGTGCCTCGTGGCCATCCGCTGGAGCGCCAGGAGGACGGTGTCAGCCTGTCACAGCTTTCGCGCTATCCCATCATCACATACGGACGCGGCTACACCGGCCGGGCGCATATCGACGAGGCCTTCGCGCGGGCGGGCATCACCCCGGATATCGTCATGACGGCGATGGACGCGGACGTGATCAAAACCTATGTGGAACTGGAGCTGGGGGTCGGTATCGTCGCCTCGGTGGCTTGGGACGCCGAACGCGACACGCGCCTGCGCGCCATCGACGCGCGCCATCTGTTCGAGATCAACCTGACGCGGCTGGCGATACGTCGTGGCGCATGGCTGCGGGGCTACGCGTTTCATTTCGTGGAGATGTTCGTCCCCACGCTGACCCGTGAAATCGTGGAGCGCGAGTTGAAAGGCGAAGCCTGAAGCGCAAGCCGCAGGCGAACCACCGCTCGGCGCATATCCATAGTTGCATCCCTTCGTTCCCGCCGAAACCTGGCGCACGTAGGCTGATCCTTTCTTCTCCTTGGATATCGGGTCAGCACATGAGCACATCTATTCATCCGTCCGCGGCAGCGCACATTCACGCCGAACGGGCGCAGGCCGTGCGGGAATTCATCGCGCAGGCGCGCAGGCTCGCGCCTGACGCGGCCAGCGCCACGCGCGCGCAGCTGGCGGAGGTCGCAACATTGCTGGAGGCCTTGGGAAGGCGCCGCGAGCTCTTTCCGGAAGACGCGTTCGCGGTGGTGCCGGGCAGGCCGACCGCCATCTACCGGCTGTCCGAAGACCTGGACGGCGGCTACGCGCTATACCTTTCCCTGGGCGCGCCGGGCAAGGCGCAACCGCCGCACGACCATACGACCTGGGCCATCATTGCCGGCGTGCACGGCAATGAGCGCAACGAGGTGTATGCGCGTGAACGCAGCGCGGACCCGTTGCGCGACGTGCTGACTCACGTAGGGCGCGTGGACGTGCAGCCGGGCAGCTCCATTGTGCTGGGGCCGCAGGACGTGCACACCATCGAGCTGGTGGGGGATCAGCCGGGCGCGCATTTGCACTTCTATGGGCTGGCGCTTGATCGCCTGCATGGCCGTGTCGTGTTCGAAAGCACGGCGGGGGGCACCTACCGCAGGTTTTCACCGCCCGCCGCGATCTATCACGCGCGCATTTCGGGCCAGGCCTTGCAGGATGAACTGCGCGGTGCAGCCGAGATCGCGGTGCTGGACGTGCGCGAAGCCGGCCGCCATGCCCGGCGCCACCTCTTGCATGCCGTGCCCGCGCCCTTGTGGCGGCTGGAGCTGCTGGCCGACCGGCTGGTGCCACGGCGCGATACCCACGTCGTGCTGGTGGACGATGATGAGACGCTGGCGCACCAGGCCGCGGCGAAGTTGGCGCGGCTGGGCTGGACGGACATTTCGGTGCTGACGGGCGGCACCGACGCCTGGGAACGGGAGGGGCGGGAACTGTTCTCGGGGACCAATGTGCCCAGCAAGGCATTCGGTGAAGTCATCGAGCACGAAAAGCGCACACCCTGGATAGACGTGGACGAACTGGACGAGCGGGTGGCGCGCGGCGAGGACATCGTCGTGGTCGACAGTCGCACGCCCGAGGAATTCCAGAACTTCACCCTGCCTTTCGCCCACAGCCTGCCCGGCGCGGAGCTGGTGTACCGCATCGGCGAGCTGGCGCCCGATCCCAACACCTTTGTCGTGGTGAACTGCGCCGGACGTACCCGCAGCATCGTCGGCGCGCAGACGCTGATCGACGCGGGCATACCCAATCGCGTCGCGTCCCTGCGCAACGGCACCATGGAGTGGCTGCTGTCGGGCCGCGACCTGGCCTATGGACGGCGCGCCACGCTGCCAGAGCCGGCGGAGCAGACGCAGGCCGCGGCCCGCCAGCGGGCGGAGGGCGTGGCGCGCCGCGCGGGCATCGCGCATATCGACAGCGCCACGCTGCGGGCATTCGAAGCGGAGCAGGGCGCGCGCACGCTCTATAAATTCGACGTGCGCACCCGGGAGGAATACGAGGCCGGCCATCTGGAGGGCTGGCGCTGGGCGCCGGGCGGCCAGTTGGTGCAGGCCACGGACGAGTACCTGGCCACGCGCCGCGCCCGGGTGGTGCTGGCGGACTGGGACGGGGTGCGGGCCTTGACCACTGGCGCCTGGTTGGCGCAGTTGGGCGCGGTGGAGGTGTACCGGTATCAGCCGCCCGCCTTGGCTGCGCGGCAAAGCGGACCCGAACCGCGCCGGGTGTTGCGGTATCGCCCCGACGTGCCCGGGCTGCGGCCGGATGCGCTGCGATCCGCGTTGGAGGACGGCGCGGCCGTGCTGTTCGATGTGGATTCGCGGCTAGCGTATGAGCGCGGTCACGTACCCGGTTCCCGCTACGCCGTGCCCGATCGCCTGAGCGAGTTCCTGCCTGAAAACCCGGAGCTGACCATCGTGCTGACCTCCGCCGACGGCATATTGGCGAGCGTGGTCGCCGCCGAACTGGCGTGGCGCAGCCAACGGCCGGTGCGCTATCTGCTGGGCGGCACGCGCGCCTGGGCGGCGCAGGGCCTGGAGCTGTCCCGCGGCGCGGCAGGCGTGCTGACCGCGGACGACGACCAAAGCATCAGCCCCTATCTGTTCGACGACCTGGCTGCGCGGGACCAAGGCTTTCGCGAGTACCTGGATTGGGAACTCGGCCTGGTGGAGCAACTGGAGCGGGACGGCAGCAAGGATATCCGGCTGATCGGGCAGGCCTGAAGTGCCTGGTCAATTGGCCGACTGCCTGCGGTCGGCGCCTGCGTCAAGCCGCGATGGCGTTGATCGCGTCCGTCAGGTCGTCGGCGTGCACCATCAGCTCGCGCGCCTGGCACAGCGTCGGGTATTGGTGCAGCACGCTTGCCCACTGCGGCGACTCCAGCAGCAGTTGCCAGACGGGCGCGAGAGCCTGGGCGGCGTTCTGGTCTTGCGCCGCGCGGCTGGCGTATTCCAGGCTGGGCGGCGCGGAGAGCAGCTGCATGCGGCTGGCGGCGCTGAGCAGGCGCGGGATGGATTCGGCCGGGCCGTCGCAGAAGTAAAGCACGGTCGCGTCGAGCCGCGGGCCGTCGACGGGCAGCCCGCGCAGCGACGCGCCGCGCAAGGCAAACCGGCCCTGGCGAGTGCTGAATGCGTAATCCGTCTGGGGATCTGCGTGCGCCAGCAGGCGCAGCCCACGCAGCAAGCGCGGGAAGTCGGTGGCGGCGGCGTCGGCCGAAGCCTTGGCTTCCAGCAGCAGGCAGAGGTCCCAGGCGGGCGGCGCGTTTTCGTCCGCGCAGCGGCGCAACAAGGCGGCATCCCATTCACTCTTGGCTCGTTCGGCGTTGGCGGGGATGGTTGGCGGAACACGCATCGAGGACACGGCCTGGTAGGCCTGCCGGCCTTCCGCGTCGTTGAGCCGGCGGGCCAGGGCTTGCAGCGCCTGCAGGGCCAGCGCCTCGACGGCGTCGCCGCGCCGCCGCGACGCGTTGCCCTCGGCCAGGGCGCCGGCGCTGCCGGGACGCGGGCCTTGCTGCTCCCAAAGCGCGCGGTAGCGGCGAACTTCGTCCTCGGCGGCCAGTTCGTCCAGGCGCCGCAAACGTTCGAGGGCGGGGCTGGCGGGCAGTCTGTCCAGCGCCGCCGCGGCGGACGGCTGGCCGGTGGCCGAGCTCAGGGCGAGCAGATGGCGCGCTGCGGCGGGCAACGTCGTCCATGATTCGGACACCGCTGCCGCGTGCAGGGCTGCCATTGCTTCGCGAGCCGGGCCGGCGGGCATGCGCTCCACCTTGGCGGGATGGGCTATAGCGTTGGCGGCGGCGATGATCTCCCGTCGATCCTGGGCGGCGCGGGCGGACAGGGAAGCGTACTCGCGCACGGACGCAAGGCGATGCCGCAGCAGCATGGCCTGGAACACCGGATCGCCGTCCGGTTCGCGCAGGGCGTCGCGGATCAGGCGCTCAAGGGCGTCGAGAAACGCGTGCTTGAGCGCGGGCGGTGGCATGCCGCCGGCTTCGAGCGACAGGCGGGCCCGTTCGATGGCGACAGCCAGCGCGGTCGCGGGCGAGGCGCCCTCGGTGGGAATACGGGAGATGGCCGGCACGCTGTAGCGCCGGGCGGTCCGGCGCAGCGTGGCGTCGAGCAGGGACTGGGAGGGCGGCTGGGGCATGGCGCCCCAAGGCTACCGCGATGCCGCCGGCGCGGCAAATGCGCCGCCCTGTCCGGCCGGCGCTTACTTGAACAGCGCGGCGTTTTCTTGCAAAGCGGTGTCGGCGCATTGCGCGTCCAGGTTGCCTCCCGGCGCGCCGGCCACGCCGATGGCGCCGATCACGGCCGAGCCGGCCTTGACCGGTACGCCGCCGCCCAGCACCAGGAAACCCGGAATGTCCGTCAGGGTGGCCGCCGCGGGGTTCTTCTGGACGTTTTCCAGCATGGTCAGCGTGGGGGTCTTGGCCGATGCAGCGGTGAACGCCTTCGCGCGGCTGGCTTCGATGGTGTGCGGGCCGGCATTGTCGGAACGGGCGAAAGCCTTGAGCAGGCCGGCGCGGTCCACGACCGAAGCGCTGACGTTGTAGCCTTTGGCCTGGCAGGCGGCGACGGTGGCGGTCGCCAACTTCTGCGCGTCGGCCATGGACAGGTTGCTTTCGTTGAGCACGGCGGCGTTGGCGGCGCCGGCGCAGGCGAACAGCGTGGCGAGGGCGATGAATTTGGGCGACATGTCTGTGTCCTTTGTGAAGTCGATGACAGGAGCAGACAGATTAAAGACGGGGGCCGATCCGCGGTATTCGGTCGGCTACGCTGGGGCCTCCGTAGCGCTACGGAGGCGGCCGGCGGATCAGGGGGCGGGATCCAGCAGGCCGGCGTATTCGCGGATCAGTCCGGCCAGGTTTACGGCTTCCAGCTTGGCGAACACATTGGCGCGGTAGGTTTCGACGGTACGGGGAGACAGGTCGAATTCGCGCGCGATTTCTTTGTTGCTCAGGCCCAGGACGATGCGCTCCAGCACGTCGCGCTCACGGCCGGAGAGCCTGTCCAGGCGCTCCTGCGCGGCTTGGGTGACCGCAAGCTTTTCGCGGCTGGCGATGTGGGTGCGCACGGCCGCCTGCACGGCGTCCAGGAAGACATCGTCGTCTACCGGCTTTTGCAGGAACTCCATGGCGCCGCCCTTGAAGGCGCGGCGGCACAGGTCCACATTGGCGTGGCCGGTCAACATGACCACCGGCAGGTCCGAGTGCTCCGCCAGGCGGCTCAGCACGTCCAGCCCGCTGATGCCCGGCATGCGGATGTCCAGCACGACGCAACCGATGGACTGCGGAGGTAATGCAGCCAGAAATACCTGGGGGTCGCCAAAACCTTCGCTGCGCAGGCCGACGCTGCGCAGGAGCAGCGCCAAGCCGTCGCGCACGGCGTCGTCGTCGTCGACCAGATAGACCAGCGGGGATTGTTCGAGCATAAGAGATTCCTGCGTAGTCATGCGGCGGCGCCCGCCCGTGGCAGGCTGACCGTGAAGCAGGCGCCGGCCGGGCTGAGATTGCGCGCGGCGATGCGGCCGTCCATTGAGCCGGCCAGCGTGTCGCACAGCGCCAGTCCCAGGCCCATGCCCTGCGGCCGCGTGGTGTAGAAGGGAGCGAACAGCCGGGGCAGCGCGTCGGCGGCAATGCCGGGGCCGGTATCGCTGACGCTGAACAGGTAGGTGTCGCCATCCGCGCGGCCCTCCAGCGAGATCTGGCGCGGACCGGAGACGTCTGCCAGGGCGTCGGCGGCGTTCTGCACCAGGTTGTGCAGGATCTGCTCCAGCGCGACGCGGTCGCCCAGCGGGCGGACGCCGGGAGTGGCGTTGTGCCAGCTCAGCCGTATGCCTTGCCGGGCCAGTTCCGGTTCGCGCAGGAAGCGCAACGAAGCCACCAGCGCATCGGGGTCCAGCGCTACGCGCCGGGCGGGCGAGCTGGGCTGCACCAGCGCGCGCATGCGGCTGATGATGTCCGCGGCGCGCTTGGCCTGCTCGGCGCTCGCCAATAGCGCATGGCGTACGGCGGGCCTCTCCTCGTCGTCATCCAGCAGCCGTTCGGCAGCGCGGGTCTGGGCCAGGATGGCGGTCAGTGGCTGGTTCAGCTCGTGGGCGATGCCCGCGGCCATTTCACCCAGCGTGCTCAAGCGAGCCATGGCGCCCAGGCGCAGTTGCTCCTGTTGGCGGCGGGCCTGCGCGCGCGAACGTTGCCAGGCAGCGGCGCCGGCAACCAGGAGCGCGCTGGCCAGGCCCCAGGCCAGCCAGGTGGGCCAGGGCCAGGCGTCCGGTGTCAGCTTGCGGGTGCTGCGCATCTGGAAGGGCTGGCTGGCAGCGCCCAGTGGCTTTTGGAGGGCCAGCGGCCAGCCAGGCGCGCCGGTATTGGGCTGCTTGTCCAGCAGGGTCAGGGGCGTCTGGCCTACGGTCAGGGTCAGCGTGGCCAGCCCGGGGGGGAAGTCGCCCGCGGGAACGAGCTGGCTGGCGTCCAGCAGCAGACTCCAGCCGGAAGGCGCCACCAGCCAGTAGCGGGCGTTGTCCACCGGCAGCGTCACCGGCCGGGCCAAGGCACGCGCCCGTTCGACGGCGGACGCCAGACCCGCCGGCTCCGGCAGGCTGCCGGACCAGGCCCCGCCAGGCAGATAGCCCAGCCCCAGCAGTTGCGGCATTGCCGGCCGCAGACTGGGGTAAAGGCGTTCCGGAGCAGGGGGATGGGATAGGGCGGCCAGCGTGGCCAGCACGGCTTCATGCTGCACCGTTTTCTGGCTCAGCATGCGCTGCGCCACGCTGGTGCTCTGGGTGAAGCGATCGTACTGGTCTACGTAGTCCTGCCGCCCGATCCAGAAGGCGCCCAGGGCGAACAGGACCAGCCAACAGAAGAAGGCGCGTGCGCGCGATAAGGGATTCACGCGTGAAATTATGCCTTGCGGCCGAACCGGGCAGGAATCCGTAGGGCTACGGAGGGGGGCTCAGGCGGCCAGCCGCTGGGCGTCCGGCGTCCCCGCAGGCGAACTGGCCGCTACCGCGATCTGATAGAGCGCCGCCACCAGGTCCGATTGCGTGACCAGCCCGACCAGATGGCGAGACTCGTCCAGCACCGGCACGCAATGCAGGCTGTCCGACATGGGGCGGGCCAGTTCAATGACGGGCAGGCCCGGGGTGGCGAAGGGCACTTCACTACGCATGCAGTCGGCCACCAGCAGATCCGCCGCGGCGCTGGCGTCGGGCGCGACCGCCGTCAGCCGGGTCCTGCGCGCCAGTACGTCGCCCTGGCTGATCATGCCGGCATAGCCGCCGGCGGAATCCAGCACCGGCAGCGCCTGCAAGCGGTGCTTGTCGAACAGGCGGACGGCATAGTCGAGCGGGTCCTGTGCCTGCACCGTCACCACGTCGCGCGACATGATGTCGGCGCAACGCACGTCGCCGAAGCGGCGCACGCTGGCGCGCATTTCCGCGGCCAGCACGATTTCTTCCAGGTCTTCCTTGCTGATGTCCAGCAGTTCGCCGCGCTGCGTCAGCGCGTCGTCCAGGTCGGCCAGGCTAAAGCCCAGGCGGGCGCTGGGCGCCAGGTCTCGTGTGTGGTGGCCCACGGCGGGGTCGGCGTGGCGGCGCGGATAGTTGCGCTTGAGCGCGCCATTGAAGACCACGGCGATGCACAGCAGGATGGCGGAGTTCAGCGCCACCGGCCAGAGCGCGAAACCATAGCCCAGGCTGGCGACCGAGGGGCCGCCCAGCACCGCCGTCAGCGCCACGGCGCCGCTGGGCGGATGCAGGCAACGCAAGGAGAACATGGCGCCGATGGCCAGTGCGACCGCAACGGCGGCGGCTACGCCGGGCACGGGAATGAATTGGGCGCAGAACACGCCGATCAGGGCCGATACCAGGTTGCCCGCCATGATGGACCAGGGCTGGGCCAGCGGACTGGCGGGGGCGGCGAACAGCAGTACGGCGGACGCTCCCATCGGGGCGATGAACCAGGGGCTGGCGTCGCCCAGCGCGTGGCGGCCCACCCATTCCGTGCAGAACAGGCCGAGCAGCGCGCCCAGCACGCCGTAGAGTTTCTCGCGTCCGTTGACGCCCACCGGCGCTGGCGCGAACGAGCCCAGCCAGCGCTTGATTGCTACACCCAAAACGATCTCCTCGCGCATCCAAAATATGTCGCGGGGCGACAATTTATCATGCGAGGCAAAGCTGCGCTGCATAAGCTTATGCGGCCAGGAAGGATCAATCCTGGCTGGGATCGTCCCCGATGCGGGTCAACAGGCGCGTCAACAGCGGGCGCATGGCGCGCAATTCTTCCAAGTGCGACGCGGACAGGTCTTCCAGCATGCGTTCCGCCTTGGCGGTCAGCACCACCTCGACGCGGCGGCCGTCCTCGGGGTCGCCTTCGCGGCTGACCAGGTCCAGGCGGGCCAGCCGGCCCACCAGTTCGGCGGCGGTATGCGGGCGGATCAACAGGCGTTCGGCAATTTCTCCCACGTACAGGCCTCGGCGGCCCGGCGTGCTCTTGCGCGTGCCCTTGATGGCGAGCAGGGCCTGGTGCTGTTGCGGCATCAGGTCCAGGCCGGCTGCGGCGTTTTCACTGAATGCGGCAAAGCGGCGCAGCGCATAGCGGAAGTCGGCCAGCAGCTCGTAGTCCGTGGCGGATAACTGAGTAGGGGGCGGGAGCGGTTTCACCCGGCCGATTCTAATATATATCGTGATACGATATAAATGACATTTCGCAAATCCCTGCGGAATTCTTCCCGTCTTCGTACATGTCTTCCACTTCTTCCTCCGCCCGGGCCGCGCTGCGGCTGGGCGACTTCACCACGGACAAGCGCGTCGTCCTGCTCATGGGGCTGGCGATTCCCGTCGGCCTGGCCAGCGTGGGCGCCGCGTGGGCGCTGTTGCGCCTGATCGCGCTGTGCACCAATCTCGCCTATCACCATCGGTTCTCGTTTGCGGATACTCCCATTGCCGCGAGCGATCTGGGCCTGGCTTCGGTGGCCATACCGGTGGTCGGCTGTCTCATAATCGGGCTGATGGCGCGCTATGGCTCGGAGAAGATCCGCGGCCACGGCATTCCGGAAGCCATGGAAGCGATCTTGATCGGCAAGAGCCGCATCCAACCCAAGGTGGCAGTGCTGAAGCCGGTTTCCTCGGCGGTGTCGATAGGCACGGGCGGCCCATTCGGCGCCGAGGGTCCCATCATCATGACGGGCGGCGCCATCGGCTCCCTGCTGGCGCAGACCATCCACCTGGACGACGGCGAGCGCAAGACCCTGCTGGTGGCGGGCGCCACCGCGGGCATGACGGCCATCTTCGCCACGCCATTGGCGGCGGTGCTGCTTGCGGTCGAGCTGCTGTTGTTCGAATGGAAGCCGCGCAGCTTCCTGCCGGTGGCGATGGCCGCGCTGGTGGCGGCGGCCACCCGCGCCTTCGTGTTGGACGCGGGGCCGATATTCCCATACTCGGGTTCGCTGCCGTTCACGCCCGCGCACCTGCTGGCCTGCGCCGCCGTCGGCGTGCTGGCCGGACTGGGTTCGGGCGTGCTCACTTCGATGGTCTACGCGGCGGAAGACTTGTTCGAAAAGCTGCCCCTGCATTGGATGTGGTGGCCGGCCTTCGGAGGCCTGGTCATCGGCATAGGCGGGCTGATCGAGCCTGCGGCGCTGGGGGTGGGGTACGACAATATCCGCCATCTGCTGGCCGCGGACCTGGCATTCCAGGGCGTGCTGCTGCTTCTCGTGGTCAAGGTCATTATCTGGTCCGTCGCCTTGGGCTCTGGCACGTCGGGCGGCGTATTGGCGCCGCTGCTGATTTTTGGCGGTGCGCTGGGCGCCTTGGCCACGCCGTTGCTGCCGCAGGCCGATGCGGGCTTCTGGGCGCTGCTGGGCATGGCGGCCATGATGGGCGGGACCATGCGCGCGCCGTTGACCGCGACGCTGTTCGCGGTGGAACTGACGGGTGATATGGGCGCGCTCTTGCCGGTACTGGCTGCCTGCGTCTTTGCTTACGGGGTCACGGTGCTGCTGTTGAAGCGTTCCATCCTCACCGAAAAAATCGCGCGGCGCGGCCACCACGTGAGCCGTGAGTACCGCGTGGATCCCTTCGACCTGCTGCGCGTCAGCCAGGTCATGACCACGCCGGTGCAAACCCTGCCGGCCGACTGGACCGTGGCGCAAGCCATCGTGCATTTCACGACTGCGCAGCCGGTGCACACCAGCTATCCGGTGGTGGACGCCCAGGGCGCGGTGGTAGGGGAAGTTACGCGCGCCGACTCGCTGGCCTGGGCGCTTGACGAAGATCAGTCCGCGCGCACGCTGGGCGAAGCCTTGCAGGGCCGCGAGCTGATCTTTGGGCATCCGGAGGAACTGGCCAGCCAGCTTGCCGACCGCATGGCCTTGTCTGGCGCGGGGCGCGTGCCCATCCTGGACCGGGCCAACGGCCGGTTGGTGGGCATCGTCGGACGCAAGGACCTGTTCCGTTCGCGCGCGCGGCGGTTGCGCGAAGAGAGCCAGCGCACCGCGTACTTCCGCCGCACGCCCTCACCGGGACGGTGATGCGCGCAGTTCCCACAACACGTCCAGCACATGCTGGGTGGCTTGCTCGATATCTCCGGCGCGGTGCGCGATGCCTAGCGGCCGCCAGAGCGCGGGCCGTAGCGCGCGCATGTCGATGCGGGGGTCCGGCTGCGGCGCGGTGGCCTCATGCGGCAGCAGCGTCGCTCCGTAACCCGCGGCCACCAGGCTCTTGATTGCGTCGTTGTAGTTCAGCTGGATGCGCGGGCGCGGATTCAGGCCGGCGGCCGCGAACCATTCCGCGGTCAGGCGCGACAAGCGCGTGCTGGCGTCGTTCAGGATCAGCGGGCGCTCGGCCAGCCAGGCCGGCGTCAGGCGCGCGGGCGCCTTCCAGCCTGCGGGCAGGAAAGCCATCACGGGATCGCGCCGCCAGGGCCGGAGCACCAGCCCCTCCAGTGGCGGTTGAGGCAGTGCCACCAGACCCACGTCCAGCGAGCCGTCGGCCAGGCGCAACAGGGTTTCCTGGGAGGTCAGCACGGCCACTTGCACATCGATGCCGGGGTGGTTGCGCCCCAGCGTTTCCAGCGCTTGGGGCAGCAGATGCGCGATGGCGCCCGTGGATGCGCCCAGCCGGACCCGTCCGGCCAGCCCCTGCACTTGCCGCTGCACATCGTCCAGCGCCTGGTCGGCGTCGGAAAGCAGGCGCCGCGCCCGCTCCAGCAGGGTTTCGCCGATGGGTGTCGGCCGCACCTGGCCGCGCTTGCGTGTGAGCAGGGGCGCGCCGATGCGTTCCTCCAGGTCGGCCACGTGCAGGCTGACGGTAGGCGGCGCCAGGTGCAGGGCGCGGGCGGCATCGGCGAACGAGCCCAGGTCGGCGATGGCGACCAGGGTGCGCAAGCGGTCCAGGCTGATTTCACGCATGAAGATTGTTCAGGATTACTGAATTGAACGATCATGATATTCGACTTTTGTTATCCACGATCCCGTCCGATGATGGAGTCCTGCGCCGGGATGGTTCCGGCGTTCCCTTGATCCAGGACGTACGCGCCATGACTCAACCTCTTGTTTTCATCGACGGCGACCAGGGCACGACAGGGCTTCAGATCCACGAACGCCTGCATGGGCGCACGGATCTGCGGCTGCTGACGCTGCCCGCGGCCGAACGCAAAGATCCGCAACGCCGGTCGCAGGCGATCAACAGCTGCGACATCGCCATCCTGTGCCTGCCCGACGAACCGGCGCGCCAAGCCGCGGCTTCCGTCGTCAATCCGCAAGTGCGCGTGATCGACGCCAGTTCCGCCCATCGCACGGCGCCGGGCTGGGTCTACGGTTTTCCGGAGATGAATGCCGGGCAGGCCGGCTTGATCGCCCAGGCCCGGCGCGTGAGCAACCCGGGTTGCTATCCCACGGGCGCCGTCGCCTTGCTCGGTCCGTTGGTGCGGGCGGGATTGGTGCCGGCCGATTATCCGGTGGTGGTGCACGCGGTGTCGGGCTACTCGGGCGGCGGGCGTGCCGCCGTGGACGCCTACGAGGCCGCGGATCGCGGGGCCGGACCTGCGCTGCAACTGTACGGCTTGGGCCTGGCGCACAAGCACACGCCGGAGATCGAACGGCATGCGGGCCTGACCCAGCGGCCGGTGTTCGTGCCGGCCTATGGCGCCTATCGGCAGGGCATCGTGCTTACCGTGCCATTGCAACTGCGTCTGCTGCCGCCGGGCGCCGACATGCGGCGGTTGCATGCCTGCCTGCAACAGCATTACGAGGGCGCCGCGCACGTGCAAGTGGTGGCTCCGCAGGATGCGGCGGCCCATACGCATCTGGACCCCCAGGCGCTGAACGGGACCAATGATTTGCGCCTGGCCGTCTACGGCAATGCGGAGCATGGACAGGTGCTGCTGACTGCGGTGTTCGACAACCTGGGCAAGGGGGCGTCGGGCGCTGCGGTGCAGAATCTGGACCTGATGCTCGCCGCGATCCGCTGACCGACAGGCCAAGGCCGTCCATGGCGGGCGGATCCTGTCCGCGCCGGCATCATGCAGGATCGGGATCCGCCAGTGTGTCCACCACCAGGCGCCGCAGCCAGGCGGTGCCGGGGTCGCTTTCGAAGCGGGCGTGCCAATGCACGGTTACGGATAGCATGGGCAAGGTGATGGGCAGCGGGCGTATCTGAAAGGCGTCGTCCCGGTTGAACCAGATCGCTGCCCGCAGGGGCAAGGTCATGGTGAGATCGGTGCGCCGCACGATCTCGGCCGCGGCGGAAAAATGCGGCAAGGTCAGATAGGGCCTGCGTGGCAGGCCGGCCTCGCTCAGGACGTCGTCCAGCAGGCGATGAGCGCTGGCGCGGGAGGCCACCAGGATGTGGTCCAGGCGCTTGTATTGGCTGCGTGTCAGCCCGGCCGACAGTACCGGATGGCCGCGCCTGCCCATGCAGGTGTAGCGCTCTTTGAACAGCTCGGCATGGCAGGTTTCGCTGCCCAGCCCGGCCAGATTGCCGATCGCGAGGTCGACCTCGCCCTCTTTGAGCGCCTGCGGCAGGCGTTCCAACGGAATTTCCAACACCTCGACTTGCAGGCGCGGCGCCAAGGCATGCACCCGTTCCATCAGCGCCGGCAGGAACACCATTTCGCCGATATCGGACATGGACAGCCGAAAGCGCCGGGCGCTGCTGGTGGGCTCGAAGCGCTGCCGCAGGTTGACGGCTTCCGCGAAGCTGTTCATGCCGCGCTCTATCGGTTCGGCAAGCGCGAACGCAACCGGCGTGGGCTGCATGCCGGAAGCCGTGCGCGCGAACAGAGGATCGTCGAATTTTTCACGCAGGCGCGCCAATGCGTAGCTGACGGCGGGCTGGGTCAGGTTCAGGCGCTGCGCGGCCCGCGTGACGCTGCGCTCATGCAGCACGGTCAGGAAAACCCGCATGAGGTTCAGATCGAAGTCCATGCATGCCCCTTATATCAGCTTGATTTATAAGATAAATAATATCCATAAATTTGACATATAAATAGTTGATTCCTAGACTAATTTCACAAGGCTAGGGCAGCGCTTGCCGCAGGCCGCACCATAGGGGAAGCATTGCCATGCACGCGTTGACGCTGCCGTCGTTGTTGTTGGAGCAGGGCGCCCGTTGGGGCGATCGCACGTGGGTGCAGGCGCCAGGAGGCTCGCTGCGTTATGGCGATGCGCCCGCGCATGCGGCGGCCTGGGCCGCGCGTTTGGCCTCGGCCGGCGTCGCCCGGGGCGACCGGGTCGGGCTGATGGCCGGCAACCGGCATGAATTCCTGTCCATCGTGCTGGGCTGCGGCTGGCTGGGCGCCGTCGTCGTGCCCATCAATACGGCGTCGCGAGGCATGCAGCTACAACACATTCTGGCCAACAGCGGCTGCAGATTGCTGGTGGCCGATGCGGGATCGTGCCCTGCGTTGGCTGGGCTGGACATGCAATCCTTGGATTTAAGCCGCATCTGGTTGCTGGATGGGAATGCGGATGCGCCGCCGCTGCCGGTTCACGCGTGTCCGCCGCCCGCGTTGCTGGACGCCCCGCTGGCGGCAGCGGCCGAGATCGGGCCGGGCGATACGCTGGCCATCCTGTACACCTCGGGGACGTCGGGCCTTTCCAAAGGCGTGTGCTGTCCGCACGCGCAGTTCTATTGGTGGGGCAGGATTGCCGCGCGCAACCTGGAGATCGCCGAAAGCGACGTGCTCTACACGAGCTTGCCGCTGTTCCATACCAATGCGCTGAATGCCTGCTTCCAGGCGCTGGTCACCGGCGCCACCATCGTCTGCGACGAGCGCTTTTCGGCCAGCCGTTACTTCGACCGGCTTGAGGCCACGGACGCTACCGTGACCTACCTGTTGGGCGCGATGGTGCCGATGCTGCTGGCGCAAACGCCTGCGGCGGCCGAACGGCGCCACCGCGCGCGGATCGCGCTGGCGCCCGGCGTTCCCGAACGTTTCCATGCGGCGTTTGCAGAGCGCACGGGCATTGCGTTGCTGGAAGGCTATGGGTCCACCGAGACCAACTTTGCGCTGGGCGGCACGCTTGCCGAACAGCGCCCCGGCACGATGGGACGCGCCGCCCCTGAATTCGACGCGATGGTGGCCGACGAACACGACGCCATGGTGCCGGACGGCTCCCCGGGCGAATTGCTGCTGCGCGCGCGCATGCCATACGCCATTGCCACCGGCTACTTCGGCATGGACGACAAGACGGTGCAGGCGTGGCGCAATCTCTGGTTCCACACGGGAGACCGCGTGGTCCGTGACGCGGACGGCTATTTCCGGTTCCTGGACCGCATGAAGGACGCCATCCGCCGACGCGGCGAGAACATTTCCTCGTATGAGGTGGAGCAGGTGTTGCTGGCTCATCCCTCGGTAGCAGCGGCGGCGGTCTATGCGGTGCGTTCGGAGTTGGCCGAGGACGAGGTGATGGCGGCGCTGGTCTACAAGGCCGGGCAGGCAGTCCCGCCCGAGACCTTGCTGGATTTCTGCCAGCCTCGCATGCCGTACTTTGCCGTGCCGCGCTACCTGCGCGTGCTGGAGGATCTGCCGCGCACCGAGAACGGCAAGATCCGCAAGTTCCACTTGCGGGATGAGGGCATTACCGGCGACGCCTGGGACCGTGACGCCGCCGGCTATCGTGTGGCGCGCTGAGCGCCATTGGTCCATTCAAACAGACAAGGGGCGGCAATGACGATGGCATACAAGGGTGCGGCGGCGGCCGCAGGCGACGATGCGCATAGAAGGCGTACGCGGCGCGTGGTGATGGCCTCCGTCGCGGGCAATGCGATGGAGTGGTATGACTTCTTCATCTACGGCACGGCGGCGGCGCTGGTGTTCGGCGAACTGTTCTTTCCCAAGGGGACCGACCCGCTGCTGGGTACCATGGGCGCCTTTGCGGGCTTTGCGGTCGGTTTCCTCGCGCGGCCCCTGGGAGGCGTGATCTTCGGCCATATCGGCGATCGGTACGGCCGCAAACTGGCGCTGGAGTGGACCCTGGGCCTGATGGGGGCTGCCACCTTCCTGATCGGGCTGCTGCCCACCTATGACCAGGTCGGCTTCTGGGCGCCGGTGGCGATGGTGGTGTTGCGCATCCTGCAGGGCGCGGCGGCCGGCGGGGAATGGGGCGGAGGCGTGCTGCTGATCAGCGAGGCGGTCGGGGGCAAGCGCCGCGGCTACTTCTCTTCCTTCAGCCAACTGGGCGTGGCGGGCGGCTTCGTGCTGTCGTCGGCTGTCTTCATGCTGGCGCAACAGCTGCCGAAGGACGCCTTCATGAGCTGGGGCTGGCGCTTGCCGTTTCTCCTGAGTGTGCTGATCTTCGGGGTGGGCTTGTATATCCGCAAGCACATCCCCGAAAGCGAAGAATTCGTGCAGGTGGCCAAGACCGCCAAGCGCGGCATGCCGGCGGTCGAAGTGTTCCGCCGCTATCCGCGCCAGGTCTTTACCGCAATGGGCCTGCGCGTGGCCGAGAACGGCGGGTCGTACATCTTCCTGGCGTTTGCGTTGGCCTACGGCAAGTTCCTCGGCATCTCCAACGACATCATGCTGGGCGGTGTGCTGGTGTCGATGTTCATCGAACTTGGAACGCTGGTGTGGTTCGGCCATCTCTCCGACCGCATCGGCCGGCGCACGGTGTATCTCATCGGTTCCGCCGGCCTGGTGCTGGTGGCATTCCCGTTCTTCTGGCTGGTGCAGACCAAGGAGCCCGTGTGGATATTCCTGGCTTTCTTCCTGGGCAACACGATCTGCCACGCCGCCATGATCGGGACCCAGCCAGCCTATTTTGCCGAACTGTTCCCCCCGGAAGTCCGCTATACCGGCCTGGCGCTGGGGCACGAACTTGCGTCGGTGTTTGCGGGCGGACTCTCGCCACTGATTGCCATGGCGCTGCTGCGCAAGTATGAATCGGCAACGCCCGTGGCGTGGTTCCTGGTGGCCATGGCCGCGATCACGGTGGTGACCTTGCTGCTGACGCGCGAACCGGCGCGCCAGGAGTCGGCATGACGGCGGCTCGTGGCCCGGGCATCGTCGGCGTGGGCGAAACGCCGTCGTTGCGCCACCCCGGTCCCGAGACCAGCACCGCCGGCCTGATGGCCGAGGCGATTGCCCAGGCGCTGCGCGGCGCGGGCTTGGCGCCAGGCCATGTGGATGGCTTGGGGGTGGCGTCGTTCACGCTGCGCCCCGATCGCGCGATCGATCTGGCGTGGCAGCTGGGACTGCGGCTTAACTGGTGCATGCAGGATGAGATGGGCGGCGCCAGCGCCATCAATTTGTTGCGCCAGGCCTGGCTCGCCTTGGAGGCCGGGCAGGCCCGGACCATCGTGCTCGTGGCCGGAGACCATTTCTCGGGCGCTGATTTCGCGGGACTGGTGCGCGGCTATAACCGCAGCGCTCAGGACTACCTCAGCCCGCTGGGCTGCGAGGGGCCGAATCCCTTGTTCGCCATGCTTACCCAGCGCCAGATGGCGCGGACCGGCCTCACACGCGAGGACTATGGCGCGCTGTGCGTGGCGCAGCGGCAATGGGCGGCAGGCAACCCCAATGCGGCGTATCGCCAGCCCCTCACCCTGGAGCAGTACCTGGCCGCGCCCATCGTCGCGGCGCCTCTGAGCCGCCTGGATTGCGTGCCGGTGGTGAGCGGCGCTTGCGCCTTGGTGCTGAGTGCGCGCCCCGCAGGAACCCGAGTGCGGCTGCTGGCCAGCGATGCCCGCTATAACGGCGACCAGCAGGAAGGAGACGGGCTGCAAACCGGCATCGCGGGGTTTGCGCCGGGGCTCTGGCAGCGCGCCGGCCTGGGTCCCGAACATATGGACGTGGTGAGCGTCTACGATGACTATCCGGCCATGGCGCTCGCACAGCTATGCGATCTGGGTTTTGCGGGGGCGGAGGATCTGCCGGGATTCATCGCGCGCCGCCTGGCGGCTCGCGACCTGCCGGTCAATACCGCGGGCGGCCAGCTGTCCGCGGGGCAAGCGGGCACGGCCGGCGGCATGCATGGACTGGTCGAGGTTGCCCGCCAGTTGCTGGGACAAGCCGGTGAGCGGCAGGTGCGCGCCGCGCGCCACGGCGTGGCGACTGGCTATGGCATGGTGCAACTGCGATATGGCATGTGCGCCAACGCGGCCGTGTTGGCCCGGGAGGAATCATGAGCGTCAACGTCAGCCAGTGCTGCGCTTGCGGCCATCTGGTCTATCCCGCCCGGCTTTGGTGTCCGGCTTGCGGCCACGGGCAGGCGCGGGCGGCGGCGGTGGAAGACGCGGTGCTGGAGGCTTGGACCGTGTTGCCGTCCAGGGATGGCGCGCCCGCCGCGATCGTCGCTACGGTCCGGGCGCTGCCCGCAGGACCGGTGCTGGTGGTCCGCCTTGAAGAAGCCCCTGGCCAGGCCGGCCAGCGCCTGCGGCTGTACGAACACGAGATGCAAGGGCGGCCCTTGCCTTGGGCCCGCGCCTTGGCCGGCCATGAAGCCTGAAACGCGCGCGCCTCAGTCGCCGCTTGCCGGCGCCTGGATCGCGTCCAGGCGTTGAGCCAGCGAGGCTGCCGACAACTCGCCGACGCGCAGGTCCACCAGACGTCCCTGGGCATCCAGGAACAGCGTGGCGGGCAGGCCGCGGTTGCTCATGTCGCGCGAGGCAGCGCCTTCGGGGTCAAGCAGCACGTTGCGCAGCAACGGCGCATGCTGCGCCAGGAACTGCGCAACGGCGGGCGATGCCTCGGCCTGGTTCAAAAAGACGAAATTCACGCCGGGATGCGCGGCCTGCGCCGCGGCGAAGGCCGGCATTTCGCGGCGACAGGGCGGGCACCAGCTTGCCCAGAGATTGATGACGGTGGGTTTGCCATGGAAGGCCGCGAGTTCGGCTGGCGCGCCATCGAGCTGACGCAGCGCCAGCGAGGCAAGTTCGGACGGCGCCTGCGCGGCGGGAGCCAGCCAGCGTCCGCCGCCGACCCAGGCCACGCTGGCCAGCGCCAGCGCGCCCAGCAGCGCGGCGGGCGGGGCCTTGCGGCGCACCGCCGCGTACAGGCCATAGACCCAGGCCGCGGCCAGCCCGGCCATGCCGGCCCAGCCGCCATCGCGCACGTCCAGTATCCGCAAGGGATTTTCCAGGAAGTGCGCAGGGTATCGCCAGACGAAGCCCAACCGCGCGACCACCAGGCCGATGACGAGGGCGCGCCACAGCACCGTTCCCATATCGGGTGATGCGCGGCTTCCGGCCGCGTGCTTGGGGCCGAAGAGTTTGGCGGCCAACAGGCCGATGGCCGCGGCGGCGGCAAGTACGAGCAACTCCGTGGGAAAGACGAGAGGACCGATGCGGATGGCGGGCGTCATGGGCGTACCTGCGGCTGGCGTTGCGGATCAGGCCGCATGCTGCAGCTTGGCGGGCGCCTGGGCGATGCGGCGCGTGATTTCGGTCGCGGCGCGGCAGATCAGTCCGGCCAGATAGTCCTCGCGGAACGCCGCGAAGGCATCCTGGGCGCCAATGATCGTGATGCTGCCCAGCACGTGGCGTTCTTCATCGAAGATGGGCGCGGCAATCCCGGTTTTTCCGGAATCCAGTTCCCCGGACGAGATGCTGTAGCCCGCCTTGCGCACTTGCAGCATGGCGCGGGAAAAGGTCTTCCAGTCATGGCCCAGCCGCAGCATGTCGGGCGACTGCGCGTGTTCATCGTACACGCGGCGCAATTGGCGCGGTCCCAGATTGGCCAGGATGACGCGGGCGGTTGCGCTGCGCAGCAACGGCATGTACCGGCCGCGCCCGAAATTCAGCGCCTGCGTATTGCGGCCCGGCTGCTGGTGCACGTTGATCACCTTATCGTCGTAACGCTCGCTTAGCAGCACATCCAGTCCTGTCTGGCTGGAGAGTTCCTCGATCAGGTCGCGGCTGACAGTCAGCATGGGGTCGTACTCGCGCATCTGCAGGTCCAGCGCAATGATCCGCGGACCCAGGGCATAGCCCGCAGGCAGGCGCACCAATAATCCGCAGGCGCATAGTTCCCGCACGTAGCGATAGGCGGTGGCGGGCGCGTAGCCGCGCAACTGGCAGATGGCATCCACGTCGAGGACCGGCCGGTCGGGCTGAAAAAGGTCCAGGACATCGAGCATGCGGCGAAGACTGTTCATGGGCGTGAGAGGTGGAAAGGCTGACGTGCTGCGAGGGTGCACCAAGGCAAGCGTATTGGCAAATCGCCTTCGCTCGCGCGGCGCGCACGCGTGCGTATAGGAGAAATACACGGATCTATCAAATAGATAATTCTAATAAATTATTTCGCCTCAATCTGCCAAAAGAAATTGCACAATTATCAAATTACGATAAAGTGGCAAAAAAAGGAGGCGGTAATCATGAGCGGTGCGAGTGTCTTGCTGAAGGCCCTGCGCGAGCAGGGCGTGGAAGTCTGTTTCGCCAATCCCGGCACGACCGAGCTGGATCTGGTGCGTGCAATGGAAGAGGTGCCGGGCCTGCGCTGCGTCGTGGGCTTGCAGGAGAACGTATGCACCGGCGCCGCCGACGGGTATGGCCGCCTAGCGGGCAAGCCGGCCGCGACCTTGTTGCACCTGGGGCCGGGCTTTGCCAATGGCATCGCAAATCTGCACAACGCGCGCCGCGCCCGGACTCCCATCGTCAACATCATCGGCGACCACGCCAGCTGGCATCTGGAGTGCGACGCGCCCCTGACATCGGATATCGAATCGCTGGCGCGCCCGGTGTCGGGGTGGGTGCGGCGCATCGCGTCTGCCCAGGACGCGGCTGGCGCCGCGCGCGCCGCCGTGCAGGCCAGCCTTGCCGACGGCGGGCAGGGCGCGACCCTGATCTTTCCGGCGGATTTCCAAGCCGAGAACGTAGCGCAGGAGCCGGCCGGCGCCGCTGCATGCGACGCCGTCCCGGGCTCGGATGAGTTCGATGCCGCCGCTGCATGGCAGCAGTTGCGCCGCGCGAAAAATCCGCTGTTCCTGCTGGGTGGGGGCGGGCCGTCCAGCGGCCTGGGTGGGCGAGCCCAAATCGCCGCCGCGCGCTTGTGCGGCCTATTGGGAGGCAAGGCGTATGCCGAGACCTTCCCCGCGAGGTCGGAGCGCGGCCGCGGCCTGCCGGATTTTGACCGGCTGCCGTATTTTCCCGAACCCGCGCGCGCCGCGCTGGACGCCGCCGATCTGGTGGTGCTGGTCGGCGCCTTGCCGCCGGTGACGTATTTCGGTTATGCCGGCCATCCCAGCCGGCTGGTGCCGCAAGAGCGCTTGCTGATGCTCGCCGCGCCTGGCCAGGACGCCGCGTCGAGGCTGGAAGCGCTGGCCGAATTGGCCGGGGCGCCGGCCGCCGGTTTTGCCCCGGCGGCGCTGCCCCAAGCCGCGCCGGGCGTCTTGACGCCGCAGTCCATTGCCGCCGTGGTGGCGCGGGCCTTGCCCGAAGACGCCATCGTGTCGGTCGAGGGCGGCACTTGCGGATATCCGCTATACGCGGCGTCCGCGGGCGCGGCGCGCCACACCGTGCTGACCAATACCGGCGGCGCAATCGGCCAGGGCTTGCCGGTTGCCATGGGCGCGGCAATCGCCTGCCCGGACCGCCGCGTCGTGGCGGTGCTTTCCGACGGCAGCACGCAATACACGATCCAGACGCTGTGGTCGCTGGCGCATGAAAACCTGCCGGTCACGGTGCTGATCGCCGCCAATCACCAGTACGCCATCCTGCGCAACGAGCTGCGCCGCGGCAATGCCGTGCTGGGGGAGCGCGCCGCTGAGCTTACCGCCCTGGACCGCCCGCGTATCGACTGGGTCGGGCTGGCCTCTAGCTATGGGGTGCAAGCCAGCCGCGCCGCCACCTCGGAAGAACTGGCCGCGCAGCTGGAATCGGCGCTGCGGCAGCCGGGACCTGTCCTGATCGAGATGGCGCTGTAGGCGCGGCGATCCATCCCTCTATATATAAGGAGCATTACAGAATGGACTTGCAACTCAAGGGGAAAGTGGCTGTGGTCACCGGCGGCAGCCTGGGCATCGGACGCGCGGTTACGGAGGCCCTGGCGGCCGAAGGCGTGCGGGTGGCGATCGTGGCGCGTCGCCAGGCGCAGCTGGACGAAGTGGCGGCTGAAATCACCCGGGCCACGGGCGTGGAGGTATTGGGCGTGGCGGCCGACGTGTCGGACACGAAGCAGGTCAACGCGATGATGCAACGCGTGGCGGAGCATTTTGGCCGCGTCGACATCCTGGTCAATGGCGCGGCCCACCCCGGCGGGCTGGTGCGCAGCGAGATCGACGAGGCGGATCCCGAGGGCCTGCTGGAGGACATCAATATCAAGGTGGTGGGCTACATGCGCTGCGCCAAAGCCGCTGCGCCGCACATGCGCCGTGGCGGCTTCGGGCGCATCGTCAACATTGGCGGCCTGACCGGACGCGGCAGCAAACAGCTGTCGGGCATGCGCAACGTGGCCATTTGCCATATGACGAAGACGCTGTCGGACCAGCTCGGTCCGCACGGCATTACGGTCAACGTGATCCATCCGGGCGTGGTCGAAACGCCCCACATCCATGAACTTTACGAAAAGGAAGCCGCCAGGCAGGGGCTGAGCGCCGCCCAGGTGGAGGCCAACTATGCCAAGGCCACACCCATACGCAGGGTGCTGCAGCCGGCGGAGATCGCCGATGCGGTGCTCTTCCTGGCGTCGCCGCGGGCAGGCGCCATTACCGGCGAGTCGCTGGGGGTGGACGGGGGCATCACGCGCGGCATCTTTCTTTGAAACGCTAACCCTCTTTTCGGGGAGTCTGGATATGCAAGGCACGATACTGGTCGGTACGGCCGGCCAAGGAATTCTGCGCAGCGTCGACGATGGCGCCACCTGGCACCGCCTGGGGCTCAAGGAAGCCATCGAGTTCGACGGCACGGTCCGCAGCCTGGCCGTGGACCCGGCAGACCCGCGCCGCGTGTTCGCCGGGGCCGACGCCGGCATGTGCATCAGCACCGACGGCGGCGCGCACTTCTCGCGGGTGGACAGCCCGATGAACGGCATGACCGTCTGGGCGATCGCCATCGACGCCAAGGATCCACGGCGCCTGTACGCGGGCACCGGCGCGCCGTCGCGCGCGGCCATGTTCCGGTCGGTGGATGGCGGCGCGAGCTGGGAGCGGCTGTCGCCCGAATTGCCGGAGTTTTGCCGCGGCGTGAACCGCCCGCGCATCCTGTCCGCCTGCGTGGACCCGGATGACAGCCGCGAGGTCTGGTTCGGCGTCGAGGAAGGCGGGCTGTGGCGCAGCCGCGATGGCGGCGACACCTGGACGCGCGAGGACGAGGAGGGCAACGCCGCGGCTATCTCCAACCCCGACATCCACTGCGTCGCGGTGCTGCCGGCCACGGCCGCAGCACCCAAGACCGCCATGGTGCTGACCGTGAACTCCGTCTACCTCAGCGAAGACGGCGGCCGGCGCTGGGACGGCGTGGCGTCCAAATCGCGTTTCGACGGCATGTACTACACCCGCTCGGTGCAGGCATTGCCAGACGATCCCGACACCGTGCTGCTGGCCATAGGCGACGGCACGCCGGGCACGCGCAGCAAGATCTACCGATCGTCCGACCGGGGCCGCAGTTGGCAGCCTGCGTTACTGCATACCGCGCCGAACTCCACGTTCTGGGCCTTCGGCGTGCACGCGGCGGACCCACGGCTGGCCTTCGCCGGCACCAAGTACGGTCATCTGTTCCGCTCCACGGACGGCGGACGCAGCTGGTTCAAGGAGTGGCGCGATTTCAGTGAAATCACCGCGGTGGCCTGGACGCCATACGCCGCGCCCGTGACCGCGCATCCCCAGTCCATCAACTGATACGCACTCCGAGACCGCCATGTCCACGATCACCACGCCCGCGCCGGCCGACCGCCGCCCGCGCATCGCCCGCACCCATCTGGCCCTGTTCGTGCGGGACCCTTACGCTTCGGCGCCCTGGTACGAATCCGTGCTGGGCATGCAGGAAACCGCGCGCGGCGAGCAGTGGGTGTTCCTGTCCTTCGGACGCAAGCACCACGACATCGCCCTGATCCGCGCGGCGGACGGGGAACCGGCCCGCGGCCCTATCAACATGCAGCACTACGGCCTGGAGATCGAGGGCGACGTGGATGAGCTGCGCCGCCTCTACGGCATGTTGCTGGCCAAGGGAGTGGACGTGGTGAAGATCACCGACCACAAAGTGGGCTACGGCCTGTACTTCACGGACCCCGACGGCCACCGCTTCGAGTTCTTCTGCGAAACCGTGCACGGCGACGAAGAGGGCAAGCGGGTCCTGCACGACCACAACGCGCCCAGCGTGCCCATGACGCTGGACCCGCTTTGAGCCCTCCGGGCGCCAACCGATTCCTGATTTCCCATTGACTGGAGCATTCATGAGCAACACCAACTTTGGCCCCTACCGCATCCGCAAATGGTATTTGCAGATCGACGACACCCTGGCCACGGAAACCGGCGAGCCGGCTGACGGCGAGCCGCTGCGCAGGATCGTCATCGCGGCGGCCCTGCACAACCCCTACGCGGGTCGCTTCGAGCGCGACCTGTCGGCCTACATCGAGCCTTCGGCCATGCTGGGTGAGGAGTTCGGGCGCCGCATCATCAAGGCAGCGGGAGGCCGCCCGCTGGAAAGCTACGGTAAAGCCTGCTTGGTCGGCACGGACGGCGAGTACGAACACGGCAACGCGCTGCTGACCACCGTGTTCGCCGAACCGGTGCGCGCGGCGCTGGGCGGCGGCAAGGCCTGGGTGCCTTCGACCGGCAAGCGCGGCGGTCCCGGCACCGCGATAGACATTCCGCTCGCGCACAAGGACGCGCTCTACGTCCGTTCGCATTACGACAGCGTGACAGCGCTGTTCGGCGACGCGCCCAATCGCGACGAGGTGCTGATTGCCTTTGCCTTCGCTACCCGCGGCCGTCTGCATGCGCGCCTGGGCGGCCTGAAAGCCAGCGAGATCGCCGGCAAAGACGGACTCTGCTGAAGGAAGCCGCCATGCAACGCCGCGACACCGACATCGCCGTCAATGGCATGAGCCTGCGCCTGACCGAATGGGGCCCCGGGGAGGGGCGCCCGCTGTTCATGCTGCACGGCATCCGTGGCTACGCCGAGACCTTCGCTGGCGTCGCGCAGGCGTTGCAGCCGGACTTCCGCGTCCTGGCCTATGACCAGCGTGGCCGTGGCGCCAGCAGCTGGGATCCAGGGCGCAATTACTACACCGACGCCTATGTCGACGACCTGGCCGGCGTGGCCGACGCGCTGCGCGTGGACAGCTTCGATTTGCTCGGCCATTCGATGGGAGGCATCGCGGCCATCGTCTTTGCCGCCAGATATCCGGCGCGCGTGCGGCGCCTGATCGTGGAGGACGCCGGGCCCGCGGCCTTCGAGGGCAGCGCGGGTGCTGCGCGCATCCAGCGCGAATTGCGGGAGACGCCGCAGTCCTTTACCGACCTGACCGCGGCGCGCGCGTACCTGCGCGCCTTGCGGCCCAGCGTTACCGAAGCCGCCCGCGAGGAAAGGTTGCGCCACATGCTGAAAGAGGATGGGGCGGGCGGCTGGACCTGGCGCCATGACCATGCGGGCATCGCCGCCACTCGCCTCAACCCGGACCCGGCGCGCGTGGTGGACCTGTGGCCGCAGGTCGCGGCCTTGGCCTGTCCGACCCTGGTCGTGCGCGGCGGGCGTTCCGATTACTTGCAGGCGCAGACCGCCCGCGAGATGGCGGCGCGCAACCCCAACGTGGAATGGATCGAGATCGAGGGCGCGGGCCACTACATCCACGACGACTGCCCGGCCGTTTTTGCACAGGCCGTCGGCGGCTTTCTGCGGGGCGCCTGAGGCGCAATCCGCGGAACGACAACAAGAATCCAAGGGAGAGCCGAGATGGCGCATATCGTAGAAGTGCCGGTGCTCGTGGTGGGCGCCGGACCGGTCGGCGTGACGCTGGCCAATCTGCTGGGCAACTATGGCGTGAATACGCTGGTGCTGGAGCGCAACCAGGACGTGCTGGATTATCCGCGCGCGGTGGGCCTGGACGATGAGGCCATGCGCACCTTCCAGAGCGCAGGCCTGGCCGACGACATGCTGCGCGACATGATCCAGAACGTGCCCATGCGCATGTACACGCGGACCAAGCGCTGCTATGCCGAGATTCTGCCCGCCACGCGCGAATTCGGCTGGTATCGCCGCAATCTGTTTTCCCAGCCCTTGGGCGAGCGCACGCTGCGCGCCGGCTTGCAGCGCTTTCCCCATGTGGCATTGGAACTGGGCACCGAACTGCTGGCGCTGGACCAGGACGAGCGCGGCGTCACGGCGCGGGTCCGCGAGGCCGGCGGGGCGGAGCGCGAGATCCGCGCCCAGTATCTGCTGGCCGCCGACGGCGGGCGCAGCACCGTGCGCGAGCGGCTGCTGCAGCTGCCGTTCGACGGCAATACCCATCCACGCAAATGGGTAGTCATCGAATGCGACCAGGATCCGCTGGACGCGCCTTACACCGCGCTGCACTGCGAGCCGCGCCGGCCCTACGTCTGCCTGCGCCTGCCGTACGGCCTGCGACGCTGGGAATTCATGTTGTTTCCGGGCGAGGACGGCGAGCAGATGCTGCGTCCGGAAAAAGTGCAGGAACTGCTGCGCCACCACGTGGCCGATCCGGCCCGGCTCAATGTCATCCGCGCCCGCGTCTATACCCACAATTCACGGGTTGCGCGTACTTTCGTATCGGGCCGTGTCTGCCTGGCGGGAGACGCCGCGCACCTGACCCCGCCCTGGATCGGACAGGGCCTGAACGCCGGCCTGCGCGATGCCTTCAACCTGGCCTGGAAGGTGGCCTGGATCGTGCAAGGCCGGCTGGCTCCGGCGGCCTTGCAGAGCTATCACGACGAACGTCACCGCCACGCGCGGGCCATGATCTCGCTGGCCGACATGTTCGGCGCCATGCTGTCGCAGACCAACCCCATCCTGGCAGCGTTGCGCGACACGTTTTTCCTGTCCATCCGGAATATTCCGAAGATCCGGGACTACGTGTTGCAGATGAAGTTCAAGCCCATGCCGCGCTACAGCAGCGGGGTGGTGGGGGACAGCGCGGAGAAGGTCCAGCGCGAGTGCATCGGCCGCATGTTCATCCAGCCGCTGGTCGAATGCGAAAACGGCGCCACCCTGCGCATGGACGAGGCGTTGGGCGCGGGCTTTGCCCTGATCGGCTGGCGCCGGGATCCGCGCGCCGGGCTGCCGCCGGCCTTGCGGGCGCAGCTGGACAAGCTGGGCTGCCGCTACGTCGCCGTGCAGCGCTCGCGTAGCGGCTGTCCTCCCGAGGATCTGCAGGCAGGCGCTTTGCCTGTGCTGCAAGACACTGAAAACGCCTTGCACTTCTGGTTCCAGCGTACCCGCGCCGACTGGGTCCTGGTGCGGCCGGACCGCTATGTCACCGCGTTGGGCCGGCGCGAAGACGCCGCAGATGCCCTGGGCCGCTTTGCCGCCCGTTTCGTGCCGGGCGCGACGCCAGGCGCGAGCCAGCCGGTGGCGCACCTTGCAGACGCGGTGCATACGGCAGGCGCCTTTCTGAACGGGGCGCAGCCATGAACGCGGCCGCCCACAGCGCAAGCCCCCAGGTGCGCAATGTGTTGTTCATCATGTGCGATCAGCTGCGCGCGGACCATCTGTCCTGCTATGGCGGCGCGGGCGCTTTGCGCACGCCCAATATCGACCGGTTGGCGCGCATGGGGGTGCAGTACGACCGGGCCTACGTCACTTCCGCGGTTTGCGGCCCGTCGCGCGCGTCCTATTACACCGGACGCTATCCCTTGTCGCACCGCGTGACGTGGAACCGGGTGCCGCATCCGGTGGACGAATGGTGCCTCGGCGAATACCTGGCCCAGGCCGGGTTGCCGCTGCACTTGCTGGGCAAGACGCACTTCGTGCCGGACCGTGACGGCTTGCGTGCAAAAGGCTATGCCCCCGAAGACGAGCAACGTTTCCTGCAGGGCGGATTCGTGCCCATCGAGCGCTACGACGGCCATTTCGAGCTGTCCAAGGACAGCCCGTACCGACGCTACCTGCGCGAACGCGGCTACGACAGCGAACGGCCGTGGGAAGACTATGTGGTGGGCAGCCAGGCGGCCGACGGCAGCATCGCCAGCGGCTGGTTGATGCGCAACGCGCCGCTGCCCGCCCGGGTGGATGCCGCCGATTCGGAAACGACCTACCTCACGGACCGCGCCCTGGATTTCATGCGGGGGCAGGGCGAAAAGCCCTGGGCGCTGCATCTGTCCTATATCAAGCCGCATTGGCCCTACAAGGCGCCGGCTCCCTACCACGCGATGTTCGGGCCCGAGGACTGCGTGCCGGTGGTGCGTACACAGGCGGAGCGGGACCATCCGCATCCGGTGCACGCGGCCTACCAGCGGCTGGAGGAGTCGGTCTCTTTCGCGCGCGATGAGGTCTGGCGCGGCATCCGTCCGGTCTACATGGGACTGGTCAGGCAGATCGACGACCAGGTCGGCCGGCTGCTGGATTTCCTGGAGCGTAGCGGCCGGCTCAAGGACACCTTGATCCTGTTCACCTCCGACCATGGCGATCACCTCGGCGACCACTGGCTGGGCGAGAAGGAGTATTTCTACGACAGCGCCATGCGCGTGCCCTGCCTGGTCTACGACCCTGCGTCCTCCGCCGACGCGACCCGTGGTACCCGCAGCGACGCCTTCGTGGAGTGCATCGATATCGTTCCCACGGTGCTGGAGGCGCTGGAGCTGCCGGCCGAGACGCACCGTATCGAGGGCCGCTCGTTGCTGCCCGGGATCCGCGGCGCGTCGGACACCGGGCCACCCGCGCGCGAATATGTGGTGGGCAGCCTGGACTACGCCTACCGCGAAGCGCGCCTCTTCCTGGGGCGCGGCGTGCGCGAATGCACGGGCCTGATGCTGCGCGACGAGCGCTACAAGTACCTGCACTGGCAAGGCTACCGGGGCCAGCTATTCGACTTGCGCGACGATCCGGGCGAGCTGCGCGACCTGGGCGCCGATCCGGGCATGGCGCCCGTGCTCGATCGCATGCGGTCCGCCTTGCTGGACTGGCACCAGGGTTTGAAGCGTCGCGCCAGCGAAACCGACGCGCAGGTGCGCGAGCGCACCCATGCACACGAACGGATGATGGGCATTCTGATCGGCCGCTGGTGAAGCGCGCTGGTCCTGATCTGGATTTCCAGCCGTGCGGGGTCTTCCGACTCCAGACGGCAAATCAGTCGCCGGACCTGACCGGAACGACACATACAAGGGGAAGTACCATGGGATCGCCGTACCGTTGTTGTTTTCAACCTGTATTGTGGGCCGCGCTCGCGCTGCTGCCGGCCGGGCAGGCTGCGGCCCAGGCCTGGCCGTCGGACACGGTGAAAATCGTGGTCCCGTATCCGCCAGGGACCGAGCCCGACGTGCTGGCGCGCGATCTGGGCAACCGCCTGTTCAAGGAAAGCGGCAAGACCGTGGTGGTCGAGAACCGCCCCGGCGCCAACGCCATCATCGGCAGCGACTACGTGGCAAAGGCAGCTGGCGACGGCAATACCTTGCTGATGGTGGACCGCCTGGCGCTGGAAACCAATCCCTTCCTGTACGCCAAGGTGCCATATCGGTGGCAGGAGGATTTCAAGCCCGTCACCGACCTGGGGCAGGTCCAGCTCTATGTCGCGGTCAGCAATGCCTTCCCGGCCAAGACGTACAGGGAATTCATCGACTACGCCCGCGCCAATCCGCAACGCATCAATGTGGGCACCGGCGGCCAGGGGCACGTGAATCACCTGGGCATGGCCATGCTGGCCAGCGCCGAGGGCGTGCAATTCACCTATGTCCCGTTCAAGGGCGTGGCGCCGGCCATGACCGCGACCATGGCCGGCGATGTGGACAGCGTGATGGCGGGCGGCCTGGCCGTGTCGGAGCAATACAAGGCGGGCAAGATCCGGGTGCTGGTGGCAGGGGCGGCGCAGCGGGCCGCCATGATGCCCGATGTGCCCACCTTGCAGGAGGCCGGCGGCAAGGCAGGCAGCATACCGTCCACGGTCTTTACCCTGTTTGCCCCGGGCAAGACACCGGACGCCCTGGTGGCGCAGATCAACCGGGCGGTGACGGCGGTCACCGCCGACCCGTCGTTCCGCAAGGCTTACGAGGCTCGCGGCCTGCTAGTGCGCGGATCCAGCCCCGAAGCGACCCTGGCCGCCATGAAAGAGGAGGCAGGCCGCTACGAAAGCCTGATCAAATCCGCTGGCATCAAGCCGGATTGACGCGGCTTGCGGGCGCGGCCCTCAGTCCGGAATGACGGCGGTCACGTCGATTTCCACCAGCCATTCCGGCCGGGCCAGCGCCGACACGATAATGCCGGTGGACACTGGAAACACGCCCTTGAGCCACCGGCCCACCACCTTGTAGACATCTTCGCGATAGCGCACGTCGACGAGGTACACGGTGAGCTTGCAGATGTGCGAGAGCTCGCTGCCGCATTCCTGCAGCAGCATGGCGACGTTGGCCATGGCTTTTTCGGCCTGGGCGGCGACATCGCCCACGCCGACCGATTCCCGGGTGTCCAGGTCCTGGCCGATCTGGCCACGCAGGAAAACGGTGTTGCCGGCGATCACGGCCTGGCACAGGTCGTTGTCCAGCCGTTGTTCGGGGTAGGTGTCGCGGGTATTGAATTTGCGGATGCGGGTGTGTGCCATGTTCGGGTCCTGGTCGTGGCGGATGGGTCTGCCGGCTATCGAGCCGTTCAGTGAGGAAGAATCTTGGAAAGAAAGCGGCGCGCCTGCGGGCTGGCCGCGTCGCGGAAGAAGCGGTCCGTCGGACTGTCCTCGATGATGGCGCCGTCTTCCATGAAGACCACGCGATTGGCCACGCGGCGCGCGAAGCCCATCTCGTGCGTGACGACCATCATCGTCATGCCTTCCTCGGCCAGCTCCACCATCACGTCCAGCACCTCATTAACCATCTCGGGGTCCAGCGCGGACGTCGGTTCGTCGAACAGCATGGCCATCGGATCCATCGACAGCGCGCGCGCGATCGCCACACGCTGTTGCTGGCCACCCGACAGCTGCCCGGGATGCCTGCCCGCATGGGCGGAAAGCCCGACGCGTTCGAGCAATGCGCCGGCCTTGGCGCGGGCGGAGCCGATGTCCCGGCCCAGCACGATCTGCTGCGCCAGGGTCAGGTTGCGCATGATGTCCAGGTGCGGAAACAGCTCGAAATGCTGGAACACCATGCCGACCTTGGTCCGCAGCTTGGGCAGGTCCGTGGCCCCGGTCACCGAGGCGCCATCGATCAGGATATCGCCTGCCTGGATGGGTTCCAGCGCGTTGACGGTCTTGATAAGGGTGGATTTGCCTGAGCCGGACGGCCCGCAGACCACGACGATCTCGCCACGGTTCACGCGCGTCGAGCATTGCTTGAGCACGTGGTGGCTGCCGTAGAACTTGTCCACGCCGCGGATTTCGATGATGGGGGCGGGCGCGTTCATTTGTCGTAGTGCCCCGCGCGGATGGACGCGCCGATCAGGTTCAGGATCAGCCGGCCCGCCGTGATGCAGGAAATCTGGTTCAGATCTTTCTCGGGCTGGATTTCGACGATGTCCATGCCCACCACGCGCCCCTTGCGTACCAGGCCGTGGATCAGCTTGCGTGCCTGCACGAAGGTGACGCCCCCGGGGGCGGGGCCGGCGACAGCCGGCATGGTGGCGGGATCCATGCCGTCGGCGTCGATGGTCAGGTAGTAGTTGCCGCCATCCGGAATGCGCGCCAGCACGGCATCCATGCCGATGTCATGCAGTTCGTAGGCGGTGACCAGTTCGGCGCCATAGGCGCGGGCCGCATCAAGTTCTTCCGGGCGGCCGCTGCCCTGGGCGCGCAGGCCGATCTGGATGATGCGGTCCACGTGCGGCATTTCCGAGGCGCGCCGGATGGGGCTGGACAGCCCGTCGCGCACGCCATTGACGTCGTCGCGCCAGTCCAGGTGGGCGTCTATGTGGACCAGCGTGATGGGGCCTTTCTGGTCCAGGCCGCGCAGGATGGGCGTGGTGATGCCGTGATCTCCGCCCAGCACGATGGGGACCGCGCCGGCGGCGGCGATGCGGCGCACCGCGGCTTCGGCGCGTTCGTAGTGTTCGCCTCGGGGCCGGGCCAGGTCGGGAATGATGTCGCCGCAATCCACGAAGCGGATGTCTTCGCGGCCTTGCAGCAGCGGCCCGTCGATGTCGAAGTCGTAATGGCCCGGGCGGCGCACCACGCGATCGGTCGCCTGGCGGATGGCCGTGGGCGCATTGGTCTGGTCATTGCTGAAATCCGCGGCGGAATAGGGTGATCCATAGGGCATGCCCAGGACGGCGATATCCGCCTGCAGGTTGTCCAGGTCCAGCGCCAGCGTGGAGTACAGCAGGGTCGGATGGCCGGTGCGGGGAGGGACCGTATAGGTGCTCATGTTCTCGTTTCCTTGGTGGAGGGAGGGTCAGGCCTGGCGCGCCTTGCGGCGGACCAGGGTTTCCAGGCGGCGGCCCGCGCCGGCCATCAGCACGCTGCACACCCAGTAGAGCAGGGCGGTAGTGCCGAGCACTTCGAGGTAGGCGAAGGTGTTGGCCGTGAGCAGGTTGCTCTGGTAAGTCATTTCCGGCAGGCTCATCACCGAGAAAATCGCCGAGTCCTTGAACATCATGATGACCAGGCTGGTGGTGGGCGGGATGAGGAAGCCGAACAGTTGGGGCACGACGATGTGGCGCTGCGTCTGCCAATAGGTCATGCCCAGGGACAGGGCCGCGCTGCTTTGGCCCCGTGGCACGCTCTTGAGCGCGGCGCGCAGCACTTCGCAGAAATAGCCGCCTGTGTAGAAGGCGGTGCAACCGATGGCGACCGACATGGCGGTGGCCGGAACCCCCAGTTTGGGCAGCCCGAAGAACGACAGGTAGACGAGGATCAGGTACGGAATGTTGCGCACCAGTTCCACGTAGGCCAGCGCCACGGGCCGCAGCAGCGTGCGGGATTGCGCTGCATACGCCGCGATCGTGCCGATCAGGATGCCCAGGGGAATGCCGATGAGGCTGACCAGGGCCGTGATCCGCAAGCCCTTGAGCAGGACCGGCAAGGACTGCCCGACGAGAGAGAAATCAATGGGCATTGGGCAGCATCCTCGACACGCGGCGCTCGCACAGGCGCGAGGCGGCCGACAGGCAGAAAAGAATGATGAAGTACACGGCGGCGGTGACCGTGAACACTTGCAGCGGCAGATCGCTTTGCAGGGTGGCGTTGCGCGCGACGGTGGCCAGTTCCGGAACCGCGATGATGGACATCAGGGACGATGCCTTGAGCAAAATGGTGAGTTCGCTCGTCAGCGGCGGGATGGCGCGGTAGAACACCTGCGGCAGCAGCACGTGCCGCCAGATCTGCCGGCTGCGCATGCCCAGGGCGCGGGCGGCCGCCACCTGGCCGGGCGACAGCGTGCCCAGCGCCCCTCGCAGGATCTCCACGATGTAGGCGCTGGTGTTACAGGCCAGCGCCCCGATCCCGGCCGCAAGCGGCGACACGGAGATACCCAGCAAGGGCGGCACCACGTAATAGGCGATCAGCATATGGATGAGCGCGGGCGTGCCGCGTATGGCGCTGACCCAGAGCATGACCAGCCCCCGCAATGCCGCGTAGGGAGACAGGCGCGCCAGCAGCAGCGCGACACCCAGGCCGATCCCGATGGCGAATGCCGCCACCGACGCCGCCAGGGTGATCGCCGTGCCCGAGACGACACCGTGCAGGAACGGCGCGAGGGCGCCGTTCTGATTCAACCATTCCAGCATGGGAGGTCCGCCTAGATGGCGCCGTCAGGCAGGTAGTTTGTGCGCGGCGTATCCATGGGGGCGCCGAACCACTTCTTCTGCAGTTCCAGCAATTGATTGCTGGCGCGCAGTTCGTCAAAGGTGTCATTGATGAATTGGCGGATCTCCAGGTCCTTGGGATTGGCCACCCAGGCCAGCAGCTTGGCCTGGCCGATTTCCCCGGCGATGCGGAAAGCGCCCGGCTGCTTGCGCATCTGGACGGCCGCAATGTTCGAAGGCATCAGCGCTACGTCCACGGTCTTGTTGGCCAGCGCGTTGGAGACGTCGGGATACGCCTGGAACAGCTTGGTGTCGGCGTAGCCCTTGCCGTTCTTCTCTTTCAAGCGCTTTTCGAACTCTTCGGCCACCGGCTGGGAGGACGATCCCATCTGCGTGCCGATGATCTTGCCGGCGATGTCCATGTCCTGCTTGATGGAGGCATCGTCCACCCGCACCATCAGCACCGAACGGACCACGCCCACGGGCTGCGTGAAGGCGAAGCGCCGGGCGCGTTCGGGGGTAATGCCCACGCTGGTGGCGACGAAGTCGAACTTGCGTGACATCAGCCCGGGCAACAGGCCCTGGAATGGCAGGTTCATCTGTTCCAGCTCGACGCCGAGCTTGGCCGCCATGAGTTGGAGCACATCGTGGCCATAACCCACGACCTTGCCGTTCTCGACGAACTCGAACGGTTCGTAGGCGGCCTCGGTGCCTACGGTCAGCTTGCCGCGCTTCTTGATGTCGGCCAGCGATCCGCCTTCGGCGAATGACAGCGAGGGCAGGGCCAACGCGGCTCCGGCTGCGAGCGTGGTCGCGACAAAACGCCTTCTGGACAGGTTCTGCATGATTTTTCCCTTGTATATCGTCATGGTTCCCGCACTGGGCCGGCAGGTCTGCGCTGACGGAGCGGCCGGGGTCTACGCCCCTTGGCGCCAGTGCTGGACCCACTGTATCCGTCGGGTTGGGTTGTGAAAAATGATTTTTTTAGTGGTATGGTTTCAAAAAACGATACCTTTCAAGAGCGAGCACTGTGTCCCGTCCAGCGTTCACCGAGCGCGATCTGCGTTCCCTGCGCATCTTCTGCGCCGTGGCCCAGGCCAACGGCTTCGCTGCCGCGGAAAAACAGCTGCATATGTCCAAGGCGTCCATCAGCCGGCATGTGCGCGAGGTCGAGGAAACCCTGGGGGTGCGGCTCTGCGACCGCGGCCCCTCGGGCTTCGAACTTACCCAGGCGGGCAAGGTGGCGCTTGAACTGGCGCGCGACGCGTTGAAATCGCTGGAGCGGATCCGCCCCGAGATTGACGCGATCCGGGGGGGGCTGTCAGGCACCTTGTCCATCGGCATGGTCGAGCACGTCATCACGGACGCCGACTGCCATATCCCCGAGGCGCTGGCGGCCATGCGGGCAGAGGCGCCCGACGTGAAGGTGGAACTGACCGTCATGACCTTCAACGAGCTGGACCAGGCGCTGCGCGAGCGCCGGGTGCAGGTCGCCATCCGGGGCATGTACCGGCGCGAAAGCGGTTTCAACTACCAGCGGCTTTTCATCGAACGGCACGAGATCTTCGTGGCGCGCGGCAGCGTGCGCCAGGCCCGGGACCTGCCCTTGATATACCGGTCGCACCCCTTCGTGCACGACGCGCTGGGCGCCTATGGATTCGCGCGCGGGCCGGAGGCCACCGGGCTGGAGGCCATCGCCATGCTGGTCTCGTCCGGCCATTGCGTGGGTTTGCTGCCTGCGCACTATGCCGATTCCGTCTCGCGCCGCCATGCCCTGACGCGTCTGCCGGGCGGGCCCATCTACGAAAACACCATTTGCGCGATTACCGAGGCGTCGCGCCCGGGATCGCGCGCCGTGGAACTGTTCCTGCGCCTGCTGGAGCGTTTCCACCCGGCGCAATAGCGGGGCGCGGCCCCCAGCCCATGCCCCGTGCCGGCAGGGGCGCTAAAATACCGGCTCGCGGCTTTTTGACTGGCCATTCCGGCATTCTTTATTCTTGCGCCCGGCGCATCCATAACGATGAAAAAACTGACAGCTGTACTCCTCGCTTCCGCAACCGCGCTGCTGACCGCCTGCGGCCCCAGCGACAATGCGCCCGCCGCCGCCGGCGCGCAGGCGCCTGCCGCCGCCAAGAAGGTCGTGGTCGGCCTGGACGACAACTTCCCGCCCATGGGTTTCCGCGACGCGAACAACCAGATCGTCGGTTTTGACATCGATATGGCCAAGGAAGCCAGCAAGCGCCTGGGCCTGGAAGTGGAATTCAAGCCCATCGACTGGAGCGCCAAGGAAGCCGAGCTCAACGGCAAGCGCGTCGACGTGCTGTGGAACGGCCTGACCATCACCGAAGAGCGCAAGAAGAACATCAGCTTCACCGCGCCCTACATGGCCAACCACCAGATCATCATCGTGGGCACGGAATCGCCCGTGAAGGCCAAGGCGGATCTGGCCGGCAAGGTCGTGGGCGCCCAGGACGGCAGCAGCGCCACCGACGCCATTGCCAAGGATCCGGTCGCGGCCCAGATCAAGGAAGTCAAGAAGTTCGGGGACAACGTCACCGCGCTGATGGACCTGGCCGCCGGCCGCCTGGACGCCATCGTCGTGGACGAAGTGGTGGGCCGTTACCTGATCAGCAAGCGCGCCGGTGAATACCGCGTGCTGGACGAGAACTTCGGCACGGAAGACTACGGCGTCGGCGTGCGCAAGGACGACACCGAACTGCTGGGCAAGCTGGACAAGACCCTGGATTCGATGAAGCAGGACGGCACCGCCGGCCGCATCGCCACCCAGTGGTTCGGCGCCAACATCATCAAGTAAGGGGGCAGCGGCGCCCGCGGCCGGCCGGCCCGGGCGCCCGGCCCTGTATTCCGCAGCCCGCCGAGGCGCCGACGCGCCAGGCGGGCTTACTCATGAATCGATCTTGCCTTGGCGCCTCTTGCAGGCCCTGACGGCGCGAACCCACCGCATGGACTACGTACTCTCCCTATTGGGACCCTTGGCGCAAGGCGCAAAAGTCACCTTGACGCTGTTTTTCATCACGTTGGCGCTGGCGGTCCCGCTGGGGCTGGTGCTGGCGCTGGTACGGATCTCGAAATGGCGGCTGGCAAGCAATCTGGTCAACGGCTACATCTGGCTCATGCGCGGCACGCCGTTGATGCTGCAGATGCTGTTCATCTACTTTGCGCTGCCGTTCGTGCCCGTCATCGGCGTGCGCCTGCCGGATTTCCCGGCAGCCGTAGTGGCTTTCGCGCTGAACTATGCCGCCTATTTCGCCGAGATCTTCCGCGCGGGCATCCAGTCGGTGGACCGTGGCCAATACGAAGGCAGCAAGGTCTTGGGCATGACCTATCTGCAGACCCTGCGCCGCATCGTGCTGCCGCAGATGGTGCAGCGGGTACTGCCGCCCATGAGCAACGAGACCATCACCCTGGTCAAGGATACGTCGCTCATTTACGTGCTGGCGCTCAACGACATCCTGCGCACGGCGCGCGGCATCGTGCAGCGTGATTTCACCACCACGCCGTTCCTGGTCGCCGCCGCCTTCTATCTCATCATGACGCTGGTCCTGACGTGGTTCTTCCAGCATATGGAAAAGCGCTATGCCAAATATGACCAGTAATTCCCCGTCCACGCGCCCCGTCATGATCGAGGCGCGCGACATCATCAAGTCGTTCGGCTCCAACCGCGTGCTGGACCGGGTTTCTCTTACCCTGGGCCAAGGCGAAGTGGTCGCCGTGATCGGACCGTCCGGTTCCGGCAAGAGCACCTTCCTGCGTTGCCTGAACCACCTGGAAACCATAGACGAAGGCAGCATCGAGATCGAAGGCGAAGCCATGGCCCGGGCCGTGGCCGGCGGGCGCAGCCAGTACGCCAGCGACGCGGACGTGCGCCGCATTTGCCGCAAAATGGGCATGGTGTTCCAGTCGTTCAACCTGTTCCCGCACATGACCGTGCTGCAGAACATCATCGAAGCGCCGGTCACCGTGAAGGGCATGACGCGCGCCCAGATCATTCCCGAGGCGGAGGAACTGCTGCGCAAGGTCGGCTTGCTGAACAAGCGCGACAACTATCCGACGCGCCTGTCCGGCGGGCAGAAGCAGCGGGTGGCGATCGCCCGCGCGCTGGCCATGGAGCCCGACATCATGTTGTTCGACGAGCCTACCTCGGCGCTGGACCCCGAACTGACGGGCGAAGTCCTGCGCACCATGAAGCAGTTGGCCGACGAGCGCATGACCATGTTGGTCGTCACCCATGAAATGGGCTTCGCGCGCGAAGTCGCGCACCGGGTCATTTTCATGGACGAGGGCCGCATCATCGAGGAAGCGCCCTCGGCCGACTTCTTCCGCGCGCCGCGCGAGGCTCGCAGCCGCGAGTTCCTGGCGCACATGCTCTGAGGCGCCGGCCTTGCAGGGAACAGCCCGCTCAGGCGGGCTTTTTCATTTCACGGCCGTTCCGGTCACTACGGGACGATGCCCAAGGAAGAGCGGACCGTCTCCGCAATAAGCGGAAGAGGCAGCTTCTGGGCGCCGCGGGGGAGCTTGACGGCACTGAAGCCCTCAGCCAGCCAGCCCTGCACGACCTGGTCCGGACGCTCCTGCGGAGAGGCCGCTGCCATTGCCTTGGGTATGGAGATGGCAATCAACAAGGACTCTTTCTTCGCGTAGTACCTGGCGGTGGAGGTAAAGCCCTCTGGTCCGTAGTCGGTTATGCTGCCGCCGATCCACAATTCGACGTCGGATGCTGCGGCCGGCAGGCAGGGCGGCGTGCCGGCGGATTCCCCGATCAGTACTGCGCCCGGAGCGTCAGCATAACGTTGCGCGGCGCCCCCCACCAACCCTGGCTGAAAAAGCCGATCTGGTCGTAGTACTTCTTGTCGAACAGGTTGTTCACGTTGAGCGTGGCCGAGACTTGCTTGCTGAACTCGTACCGCGCCATCAGGTTCACGAGCATGTAGCTCCCTTGCTGGACCTCCACGTTGCCGCGCGGGCTGGGGGCGGACTGGTACATGCGGCTCTGCCAGTCCATGCCGCCGCCTACCGTCAGGCGGTTCAGGTTACCGGGCAGGCGATAGGTGCTATAGAGTTTGAAGAGGCTGCGCGGATGGCTGGTGTTGATGGCCTTGCCGTCGGCGTCCTTGGCGGTGAAGTGCGTGTAGCTGGCCGCGATGTTCCAGTTGGGCATGATCTGCCCGGTGGTTTCCAGTTCGATGCCTTCGACCTTGGCGCCAGATGCCGCGCGATAGGCCTGCGTGCCAGGCATGCCTATCACCGATACGCCGGGAATGGCCTGGGCCAGGTTGTTCTGACGCGTCTGGTACAGCGACACGGCCGCGTCCAGCAGACCGTCTAGGTAGGAAGCCTTCAGGCCGATCTCGTAACTCTTGCCGTCGATGGGCGGCAGAATGGAACCGCTGGGCGAACGCGCATTCTGCGGCTGGAAAATCTCGGTATAGCTGGCGTAGGCGGTGTACGTCTTGTCGATGTCGTAGATCAGGCCTGCGTACGGCGTGAACTGGTCGTTGATCTTGTACTGGCGCTTGGTGCCGAAGTAGGTCTGGTTCGTCTCCCAATTGCTCCAGCGTCCGCCCACGATCAGATGCAGCGGATCGGCCAGCGAAAATCGACCCACGGCGTAGGTTCCGGTCTGCTTGACCCGCATGTCGTCCGCTGGCGTCTTGCGACTGGACCAGCTCGGTTCGGCGATATGGTCCTGGCGCCAGTCGAAGAAGCTGCCGATGGCGGGCTTGGCGCCGGTCATGAGGTATTGGCCGATGTCGCTGTGGTCGTCCACGCTCATCCAGCCCAGGGCGAGTTCGTGCTTGCGGCCGAACAGCTGGAACGGGCCCGACAGTGTCAGGTTGATATCGTCGCGCGAGCGCTCTCCGTCATAGTTGTTGAAGCTGCTGCTCATGCCCGTGCCCGTGGTCCGGTCCGGATAGCCGCCGCGGTAAAGCTGCTTCATGCGGTACTCGCCGTCGTTGTGGCTATAGGCGGCGCGCGCCGTCCAGTCATTGGCGAAGCGGTGGCTCAGGTCCACGAAGGTGGTGGTCGATTCGGTATCGATGCGCGCCCAGCGCGTGTTGTTGGCCACCGACCGGTTGAAGTCGGTGCGCGAGCCATCCGAATAGAACAACGGGAAGCCGCTGCCGAAGCCGTTGCTCTGGTTGCGCATGTACTCCATGCCGACGGTGAGCTGCGTGTCGGGCGTGAGATCGGCGCTGATGACGCCGTATAGCGTGCGTTTGCGCGAATCCAGGAACGTAACGTAGCTGTCGCCCTGGCTGTAGGCGGCAACGAAGCGCGAGCGGATGCGTCCATTTTCCGTCAACGGCACAGAGAGGTCGGCGTCGCCGCGCACGTAGTCCCAACTGCCGGCGCTAGCGCTGCCCGCCAGCGTGAATTCGCGCAGGGGCTTCTTGCGGACGAAGTTGACTGCGGCGGAGGGGTTGCCCGAGCCGGTCATCAGGCCGGTGGCGCCGCGCACGATTTCCACGCGGTCGTAGATGGCGGCATCGATGTCGGTGGAACCGTAGTTCCATTGGCTGAGGATGGGCGCATTCAGGCCGTCGAACTGGAAATTGTCGATCGCGAAACCGCGCGAGGAGAAGGACAGGCGATTGCTGTCGCTGCGCGTGACGGAAATGCCGGGGGCGCTGCCCAGGATGGAACCGGTGTCCTGCAAGCCCTGGTCTTCGATCTGCTGCCGCGTCACCACGCTGACCGATTGCGGCGTTTCCCGCGGTGACAGCGTCAGGCCGGTTGCGGTGCTCATGGCCTCGGTGTTGTAGGCGTGGGTGCCTTCGGTGGTGCCAGGTAGGCCGGCGCCCCTGACCGTGACGGCTGGGAGTTCGGCGGCCTCTGGCTGGGCGGACGCGGTCTGGGCGGCCGAAGCTGCGGACTGTGCGCTGCCGGCGGTGTGGTATGTCAGCGCCGAGGACAGCAGGGAGGCCTGGAGGGCCAGGGCAAGCATATTCGCCCGGCGCATGAGCGCGCGTGGCGGGGGAGGCACAAAGGGCATGACGACGAGCTCCAGCTGAAAGATCTAGCAATGAGAATTATTGTTTTTGCTGAAGGCTTGAACGTATGCGGGAGGATGCGATGCGTATGCTGAATGCCGCCGGCGCGTGCGCGCGGCGCAACGCTGCTCAGCCCAGGTCGCTGGGAGCGACGCCATAGCGCTCGCGGAACGCCGTGGCAAAGTTGGTGGCGTGCCGGTAACCCGCGCAATGGGCCACCTGCTGCACGCTGCAGCCCCGCGCCAATTGCTCGCGGGCGACCTCCAGGCGGCGTTCGCGCAGCCAGGAAAATACGGAGCACTGATAGGCGGCGCGGAACTTGGCGCGCAGGGTGCTGGGACTCATGCAGGCGAGTTTTGCCAATTCGTCCAGCGTGTGTTCCTCGCCCGGCGCGCTGTGCAGCCGTTCGCGCACGCGCTCCAGCAAGCGGCGGTCGCGCGGCGATACCGCGCCGATTTCGGGCGTTCGCTGGTCCATCGCAGCCAATGCATGCGCGAGCAGTTGCGCGCCCACGGCCTCGCGCAACATGGCGCGCAGCGGATCGTCCCAGCGGCATTCCAGCAAGTGCTCAAGCGCCTGCGCCAGGTGCGCCTGCACCTGCCATGGCCGCAGCCGGAAGGCGGGGGTGCGCAGGGCCTTGCGGATCTGGTCGCTGATCGGATCGTCGTCCGCGTCATCTGGTTCGCGCAATGACAGGTTGACGCTGCGCAGCCGCTGCCCGGCATGATGACTGCCGTTCATGGCCACCGTATCGCCATATGCGGCGCTGACGCCGCCCTGGGCGACGAGTCGGAGGTCGTCGTGGCGCCCAACGCGCGCCCTGGCCTGTCCTTGCAGCATGACGATGGCCGAGAAGCGGGGCGTCATGATGGAGGTCGATTCGTAGTGGTGATGCACCAGCACGTCGGACAAGACCAGCGTTTGGCCCGCGCGGATCGCATGCTCCTCGACGCGGCCTTCGGCGATGCAGAAGGCTTCGGGGTCGACGCCCGCCGCATCGAACCCCGGCAGACGGTAGTGGAAACCGTTGGAACTGCCCAGGCGGTTGAAATCGGCGATCGTGAACCGTACGGCAGGGAAGGATGAATTCAAGGGCGTGGCTCGCGCTGCGGGTTGAATCCCCGAAGGTCTGGGTGCGGGGAGGAGTCACATTTTAGATGAGAATAGAACATATTCGCATTTATTTAATGCGTCGGCGCGGTCATTGTGAACGTTCATGGCGGCAAATGCCGGTCTAAGATCTGTACCCATGCCGAACATCACTACCGACGCGCACCCGTTGCTCCGGCTGCGCGGTATCTACAGCGAACGGCTGGCGCCTGCCAGCTTGGACCTAGCCCCCGGCGAGTGCGCCGCCATCATGGGGCCATCCGGATCCGGCAAATCCCTGTTCCTGCGGCAGGTCGCGGATCTGGACCCAGGGCATGGCGAGGCTTTGTTGGACGGGCGGCCGCGTTCCGGCATGCGAGGTTATGCGTGGCGCCGCAAGGTCATCTATTGCCAGGCCGAGGCGGGCTGGTGGGAGGACGCGGTGGCGCCGCATTTCGCGGACCGCGCCAAGGCGGCGGCCATCATGCAACGGCTGGGGCTGTCCGTCGATAAGCTGGACGCGCTGGTGAATGAACTGTCCACCGGAGAGCGCCAGCGCCTGGGTCTTGCGCGCGCGCTGGCGTTGGCGCCGCGCGTGCTGCTGCTGGACGAACCGACGGCCGCGCTGGACCAGGCCGCCACCGACAAGGTCGAAGCCGAGGTGCGGCGCTATCTGGACAGCGGCGCGGCGGTGCTGATGGTGACCCATAGCCCGGCCCAGGCTGAGCGCCTGGCGCGCCGTTCCTGGCGCATGGAGCAGGGCAGGCTGGAGCCGTTATGGACGTGATCAAGCTGCAGGCCTCCGATCTGGCCATCGCTTCGCTGCTGGTGCTGCTCAGCGCGGGCATTTCCTTTGCCTTGCGCCTGAACTTGCAGCGCCAGGTGCTGTGGGCGGCGGTGCGCACCGTGGTGCAACTGCTACTGGTGGGCCACATCCTGCGCATCGTGTTCGCGCACGCCGCCCCCTGGCTGACTGCGCTGGTGGTGGCGGTGATGATGGCGCTGGCGGCCAGGGAAGTGGCGGCGCGTCCCAAGGCCAGGTTGACGCAGCATGGCAATGGCTGGGTCGGCGCCATCGCGGTGGCCGGCACCACGGTCATCACCGTGCTGTTCATTCTGAGTACCGCGCTGCGTCCCGATCCCTGGTACGACCCCCGCTACACCATTGCGCTTATCGGCATCGTGCTGGGCAGCGTGCTCAACGCCGCCAGTCTGGCGCTGGACGGGGTGCTGTCCGGCGCCCGGCGCGAGAAGCTGGCGATCGAGGCGCGGCTGGCGCTGGGCGCGACCGTGCGCGAGGCGTTTTCCTCCCTGCTGAAAGAGTCCGTGCGGCGAGGGATCGTTCCCAGCATCAACCAGATGTCGGCCGCCGGCATCATCACGCTACCCGGCATCATGACCGGACAGATCATTGCCGGCATGGATCCGATAGACGCCGCGAAGTACCAGATCCTGCTGATGTTCCTGCTGTGCGGCGCCAGCGGCATGGCGGCCATGGCCGCGGCCTACGGCGCGATGCGCCGGCTGACGGACGAGCGCGGGCGGCTCAGGTTGGACCGTCTGCATCCGGCGTAGCGGCCGCGGTTTTTTGCGGAAATTTCATGAAAGCTTGACGCGCGCCTGGCGATACTGCCCGGAAATTTGCATTTTCCCGAGCTATTTCCGGATTCCCATGTCGCCCGTGTTCAGTTTTGCAGTGCCCGCCCACCCTGTGGCCAGCGTCCAGCGCCGCCTCGCGCCGCGGGAGGATCGGGCATGAGCGTTCCCATGACCGCATCCATGGCGCCGGCGGCCCGGCGCGCGGCCTGGCCCGGCTGGCTGGTGTTGGGAGGCCTGGCACTGTGGCTGGGGGCGCTGGCCTGGGCGCGCTGGCTGACCCTGCCCGACGAGGGGCGCTACGCAGGGGTAGCCTGGGAGATGCTGCGTAGCGGCTCGCCCATGGTGCCGTTGCTGGATGGCATGCCGTATTTCCACAAGCCGCCGCTGTACTACTGGCTGGCCCAGATCAGCTACGCCTTGTTCGGTGTGCACGAATTCAGCGCGCGCCTGCCGTCGCTGCTGGGCGCGTGGAGCGCGGGCGCCGGTCTATACGCATTTGTGTCGCGTTATCGCAGTACCGCGCAGGCACGCTGGGCGGTGGCGATACTGGGGCTGATGCCGCTCTTTTTCGGCGCCGCCCAGTTCGCCAACATGGACATGCTGGTGGCCAGCATGATTACGTTGTGCGTGCTGGCCGCGGCCGACACTGCCTTGCGGCGCGCCGAGGGGCGTCCGTTCCGCGCCATGTCGGTGGCGACCGGCGTACTCGCGGCGCTGGCGGTGCTGGCCAAGGGGCTGATCGGCCTGGCGCTGCCGGGCGCCATTGTGCTGGCCTGGCTGCTGCTGCGGCGCGATTGGCCCGGCGTGCGCGCCTTGCTGTGGCTGCCAGCCTTGCTGGTCTTCGCCGTAGTGGCCGTGCCCTGGTTCTGGCTGATGGAGCTGCGCTATCCCGGCTTCAACCAGTATTTCTTCGTCTATCAGCAATTCGAGCGCTTTTCGCAGGGGGGCTTCAACAACGCGCAGCCTTTCTGGTTCTACTTGCCCATTGTGGCGGGCTTGGCGCTGCCTTGGTCGATCTGGGCGGTGTCGCTGTTCAAGCCAGCGTGGTGGCGCGAGTCCGACCCGCAGGGGCTGCGTCGGCTTGCGGTCATCTGGATTGCGGTCGTGGTGGTGTTCTTTTCTATTCCGCATTCCAAGCTCATCGGCTATGTGTTGCCGGTGTTCCCGCCCTTGGCGTTCCTGATCAGCGAACGGGTCGCGCCTGCATGGGCCGCGGGCAAGCGCCGCGGCGCCGGCATCGCCGTTGGGGTGGCCGCCGTCATCTGCGTGGGGGCGATCATCGTGGCGGCAATCAATCCCCGCGGCAGCGCGGGGCCGGCAACGGCTGAGCTGCGCGCGGAGATGCGGCCGCGGGACATTCATATCGCGCTGCACAGTCTGCCCTTCGACCTGGGGTTCTATACCGGCGCGCAAGAGCCCGCCTGGATCGTCGATGATTGGCAGAATCCCGAAATACCCACGCGGGACAACTGGCGCAAGGAGCTGTACGACGCGGCGAAGTTCGATCCTGCGACCGGCAAGCGCGTGCTGATCGGTGAGCAGGACCTGCGCGTTCGCCTCTGCCAGGCCCAGGACGGAGCGCGATTCTGGATATGGGGCCAGAAGGATGACGCCACGCGTTACCCCGTTCTTGCGGGCATGGCGCCAAGGATTGCAGGCGAGAAACGGACAATATGGCGCATCGATATCGATCCGGCGTTGCGCCAGCGCATGTGCGGGGAGGGAGGCCCCGCAGCATCCGCCCCGTCGCCGCGTTGAGCTCATGAAAAAAAGGCCGGCAGCCCGAGGGTTGCCGGCCTTTTCGTAGCCGTGATGCGCGGCGGGCGCTTAGCCGATCGAGGCCAGGGCCTGGTTCAGCGTGGGGCTGGGGCGCATGGCCTGGCTGGCGCGGGCTTCGTCGGGCTGGTAGTAGCCGCCGATGTCCACGGGCTTGCCTTGGGCGGCCTTCAGTTCGGCCAGGATCTTGTCCTCGCCCTCAGCCAGCGCGCGGGCGGGCGCCGCGAACAGGGCTGCCAGCTCGGCGTCGTCCGTCTGCGCGGCCACGGCCTGCGCCCAATACATGGCCAGGTAGTAGTGGCTGCCGCGGTTGTCCAGGCCGCCGACCTTGCGCTCGGGCGACTTGTTTTCGTCCAGGAACTTGGCGGTCGCCTGGTCCAGCGTCTTGGCTAGGACCTGGGCGCGGGCGTTGCCGTAGGTGCGGCCCAGGTGGTCCAGCGATTCGGCCAGGGCCATGAACTCGCCCAGCGAGTCCCAGCGCAGGAAGCCTTCTTCCAGGAATTGCTGGACGTGCTTGGGCGCGGAACCGCCGGCGCCCGTTTCAAACAGGCCGCCGCCTGCGACCAGCGGCACGATCGACAGCATCTTGGCGCTGGTGCCCAGTTCCATGATGGGGAACAGGTCGGTCAGGTAGTCGCGCAGCACGTTGCCGGTGACCGAGATGGTGTCCAGGCCTTCGCGGATGCGCTTGAGCGAGAACTTGGTGGCTTCGACCGGGCTCAGAATGCGCAGATCCAGGCCGCTGGTGTCGTGGTCCTTCAGGTACTGCTTGACCTTGGCGATGATCTGCGCGTCGTGGGCGCGGTTCTCGTCCAGCCAGAACACTGCGGGGGTCTTGGTGGCGCGGGCGCGGGCGACGGCGAGCTTGACCCAGTCCTGGATCGCGGCGTCCTTGGTCTGGCACATGCGCCAGAGGTCGCCGGCTTCGACGGCTTGTTCCAGCAGGACCTTGCCCGAGGCGTCCGTGACGCGCACGGTACCCGCGGCGGGAATGACGAAGGTCTTGTTGTGCGAGCCGTATTCCTCGGCGGCCTGGGCCATCAGGCCGACGTTGGGCACGCTGCCCATCGTGACCGGGTTGAAGGCGCCGTTGCGCTTGCAGTCTTCGATGACGGCCTGGTAGACGCCGGCGTAGCTGCGGTCGGGGATGACGGCCTTGGCATCCTGCAGGACGCCTTCGGCGTTCCACATCTTGCCCGAATCGCGGATCATGGCGGGCATGGACGCGTCGACGATGACGTCGCTGGGCACGTGCAGGTTGGTGATGCCGCGGTCGGAATTCACCATGGCCAGCTGCGGCAGGGTCTTGTAGGCGGCGTCGATGTCGGCGGTGATCTCGGCCTGCTTGTCGGCGGGCAGGGACTGGATCTTGGCGTACAGGTCGCCGATACCGTTGTTGGGATCGAAGCCGGCTTGCTTGAGCGCGTCGGCGTGCTTGGCCAGCACGTCCTTGTAGAACACGGACACGACGTGGCCGAAGATGACCGGGTCGGAGACCTTCATCATCGTGGCCTTCAGGTGCACCGAGAACAGCACGCCGGTGGCGCGGGCGTCGTCGATCTGCGCTTGCAGGAAGGACTTCAGCTTGGCGGCCGACAGCACGGCGGCGTCGATGATTTCGCCGGCCTTGACCGGGGTCTTTTCCTTCAGGACGGTCTTGGAGCCGTCGGCGGCGGTCAGTTCGATCTTGACGTCGCCGGCATCGGCGATCAGGGCCGACTTTTCGGTGCCGTAGAAGTCGCCTTCGCTCATGTGGGCCACGTGCGACTTGGAGTCAGCCGACCAGGCGCCCATCTTGTGCGGGTGCTTGCGAGCGTAGTTCTTGACCGACAGGGGCGCGCGGCGGTCGGAGTTGCCTTCGCGCAGGACCGGGTTAACGGCGCTGCCCTTGACCTTGTCGTAGCGGGCCTTGACGTCGCGCTCGGTGTCGTTGGCGGGGGCGTCCGGGTAGTCGGGCAGCTTGTAGCCCTGTTCCTGGAGTTCCTTGATGGCGGCCTTCAGCTGCGGCATCGACGCGCTGATGTTGGGCAGCTTGATGATGTTGGCTTCGGGTTGGACGGCGAGGGCGCCGAGTTCCGACAGGGCATCGCCCAGCTTCTGGCTGTCTTCGAGGTAGTCGGGGAAGACCGAGATGATGCGGCCGGCCAGCGAGATGTCGCGGGTCTCGACCGTGATGCCTGCGGGCTTTGCGAAAGCCTGGACGATGGGCAGCAGCGAACGGGTTGCAAGCGCCGGAGCTTCATCGGTGAGGGTATAGATAATCTTCGGAGTAAGAGACATGATCCTTGAATCTGTTCGGCAGGCGCTAGGCGCAAACCCGAACATGCTATGCGGCCAGAAGCCGGTAGATGTTGTCGGAGAGTGGGTTCGTATGGGCAGGCGCGCGGACGCGTCCAAAGAGAAGGCCGGCAGGCGTCTGTCCAACATGGCCGGCGCCCGCCCTTTTTTATCTGGCCGGCCGGGGCGCGCCGGTCATGCCGGAGCGATTCTGGTCCGCCTAGGGAAGTGCGACTGCCACGAACCTTACATTGTAATACCGTGCTATGCCTGCTGCGCGGCAAAACCCGAGGATTCGGCCGGGATATGGGCACAATCGCACGCAAATTAAAGGGGGACGTATTGAGTTGGGCCGTTTTGAGCCCGCGACGCGTTTGACAAAGCGGCTCACAAGGAGGAAGCTACGTCCCCATGAATTTCCGCGCCGTCCGCATTTCGCTGATTATTACCATCATTCCTGGAATGGTGGGTTAGCGCGCGACCGCAACAGTCACAGCCACCCGCCCCACGAGGCGGGTTTTTTGTGGCCGCCTCTGCCGGGCAAGCACACCGAAGCAGAGAGCCAGATGCCCCATACCCCGCAAGTCACTCAGCAAACCGCAACCACCGCGGCCGCCTCCGCATTCCAGGACGGCAAGGCCTCGCCGATGGAATACCTGAGGCAGATCCTGACCGCCCGGATCTACGACATCGCCCGGGAAACCGAACTGGATCGCGCCCGCGGGCTGTCGGCCAGGCTGGGTAATCCGGTCTACTTCAAGCGCGAAGACAATCAGCCGGTTTTTTCCTTCAAGGTGCGCGGCGCCTACAACAAGATGCGCAACACGCCGCAGGCAGCGTTGGAGCGGGGCGTGATCACGGCCTCCGCCGGCAACCACGCGCAAGGCGTTGCAATCTCTGCCGCCAAGATGGGCGTGCGGGCCATCATTGTGGTGCCGCAGACCACGCCGCAGGTGAAAGTGGATGCGGTAAAGGCGCATGGCGGCCCCACGGTGACGGTGGTGCAGGCAGGGGATTCCTATAGCGACGCCTATGGCCACGCGCAGAAGCTGGCGAGCGCGCAGGACCTGACCTTCATTCCGGCATTCGACGATCCCTACGTGATTGCCGGTCAGGGCACGGTGGGCATGGAGATCCTGCGCCAGCATGCAGGCCCTTTGCATGCCGTCTTTGTGCCGATCGGCGGTGGCGGGCTGGCGGCGGGGGTGGCGACCTACATCAAGGCAGTGGACCCGGCCGTCAAGGTCATCGGCGTGCAGACCGAGGATTCCTGCGCCATGTCGCTGTCCATGCAGGTGGGAGAGCGGGTCAATCTGCCCGAAGTCGGCCTGTTTTCGGACGGCACGGCGGTCAAGCTGGTCGGCGAGGAAACCTTTCGGCTATGCCGGGAATATCTGGACGAGATCATTCTTGTGGATACGGACGCGGTCTGCGCGGCGATCAAGGATGTGTTCCTGGATACCCGCAGCGTGCTGGAACCGGCGGGCGCGCTGGCGGTGGCCGGGTTGAAGAAATACGTGGAGCGCGAAGGTGTGCAAGGTCTGCCCATGGTGGCGGTGACCTCCGGCGCCAATATGAACTTCGACCGCTTGCGCTTCGTTGCCGACCGTGCCGAGGTCGGCGAAGCGCGCGAGGCGGTCTTCGCCGTGACGGTGCCGGAGGAACGTGGCAGCTTCCGCCGCTTTTGCAGCGTGATCGGACAGCGTAGCGTGACCGAATTCAACTACCGCATTGCCGACGCGCGCACCGCGCACATCTTTGTCAGCATGCAGATTTCCCGGCGCGGCGACGCGGCGGAGATCATGGCGGCGTTGCAGGAGCAGGGATTCTCCGTCGGCGACCTGAGCAATAACGAAGTGTCCAAGCAGCACATCCGCTACATGGTTGGCGGGCGCTCGCCGCTGGCCGCCGGCGAACGCTTGTTCCGCTTCGAATTCCCCGAGCGCCCGGGCGCGCTGATGAAATTCCTGTCCGAAATGGCGCCCAACTGGAACATCAGCCTGTTCCACTATCGCAACCAGGGCACGGAATTCAGTTCCGCGCTGGTCGGCATCCAGGCGCCGCTGGCCGACAGCGCGGCGCTGGATGCGTTCCTGCGGCAGTTGGGCTACGCCCACACCGAGGAAACCGGCAACGAGGCGTACCGCCAGTTCCTGATCTGAAGAGGCGGTCCGCGTTCAGCCCGGTGCGCATCCGGGCTTGCGCGGCAGGCTCACGCCTGGCTGCAGGCGCAAAGCGGCGCGCCCCTGCGCCTGGGTCACCTGCAAGGTGCTGGCCCGCCATGCCGGCACCTCGTCGAACGCCACCTCGGGCGCGGCCGATGAGCGGGACAGGGCATCCGGCCGGTCGAACTGAATCGCCGGCAGCCGCAGGCAGGTGTCCTTGAAATCCAGGCGCGCGAGCTCATGGCCGTCGCTCATGCGCACCGCGCGGAACGCCAGCGGGGTGTCGACGAATTTGGTGATGGCGGGAACGATCTGCAGGTAGCCGTCCGCATCCTTGATCCGTTTGGTGGGTTCGATCTCGACCACGTCCCGGCCGGGCGGAACGGCCAGGTACGCCACGCCATCCGCCACGTCCAACAGTTTGCCCCGGCCCAGGTTCAGGGCGGCAAGCGGCGCATGGCGGATCATTACGGTTTCGTTCCAGGACGTGTATACCCGCGTCCAGCCAGGCTGCCGGGCGTCCTCGAAGCGGGTGACGGAAATCCGGTCGCGGTCGGGATCGGTGGACAGGCTCAGGCGGTTGACGCGCAGCGCGCCGTCGACCACGCGCAAGTGCGCCAGCACCGTATTGGCGCTGGAGCTGGTGAAGTAGGCAAGCACGGCATCGGTTTCCAACGCCTTGGCCGTGGATGCGCAGAAGAAGGCGCGCGCCTCGATGCGTTGCCCGCCGGGATAGAGCAGGGCGCCCACATCCTTGCCGCACAGCGGCTTGCCTTGGTATGTGATGGTGGTGCCGCGGGTGGTTTGCCGCTGGCCGGTGTTCCAGTCGTTGCGGCTGCCGTTGGCAGCTTCGACCACCAGGCCATGGTTGTCGTAGACGACGGCCGCGCCCGCAGGGGCGGCCAGCATGCAAAACAGAAACGCGAGGCTGCGACGGCTCGCCATCGGGGGCTCCCTGGTGTGGCTGGACCGGCCTATATATACCACTGCCAGGGCGCGCGCTTTACTGAGGGCCGAGCTTGCGGATCAGGGCGTCCAGCATTTCCAGTTCGTTGGCTTGCAGGTCCGTCAGGGGCGCGCGCACGGGGCCGGCATCGTGGCCGACCAGTTTGGCGCCAGCCTTGACGATGCTGACGGCATACCCGGGGACGCGGTTGCGGATTTCCAGGTAGGGCAGGAAGAAGTCATCCAGCAGGCGATTGGTGGTGTCGTGGTCGCCCGCGGCAATGGCACGGTAGAAGTCCATGGCCGTCCTGGGCACGAAATTGAAGACGGCAGATGAATAGACCGGCACGCCCAGCGCCCGGTAGGCCGCGGCATAGACCTCGGCCGTGGGCAAGCCGCCCAGGTAGGAGAACCGGTCGCCCAGCTTGCGGCGGATGCGCACCATGGCTTCGATGTCGCCCACGCCGTCCTTGAATCCCACCAGGTTGGGGCAGCGTTCGGCCAGTTGGGCCAGACTGTCGGCGGACAACCGGGATTGCGCGCGGTTGTAGACGATGACGCCGATCTTGACGGATTTGCAGACCTGTTCGACGTGTGCGGCGATGCCTTGTTGTGACGCTTCGGTCAGGTAATGGGGCAGCAGCAGGATGCCCTTGGCGCCCAGGCGCTCGGCCTCTTGCGCATAAGCGATGGCCGTGCGGGTCGGGCCGCCCGCGCCAGCCAGGATGGGGACCTTGCCTGCGCAGGTCTGCACCGCGGTGCGGATGACGTCCGCGTACTCCTCGGGCGCCAACGAAAAGAACTCTCCCGTGCCGCCTGCGGCGAACAGGGCAGTGGCGCCATAGGGGGCCAGCCATTCCAGGCGCTGCGCATAGCCTCTGGCGTTGAAGTCGCCGTTCGAGTCGAAGTCGGTGACGGGAAAGGATAGCAGTCCTTCCGAAACGATCTGCTTGAGTTCCTGCGGGGTGGTCATGTTGCGCGCATCCGTATGGTTGCCTCAATGGGCGGAATTTGCCATCTGCCTGTCACGGCTTTGGCGGGCAAGTCATCGTACAACATGAGATAAGCCGAATTCAAGCGAAATACAGCGTGTTATCAGGGGATTATAGGGGTATACCCGATAAGACAAGGGTTCTGCTTTCCAAAGATATTTTCACGGTTGTACGATGACATGCGCAGAACCGGGATCCGGTCATTGCGGGCGTGCCCAGGGATTCCCGTGGGCGGACCGCCCGCGCCGGCGCTCAGGGCCGTACGCGAAAAAATTCGAAAGGAGACTCCATGGACCTTAGCAAAAGACATTTCCTGGGCGGCGCCGCGGCGCTTTGCCTGTCGTCATGGCTGCCGGCGTGGGCACAGTCGGGCGACTGGCCGACGCGTCCGGTTCGCATCATCGTGCCGTACCCGCCCGGAGGTTCCTCGGACATCATTGCCCGCATTCTGGCGCCGCGGCTCAGCGACGCCCTGAAGCAGACCGTGGTGGTGGAGAACAAGCCCGGCGCCAACGGCAATCTTGGGGCTGGCCTGGTAGTGCAGGCCGCGCAGGAAGGCCATACGGTGCTGCTGTGCGACGTGGGCGCCCTGGCGATCAGCCCGTCCGTGTACACCAAGCTGTCGTTCGATCCCTCCAAGGATCTGCGCGCGGTAGGCATGCTGGCCTATTCGCCCCACGTGCTCGCCGTGCACCCGGACGTGCCGGCCAAGACCGTGCCGGAACTGGTGGCGCTTTCGAAGCAGCAGCGGCTGAATTTTGCTGTGACCGCCATCGGCAGCGCGCCGCACCTGGCCGCCGTGGCCGTGCAGCAGGCCACGGGGGCGCGATGGGAGTACGTGCCATACAAAGGCGGGTCGCAGGCGGTGACCGACACCATAGGCGGACAGACCCAGGTCATCATGAACGGATTGCTGGCCACGCTGCCGCATATCAAGGCGGGCAAGCTCAGGCCGATCGCCATCTCCAAGCGGGAGCGCATGCAACTGGTGCCCGACATTCCGACCATTTCCGAGCAGGGCGTGGCGGGTTTTGAATCCGGCACCTGGCAAGGCGTGATGGCGCCCGCCACCACGACCGACCCGGTTGCGCTGCGCTTGTCTGAACTGATGGCACAGATCGTCAGCCAGCCGGACGTGAAGGCGCAGCTTAACGAGCAAGGCGCTGAAATCGTCACCCGCAATCCTGTCGAGCTGGCGCAATTTTTCAACAGCGAACGCGCGCGCTGGGCCTCGGTGGTGAAAAGCGCGGACATCAGGCTGGACTGACGCGGGGCCTTTCTGGACAGCCGATGACGCTGGGGAGCACACTGGAACCGTCCCGCGCCCGCCCAGGCCCCGGCGTGGCGCGGACAGCACCCGCGGAAACCCTTACACAGGCCGCGGCGATCCAGGGGCAGGGGTTGCAGCCATGAAAACGCTATGGACGGTCGCGGTGCTGGCGTCGTTTTGGGGGCAAGCCGGCGCGCAAGGCGGCACACCCGCCGTGCCGCCACCGCCGCCATCGGCCCGCGTCATACCGGACGCCTGCGTCGGCGCGTCCTGCCCGCGGCTGGTCAATCCCGGCGCCGCCCAGGAACCGTGCCTGGGCACGGGATGCGCCACCGCGGGCAGGCCGCCCGGACCGCCAGCGCCGCCCTCCAGCGGACCCAGCCGCCAACCAGGATGGATGAGCCCCGCGCCGTCACGTCTGCCGCCCATGCCGGCGCCGCGCGGGGTTCCGGCAGGCCCCCTGACCCCGGCGCCGCCGTTGCCGGTGCCGAGGTAAGGTCAAGGGAAATTCACCCAGCCCCGCTGCACGCGCCGGTCATCCGCATGTATGAGCGATAGGGCTCTGCCCGGACCATGTCTTGCAGCAGTTCGCGCAGGATGTCCTGCACGAGCTTCACTGCCTGCGTCAACGGCCGGTTGGATGCGGTGGCCAGCATCAGGCGGGTGCACAGCGCCGGGTTGACGATTCTGCGGGCGACGAGCCGGCCGGACGCGAGTTCACCCACCACTGCGGGCAAGGCCAGCACGGTGTGGGCCAGGCCTTCCAGCACGATTTCCTTCATCAGTTCCAGCGCATCCATTTCGAATACCACGTTCAAGGGTCGGTCCGCCTGGGCGGCCGCCTGCTCCAAGGTGCGGCGCAGGCCATGGCTGCGTGTGGGCAGCGCCAGTGGCAGATCGCCCAATTGCGCGAAATCAATGGTGGACCGGGCGCGCGCGGCGGGCGACAGGTTCTGTGCCGGCGAGACCAGCGCCAGGTCCAGCTCGGCCAGGGGATCGACCACCACATGCTGCGAGCGCCGCGCGTCGTGCAGTACGGCGATGTCGACGCGGGCGTTGGCCAGCCATTCGTGCACATAGCCGCTATAGCCCGTAATGACGTTCAACTGGATGCGGGGATGGCGCTTCCATACTTCCGCCACCAGCGGCATGCCGACCATATGGGAAAGCGTGGGAGTAAGGCCCAGCGTAACCTGTCCGGAAGGGGACTTCTGCTCGTCGTGGAATTCGGTCACGACCTGCGTCATCTGTGTCAGCAAGGGGCGCAGGCGGTCCAGGAGTTTCTCGCCCTCCGGTGTCAGGGACACGCCGCGGCCGTTGCGATAGAGCAGGGCGCAGCCGCATTCGTCCTCAAGCTTTCTGACCTGGCGGCCCAGCGCGGACTGCGCAATTCCCAGCACCGACGCGGCCTTGGAGAAGCTGCCCGAATCGGCCACGTGGATCAGGTTCTCGATCTTGCGTAGGTCCATCGCGATGTCTCGCCGCCCGCGCGGGCGGACGCTCCCTGTGTGCGTTTTTTGTATATCTGATAGGCACAGTATGCCTACATGGCATCGTGCCAGCCACCCTAGAATTCCTGCGTATCCGACCCGCGCTTGTGCGCCTTTTCCTGGTTTTCGGCCATCCATGACGCCTGCTTCCGAATTGAATACGTCTTCCCACGCCTTGCTCGGGATCTTCGCCCGCGATGGCATCGATCGCGTTTTTCTCGTGCCCGGTGAAAGCTATCTGGGCGTGCTGGACGCTCTGCACGACTTTCCCGGCATCGACGTGGTGACCTGCCGGCACGAAGGCGGGGCGAGCTTCATGGCTGGTGCCGACGGCCGGCTGACGGGCCGGCCGGGCGTGGTCATGGTGTCCCGCGGCCCCGGCGCGGCCAATGCCGCCATCGGCGTCCATGCCGCGCAACAGGATGGCGTGCCGATGATCCTCCTGATCGGACAGGTGCCGCGCAAGGACCTGCGCAAGCAAGCCTTCCAGGAGATCGACTATCAGAAGATGTTCGGTTCCATCGCCAAGTGGGTGCATGAGGTGGCCGCGCCCGAAGATCTGGCCTGGGCCGCCTTCAAGGCGCTGCGGGTGGCTACCTCCGGCACGCCGGGGCCGGTCGTGCTGGTGGTGCCCGAGGACGTGCAGCAGGCGACGGCGTCCCGGCCTGAGTGGACGGCGGCGCCTTGCAGTCCAAGCCAGCCAGCGCCCGATACGCTGGAGCGGCTGCGCGCCTTGCTGCAATCCGCCAGCCGGCCGCTGATCATCGCTGGCGGGGCGTTCAATGCGCCGGGCGGCCGCGACGCCTTGCGCCTGTTGGCAGAGCGGCATGGCGTGCCGGTGGCGGTATCGTTCCGCCAGCACGACATCTTTCCGAATACGCATCCGCTGTATGCGGGCGACCTGGATCTGGCGACGCAAGCGGCCCAGGTGGCGGCCTTTGACTCCAGCGACCTGATCCTGGCCCTGGGCACGCGCCTGGGAGACATCACTACGCAGGGCTACACGTTCCCGGTCTATCCCAGGCCGTCGCAGACCTTGGTGCATTGCCACGTCGACGCGCATACCGTGAACCAGCATTTCGCGGCCGACGTAGGTCTCGTCGCAGACCCGGTCGCCACCGCGCAGGCACTGGCGGCCTTGCCGCCAACGGGCGGCGCGGCGCGCGGAGACTGGGCAGCTTCCTTGCGCGCCATCCGCGAGCGCGTGGCCGCCTGGCCGAGTCCAAAGGCGGATGATGGCGTGCCGTTCGTGTCCGTGGTGCGCGCACTGGCTGAACAGGCGCCCGCGGATCTCATGGTCTGCCTGGATGCGGGCACTTTCGCGGCCCCCGTTTACCGTCATTTTCCTTTTGCCTACCCCCAGCGGCTGATGGCGTCGCAGTCCGGCGCCATGGGCTATGGCACGCCGGCGGCGATCGCGTCGCAGCTGCGCAACCCGCAAAGCAAGGTGGTGTGCCTGGTGGGCGACGGCGGCTTCATGATGACCGGCAACGAAATGATGGCCGCGGCCGAACGCGGCTTGCCGGTGTTCTTCATCGTGTCCAACAACAACTGCTATGGGTCGATCCGCGTGCACCAGGCGCGCACCTATCCCGGACGCTACGTGGGCACCAACCTCGCCAGCCCCGATTTCACGATGATGGCCCGCGCGTTTGGCATGCAGACCGAGCATGTCACCCGCCAGGACCAGGTGGACGCGGCCATCGCCCGAGGGCTGGCCGCGACGGCCCCGTATTTCCTGGAGGTCAAGACCAGTCTTGCCGCCATCCTGCCGGACGGCGCGGACAGCGAGGCCGGCATCGACCTCCTTGGACGCGCGGCAGCGCCGACGCTTCACTCCCGGTAGCTCGGATCTTTCCTGTCCATCAGGCGCAACATGGCCGGCCATTCCAGTTCGCCGAAGGGCCGGCGCGTGGTCGGCTGGTACAGGTGCCAGGTCTTTTCGATCACTTCCGGTGGCGGCAGGCACAGTTCGCGGTTGGCGGCCAGGGCATCCACTTGCGCCTTGCATGCCATTTCCAGCCAATACAGCGTATTGAACGCCTGCGCGATGCTCGGGCCCGCCGCCAGCAGGCCATGGTTGCGCAGGATCATCGCCTCGGACTGACCCAGGTCCGCCACCAGGCGCTCGCGCTCGTCCAGGTCGATGGCCACGCTTTCGTAGTCGTGGTACGGAATCTTGGCGAAGCGCATGGCGGTCTGGGTCAGCGGCAGCAAACCGCACTTCAGCGCGGACACCGCCATGCCGGCGCGGGTGTGCGTGTGGATGACGCATTGCACATCGTGGCGCGCGCCGTGCACCGCGCTATGGATCACGTAGCCGGCTGCGTTGATGCCGTAGTCGCCCTGGTTGCCCAGCACGTTGCCGTCCAGGTCTATCTTCACCAGGCTGGACGCGGTGATTTCGTCATACATCATGCCGTAGGGGTTGATCAGGAGGTGGCCCTCGGGTCCCGGGATGCGCGCGGTGATGTGGTTGTAGATGAGATCGCTCATGCCGAAGTGGGACACCAGCCGGTAGCAGGCGGCCAGCTGGACGCGGGTGTCGCGTTCCGCAGGGCTCATGGTGGTGGAGGTATGCATCGCTCTGGTTTCCTGTTCAGTCGGTCGCTTTGACGTTGAATTCGCGGACTACCTTGCCCCACGACTCATACTCGGATTTCATCAGCGCGCCGAACTCGGCGGGCGTGGCGGTGGTGCGGACCTGGGCGCCCAGCTCTGCAAGCTTGTCTCGCACGGCCGGGTCCGCCAGCACGGTGTTGAGCTCGGCCGCCAGCTTTTGCTGGATATCGGGCGGGATGCCCGCGGGCGCGATAAGGCCCAGCCAGGCGCCCATGTCGAAACCGGGGAAGCCCTGTTCGGAGACGGTGGGCACGTCCGGCAGGGTCGCCACCCGTTGCGGTGTGCTGACGGCGATGGCCTTCAGGCGGCCGGCCTTCACCAGGGCCAGCGAGGACACCATGGTGTCGAACGTGGCGTAGGTGCGTCCTCCCACGATATCGGTCTGTGCCTGGCTGCTGCCCTTGTAAGGCACGTGGATCATGCTGGCGCCCGCCTTGGAAAGCAGGACTGAAGTTACAAGGTGGCTGGTGGTGCCCACGCCGGTGGTGGCGTAGGTGTATTGGCCAGGCTTGGCCTTTACGGCCGCGAGAAAGTCGCGCAGGTTGTTGGCCGGGTTCTCGGGGCTGACGACAAACAGATAGGGCAGCCAGGTTAAAAGCCCGATGGGCGCGAAATCCTTGCGCGCGTCGTAGTTCAGATTGGGATAGACGTGGGGGTTGATGGCCTGGGGCGCGGAAGCGCCGATCATGAGCGTGTAACCATCGGCCTTGGCTCGGGCACCCAGGCCCGCCGCGATGGAGCCGCCCGCACCCGGCTTGTTCTCGACGATGAACTGCTGGCCCAGGCGCTGGCCAAGGCGGTCGCCGACCATCCGCGCTACCGTGTCCGTTGCTGTGCCAGGGGGAAAACCGACCAGGATGGTCACCGGCTTGGAAGGATAGGGGTCTTGCGCGCACGCAGGACCCGCCGCGGCCCAGGCGCAGCCGGCCAGCAGGGCCGCCAGCATGGCCCGCCGCAATGTTGATGAGACCGTCCCGGGGGCGGATTGCATTCCGCCTCGCTTTATTGCCTTGCGCATCGTTGTCTCCAGTCATTGTTCTGATGGCGGGAGAGCGCCTGCGCCTGCCCGCAACGGCGCCCGCAGGGCAGTCCGTCGCCGTTCAAGGTCGCACAAGGACCGGCCGCCTTCAATGGCGCGCGCGGCCAAGCAGATAGCGCGAAATGGCATGGATGGCGGACGCCGCGCAGGCGTCCGCCGGGAGGGATCAAGCGGTCAGGCTGATCCAGGTGGTCTTCAAGTCGCTGTACTTGTCCAGCGCATGCAGCGATTTGTCTCGGCCGAAGCCGGACTGCTTGACGCCGCCGAACGGTACGGTGATGTCGCCGTCGGCATAGCAGTTGACCCAGACCAGGCCGGCGCGCAGGCGGCGCGAAAGACGGTGGGCGCGAGACAGGTTGGCGGTCCAGAGGCCGGCGCCCAGGCCGTAGATCGAATCGTTGGCCAGCCGCACCGCATCGTCCTCGGTGGCGAAGCGCTGCGCAGCCAGTACCGGTCCGAAGATTTCCTCGCGCACGAGGCTGCCATTCTGGTCGGCGCAATCGAAGATGGTCGGTTCGATGTAGTAGCCGCCCGTGGCGCTGCGGGCCTGGCGGCCGCCCAGCCGCAGACGGGCGCCTTCCGCGGCGCCGGCTTCGATGCGGGCGAGCACACCGCGCATCTGGCGTTCGTCCACCATGGCGCCCATCGCCGTGGCGGGGTCCAGCGGATCTCCTGGCTGCAGCGTCGCGGCGTAGTCCGCAACCTTGGCCATGAAGGCGTCGTAGATGCTGTCCTGCACGTACAGGCGCGAGCCGGCGATGCAGACTTCTCCCTGGTTGGAAAAGATGGCGAGCGCGGCGGCCTGGGCGGCACGGTCCAGGTCCGGGCAGTCTTCGAACACGATATGCGGCGACTTGCCGCCGCATTCCAGCCAGACGCGTTTCAGGTTCGATTGCCCTGAATATTCCATGAAGCGCTTGCCGGTGGCGGTGGATCCGGTGAAGGCGATGCAATCGACGTCAGGATGCAGGCCCAGCGCCTGGCCGGCTTGGGCGCCCAGGCCCGGCACCACGCTGAAGACGCCGGCAGGGATGCCGGCTTCCTCGGCCAGCGCCGCCAACCGGATCGCCGACAGTGAAGCCTGTTCGGCCGGCTTGAGGATGACGCTGTTGCCGGCGGCCAGCGCCGGCGCGACCTTCCAGGCGGCCATCATCAGGGGGTAGTTCCACGGCACCACCGCGGCCACCACGCCCAGCGCTTCGCGCGTGATGGTGGCCAGCGCGTCGGGGCCGGTGGGGGCGATCTCGTCGTAGATTTTATCGATGGCTTCGGCGTACCAGGCGTAACAACGCGCGGTTTCCGGCACGTCGAAGGCGAGCGCATCGCGTATCGGCTTGCCCATGTCCAGGGTTTCGAGCAACGCGAGTTCCTCGCGGTGCGTGTCGATCAGCGCCGCCAGGCGCAGCAGGCATTGCTTGCGCTGGCGCGGCGCCAGGCCGCTCCAGACGCCGGCTTCGAAGGCACGCCGGGCGGCCTGCACGGCGCGGTCCACGTCGGCTGCCGAGCAGGCGGCCACGTCCGCCAGCTTGCGCCCGTCGATGGGGCTGGTGGCCGGGAAGGTGGCGCCATCGGCCGCGCCGCAGTAGGCGCCGTCGATGTAGGCCTGCCCGTTGAAGGCGAGCGCGGCGGCGCGGGCATGCCAGTAGGCGGAATCTTGGATCATGGCCGGGCCTCGGGAGCGTTGGCTCGCGCCACCATGGCGTCGAGCAATACATTGCAGCCCGCTTCCAGGTCGGCGGGCTTGGCGTCCTCGATCTCGTTGTGGCTGACGCCATCCTTGCACGGCACGAAGATCATGGCGGTGGGGGTGACGGCAGCCATGTAGACCGCGTCGTGGCCGGCGCCGGTGACGATGTCCATGGCAGCCAGGCCGCGGCGGGCGGCGCCGTCGCGTACCTTGCCCACCAGGTCCGGATCGAACGGGGTAGGCGGGAAATACTGCACGTGCTTCACGTCCACGTCGACGTTGTGGCGCCGCGCGATCTCGGCGCAGGTGTCGCGCCAGCGCTGGTCCATCTGCGTGAGCGTGGCCTCGTCTTCATGGCGCAGGTCCACCGTGAAGCGCACCTGGCCCGGGATGACGTTGCGCGAACCGGGGTGCGCATGGATTTCGCCCACGGTGCCGCGGCCGTGCGGCTGGTTATCGTTGGCGATGTCCACGACCGCCTGCAACAGGTAGCTGGCGGCGTACAGCGCGTCGCGACGGATCGGCATGGGCGTGGGGCCGGCATGCATTTCCATGCCGGTCACCGTCACGTCGTACCAGCGCAGGCCCAGCGATCCGGTTACTACGCCGACGACCTTTTCTTCGTGCTCCAGGATCGGACCCTGTTCGATATGTGCCTCGAAATACGCGCCCACGGGGCGGCCGCCCACGGCGTCCGTCCCGGCATAGCCGATGGCAGCCAGTTCCTCGGCCACCGACTTGCCGTCGCGGTCGGTCGCGGACAGCGCCACTTCCAGGGGGAATTTGCCGGCGAATACGCCCGAACCCATCATCACGGGCACGAAACGCGAGCCTTCCTCGTTGGTCCAGATGGCCACTTCCAGCGGCGCTTCCGTCACCACGCCATGATCGTTCAGGGTGCGCATGACCTCCAGGCCGGCCAACACGCCATAGCAGCCGTCGAACTTGCCGCCCGTGGGCTGGGTATCGATATGGCTGCCTGTCATGACCGGCGGCAGGTCATTGTTGCGGCCCGCGCGGCGGGCGAAGATGTTGCCCACCTGGTCCACGCGCAGCGTCAGGCCTGCGTCACGCATCCAGCCGGTGACCAGGTCGCGGCCCTGGCCGTCCAGCGCGGTCAGCGCCAGGCGGCAGTTGCCGCCCTTGGGCGTCGCGCCGATGCGGGCCAGGTCCATCAGCGACTGCCAGAGCCGCTGTCCGTTGATAGAGAGTGTCGTCGTCATGGGGTTACCTATCTGTCAGTGGCCGGCAGCGGCGTTGCGGGCCAATGCCGCTTCGCGGATGCCCATCAGGGTTTCGCCCGGCGAAATGCCGTTGGCGTCGTAGCGGATTTCCAGCAGGGCGGGCAGGCTCTCGCGCTCGGCGAACGCCAGGGCGCGCTCGAACGCCGGGCCGAAGCTGGCGGTGTCTTCCACGGCTTCGCCATAACCGCCGTAGCCGCGGATGAGCTGGGTGAAATCCGGGTTCTCGAACGACAGCGCGATGGGACGTGCGGGAAACTCGCGTTCCTGGTGCGCGCGTATCGTGCCCCAGATGCCGTTGTTGAACACCAGCACGACCACGCCCAGGCGGTACTGCAGCGCCACGCCGAGTTCCTGCATGTTCATCTGGAAGCAGCCGTCGCCGGCGTAGCAGACCACCGTGCGCTTGCGGTCTTCGAGTTTGGCCGAAATGGCCGCCGGCAGTCCGTAGCCCATGGAGCCCACGGTGGGGGTAAGGCTGGTGCCCGGTCCCGCATAGCGCCGATAGCGGTGGGGATATAGCGCATAGTTGCCCGCGCCCACGGTAATGCAGGCGTCGGCGGGAACATGCGCGTCGACGTAGGCGGCGGCCTGGTCCAGGCTCATCGGCCCGGGCGAGGGCAACGGCTGAAGGCTGTCGACCAGTTCCTGGTGCGCGGCACGCACCGCGGCGCCGCGCGCAATCTTGTGGCCGGGAAGCAGGTCCGCCACGCTGGCGGCGAAGCTGGCCACGTCGGCGACGATGGCCTGGGTCGGGGAAAACACGCGGCCCAGCTCGGCGGCATCCGGATACACGTGGATCAGCTTCTGGCGCGGCAATGGGCTTTCGATGACGGTGTAGCCTTCGGTCGTGGCCTCGCCCATGCGCGTGCCTACGGCCAGCACCAGGTCGGCGTCACGCAGGCGTTGGCGCAGCTCTGGCGTCATGGCCCAGCCGACGTGGCCGGCGGCGTTGGGGTGGCGCTGGTCGAAGCATTCCAGGCGGCGCCAGGCGGTGCCCACGGGCAGTTCGAAACGCTCGGCGAAGCCGGCGATCTGGTCCATCGCGGTCTGGTGCCAGCCATTGCCGCCCAGCAGCAGGAAGGGGCGCTCGGCGGCGTCCAGCAATTGCGTCATGCGGGCCAGATCAGCGGCGCCGGGATGGCTGTGCACGCGGGGGTAGCGCGGCAGATCGGCCACGCGGGCGCGGCCCCACAGCGTGTCTTCGGGCAAGGCCAGCACCACGGGGCCGGGACGGCCGCTGGTCGCGACCGCGAACGCGCGCGAGATGTACTCGGGAATGCGGTCGGTGCGGTCGATCTGCGCCACCCACTTGGCCATCTGGCCGAACATGCGGCGGTAGTCGATCTCCTGGAAGGCTTCGCGCTCCATGAAGTCGTTGCCCACCTGGCCCACGAACAGGATCATCGGGGTGGAGTCCTGGAAGGCGGTGTGCACGCCGATGCTGGCGTTGGTGGCGCCCGGACCGCGCGTGACGAAACAGATGCCGGGTTCGCCCGTCAGCTTGCCATAGGCCTCGGCCATGTAGGCAGCGCCGCTTTCCTGGCGGCAGACGATGGCTTCGATGGCATCGGTATGGTCGTTCAGCGCGTCGATGCAGGGCAGGTAGCTTTCGCCGGGAATCATGAACACGCGGCGCGCGCCATGGATGCGCAATTGCTGCATCAGGATTTGCCCGCCATTGCGTTCGGGAATTGCTGCTGACGTCATGCGGAGTCTCCTTGTTGCGGGACGGCCTGCGCGCGGCGCTCGGCGGCCCATCGTTCGAATTGGTGATGGCGCGCCAGCAGGCGGCGCGCGGTGTTGTAGACAGGCGGATCGATGCGCTCGGCATCGTGGCGGCCGGCGCGCTGGGCTTCATAGCGGGCGACGCAGTCATGCGCGGCCGCGACTTCGTCCGGGGCTGGCGTGAACACGGCATGGATCAGCTTGACCTGGTCGGCCACGGTGGCGCACTTGGACTTCAAACCGAGGCGGCGAGCCCAGCGCACGTCGGCTTCCAGCGCCGGCATGTCGCGGTAGTTGAAGGGGCAATCGATGGGCAGGCAACCCGCCGCCGTGCAGTCCAGCAGGAAGCGGGCGCGCAGATGGTGCAATTCAATGCCATCCTTGCCGCGTTCGGCCCCCAGGCTGGCGGTCAGGTCCTCGGCCGCCAGCAGGCAGGCGGACACGCGCGGGCTTGCGGTCAGGATGTCATAGGCGCGGTGCACGCCCAATGCGGATTCCAGCGTGGGCACGATCTCGGTGCTGCCGGCTGGCAGGCCAAGTTCGGCCTCCAGCGCGGTGATTGCCTGGTCCAGCGCGGCGATCTGCGCCGGGCTTTCGGCATGCGGCAGGAACACCGCATCGGGCGCGCCGGGCATCACGCCGCGCAGGTCCGCCATGCCGTCGTCCTCCAACTTGTTGATACGGACGGCGGCTACCACGCCTTGGGCGCGGCAGCTGGCGAACAGTTCGGCGATGCGCGGGCGCGCGGCAGGGCGGTCCACCGCGGCGGTGAACTCTTCCAGGTCAGCCACCAGGGCGTCGGCGCCGCTGGCCAGGCCGTCGGCCTGCGCGGCAGCGTCCAGGCCGGGAACGAACATCCAGCTGCGGCGCAGGAAGGGGGGACGGCGGGAGGGAGTGATAGGAGTCATTGCACGTGCCTCGGCAGGAACAGCACCAGTTCGGGTACGAAAGTCAGCAGCAGCATGACCGCGGTCATGGCCAGCATCATCCAGGACAGCGGACGCAAGGTCTGCATCATGTTGATGCCGCCGATCTTGCACGCGGCCATCAGGTCGACGCCGACGGGAGGCGTGTTGGCGCCGATGGCCATGTTGATCGACAGGAGGATGCCGAAGTGCACCGGATCGATGTTGTAGTGCGCCAGCACCGGCATGACGACCGGGGCCACGATGATGATGACCGGGATCGCTTCCATGAAGGTGCCCAGGAGCAACAGCACCACGGTCAGCAACAGCAGGACGGCGATCTTGCTGTCGGTCCAGTCCACCAGCAGTGTCGACAGCGCCTGCGGCACCTGTTCGGCCACCAGCACCCAGGCGAACAGGCCCGATGCGCCGATGATGAGCAGGATGGACGCGCTGCTTTCACCGGTGGACTTCAGGTTGTCCCACAGAGACTTCAGGCTCAGCGTGCGGTACCAGAAGAAACCGATCAGCAAGGCATAGATGATGGCGCTGGATGCAGCCTCGGTGGCGGTGAAGATGCCGAACCGGATACCGCCGATGATCAGCACGGGAACCATCAGGGCGGGCAGCGCATCGACAGCGGCGGCGCGCAGCTCGGGCCAGCTGAATGGCTGGCCGCCAGCCCAGTTGTGCTTGCGCGATTGCCAGATGGCCACGCCGATCAGCGACAGCCCAAGCAGAATGCCTGGAATGATGCCGGCCACGAACAGCTTGCCCACCGACGTGTCGGTGATGGTGCCGTAGACGATCAGCACAATGCTGGGCGGGATGATGGTGGAGGTGGCGCCGGCGCTGCCGACCAGGGCGCAGGAAAAGCCCTTGTCGTAGCCGCTGCGGGCCATGGCGGGCAGCAGCAGGCTGCCGATGGCCACCACGTCGGCCACGCCCGAGCCGGACAGCGCGCCGAACATCAGGCAGGCCAGCACCGCCACCACGGCCAGGCCGCCCTTGATGTCGCCAACGATGGCGGCGCACAGACGCACGATGCGCTGCGTCAGGCCGGCGCCGTTCATCAGCTGCGCGGCCAGGATGAAGAGCGGAATCGCCAGCAGCGTGAAGCTGTCCAGCCCCACCACGTACTGTTGCGCCGCCACCATCATGGGCGCGGAATCATAGACCGCCAGATAGGCCAGGCAGGAAAGCACCAGGCCGAAAGCGATGGGCATGTCGATCACCACCGTGACCGCGAACACGCCCATCAGGAAGAGAGCACCCGTAGACATCGTGTTAATCCTTTACAGCGGCGGGAGCGGGGGAGAACAACTGCGCCAGGTGCACCACGATGGTGATGGCGCACGCGAAGGGCAGTGCCAGGTACACCGTGCCGGCCGACACGTCCAGCGCGGGCAGCGTCTGGTCCATGGTCAGCTCGGCCAGTTGCCAGCCGGCGTAGCCCAGGGCCGCCAGGCCGACGATGATGAGAGCCTGGTTGACGCGCTCCACCGCGTTCAGGACTCGCGGGTTGCGCACGACAAAGGGCAGCAGCCCGGCCATCAGGTGCGAGCGCTCGTAGCTGCACGTGACGCCGCCAATGAAGGCCGACCACACCAGCACCAGGCGCGGCAATTCCTCCGCCCAATGCGGCGTGGTGTGCGTGACGAAGCGGGCGAACACCACATAGGAGATCAGGATCGCCAGCAAGGCCACCGCCAGGGCGGCGAAGGCCTTGCTGATGCCCGACAGGATCGCGGACAGTCGATTGAGCATTACTTGGCCTCGCGGTACTTCTGGACCAGCGCCATCAGCTCGGGACCGTAGGTGACCGAGTAGGTCTTCCAGACCGGCTCGACCGCGGCGGCAAAGGCGGGCTTGTCGACCTCGTTGACCTGCATGCCCTTTTCTTTCAACTGGGCGATGAACTGCTGGTCGCCGTCAGTGATCATCTTGCGCTGGGCGTCGCGCCACTTGTCGGCGGCAGCCTGCACGATCTTCTTGTCATCCGCCGAGATGCGGTTCCACACCGGCTTGGAGATGATCAGGTTGGCGGGACCCCAGACGTGGCCGGTCAGCGACAGGTACTTCTGCACTTCGAAGAAGGACGAGGTGTAGATGATGGACAGCGGGTTTTCCTGGGCGTCGAACACCTTCTGCTGCAGTGCCGAATACAGCTCGCCAAAAGCCAGGGGCGCGGGATTGGCGCCCAGGGCGGTGAACGTGTCCAGGCGCATCTTGTCGGGAGTGACGCGGGTCTTCAGCCCGGCCAGGTCGGCGGGTTTGGCGACGGCGCCGCGGTTGTTGGTGACGTGGCGAAAGCCGTTCTCCCACCAGGAGATGATGGTCAGGTTTTTCTTGTCGGCCAGCTTGGCCAGCGCCTCGCCCAGTTCTCCGTCGTACGCCTTGTAGGCTTGCTGGGACGTGGACCAGGTGTAGGGCAGTTCCACCACGCCGAACTTGGGCTCGATGGGCTGCAGCGAGCCCGAGCCGATGATGGCCGCGCCCTGGCTGCCGATCTGCAGGCCTTCCAGCATGGTCTTTTCGTTCCCCAGCTGGCCGCTGGGGAACAACACGAAATTGACGCGGCCGGCGGTCTTTTCCTTGACTTCGGCGGCGAAGCCCTCGGCGGCCTTGTTCCAGCTGTGGCTGGGCGCCAGCACGTGGCCCAGCTTGATGTCCAGGGCGTGGGCCGACAAGGGCGCCAATCCGGCCAGGCAGAGCACGGCGGCGGCGAGCAGGGTCTGTTTCTTTTGAGGAGCGGTGGTCATGGTGGAACTCCGGGAGCAGGGGTAGGGTGGGTTCGGGTGGGCAGGGCGGGTCAATAGGACTGGGCGCGCATCGAGGCGGGCCGTCCGGGCAGGGAAATGCGGGTGCCGGTGTCGGTCAGGCCGGCGTCGTCGACGGCGAGCACCTGCATCTCGGCATCCAGGAAATTGCCGACATACAGGTAGCGGCTGTCGGGGCTGAAGGCCAGGCCTTCGGGCAGCGCGCCGACTTCGATGGCGCCGGCCCGGGTCACGGACTGGCCGGAAATGCGCAGCAGCACGATCTGGCCGCGCGGGTGGTGGAACCATGCGCTGGACGGATTGTTGGAGCCCTGCACGATGGCGACCGCCGCGTAGCGGCCGTCGGGACTGATGGCGATGCCTTCCGGGCCGTCCTCGACCATCACGCGGTCGATCACGCGGGGCGGGTCGGCGCGCAAGTCCACCACGCTGACCGAGTCCGCGTGTCCGTCGGACGCGGTCGGGCTGCCCATGTCCACCACCAGCGCCAAAGCGCCATCGGGGGAGACCACCAGGTTGAACGGCACCAGACCCGTGGTCAGGTCCTCGGCGGGGTCGTGGCTCACGCGCGGAATTGCGCCGTGCTCGTCAATATGCAGCACGCCGAGGCGATGGCTGTCGGTCTTGACCACAAAGGCGCGGCGGCCGTCGGCGGCAAAGGACACGGCCACCACGGGCGTGCCCATGTCCACCTCGCCGCAAAACTCGACATGCTTGCCGTCGATGCGCAGCACCGATACGGAGCAGCCGGCTTTGTTGGCCACCAGCGCCAGCGTGCCGGCGCGGTTGATCGACAGCCCCGAAGGCTGCAGCCCCAGGTCCAGGCGCTGCAGGATGGTCGGCGGACTGGCTTCCAGGTCGATCACGTACAGGCCGCGGCCCGGCTCGGGCTGCCAGCCGCCGTCAGCGCGCTCGCGCCAGTCCATGGAGTCCGCGACCAGGCCCAGGCGCTGGTCGGGAGTCACGGCCAGGTTGACGGGAGGGCCGAACAGCGAATTGGGCAGGGGCAAGGTGGCGACGAGCCTCGGCGCCGCGGGATCGGCTCCCGCGTCATAGACGCAAAGGCTGTCGTTGCCGGGCGCCAGGAACTGGATCCGGCCGTCGTTCCAGGTGACTTTCTGGTCATTGCCGACCAGCAGGAAATGGCGCGCGCCTTGCGGGGTCATGCCGCGAGCTCCTGCGCCTGCGGCACCGCCAGGGTGGCGCCGATCAACTGCCGCGTATAGGGATGGACGGGTTCGAAGTACACCTGGGCGGCGGGTCCGCGCTCCACCACGCGGCCGCCTTGCAGCACCACGATCTCGTCGGCGATGTGCTGCACCACTGCCAGGTTGTGGCTGATGAACAGATAGCCCAGGCCGCGTTCGCGCTGCAGCTCCATCAGGAGGTTCAGGATCTGGGCCTGCACCGATACGTCCAGCGCTGAAGTGGGTTCGTCGCAGATCAGCAGCTGCGGTTCCAGCATCAGCGCGCGGGCAATGGCCACGCGCTGGCGCTGGCCGCCCGAGAGCTCCCGGGGGTAGCGGGCCGCGAAGGCGGGCACCAGGCCCACCGCGTCCATCATCCGGCGCACCGAGGCGGCCTGCGACGCGGCATTGCCGATGCCGTGCACGCGCAGCGGGGCGGTCAGGATCTCGTTGATGGTGCGGCGCGGGTTGAGCGAGGAATAGGGGTCCTGAAACACCATCTGGATGCGGCGGGCGCGGGCGCGCGCCGGCATTGCAGCCAGTGGCTTGCCGTCCAGCAGGGCTTCGCCCTGCGTGGGCGCCAGCAGTCCCAGCATCAGCTTGGCGATGGTGGACTTGCCGCTGCCGGATTCCCCCACCAGACCGATGGTCTGGCCGGCGGGCACGTGCAGGTCTATGTCGTGCAGGATGCGCGGGGCGGGCCGGCGAGAAAACAGGCCGGCGCGGCCGTATTGGAAGTTCAGCCCGTTCAGGCTGATGCTGGCGGCGGGCATCGTTCTGCTGCTCATGCCATGACTCCTGGGCGCAAGGCGCCGGGTTTGATGCAGAGGCAGCGGTGTTGGCCCTGCACGCGCGCGGGGAAAGGCTGGGCGCAGCGGGGCTCGGCCGCCGGGCAGCGTTCGCGGAAGGCGCAGCCGACGATGGCCGTGTCCAGCGAGGGCACGGCGCCCGCGATGGTGGGCAGTTCGGCGCGCGGCGCCGTGTGTCCGGGCTGAGGAATGCAGTTCAGCAGCATGGCGGTATAGGGATGGCTGGGATGCTCCAGCACCTCGCGCACGCTGCCGCCCTCGACGATGTCGCCCGCATACATGACGATGACGTGATCCGCAATGCGTGCCACCAGGCCCATGTCGTGCGAAATGAACACCATCCCCAGGCCGAACTCGGCCTGGATGTCGCGCAACAGGTCCAGCAGCTCGGCCTGCACCGTCACGTCCAGCGCCGTGGTCGGTTCGTCGGCGATCAGCAGCTCCGGACCGCACATCAGCGCCATCGCGATCATCACGCGCTGGCGCAGTCCGCCGGACAGCTCGAAGGGATACTGCCGCATGCGTTCACGCGGGTTGGTGATGCCGACGCGGCGCAGCAGGTACTCCGCGCGCTCCTCGGCCGCCCGGCGGCTGACGCGCTTGTGGCGGCGGAGCACGTCCACGAGCTGGGTCCCGATGGGAAACACCGGATTCAGCGAAGTCATCGGATCCTGGAAGATCATGGCGATGCGCGCACCGCGCAGTTGCGCCAGGGCTGCCGGCGAAAGCGAGGCCAGGTCCTGGCCCGCGAACTCCAGCCGGGCTACGCGGCGGCGCGCGGCCGCGGGCAGCAAGTCCAGCAGGGCCAGCGCCGTCAGCGACTTGCCGCAGCCCGATTCGCCGACGATGCAGAGCGTCTTGCCGCGTTCCAGGCTGAAGTCCACCGCGCGCACCACGTGCTTGACGTGCGTGGGCGTGTGGATATCGATGTGCAGGTCCTGGACCCGCAGCAGGGGATGGCTGTGGTCGGTCATGGGTTCAGCCCTTCTTCATTTGCACGGCGCGCAGCGATTCGCCCGCGCGGTTCACGCACAGCACCAGCACGAACAGCACCACGCTCGGAATCACGACCAGCGAGGGCTGGAACAGCATGTTTTCCTTGCCCTCGGCAATCATCAGGCCCAGAGACGGCATGGGCGCCGGTACGCCCAGGCCCAGGAAAGACAGCGAGGCTTCCAGCGTGATGGCCATGGCGGCGTCCACCGTGCCGATGATGAGCAGGTTGCCTACCAGGTTGGGCAGGATGTCGCGCCAGATGATCTGCAAGTGGGTGCAGCCCTGCAGGCGGGAGGCCGTGACGAATTCCGCGTTGCGCAGGCCGGCAGCCATGGTCCGGGCCACGAGCGCATAGCGTTCCCACAGCAGCAGCCCCAGCACCAGCACGACTACAGTGAGCGAGGCGCCCACCACGGACACCACGGCCAACGCCACCAGGATGATGGGCAGCGCCAGGCGCGCGGTGATCAGGAAGGACACGGCGCGGTCCACCGCGCCGCCGAAGTACCCCGCGGCCACGCCCAGCGTGGTGCCGATCAGGCCGCCCATCAGCGCGACCGACAAACCGATCAGCGCCGACACGCGCACACCATAGAGCGTGCGCGCCAGGACGTCGCGGCCCAGCTGGTCGGTGCCCAGGATGTGGTTCCAGCTGCCGTCTTCACCCCAGACGGGTTCCTGCAGCCGGGCCAGCAGGTCCTGCGTGTACGGATCGTGCGGAACCAGGTAGGGGCCCAGCAGGCCGGCCAGCACCAGCAGCGCCAGCACGGCCAATCCGAAGCCGCGGCCGAGGCGCGCTGCGCGTTCGCCGCGCGAGCGGACGGGAAAAGAGGAGGCGATGACGCTGCTCATGAGGAAACTCGCACGCGGGGGTCCAGCCAACCGTTGATCAGGTCGGCGACCAGGGTCAGGACGATGTAGATCAGGGCGAAGATCAGGATCAGCGCCTGCATCGTGGGAAAGTCGCCGCGCAGGATCGAGGTCCAGGCCAGCAGGCCCGCGCCGTTGATCGCGAACACGGTCTCGATGACGACGGAGCCGGCCAGCAGCGTGCCCATTTGCGCGGCCGCCAATGACACCAGCGGCCGCAAGGCGTTGCGCAGCGCATACTTCAGCACCACGCTTGGGCCTCCCAGCCCCATGGCGCGGGCGGTGCGGATGTAGTCGGTGGCCAGGACGGTTTCCATTTCGGACTTCATCAGCCGCAGCATTGCCGGCATGGCGAACAGGCCCAGCGCGGTCACCGGCATCACGTAGTGCTTCCAGCTGTCGAAGCCGGACGCGGGCAGCCATTGGTTGCGCACACTGAAGATGATGATGAGCAGGAAGGCCAGGCAGAACGGCGGCATGGCCTGGGCGCAGGCCGAGAGCAGCATGGTGGCGCGGTCGATCAGCGAACCCTTGCGCAGCCCGGCCAGCACGCCCAGCGGTATCGCCAGCAGCAGCGCGAACAGCATCGCGGCCAGGCCCAGCTTGGCGGTGGCGGGGAAATGCTGGGTCAGCAATTCGGCCACGGGACGGCTGAAGTACAGGCTGTCGCCGAAGTCGCCACGGGCGACGCCAGCCAGCCAACGGCCGTACTGCACGAGGATGGGGTCATCGAAGCCGTGCAGCTGCGCCAGCCGCGCCGCGTCGGCGGCGCTGCCTTCGCCGGCCAGGCGCGCCGCCGGATTGCCCGAGGCGAACACCAGCGAGAAGCTGATCAGCGAGACGAACACCACCAGCAGCGCGGACACCACCAGGCGGCGGAACAGGAATGTAATCATGGGGCTACCTATGACGGTGTGCGCCGCAACGGCCGCCGCTCCCGCCCGCTGGGGGCTGGGATAGCGGCCATGCTGGCGCGGCGGTCAGTTCCAGCGAGCCTTGTAGAAGCGCGGGAACTCGTCGCCGTCGACCGAGAAATTCAGGTCCTTGGACTGCACGGCGTTGAGCGAGTGGTTCCACAGCGGCACCCAGTACGCCTGCTCCGCCACGATCTTCTGGGCGGCGGCGTAGTTCTTGGCGCGCAGGTCGCGGTCCACGGAGGTGTCTGCGGCTTCCAGGTATTTGATGACTTCGGGGTTGCGCGCCTGGTCGTCCGGCCCGCCGCGGAAGAAGTTGCTGGTCGACAACGCCGCGTCGGCAATGCCGTAGGACCCCCAGTTGGACGACAGCATGGCAATCTTGCCCTCGCGCCAATTGGTCATGGCGGTGCCGTATTGCTGCTCGACCAGGTTCAGTTTGATGCCGGCCTGCGCCATCTGCGCGGCGGCCGCGTCCAGGATGGCGCGCGGCGGCGCCGAGATCACCAGGTCCAGCGTCACGCCGTTGGGGTAGCCGGCCTGGGCCAGCAACTGCTTGGCGCGGGCGGGGTCGAACTTGTAGGTCTGCACATCGGCCGCGCAGCCGAACTGCGCCGGATTGCAGGCTGCGTTGATCACCTTGGATGCGCCGCCGACCAGTGCCTTGCGGATGGCTTCACGGTCGATGGCGTAGTTGATGGCCTGGCGCACTTCCTGTTTGGCCAGCGGCGACTTGCCGTCGTCCGCGCGCGGGTTCAGCGAGATGTAGCTGATGCGCATGATGCTGCTGCTCTTGACCGTGACGGCGGGCTGCTTCTCCATGCGCTTGGCCACGTCCGGCGGCACGCGCCAGATCCAGTCCAGGCCGCCGGAAAGCAGCTCGGCGTATTGCGTGTTGGCGTCGGGCAGCACGCGCACCACCAGCTTCTGCACGGCAGGCTTGGGGCCGAAGTAATCCTCGAAGCGCTCATACACGTAGCGGCTGCCCGGCTGGCTCTCGACCAGGCGATACGGGCCGGTGCCAATGGGCTTGGCGCCCATGTCGGACTGGTTGGCCTCGTAATACTTGCGCGGGTAGATCGGCAGGTTTTCCGACAGCATCTCCAGCGCCAGCGGGTAGGGCGTCTTCATCTTGATGCGCACGGTGTCGTCGGAAGCCTTTTCGGCGCTGGCGATCCAGGCGACCTGGTTCTGGAAGCGCGCCTTGTAGCCTTCGGAAGACACCAGGTTCAGCGTGTACAGCACGTCGTCCATGGTCAGCAGCGAGCCGTCATGGAACTTCACGTCTTTGCGGATCGGCAGTTCGATAGTGGTGTCGTCCACGAACTTGTAGCCGGTGGCGATGGCGGGGCCGAACTCGCCCGTATCCTGGTTTTTCTGCAGCAGCCCCGAGAAGACCATGCGCGCCAGCGCCAGGCCGGGACGGTCCGATTCCTTATAGGCGTCCAGCGTGGCGGGCGCCGCGTCGAAGGCGATGTTGAGGGAGTTGTCAGCCTTGTTGGCCTGGGCGGCGTGGGCGCCAAGCGCCAATAGCGCCGCGCTCAATAGCTTCACGGTACGGGTCAGCTGCATGTTTTCACCTTGATATGTTTTAGGTATTTGACTTACGGGCACTGCGGGTCTTGCGGGTCTTGCAGGGGACTGCGGAACTACGGTTTGCGTTGCGGCGGGCAAGCCGCTCCCCTTGCCGCAGGCGGCGCGCTGTCGCGCCGGCGGTGCTTCGCTAGGTCGGTAAGGGAAGGGGCCTGGGCGTCAGGCCAGGGTTCAGGCGTTAATCAAATCATCGGATCCCAGCGCTGCCGAAGTCTTCCCGCAAGCGGGCCAGGATGCCGACCAGATGGTCGTGCATGGCATGGCGCGCGCGGATGGGATCGCGGTCGGAAATGGCCGCGAGGATGCGTTCGTGTTCCTGCTGGGCTTCGCTCCACACCTTGGTGGTCACGAAGTGCTCTTCAAGGCGGTTGAACACCGGGCTCAGCGTGCTGAGGTGCCAGATATGGGAGATCGCCGCGGCCAGCGCCGCGTTGCCGCAGGCCGCGCCGATCGCGCTGTGAAAGGCGCGGTCATGCACGCTGGGCGACTCGGTCAGGGACATGCTTTCGTGTGCCGCGCGGATTGCCGCGATCTGGGCCGGCGAGGCCTTTTGCGCCGCCAGGGCCGCGCACTCGGGCTCCAGCAGCAGGCGGGTTTCCAGCAGGTCGAAGGGGCCGATGTCGGTGACTTCGACGCCATTGGCAGCGACCGGCGCCTGCTGCGGCTCCTGGTACTGGCCGTCTTCGCGCGCCTGGTTCACGAATACGCCCGTGCCCACGCGCACTTCCACATAGCCTTCGATTTCCAGCGCGATCAGGGCTTCGCGCACGGAGGCGCGACTGACCTGCAACTGCTCGGCCAGTTCGCGCTCGGCCGGCAGCCGGCCGCCCGCGGGGAAGTCGCCCGCCTTGATGCGCGTGGCGATCTGGTCGGCAATCATGCGGTAGAGGCGGGTGGAGGCGACGGCCTGGAGAGAAGTCATTGTTGCGATCGGGTGGATGGTCGGGATGTAGAGGGTAATGGGTCTGCCCAGGCTTGTCTTGCATCGCACCCCCGGGATGGTTCGGGAGTGTCCGGATATCTGGTGGCCCAGTGGTCAGGCCACTGGACGAAATGTACCGGAGGCAATCCGGCTTGTGAACCGGCCTTTACGATTTCTAGGGAAAACCACTAGCGCAGATCAGGGCGCCGGCCGGCACAACGCCCGGCAGGCGCCCGAAGGGTGCCGGCCAGGAACGGAATCAGAACGGGATCAGGCCGAGGCCAGTCCGCCGAAGAAGCGCGAGGCGTTCGACTCCAGGCCTTCGATGTAGTAGCCGCCTTCCTGCACGATCAAGGTCGGTAGCGCGAGGCCGCCGACTTCGCGGCCCAGCCGCTCGAAGCCGTTTTCGCTGACCGCGACCATGGCTTGGGGATCTTTTTCGAAGATGTCGAAACCCAGGGACAGCACCAGGGCATCGGGCTGGAAAAGTTCGATGGCGCGGCGCGCCTCTCCCAGCTTGTCGAAGAACACGGATTCCGGCGAGCCGTGCGGCATGGGCAGGTTGATGTTGTACCCATAGCCGGCGCCGGCGCCGCGCTCGTCCTCATAGCCGGCGACCACGGGATAGAAGTTCTCGGGGTCGCCATGGATGGATACGTACAGCACGTCGCTGCGTTCGTAGAAGATTTCCTGGATACCCTGGCCATGATGCATGTCCGTGTCCAGAATGGCCACGCGCGGAAAGCGTGATATCAGGCGCTGCGCGGCGATGGCCGCATTGTTCAGGTAGCAGAAGCCTCCCGCCGCGTCGCGCCGGGCATGGTGGCCCGGCGGACGGCAGATGGCATAGGCGTGGCGGTCGCCCGCCAGCAGCGCGTCGGCCCCCGCTATGGCGCATTGCGCCGACCAGTAGGCCGAATGCCAGGTATGCGGTCCTACCGGGCAACTGCCATCGGCCAGGTATCGCGCGGCCTGGGCCAGCACGCCGCGCAGGGCATTGGGTTCACGCACGAAGACATTGGAGACGACCTCGTCGCCCCAGTCTTCGGGCAGCTTTTTCCAGGCGGCGTGCGCGCCTTGCAGAAAGCGCAGGTAATCCAGCGTGTGGACCGCCGAAATCGCGCCTGCGCCCTGGTCGGATGGCGCCTGCACCGCGAAGCCGAGGTTGCGCGCGGCCTGCGCCAGCGCGTCCAGGCGCGAGGGCACTTCCTGTGGCGTGCGCATCTTGCCGCGCGAGAAATAGGTCTGCGGATGGTGCAGCTTCTGGTCGTCGTGGAAGTATGCCTTCATGCGGAATGACACCTGGTTGGGTTGAGGGCGCGCGCGCCCTGGCGCGCCGGCCTGGAAGGAGACCAAGACGACGTTATACGTCGGCCGCGCCTGGAACGAAAGCCGCCGGCTGCCATTTCCGCGCGGCGCTCAGGGCCGGGCGCCCGTCATAACCACCAACACCGCCAGGCACAGCAGCACGCCGAACGCCGCCAGCGCAAAAGGCAGCAACTGCGCGTACACGCCGCGTTCTTCGCCGCGGCCATGGGCCAGGCCCGCGGCGATCGACATCCGCACGGGCGAGAATATTCCCATCGACGTGCCGGACACGTGCAGCAGCGCCGCCGCGGCCGGCACGCTCATGCCGGCGTTCAGGGCCAGCGAGAGTTGCGCAGGCATGAACAGGCTGTTGGGCGCGTTGCCGCTATTGGCCAGTATGCCGAACACGCCGGCCAGCACGGGCGTGATCAGGATGGTCCAGTCTTGCAGGGCAGCGAACAGGCCGTCCGCGTAGGCTTGCGAGATGCCGGCCCCGGCGAGCACTTCGGCCATCATGGCGAACAGGAACACCGAATAGACCGCATGGCGCCCGGTGCTCCAGGCCGCGCGCGCCTGTGTCTGGAGCAGGCCGCGTTGCCGGCTTGCGGCTGCCATCAGCACGGCCCCGACGATCAGCCAACTGCCGGCATGCAGGAACGGCATCCAGCCGGGCAGGTCCGCAAACGGATTGAACGCGGCCAGTCTGGTCAAGCCGTGGTTCAGGTCGGGGAGCAACCGGGTGGCCACCAACCAGGCAATCATGACGATGTAGGGCAAGGCCGTGCGTGCCGCGGCGGCCATGCGGAGCCGGTCCGGGCGGCGGTCCAGCAAGTAGCGCAGCACGATGAGCGGGCCGTAGGCAGAGAGCAATGCGGTCTCCGGTCCCAGCAGCGCGGTTGCGGCGGTGAGCGCGGCCAGGCTCGCGATCATCCAGGCGGCCTCGCGCGCATGTTCCGACGGCGCGGCCTTGAGGCCCGCGCGCCGCGCGGTGCGCCAGTAGAGCAGCAGCCACAGCACCATCAGCAGGGCCACCGGCACCATGCTGTACAGGGCCAGCTGCGATGCCGGGACGCGTGCGTAAGCGGAGGCCAGCAGCGTGCCGCTGCCCATCGCACCCCACGGGATCAGGGTCTGGCTCAACAGCGCGAACACCATGGTTTCGCGCGGCTTCAGGTCCAGCGGGCGGATCAGCAGCACCGTTCCCAGCATGCCCACGCCGAAGCCGGTTGCCGATTCGGCGAACGGCCCCACGAGGAAGCAGGCGAAGAACAGCAGTCGGCGGCGCGCCAAGGGATGGGCCAATGCGGACTTGCCGCTGTCCGCGGCTTGCCGTGGCGCGCGGGTTTGCGCGGCCATGTTCCAGAACAATAGCCCGCCGAGGATGTAGGGCGTGATGATCCAGCCTATCCAGAGTCCGCGTTCCAGGGCCAGCCCGAGCAGGCTTGCGGTGTAGGGAACGGGCGCCGTGAGCAGCGCTATGGGCGCGGCGGCGAGCAGGCCGAGGACGGCTGCGGCCGTGGTGTTCAAGCGCCCGCTGGCGATGGCGCCGATGACCGCAAGCGCGGGTAGGGACCACAGGAGGTACATCATGGATTGAACATCTGCATGGGAGGATCCGGGGCGTGGCGTCGCGCGTAGCAGTGTATGCCGAGAGCGCATGCCCACCGGTCCATGCCTGCCCGATTGCAGGGTCTTGCAGATGGCGCGGTGCCCCCGGTCCTGTCATCGCGCCCGACACGCCCGTATGCCTATGCAAATAGGTTTGGTGCCTCAATGCGCGGCGTTGGCCACCGCTTCGACGGTGATGCGCAGTTGCACCTCGTCGCTTACGTCCGGTGCAAATGCGTCGACGCCGAAGTCGCTGCGCTTGAGAACAGTCGTGGCGTCAAAGCCGATGGCTGGCCGCTGCGCCATGGGATGCATGCCTTGCCGGTTCTTGCGCGCTTGCAGCACCACGGGTTTTTCGATGTTCTTGATGCGCAGAATGCCGCTGATGCGCAGATTCCCATCTCCCTGGTCGGCTACCGAGGTGCTCTTGAATTGGATATCCGGGTACTTGGTTGCCTGGAAGAAATCGGTGCCTTGCAGCATTTCGTCCAGCTTGGGCACGTGCGACGTCAGGCGCGGCACGGGCACGCTCAAGGTGACCGACGATTTTGCGGGTTGGGCGGCGTCATAGCTGAGCACGCCAGTCACGCCGCCCGCATGAGCCGTGGGATTGGAATAGCCCAGGTGGCTCCAGGTGACCACGATTTCCGTGTGCTCGGGATCGATCTGGTAGTCCACGGGGGCGGCGTGGGTCGGCAGGGTGCTCAGGGCCAGGAATGTTGTGGCAAGAAATGCTGCGTAGGCGTGCTTCATTGAGTTCTCTCTCTCGTGTGTTGCGGCACCGTTGGACCCAGAAGCCGCGCCCGCCGGTTCCGGTGCCGGAGTTCAGCGGATGCTGAAAACGTCCGACAAGCTTAAAGAATGGGACAGTGCGGCACCAGTGGCCAATCGGTGATCGGGATGTCATGGTTTTCCATTTTGGGGAGGGCAACGTCCAAGGTGCCTGTGCCGTCCCGCGCCACTCTGGTCGTAACTCCCGCTGAAGGGTGTTTTGTTCTAAAAATAGAACTCTGATAGCAAAAAATCGATCTTCCGCCAATTTTGTTCCATTTTTATTATTTGTGCAGCCATAAGGCTTCTGATTCGGCACAACGCCGCCGACTTTCAATCTAGGAGAACACCATGTCTGCACCCGCCAACTTCAACGGCCAACGTCCCGTCATCAACGCCGACGACGCCGTCATGTTGCTGATCGACCACCAGAGCGGCCTGTTCCAGACCGTGGGCGACATGCCCATGCCCGAACTGCGGGCCCGCGCCGGCGCCCTGGCCTCGATGGCGACGCTGGCCAAGATGCCGGTCATCACCACGGCGTCCGTGCCGCAAGGTCCGAACGGCCCGCTGATTCCGGAAATCCACGCCAACGCGCCCCATGCGCAATACGTCGCTCGCAAGGGCGAAATCAATGCCTGGGACAATCCCGAATTTGTCGCCGCGGTGAAGGCGACCGGCCGCAAGACGCTGATCATCGCTGGCACCATCACCAGCGTGTGCATGGCGTTCCCCGCCATCAGCGCGGTGGCTGACGGCTACAAGGTATTCGCGGTCATCGACGCTTCAGGCACCTATACCAAGATGGCACAGGAAATCACGCTGGCGCGCGTGGTGCAGGCAGGCGTGGTGCCGATGGATACCGCCGCCGTGGCGTCGGAGTTGCAAAAGACCTGGAATCGTGAAGATGCCATGCAGTGGGCCGAGGTCTACACCAAGGTGTTCCCCGCCTATCAGTTGCTGATCGAAAGCTACGCCAAGGCGCAGGACGTGGTGAAGCACAACGAGGTGCTGGATTCGCAGCGCTGATCCGGCGGTCGGCGGCCGGATCAGGCCGCCGGCTCAGGCCGCCACGCCATGGCGCTCGGCGATGCGTAGCAGCAGGGCCTCCAGTTCCTGGAGTATGGGCCGGTGGTCGTCCACCCGCCGCACCAGGGCCGACGGCATGGCGGGCAGGTCTATCTCCACGAAAGCAATCTCGGGCGTCGCGTAGTAGCTGGCGGCGCGCTTGGTCAGCATCAGCAGGCCCTGGCGCGTATTCACGGCCGCGATTCCTTCGCGGATCGTGCGCACCACCGGGCCGTCGCCAATGGGCTTGCCCTTGGGGGTGTGGCGGGGAAAGTGGTAATCCTGCCATTCCTGGTTGACCGAGCCGGGCAGCATGCGCACCAGCCGCTCCTCGGCCAGCAATTCCGGATCCAGCAGCGTCGCCGCGGCGAACGGGTGATCGTGGGGAACGCACAGCATGCGCTGGTCCCGCAACACGATAGGCCCATGGCACAGTCCATCCGCGCCCAGCGGCAGGCGGCAGAACGCTACGTCGACGGACCCGTCGGCGACCGCGGCGTAGTGGGTGACATAGGTGAGCTCCAGGAACTCCAGTTCCACGTTGGGGTGGGCCGCCTTGAATTCGGTGACCAGAGGGCGGTACAGCTCATAGAAGCCGCCCCCCAGGAACCCGATGCGCAGATGGCGCGGCTTGCCCGCGGCCTGACGTTTGCAGTCATCCAGCGCGGCTTTCAGCATGATCACGGCGGGCCCCGCGCCCAGCTTCAAGGTTTCCCCCAGCGGCGTCAGGGCGACCCGGCGGCTGCTGCGCTCGAACAAGGGGCCGCCCAGCGTCCGTTCCAGCGCCTTGACCGCCTCCGAGACGGAGGATTGGCTCATGTGCAGCGCCTCCGCGGCGCGGCCGAAATGCAGCTTGTCCGCAACGGCCAGAAAGCAATCGAATTGGCGTAGATCCATAGCTCCGGGACACCTTTGGGGCGCAAGCTCGTGTTTCTTTATCAATCGTTAATGCCGATTGATGGTGCGAATAATAGCGCTTGTTCGCGACAGGCCCGATGGGCAGAATTCGACCTGTTCACAAAATATTAGCTCATAAATGAGCAATAAGGAGACAGGCGTGAATGCATCATTGCCAGAAGATACGGTCCCGAAAGGATCGGCAGAACCGATTGAATTCAGCGTGGAGGGGGACCTGATCCGCGGCACCTTCTACTTGCCGGCGAACACTGCCGAGCCGGTGGGCGCGGTGGTGCTGGCGCATGGCTGGTCCATGGTGGCGGGCGGCGATCTGGAAGACTATGCCGCGGCAGTGGTCGCCCGGGGTCTGGCCGCGTTGACCTTTGACTTCCGCAACTTGGGTCGCAGCGAGGGCATGCCCCGCCAGGAGATCGACCCGCAGCGGCAGATCCACGACTTCCGGTCGGCCATTTCCTATTTGCGCCGGCGTCCGGAAGTGGACCGCGAGCGCATCGGCATCTGGGGTAGCAGCTACAGCGGCGGCCACGCGCTGACGGTCGCCGCCATCGACCGGCGGGTCAAATGCGTGGTCAGCCAGGTCCCCACCACCAGCGGGTTTTCTGCGGCGCAACGGCGCGTGCGCTATGACAAGGCGCTGGCGCTGCAAGCAGCGTTCGAAGCCGACCGCGAGGCGCGCGACGCAGGCCAGCCGCCGGCGACGCTGCGCATGGTCGACGCCGACCCCGATGCGCCAGTCGCCTATCCGGGTCCGGACTCCTACAACTACATGACCGGAGAAGCGCGCCGCTGCCCGACCTGGGTCAATGAAGTCACGTTGCGGTCGCTGGAGTTGGCGCGGGCCTATGAGCCGGGCATGTATGTCCGGCGCATCGCGCCCACGCCTCTTTTGATGATTGTCGCGACGGGCGACGGCTTGACGCCCGCCGATCTGCAGCAGGACGCGTTCAATGCTGCGCACCAGCCCAAGCAACTCCTCTTGCTGCCGGGCGGCCATTACTCGGTCTACACGGAGCACTTCGAACGCACCAGCAGCGCAGCGGCCAACTGGTTCGCGCAGCACCTCGGCCGGGACACCCAGGAATAAGAAAATGACAACGACAAAAATGATGGAGACACAGAACCGCCAGCGCCGCCAGGCTTCGCTGCGGGCGGCGGCCGTAGGCAATGCCCTGGAGTGGTTCGACTGGACCTTGTACGGCACGTTCTCCGCGTATCTGGCCATGAACCTGTTCGATCCCTCCGATCGGGGGTCGGCGCTGCTGGCGACCCTGGCCGTCTTCGCTGGCGGATTCCTCGCGCGGCCCGTCGGCGGATGGCTGTTCGGCCGCATCGGCGATCGCTACGGCCGCAAGTTCACGCTGGTCCTGACGATGTGCCTGCTGGCCTTGACCAGCCTGGCGATCGCGCTGCTGCCTACGTACGAACAGGCCGGGGTGCTGGCATCGGTGCTGCTGTTCGTTTGCCGCCTGATGCAGGGCCTGGCGCACGGCGGCGAGTCTGGCGTGGCCTATACCTACGTGGCGGAGATCGCGCCGCCGGCCAGGCGCGGGCTCTGGTCCAGCTCGGTCTTCGTCAGCGTCACCATCGGCGTCATGGCGGCGACCGCGCTGGCGGCGTTGTTGACCTCCTGGCTGGGCAAGCCGGCGATGGAGGCCTGGGGCTGGCGCGTGGGCTTTGGCGTGGGCGCCTTGCTGGGCGTCTACGCGCTGTTCCTGCGCCGCAGCGCCAGCGAGAGTGAGGTGTTCGAGCACAGGACGGAGCAGGGCGGCGCGCCGAAGATCACGACGCGCCAAGCGTTGAAGATCGCGCGCAACATCGTGATGATCGCCGCCGCCTCCAATGCCACGTACTACACCTGGGTCACGTTCGCGCCGGCCACGGCCATCGCGACCAAGGGCATGGATCCGTCGGGCGCCTACACGGCCAGCCTGACCGCGCAACTGCTGTGCCTGCTGTGGCTGCCGGTTTGCGGCTGGCTGGCGGACCGCTACGGCCGCAAGCCCATGGTCATGGCATTTGGCCTGGGCGTGGCGCTGGCGGTGTTTCCGGTATCGCACATCGTGACCGACCAACCTTGGACGCTATTCGTGGGCCAGTTGATCGGACTGCTGGTCTGGGCGCTCTTGGCGGCGATCTTCCCGGCGGTGGTGGCGGAACAGGTGCCTACCGGCGCGCGCGCCATGGGCGTGGGATTCATCTCGTCGCTGTCGGTCGCGATCTTCGGCGGCACGGCTCCCTACATCAACGCCTGGCTGGGAGCCCAGGGGCTGGACTGGGTCTACACGGCCTACGTAGGGGCATTGGGGTTGATGGCCTTCGCAGGCGCATTCCTGATCAAGGAAACGGCCGGCATGGACCTGAACGACATCCGACTGCCGGGCGAAGATGCAGCCACGGCTGCCGCGAAGCAAGGCGCCAAGCGCGCTGCATACAACTGAACTTCAATCTATCCAACATCACATGAGCAAAATGAATTATCCGGATCTGGCAGGGAAAATCGTGGTCGTTACCGGCGCCGGGGGCGGGATTGGACGCGCCATGGCGGCGGCGTTCAGCCAGCAGGGAGCGACCGTCGTCGCCACCGACCTGGACCTTGAGGCCCTCTCCGGCGTGAATGCCGATTGCCGAAAGCTGGATGTGACGCACGCGCAGGCCGTGCGCGATCTGGCCGACGCCGTGGCGGCGCGGTACGGGGCGCTGGATGTGTGGATCAACAACGCGGGCTTCATGGCGCGGGCGCCGGCCATGGAGCTGGACGAGGCCGCCTGGCAACGCACGATCGACATCAATCTCAAGGGCACGTTCTTCGGCGCGCAGGCGGCCGCGCGGCACATGATCGCGCAAGGCAGCGGCGCCATCATCAACCTGTCGAGCTATGCGGGCGTCAAGCCGCGCCCGAATTGCGCCGACTACGCGGCGGCCAAGGCCGGCGTGGCGCACCTGACGCAGTGCCTGGCGCTGGAATGGAGCCCCAAGGGACTGCGCGTGAACGCGATCGCGCCGGGGTTCATCGAAACGCCGATGAGCAGCTGGATGCACGGCGATGCCGCCACCTACGCCGAGTACGTCGAGCGCCTGCCGGTGCGGCGCGTCGGCCAACCTGCCGAGATTGCCGATGCGGCGCTGTACCTGGCCTCGCAGGCGTCGAGCTACGTCACTGGCCATGTGCTGATGGCTGACGGCGGAGTCTCCAAGACATGATGAACGGGAACGGCATGGATTCTTACTGGGCGGGAAAGGCGGCGGTCGTCACGGGCGCGGCCAGAGGGCAAGGCGCGGCCGAGGCGCTACGCTTGTTGCAAGCAGGTGCGACCGTCTATGCCCTGGACGTGTTGCCGCAAGACGATGCCAGTTGGGCTGCGCTGCGCGCGGCCGCGGGAGAGCATGCCGGGCGCTTGCATAGCCGCGTGGCGGACGTGGCCCTTGAGTCCGATTGGGCTGCGCTTGCGGTCGAAATCGAGCAGGCGGGTGTGCCGCTCTATGGCCTGGTCAACAACGCGGGCGTGACCTTGCGCAAGACGGTGACTGAAACTACCCACGCCGAATGGCGGCGCCTGCTGGATATCAACCTGGACGGGCCGTTTCTCGCGATCCGCAACCTGGCCGGCCTGATGCCGGAGGGCGCCGCTATCGTCAACACTTCGTCGACGGCCGGGCTCACCGGGTACTTCAGCGCGGCGTACACCGCCAGCAAGTGGGCCTTGCGGGGTCTGACGCGGGCGGCGTCGCTGGAGCTGGCCGGGCGGGGTATCCGCGTCAACACGGTATGCCCGGGGCTTGTGGAAACGCCGATGATCATGCAGCCCAATGCCGTGCATGACGCTGCGCGGGCGCGGCTGTTCTATGAAGGCAACCGCGACGCCACGCCGCTTTCACGGGGCGCGGAGGCCGACGAGATCGCGGCGGCGGTGATGTTTTTGCTGGGGCCCGAGGCGTCGTTCATCACCGGCGCCGACCTGCCGGTCGACGGCGGGATGACAGGCGGGGGCGTTTACTGGCGGATCGGCAAGTCCACCGGCAATCTGTAGCCGCGGTCCCGGGCGTAGGCCCGGGACCGGGACAGGCGCCGGGGCGCCCGGTTCAGTGCTTATCGCCGTATATGTTGCCGGCGATGCCGCCGGCGGCGGCGCCGATGGCCGCGCCGGTCCAGCCGCTGCCGCCCGCGATGGCGGCAATGCCGGCGCCCGCTGCGGCGCCGATGGCGGCGCCTGACAGGGTGCCTTGTTGCTTGGAACTCATGTTGGTGCAGGCAACCAGCGACCCCATCATGAGGCCTATGGCGATCGATCGGATGACTTTCATGGCGGTCTCCTAACGGGCGCGCTTGGCGGGAGCGGCGGGAGTAGCGGGAGCGGCTGGCGCGACGATTTCGAACCAGAGCGTTTCAACCACGGGGCGGTCCATCCTGGTCGGGTTGGCTGCATACCAGCTATCCAGGCTTTCGCGCACGGAGTCGAGCGTATGGCTTTGCAGGCCCTTGGCGAAGCGGGGGATCAGCGTCTGGTTGTCCGCCGGGGCGCGGCGTTGCTGATAGGCTTGCTCTACCTGGATGAGGTTCGCCATGCCAAGCAGGTAGGCCTTTTTCAGGTTTGCGTCGGACTCAGTCCATTGCTTGCCGGTGATGATGGGCGCCGGATCTGACGGCGCGGCCACCACCGGCGCGGCGACCAGCAACGACAGCGCGAGCGCTGCCGGACCAAACAGGTGTTTCACTTTCATCGCATCGCTCCTTGGAGGAACAAAAGATAGAAAAACAACCCAATGACGCCATTCGCGCAGCGCGCTCTTGGTGAGAGCGACGGCGACCAGACCAATTTAGGCTTGAACGCATGCTTGCGCAAGGGGCCACGCCGGGGCGCTTGTTGCTTCCCACGGCATGCGGGGCTGCACTTTGCATGGCGGCATATTGGAGCGCCCGTAAACACGTTACCGATTCTGGCAAGCCTGATCAAATGAAACAGCGTTCGCCGACTCCGTGATTTAGCTGTACATATTGCGAGGGCGTTTGCCGCCCTGACTGTCGCGTCGAGCGGCATGGCCCCCTCGATGCCGGCAGGCAGATAGAAGACAGATAAACCCGAGGAGGAGTCAATGCGTACGTTCAAACGCAGGGCCGCGGCATTCTTGGCGAGCGGGCTCGTTGCAGTGCTGGCAGGCTGCGCGTCGCCCGGAGGCAAGAAAGAAACCGTCGATATGAAAGGGCTGTCCCAGCCGGTGGAAATCGTGCGGGATCGGCATGGGGTGTCCCATATCTATGCGCAGAACCAGGATGACCTGTTCTTCGCGCAGGGCTTCAGCGCCGCGCGCGACCGTTTGTGGCAGCTGGACCTGTGGCGCCGGCAGGGCGAGGGCAAGATGGCGGAACAGTTCGGCCCGCGGTTTGTCGAGCAGGATCGCGCGGCGCGGCTCTTCCTCTACCGCGGCGACATGCAGGCCGAATTCGCCAGCTACCATCCCCAAGGCAAGGCCATCCTCACGTCCTTTGCGGCAGGCATCAATGCCTATGTCGACTGGGTCAAGGCAAATCCGGAGCAGATGCCGCCCGAGTTCAAGCTGACCGGCACCGAGCCGGGCTATTGGAGTCCCGAGACTTCACTTATCCGCATCTACGGCCTGACGCGCAACCTCAGCGAAGAGGTCCGGATGGCGCAGCGGGTCGCCGCGCTGGGACTGAATGCCGTGCAGGGACTCAGCACGTTCGAGCCACCCCTGGCCCTGCAGGTGCCGGCCGGTCTGGACGTGCGCCAGATCGACAGCACTGTCCTGGCCGACTACAACCTGGCGCGCAACGGGCAGAAGTTCGTGGCGGCGGATTTCCCGCGCAGCCCGCTCGCGGCAGCCGAACGCGAGCAGCTCGCGCGTGATCTGTCGGCCAACATGCTGGCGTCGCTGGATCCCGCCTTCGATCCCATGGCAACCCGGTACGAAAGCAATAACTGGACCATAGGCGGCCAGCACACGGCCACCGGCAAGCCCATCCTCGCGGGCGACCCGCACCGGTCCATCACCATGCCGTCGCTGCGCTACATGGTGCACCTGAACGCGCCGGGCTGGAACGTGATTGGCGCGGGCGAACCCGCACTGCCCGGCGTATCCATGGGGCATAACGACCGCATCGCCTTCGGGCTGACGATCTTTGCCTTCGGCGACGAGGAAGACCTGTACGTCTACGACACCAACCCGGCCAGGCCCGATGAGTACCGCTACCAGGGCCGCTGGGAAAAGATGCGGCAGGTCGACGAATCGATCCCGGTGCGCGGACAGGCTGCCGCGGTGCGTCAACTGAAGTTCACGCGCCACGGCCCGGTGATCCACGTGGACCCGGTGCGGCACAAGGCCTACGCCTTGCGCGCGGCCTACCTGGAGTTTCCGGGCACCGCGGCCTATCTGGCCAGCCTGCGGCTGAACCAGGCGCAGAACTGGAATGAGTTCGTCGCCGGCATGGAAAAGCACTACACGCCCAGCGAGAACATGGTCTACGCGGATGTCGATGGCAACATCGGCTGGTTCGGCGGCAGCATCGCGCCGATACGCCCGCGGGCCGACTGGTCCGGCATGCTGCCCGTGCCCGGCAATGGCGACTTCGAATGGCGTGGTTTCCTGCCGGGCAACGCCTTGCCTCGGGCCTACAACCCTCCCGAGGGCTATGTGGCCACCGCCAACGAATACAACCTGCCGGCCGATTACCGCTACAAGGAAATGTCCGCCCGCACCTGGGCCGAGCCTTATCGCGTGCAGCGCATTCGCGAGGTGCTTGCCGACAGCAAGGGCCAGACGGTGCAGAGCTCGCAGGCCCTGCAGTACGACAACTTGTCCATCCCTGCGCGCACGCTGACCGGCTACGCGAAGTCGCTCAACTCGGCCGACCCCGGAACGTCGCAGGCGCTGAGCCTGTTGAAGGACTGGGACGCGCGCGTCGAAACGGAGTCGCGCGCGGCCACGGTCTATGAGTTCTGGCTGCCCGAAGTGGTCAAGCGGGTGTCTGAACTCTACGTGCCAGCCAACGGCCGAGCGGCTTTTGGCAACCTGTCGACGGCCAAGACGCTGGAGAAGCTGGCGAACCCGGACAGCGCCTTCGGCCCGCAGCCGCAGCAGGGCCGCGACGCCTTGTTGCTCCAGGCCCTGAACGATGGCATGCAGAAGCTGCGCGCCAAGCTGGGACCGGACGCTTCGCAATGGCAGTGGGGCAAGCTGCACCACATCCAGTTCGAGCACAGTCTGGCCAGCCTGCTGCCCGAAGCCACCGCCAAGGCCTACGGCACGCCGCGCTATCCGGTCAGCGGAGACAACGACACCGTGCACCGCGCCACCTTCCGGGCCAGCGACTTCCGCCAGATCAGCGGTTCGTCGTACCGGCAGGTGATCGACGTGGCCGACTGGGACAACTCGCGCGTGCAGAACGTGCCCGGGCAGTCCGCCGATCCGCGCAGTCCGTACTACAAGAACCTGCTCAAGGACTGGGCCACGGGCGAATATTTCCCCATGGCCTTCAGCCGCGCCAAGGTGGATAGCGAAAAAGCCGATACGCTGAACCTGCGTCCGGTCCAGCGCTAAAGGGCAGGGGGCGGGGATCGGGTCCGGCAATCGCTCGCACTGAGCGCTTGCCGGGAACACCCCCCCCCAAAGCCGGTCGAGCATCAATAATTAATTGACACCCAGGCAAATAATTCATAAATTATTTACCTGGGTGTTAATTATTGGGAGATGCTCGTGGCGGAGAAGGACATTGCCGCAGTGACGGCAGGCATGCGGGGCGCGTCCTGGGACGCGGAGTTGATGCGGCGGCCCTACAAGGTCGTGCCCTACGCGTTGGCCACGGCCGACGGGCAGCGCACGTTGGGCTTCCTGTTCACGGCGACGGGCAAGGAACGGACCGTGGTGTCCTTGATGCACCCGCGCGAAATGTCCGTCACGCACTACATGGTGCCGGCGGTGCTGGACGCGGGGTGCGCCTGCTGGGTGCAGGGCCCGCGCTCCATCGGCAACGACTTGCGGCTGGAACATGAGATCGCGCTGTTCGACGTGGCCGCGGGCATGAAGCATCTGCGCGACCTGGACTATGCGCGCATTGTGCTCCTGGGCAATTCCGGGGGCGCCGGGCTGTATGCGCTTTACAACCAGCAGTCGCTTTTGGCGCCGGAGGCGCGCATCGCCAAGACGCCGGCAGGCCGGCCCACCAGGCTTGCGGAACTGGATATGCCCATCGTGGATGGCCTGGTGCTGCTGTCGCCGCATCCGGGGCAGGGCAGGCTGCTCATGGCGGGCCTGGATCCCTCGGTCCTGGACGAAGGCGATCCGATGCGCTCCGATCCGGCGCTGGATCCGTTCTCCGCTGAGAACGGCTATGACGCGCAGACGGGCCAGGCGCGGTATGACCCCGCGTTCCTCGACAAATACCGGGCGGCGCAGATCGAGCGCGTCCGGCGGATCGACCGGCACGCGCATACGCTGCTGGCCCGCAAGCAGGAGGCCCGCGCCAAGGTCAAGGCGGGCTCGCAGCACCCCTTGGACCGGCAGCAGGCCGCATTCGCGCCGATTTTCAACGTGTGGCGCACGGACGCCGATCCGCGTGCGTGGGACGTCACGCTGGATCCCTCGGACCGCAAGACCGGGTCGCTCTGGGGCAAGGATCCCTTCGTGTCCAACTGGGGTAGCGTGGGCTTTGCGCGGGTTGTGACTCCGGAGTCCTGGCTGTCGACCTGGTCGGGCCTGTCGTCCAACGCGTCGTTGGAACAGACTCTGCCCGCGGTGCGCCAGCCGACGCTGCTGATCGAGTACACGGGCGACCAATGCACGTTCCCGGCCGACATCGCCGCGATCTTCGGCCAGCTCGGCACCCAGGCCAAGACACACGTGCGGGTGCGCGGCAACCATCACGGCATGGCGCTGGCCAAGGATGAACCCGCGGGCAGGACCATTGCTTCCGCGCACCTGGAAGAATGGCTGCGCGCGCATTTCTGAATACGCAGGCAGGGGACACGCCCGTTACGGGCGCAAGAGGATGAATCAATGACGAGTTTGGAAAGCATCTTGCCGGCAGAGCGCCTGCAGGGCGTGCGCTACCCGGACGAAGACCGGCTGCGCGGCTATGTGAGGCAGGGCGTACTGACCGGGGAAACCCTGGCGGGCGGTTTACGCGACGCGTTCGCCGCTCATGCGGACCGGCTGGCGCTGGTAGGACCGGACGCCCACTACACCTACCGAGAGCTGGATGAACGCAGCGACAGGTTGGGCGCGGCGTTGCTGGAGCTGGGGCTGCGTCCGCTGGACCGGGCGATATTCCAGTGCGGCAACAGCCACGAACTGCTGGTGGCGTTCTGTGCCTGCCTGAAGGCGGGGATCATTCCCATCTGCTCCCTGCAGGCGTTTCGCAGGCTGGAGATCGAATACCTGGGGAACCTGGCGCAAGCGCGGCTGCACGTGGTCCAGGGTGACGATCCGAAGTTCGACGACGTGGCTTTTGCGCAAGGTATGCGGCAATACGTGCCCACGCTGGAGTACGTGCTGCAGGCGCGCGGACAGGCCAGGGAAGGCGCCGTCACCCTAGACGGCCTGATAGCGGCCACGCCGCTGGCCGCCGCCCGCGCCCGCCTTGCACAAGTCGAGATGCATCCCTTTCAGGTCGCCGTGTTCCAGCTTTCGGGCGGGACGACCGGCGTGCCCAAGATCATTCCGCGCTTTCAATCGGAATACCTCTACAACATGCGGGCCGTGGCGGCCTGGAACCGCTACACCTGCGAGGACGTGCTGTTCTTCCCCACGCCCTACATGCACAACCTGAACATGGGGTGCTTTTTTGGGCCGTTCCTCCTGAGCGGCGCGCAAGTCACCGTGTGCCGCAGTCTGGACGAAGCCACTTTGCAGGGCCTGGTGCGGACGTATCGTCCAACGTGGTTCGGGGTGGCGGGCCCGATCCTGACGCGCATCCTGCCGGAGCTCAGCCGTGCCGGCGACATCGAAAAAGCGCGCCGCCGCTTCATCACTCCGCGCAATGCGGCGGGTTTGGCCCGGACTACCGGATCGCCGGCCTTTCATATTTTCGGCATGACCGAAGGCGTGATCATGTTCGCCAAGGAAGGCGACAGCGCAAGCGTGCTTGAAAGCTCGGTCGGCAGGCCCGTTTCCGCCTATGACGAGGTCAGGATCGTGACGCCGGGCACCGATGCCGAGGTGCCCGATGGAGAAACCGGCGAAGCGCTCTTCCGGGGGCCGTACACCATACGCGGCTACTACAAGTCGGAAGCTGAGGACGCAGGCCGCTTCACGCCCGACGGCTTCTACCGGTCCGGCGACCTGATGCGCTGCGAAGTGCACGACGGCCGGCGCTACTACTACTTCTGCGGGCGCATTAAGGACGTGGTGGACCGCGGGGGCGAAAAGATCAATGCCGAGGAAGTGGAAAACGTGCTCAACGGGCACCCGGCCATCCTGACCTCGGCCGTGGTGGGCATGCCGGATCCCATGTACGGGGAGCGCGTGTGCGCCTTCGTCATTCCCCGCGCGCCGGGCGCAACGCTGACGCTGCCCACGGTCTGCAGCTATCTGCAGGAGGTCGGGCTGGCCAAGTTCAAGTGGCCGGAACGCCTTGAAGTCGTGGACGAATTCCCCCTTTCCGCATCCGGAAAACTGAGCAAAAAGGCGCTGCGCAGCGCGATCGCGGCAACGTTAGAGGCCGAACGCGGCCAGCACCTGCATGGAGACCCAGCCAAATGAATCCTTCCCTGCCTGAAGTTTCTGCCCCCCCGTCCGTACGGCTGCATGGCGTGCACCACACCGCCAGGCCGACCTGGAAATTGTCGGAAACCGTGCGTTTCTATCGCGATCTGCTGGGCCTGCCGCTGGTGCACGCGATTTCCGCCAAGGGTTGGGGCCCCCAGAACCATCCGGATTTCCTGCACTTCTTTTTCGATAGCGGCAACGGCAGCACCATCGCCTTCTTCTACTACATCGGCACGCAGCGACCGGACCGCCTGGTGCCGACCGACCATTACCAGGACCGCGCCACGCACACCGCCTGGCGCGTCGACAGCGAGGCCGAATTGCTGCAGTGGCGCGCCCGGGTGGAGGCGGTGGGAATTCCATTGCGCTATCAGATCCGCCATGAGGTGATTGAGTCCATCTACTTCAATGATCCCAACGGCTATCCCATCGAAATCACCTGGCAGGTGCGGCCCTTCAGCGCGGAAGACGGACAGGACGCGCAGAACACCCTTGAAGCGGCGATGGCGCTGGAAGAGGAAGGATTTCATGGCATCGAGCCGGTATGGCAGGCGAAGGGCGCCGCCCTGGGCGGGCAAGTACGGGACAAAGCGGCCATCTACGTGCTGGACGTGCCAGAGTTCAAAGCCTTGCTGGACGCCGCCACCGCCACCTCGGGATACGCGACCCAGGCCGCGGGCAACGGTTACGTACGCATCGTGGGGAACCCGGGACTGCGCTTTCAGCGCAAGGAACTGGGCTTCAAGCCGGCCGTCTGGTACGGGGCGCTGACAGGGGGGCTGAACGGCCGGATCGCGCAGTTCGACATGGATGTCCTGGCCATCGAGCCGCTGGAGCAAGCATGAAAGCCGCCATTATCGGAGGCGGGCCCTCTGGCCTGTTCCTCGCCATCCTGCTCAAGCAGCACCAGCCCGCGGCGGAGGTCACCGTATATGAACAGAATCGCGCAGATGCCACGTTCGGTTTCGGCGTGGTCATGGCCGACAAGGGGCTGGATCGGCTGCGCGACGCCTCGCCGGAGGTGTTCGATGCGCTGACGGGCGCCATGCGCTTCAGCGACCGGCAGGTCATTGTCTCGAACGAGACGCCGATCACGGTGCAGCGTCCGGGCAGCGGGGGCGCAATACCGCGCATCGAATTGCTGCGCATCCTGGGTGTTCATGCCAGGCGCCTGGGCGTGGACGTGCGCTATGAGCAGCGCATCGAGGATTTCCTGGCCCTGGACGCGGATGTCGTCGTCGGCGCGGACGGCATCAACTCGCGATTGCGCGACAACGATGAAGTCGCGTTCGACGTGCAACGGCATAGCCTCACGAATCATTTCGCCTGGTACGGCGTCGAGAAAGCCTTTCCGCATCCGAGCCTGGTGTTCCGCAAGCACGGCGCCGGCTACTTCGTTGCGCACTACTATCCGTACTCGGCTTCCATGAGCACCTTTGTCGCGGAGTGCGACCATCGCAGTTGGCAGGACCTGGGCATGGAGCAAATGAGCGCCGACGAACGGCAGCACCTGTTCGAACAGGTGTTCGCGCCGGAGCTGGACGGGCAGGCCTTGGTCTCCAACCACTCCAACTGGCGGCAGTTTCCGGTCATACGCGCGCGCAACTGGCATGTCGGCAACCGCGTGCTGATCGGCGATGCGCTCAGCAGCGCGCATTTTTCCATCGGATCGGGCACGCGTATCGCCATGGAGGACGCTATCGCCCTGGCCGATGCATTGAATGCCTCGCCGGACAACATCCCCCAAGCGCTGGACGACTATCGCCGCAGGCGGCAGCCCCAGAAGCAGAAGCTGATCGGCGCTTCGGAGGCTTCCTTCAACTGGTACGAGCGCATCCGGGACTGGATGGACCAATATGGCCCCCACGAATTCGTATTCCGTTTCATGACGAGGACCGGCCGGGTCGATGTCGGCCGCCTGCGCGAGCAGTACCCGGCTCTGGTGCGGGACTTCGAGGCAGCGGGGCTGATTCCGGCCGAGTGCGAGGGGCAGCCATGAAAGCAACCGAGATGATCTTGAGCACGGAACCGTTCGTGGTCCGCCGGGAGGCGCGGTGGGGGGATTGCGACCCCGCCGGCGTGGTCTACACGGGGCGCTTCACGGACTATCTGCTGGGCGCGGTGGGACTCTATACCGAGCATCTGGGCGAGGGGAGGCGGCTGGGCGAAGCGCACGGCGTAGGCACGCCGTGCCGGGGCATGTCGTTTGATTTCACCGGCACGCTCTGGCCGGGCGATGTCGTCCACATCGCATGCAGCGTGGGGGCGCTACGCACGCGTTCCTTCGATATCCAGGTGCGCGCCACCCGTCCCGACGGCAGTCCGGTTTTCTCGGCGGTGTTTTCTCCCATCTGCGTGCGGCTGGATGCGCGCGTCGGCACGGCGGTTCCCGCCTCCTTGCGCGCGGTGCTGTTGCGGCATGGCGCGCAGGCGCAAGGGGGCTGAGGCGCAAGGATCGGCGGGTTATTTGCCAGGGGGGCAATAAAACCTTAGGATGCCCCGGTCATCCAGCTTCCCCAGAGTGTCGATATGCCCGCCACAAAAAAGCCCGCCGCCAGCGATGCCGCGCCGCGCAAGCGCGGCCGTCCGCCCCGGGTCGAGTCGCCGATCAATGACCAGGCCACGCTCAGCCGGGCCACCATCATCGAACGCGCGATCGCGCTCGCGCGCGAGACCTCGCTGGAACAGATATCCATGGTGCAGTTGGCCAGGGACTTCGGCGTTGCCCCGGGCTTGATCCACTATTACCTGGGCGGGCGCGACAAGCTGATATCGGGCGTACTCAACAACTATTACCGGGAACGCCTGGCGCGCATGCCGCCGCTGACCGGCAACTGGCGCGCAGATATTGAAACCATCGCGCGGGTCAGCCTGAACTATGCGGTGGAGAATCCCGGCGTCAGTACCTATGTGGCATCCCACAACCGTTTTCGCTTGTTCCAGGACGTCGAGTCCGGCGAAACCGACTTCGGCGCGGCGTTCTTCAACCACGTGACCACGGCCTTCATGCAAGGCGGCTTTTCGGCGGAGCAGGTGGCCTTGGCGTACCACCTGCTGGCGCAGTTCCTGGTGGCCAGCAGCCGGGCCGAGGCGTCCAAGCAACTGCCTGTCTATCATCGCGATTTCATACGCAGCAGGCTCGATGCGATGCCGGCTGACCGCTATCCGGGCGCGCGCTACGTCAGCGACGCATTTTCCAGCCTGAACACCGAACTGGCTTTTGAGGCCGGCCTGGGGATCTTGCTGGACGGCATTGCGCAATGGGCGGCGGACCCCGCCGCCAAGGCGCCACCCAGGCGCAAGACAGCCCCGCGCAAGCCGGCCTGATTCCCGACGCGCGTCCGCGTCGATTCGTGGTGTAAACCCTTATTTAACAGTCTATCAATTAAATCTATATTTAATTGATAGTGTGGCAATTAATAGGCCGCCGCGCGCATCGCGCAGCCCAAGGCCAGATAAGGAGACATCATGAAAGCACGACGCTGGCTGACGGGATTGGCCATGGTTCTGGGTTGCACCGTCTTGGGCGCCGCGGGGGCCCAGCCGTTTCCCGACAAGCCGGTCAGGATTATCGCGCCCACGGCTGCGGGCAGCGCCCCGGACATCATCACGCGGCTGATCGCCGACCGGCTGGGCCGGCAGTGGGGGCACCAGGTCATCGTCGAGAACCGGCCCGGCGGCAACGGCATCATCGGCATGAATGCATTGACCCGCGCCGATCCGGATGGCTACACGCTGGCCATGTTCCACGCGGCTGCCGCGGTCACCACGCCGTTCCTGTACCAGGCCGCCAAGTTCGACATCGAGCGCGATACCGAAGTCGTGGCCACGCTGGCCTACACACCCATGATGCTGGTCACGACGCCAGGCACGCCTTACCGTTCCGTGGCCGACCTGATCGCGGCGGCCCAGGGGGGCGAGGCGTCGGATCTGGTGATAGGCAGCCCGACGCGGGGCTCGATTCCCAACCTGTCGGTGTACCTGATCGGGCAATTGGGCAGCCGCGAATTCCGCCAGGTCAGCTTCAGCGGCACGTCGCAGGCGCTGCAGGCCCTGATCAAGGGCGACATCCCGGTCTACATCGACGGCGTCGCGCCGCTGGTGCCCCTGGTGCGCGCAGGCAAGCTCGTGCCGGTTGCGATGAGCGCCGACCGGAAACTGCCGGGCTTCGAGAGCATTCCGCTGGTCAAGGAGACCTTGCCCGGCATGGTGACATCCGGCTGGTTCGCCGTCTTTGCGCCCAAGGGGACGCCCGCGCCCGTCCTGGACACCTTGCATACCGCCATCAACAAAGCGCTGGAGGAGCCTGAGGTGCAAAGCCGTCTGGCCGACCTGGGTACCTTCGTCATGCCGCAAAGCCGGGCGCAGGCCAGTGCGTTCGTCCGGGACGAAAAGGCGAAATGGGGCAACGTGATTTCGACCGCGCACGTCAAGGCGGAATAGGGGATGGGCAGGAAGCGTTATGCAACCTGAGTTGTCCGGCTGCCGGGCCGCGCGGGCGCGGCGGACTGCGGGCGCATGGCTTAATTGACAAGGGTGCTTACCGACGGTTGCGGGCGCGCGCCACCTGGCGCAGTTAAGGTTTGCGGGTCGCACGGAATTCCCGATCCAGGAGACTGAGGCCCCATGCATTCTTCTCATCCCTACAAAACCATTGTTCCGCGCAAGCCTGCAGCCCGTACCGCAATGGGCTGGTTGCAGGAGCGCACGCAGTTCGTCAGGGCGCTATTGTCCAATCCCACCGCCATCGGCGCGGTGGCGCCGTCCGGTCCGGCCTTGGCTGCCGCTATCACCGCCTGCATTCCGCCATCCGCCGGCAAGGTCCTGGAACTGGGCTGCGGCACGGGCGTCTTCACACGAGAAATGTTGCGCAGGGGCCTGGACCCCGCCAGCCTGGTGTTGGTCGAGCAGGATTCGGCCATGAGTTCGAGCTTGAGGAGGCAGTTCCCGGAAGCTGCGGTGCTTCAGGTGCCAGCCCAGGATCTGTCACGACACCGCCACCCGGAACTGGATGGCATCGGCGCCGCGATCTGCGGGCTACCGCTGCGCAACATGAGCAAGGCCCTTCATCATCAATTGCTGTCGGCGGTGTTCGATGCCTTGCCGGCGGACGGTTCGATGGCGCTGTTCACCTATGGCGTGAAATGCCCGATATCCACGAGCGTGCTGGACGCTTGCGGGCTGCGGGCGCGCAAAGTCGGCTTTGTTCCACTGAATCTGCCGCCGGCGTCGGTCTACAGCCTGGGCCGCCAAGCTTGAGGCGCGCCGCTCGCATCCCGCGACGTTCGGCCTATCCAAATGGGTTAGGGCGACGTATTGCAAATAACTAATTGACACGTAAAGGGCGCTCAACCAACATCGCAGTCATAACTATTGGCGGCTTGAAACACGTGTGCGCGCGGGGTATACAGCCACGTCGTTGCAGGCCGGCAGGGTTTCGGAACACCCACGATTCGAGACCCCAACGAGGAGACTGCAATGCGTTCATCCCTGATCGAGAGCGCGGCGCGCCGACGCCTTCTTGCCGGCGGCGCAAGCGCCCTGGCCGCCGCCAGCCTGGGGCGCGCGGTGCAGGCCGCGGAGCCCAAGACCGCGCCTGGCGCCGCCGCACCGGCACCCGCTTCGGCACCCGCTTCGGCGTCCGCCGCCAAACCGCTGCCTGCCTATGCGGCCTGGAAGCAGCCCGAGGCGATGATCGTGCATAGCGCCAATACCATCGAAACCCGTCGCGAGGCATTCGGCAGCGGCGTGGTCACGCCGTTGCGCCAACTTTACGTACGCAACAACCTGCCGCCGCCCGACGAAGCGATCGTGGCCGATCGCGACGCCTGGATGATCGAGATCGCGGGCGTGGCCAAACCCATGTCGCTGAGCCTGGCCCAACTGAAGACGATGGGCTTGCAGACGCTGGCGATGGTTTTGCAGTGTTCGGGCAACGGCCGCGGCTATTTTCCCAACAAGCCCAGCGGTACCCCCTGGCAGGTCGGCGCCGCCGGCTGCGTGATCTGGAGCGGCGTGCCGGTGAGCGCGCTGGTTGAACATTGCGGCGGATTGACGGCTGCGGCCATGTTCATGACGGGCACCGGGGGCGAAAAGCTGCCGGATGGCCTGGATCCGAACATGGTGATGGTCGAACGTTCCGTGCCCAAGGAGGCCATGCAGGACGCCTTGCTCGCATGGGAGTTGAACGGCGAGCCGATACCGCTGGCCCATGGCGGCCCCTTGCGCCTGGTGGTGCCGGGCTATACGGGCGTCAATAGCGTCAAGTACATCAAGCGGCTGGCGTTCACCGAAAAAGAGAGCCCGGCCGCCATTCAGCAGACGGGCTACCGCCTGGCGCCTGCCGGCCAAAAAGGCGATCCCAGCCATCCCTCAGTGTGGGCCATGGGCGTGAAGTCGTGGATCAATACGCCCAGTCCGTCCGCCTCCACCTTGAAGCCTGGGCGTGTCGTGGTGCAAGGCGTGGCCTTCGGCGGCGTCAATGCCATCAAGCAAGTCGAGGTGTCGATCGACGGCGGCAAACAATGGCAAAAAGCCGAACTGGTCGGTCCCGATCTCGGACGCTACGCGTGGCGCCAGTTCGCGTTGCCGGTGGAACTGACTGCCGGAGAACATGTGCTTGTCAGCCGCGCAACCGACACCGAAGGCCGGGTGCAGGAAGAAGACCGTCCACAGAATTCCGGGGGCTACATCAACAACAGCTGGCGCGATCACGCCGTGGCCGTGGCGGTCAAGGCATGACGGCACGAATGCTGGCGTTGCCTGTGAAAATTGCGTTTTGCATCGGTTTGGCTGCCGCCAGTCTGTATGGCGCCGCGCGCGCGGCCGGCCCCGACATGGAGGCGGGCCGCGCGCTGTTCGTCGGCGCGACGCCAGCCTGTGCGCTATGCCACACCCTGAATGACGCGCAAACCAGCGGCGCCATCGGTCCCAAGCTCGACGAAATCAAACCCGACGCCGCCCGCGTCGAGACGGCCATCCGCAATGGCATCGGCCAGATGCCGGCCTACACGACACTGTCCGACAAGGAAATCGAGGTCTTGTCGACTTACGTGGCTAAGGCTACCGGGGCGCAGCAGTAAACGCGTTCGGGCGTGATGCCCGGACACGCAAGCTAGCCTGAATAGGGAAGAGCAGGGGGCTTGCTAGCCCCGCCCATACAGGACGCCGCGCATTTCCGTGGACGCCCCGAGTCGCCGCGACAGTTCGTCGGCGCGGTCGAGTATCAGGGCTTCGAATCTCGCAGCGTCGACCGTCTTCAAGCGTTCGGACGGCCCGGCGACGGTGAGCGCGCCGACGAACAAGTCGTCTTGCCCGATCACGGGAACGGACCACGACGACGTGTAGGGATCGCGCGCCCCGCAGGAAAAGATGGGCAGGTTGGTGTCGGCACGTTGCTGCGTGCCTTGCGCCCAGATTGCAAACACTTGGCCAGTGGAAGATTTGTCGGGCGGCATGACGCTGCCGGCGATGACCTGGCTGTGCAAGCCTTCGTGTGGTTGATGGCGGAACAGACATAGCCGTTGGCCCGGTTCGCCGCCTTCGACGTAGTAGGCCGCGCTTTCTCCCGTATCGGCCGAGAGCTTTTCCAGGATAGGCATCACGACGGCCGACAGGTCGAAGCCGCGCTCGTACACCCGGGCAAGGAACAGCACGCGCGGCCCCAGCCCATAACGGCCATCGGCTTCACGCACCACGTAGCCGCAACGCGCCAACGAATTGAGCAGGCGGAAGATCGTGGTCTTGTGCAGCGGCAGGCGCTGCGCGAAATCCGCCAGCGCCAAATGCTCGGCGCCAGGGCGGAAACAGTCCAGCACGCTTAGCGCGCGTTCCACCGCCACCACTCCGTCGTTACTCAACATAATCTCCAAAAGCTGCGTATTTATTGACTTATTGTACCAAATACAACGTCATTTCATAAAAATATAATGAGGCCATTCCCAATTCGGAGATTGAAATGGCGAGTTCGATGCTGGTGGTTACGGCACATGTGGGCGACTTCGTGTGGCGTTGCGGTGGCGCGATGGCGCTGCATGCGCAGCGTGGCGTGGACGTGCACCTGGTGTGCCTGAGCTATGGCGAAAACGGCGAGTCCAACGCGGCATGGCAGGGCGACGCCCAGCGCGATGGCGTAAAGGCCTTGCGGCGCGCCGAGGCCGAGAGCGCTGCGCAGATCCTGGGCGTGAGTTCGCTCGATTTTCACGATCTGGGCGACTACCCGATGCCGGATTCGGCAGATTCGGTACGGCGCATTTCCGACACATTGCGCCGGATTCAGGCGTCGGTGGTGCTGACGCACCCGGAGCACGATCCGTCCAACCTGGATCACTGCCGCACGTTTGAAATGGCATTGCGCGCGCGCATGCAGGCCATGGCGCCAGGGCATGGCGGCGACTTCGTGGTGCCGCCCCAGGTGCTGTGCTTTGAGCCGCACCAGACCGAGCTTTGCGGCTTCAAGCCCAATTTGCTGCTCGACATTACCGAGGTCTGGGACCGCAAGTGGGCCGCCATGCAGGCCATGCCGACCCAGCGCAACCTCTGGGCCTATTACGAGCGTGTGGCGCTGCAACGCGGCGCCCAGGCCGGCCGGCGAGGCAAGACGGCCGGCACGCGGTATGGCGAGGCCTTCCAAAGTATTTTCCCGGCCGTCGTTGCGGCCCTGATGGAGTGAGTGTCATGTCCGATGTGTTTACCGAAGGGCTTTGCAGCACCTTGTTGGCCGATGTAGGCGCCCGCGTGATGCGCGCGGCCGTCAAGCCGTTAAGGGCAGGGTGGTTGTTGCGAGGGCGGGCGCTGACGGTGTCCGTGCCGGCAGGCGACAACCTGGCGATCCATGCCGCGCTGGCGATGGCGCAGCCGGGCGACGTGCTTGTGGTGGACGCCCAGGGCTACGCGGATCGTGCCGTGATGGGCGGAATCATGTGCGCGCAGGCTGCGGCCGCCGGTATTGCCGGGGTCGTGGTCGATGGCGCCATGCGCGATGCCGCCGAGCTGCGCGAGGGCGCCTTGCCGGTGTTCGCCGCGGCGCTTTCGCCAGCGGGTCCGCACAAGGCAGGCGGCGGCAGCGTCGGCCGTTCGATCCAGTGCGGTGGTGTCACCGTCAATCCGGGCGATTGGATCCTGGGGGACGACGACGGCCTGGTGGTGTTTGGCCCTGCCGAGAGCGATGGATTGATTGCCGCCGCGTTGGCCAAGGGCAAAGCCGAAGCGCTTCGCATGGCTGCCATTGCGCGAGGCGAACTCAGGCCTGCCTGGCTCGATGACGCATTGGCCCGCGCCACGCTGGACATTGGGCCCGCGCGCTAGCGCTTCACTGTCCAGAAGAAGAATCCAGCACTACGTACTACAGGAGGAAGACAATGTTGCTGAAGCAAACCCTGGGCGCAATCGCCCTTGTCGCGGGTCTTGCGCCCATGTCCCAAGCGCTCGCCGAGTACCCGGAGCGGCCCATCCGCATGGTCGTGCCGTTCGCGGCCGGCGGCCCCGCGGATATGGTCGGGCGTGAATTCGCCAAATTGTTCGGCGACAAACTGGGTCAGCCGGTGGTGGTGGTGAACGCCGGCGGCGGCCATGGCGTGCCGGCCCTGAATCAGGTATTGGGCGCCGAAGCGGACGGCTACACGCTGCTGATGCCGGCGTCGGGCAACATGACCGTGCCGTCCAAGGCCATGCAGGGCAAAAATGTGCTGGAGCTGCTGGCGCCCATCAGTCTGCTGACCGAGAGTCCGCATGTCTTGGTGGTCAACGCCAAATTGCCGGTGGATTCGGTCCAAGGGCTCGTGGACTACGCCCGGGCCCATCCCGGCAAGGTCAATTTCGGCTCGGCCGGCGTAGGCGGCGTGGCACATCTGGGCATGGAACTCTTCAAAAGCAAGGCCCAGGTCGATGTCGTGCACGTGCCGTACCGGGGGACGTCCCAGGTACTGACGGACCTGGCGTCCGGGCAGGTACAGGCGCTGTTCAGCAGCATGCCGTCGCTCAAGCCCATGATCGACAAGGGGTCGGTCAAGGCGCTGGCCATGAGTGCGCCGAGCAAGGGCGCCGATACGGCCAAGCTTCCGCTGGTATCGCAGACGTTGCCGGGAGTGTCGTACACAACCTGGTATGGCTTGTTCGCGAAGGCGGGCACGCCGCCCGACGTTCTGGCCAAGCTGAACCAGGCCGTGATCGATACGCTGAAAAATCCCGAGCTGAACCAGAAGTTCGAATCCCAGGGCGTGGAGTTCGTTTCCAGTTCGCCCGAGAGACTGACCGAGATCGTGCAGCGGGACACCAAGCAATGGACCGCGCTGATCGAGCAAGCGGGAATCGAGATCGAATAAAGGCAAAAAGATCGGCGCAGCGTCCGGAAATCCGGATGCTGCGCCGATCCTGAAAGCGGATGGAGCCAGGGACGGACATGGGGCTGGGCAAGCCCTGCGCTGCCACAGGCGAAATGCGCATAATGTGTATTATGTAAAGTGATAAATGGAGGAAGCCGGCGGCCTTGCCCCTCTGCCTCGGCCCGCCGATCCAGTCATGGACCGTGGCATGAACCAGATCCACGCTGTCAGTCCAATGGCCACCCACATCCCGATGATCAGCGCTGCACCGCTTATGCTGCGGGGCTTTGAGGCGGCCGAGCTTATCCAGGCCCTCTGCCTGGCGCCTGCTTTCGACAAGTATGTCCGGGGGCAAGAGCCTGATAGCCAGGTAGATCACGCCTGGCAGCAGCACGTCATCGATGTAGCCCAATACCGGTATGAAGTCAGGAATTAAATCGATCGGGCTAAGTGCATAGGCCACCACGAACACGCCTACCGCCCTTGGCGTAGCAAGGTGTTCGAGGGTTGCCTGCAAACCGGAGAATTAAGCCGTCTCGCTTGATGCGCTTGGCTCAGGCCCACGAAAATTCTTACTATTCAATAGTTCAACAGATGTTGTACGATTGAATCATGAACGAAGATCAAGCAGTTTTCGCCCTCGGTGCCCTGGCCCACACCCAACGTCTGCGCGTGTTTCGCGCACTCGTGGTTGCCGGCCCTAGCGGTCTCACGCCTAGCGTCTTGGCTGATCAGCTCAGCGTCGCGCGCAATACCTTGTCCTTCCACTTGAAGGAGTTGTCGCATGCAGGCCTGGTCACCATCGAGCAACAAGGCCGAAATCTGATCTATCGCGCCGACTTCTCGCAGATGAATGGGCTGCTTGGCTACCTCACCGAACACTGTTGCGAAGGGTCCACCTGCGAGGCCTCCGAACCGGGAGCCTGCACCACCTGCTGATCAGGAGCTGTCCATGAAACGCTTTCACGTTCATCTACATGTCGATGATTTGGCCAAGAACATCGGCTTCTATTCGCGGCTGTTTGCGCAAGATCCGGCTCGCGTCGAGTCTGACTATGCGAAATGGATGCTCGATGATCCGCCAGTGAATTTCGCAATTTCGACCCGTGGCGCTGCTGCGGGAGTTGACCACTTTGGAATTCAAGCCGAGAACGCCGAAGAGTTGGTTGCTCTGAAGTCTCGAGCAGTATCAGCCAGCCTGTCTCTGCAGGACCAAGGAGAGACGTCATGCTGCTACTCCCGCAGCGCCAAATACTGGATCACTGATCCGCAAGGCGTGGCGTGGGAGCACTTCCATACATTGGGGACGATCCCTGTCTATGGGGCGTCACACCTCGACGCGCTTGCAACCGGCTCGGCCGACGCCTGCTGTTCGCCTTCCGTGTCCCCCACGGTGCAGGACAACTGCTGTGTCCCGAATCCGAATACCAAATCTTCCACTCGCTGCTGCTAGGAATTTCTATGTCGCACTCCCCTTTCAACGTGCTGTTTCTCTGTACGGGCAACTCTGCACGCTCCATCCTGGCTGAAGGTCTGCTCAGAGGGCTCGGTGACGATCGCTTCCAGGCATATTCCGCTGGCAGTACCCCTAAAGGTGAGGTTCACCCGTTGGCGCTCGCCACGCTGAGCTCTTTTTCATTGCCCACCGATGGCTATCGAAGCAAGAGCTGGGACGAGTTCGCGGCGCCGGGGGCTCCAAAAATGGACTTCATCATTACCGTCTGCGATAACGCCGCCGGCGAAGTGTGCCCTGTCTGGCCTGGGCAGCCAATGACGGCACATTGGGGCATTTCTGACCCGGCAGCCTATGAAGGAAGCGAAGAAAATCGTCGCAAGGCGTTCCAGGACGCCGCGCGTGTACTCAAGCGCCGGCTCGAGCTTTTCCTTTCTTTGCCCATTGACCGCCTGGATGCAATGTCTCTCCAGACCGAGTTGCGCGCTATTGGCAAAACTCAGGATTAAGTCGATGTCATCCAGTACACAGGCGGCGGCGCCCGTGCCGCAGGCGCGCGGAGGGATGAGCGTCTTCGAGCGTTACCTGACGCTCTGGGTGTTTCTCTGCATCATCCTGGGCGTCGCCCTGGGCCAGCTCATGCCGGGCCTCTTTCAAACCATCGGGCACCTCGAAGTCGCGCAAGTCAATCTGCCCGTCGGCCTTTTGATCTGGGTAATGATTATTCCGATGCTGCTGAAGGTGGACTTCGGCGCCCTGGGCCAGGTCAAGCAACATTGGCGCGGTATCGGCGTGACGCTGTTCATCAATTGGGCAGTCAAGCCCTTCTCCATGGCGTTCCTGGGCTGGCTGTTCATCCGGCAGGTCTTTTCCCCCTGGTTGCCTGCTGACCAGCTGGACAGCTATATCGCGGGACTGATCCTGCTGGCCGCCGCCCCATGTACAGCCATGGTGTTCGTCTGGAGCCGGCTGACCGGCGGAGACCCGGTGTTCACGCTGTCCCAGGTTGCGCTGAACGACACCATCATGGTGTTCGCTTTCGCGCCCATTGTCGGATTGCTACTGGGCCTGTCGGCAATCACCGTGCCGTGGGATACGTTGCTGGTGTCCGTTGGGCTCTACATTGTGATTCCGGTCATCCTCGCCCAGCTTTGGCGTCGCGCGCTACTGCGTCGCGGGCAGGAAGCGTTCGAAGCAGCCTTGGCCAGAATCGGACCGTTTTCCATGGCCGCGCTCTTGCTGACGCTGGTGTTGCTGTTCGCGTTCCAGGGCGAAGCCATCATTGGCCAGCCGCTGGTGATCGCCATGCTGGCCGTGCCGATCCTGATCCAGGTGCTTTTTAACTCCGGATTGGCGTACTGGCTCAATCGCCGGGTTGGTGAAAAGCACAATATCGCTTGCCCGTCAGCGTTGATCGGCGCATCCAACTTCTTCGAGCTCTCCGTCGCAGCTGCGATCAGCCTGTTCGGTTTCCAGTCTGGAGCCGCTTTGGCGACGGTGGTGGGCGTGCTGATCGAGGTCCCGGTGATGTTGCTGGTGGTGCGCGTCGTGAACCAGTCCAAAGGCTGGTACGACGCGGGCGCCAACCGGGGGTAAACGGTGACAGGAGCACCCGTCCGGGTCGTCGGTAGCTTGGGCACCGCCCAAACGCTGGCCTGGGCGTCCTCCTATTACCTGCCTGCGATGCTGGCGGACCCGATGGCGCGCGACTTGGGCGTGTCCGCGCCCACCGTCTATGCGGCTTTCTCCGTCGCCATGGTGGCCTCGGCGTTGATCGGCCCTTGGGCGGGGCAAGCGATCGATCGCCGTGGCGGCCGTGCCGTCCTGGCCGGTACAAGCCTGTTGTTCGCACTGGGGCTGGGCATGCTGGGCGTCGCTCAGGGACCGTGGACGATGTTTGCCGCCTGGCTCGTCATTGGCGTGGCGATGGGTTCGGGACTCTACGAGGCCGCTTTCTCCTGCCTGGTGCGGCTCTACGGCCATCGGGCCCGTGGCGCCATTACCGGCATTACGCTGATTGCCGGATTCGCGAGCACCGTTGGGTGGCCGCTATCCGCCTGGATGGAAACCCAATTCGGGTGGCGCGGCGCATGCTTCGGTTGGGCGCTCATGCATCTTGCTATCGGCCTGCCGCTGAATGCCTGGCTGCCTGGAGTGCCAGCGGTAACGACAGCGGCACGCCCCGAGGCCGCCGAGGCGCAAGGGCCTGAACACTCCCCTGCCCCTGAACCGAAACAGCAGAAGGGCGCCACCGCCCTTCTTGCCTTCGTGTTTGCGGCAACGTGGTTCATCAGTACGGCGATGGCCACCCACCTGCCGCGAATGCTGGAGTCTGCGGGTTCCACGCTTGCGGCAGCCGTGGCCGTGGGCGCGCTCATCGGTCCGGCGCAGGTCGCCGGCCGCCTGCTCGAATTCGGTTTCCTGCGGCAAGTCCACCCCTTGCTGTCAGCCCGCCTGGCCGCGCTGGCGCACCCGGCTGGCGTTGTTGTGTTGTTGACCGCTGGTCCAGCGATGGCGCCGGTCTTCGCTATTTTGCATGGAGCGGGCAACGGCATCCTGACCATCGCAAAAGGCACCTTGCCGTTGGCGCTGTTCGGCCCTCGGGGTTATGGCGCGCGCCAGGGATGGCTAATGATGCCCGCGCGGGTCGCGCAAGCGCTGGCCCCGCTGCTCTTCGGGCTGGCGCTGGACGCCTGGGGCAGCAAGGCGCTGTGGCTGTCCGGGGGAATAGGTTTGGCAGCCTGTGCCGCGCTGCTCCTGTTGCGCGCGCGGCCTGCGGCCGATTGAAGTTGTAGTCGTTTCAATAGAGGTATTGCATGAGTTCCATCACCAGTTCGCCTGGGGCCCAGGCGCCAGGCTCCCGGTTCGACGATTTGCCCAACATCGATCCATTATTGTTTGCCCCACCGAACACAGCCGAGCTGTTCTCTCCGCCCAGGGCCACGCATGCGCCGCGCTTTCTTCTGCTTTACGGATCGCTGCGCGAACGGTCATACAGCCGCCTGGTCGCTGAAGAAGCTGCGCGCCTGCTGCAGGCCCTGGGCGGTGAAACCCGGATCTTCAATCCTTCCGGGTTGCCGCTGGTCGATGACGCGGGCGACGATCACCCGAAAGTCCGCGAATTGCACGAGCTCGTCCAATGGGCGGAAGGCATGGTCTGGAGCTCGCCGGAACGCCACGGCGCGATGACGGGGTTGATGAAGACGCAGATCGACTGGATCCCGCTGTCGGTGGGAGCGGTGCGCCCAACCCAGGGCAAGACGCTTGCGGTCATGCAGGTTTCAGGCGGATCGCAGTCCTTTAACGCCGTGAACCAGATGCGGGTATTGGGACGCTGGATGCGCATGCTGACCATCCCGAATCAGTCGTCGGTGGCCAAGGCTTATCAGGAATTCGACGATGCGGGGCGCATGAAGCCTTCCCCTTACTATGATCGGGTCGTTGACGTCGTCGAGGAATTGATGAAGTTCACGCTGCTGACGCGGGATGCGGCGCCGTATCTCGTGGACCGCTACAGCGAACGCAAGGAAAGCGCGGCGGCGTTGTCCCGCCGCATGAAGCAGGCGTCCATTTAGGGGCTCAGGCCGGCAGGCAGTAAGCCGACACTACCGCGCGGGCATGCCAGGCGTACGGTAGCCAGACCGACATCCCTGCCGGCCATTTTCCGGCCGCGTCCCAGTCGCGGGTCAAGGTCAGTTGCACGCGGTCGGGCGCTGACGCGGTGACCGCGACGGCATCGAAATCCTGGAAAGTCCGCAGTTGGGGATACAGCGCTTTGTAGAAGGCTTCCTTGGCGGAAAACAACAGGGTCAGGGCGTGCTGGCGATCGGGCGCGTACCGCAGGCTGGCGAGTTCACCTTCCGTGGCCACCAGGGGTTGTACGGCTGTGATGGTCTGCGGGCTGATCAGGTCCTGGATATCCACGCCCACCGCTACATACTTCGCGCCTTGCGCCGCGGCGGCGATCGCCCATTCCTTGCCGTGACTGATGCTGCCCAACCAGCCGGCCGGCCATTGCGGCAGCCGGTCCGCGCCTACCGCCAGGCAGCCGGGCCACGTCGCGCCGGCGGCAGTCAGCGCGCGCGCGGCGCACAAGCGGCCGGCGACGAATTCGTTGCGGCGTTTTTCGCTCAGGCCGGCAGCAATGGCCAGAAAGTCTTCCAGGTCCGGCGGCGCGCTGGTGTCATATCCGCCATGGGCCACTGGCGCCGCGGCCAATCCAATACCGTCATGCCCGGCCATCGCGCGGCGCAAGGCGTCGAGCACGCCGTGGGGTTCCATCGACATTCCGTTCCGTTGTTTTGCCAGCGGTCAATGGTACAGCCCCGCGCCAGCATTGATCCGCGTCCCCGGAATCCGCGACACGCAAGGCAAGCCTGCACCGCAGGCCTCCCGCCGGGACTCAGAACGGCACCATCACCTTCACGGTGCCGCGATGGCTTTGTATGTGGGACGAAAAGTCTCCGTCGTACTGCAGCCGGAAGTCGATGCCGCCCGCGTTCGACACTTGCAGGCCCGCGCCGATCCGGCCGATGACGTCGTCCATGGGCACCGAGGTCTCGAAGGCGCCCGAACCGGCCGGCGCTCCCTGCAAACGCGCTTTGACCGTGTATTCGTCCTTGGACAGGAACGACACGCCGCCATACATATACGGGCGCATGGTCGCGCCGTTCTTCAGCGCTACCTTGCCGCCCAGTTCCAGCGTGGGCGACAGGGCCATGACGAACTGGTTGCTGCTCTCCACATCCAGATGCAAGGCATTCCGGGATTCGCTATAGCCCGGCATGTGCGTGTAGAAGGCGTCCAGGTCTACATAGGGTTTCAGGTAGACCCGCTCCGTGGCGAAGGTGCGCGCCACGCGCAGGCGCAATGCGGCACCGTAGACATCCAGGTCGGAGTCCGCCGTGCTCTGCATTCCGGGAATGCGGATGCTGCGGTCGATGTCGTATTGGCCGTAGCCGCCGCCCAGGGCCGCGGACAAGGTCCACGGCCCGGCCTCGCGCTTGACCACGACGCCGGCGTAGCCGCTATCGCCCTTGCCGCTGACCCGCCCGTCATCGCCACGGAGATGGCTGTTCTCGTACGCGACGGACCCGCCCAGGAACCAGCCTGGACTTACCTGGCGCTGGCCGCCGAACTGGTAGGTGACGCCGTTGAACGAAAAGCCGGAAACTCCGCCTTCGCCGTCCTGGTTGGTATTGATGCCGGACACCTGGCCCCACAGGCAATCCTGTTCGCCGGTCAGCGCGTCGCCGCCCTGGAAGGCGGGGCAGGACATCATGGCTCCAGTGAAGCGCGCCATGCCGGCCTGCATCTGCGCGGCGGGCGCGACCATCACGCCGGGCGACAGGTCGGACAGCCGGCTTGAATACGTGTCCGCGCTTTCCCGGGACGCCATGTCGAGCGCGGCGAACAAAGGCGCCATGTCGGCATTGCCGCCCAGGTTCCAGGCGCCTTGCAGATGGCGCGCCACCGCGCGCGGATTGGAGGCCAGCTGCATCGACGGCGCTGCGAAGTCGGCCTGCACGGCACGCACGCGCACGTTCTGGCCGTCCAGCCGGGCGTCGTAGTCGATCACGGGACTGTCCTTGGCGACTGGGCTGCCCTCGATGCCGCCCTGCAACGTTGCCACGGTGACTTCGTAGTCGGGCAGCAAGGTAACGGGCTGCACGTTTACCTGGCCGTTCAGGCGGGCATCGCCCTGCACCACCATGCGGGGCGACCTGAGGTTGGCGAAGTCCACGTCCGCCTGCAGGATGCCGCCGGCTTGCAGGTTGAAGTGCCCTGCCACCGTCAATCGGTCGAATGCGCCCGGCCGGCCTATCGCCACCACGCCCGCATTGTCGATATTGGCTTGGTAGAGGGTGGCGTCGCTCAAGGTGCCAGTCGCTGCGTTCCAGACATCGCACGCCAAACCGCCGGCGCCGCGGCCGCATTCAATATTGCCCAGTATGGTCCCCGCATTGTTGATGGACAGGCCGGTGCCGGCTGTGCTGCTGGCAACACGCAGCGCCGCGCCGGTTTCCTGTAGAGCGGCGCCGTCGTAGCGCACCGCGCTGCCGCCAGCGCCGGCCGCAATCGCGCCCGCCACGCCCACGGTCAGCGTGTTCTGGTTCTCGCCGGCGATCCAGACGCCGTATGCGCCGGAACCGGTGCCGCCGCTGACCGAGCCGTTGACGGTGACCGCAACCTGCCCCGAACCCTGCGGGCCCGCGCTTTGCGCAAAGATGCCCGTGGCGCCGGCGCCGGCAGCGGCAATGTTGCCGCTCTGCGTTACCGTGACGTCGCCGCCCGAACCCGTGCTGCCCGCGCCTGCCGTGCTGCCCGCGAAGCCGCCAGCGGCATTGCCGCCCAGCCCGCCCCCGCCTCCGATCGATTGGGCGATCACGCCAAACGCGTTGGTTCCGTGGGTCGTTATATCGCTGGCGATATTGAGATTGACCGATCCGCCGCTGCCCTTGCCGCCGGTCTGGCTTGGGTCCGGCGTCCAGCCGCCCGAGCCCAGTTGCAGCCCCTTGCTGGTATCGCCCGCGATGCCGCCTCCGCCGCCGATGGATTGCGCAACCAGGCCATGGGAGCCCGCGCCGCTGGTCGCGATGTGGGCGCCGGCATTCAGCGCAAGCGTCACGGCCCCGCCATCGCCAGCCGCGCCGCCGCGTCCGCCCAGCGAGACGCCGGTCAGGTTGCTGGCGTCGCCCGCGCCTCCCAGGCCGCCCCCGCCGCCGATGGATTGCGCCAGCACGCCATAGGCGCGGTCGCCTTGCGTGGTGGCGGCGATTCCGGTGGCGACATCGATGACGCCGCCAGAGCCGGACAGACCGCCGGTGCCGCCCACCGAAACACTCATGGAATGACTGTCCTGTTGGAGCTTGGAGCTGCTGTTGCCAGCACCGGCCGTGCCGCCGCCGCCCCCTATCGATTGCATGGCCAGCGCGGGCGCGTCGTCGCCGGATGTCTGGACATTCAGCCAGCCTTGGCCGCTGGAGGTCAGGATGTTGCCTCCATTGCCAGCGACGCCGCCCGTGCCGCCAAACGATGCGCCGACGGTGATGGTGCCCTGGGCCTGGTCCGAGCCGTCGCCGCCCTGCCCGCCGCCCCCGCCGACGGATTGCAGCAGCACGCCGTAGGCGTTGTAGCCTGTGGTGGAAATGCTGTTGCCATGGTTGTCGTCGAAGTAGAAGTTCAGGTTGCCGCCATTGCCTCCGGCCCCGCCGCTGCCGCCCACGCCTACGATCGCGTTGGCTTTGATCTTGCTGCCCGAGGCGCTGGAGGAACCGCCTACGCCGCCGCCTCCGCCTATCGATTGGGCGACCAGGCCGTCGGCCCAGTCGCCGCTGGTGGCGATCTTGCCGGCGTAGTTCACGGTGACATTGCCGCCATGGCCCGCGGTGCCGCCGGTGCCGCCTACATCCACGCCGAATTCGTAGGTGCTGTTTTCGTCGTCGAGCCGTTCCTTGTTGTCCCCATGGTTGCCGATCCGATCCAGGATTGGGTAGGACGACGCGTCGGCCCCGAGCGATCCGCCCAGGCCGCCACCGCCGCCTATCGATTGCAGCAGGACCCCATCGGCATCGCCGCCCTCGGTGCGGATGGCACCCTGCAATGTTGCGTTGAGGGTGCCGCCCGTGGCGCCAGACCCACCGGTGGCGCCGAGCCCGACCTGCAGGCGCGCGGAGGGCCGCTCTTCGGCGCTGCCCGCGACGTTCAGCGTTCCGCCCTGCGAGGCTCCGCCGCCACCGCCGATGGATTGCGCCACTATGCCGCGCGAGCCGGATCCCAGGGTACGAATGGTGAAATTGGGATTCAGCGTTACGTCCACGTTGCCGCCGGTGCCGCCTGCGCCGCCCGTGCCGCCCAAGGCCAGGGTCAGCTTGACGTTGGTGGGGCCGCCGTGGGTGTAGGCGTTGCTGCTGCCCACTCCGCCGTTACCGCCGCCGCCGCCAATGGATTGCGCAAGCACGCCGTCCGCATAGTCGCCGTAGGTGACGATGGTGGACGCCGGCGGCGCCTGGACGCCGGGCGGGGTCAGCAATGAAGGCGGCAAGGCCGCGTAGGCGCCGTTGGCGTCTCCCAGGCCAATGTTCACCGCGCCGCCGTTCCCGCCCGCGGCGCCCGTGCCGCCCAGCGTCATGCCGGCCGACAGCGAGATCGTGGTCGCATCCCCCAGCACCGTGGACAGCACGGAGGAATCCCCGCCGTTGCCACCGCCTCCGCCTATCGACTGGGCCATCACGGCATGGGATCCATCGCCCAAGGTGGCGACCGTGGAGCCGTTGCTGAGATTGACCTGGGTGACGCACGCGGCATCTCCTGGCGGGCAGGCGCTGCCCCCCGCGCCGCCGCTGCCGCCCACGGCGGCCTCGAAGTTGAACGCCAGGGAGGCTCCTTCGCCGGTGGGCACCGCCACCACCAGGTCGCTGGCGCTGGAACTGCCGCCATTGCCGCCCCCGCCGCCGATGGTCTGCGCCAGGATGCCGAATGCATCGTTGGGCGCATAGGTGTCCGGGTCTATGTTCGGGCTGGCGTAGTCCATGCCCGTGGCGACGTGGGAGCCGCTGAGGTTCACCGTGGATGAATAGCCCGTGCCGCCCGAGCCCCCGCTTCCACCCAGCACGACGGCGGCATTGAATCCCAGGGTGACGTCGTAGTAGCTGGCATCGCCGCCATTGCCGCCTCCCCCGCCGATGGATTGGGCCAGGATGCCGACGGCGTGAGCGCCGCCGGTATTGATGTTCAGATTGCTGTAGCCGACCTTGACCCCGGCTGCCTTGCCGCCGGCGCCGCCGCTGCCACCCAGCTGCAGGGCCGCGAACGATGCGACGCTGGCGTTCTTTACGCTGCCGCCCGTCCCGCCGCCGCCGCCGATGCTCTGGGCGATGATGCCTGGCGCGTAGTTCCCATGGGTCGTGATGGCCGCTGGCGAGTACGTAAGCGTGCTGTCGCAGCCTCCCTGGTTGCTCATGCAGACCGAACCGCCATCTCCGCCTCCGCTGGCGCTGCCGCCGATCGCAACCGACACGCCCACCGATGCCGTGAATGTGTCGCCGCCGTTGCCACCGCCGCCGCCCACGGACTGGGCCAGCACGCCCGCGCCGAAGTGGCCCGCGGTCTGGATCGACCCCAGGTCCTGGATGATGACGCTACCGCCCGAGCCTCCCCCCGCTCCGCCGCCGCCCACGCCCAGTACGCCGATGCTGTCGCCGCCGCTGCCGCCCCCGCCGCCGATCGACTGGGCCACAAGGCCAATGGCCGCGTTGCCTGCCGTGGTGATGGATCCGGTGTTGCCGATCACCACCGAGCCGCCCGCGGATCCCGTGGAGCCCGCCGAGCTGCCGCCGACGCTTAGCAGCCCCGTCGCGCTGCCCGAGGCCCCCCCGCCCCCGCCGATGGACTGCCCGATCATGCCGTGCGAGTTGTAGCCCGATGTACTGATGGAACCCGTATTGCCCATGGTGACCTGGCCGGCGGCGCCGCCGCCCGCGCCGTCTCCGCCCAGGGACACCAGTTCGGCGGTATCGGCGCCGCCAGCGCCGCCGCTGCCGGCAATGGACTGGGCCAGCACGCCGTAGGCGTGGTCGCCGCCCGTACTGACCGTTCCGGCGGTCGAGGTGCTGACGGAGCCTGCGTTGCCGCCATTGCCGCCGTTGCCGCCCTGGCCGCCCAGCACCGATACGAAGTCGCTGCCCGTGCCGCCGCCGCCGCCCACGGACTGGGCGACGATACCGGTCGAAAAGCTGCCCGTGGTGCTGATCGTGCTGCCGCTCAAGGTCGAGACACTGACGGCGCTGGCGTTGCCGCCGAACCCGCCGCCGCCGCCCTGGCCGGCCAGCGCGGTGCTGTCGCTGCCGTCACCGCCCTGCCCGCCCACGCTCTGCGCGGCCAGGCCCGGAAGATTGTCCCCGCGCGTGGCGACACTGGCTCCCTGGTAGAGGTTGATGGCCACGGCGCCGCTTGAGCCGCCATTGCCGCCCGAGTGGTCTTTGTCCGGCCCGGCACCGCCTTTGCCGCCGATGGCGCGCGCGGCTACGCCCGCGCCTTGAACCGCGGCGCCGCTCGCCGATCCCGCGACATCAAGCAGTACCGAACCCTGCACGTCCACCGTGACTTTCTGGGTCCAGGTGCTGGAGTTGCCGCCGCCGTTGCCGCCGTTATCGCTATTGTCGGTCGACGCCGTGCCATCCCCGCCGATGCTCTGAGCGTAGATGCCGAACACCGTGGCGCTGTCCACGACTTGCCAGTAGCTGTTCGCCTGGCCTTGGTGGGTGACCTGGACGGTGCCGCCCGTGCCGGCATTGCCGTTGTTGTAGCCGCCCATGCCTCCCTGGGAATTCGCGTAGATGGCGGCACCGCTTGCGTAGGTGCGCAGGCGCGACCCGCTGCTGCCCAGGTTGATGGCGCCTGAGTTGTTGACGATGACCGTGCTGGCGTTGCCGCCGTTTCCGCCGACTTGGTCGCCATATTCCAGCGTGGGATCGTTCTGGTCTCCGCCGGCGCCGCCCACGGCGCGCGCATTGATGCCGAACAAGCCCTGGCGGGGGGTGGGCAAGCTGCCTGACATCGTCAGGTTGCCGGAGTTGGTGACGGTCACGGTCTGGCCCAATCCGCCGTGCCCGCCATTGGAGTCGTTGTTGTCGTTGGCGGGGTCGCCGATCCCCCCGGACGAAACGGCCATGATCAGGCTGTTGAAGTTGCTGAGCGCAGTGCCATTCAAGCTGACGCTGCCGGTACTGGACACGACGACATTGCCGCCATCGCCTGCCGTGCCCTCGTCCACCCCGTCTCCGCCGCGCGATATCGCCGTCAGCACCCCCTGTGCGGTCAGGCCGGATCCATTCATGTCGGCGTTGAAGGTGCCGGCGGAGGTCAAGGTCACGTCCGGTCCGTTCTGGCCATCTTTTTCATCGTTATGGTCGACGCCGCTATCGCCTTCGCAGATGGCCTGGGCGTAAGGGTAGTTGCCGGCAGGCACGCTCTGGGTGGGGCCGGCGCTGCAGGCATAGCCGGCTTGGGCGCTGCCCGCCGGAGCCCAGGCGCAGGCACCCAGCGCTGAGATGACGGCCAGTCGCAAGGTGTTCTGGCGCAGCAGAGGAAAAGGCATGCCGGGGGCGCGCGGAGGGGATGATGTGGGCTTCATGAATGACCGGATTCTGTTGGGCGTGCGCAAGGACCGCCCTGCTCGCCGGGCGTGCGCTCAGTAGTAACTGGCAAAGTTTCGCCACTAGAATCCGCAGCTCGCCCGCGGGGTGCAATGCTTTTTCGACGAAACGGGGATTTTTTTCGACGAAATCCGCAATCAAATGCAGATCGTTACACCGTGGGCGGCTTGCATGTAAGTGAAAGCATCTTGCGCCCTTTGGGCGTCAGGACGACCACGGGCTGGGCCTGTGGATCGTCACCGGACGGAGACAAGTCCACCAATCCATTGGCCGTCGCGTCTTCCCAGGCGGACAGCCGCGGGCAGGAACTTCGCCAGGCGTCCAGGGTTTGCGCATAGGTGCGCGGCCGTTCAGCGATCCAGGCCAGGAATTGCAGCAGGTTCCCGATCTGGGAGACGCCGGCCTCGAGCATGGGGCTTTCGTCGTGTGTCTTCATCGCCATGCGCTCCCGACTTGAATGTAGAAGGCGTTCTGGTCCTTGCTGTGGGCAATGTCTATTCCCACGGCCAGGCCCAGTTTGGCCGCGATCAGATACCGGAAACCCGTGCCCACGCTGACGACGTTAGTGGAATCTGCAAAGGAGTTCCAGTTGCCATATGCCTTGCCCACGCCGCTGAACCCCAGTATGGACCAGCGCGGCGTGGCGTCCCAGCGCAGCTCGGCCTCGAAGGCCAGCGCATCGCGGTCCTGATAGCGGCCGCGTGCGACGCCGCGCAGGTCCACGTAGGGCTGCGCGTAGAACGGCACCGTGCCGCGCGTGAACTGCCCGTCGCCGCGCAGCCCCAGCGTCCATCGCGGCGCCAGCGGAAGCCAGGTGTAGCCGCGGGTGCGGTAGCTCTCGAAAGATTGGTCGCTGCCCAGCCAGCCCCGCGCGAACTCGGCTTCCAGTTCGGCGTAGCTGCCCCGGTTGGGGTAGAACATATTGTCCCGGGTGTCGTAGTCCACTACCACGCCGGCCTTGCCGATGTGCCCGGCCATCTCTGCCTTGGACAGCTCGCTTGCCGCCTCGCCCGTGAAACGGGTGTTTGAACGGAAGTACGTGTAGCGCGGGCCAACGTACCAGGGCGTGTCCCCGACCCGGGCCAGGACCTGCTGCATCAGGAAGGTGCCTTTCACCTCGTAGCTGCGTCCGTGGCTGGAGGCGCCGTAGTACTCGAGGTTGGCCCGCCCTTGGGCCAGCGCGCCCAGGTAGCGGTAGCGGTCGGCGTCCCAGCTGCGGAAATGGAACAGCGCGCCGCCGCGGGTGCCGTTTTCGGTAGCCATGGCGCCGATACCCGTGACGGTGGGCGGCGCCTTGTGCTTGTCGGCCGACGGGGCTGCCCGGTCCGCCTGGCCGGCATCCGGTGCCGCCGGTTCGGAAAAGTACAACAGCATCAGGCCGCCGCCATAGCCTACGGCAGGCTCGGTGATGATGACGGGCACGGGCAGCGCGCCGTTCTCGCGCAGCAGGAAGTTACCCATGTCCAGGCCGCCGCCGTCGGCGTCCGCCTGGGCGTGCGCCGAGCCAAGAAAGACCTGGCTGGCGCATAGCAGGATCAGGAGCCGTCCGGCCAAGGCGGCTGCGCGGTCTCGCGCGGGCAAGGCGCGCCTGTCGCGCTTGCGGGGGGATTCTTGAACGTATCTGCATTCCTGGCGCACGGAGTGTTTCCCCGCAGTAGCTGCCGCCGTCCGGCGATGTCGGGCGCGGCTTGCAGGAATCAGGCTGGAGCCGCGCGTTCAGTCGTGCTCTGCCGATGATGACACGGCGCCGGATCTTGCGCACTACTTCGAGGAGACGGCTCGCGCTGCCGGAGCCTAGACGGGCAGCTTGCGCATGGTCAGTGCGACGACCGCCGTCGCGACGACCTGCATGCCCGCCACCACATACAGGCCGGCGGCCACGCCCCCCGTCCACTCCTTGAGCCAGCCCATCATGAAAGGCGTGGCAAAGCCGGCCAGGTTACCGACCGAATTGATGAAGGCGATGCCGCCCGCAGCTGCGGTGCCGGTCAGGAAGGCCGCGGGAATGGCCCAGAACACCGGAAAGGAGCCCAGCACGCCTATGGCTGCGATGCTCAACGCCGCCATCGCCAGCACGGGGCTGCCGATGTAGATTCCTGTCAGCGACAGCCCCAGGGCGCCGATCAGGGTGGCGCCAGCGCAATGCAGCCGGCGTTCCCGAGTCGAGTCTGAATGCATGCCGTTGATCACCATTGCGGCCGTGCCCAGGATGAACGGAATGGCCGACAACAGGCCGATGTTCAATGCGCCCTGCACACCCAGTTCACGAACGATAGAAGGCATCCAGAAGGCCAAGGTCGCGTTGCCGCCCACGATGCAAAAGTAAGCCGCGGTGCACAACCACAATGCAGGCTGGCGCAAGGCTTGGGTGAAACTGGAGTGCTTTGCGGAATCGAGGCGCTCGCCCTCCAATTCCGCGACCAAGGCGGCCTTCTCCGCCGCGCTGAGCCAGCGCGCCTGTTGCGGCCGGTCCGGCAGGTACGCCAGCACCACGAATCCGGCGATGACGGAAGGAATGCCTTCCAGCACGAACAGCCATTGCCAGTTGCGCAATGGAGCCACGCCGTCCATGCCGCTCATGATGAGTCCGGCGATGGGCCCGCCCACAATGCCCGCGATCCCGAATGACGTCATGAACCAGCCATTGATGCGCCCTCGCCTGCCTGCGGGGATCCAGTACGTCAGATAAAGCATGACGCCGGGGAAGAAACCTGCTTCGAAGGCGCCCAGCAGAAAGCGCAGGACATAGAAGGAGGTCGGAGTCGTGACGAATGCCATCGCCATCGAGGTAAGGCCCCACAGGATGGTGATGCGCGCCAGGGTCTTGCGCGCGCCGATCCGCTGCAGCAGCAGGTTGCTGGGCACTTCGAAGATGAAATAGCCAATGAAGAAGATACCCGCCCCAAGCCCATACACGGCTTCGCTGAAGCGCAGATCCTGCAACATCTGCAGCTTGGCGAAACCGACATTCACGCGATCGATCCACGCCAGCAGGAACAGGAAAATCAGAAACGGTATGAGGCGCCAGGCGACCTTGCGGTGCATCTGGCCGGGATCGGCGGCCGACGCGGCGCCATGTGCCGGCGTGGAAAGGGGTTGCGGTGAAACAGCATCCATAGCGGGTTCCTCGGTGGAGCGGATCAGGGGAAAGCGCCCTAGCCCGCCGACACCGGGGCAAGGTCACGCTAGCAGATGTTTTTGTCTGCTATAAATATATTTTGCCATTTTAAAAAAATACAATAATAAGGATTTACCCGCGGGTATCCCAGCGGGCGCCAGGCTCCCGGCAGCCCGCTGAACGTCAGGCAAGCAGGTTCTTGGGCAGCGCGGCGATAAAGGAAGCGAAGCTGGTCGCGCCTTGTCCGGGACTCATGTGCTGCGTCATGACGGCCGCGGCGCGGACCGAGTCTTGCGCCTGGATGGCCTCAAGCAGTTGGCCGTGCTGTTCCCATGACGTGGCAAGGCGGCCAAACGCCGAGAAAGCATGGAGCCGGTAGGCGCCCGTCCGCGACCGCATCCGCAGGATTTCCTGGCGCAGATAAGGATTGCGTGCGCCCATGTACAGGGCGTCGTGGAACCGCCGGTTGTGTTCCTGCCAGGCGTCTGTGTCTTCACGCCGCACTACTGCGGCGGCGCGCTCGTGGATGACCGCCAGCTCATCGCGTTCCGCAGGAGTCATGCGCTCGCAGGCCAGTCGCGCGCCGATGCCCTCCAGCTCGGCCAGCAGTTCCCACATGGCCAGCAGCTGGGCCACATCCATCTTGGCCACCACCATGCCGCCGCGCGGCAGGCTGGCCACCAGCCCTTGCGCCTGCAATTGCAGCAGCGCCTCGCGCACGGGGGTGCGCGACACGTCGTAGGTCTGCATCAGCATCTGTTCGTCTACGGGATCCCCGGGCAGCAGGCTGCCGTCACGGATGGATTCTTCGACGGACAGGCGGATGCGCTCAGCGGCTTTCATGGCGGACTCCGGTCAGGGGTTGAAGAAAACTGAACTGCGGCATAGTATTTTCTTGACTTCTATAAATATATTTATGAGACTAGACTTTTATTTTACCGAGCAAAGTGCGGCAGGAGGTAATGCGCATGGAAGACGCCACCAAACAGGAATGGCAGGCCTGGGTTGCCCTGGTCTGCAAAACGCACGGCCTGGCTGTGCCAGTGGAAACTCAGCAGGCGGTCGCGCGCACCCTGCTGCGTCTTGCCGCCATCGAAGCTGACATCGCGGATTGCGGGAGCGGGCATGCCTGAATCCCTGCTGCATCTTTCCGTGGAAGACATGCGCCTGCGCCATGCCCTGGCCGAGCCGGGCGAACGCGCTGGGCTCATTGACGCGCTGGCGGCCGCGTTCCAGCGCCGCGCGGGCGAACTCCACTGCGCCATCCGGACCTATCTTCCGCCTGCGTCCGTTCGGCCCGGCGGCCTGCTTGAAGGCGTGGCGCTGGCGCACAAGGATGTCTTCGAGACGGGGGCGCACACGCCCGGCTGCGGCCGTCCGCCGCGCGAGGGCACGCCGGGTCCGATCGCGACCGTGCTGCAACGCTTGCAGGACCAGGGCGCGCTCAATCTTGGCGCGTTGGCGATGGCCGAGCATGCCTGCGGTGCGACGGCCGAGAACCCTCACGGGCCGGCGCTGGCCAATCCGCTGGACATCGCCGCTGCGGTGGGCGGGTCGTCCAGCGGCTGCGCGGTCGCGGTAGCCGCCGGGCTGGTTCCCGCCTCGCTCGGCACGGACACGGCGGGATCCGTACGTATGCCGGCGGCAACCTGCGGCCTGGTAGGACTGAAACCGACCCGGGGAGCAATTCCGGCCGATGGCGTGGCCGCGTTGGCGCCGACGCTGGACACGGTCGGGGTGATAGGCCGCGGCGCGCTCGATGTTGCCTGCGTCTACGCCGCGCTGCTGCCCGCTGGCATGGCTGCCCCTGCGTTGCCCGGCGACATGGCCGGCATCGCAGAGTATCTATCGCGGCCAAGACGTTGGCGGGTTGCGTCCACGCTAGGCACGGCCGGTGCGCGCGCCGACGTGGCGGCCGAGATGACCCGCTTTGAGCAGCGCGTGGACGCGCTGGCGCGCGTCGATGCCTGTCCGGCGCCGGACCTCGACCGCCTGAACCGTCTGGCGCAGATCGTTCTGCACGCGGAAGCCGCGTTGACGCTGGCTGGCAGCGTGCGGCGCGAGCTGGCCACGCTGGCGCCGGCAACCCAGGCCATTGCGCTGCCGGGCTGGGCCATGCCCGCCATCTGGTATCGCCACGCGATGGCGCGCATTGCGCCATTGCGCGCCGCGTTTCTCGCCAGCCACCTGGGCGGCGCCGATCTGTTGCTCACGCCCTGCCTGCCGCAGGGCGTGCCGGACCGCGCCGCGGTCACCACCACCAGCCCGGCCTTCGACCCGCGCGCGCTCGCGGCGCTGCATCGCCATCACGCTTATATCAATTACCTGGGACTGCCGGCCCTGGTGCTGCCCGCGGGCATCGACGCGCAAGGCCGTCCCGTCTGCGTGCAGGCGATCGGCGCGCCTGGCAGCGAGCCCTTGCTGCTGGCTTTCGCGCACCAGTTCGCCCTGCCCTTTTCCGCCCTTCTGCAACGCTAATCCACGGAATCATCATGGCCAGAATCAATGCCTCCTCCACCCTCTCCCGCTTTCGCGTGCTGGATCTTTCGCGCGTGCGCGCCGGCCCGACCTGCGTTCGTATCCTGGCCGATTTCGGCGCGGACGTGATCCGTATCGAACCGCCGGCCGGGATCGATCCCAACGAAGCCATGTTCGCCGCGGACCGCACCGGCGGCGATTTCCAGAACCTGAACCGCAACAAACGGTCGATGACGCTGAACCTGAAGAAGCCCGAAGGGTTGGCGGTGTTCAAGCAACTGGTAGCGTCCGCCGACGTGGTGGTGGAAAACTGGCGTCCCGACGTCAAGTCACGGCTCGGGGTCGATTACGAAGCCCTGCGCGCCATCAATCCCCGCATCATCCTGGCCAGCATTTCCGGTTTTGGCCAGGATGGCCCCTATGCGGACCGGCCGGGTTTCGACCAGATCATCCAGGGCATGGGCGGGCTTATGTCGGTCACGGGGTTCCCTGGCGGCGGCCCGTTGCGGGCCGGGCTGGCGGTCGCTGATTGCGGCACCGGCATCTACGCCGCGGTCGGCGTATTGCTGGCGCTGATAGAACGGGAACAATCCGGCGTAGGCCAATGGGTCCACAGTTCCCTCTTGCATACCCAGATCGCACTGATGGACTTCCAGGCGGCGCGCTACCTGAACGATGGCGACACGCCGGTACAGGCGGGCAATGACCACCCGACCAGCAGCCCGATGGGCCTGTTTGAAGGCAGCGATGGCGCTTTCAACCTGGGCGCTTCCGGAGAAGGCAACTGGCGCCGCCTGTGCGCCTGCCTGGAGATGCCGCAGTGGTTGGAAGATCCGCGCTACGCGACGGAGAAGCTGCGGGTGGCAAACCGGGCCTCCCTCAATGAATGCCTGGCGCAACGCTTTCGCGAACATCCCGTGGCGCACTGGGTCGGGCTGCTGAACCAGGCCGGCGTGCCCGCGGGGCCGGTCTACAGCATCCCGCAGGTATTCGAGGACGAACAGGTGCGGCATCTCGGCGTGGCCCAGCCGGTCGAGGATGAGGCCGGACATGCGTACCGGCTGATCTCGCAACCCGTGGCCTTGACGCGCACGCCCGCGCGCATCGCCCGCCCTGCGCCTGGATGGGGCGAACATACCCGGGAGATGCTGGGGGAAATCGGCTATGCCGCGGCCGATATCGAACGCCTGTACGGCGAGGGCGTGGTATGAGCGGGGGCCAGATCCAGGTGGAACGCCAGGATGGCGTGGCCACGTTGACGGTCTGCCATCCCGAACGGCGCAACGCGATGACGCTGGCCATGTGGCAGCAATTGGCCGCCGCATTGCGGGAGCTCGAGGGTACCGGCGTTCGGGTACTGGTGCTGACTGGCGCGGGTTCGCGTGCGTTCGTGTCGGGCGCCGATATCAGCGAGTTCGACCAGGCGCGCGATGGCGAGGCCGCCGTGGCCGGGTACAACCAGGCGGTGGCGCAAGCGCAACAGATGCTGGCCGAGTTCTCGGCGCCCACCGTGGCGTTGATCCAGGGCGCCTGCATGGGAGGCGGCATCGGCCTGGCGCTGGCCTGCGACCTGCGCTATGCCAGCGCCAGCGCGCGCTTTCGCATGCCGGCCGCGCGGCTGGGCCTGGGTTACAGCCTTGCGGACATGCGCAGGCTGGTGGACGTGGTGGGCGCGGCCTCCGCGTTCGACCTCTTCTATACCGCCCGCGTCCTCGATGCCGAACAGGCAGAGCGTCGTGGCCTGGTCCATGAACGCTATGCCGACGATGACTTTGCCCGCCAGACCCAGGCACGCGTGCGCGGCATCGCCGCCAATGCGCCCCTCTCCCTGCGCGCGGCAAAGGCGGCCATACTGGCGACCATGAATCCGCCGGCGCCGGCCGGGACCGAGGCGATCGACGCCCTGGTGCGGCAGTGTTTCGATAGCGCGGACTATGCCGAAGGCCGGCGGGCGTTCGCTGAAAAGCGCGATCCGGTCTTCCTCGGCCGCTGAGCCATTTTTGAACCATGAGCAAAGTGCCATGAACAACCCACGCATTCCTTTCATGCTTTCCAGCCAGCGCCCGCCCTTGGCGGGCCTGGATGGCCGCGCCATCCTGGTGCACCTGGTGGTCAATGTCGAGCACTGGCCGTTCGACCAGCCCATGCCTCGCACCCTGCTTACCCCGCCGCACGGGCGCGAGACGGTTCCGGACGTGCCGAACTTCAGCTGGGCCGAATACGGCCTGCGCTGCGGCCTGCCCCGGATGATCGACGCCATCCGCAGCCGCGGCCTGCCGGCCTCGGCCAGCCTGAATGCTTCGGTCATCGATGCCTATCCTCAAGCGGCGCAGGCGCTGCTGGAGACGGGCTGGGAGTTCATCGGCCACGGGATTCACCAGCGGGCGCTATCGCAGGAAGATGGCGATGGGCAAGCCCGCACCATCGTCGCGGCCCTTGACCGGATCGAACGCTTCAGCGGCCGCCGCCCGCGCGGCTGGCTATCGCCGGGACTGCGCGAGACGCAGGATACGCCGGACCTCCTGGCGCAGGCCGGCATCGACTATCTGTTCGACTGGTGCCTGGACGATCTGCCCAACTGGATGCGGACCTCGGGACGTCCGCTGCTCGCGCTGCCCTATGCGCTGGAGCTGAACGATTCGGTCATCCACGCGGTGGAAAAGCACGCCACCGGGGAATTCGGCCGGCGCCTGGAGCGGACGCTGGACCTGTACGCCGAGGAGGCGCGGCATAACGGCAGGCCGCGCGTCCTTACACTGGGGCTGCATCCGCACCTCATGGGCGTGCCACACCGCTATGCCGATCTGCTCGACATGCTGGACCGGCTGCAGCGGCATCCGATGACCCGCTTCGTCACGGGCGCCGGCATATACGAATGGTATGCGGGCCAGGTACGCCCGGACTTCGGCGGGGCGCAGGCATGAGCGCCGTCGACACCCTGGTTTCCCATTTGCTGCGCACGCGCTATGAAGACTTGCCGGCCGCCGCGGTAGAGGCGGCCAAGACCTTCATTCTCGATGCGGTCGGCGTGGGCCTGTCCGGTTCGCGCCATCCACGCATGCCGGCGTTGCGGCAGGCGGCCCAGGCGCTCGGCCCAGGCTCGGAAGCCACCGTCTGGGGCAGCGGCGAGCGGCTGCCGCTGGCCAGCGCCGTCATGCTCAACGCCTATCAGGTCTTCAATCAGGAATTCGACGCGATCCATGACCGCGCCGTGGTGCATGCGTTTGCCTGCATCGTGCCGGCGGCCCTGGGGTATGCCGAACGCGAAGGCGGTGTGGACGGCACCCGGCTCATCACCGCCGTCGCCACGGGGCTGGACTTCGCCATCTACGTCGCATTGGCCCAACGCGCGCCCATGCGGTTCTTCCGGCCGGCCATGTGTGGCGGCCTGGGCGCCACGGCCACGCTGTGCAAACTGGCCGGACTGGACGAAGCTGCCACTCGCGATGCGTTGGGACTGGCGTATAGCCATCTGTCGGGCACCATGCAGGCGCATATCGAGGGATCTCCGGCAGTCGGCCTGCAGGTAGGCCTAAATGCCAGGGCCGCGGTCACGGCCTTCGAGCTGGCGCGGGCGGGGTTTCCTGGTCCGCGCGACATTCTCGAGGGGCCTTATGGCTACTTCGCGCTCTATGACGCTGGCCAGGCCAACTGGGACGAGGTGCGCGCAGACGTGGGCCGCGTGTTCCAGATAAGCCGCATGAGCCATAAACCCTACCCGACCGGCCGGGCCACGCACAGCGGCATCGGCGCCGTGCTGGAACTGATGCGCCAGCACGCGCTGCGGCCCGAGGACATAGACCGCGTGACGGTCCGCGCGTCCTCGCTCATCGTGCGTCTCGTTGGCCGTCCGGCGCACCCTGGCATGGACTCCGCCACTGCCCGGCTCTGCATGGGCTATGCCATGGCCACGGCCATATTGCGCGGGCGGGTCGGCATTCCCGATTTCGATCCACCCGCGCTGGCGGAGGCGGCGACGTACGAATTGGCCGCCCGCATCCAGGTCGTGGACGATGGCAACCCCGATCCCAACGCCATGAGTCCGCAGCGCGTCGAGCTGCGGCTCAAGGACGGCCGCGAACTCGCGGTCGACATGCCGGCCTTCCCCGGCAGCCCGGAAAAGCCCTTGGACATGGCGCAACAGGACGCCAAGTTCGAGGCCTGCTGCGCCTCCGCGTGTCCGCCCTTGCCCGCCGCGCAGACGCGCGAACTGGCACGAAGGCTGCGCGGCCTGGATGCCGAACGGGATCTGCGGGAAATCGTTGGCCTCTTGAAGGCACCGCGCGGTATTGGAATCACGGGGTGATCAGGCTACCCTGTAGCCGGCAGCCCTCAGGGGCGACATGGCTTTTCAACCGTTGAAAGAAGAGGATGCAGATGTCCCGTTGGACTTTTTACTCCGCCCCTGGCACCTGTGCGCTGGCAACGCATATCGCGCTGCGCGAGGCGGGCGCCGATTTCGATCTGGTCAAGCTTGATATGGGCGCCGTGCAGCAGCAAAGCCCCGAGTACCTGCGCATCAATCCCAAGGGCCGAGTGCCCGCGCTGGTTACCGAACAGGGGGTGCTGACCGAGACGCCCGCCCTGCTCGCCTTCGTTGCGCAGCGCTTTCCGCAAGCGCAATTGGCGCCGCTGGACGATCCCTTCGCGTTCGCCCGCATGCAGGAATTGGCGAGCTATCTGGCGTCCACCGCCCACGTGGCGCATGCGCACAAGCGGCGCGGCGCCCGTTGGGCGGACGATCCCGCCGCGCACGCCGCCATGCAGGCCAAGGTGCCGCAGACCATGACGGCCTGCGCCGCCTACCTGGAGTCGCAGATCGTCGGCCCCTGGGTGGCCGGCGACCGCTACAGCGTGGTGGACGGTTATCTGTACACCATCGGCAGCTGGCTGGAGGGCGACGGGGTCGATCTTGCGCAGTTCCCGACATTGACGGCCTACCTGGCCCGCGTTGCCGCCCGGCCGGCCGTGCAACGCGCGCTGGCCGAAGCGCAGCCCGCTTGATTCTTCTGGGCCTGCCTCTCGGGGCGGGCCGCCTGCGCCGCAAAGGCGCAGGCGCATAAGCCTCAGGGCCTGTTCTACAAGAACCCGATCCAGCGCCCCGCAACCAGGCAACCCAGCCACAGCAACAGCGAGGCGCCGGCTCGCGCACGCATCCCGCCCGTCGCCCTGCCCTGATCCAGTACCGTTTGCCACGCTTTGCTGCGATGCACGAGCAATGCATTAAGCGCGCCGGCGGCCAACAAGCCCATCTTGGCGCCGAAGGCGGGATTTGCCAGGTACTCCAGCGGCCGGACACTAAAGAGCATGGCCCCGGTCACGATTGCCAGGCCCAGGCCCACGGCCGCGGTGCGCGCCAGCACCGGCGCCAGCGAGGTCAGCGGCCCCGGCTTCATGAGCCCCAGCAGACGCAAATCCAACGGGACGATGGACCCTATGAGCAGGCCGATTGCGCCGATATGGGCCGCATTTACCAATAGGTAAAACGTCGCCGACCGCCGCAGCCAGATCGACGGCGGCAGGGATTCAAGGTGTTCCAGCGCAAGGCGCAGCAGCTCGGGCATGGATCGCGCTGGCGCGGTTCAGGGTTTCTGGATGCGGCTGGGATAGATGTCGTAGGTCTTGCCGCCCACCTTGATCTGGACGGCCTTCATGCGTTTGGTGCCTGCCTCGCGGTCGCGATTGCCCACCGCGACGATAGCGTCGCCCGGCTTGGCGGATCCTTCGACGAAGCCGGCGTCCTTGGTCTGGGTGGGATTGCCGAGCTCCACCCGCCAGACCCCGTCTTCGGCGCGTACATCCAACCAGGGATGCGGGGGCGCGATCTGCACTTGTTGAACGGTGCCTTGCAGCGTCATCTGTTCGGACTCCGCCCACGACCAGCCATGATGCGCCAGCGTGGCCGGCGCCACGCTCGCCAGTCCGGAAAGCACCAGCCCTGCCACAGCCGTACGTATGGAAAGCTTCATGTCGATCCCCTGAATTGCGGTTGGCTCCCCTTCCCCTTGCGGCGGCCGCTCGTGCGGGGCGCGTCCTGCGCAACCAGCATAGCGTGGGTTCATGCCATATCGGTCAATTCCATTTCTAAGAAATCACTTTAATTAAAGCACTTTAAGTTCAATATTTAGATGATATTAATCAATTACTTAAAAGCGATATTTCGGGCGAACAGGATGCCGGATTCGAGCTGAATTCCGTGAAATTTGGCTGTTTTGGGGAAAACCCGAAGAAACTTTTCTCGCTAGCCGGGGGTCGCAAATTGTTCAGGTGATTGTCAGGCACCGTCCCCCAAATGGCGCTGCCGCCCGCCACTCGCCGCACCCAACCGTGAGCCTCCGATGACACAGCCCACCTTGCGCTCGTCCGCGAATCCGGCCCTGCTGCTTCAGGCGCGCGCGCCCACCGGTTTGTCGGTCATGGATGCCACCATGGTGCTGGTGGGCGTGGTGATCGGGATTGGCATATTCGGATTTCCCCCGCTGGTGGCGCAGCACGCAGGTTCCGAGGCGGTTTACATCGCGCTGTGGTGCGCGGGCGGCCTGGTAATGCTGGTGGGCGCGCTTTGCTACGCGGAACTGGGGTCGGCCTATCCCGGCTCGGGTGGCGAGTACCTGTATCTGACGCGCGCCTGGGGGCGGCATGTGGGAATGATGTTCGCCTGGGCGCGTTGCTCCGTCATCCAGACCGGCGCCATTGCCGTCGTGGCATACATCTATGGCGATTACGCGCAACAGCTTGCGCCGCTGGGCGCGTACGGCCCGGCGTTGCACGCGGCGATATCGGTGGTGGCGCTGACTGCTCTGAACGTGGCGGGCACGCGCTACTCCAAGCGCCTGCAATGGCTGTTCACGGCGCTGACGGTGGCGGCGCTGGCCGCCGTGCTGGTGGCCAGCCTGGCCGCGGCGGGCGACAGTCCGTTGCGCGTCGACACCGTGCCCGCGCCGCTGGCGGGCAATACCGCCGGCTTGCTGGGCATGGGCATGGTGTTCGTGCTGCTTACCTACGGCGGCTGGAACGAGGCCGCCTATCTCAGCGGCGAGCTGCGCGATCCGGGCCGCAACATGAGCCGGGTACTGCTGATCGGCACCGCGCTGGTAACCGGCGCCTACGTGCTGACCAACCTCGCGTTGCTCGAAATCTTCGGCTTGCAAGGACTGCGCGACACGCCGGCGCTGGGAGCGGACGTGATGCAACTGGCCGCCGGACCCTACGCCGCCGCCCTGCTCAGCCTCACGATCTGCGCCACGGCGCTCAGTACCATCAATGGCACCATCATCACCGGCGCGCGGGTGTATTGCGCGCTTGGCCGCGATGTGCCGCGCCTGCGCGTACTGGCGGCGTGGAGCAAACAGGGCGAAACCCCGACTTCCGCGTTGCTGGTCCAAGGCGCGATCACGCTGGCGTTGATCGCGCTGGGCGCCTTCAGCCAGAACAGCGTGCAGACCCTGGTCGCCTACACCGCGCCGGTATTCTGGCTGTTCATGCTCCTTGTTGCGGCTTCGGTATGGCGTCTCAGGCGGATCGATCCCGACTGCCCGCGACCATTTCGTGTGCCCCTCTATCCCCTGCCCCCGCTGCTGCTGGCCTTGACGTGCGCCGGCCTGGTGTATTCCAGCGCCATGTACGCCGGCGCCGGTGCGCTGATCGGCCTGGCGGTGCTGGCCGCGGGCCTGCCTATGCTGCGCCTGCTGGGGCCGCCACAGGCGCGGATCTAGCCTTCTTTCCCCGGGCGGCCAGCCGCGCAAAGGCCACCCCGTCCGCAAGCCACCGCTGCAAGGAGCCCACATCATGCAAATCGCGATTCCTTTCTTCAGACCCGTTGCCCAGGCAAGCGCGCCGCAACTGCGCGCCGCCTTGCTGGCGTCGGCCGTGGCCTTGGCCCTGGCCTGCGCGCCGTTTCAAGCGCAGAGCGCTTCCGCCGCCGCGCAATCCGCCGAACAGAAAGCCGGACAGAAAGAATATGTGCCCGACGTCGGCCAGGACGGCAAGGACGTCATCTGGGTGCCCACGCCCCAGGCGTTGGTCGATACCATGCTGGACATGGCCAAGGTCACGCCCAAGGACCGCTTGATGGACCTGGGTTCTGGCGACGGCCGCACGGTGATCACGGCGGCGCAACGCGGCCTTAAGGCCCAGGGTATCGAATACAACCCGGACCTGGTCGAACTGTCGCGCCGCAATGCCGAGCGCGCCGGCGTCGCGGACCGGGCCACCTTCGTAACCGCGGACCTGTTCACGACCGACCTCACGCAGGCGGACGTCATCACCATGTTCCTGCTGTCGACCATCAACGAAAAGCTGCGGCCCAAACTCCTGGAGTTGGCGCCGGGCACGCGGATCGTGTCCAACTCTTTCCGCATGGGCGACTGGGAGCCGGACGCCGAGGAAACGATCCGGCAGGACTGCAATACCTATTGCACCGCGCTGCTGTGGATCGTGCCCGCCAAGGTGGCGGGCAAATGGGAGGTCGACGGCCAGCCCTTGCAACTGGAGCAGCGCTACCAGCGCCTGTCCGGCATGCTAGGCAGCGCGCCTTTGTCGGAGGCGCGCCTGAACGGCAATGAAATCTCGTTCGTGGCCAACGGCGTGCGCTACACCGGCACGGTCAACGGCAAGCAGATGAGCGGCAGCGCCGCAGGCCGGGGCAATTGGTCGGCCAAGCGGGTCTAGCGCGGCGGGCGCTGCGGGAAGCTGCGTTCGAAGATGCCCTCGGCGATGCGATTCTTCAGGATCTCGATCGAGCCGCCCGCTATCATCCAGCCGCGGCATCGCCGCACGCAGTATTCGACCAGCGATTCGCGGCTGTAGCCCAGCCCGCCCAGCACCTGTAGCGCGTCGTTGGCGACCTCGAAGCCGATCTGGTTGCAATAGGCTTTGGCGATCGCGGTGTCCGTGGCAGAGGGAAAGCCCGTATCGGCGGCGCTGGCAGCCCGGTACAGCAGCAATTGGGCGGCGTCCAGCTTGATGCGCATGTCGGCGAACTTCCATTGCAAGCCCTGGAACTCGCACAGCAGGCGCCCGAACTGTTTGCGCTGCATGGCCCAGTTGCGCGCCTCTTCGTAGGCATAGCGGCCCAGGGCCAGCGAACGCGCCGTGTTGCCGATGCGCTCCACGTTGAACCCGGCGATCTGTTTTTTGAAGCCGCCTTCGCCCAGCACCACCATGTCGTCCGCGACAAATACGTTGTCGAAGAAGATCTCTACCCATTCCTCGCCCGACATGAAGGCGGAGCGTTTGCCCAGTTTCACCCCGTCCGCCTTCGTGTCGATCAGCACCGAGCCGATACCGCCCGTGCCAGGGCCGAAGCGCACATAAGTCAGGATCACGCTGGCGTGCGGACCGTGGGTCGTGAAGATCTTGGTGCCGTTGATGCGCCAGCCGCCCTGCGCGCGCGTGGCGCTGGTCTTGAGCTCGGTCACGGCCGAACCGGCGTCGGGCTCCGTCATGCCGACCGAGATCAGGCCTTCGCCAGCCAGGAGCGCGCTCAGGTATTTCTGCTTTTGCAGGCTGGTGCCGTATTCGGCCAGCACGCGGATCGCCCCAAAATTGCCCGCCTGCACGACATCGGCGCTGCGCGGACACACCGAGGCCACCGTTTCGATGGCGATGACGGCGTCCATCAGCGAGCCGCCCACGCCGCCGTCCGCTTCGGCGATGGTGATGCCGAGCAATCCCTGGCGCGCCATTTTGCGGGCAACGTCCCATGGGTAGTCGTCGGAGTGCGCGCGCTCGACCGCGCCGTCGCGCAGTTCGCCCTGCGCAAAGCGCCGCACCGCGCCTTGGAAATCCAGTTGTTCCGGGGTCAGGTTGAAATCCATCTTTGTTTCCTGGTAGAGGGGGAATCTGATTTGGCGTCAGGCCAGCCGGGCCAGACCGTCCACGGCGACCACGCCGTCGGCGCGGACAAACAAGGGGTTGATCTCGGCTTCTTCAATTTGCACGCCGGTGGCGCAGGCCAGCCGGGAGAAGGCTGCGATGGCACGCGCCAGCGCCTGGCAATCGCCCTGCGGCAGCCCGCGAAAGCCGCGTATCAACCGGGTCTGCCGCACTTCGTGCATCATCCGAAAGGCCTCTTCCTCGTCCACCGGCGCCAGGCGCACCGCATAGTCAGGCGACAGTTCCGCGGCAATGCCGCCCGCCCCTAACAGCACGGTGGGGCCGACCAAGGGGTCGTGGCGGTAGCCCAGGATCATTTCGATCAGACGCGTTTCCATGGGCTGAACGAGAATGCCGTCGATGCGGGCGCCGGGCGCCTGGCGCCGGACGTTCTCCAGCATTTCTTCCGTAGCGCTGCGCAATGCGTCGCTATCGGCGATGCCGACTCGCACGGCGCCCAGTTCCGTCTTGTGCGCCAGATCCCGCGAACAGACCTTGGCGACCACGGGATATGGGACGGAATGGTCCAGCGTCGCCGGGTCGGCCAGCTGCCCGCGCGCCACGGGCACACCCAGGCGGCCGAACAATGCGCCGGCCTCGTGTTCGCTCAACATGCCTGCACGCGGCAGCTCCGCCGGCCAGGCGAAAGCCGTGCCAGGGGCTGGCGGCCTGCTCCCTTGGGCGAAGTACACCGCCAAGGCGTCCGCGCATGCCTCCGGCGTGCGGAAGGCCGCAATGCCACCTGCGTGCAGCAGCGCCAGCGATTCCGGCGCCTCGGGAGCCAGGAACACGGCCAGCGGCTTGTCTTCGGGTTTGTCGGCTTCCAGCAGCGGCTTGACCGCCAGCGCGGGATGGAACTGGGCGGACGACCCGACCACGCTCAGTACCGCGTCGCACCAGCCAGCGCGCAGCAGCTCCTCGAGCAACATCTTGTACTGGGCGCTGCTTGCCGCCAGGGTCAAGTCGATGACGGGCGTTTCGCGGATGCGCAACCCCTGTTGCGCCATGCGGTGCACGAAGTCGGGAGGCGGCGCCACCGCGACCATGCCGTGCAGTCCCAGGTTGTCGACCACCGTCGCTGCGCCGCCGCCCGTGGTGGTAATCACCGCGACCCGGGCTGGCTGGTCCGCGGCGCCAGGCGCGGGCCGCCTGCGGGTATGGCGGGATGCCAGCGGCGCGATTTCGAACAGCGTCTCCAGGTGACGCACACGCATCACCCCGTATGCCTTAAGAAAGGCGTCCACCGCGACATCATTGCCTGCCATGGCGCCGGTGTGCGATTGCGCCAGTGCGTCGCCCTGCTCCGAGCGCCCCAGTTTGTATGCGATTACCGGTTTGCCCGCTGCTTGCGCCCGCGCCAACGCCCGGGCCAGGGTGGCGGCGTCGCGCAAGGTTTCCAGGAACAGCAGGATGACCTTGGTATGCGGATCGTCCACCAGCGCATGGACGACCTCGCCTACGGTAATGTCGCTTTCATTCCCGACGGAAACGGACTTGGCGAAACCGAAGCCCCGCGCCGCCGCCCGGGATAGCAGCGATCCCATCATCGAGCCGCTTTGCGACACCATGCTGATTTCGCCGGCCAATAGCGTTTCGGCCTCGAATGCCGCATTGACCGAGACAATCCCGCCGGTATGCAGATTGGCGGAGCCGATGCTGTTCGGGCCCAGCAGCCGCAAACCCAAGGCGCGGGCCTGCGCCACCAGCTCCGCCTGGCGCGCCTGTCCTTCCGGTCCGGTTTCGCCGAAGCCGTCGGAGTAGATCGTTACCACCCGGGCGCCGGCCCGGGCGCACTGGGCAAGCATGGCCGCGACCTCGCGGCCCGGGATCATGATGAAAACGTGGTCGACAGGTCCGGGCACGTCGGCCAAGGAGGGATAGGCTTTTTCGCCCAGGATTTCGGCGCGTCCGGCATTGATGGGATAGACGGCGCCGGCGTATCCGTGCTTGCGCATGAAGCGCAATGGCCGGGCGGTGTTCTTGCCCAGGTCGCCGGAAGCGCCCACCAGGGCGATGGATCGGGGCGACAAGAGCGCGTCTGCAAAAGAAGTGTCTGACATGGATGAGGCTGGTGTCATGGATAGGCTGAGGGGAAAGCGTCAGGGCCGAGGCATGTCGGCTGCCAGGCGCAGCGCGCGCACCGGCATGCCGTCCAGGCGCCAGACGGCGTCGCGCAGCGCCAGCGCGCGGTCGCGGCCCAGCACCGGGCCGGCAAGTTCCTCGAACTTGTCGTTCAGGTCGGCATCGGACAACGGCGATTCGGGGTCGCCCTTGCGGTAGGGAGAATGGTGTTCCAGCGTCTGGCCGCCGGTGGTGGTGATCGCTATGCGTGCTGAGCGCGACTTCGGAAAGCCCGCGGTCAGCGTTTCGTCGGCACGCAGCTCCAGTCTTTGCATCAGCTGGCGCACTTGCGGGTCTTGCAGGCGCTGGGGCTCGAAGGCATTCAAGCGCACCGAGCCGTGTACCAGGGCGTGCGCCACGACATAAGGCAGGCTGAACTTGGCTTCAAAGGCCGTGCCGGGAGCGAAGTTGCCCGTCACGTCCAGCGCGGTCTGGTAGGTGTCCACGCGCAAGCGCTCGATTTGCTCGGCACGCACGCCGCGTTCCCGCAGCGCCAGGGCGCCGTCGATCGCTGCAAAGGTATGGCCGCAGCAGCCATGGTTCTTCTGGGTGATGTCGAGGATGTTGTAGCGAGCGCCCAGGCCGTCGACCGCCAGGCTCCAGTCCGGATCTTGCGCCAGTGCCGCTCCGAATCCGACCTTGCCTTCCAGGATGTCGGGCACGCCGGTAATGCCGTGCGCGGCGCCCTGCCCCGCCCGCACGCCGACCGCGGCCGCATGGCCTGCGTGCAGCGCCTTGCTCATTGCGTCGGAACGGAAAGCCTGTTGCAGGCCGCTGGCAAGCGTGCCGGCGGTGGCCAGCGCATGCAGCATGGTCTCGGGGTCGCCGGGCGCGCACAAGGCCGCCGCCGCTGCCGCGCCGCCGAAGCAGCCGACGGTGCCAGTGGTATGGAAGTACCTGTAATGCGCTGGCTGGACCGCGGCGCCGATACGGGTCGATATCTCGTAGCCCACCACGATGGCGTTCAGGAACGCCTGGCCGCTGGCGTCGGCGTCCTCGGCCAGGGCCAGCGCCGCCGCGATGGTCGGGCAACCCGGGTGGTAGATCGCGTCGCGGAAGATGTCGTCGAACTCGACGGCGTGGGAAACGCTGCCGTTGATCCAGGCCGCCGTGGCTGGGAATGCGGTCGTGGCGCAGCCTGGCAGGCTGGATCGGCCCGACCCCAGCTCCGCGCCATGCGCGCCCAGCAACTGCAGGCAGGGCTGGGTGCGTGTTCCCGGATACAGGGCCGCCAGCCAGTCGAGGAAGGCGCGTTTGGCGTGGTGGATGACCGCTTCCGGCAGCCTGGCCCGGGTGTCGTGCGCGCCATAGGCGGCAATCGTGTCCAGCAACATGCATGTCTCCGTTGTTGTCGCGGCGCGTTGGCGCATCGCTTGTCTCTGCCGATCACTCTATGCGTCCGGGCGCGTCCAGCGTTGATAAAAAGGAAAACGAGCGTTCTTGTTCCCGAGGGGGCGGAATTGGAGAACGTTGCTTTGCCAATTTTTCATACCGGCCGTCCCGCGCACTCCGTAAGCTGCATGCAACAACTAAAAAACCCGCAACACAAAGGAGGAAGTAATGAGCGACAGTAAGACCCCGCTGGGCTTCATCGGGCTGGGCGTCATGGGCGAGCCCATGTGCGCCAATCTGGTCCGCAAGTCCGGCCATCCCGTCTATGTGACCGACATCAGCCCCGAACCGGTCGCCCGGATCGGGGCGCTGGGAGGCCATGCGTGCGCCTCCATCGTCGAGGTGGCCCAAAGCGCGGAAATCGTGTTCCTGTCCCTGCCCAGCATCGTGCAGGTGGAACAGGTTTGCACCGGACCCGGCGGCCTGGTGGAGGCGGCCGGGCGTGTGCGCATCGTCGTGGACATGAGCACCAGCGACGTCACCCGCACGCGCAAGCTGGCCGAAACGCTGCGCGGCCACGGCATCGTGCTGGTCGACGCGCCGGTCGCCCGCATGCGCGAGGCCGCCAGGCTGGGCACGTTGATGATTACCGTGGGCGCCACGCGCGAAGACTACGAAACCGTATTGCCCTATCTGTCGTGCATGGGCACGGACGTGATGCTTTGCGGCGGCGTGGGCAATGGCCAGGTGGTCAAGATCATGAACAACATGGTGGTGTTCATGACTGTGCACGCGCTGGCCGAGGCCATCACGATAGGCCGCAGCGCAGGCGTGGACGGGACGCTGCTGCTGGACGCCCTGAGCAAGGGGTCGGCCGATAGCTTCGTGCTGCGCAATCCGGGCCAGAAGGCGCTCGCTGCCGAGAACTACCCGGAAAAGACCTTCCCCACCGAGTACGCGATCAAGGACATCCTGCTGGCGCTGGAACTGGCCAGGCAGGGCGAGGTGGACGCCCGCTCCGCCAAGCTGACGCACGACCTGCTGGAACGCACCCGCGCGGCAGGCTACGTCAAGGAGTACTACCCGGTGATGGTCAAGCTGATCGAACGCGGCTACCAGTAAGCCGGCCGGCCCACCGGGCGGCGCAGTCCGCGCCGCTCCTCCTATTCCGAGAAAACCATGAAATCATTATTTGCCAGGTGGGCGCTGCCCGCGTTCGCCGCAGCAATCGGCTTCAACTCGGCCGCGGCCGACTATCCGACCAAGCCCGTCACGCTGGTGATCGGCTTTACGGCGGGCGGCCCCACTGATGCGGTCGGCCGGTACCTTGCCCGCAAGCTCGAGGCCGAACTGGGCCAGACCGTGGTGGTCGAGAACCGCGCGGGCGCCAATGGCGTGGTGGCCGTGCAAGCCGTCAAGCGCGCTGCCGCCGATGGCTACACCCTCATGCTGGGCAGCAGCGGCACGCTGTCCATCGAGCCCGTCTACAAACAGAAGGTCGACTACCAGGTACTGAAGGACTTCCAACCCATCGCCCTGGTGGCGAGCTATCCGTACTTGCTGGTGGTGCCGTCGGGCTCTCCCTTCAATACCGTGCAGGAACTGATTGCCGGGGCGCGCAAGAAGCCCGGGACCCTTACCTTCGCGTCCGCCGGAAGCGGCGCGGTGAACCATCTTGCGGGCGAATGGTTCAAGAGCGCCGCCAAGCTGGATATCACGCACGTGCCCTACAAGGGCGACTCGGCCGCCATCGCCGACCTGGTCGCGGGCCGGGTCGACATGGCGTTCCTGAGCGCGATCGCCGCCATGCCCCAAGTGCAGGCGGGCAAGATGCGCGCCTTGGCGATCGCCAGCGCGGCGCCCTCGCCCGTCGCGCCTGGCGTGCCGACGGTGGCGCAGGCCGCGGGAATCCCGGGATTCACGGCCGAGCCCTGGAATGGCGTGCTGGCGCCACGAGGACTGCCGCCGGAAGTGACGCTGCGCCTTAACACGGCAGTCAACAAGATCATGGAGACCGCCGAATCCCGCGAAGCCTTGCTGAAACTGGGTCAATTTCCCATGACGGGCAGCGCGGACGATTTCGGGCGGCACATCCGTACCCAGACCGAGCGCTGGGCGCAAGTGATCCAGGAAAGCAACATCGCCAAGGCGGAATAAATGGACAACTCCCTGCAGTACCCCGAACTGAACCTGTTGATCGGCGGGCAGGCCCTTGCAGCGGGCAGCCGCCGCACCCTGGACGTCACGGATCCGGCCACGCTGGCCGTGCTGGGCCGCCTGCCCGTCGCAACATCCGACGATATCGACGCGGCCCTGGATGCCGCGCACCGCAGTTTTCCGCGTTGGCGCGATACGCCAGCTCTGGAACGTGCCGCAATCTTGCGCCGCGCAGCCGCCCTGATGCGCGAGCGCGCGCCGCGGCTGGCGTGGTTGATCACGCGCGAACTGGGCAAACCGCTGGCGGAATCCGAAAAGGAAGTGGCCACGGCCGCGGAAATGTTTGAATGGGCCGCCGAGGAAGCCCGCCGTACCTATGGCCGGCTGATCCCAGGACGCGTGGCGGGCATCCGCCAGATGGCGATTCCCGAACCTGTCGGGCCGGTGGCGGCGTTTTCGGGGTGGAATGCCCCCGCCATCACGCCTTCGCGCAAGATCGCGGGCGCCTTGGGGGCCGGATGCTCCATCGTCATTAAGCCGTCCGAGGAAACGCCGGCAATCGCGCTGGAAATCGGTCGGGCGCTGGCGGACGCAGGCCTGCCCGCGGGCACGCTCAACATGCTGTTCGGCGATCCGGGCGAGATATCGCGGCGGTTGATCGAGTCGCCGCTCATCCGCATGGTGACCTTTACCGGGTCGACTTCCATCGGACGCGAGCTGGCCGTGATGGCGGCCGCGGGCCTGAAACGCGCCACGCTGGAACTGGGCGGCCATGCGCCGGTGCTGGTGTTCGATGATGCGGATGCCGAAGCGGCCGCCGATACCGTGCTGGCGGCCAAGCTGCGGAACTCCGGCCAGATCTGCACCTCGCCTACGCGCATGTACGTACAGCGCGGCGTGTACGAACGTTTCGTGGCGCGCCTGGCGGAGCGCGCCCGCGGATGGCGCGTCGGCAATGGCCTGGATGCAGGTGTACAGATGGGGCCGCTGGCCAATCCCAGGCGGCTGGCGGCGATGGAATCCATGGTGGCGGACGCGCTGGCGCATGGCGCGCAGTTGGCGGCCGGCGGCACGCGGCCCGATCTGCCTGGCTGGTTCTGGGCCCCTACCGTGCTGCGCGATGCCGGGACCGACTGCATGGCCGCCCATACGGAACCTTTTGGCCCGTTGGCGCTGGTCAGTCCTTTCGATGACCTGGACGAAGGCCTGGCGCTGGCCAATCGCCTGCCATTCGGCCTGGCGGCCTACGTCTTCACGCGGGATTCCGCCATTGCCCGGACCGCCACGGAACGCATCGAAAGCGGCGTTGTCTGCGTGAACCACTGCCAGGCATCGCTGCCGGAGACGCCCTTTGGCGGTTTCAAGGACAGCGGCCTCGGCAAGGAAGGCGGCATCGAGGGCCTGCAGGAATTCATGCAAATCAAATACGTAAGCCAGATATAGGCCAACCTAGGGAGACAAACCATGAACAAGAAGATTACCGTCCTGCTGGCGTTTGCCGCCGGCACGGGATTGGCGCAAGCACAGGCGCCTTCGGCGGACGGCATATCGGACGGCGTCGTGCGCATCGGGGTGTTGACGGACATGTCAGGCGCCTATTCGGGCAACGTCGGCCCGGGGTCGGTACTTGCGACCAGGCTCGCTATCGAGGACTTTGGCGGCAAGGTGCTCGGCAAGCCGGTGGAAATGCTCTCGGCGGACCACCTGAACAAGACGGACGTCGCAGCGGGCCGCGCCCGCGAATGGATGGACCGCGAGAAGGTCGACGTGGTGACCGAGCTGGGCAACAGCGCCGTGGCCCTGGCCGTCATGAACATCGCTCGCGAAAAGGGGCGGATGACCATGGTGACCGGCGCGGGCGCCACCCGGATCACCGGTGAGGACTGCTCGCCGAACAACGTGCAATGGGTTTATGACACCTACGCGCTGGCCAAGGTGGGCACCCTGCCCCTGGTCGAGGCCGGCGCCACGAAATGGTATTTCGTCACGGCCGACTATGCGTTCGGGCATTCGCTGGAAAGCGATGGCACGCGCTTCGTGAAGGACGGCGGCGGCACGGTCGCGGGAACGGTCCGCTATCCCTTCCCCGGCACGGACTTCGCTTCCTTCCTGCTGGCTGCCCAATCCAGCAAGGCGGATGCCGTGGCTTTCGCCAGCGCCGGCGCGGACCTGCAGAACGAGATCAAGCAGGCCCGCGAGTTCGGCTTGGCCGAGCGCCAGAAGTTGGTCGCGATGCTGATGAGCATCACCGACGTGCATGGCGTGGGCCTGGAGGCGTCGCAGGGCATGACCTTTGCCGAAACCTTCTACTGGGACATGGACGACGAAACCCGGGCGTTCTCGCAGCGCTTTTTCAAGGTGGCCGGCAAGATGCCCACCGCCTTGCAGGCCGGGCAGTACTCGGCGGTGCTCAACTACCTGCGCGCCGTCGAAAAATCCGGGTCGGACAACGTGGACGTGGTGATGAAGACCTTGCGCGAAATGCCCATCCGGGACGCCTTCGCGCGCAATGCCCGGCTGCGCGAAGACGGCAAGCTGATCCACGACACCTATGTCGTCGAGGTGAAAGCGCCGAAGGAATCGACCGCCGCCTGGGATTACTACAAGATCGTCAAGACGGTACCGGGAGACCAGGCATTCATGCCTCTGGCCGAAAGCCAGTGCAAACTGGTCAAGAAATGAGCGCATCGCCATTGCTGACCGCCGCCTTGCCCGCCTACGAGGTGTACGCGATCCGCTACGCCACCGTGGCGCGGCGGGCAGTGGACAATTTCCTGTCGCGCAACGATGCGCACGACGGACCGATGCCCTTGGACTTCTATTGCTGGGTGGTGCGCGGGGGCGGCCGCACGGTGCTGGTCGACACCGGTTTCAGCGCATGCTCGGCCCGAGCCCGCGGCCGCGCCTTCTGCCTGCAGCCCGGCGCCGCGCTGGCACGGTTGGGCCTGGCGCCGGAGGACATCGGCGATCTCATCCTCACCCACCTGCACTATGACCATGCGGGCAACGTGGAGGCCTACCCCAACGCACGGGTCCATCTGCAGGATGCCGAAATGCGCTACGCCACAGGCCGCTATATGTGTTTTGAAGCGATGCGGCATTTTTTCTCGGCCGACGACGTGCAGGCGGTCGTGCGCCGGCTTTACGCGGGGCGAGTGCAGTTGCACGATGGCGACGCGCGCCTGGCGCCCGGCCTGGAGCTCTACCGCATCGGCGGACATACGCCGGGCCTGCAGGTGGTGCGCGTGCATACCGGCCGCGGCTGGATCGTACTGGCGTCGGATGCCCTGCACTACTACCGCAACTACACTGACCACAACCCCTTCCCCGCCATCTTCCATGTGGGCGACATGCTGGAGGGCTATGCGCGCATCCGATCGCTGGCGGATTCCGATGCGCACATCGTGCCCGGCCATGATCCCCTGGTGGCCAAGCGCTATCCGCGCATGGACGAAGAAGATGGCATCTATCGGCTGGACATGCCGCCATCATGAAGGAACCCGATATGCAAGAAGACGATTTCATTCTTGATCGCCTGGCCGACGCGGTGAATTCGCGCGAACGCCTGGTATGGCGCGGCCGTCACCTGGACACGGTGTTCCTGCTGGAGTCCGGCGACACCGCTCACCTCGTCACGGTGGCGGGCGGCCGTATCGAAGAGGTGCGGCGCGGCCCCTTCATCATGCCGCGCTGGCAATTCGCGCTGCGCGCGCAAGCCGAGGACTGGGCCCGCTTCTGGGTGCCCAAGCCGGCGCCGGGCTTCCATGACCTGATGGCCATGATCAAGTTCCGCCGCCTGCGCGCTGAGGGCGATCTCTACCCCTTCATGTCCAACCTGCTGTATTTCAAAGAGGTGCTGGCCTGCCCCCGCACCCCGGGAGCATGCTCGTGAACCGACAACAAGCCGTATTCGAACCGGTCGTGGGACGCTACCTGAGGCTGCTGTTGGGCGGGCGCGAGCACCGCGTGTACGTCGAAGAAGCCGGAACCGGCACACCCTTGTTGTGCCTGCATACCGCTGGCGCGGATACCCGCCAGTATCGCGCGGTAATGAACGACCCGGAGATACTCGAAAATTTCCGGGTTATCGCCTTCGACTTGCCCTGGCATGGCAAATCCTCGCCGCCCGAAGGCTGGCACGAGGAAACCTATCGCCTCACCTCGAAAGCTTATGCCGAGGCAGTCCTGGGCGTGGCGGACGCCCTGGCGCTGGAGCGGCCCATCGTCATGGGTTGCTCCATCGGGGGGCGCATGGTCCTGCACCTGGCGCTGGAGCACGCGCGACGTTTTGGCGGCGCCATTGGCCTGCAATCGGGGGCTCATGTCGACCCCTACTATGACCTGGAGTGGCTCAATCGTCCCGACGTGCATGGCGGCGAGGTCTGCGCCGGCATTGTTTCCGGCCTGGTGGGTCCGGGCAGCCCCGACAGGCATCGCTGGGAAACGCTGTGGCATTACATGCAAAGCGGACCCGGCGTGTTCAAGGGCGACCTGCACTTCTATACCGCCGACGGCGACATCCGCGAACGTGTCGCGGCTATCGACACCCAGCGCTGTCCGCTATGGCTGTTGACCGGCGAATACGACTACTCATGCACGCCACAGGACACCGAGTTCCTGGCAGGCCGCATCGCCGGTTCGAAGTGGCAGCTCATGGAGGGCATGGGGCATTTCCCCATGAGCGAGGACCCGGAGCGCTTCCTGTCGTATCTGCGTCCGGTGCTGAGAGAAGCGGCGGCATCGCGCGTAGAGAAATAACGCGAGCGGCGCCCGCCCGGCGCCGCCCGCTGCGGTTCCGGGCCTAAGCCGCTGTTTCTCTCAAGGCGCGCAACAGCTCGTCCACGGGACGCGCCAACTGCGTGGCGTCGCGCACGCAGACGTAGAACTGCCGTTCGGCCCAGGCGTCGCGCAGGCGCAGCAGCACCAATCCCATTGCCGTCAGGTAGTTGCGGGCGATGCCCTCGGGCACGATGCCTATGCCCAGGCCCTCGCGGATCATGCGGCAGCGGGTTTCAAAGTTGGATACCTGCAGCTTGACGTTGGGCGGGCGCGAAAGCGTCTGGCCCGCGTAGGCCAGGAATTGGTCCAGCGAATGGCGCGGGAAATAGCCCAGCAGGTCGTAGTCCAGCGCATCTTCCAGGAACAGCTCGGTGCGTTCAGCAAGCGGATGGCCCACTGGCACGACAAGGCCGACGCGATCGCGGCGGAAGGGAAACGAGGCCACCCCCGGTACCGGGTGATCGGCGTGATAAATGCCGATATCGACCGAGGCTTCCGCCACCATGCGCGGGATGTCGTAGCTGTGCGCATCGAGCAGGTCCACGCTGACGTCGCGGCGATCGGCGAGGAATCGGCCCATTACGCCGGGCAGGAACTGCAGGATCGTCGACGGATTCGAAGCCAGGCGGATCTTCGCCTGGCCGTCGGCCGAATAGCCGTTGATTGCCGATTCCGTCAATTGCACACTGCGCAGGATCGCCTTGGCGCGTTGATAGAGCAAGGCGCCCGCGGGCGTTGGTTCCACGCCGCGTCCGTGCCGATGCAGCAGTGTGCGGTCCAGGTGGCGTTCCAGCTCCGCCACGCGCTTGCTGGCGGCGGAAGTCACTAGATTCTCGCGTTCGGCCGCTTTCGACAGGCTTTTTTCTTCGACGGCCGCGACGAAGATTTCCAGTGCGGGAATGTCCAGCTTTTTCATACCGGCAATATACCGTGGCGCCACGCCATCAAGGAGGCTTCCACGTGCCCGATTTCTTCCGCCGTCATCCCGGCCTGGTCGTAGAAGCGCTGGCGCTGCGCCACCACATCGCGCACGTGGTCGAGGATGTCGCGAGCCACCGCTTCGGAACGCAGACCGAAGCGCCGGTATTCGCTCAGGCAGTTCTGGAACGAGCTTTCCCGGCCGGCCTCGCCGATGTGGAGGTAGTGCTTGGCCGAGCCCTCCTGCGTCACCACGTCGAACAGCGGCGACAGGCGGTAGGTCTGGGCGCCCTCATCCTTGAGGAAGCCCACGTTCTTGAGGTGGTCGTCGGTGTTGTGCACGGCCACGTTCAAGATCATGCGGGCATATAGTTCTTTCAGGTCCTGCACGGGATTGGACGAGACGCGGCGAGTGACATCCGCCAGCCGCGCATAGGAATATGTCGCTTTGCCGCGCGGGCCGTCGAGTTCGCGTTTGCCGATACGCACCGAGGGGCTGATCAGGGAAGCGCCACTGAGGAAATGACGGCGGGCAACGACGGGGTCGGCTCCTTGTTCCACCGGCAGCAATTCGCGGTCGAAGCGATGCGTGAGCAGCACCGCGCCCAGATGCGTTTCAGCCAGCCGGATCTCGGGCACCGTCAGGCCGATGGCCCGGGCCATTTGCAGGTTGGCGTACTCGACGCGCTGACGGTCGTAGGAGTCGCCCTTGCGCGGAAACTTGGCGATCCACATTTCGCCGTGCTCGTCGCGCACGATGGTTTTGGGACGCGCGCCGCCGATATCCCAGGAACTGCCGAGGATGTCGCGATACAGCCCCTTCGGCTTTACGCCCTGGTCGATGTCGGTCAGCAGGTCGGCCAGCGACTCCAGCTGGCTGAGCTCGGGAAGACGGTAGGTCTTGCGCATGTTCGGCGTGAGCTGGCGCGCGCTGAAAAAAAGCGCCCCCACGCCCATGCCGCGGCCCTTGAGCAGGACTTCGTCTTCGGTCACGCGGGCGCCGGCGTTGTCCACGCGCATGACGTTGCGGCCCCAGGCGTCGGGCGCTGCGTCGAAGATCGCGCCCAGCGTCTCGTAGCGGCTTTCCGTGCGATAGGTCGTCCGCGCGTCCGCAAGCGGCAGGTTCAGCGGATCCAGGGCGAACGCCCTCGGATCGTTCACATAGGACTGCACGTAGGTGAATTCGGCATAGAAATGGCTTTCGTCCGAGTCGTCCAGCGTCAGCAGTCCGGCCAGTACGGCCTCGCCGCGGATGTCGACGTAGACATACAGCTCGCTTTCCACCGATTTGTGTTTCTTGGATTGCACGATGTACGGACGCTACAGCAAGGTGGGATCGGCGCGGTGCGCGTTTGGTGCCTTGGCGCTACCGCGGTTCGGGCGGCGCACGGCGTCCAGGCGCTTGCCCACGCCGTCGAGCTCGGGGTCGCCCAGGCCGTAGACCTGGTCGGCATAGCCGTATTGCAGCAGGGCTTCGATGGCCAACGCCAGCGACACGCCGCCGTCGCCCTTTTCCAGCCGCGTGATGGTGGCGCGGGACACGCCCATGCGGCTGGCCAGCGTGGATTCGGTTTCGGCGCGGCGCAGCCTGGCGGTCCGGATGTTGGCGCCGATTCGGGCTAGCGCTTCGGCGGCTTCGAAGCTGGGTTCGATCTTCTTTTTCATGACTCAATAATAGTGCTTTATTGACGAATATGCACTATTAATGAGTCATTTTTTAATGCCGCCTCGATTCATTAATGAAGCATATCTTGCAATTATGCTCTATTAATAGCGCATTTCTTGCAGAGCTACGTCACCACCGCTTGCTCCAGGCGCAGCGCGCCCCGGCTCGTGTCCAGCGTTACCTGTGCGCCCAGCGGCAATGTCAGGTTCGGATCGCCGTGGCCGCTGGGCCACCCGGCCAGTACCGGAATGCCGCGCCCGCGGAACTGGTCGAGTATCAGGGGATACAACATCCCTTGAGCCTGGGCATCGTCCATGGACACGCCCAGGATGCGCGTGAAGTTGCCGACCAGCACGCCTTTCAGGTCATCGAACTTGCCCGCGGCCGCCAATTGGCTCAAGAGCCGGTCGATACGTGGCAAGGCCTCGTTGACGTCCTCGATGAACAGAATGGCGCCGCGGGTGTCGATTTCGTGGTCGGAGCCGATCAGCGCCCCAATCAGCGCCAGGTTGCCGCCGATCAGGCGACCGGTCGCCGTGCCCGGTACCAGTTCCGTGGCGGTGGCATAAGGGGGCGGCGCGATCCACGTCCCCTGCCCCACTTGGCCGGTAATCATGGACAGCAGATGAGATTCGGTGGGTTCGCGCTTGCCCGCCAGCAAATCCTGCGCAAGCATCGGTCCGTGGAAGGTCACGAAGCCGGCGCGCCGCTGCATGGCCAGATGCAGCGCGGTAATGTCGCTATAGCCAATGAACGGTTTGGGATTCTGTCGCAGCAGGTCGAAGTCCAGCTGGTCCAGCAGGCGCCAGGAACCGAAGCCGCCTTGCAGGCACCACACGGCGCCCACGTCCGGCGCCGCGAAGGCGGCGTGCAGATCCGCCAGCCGTTCGGCGTCCGTCCCGGCCAGATAGTCATAGGGCGCGTCCAGCCTTGAGCGCGAGGCCGGCATGACCTGCGGCACATAGCCGCGCGCCAGCAACCATTCGGCCGCCTCATCCGCCGCATCGGGGGCGGCGGATGCGGGTGCGACGATGGCGATGCGCGCACCGGGCTTCAGCGCCGGCACTGCCGCGGCGGCGCCCGCCACCGGCGGCGCCGCAGGAGCGGGCCTGGCCGGTTGCGGTGTCCGGCGCGGTTGTGGCGTCCTGGCCGCGCAGCCCGCCAAAGCGGCGGACAGGCACAGCGCGCCCGCATTGATCAGAAAACCCCTGCGTCCGGAGTGCCGCTCCGGTCGCTGGCCTTGCGGCGCTTGTTCCATAGTCATTCCTGCTGCCGTCAGAAGCGTTCGTATTCCAGGCGATAGCGCCACTGCCCCAGAGCCAGCCCTGCCATGGGCAGGCGGCCGATGCGGATACGCCGCAGGGCTTGCAGGCGCAGTCCCACCGTATCGCATGCATATTCGATGAACCCGGGCGCGGGCGTCTTCAAGGCGAAGCGCAAGTGGGTTTCGTTCTGCCAGCTGACCTTCATGGGCGTTGCGGCGCGGCCTTCGTAGGCCATGCCGCGTTGCAGGCGCGCCAGATCGGCCGCGCTGAGCTGGCCGGACACCTGGGCCACGTACTCTTGCTCGACGTAGCGCCCTTCTTCCACCAGCTTGCGCGCCACCGGGTATTCCTGCGTATAGACAACCAGCCCGCTGGCCGCGCGTTCCAGCGGCGTGACGAGTTTCATGCCATTGAACATACGCTTCAGATAGCGTTGGCCCGAGCGGTCCCCGGGCATCAGGTTCTCGGGCAGGATCAGGCTGCGCGCCGAGCCGGGCTCGTCGTTGGCGTACAGGCCCGCGGGTTTGTGCAGCAGGATGGTGACGGGGCGCGCATCTTCCAGGCGCGCGCCCGGCAAGAGGCCGACGGATTGGCCCGGGCCGACCCGGAACCCGGGCTCTTCCACACGCTGGCCATCCACGGTGGCCCAGCCGCCTTCTATATAACGTTCGGCGTCGCCGCGCGAGCAGGACAGTTCCGTGGCCAGGCGCTTGGCCAGGCGTACGCTTTCGCTCATTGCGCCACCGTCTTGCGGATGGAGATTGCGAAACCGGGCCAGGAATGTAAGGCGCCGATAGGCGACGCCAGAGGGTGCATCATCATGAGGTATTGCCGGGGTGTTGCGGAAAAAGCGGGCCGTGCGCCCGCGACGTGAGGCAGATGTTACGCCCTTCCCTGGCGGCTCGCCCGCCGACGGAATACGTCATCCGGTGCGTTGGTGCTCAGACCGGCGGGAATCCTGCGCGTTCGGCGGGCGTCTGGCCGAGATCGGCGTCCGCGGTCAGCGCGGTGGGCGCCGGCACTTCGTCGATCCAGGCTTTGAGCAGCGTATGGGTTACCGCCAGGATCACCGGGCCGATGAACAGGCCCACGATGCCGAACGCGAAGAGTCCCCCCAATACGCCGACCAGTATCAGCAGCAACGATAGATTGACGCCGCGTTTGATGAGGAGCGGCCGCAGCAGGTTGTCCAGCATGGCAACCAGCACGGCCCACACCAGCAGGATCGCGGCGGCCAGCTTCATGTCGTTCTGGAACAACCAGACCACGCCGCCCAGCATGGGCAGGAAAGGCCCCAGCTGTGCCAGGCACAGCATCACCATCAATGCGGTCAGGATGCCGGCGGCCGGCACGCCCGCGATCCACAGGCCGATGCCGCCCAGGCCGGACTGCACCACGGCGGTCACTACGATGCCCAGCGCCACGGCGCGTATCGCCTGTCCGGCCAGCTTGACCGCTGCCAGGCCGCGCTGTCCGGCCAGCCGGTTGAAGAAGCGCCGCACGAAATCGACCGCAACTTCACCCTTGGTGTAGAGAATGCCTGCGACGACCACGGTGATCAGCATGTGCACCATGAAAGCGCCTACGATGGCGGCGTGTCCCAGCAGCCAGGCGACGGCGCTGGTCAGGTAGGGCTCCAGCCTGGCCAGCAGGCCGCCGGCGCCAGCGTCCGACAGGGTCTGCCATTCCTGGGCGATCTTGGGGCCCACCAGCGGAATGCCGTGCACCCAGTCGGGCGGCGCCAGTAGCGCATAGTCGGGCAGCCGCTTGACCGCGGCCATGATGGCGCCGCTATGGAGCGCCAGGGTTGAAATGACTTCATACAGCGGCAGCACGATGACGAACAGCAGGATGACCAGCATCGTCATCGTCGCGATCCAGCGCCGTCCGCCGCAATAGCGCTGTATCGCCTGCATGACAGGCCATGTGGCCACGACAATGGTGGTCGCCCAGACAAGGCCCGGCAGGAACGGGCGCAGGATATAGAGGCTGCCTGCCATCAAGCCGGCCAGGATCACGATGACCAGAATGATGCGGGCGAGATCGACCGTCTGGCGTGGAAGCGGATTCAAGCGCGGCTCCTGACAGGGCCGGCGGCCCTGAATCCCGACGCATCACCGTCAGCAGGCGCCTGCCTGCTGATACACGTGGATGCGTTTTTGACGAATTTATCCGATATTCCCGTGGACTTGTACAGAACCGCAGGAGGAAAATGGACCGTCGGGCAGATCTCGCGCCCGCGTCCGGCGCGCATCGTGCTGCCGGAAAGGATGATGACGGTTCATCGGACCCTCCGCGGATCGTATTTCCGGCAGGCTACTCCACGGAGGTTCTCCATGAGGATCCTGACCACCGCCGGCTTGTTGCTGGCGTTTCTGCTGGCTGGCTGTTCGGCGCCCAGTTCATCCGGCTCCAGCATGTCCATGAAGGCCGATCCGGCCAATTACCACGCTTCGAGTTTTGGCGAACAAAACAACGAGCCGTTCCAGGGCGTATATCCGGGTCATTAGGCCTGTGATCCCGCGCCAACCGCGCTCGCCGGCGCATTCTCCGGCCGGCGAACGCCCTGCCCTGGTCTTCAGGCGCCTTGCCCGGCTGGCGGGATAGGCGCAGGGGCGGCGGTTTCAAGCCGGGTTTGTGCCATCAGATGCCGGGTCAGTTCGCTCAATTGCTCGTCCTTCCTCTTCAATTGCGCCATGAATTCGGCCGACCGTAATTCTGCGGCGGCAAGCCTGGCCTCGAGCGCCTGTTCGCGTTCGCGGCTGGCTGCCTTTGCTGCATTGGCCGCCGCTTCGTCCGCCTGCAGGCGCATTTGCAGCGCCTGGACTTCAGTGCGCAACGCCTGCGCGCCCTGCTCTGCCTGCCGGCGCTGATCCTGTTCGAGCTCCAGCGCTCTGCTCGCCTGCGCCGTTTGCTGCTGGTGGACCGCCAGGGCTTCGTCCAGGCGCGCCTGCAAGCGCTTTACGGCGCTGCGTTCGCCGTCCAGTTCATTCAGCCAGCGACGTTCGTGGGCCGTATGGCGCGCCTCCAGTGCGTCCAACGCCTGGGCGTGCTGGGCGCGGACGTTGTCGGTCTCCGACAAAGCCGCCTGCGTGGCGCTGCGGGCGTCTTCCAGCTGCAGTTGGACACGCTTGAGTTGGTCGTCGCGCTGGCGCAACTGCTGCTCGGCCGCTTGCAGGCGATCTTCGGCCGCCGCCAGCTGGGACGTCGCCACCCTGAGCGCTTCCTGCAAGTCTTGTTCGCGGAGCACGAGTTGGGCTTCGCGTTGCTGCAACTGCTCGGCGTCAGACGCGAGCTGCTCCCCTTCGCGCGCCAGCTCTTCCCAGCGTCCGCGATAAGCCTGCTCCTGTTGGGCCCGCGCTTCGGACAGAGCGGCTTCCCAGAAGTGAGCCGCTGCCTGCGCAATGGGATCGGGCACGGCCGCGGGCGCGGCAAATGCACCCGGATCCTTGATCCGCGCGCCCAATGAGCGGAACCAGGTTTCCAGATAGGGGCTGACGGTGTTGGGCGAGCCGCGGCCTATTTTCTGGCGCACCCGTTCGATGGTGGGCCGGGAGCCTTCCAGCAGCAGGGCGTCCGCGGCGCTCCAGACGTCACTTTCGGTAATTCCCGTGGCCATGGGCTTGCTCCGTGCCGAATTCTGTATATGAGAGATAATTACCCACGATAATGGAACCTTATCGCGGGTAATCTGCTATATATGTTAGATATCATACAGCATACATAATGAAAATTATAAAATTGGATTTTTCTCCCCTGCCCTACCATGACTGAGCTGAAACTGCAGGCGCCCCTCCCTGCGCTGGACCCACAGACCCTGGATGGCCAGGCCGAGGCCGCGGCGCGCGCATTGCTGCGCGAAGGCAGTTCCGCCAACACCGTAGCCAGCTATCGCGCGGCGATTCGCTATTGGAGTGCCTGGTTCCAGCTGCGGTACGCGCGCCCTTTTGCCCTGCCCTTGCCGGAAACGGTGGTGATCCAGTTCGTGGTCGACCACGCCCAACGCTGGACCGAACAAGGCCTGAAATGGGAATTGCCGTTGGCGCTGGACCAGGAGTTGGTGCGCCTGAAGGCCAAGAGCCGATTGGGCGCGCCCAGCCTCAATACGCTGTTGCAGCGCATCTCCGTCTTATCCAAGGCGCACGAGCTGCACGGACACCCCAACCCCTGTCGCGGGGCCGCGGTGCGTGAATTGCTATCCAGAACCCGCCGGGCCTATGCGCGCCGAGGCGTGGCGCCCGCCAAGAAAGTGGCGCTGACGCGCGAACCGCTGGAGGCCATGCTCGCGACCTGCGACGATTCCCTGCGCGGCTTGCGCGACCGCGCGCTGCTGCTGTTTGCCTGGGCCAGCGGCGGACGCCGGCGCTCGGAAGTCGTGCGCGCGTCCGTGGAAAACACCAGACGCACAGCCGATGGCTTTCTGTTTGCCCTGGCCCATTCCAAAACGAATCAGTCGGGCACGGTCCGTGCCAACGACCAAAAACCCATCGTGGGCGTCGCTGCCGAAGCGCTCGATGCTTGGCTGCGCGCCAGCGGCATCACGCAAGGTCCCCTGTTCCGCCGCGTGCGTCGCGGCGGCGTGCTCGGCGAACCCCTGGCTGCGGCCGCGGTGCGCGACATCGTGCAGGAACGCTGCAAGCTGGCGGGCCTGGAAGGCGAGTTTTCGGCCCACAGCCTGCGCTCGGGTTTCGTCACGGAAGCGGGACGGCAGAACGTCCCGCTGGGCGACACCATGGCCATGACCGGCCACGCCAGCGTGGCCACCGTGATGGGGTACTTCCGGGCCGGGGCGGCGGCCGAATCGCCTGCGGCGCGCCTGCTGGACGACCCAGACAGCCCGCGCGGGTAAAATCCCGCGCACTCGCCGCAACCGAATCCTGCCCGACACGATCCTCATGCGAATCAACCTCCGCGGGCTGGTGCTTGCGCTTACCGTGTTCAGTGCCCTGGCCGCCACCGCCAACGCCCTATATGCCAGCTACCGGGTGCAGCGCGAACAGCTCATTGCCAATACGCTAGAGTCCAATCGGGTCTACGCGGCCAAGCTGGCCGAAAGCGCCGACTCTTTTCTGGATTCCGCCCTGCAGCAATTGGAATACAGCGCGCGCCACGTGGCCGGACGCTTCGATGCGCCGGAATTGCTGAACACGGAAGTGTCGCGCCTGCGGGAGCAGACCGCCAGTTTCAATTCGGTCGCCATCGTCCGCGCCGACGGCATCATCGTGGCGGCCAGCCAAGGCATACGCAGCTACCAGGGAACCCGGGTCGACAATGCCGGCAGCCGCGTGGCGCTGCAGACACGCAAGCCGCTGATCAGCAAGCCGTATGTGTCCATCGCCGGCAATCTGCTGATCAACGTGTCGTATCCGATCCATTCAGACAGTGGCGCCTACCTGGGCTACGTGTCCGGCACGATCTACCTGCGCAATGACGGCGCCCTGCACACGCTGCTGGGCAGGCACCCGTACCAGGACGGTTCCTATCTTTATGTGGTGGATGGCGATGGCCGGCTGATCTACCACGCGGATAACGATCGCGTGGGCGAAGACGTCAGCAGCAACCCCGTGGTGGGGGCGGTGACGCGCGGCGAGCACGGCGCGCAACGCCTGATCAATACGCGCGGTGTGGACATGCTGGCCGGTTACGCGCCCGTGCCGCGCAGCGGCTGGGGTGTGATTGCGCAGCGTCCGGCACAGGCCACGCTGGAGCCGCTGCACGACCTCATCTGGGCCTTGGTCCGCTATGCGGCGCCCTTCTCCCTCCTGTTCCTGCTTGCGATCTGGTGGTGCGCGCGCAAGATCTCGCAGCCGCTATCGCAGCTGGCGACCAACGTCGAACACCATGATATGGCCGTGGCCATGCAGCGGGTGCGCTCGGTCAAGGCCTGGTATTTCGAGGCGCAGCGTTTGAAGCGCGCAGTGATACGGAGCTACACGAATCTGCAGGACAAGATCGGCAAGCTCAACCAGGCCAGCATTACCGACCCTTTGACCGGGTTGCGCAACCGCCGCGGCACGCGGCAGGCCGTGGATACGCTGCAGGCGGCGGACACGCCCTTTGCGGTGGTCGCGCTGGACATCGACCACTTCAAGCGCGTGAACGACACCTACGGGCATACGGCCGGCGACGAAGTGATTCAGGGCATGGCGCAGTTGATGCGGGACTGTTCGCGCCCGACAGATGTTCTTTGCCGCAATGGCGGCGAGGAATTCTTGATCCTGCTGCCCGGCGCGGGCGCGAAAGAGGCGGCTGGCATGGCCGAGCGCCTGCGCCGCAAGACAGAAGCGCGCCGCTTGAGCGGCGCGCTGGAGATCACCGTGTCGGCCGGCGTGGCGCAATGGCCCGCGGGCGGCGCGGACGTGGAAAAGGTCTTTCAGGCCGCGGATGCCGCCCTGTACGCCGCCAAGCAGCAAGGGCGAAATCGGGTGGTGATACACGCGGCCTAGCGCGTCCGGCTCCGCCACACGTATTCAAGCGTGGCGGGGCGCCGTGTCAGGCGTCCTTGTCCTCGGCCGAATCGGTGTCCGCGGGAGCGGACTTGATGTCCGCTTCTTTATTGGTCTCGGGCGCCTTCCAGTCCAGGGGCGGGATCTCGAAGTGCCACTTCTTGCCAACGAGTTGATGAGACATGAACGTTCTCCTGTTCAGGGCGCATGGCTTTCCCCGCGCAAAGCGCCATGCATGGGATTCGTGCGTGCCATGGATGCTGTTCCAATGGGTGCCATCGGGGCGCGGGGGCATGCGCGCAGGCAACGCAAACGAAAATGGCGGCCGCAGCCGCCAGCGACTTCAACTACCAGACCTTCAGTAATTTCAGCACTTGTTTTATTGTAATTTTGCTGAAAGTTGTCGTATTTTAGCACTAAATTGGCTGAAAAAGCAAGAGGCTGATGCGCTCCCGCGTCCCGCACGCATGGCATTCCGGCGAGGCGGCGACGATGACGCAAATCCCCCCGCAGGATGACGCGATCGCCACTCCCCTGTCGCAGGCGCCATCAATACACTGGTTGCACGACTTCCCAAGGAGACAGATCGTGACCCAGCCTCTCATCGAAGGCGGCTGCGATTGCGGCGCCGTCCGCTATCGCCTGGCCGGTCCCCCCATGTTCGTGCATTGCTGCCACTGCACCGTATGCCAGCGGCATTCGGGCACCGCCTTTGCCATGAATGCGGTTATCGAATCCGACCGCGTGCGCCGCCTGCAGGGTGAGTTGCGACGGCATCCCGCCGATAAGACCGCCAATGACGGCGAGACCGTCGTTGTCGTGCGTTGCGCGGCCTGCTCCGGTCTGCTGTGGAGCCATCATCCAGGCTATGGCGAAACGGTGGCGCTGATATACGCCGGCACCTTGGACCGCGCCGCCGACTTTCCGCCTGGCGCTCACTGTTTCCTGCGTTCCAAGCATCCATGGGTCGGCATCCCGGACGACGTGCCGGCGGCCGACGAGTTCTACGACATGGACGCCTGCTGGCCAGAATCTTCCAAGCGGCGGCTTGACGCCGCGCTGGCCGGTAGCGAGCGCAAGCCCTGGGTTCCCAAAGGGATGAAGCCTTAGGGATTTCCCCCGTTTTGGCCCAAAAAAAGGCCTGTTTTACGCATTGCCCGTCCTCCTGAAAGGTGAACGGAAGTTTGGATTTTTAGACTTCCGCGTTCATCCAAAAGTCAGCTTTTGTTCAGAACGTAGTCAGACAAAAGCACAACAACGGGAGGACTACAGATGCAATCCAAACGCAGCGCCGCGCGGCGCGAGGCTTGGGCCGCGGGCACGATGATCGTGCTGGGCCTGGGCGCCATCGCGCAGGCATCCACCTACAACATCGGCAGCCTCGCGCGCATGGGGCCGGGAATGTTTCCCGCCATTCTTGGCGTGCTGCTGGTCTTGCTGGGCTTGATGATTGCCCGCATGGCCGTCGCGCCCGCAGCCGCGGAGGAAGACGCCGAAGACGAACCGCCGCCCGACTGGCGCGGCTGGGGCTGCATTATCGGCGGCTTGATGACCTTCATCCTGGTGGGCAAGTACGGCGGCCTGGTGCCCGCGACTTTTGCCTTGGTGTTCATTTCCGCAATGGGCGACCGCCAACACACCCCGCGCAGCGCCGCGCTGCTGGCCGCGGGCGTGACCGTGCTGGGCGTGGCCGTTTTCTCCTGGGCGCTGCAGTTGCAGTTTCCGCTGTTCCGCTGGGGCTGATCGATGGAAATCCTCAATAACCTGATGCACGGGTTCTCCGTCGCCTTCGCGCTGGACAATCTGATGTGGGCCGCGTTCGGCGTGTTCATGGGCAACCTGATCGGCGTGCTGCCGGGCATGGGCGTGCTGGCCGCGATCTCGATCCTGCTGCCGTTGACCTACACCATGACGCCGACGGCGGCGCTGGTGATGCTGTCGGGCATTTACTATGGCTCGCAATACGGTGGCGGCATTACCTCCATCATGCTGAACTTGCCCGGCACCGCCTCGCATGCCGTGGCCTGCCTGGATGGCAATCCGCTGGCGCGCAACGGCAAGGCGGGGTCGGCGCTGTTCATGTTGATGTTCTCTTCATTTTGCGGCGCGTCCATAGGCATCCTCGCGATGATCCTGTTCTCGCCCATGCTGGTGGACGTTGCCTTCAAGTTCGGCCCCGCCGAGTACTTCTCCATGATGATGCTGGGTCTGCTGGCGGGCGCGACTCTCGCCAAGGGATCGGCGATCAAGGGTGTGGCGATGGTGGTTGTGGGCCTGTTGCTGGGTGTGGTCGGCACCGACGTCAACACCGGCACGATGCGCTTTCACTTCGGCATTCTGGAGCTCTCCGACGGCCTGCAGATCGTGGCGCTGGCCATGGGCCTGTTCGGCGTGGCGGACTTCCTGAAAAACATCAACCGCATTGGCGGCGACGCCAAGGTGACCACGGCAAAGATCAGCATGAAGTCGATGCGGCCCGAAGCCGGGGACATCAAGCAATCGCGCGGCGCGCTCGTGCGCGGTACGGCGATCGGCGCGGCGTTCGGCATTCTTCCGGGCACGGGTCCCACCATTGCCTCGTTCATTTCGTATGCCACGGAAAAGAAAGTGGCGCGTGAACCGCGCCGTTTCGGCCGAGGCGCCATCGAAGGCATTGCAGGGCCGGAAGCCGCCACCAGCGCATCGACCCAGACCAGCTTCATCCCCACCATGAGCCTGGGCATCCCCGGCGACCCGGTGATGGCGCTGATGCTGGGCGCGCTGATCATCCACGGCATCCAGCCGGGACCGCAGATGATGGTCGAGCACGCTGACATGTTCTGGGGGCTGATCGCCAGCTTCTGGGTGGGCAATGTGCTGCTGTTGCTCTTGAACCTGCCGCTGATCGGCATGTGGGTGCGGCTGCTGACCGTGCCGTTCCGCTACCTGTTCCCCGCAGCGCTGTTTTTTGTCTGCGTGGGCGTCTACAGCACCAACAACAATCTTTTCGATGTGGCGATGGTGACCTTGTTCGGCGCGGCGGGCTATGCCCTTATCCGCATGCGCTTCGAACCTGCGCCGCTGTTGCTGGGCTTTGTGCTAGGACCCATGGTGGAAGAGAACTTCCGCCGTGCCCTGCTGCTGTCGCGCGGCGACCTGGCGATCTTCGTGTCGCGTCCCATCAGTCTGGGATTCGTGGTGGCATGCGTGGCGTTGATCGCCTTGCTGGTGGTTTCGGCCATGCGCCAGCGCAAGGGCCGCGAGGCCTTGAAGCAGGCGGAGTCGTCCGCGTAACGATGAGATGCGCGTAGCAACGGCCGGCCATGCGAGGCCGGCCGTTTGCACGCGCTAAGCGTCAGGCGCGGTCAGAGGGCCCGCCGTGTGCCCATCGATGTGACCGAGCGTGCGAGCGGGATCAAGGCGGTCGCGCACGCGCTGTTTCAGTTCCTTGGCGGATGGAAAGCCGCCATCGCTCTTGCGGTCCCAGATCAGATCGCCGTTGTAGGTGACCTGGAAAATTCCGCCGGTGCCGGGCTGCAGCACAACCTCGCCCAGATCGGTGGAGAACGTCGACAGGAGTTCCTGGGCCATCCAGCCTGCGCGCAGCAGCCACTGGCACTGCGTGCAGTAATGGATGACGATGCGGGGTCGGAGGGCGGGAGCGTTCATAGGTAGAAGATTCTACGCCGGTTCATGGATAATATCGGGTTTTCCCGGGTCTGCAATGGACCCCGAGCCTGCCATGAAGTCTGCATTATCCCCCCGCGGCCAACGCTGGCTGATCGGCCTCCTCATGGGGCTGGTCACGTTGACGCCCATGGGCATCGATATCTACCTGCCCTCTCTGCCCGCCATGGCGCTGGACTACGGCCGGCCAGTTACGGCGCTGCAAGCCAGCATCACCTTGTTCATCTTCGCCGTGGGCGTGGGCCAGATGCTGATCGGTCCGCTGGCGGACCGCTACGGCCGGCGGCCCGTGGCGCTGGGCGGCGCGCTGGCCTATCTGCTGGGGTCGGCGCTGGGCGCGTCGGCCGGCTCGCTCGAGCTGTTCTACGCCGCGCGCGTCATCCAGGGCCTGGGCGCTTGCTCGGCTTCGCTGGTGGCTTTTGCCGCCGTACGGGATTGTTTCAGTCCTGCGGTCGGCGCCCGGGTGTATAGCTACCTGAACGGCGCGCTGTGTACCGTGCCAGCCCTGGCGCCCATGGTGGGTGGCGCGCTTGCCGTCCATGCAGGCTGGCGCAGCACGTTTGTTTTCATGGTGCTGTTCGCCTTGATGCTGGCGGGCCTGCTGGCGGTCCGCTTCGAGGAAACGCGGGCCGCGCCCGCGAAAGCCCAGGGCGCGCTTTATAGCCTGCGCCGTTATGCGCCTATCGTGGCCAGCGGCCGATTCCTTTACTTTGCCGCGTTCGGCATGGCGGGCATGGCCATGATCCTGGTGTTCGTTTCCGCCGCACCCGTGGTGCTGGTGCAGCAACTGGGCTATTCGGAACTGGGCTTCTCCGCCTGGTTCGGGGGGAATGCGGCGATCAACATTGGCGCCTTCTTCCTGGCCCCCGCCTTTATTTCGCGCTATGGGCGCCACACCATGGTGCGCGTGGGCATGGCCGCCTTGTTCGCGGCGGCCGCCATGCATATGGCCGCGTGGTTGTGGCTGCCCTTGTCGGCCTGGGCCTTCATGTTGCCGGTGGCGGTCCTGACCGTGGGCTTTTCGCTGGCGCTGGGTTCGGGGCTGAGCCTGGCGCTGGAGCCATTCGCTGAACGCGCGGGCACCGCGGCCGCGGTGTATGGGCTGTTTCAGATGAGCGGGTCGGCGGTTATCGCCACCCTGCTTCTTGACAGCGGCATGCCGCCGCAGACGGCCATGGCTTTGATCGGCGTCGCCATCGTCGGGCCCCTGCTTTGCCTGTCTCCAGGTGTGGCGCGGAGGATCGCGACGGGCTGATGCCCTCTCCCCGCCCGGGGGCTTCTCCCTCTACTATCCAGGAATAGCCCATCCTGGAGAAGACATGACTATCGAAGACGCCGCGCAAGCCCCCATCCTGGTACGCCAAGCCGAAGGCGGCGTCGTAACGTTGCGGCTGAACCGGCCGGGCCAGTTCAACGCGCTGTCCGAAGGCTTGCTGGCTGCCTTGCAAACCGAGATAGACGCCTTGTCGCGCGAGGCCGGCCTGCGCTGCGTGGTATTGGAATCCAGCGGCCGCGCGTTCTGCGCCGGCCACGATCTGCGCGAGATGCGCAGCCAGCCCACCCTGGATTACTACCGCGAACTATTCAGGAAGTGCAGCGCGGTGATGCAGGGCCTGCAGGCCCTGCCGGTGCCGGTGATCGCCAAGGTGCATGGCATCGCCACCGCCGCGGGTTGCCAGTTGGTGGCAAGCTGCGACCTGGCCGTGGCAGCCGATACGGCGAAGTTCGCGGTATCCGGCATCAACGTCGGCTTGTTCTGCTCGACGCCCGCGGTGGCGCTGAGCCGCAATGTGTCCGCCAAGCGCGCCTTCGAGATGCTGGTGACTGCGCGCTTTATCGATGCCGAGCAGGCCCGCGACTGGGGCCTGATCAACGATGCCGTGCCCGAGACGCAACTGGACCAACGCGTGCGCGCCCTGGTGGACGACATCCTGGCCAAGAGTCCCACGGCCATCCGCTACGGCAAGCGCATGTTCTACAAGCAGCGGCAGATGGCGCTGGCGGACGCCTACGATTATGCGGGGGACGTGATGGCGCGCAACATGATGGAGGCGGACGCCTGCGAAGGCATAGACGCCTTCCTGCAAAAGCGCCAGCCGCGCTGGCAGTCCTAGCGCCCTGCCCGCGGGGCGGTCCGGAGGCGCAGTGCCGTCATGCCAGCGCCCAGCCGCCAGCCGCGGCCAGCAACACCACCCAGACGGGGGACCAGCGCGCATAGACCAGCAGGCCGAACAGCAGCAAGGCCAGGCCGAAGTCCGCGCGGTCGCGAATGGCGCTGGTCCAGACCGGATCGTACAGGGCCGACAGCAGAATCCCCACCACGCTGGCGTTCACGCCCGCGATCAGGTTGCGCACCCCCGGCCGTCGCCGCAGGCTCTCCCAGAACGGCAGCGCCGCGGCCACGAGCAAGGCGCCTGGCAGGAAAATCGCGACCAGTAATGCGAGCCCGCCGGCCCAGCCCGACAAGGGGCCGGACGACATGGCGCCCAGGAAAGCGGCAAAGGCGAACAGCGGCCCGGGCATGGCCTGCGCCGCGCCATATCCCGCGAGGAAATCGGTGTTGGAGACCATGCCGTTCGCCACCGTAGCGGATTCCAGCAGAGGCAGCACCACATGGCCGCCGCCGAACACCAGGGCGCCTGCGCGGTAGAAACCGGAGAGCTGCTGTGCCAGCGGCATGCCGCTAAGCGCGGCCCACACCGGCAAGGCCGTCAGCAGCAGCACGAACAGCGCAAGTGCGGTGTACCCGGCGCGGCGCGAGATCTTCAAGGGCTGGACCGCCAACGCGGGGCGCGGCGGCACTTGCAGCGCGGCCAGGCCGGCAATCGCGCCCAGCAGGATCGCGCTCAGCTGCCCCAGCGTCGTTGGCATCAGGATGGTGATGAGCGCCGCCGCCACGGCCAGTCCGGCCCGCTCGCGGTCTGGACAAAGCGAGCGGCCCATGCCCCAGACCGCTTGCGCGATGATGGCGACCGCCGCAATCTTCAGCCCGTGGATGGCGCCCGAGGCGGAAAGCCAGCCGAACTGCGCCAGCCCCAACGCAAAGAGAATCAGCGCGATGGCGGTGGGCAGCGTAAACGCCACCCAGGCAGCCAGCATGCCGGCCCAGCCGGCGCGCTTCAGGCCGATGGCCATGCCGACTTGGCTGCTGGCTGGACCCGGCAGGAACTGGCATAGCGCCACCAGGTCGGAATACGCATAGTCGTCCAGCCAGCGCCGCCGTTCGACGAATTCGCTGCGGAAGTACGCCAGATGCGCGACCGGTCCGCCGAAGGAGGTCAGCCCCAGGCGCAGGAACACCAGAAAGACTTCCAGACAGGAGCCCTGGCCAGCCTCCTCGCGCGCGGAAGTGGCGGGCTTGCTGGCGACATGTTCGTCTTGGGGTGAAGGCAGCGGCGGCATGGGATTCGGGTTCATCGACAGGCGGGGCATGAGGATACAGCCCTCGCCTCATGCTTATAGCCGGGCGGCGGAACGGATTCAACCGCCTGAACGGGCCGGGCCATATGGCCGGTTTACCTCGCCAACGCGGCGCGCTTCAAACAACTTTACAAATACCGTACAAATATCGGTGGATTGGCCGGCCGCGCACCCCTAGGATCGCGAGTCCTCATCCCGCTTCGTCCCCCATGTTCAAGTTCGCGATCCGCATCTTCGTCGTCGCCGCCATCGGCTATGTCGCGGGGTCGCAGTTGGTGGAGCGCGGCCTGCTGTATCTGCTGGACGAGGTTAGCGCCGACTTGTCGTACCAGGCCGTCCGGGGGCAGATGCATGTACTGCGCAAGGAACTCGACGCCATTGCGCCCGCAGCTCGCGCCGACCGCCTGCGCGACGATATACAACCGCTCTACGGCCTGGGCCTGGGCCTGGTCGACGACGACAAGGTCACGCCCAGCGAAGCGGAGCGGCAGCAACTTGCCACGCTCGGCTTCATCATGCGCGACGATTACAACGTCTACCTCGCCCCATTGGCCGGCGCGCCCAGACAGTGGCTGGAAGTCCGCCTGCCGCGCGCTCCGGGGATCGAAAGATGGGTCACCGTCGGCGTCTGGACGGCGCTGAGCCTGATCGTCGGCATCATCCTGCTGCTGCTCTGGGCCCTGCCCTTGTGGCGCGACCTGGACCGGCTGCGCAACGCCACGCTGCGTATGGGCCAGGGTGAACTTGGCGTTCGCGTGCGGCTGTCGCGCCTGGCCGGCATGCGGCACGTCGGCGAAAGTTTCAACCAGATGGCAGAGCGGATTTCGGCGCTGATCGAAAACCAGCGCAGCCTGACCAACGCCGTGTCGCACGAATTGCGCACGCCGCTTGCGCGGCTGTCATTCGAAGTCGCCCTGCTGGGCCAGGACGCTCAACTGCCCCGGCGGCACCATATCCTGCGCGATATGCAGGCCGACATCAACGAACTGGAGACGTTGGTGGCCGAATTGCTCGTGTATGCCCGGCTGGAGCGTCCCACCGACGAGACCGTGAAGCTCGAGACCGTGGACACCAGCGATTGGCTGGGCGAGGCGTTGGCCCAGGTGGCGCACCAGGCGGAGGCGCGCGCCGTCCGGTGTCATGTGCGCCCCGAGTATCCGCCGCGCGTGCGGCTGCATCCGCGGTACATGAGCCGCGCTTTGCTCAACCTGGTGCAGAACGCGGTGCGCTATGCCAGTCGCCACGTGGAGGTAGAGCTCAGGCGATGCCAGTCGGGCGGCTTTGAACTCATCGTCGACGATGATGGCGGCGGTATCCCGCCGGCTGACCGGACGCGGGTGTTCGAGCCGTTCATCCGCCTGGATGAAAGCCGCGATCGGGGCACTGGCGGCGCCGGATTGGGCCTGGCCATCGTCTGGCGCGTGGCGGCCAGCCACGGCGGCAGTATCGACATCCATGACAGCCCCTTGGGCGGCGCCCGTTTCGTGCTGCGCTGGCCTGCCTGAGCGGCTGGGCGCGCGCACCGCGGGCGCCGCGCATGGCCCAGGTGAAAACTCCATTTATGGCACTTCTGGCCTGGACCAAGCTGGCGCATCCTGGCGGTACGAGATTCCCTTTTGCAACCCGTACCGAAAAGGCAGCAACATGACACAGCGGTTGAATTATTTCCAGGTGTCCGAGGAGCAGTCCAGGAAGTATCTGGAATTCAGCATGTCGCTCAAGAAGACCCCCATCGTCCAGGAGGTGGGCCAGCTCGTGGATATCCGGGCGTCGCAGATCAATGGCTGCGGCTTCTGCCTGGACATGCACGTCAAGCAAGCCCGGATTGCAGGCGAGCGCGAATTGCGCCTGCATCATGTCGCCATCTGGCGCGAATCCACCTTGTTTTCGCCACGCGAGCGCGCGGCGCTGGCATGGACGGAAGCCGTCACGACCTTGTCCGCGCAAGGCGTGCCCGATGCCGTCTACGAAGAGGTGCGCGCCCAGCTATCCGAGAAGGAAATCTCGGACCTGACGCTATTGGTGGTCGGCATTAACGGCTGGAACCGCCTGAACGTGGCCTTGCGCACGGTGCCGGGGTCGGCCGATGCAGCCTATGGCCTGGACAAGGCCGGGCTGCACTAGGACTGCATCAGTTTCAGTATCCGCAGGCCCAGTTCATGGGCCTGCGCCTGCGTGGCGATATTGGTGAAGCTGAGCAGCAGGGCCGGCTGCTGCTGCGGCACGGCGTACCAGCGCGACAGCGCTCCCGCATACATGCCCTGCTCTTCCATGCGGTGCGCCAGCGCCACGTCGCTCTGGCCATCCTGCAGGCGCGCCACCAGATGCATGCCACCCGGCTGCGGTTCGATCCGCAAGCGCTGCCCCAGCGCCGCGTTCAGGCCGGCCGCGGTCGCCGCGCGCCGTTCGGCATAGAGCCTGCGCATGCGCTGGATGTGGCGGCCGAAATGCCCTTCGGCCATGAAGGCCGCGAGTATCGCCTGGGTCAGGCCCGGCGCCGCGCCCGCCTGTAGCCGCGCGGATTGCGCAAACCGGGTAGCCTGCGCTTGAGGCACGACCAGATAGGCCAATCGCAAGCCGGGAAACAACACCTTGCTGAACGTGCCCGCATACAGCACCCGCCCTTGCGTATCCAGGCTCTTGAGAGCCGGCAGCGGACGTCCGACGTAGCGGTATTCGCCATCGTAATCGTCCTCGACGATCCAGGCGCCCTGGCGTTCGGCCCAATCCAGCAGCGCCTGCCTGCGGGGCAAGGACAGCGACATGCTCAAGGGGCTTTGATGGGCCGGGGTCACGATGGCGCCGCGCGCCCGCCCCGCCCGCGCCGTCCCGGCGCTGACCTGGATACCGTCCTGGTCCACCGGCACGGGCACCGGTTCCAGTCGCGCCTGCTCCAGCAGTGCGCGCGTGGGCGGGTAGCCGGGATCTTCCATCCAGATCTGGTCGCCTGGCTCGAACAGCGTCTGCAGGATGAGGCGCATCGTGCCGTTATAGCCCGAGGTGATGAACACCTGCGAAGGCTGGCAGTGGATGCCGCGCGCGACTTGTAAATAGGCTGCCGTGGCAATGCGCAGGGCGTCGAGGCCGCCGCTTGCGGGATAGGCGAGATCGGCGGATTGCAGGCTGCGCAGTTGCCGGGCCCCCAGACGGGCCCATAGTTTGCGCGGGAATGCATCCAGCGCCGGCAGGCCCATTTGGAAGGGGCGCACGCCGGGATACTCCCGCCAGCCTGGGCCGTCGCTGGGCTCGTCGGATGCAATGGCAGGCGCAGGTGGCGGCGCGTGCTGCGGTTGCACGTCGGGAGCGACCACTGTGCCGGCCTGGCCGCGCGCCTGGATGTAGCCCTCGGATGCCAGCAGTGAATAGGCCACTTCCACTGTGCCGCGCGCCACGCCCAGCTCCTTGGCGAGCGCCCGTGCCGAGGGAATGCGGTCGCCCGGCTTAAGCGTGCCGTGGGCGATGGCGCCGCGGAATCGGTCATAGACCTGACGATACAGAGGACCGGCGCCGCCGGCGGCAAGCGCTTGCGCATCCTGGGTCGGAGGGCTGATCATGGCATAGTCCAAAGTTCATTTTATGGCCCTTCTAATTATGGCATGCGCCTCCTAACATGACTGCACGCCCGTTCTGACACCCTTGTGCATTCATGACAGAAGCCACCTTGCGCCATCTCGAAACCCCGCAGGAATTGCGGGCATGCCTGCCCCTCATGCGTGAGCTCAGGCCACACCTGGACGAATCCGACGATTTCATCGAGCGCGTCGCGCGCATGCGCGGTCAAGGCTATCGCCTGTTGGCGGCCATGGACGCCGGCCAAGCCGTCGCGCTCGCCGGCTATCGCTTGCAGGAAAACCTGGTCTACGGCCGCTTTCTGTATGTGGACGATCTGGTCGTGGCGAATGGCCGCCGCGGCGAGCGCTGGGGCGCCAGCCTGTTGCAGGCGCTGGACGCCACCGCGCGCGACAGCGGTTGTGCCCGCCTGGTGCTCGACACCGGTCTGGCCAACGCCCTGGCCCAGCGCTTCTACTTCCGCGCCGGTCTCCTGACCAGCGCCATCCGTTTTAGCAAATCCGTGGAAAACATCGCCTCATGAACATCCTGCGCATCATCTGCAGCCCGCGTGGCCGCGCTTCCGAAAGCTATCGACTGTCGCAAGCCATCGTCGAGCAACTGGTAGCCAGCGCGCCCGCCACGCCGGCCTTGCTGGACGTCGACGCCACCGCCCTGCCGCTCGTCGACACCGATTACGCCGCCGCGCTGAGCGCGCGCCAGGATCCCACGGACGGCAGCCAGGATCGCGGCGCGCTGCGCCGTTCGACCGAACTGATCCAATCATTGCGGGACGCCACGCATCTCGTCATCGCGACCCCGATGCACAATTTCACGGTGCCTGCGTCGCTTAAGACCTGGATCGACCACGTGGTGCGGGTACGCAGCACATTCCAGATCACCGCCCGCGGCAAGGAAGGCAGCCTGGAGGACCGCCCGGTGTACGTGGCGATCTCGTCGGGAGGCGCATTCGGCGGCGGCGCGCACAACCAGCCGGATTTCCTCACGCCCTATCTCAGGCACGTGCTGGGCACGATAGGCTTGAAGAACGTGACGTTCTTTTCGGTGCAAGGCACGGCGCGTGGACAGGCCGCGCTGGACGAAGCGCGCGCGCGGGTGCAGGCCGAGATCGCCTTGCATCCCTTTGCGGCCGGCATGCGCCCGGAATTCCAGGCCGCATGACTGCGCCCGGGCCTGAGCGGCGCTTGGTGCAGCCGCATCATGGCGCGCGCACCAAACCGCCTCGCGCTTAAGGATAGCGCCGTCGCGCCATGCGGCTTCCCCAGAAAGTTCTAGTCAATCGGGCTGCGTTGACACTTCAAAATTGCCCGCACTACGCTCTTTGCAGAACCCCATAGCCTGAGCAGACTAAGTCGTATTTCCTCATGCGGGCATGGAGGCAGGAGGCGTGCGATGACACTGACCAGACCCGGTATGCTGTTTGCGGCCGCGATAGCGCTGTTTGCCCTGGCCGCGCCGCGCGCCGACGCGGCTTGCAGCGACAAGAAAATAGTGGCGATGGCCAACGACGGCCGCACGGTCAATGCGATCGCCAAAGCCTGCAGCATGCCGGCGGCCAAAGTCCGAGGCGTGATCGAGCGCGCCGACGCAGAAGATGAGGCGCCGCCGCCCGTCGCCAAGGTCGAGCGCACCGCCCCGCCTGAACCGGTCAGCAAGCTGCTGCCGTCCGGCGCGGGCTTGGCCCGCTGCGACTGCCAGGGCATGGTGCCCTATGGCGAACGGGTGCCCGAACTGCGCTGCCAGAGCGGCATGTCGATGGCCACGCCCTGTGCGGGATACTGCTCGCCGCAAGGCGTTGCGCCCTGGCGGAGGATATGCAGTTAAGGCCTACTGCCTGCCGGGCATGAACCAGCGGTAATAGGCGTTGTCGCCGTCGTCGCGGGCCAGTTTGTTCATTTCCCTGCCCCAGGTTTCGCGGTCGCCCACGTACGCTGCCAGCGACGCCCGATAGAAGGTGTCCAGCCTGGCGCGCTCCAGCTGCATCTCGGCGCGCAGTCCATCGGATGCACCCTGTAGCGGCGGTTCGCTGCGCAGGGCCAGCAACGTGGGCAAGACGCGCACCACTTCGCGCGGGCGCACCCAGGTCGCATATTCGATGCCGGGGCGGTCGTCGGTGACGGCCTGCGCGTCGCCGGCAAAACGCGCAAGTCCGTCGCGATCCGTGACCCAGGTGGACAACAAGGCCGCCGCCGATGGCACGCCGACCGCCTTGAGCGCGGCGGCGGTATCGGGCTGGCTGTAGCGCGCCTGGATACGAGCCGCGTCCAGCGTCAAGGGCTGCATCGAGCCCAACAGCAGCATTTCATGCAGCTCGCTCGTCCAGAGCTGGGCATGGGGGAACACTTCGATAAAGCTGGCGACCAGCGCGCGGGTGTCCTCTTCATTTTGCGTGGGCAGCGGCAGCCACTGCGCCACGATGCCCTGCGGCGCCAGGCGGTTTGCGGCCAGTTGGTAGAAATCCCGCGAATAGAGATTGACCACGCCAGCGGCGGAAGGCGGCGGCGGCTCCAGCGTAATCAAGTCCCAGCGTTCGGCGCTGGCCTGGAGTTCGCGCCGACCATCGCGCAGACGCTTGTCCAGGCCGGGATCCGTTGCGGCCTGGAAAGTCCCCTGGAAGTGCGGGGCGGCACGCAGCACGGCGGGCAAGAGCTCGGCCACGGCGCGCTTTTCCAGCCCGCGATACTGCGACAAGGCGCCGGCGGTGATGCCGGTGCCATAGCCCACCACCAGGGCGGACTTCGGTTCGGCGTTGTGGACGATCAGCGGCAGCAACGCCTGCAGCCGCATGTAGCGCAGCGATGGCATGGCATCACCCGAATTCGACACGCCCTGGATATACAGTCGATGGAAGCGATTGCCATTGCCGGCGCGCTCCACCACGGCGACGGTGCCGCCATGGCTTTCCTCGTAGAAAACCAGGCCGGCGCCGCTGGCGCCCGGCAAGAGCCGCGCAAACTGGTCCATCGGCAGCATGGCCACCACGGCAAGCGTGCCCAAGCCCACGACGCCGGTCGCCCAGCCCGTGGTGGCGCGGCCGCCGGCCCGACCGCGCCAAGCCGCTATGGCGCCAACCGCCGCGGCGATAGCGGCGAGCACACCAAGCGTGCGCACCAGCCCCAGGGCGGGCAGCAGCAGGAAGCCGGTCAGCAAGGTGCCCGCGATGCCGCCCAGTGTGTTGCACGCCAGTACGACGCCAGCTTCCCTGCCCACCCGTTGATCGCCCACGGCGATGCGCAGCACCGCCGGAAAGGCGGCGCCCAGGAGCAGCGTTGGCGCGAGCACCAGGCTGGCCGCCGCTACCGCAAAGCGCGCGCACATGCCGGCAAAACCGCTTCCTGTCCATTGATAGACAGCCGCTTCCGCATAGGTCTGGGCCAATACCAGCCATTTGCCGAGCAAGGCAACTTCCAGTACGGCGACCAGGCCCGCGCCGGCGATCAGGAAGCCGAACACCGGCCAGGGGTTACGCACGCGATGGGCCCAGCGCGCATACAGCGCCGCGCCTATCGCCAGGCCCGCCAAGTACGTGGCCAGCACGATGGCAAAGGCAAACGCGCGCGTACTCATGAAGGGCACGATCATTTGCGACCAGAGCACCTCATAGCCCAGCGCGACGGCGCCGGCCACGGCATATAGCGCCACGGCCAGGCGCGCTTGCGCCGGCAAGGGAGCGGCCGCAAGCTGAGCGTCCTGGGCGGGCGTTGTGCCGCTACCGGCGCTTCGGTCCAGCAACCAGGCCCCGGCAGCCGCCAGTAGATTCAGCGCGGCAGCGGCCAGCGCCGCGCCCTGCACGCCGAATCTGGGAATCAAGAAGAAAGCGGGCAGCAATGCGCCCAGGATTGCGCCGCAGGTATTCGCGGCGTACAAGGCTCCGCCGCGGCGGCTGACGTCCGCGTCCCCGCGGCTGACCGCGCGCAGCAGCACCGGCAAGGTGCCACCCATCAGAAATGCGGGTATAGCCAGCAACAGGCCCACACCCAACCAGGCGGCGACGGTGCTGTGGGCCTCGATGGCGACGAATGCAGCGGCGCTGCGCGCCAACAGCCAAGTCACCGCGAGACACGACAGCGCTACGGCCGCCTCCAGCATGGCGTAGAAGCGCACTGGCCGCTGCAGGCGATCCGCCTGGCGGCCCAGTAGCCAGCCGCCCAGCGCAAGGCCCAGGAAAAATGCGCTGACCGAACCGGCGATGGCGCTGACCTCCACCCCCACCACCAGCGACAACTGCTTGATCCACAGGACCTGGAACACCAGGGCTGCGGTGCCCGACAGGAACAGCAAGGCGGCTGGCCGGACCGCCGTCAATGGCCGCCCTTCCCTGGCCTGGTCTTTCACCGCACGCGCCTGCATCGCCGCCTCGCTCACCCCTAAGCCCATCATGCCGCACCTCCAGCGTTGCCGGGCGACGCGGCAGGCGCCGCCCGGTCCTGCTCCGGCTCGCGCCGGCACCGTCTACTTCGACTTCTGTTTGTCCAACTGATCGAAGTGCTCTTCCATTGCCTTGTTCACCCGTTCCTGCACCTGGTCCACGCTGAAGCTCGCGGGCCGCTGGCTGGGCGGATACTTGAGGAACGTCTCCAGGAACGCCGACGCCTTCATGGTCGCGATTGCCGTTAGATAGGCGTTCTTGGCCAGCCAGTCGTTGTACTGGTCGGAAGTAATGTCGGCGCGTTCATAGGGATCCATGCGCAGGTTGTAAATTTTGGGCAGGCGCAGGCAGACGAAGGGATTCTGCCAAATATTGAGGTTCCCCGGCGCCCGCTGTTCGCAGAACACCGCCTTCCAGTCACCCCACCGCACCCCCACGAGCAGCCCGTCGTCATTAAAGTAGTAGAAATCGTCGCGGGCGCTCTTTTCCTGCTTGCCGGTCAAGTACGGCAACTGGTTGTAGCCGTCCAGATGCACCTTGAACTTGGTACCGCCCGCTTGCGGCGCCCAACCGTCAAGCAACCGTTCCTTCACGTTGGTGTCGCCGGTGGCGGCCAACAAGGTCGGGAACCAGTCCATGCCGGACATCATGCCGCGCTTGATTTCCCCCGCGGGAATCTTGCCCGGCCAGCGGACCATGGCGGGCACGCGGAACGCCCCCTCCCAGTTGGAGTCCTTCTCGCTGCGGAATGGCGTGGTGGCGGCGTCAGGCCAAGTGAAGGCATTGGGCCCGTTGTCGGTGGTGTAGATGACGATGGTGTTGTCGGCAATGCCCATGTCATCCAGCTTTTTCAACAGCTTGCCCACGTCCTGATCATGCTCCCACATGCCGTCGGCGTAGTCGTTGCCGGGCATACCGCTCTTGCCTTTGTGCTCCGGCCGGATGTGGGTGTAGATGTGCATGCGTGTGGTGTTCATCCACACGAAGAACGGCTTGTCGCCTTTGCCGTGCTTGTCGATGTAGTCGATTGCCGCGCCCACCGTTTCATCGTCGATGGTTTCCATACGCTTGGTCGTAAGCGCCCCGGTGTCCTGCACCTTGCCATCGGCAGTGGCCTTGATCACCCCGCGCGGAGAGAAGTTCTTCACGTAGGGATCGTTGGGGTCCTTGGGCCAGTACGGGCGTTCGGGCTCTTCCTCGGCGTTCAGGTGGTAGAGATTGCCGAAGAATTCGTCAAAGCCGTGCCGTGTCGGCAGGTACTCGTCACGGTCGCCCAGATGGTTCTTGCCGAATTGCGCTGTCGTGTAGCCCTGTGCCTTGAGCGCTTCGGCAATGGTGATGTCGCCTTTCTGAAGTCCGACGGTTGCGCCGGGCATGCCAACCTTGGACAAGCCGGTGCGTAGCGGTGACTGCCCCGTGATAAAGGACGAGCGCCCCGCCGTGCAGCTGTTCTCGGCGTAATAATCGGTGAAAAGGGTGCCCTCCTTGGCGATCCGGTCGATGTTGGGCGTCGTGTAACCCACCACCCCATGCGTGTAGGCGCTGATGTTGGCCTGCCCGATGTCATCGCCAAAGATCACCAGGATGTTCGGCTTCTTGCCGTTCGCAGTCTCCTGCCCCTGGTTGGCCGGCGGGGCCTGGGTTTGCGCCTGGGTCTGCGCCTGTGCGCCGCCCAGGACCGCAAGGCCCGCAGCGGCGAAGAGCGCCGCGCTCAACAGTTTTCTTGCGTTCATCGCTTTCTCCTTACCCTTGCGGGCGGTTCCCAATCACGTAAACGAATCACTGCGTTTCAAATGCGTACACCCTTCTCCACTCCTTTGCCATATCCACGATTACCCAACCCCTTTGTTGCGCTTCGTCCAGGGCCTTGTCCAGCCGGCCGACCTTGGATTCGCGGTCGTAAGCCCATTCGCGCCTGCCGTCGGTGTGGTGCACCAAGCCCGCAAAGCGCTTGCCGCTGCCGGCCGCGGTCCACTGCAGCATCTGCAGATCGCCGTCTGAATTGCCGAAGGCGAAGATGGGCTGGCGGCCGATGAATTTATTGATGGCCACGGGCTTGCCCGGACCGTCGTCGTTGAAGTCCAGCTTGGGCGTGCGCATCAGTACTGGCTTGCCGTCCCGCATCTGGAACTCGGTGACGAAAGTGGTGCCTATGACTTGCTCGGGCGGTATGCCGTAGACGCTTTGGGCCCAGGCGCGCATGAACTCCACTTCGCCGCCCGACACAATGTAGGTCTTGAAGCCGTTGCTCCGCAGGTAGTCCAGCAACTCCAGCATCGGCGCGTAGATCATGCTGGTGTAAGGCTGCTTGAAGCGCGGATGGCGGGCGGTCTTGATCCATTGCTTGACCTCGGCGCTGAAAGCCTGCGTGCTCATATTGGTGTGCGTGGCCCCCACGATCTTGAGCAGCCCTTCGGTGCCCGAGGCCGCCAGCGCCTGGCGGTCACCCTCGATCGCGGCTTTGAAGGGCTGCTCCGTTGCCCATTCAGGGTGCTGCGGGGCCATGGCCTTGACCTGGTCCAGCGCAAAGATCAATTGGAAGTACAGAGGCTGCTCGCTCCATAGCGTGCCATCGTTGTCGAACACGGCGATGCGATCGGACGGCGCCACGTAGTCGGGACTGCCGTCGCGAGTGACAGCCTCGACAAAACCGAGGATTGCCTGGCGCGAGGGACCTTCGTTCCAGGACGGCAGCGGCGACTGCGCGCGCGCCATACCGGCCAATAGCAGCAGCATCAGCAGCGCGCACCAGCGCCGGACAAGCAGAGGCATCGTCATGGGAGATCTCCTGGCAGTTCGCCGGACGCGGCGTCGGCGGTTCCACGTGATGGTTTGGCCGGACGGGGATTCAGGGCAAGCAAGCACTGCGATCGGGCCGCGTGCCGAGGGGCGCGCAAGGCGCGCCGCAAGCGCGGAAACACCTCGCGCAAGCCGCGCCAGCCGCGCTCCGCGTCGGGCTCGCGGCCGTAGCAGGCCCGCAGGGCGTCAGCGCCAGGCTGCCGCAGAGCGGGGCCCAGGCTCGCCGTTGCCCGTGCCAGCGTGGCGGTGCCGCAAGCGCGGCGCAGCCACGTATACAGCGCGTCCAGGCGTGGTTGGGGTTGGGCAAGCAGGCGCTGCAGTCTCATCGCGGCATAAGATTCGGATTCGCGCCAACGCTGGCGCCGCGCGCGCAGCGCGCTTTGCATGCCAGCGAACGCCCGCCGTATCCACGGGGCGGCCAGCCACCCCGCCAGCGCTGCAACCGCCAGCCCTCCTCCCAGAGCCAGCCAGCCTCCCGGGATACGCAGCTGCGCTCGCCTCCCCATATCCCGCAGGTCCTGCTCGACCGAAAATGGCGTTTGATAAGCGGCGCCCGCCTGCGCCTCGAAGCGTTGCGCGGGCAGTTCCGCGCGCTCTTCCTTGTTGGCCGCAATGTTCCACCAGCGGATCTCTACCGCAGGCAATTCGTAAGCGCCGGCCCGCTCAATCACGTAATCGAGCCGGTCCACGCGTCGTCCGCCCACAAAACCGCCCCTGCTGTCCGAGATCGGCGCCAATTGGGGATCCGATGGATACAGCTTGAGGCCCGGTACAACGGCGGCAACGGGCGGAGGGATCAGCATGGCTTGCGCGCCCTGCGCTTCTATCGTGATGACGCGGCTGACGCGGTCGCCCACGGCGGGCGGCTGGGCCGAAAACTGGATCTGCTGGGCCGCCTGGACAGCGCTTGCCGCCAGCGCGTGGCCGGCCAGGCCGCCGGGCGGTCCCGCGGCCCGCAGCTCCAGCGCACGCGTCTGCGCGGCCAGCGGTGCAGACGCCTGCCCCACCTGGGCGCTGACGTGGATGACGGGTATACGCAAGGGACCGGCCGCTACGGGGCTGACGAGATAGGAGAAGCGCAATCCGTTGTAGGCCACGCCGCCGATCGTGGCGCGGATGATGGTGGCCTGGCCCGACGGCCCCGAGACCAGCGCGCCAGGAACATCCAGGGCTGGCAGTTGAGGGGGTTGGGTAAACCAGGTCGAGGTCAGCACGTCCACCTGCAGGACGGATGTGGCGCCCGCCATCAGTGGGCCGCCCGGGGCCATGCGCGCCTCGGCTCGTAACTGCGCTGCGGCATCCGCGGATTGGGCGTGCGCCACACCGGCCGCCAGGGCCAGGAGCAAGGACAGCAGCAGCAACAGCAGGCCGAGGTGGCGCGGCGGATCATGGCGGCGGATCATGGCTGCCTCCCCTGCGCTGGCGCGGCCTTGCGCGCGTCTTCGATGGCGAACTTCTGCTTCAGGAAACCCGCCGGCGACAGGCTCAGGTTGCGTAACCAGACCTCATCGGATGCGGCTTGGGTAACGGTGGTCCGCACCATCTTGCCGGCGGCCTTGTCGTTATCCATGCGGGTCTCGTCCGGCTTATCCGAGTCGTCGTCCTGCTGTTCGGTTTCAGCGGCGGCGATCAGCTTGGCGACCAACTCCCGGTTCTCGCGCGCTTGCGGAAAATCCGGTCGCGCGCGTAGCGCCTGGTCATAGGCAGCAAGCGCGGCGCCGTAGCTGCGTAAGCGGACCTGGGTATTGCCCATATAGAAATAGCCTTCTGGCGTGTCCAGCCTGGCGAAGGCAGCCAATGCGGCCTGGTAGTCGCCCGCGTCGTAGGCCGCGCGCCCCTTCCAGTAAGGATCGGTGAAACGCGTCGCGGCTTCGGCATAGCGTTGGTGTTCGTAGGCCCAACGCCCTTGCTGGTCGGGCGTGAAGAACGCATCCACCAGGGGATTCGCTTCCGCCCGAGGCGCGTGCAGCGCGCCGCCGGCAGCGAGCACGAGGCACGCCGTCCAGTTGATGTTCCAACCGCGCCGCAGCGCCAATAGCGCCAGCAAGGCCAGGGGCCAGCACAGCCAGTAACCCGCGTCTTTCCAGTGCAGCGGCTTGTCCGCGTCCTGCACTTCCTGGAAGTGGCGCTGCGCGTGCAGGGATACCCAGTCCAGGTCGTCATCGTTCAAGGTAAGGCTGCCCAGGGGCGCGCGCGCGGCTTGCGCCAGCTGTTTCAGCGCAGCCTCGTCGAAATTGCCCAGCAGGGGCTTGCCCTGGCCGTCCAGGCGGGGCTGGCCCCGGGCGTCACGGACCAGGCCGCCATCGCGGGTGCCTGCTGCCCACACCAGTATCTGGAAGGAACTGGCGCGGGCCAGACGTTCAACCTCGGCCAACTGGCGCGTGTCCGCGCCGTCGGTCACCAGCACCAAGGTGCCGCCTGCTTCGCCGGATTGCAGCAGGCTTGCAGCCAGGGAAATGGCGCCGGCGGCGTCCTTGCCCGGCGTAGCGATCAGGTCGGTCGACAGGGCCTGGACGAACATATCCGGAAGTGCCGGATCATCGGTGGGCGGCAGCACCAGGTGCGCCGATCCGGCATAGGCGATCAGGCCCGTCTTGGCGCCCGCGCGCCGTGCCAGCAGGTCGCGCAGCTTGCGTTTGGCGGCCTCCAGGCGGCTGGGCGGCAGATCGGCCGCGTCCATCGAGGGCGACAGGTCCACTGCCGCGATCAGCGGGGCAAGATTGTCCAGGAAGGCCGGTCGGTCTTGCCGCCACGTCGGGCCGGCAGCGGCGATGCCACCCAACGCCAGCAGCACTGCCAGCATCTGCGCCGGGCGCGGGCCGCGGCTGCCTGGCGTGCGCACGGTCAGGTATGGCAGCAGCGCGGGCGCAATATTGCTCCGCCATCCGCGATACCCGTCCTCACCCCACCGCCGCCATAGCAGCAAGGCCGCGGCCGGAATCGCCAGCAGCCACCAGGGGCGCAGGAAATGGAAGGCGCTCAGGTCGATTTCCACTCGCCCTCCTCCGTGCCTCGCTTGGTGCCGCCTGGATCGCGGCGCCAGCCGCGCAGCGCGGCAAGGAGGTGCCACCCTCCCAGCAGCAACAGCGCCAGCCCCAGCGGCACCCAGAAGAAATCCTGCTTGGGCTGGTGGCGAAGCTCACGCACCTCGTGTGGCGTGATCCGGTCCAGTTCGGCATAGACCTGCCGCAGCGATGCCTGGTCCTGTGCGGGGAAAAAGCGGCCGCCGGTCTTGGCGGCTATCGCGCGCAAGGCGTCGAAATCTACCTTTTCCTCGCCTTCCGCCTGCGGATCGCCTATGCCTATCGTGTGAATCACGATATGGCGCGCGGCGGCCATGGCCGCGGCTCGGTCGGGCGGCACGGCGCTACCGGTGTCGTTACCGTCCGTCAGCAGGATCAGGACCTGGTCGTGCTCGCCAGCGTGCTCGAATTGCTTGATCGCCACGCCGATGGCGTCGCCGATCGCGGTGTTGGGACCGGCCATGCGTGTGCTGACTTGACCCAGCAGCAGTTGGAGCGTGGCGTGGTCCTGCGTCAGCGGCGCCTGCGGATAGGCCGCCGTGCCGAATACGATGAGCCCGAGCCGGTCGTCTTTGCGGCGCTCGATGAATTCGCCGACTACCGTTTTCACGCCCGTCAGCCGGTCCTCCCGGCGGCCGTCCGGCGCGATGAAGTCCTGGGTCTCCATGGATTGCGAGATATCGATGGCCAGAAGCAGGTCGCGCACCGGCTGGCGGTGTTCCAGCGGCGGATCGACCCGTTCGGGCCGCGCCAGGGCCAGGACCAGGAACAGCCAAACCAGGAAGTTCAGCGCCAGTTGCCAGCGGTCGCCGCGCACGCCGGGACGCTGCGGCGTCTGCCCCGTGCTGCGCGCGACCGATTCGAAGAATGGAATGCGCACCGCGCTGCGGCGCTGCACGTATGGCGGCAGATAGCGGTACGCCAGCCAGCCCAGCGGCAGCAGCGCGAGCAGCCAGGGATACTCAAGCCGCCACATGGTGCTTCTCCATCCATACACGGCTTGCGGCAAACAGTTGCCGCAAATGCGCGGGATCGATGGCCCGCAGGGTATCCGGCGGCGCATAGGCGAGCGCGCGCAAGAGGATGCCGGCATCGGGTGGAAAGACCGCCTTGCCGCTATCCAAGTAAGCGACCCACTCCGCGCCCTGCAGCGCGCCCACCCGTGCCCGATCCGCCGCGGTCACGGACGACAGGCCGACGCGCTTGAGCAGTTCAGGCAAGGCGCGCGCGGCCAGCGGATCGGATTGCGCCGCCAGCCGCAGCGCTTCCAGCATGCGCAGGCCCGCGCGCCGATAGCGGTTGCGCCTGTGCCGGCGCACTACCCGCCAAGCGACCCAAGCCGCCAGCGCCAGCACCACCGCCAGCGCGACCAGCCACCCCCAGGTCTGCGGCCAATAACTGACCGGCGCGGGCAGCGGCAATTGCCGCAGCTGTTCGATGGACGGCGTGGCGTCGGCGTTCACGTGCGCTCCCGGGGTGGCGGGCGGCTTGCGTGGCGGCCCAGTTCGCGGCGCAGCTGCGTCGCGGTGTCCTCCGCCGTGTCGATGGATAGCAGCGGCACACGGCTGCGTCGAAGCAGTTCCGCCACGTCGTGCAGGCGCCCGGAGAAAAATGCCGACAGGGGCTCTCGCACCTGCTTGCGGTCCGCCGCCACCTCCACCTGCAACTCACCCTGGGTCACCACCAGCCGGCCGCGCAGCGGAATGCGCAGCGCCAGCGGGTCGTACACCAGCGTGGCGACCACGTCGTTATGCGCCGCCAGCGTACGCAACAGGCGCAGGGTCGTATCATCCGCGCCGGCGAAGTCGCTGATCAGGCACACCAGGCAATCGTGCGGTGCGTGCGCCAGCGCGCCCTCCAGCGCCTGGTTCAGGCGGCCAGAAGCGTCCACGTCGGGTTGATCGGCGCGCATGGACTGACTGCGGCGCGCGATGGCGGCAAACAAGGCCTGGATGCGTTCACGGCTGCGCAGCGGGCGCACATTGTCCATGCCCGCATCGCTGAACACCAGGCCCCCTACCCGGTCGCCGGCCTGGAAGGCCATCCAGGCGGAAAGCGCGGCCACGCGCGCCGCCACCACTGATTTGAAGTTGCGCACCGAGCCGAAATACATGCCCATGCGCTGGTCCACCACCACCAGCGACGGACGGTCGCGTTCTTCGCTGTAGGTACGCACGTAGGGCTTGCCCAACCGTTGGGACGCGCGCCAGTCCAACTGGCGCAGATCGTCTCCGGGCAGGTAGCGGCGCAATTCCTCGAAATCCAGCCCGCGTCCGCGCAAGCGCGAACCATGCTGGCCGGCAAGGATGCTGCGCACCGGCTGGCGGCTGAAGAAGCCCAGGCCGCGCGCGGCGGGCTCCAACGCCATCAGGTCCGCGATGCGGACCTGCACTTCCGGAGGGGGAGCGGCGGAGGCCATGGCGGGTTCAGACCGGTATCGCGACCGTGTCCAGCAGTTTGTCTATCACGTGGTCCGCCGTGATGCCGTCGGCCACGGCGTCATAGGACAGATGCAGGCGATGCCGCAACACCGGTCTGGCCACGCCGCGCACGTCGTCGGGCGAGGCAAAGTCCTGTCCGGACAGCCAGGCGTGGGCGCGCGCCACCTTGTCCAGCGCGATCGCGCCACGCGGGCTGGCCCCCACCTGGACCCAGCGCGCAAGATCCGGGTCATGTTCCGCCGGGCGGCGGGTCGCGTTGACCAGGTCCACCAGGTATTGGTCCAGCGCCTCGGATACATGCACCTTATCGACCTCCGCGCGGCAAGCGAACAGGGCTTCCTGCGTCAGCCGCAGGCCGGGTTCTCCCGCGTCCTGGCGCGCTTCGCCCCGCAACAAGGCCAGCATCTGCTTTTCGCTGTCGGCATCGGGATAGTCCAGCACGATCTTCATGATGAAGCGATCCATCTGCGCTTCGGGCAACGGATAGGTGCCCTCCTGTTCTATCGGATTCTGGGTGGCCAGCACCATGAACAACTGCGGCATGCGGTGGGTCGTGCCCGCCACCGTGATCTGCCTCTCTTCCATGGCTTCCAGCAGCGCCGCCTGCACCTTGGCGGGCGCGCGGTTGATCTCGTCGGCCAGGATCAGGTTGCCGAACAGCGGTCCCTGCTGAAACTGGATGCGGCTATTGCCCTGCGCGTCCTGCTGCAGCACCTCGGCGCCCGTGATGTCCGAAGGCAGCAGGTCGGGCGTGAACTGGATGCGGCTCATGGCGGCGGCCAGGTGTTGCGCCAAGGTCTTGACCGTGCGCGTCTTGGCCAGTCCGGGCAGGCTTTCCAGCAGCAAATGGCCGTCGGCCAACAGGCCCAGCAGCACTTCGCGGATGACGGCGCCCTGGCCCAGCACCGAGCGCGCGATGGCGCGCTCCAACTCCAGGATGCTGTCGCGGTTGCTCATCGGCATTGCTTCTCCTGCGTGAAGGATGGCTTATCGGATCAGCGGCTGGCGATACCGTTTCTCGCGGTCTGAGCCAGCTTCCATTGCTGGGGCGTCATGACGGTGCGAAAGCCCAGATGCGACATCCCGTTCATCGGGTCCGTGCCGCGCCGGGCGCTGGTGCGGTAGCTGATGCAATAGGTATCGCTGCAAAGAAACGAGCCGCCGCGCGTCACGCGTTTGGGCGCCGCGGGCGGGACGATGCCGTCATCGGGGTCGAAGCTGTCGGCAGGGCCGGCCGGATCCGCCGGAGGCTGGCGATACTGCGCCTGGATCTTGAACGCGTCGGCGCGGTACCAATCCGCGGTCCACTGCCACACATTGCCAGCCATGTCGTACAGGCCATAGCCATTGGGAGAAAAGCTTCCCACCGGCATGGTGCCGACCTGTACCTTTTCATCCTTCACGACGGGGAAAGGCTGCCGCTGCTGCGTGTCCCAGATATTGGCCATGGCCTTGCCCTGCGGCAGCAGTTCCTCGCCCCACGCGTAGGTGGCCTGCTCCAGTCCGCCGCGCGCGGCCATTTCCCATTCGGATTCGGTGGGAAGACGCTTGCCCGCCCATTTGGCATAGGCCACGGCGTCCTGGTACGACACCTGCACCACCGGGTGGTCGTCTTTGCCTGCAATGGAACTGCCCGGGCCTTGCGGATGGCGCCAGTTCGCGCCCGGCACGTAGCGCCACCAGCGAGAATAATCGCGCAGGGACACTTCGCTTTCGGTGCCGACGAACACCATGGCGCCTGGCACCAGCAGGCTGTCGTCCGGACGGGGCGTGCCGGGCGGCAACTGCACCTGCAGGTCTTCCCACCGCGGCTTCTGCTCGGCGGTCGTGACATAGCCCGTGGCCTCGACAAAGCGCCGGAACTGCGCGTTCGTGACGTCGTTCACGTCCATCCAGAAACCGCTGACCGATACCTTGTGCGCCGGCATTTCGTTGGGTTGGGCCAGCCGATGGTCGCTGCCCATCAGGAATTCGCGCCCCGGTATCCAGGCCATGCCGGCCGGGCCGCTTTTGCCGTCGCCCAGCACGACCTTCACGGCCTGCGGTCCAGCCTCCTTGCCCATGAGCAAATAGGCCGTGCCAGCGCCCGCGCCGAGCACCACGCCGGCCAGCAGCAATGCGCCAGCCAAGCGTGCCTTCCCTTGTGTTTGCTTTGCCATTCCTATCACCCAAAAGCTAACGGTTCAGGGGCGGCGGCGCCGCTCCCCCGGGGCTGGCTGCCCCTTGAAATCGTGCTGCGTTCAGAACACCAGCGTCGCGGTCGCCATCACCGTGTCATTGCTGTCCAGACGCTTCGTGCTGCTGATGGTGGGCACCCAGCGCAGGCCCAGGGACAAAGAGCGCTTGTCCGCCAGTTTCCTGTCATAGGTCACGATGGGACCCAGCGCCCAATCGCGCCCTTTGAAGCCGTTGAGCCGATCGGCCGTCGGGCCGGAATCGCTGCCCAGTTGCTGGATGGTGCCCAGGATCAGGCCCGCGCTGACGCCGTTGCTGAATAGCTTGCGGCCCATCACATCCATGCTGAACAGCGGCGCGTTGCGGTAGTCCGTGGCGTTGTTGCGTGTGTAGAACTGGATGCCGGCGACGGTGTCGAGTTGAAAGCCCGCCTCCGGAAATATCTTGGTATAGGCCACCTGCGGAATGAAGGTCCAATTGTTCAGGCTGGGGTTGGCCATGTCGTCGGCGTTGTACTTGCCGGTAGGTGCCCAGATGTTCAGGCTGAGCGCCATGTGCGAGGTTTCCGAAAAGTGGTAACCCGCGATGATGGGCGAGAAGTACAGATCGAACAGGTTCGAGGCGGTGTCGCTCTGGCTTACGCTGCGCCCGCCAGCCCCCGCCACGGTGGAATTCACCTTGTTCCAGACGTAGGGCAGCGTAAAGCTGGACGCGAAGTTCCAGGGGCCCGGCCCGGTATCCCATGTCTTGAGGATGGTGGCCAGCGTGAACGCCACCTTCGCGTCCAGGCCGAGCGAGGTGCGGCCTCCTATGGGCACTTCGCGGCTGCCGCCCACGGTGCCGTCCAGGTAGATTTGAGAGAAGTTGACGGCCCAGATCGGTTCTGGAGACACGATGCCGGCGTTGGGCTGTACGTTGGTGCCGGTAATCTGGCGCCCCAGGGCGCCTTCCGTCGCCCAGGCCGCCGCAGGCAAGACTGACATTGCGCAGACGGTCATTCCGGCCGCTGTCCTGCTGGCTGTGATTTTCCTGAATGCAGACCTCGTACTGCCCATGCTATGTACCTCGGCAAGAGATAACAAAATGCAAAGACACGCCGTATGGAAACGCCGATTTCAGCAATGAGGGCCGAAATCATAAGTCGAGAAATCTGTCGCAATATTCTCACAGAGTTTTGCTTTCACCAAGCTGGGCCCGCCAGTCAGTGAGCGCCCGGCTTTCAGTCCCGCGAAAGGTGTTGGATACCGGCACGCCACAGGGTCGCAGGCGATTCAAAAAAAAGGGGATGCCGGCGGCATCCCCTTTTCATGCAGACGCCATCGGCGTCATCAATCACTGCGCTTGCTCGATCTCCTGACGCACGAGGCTGGCGCGTACCTGGTCGATCCGCAGGCCATCGCGGCGGGTGATTTCGAAGCGCCAGTCACGCCACGTGATTGCATCCCCCGCTTCAGGAATCCGTCCGGCGGCGCGCAACAGACAGCCGGCCAGCGTCGCGTCGGGATACTCCTCTGCCAGCGCGGACGCATCCAGCAAGCGCGCTGCTTCGGCCACCGCCAGCCGGCCTTCCAGCAGCCACGATCCGTCGGCGAGTTGCAAGGCTTCGGCCTGGTCTTCCTGGTGTTCGGGCAGGTCGCCCGCGACGGCGGTCAACACGTCCATCGGCGTGATCAGGCCTTCGCACACGCCATGTTCGTCCACCACGATCAGCATGTGGTCGCGCGACGCGCGCAGCTCGTCCAGCACCTTGAGCACGGGCATGGTTTCCATTACATAGCGCGGTTCGCGGGCCAGCTCCACCAGATCGATCGGGCCCGGGTTCTGCAGCAGCGGCAGCAGGTCCTTGAAGTGCAGCACGCCCAATACGTTGGCCGGATCGCCCGCGCACAACGGCAGGCGCGAATGGCCGCTGCCGAATTTGCGCACGATGGCCTCCGGGGTGTCGGCGACATCCAGCCAGACCATGTCGCCGCGCGGCACCATGATGGAGCGGACATCCCGCCCGCCGATGGAGAGCACGCGTTCGATCATGGTGCTTTCCTCCGGCGCGAAGGCCGGCTCATCATCCGCGCCGTCGACCAGCGCGGCAACCTCGTCCGCCTGCCCCGCCGCCTCGCCCTTGCGGCCGGCGCGCAGCAGGCGCAGCACGGCTTGCGCGGTGCGCTGGCGGCGGCCCAGGGCATGCGTGCCCCGGGCGCGGTTGCGGCGCGCCAGCTGGTTGAAGAGCTCGATCAGGATCGAGAAGCCGATGGCGGCATACAGATAACCCTTGGGCACATGGAAGCCCAGGCCTTCGGCCACCAGGCTGAAGCCGATCATCAGCAAGAGGCCCAGGCACAGGATCACCACCGTGGGATGGCGGCCCACGAAGCTCATCAGCGGACGGCTTGCCAACATCATCACGGCCATGGCGACGACGACGGCGATCATCATGATGCTGAGATCCTGCACCATGCCGACGGCCGTGATCACCGAGTCCAGCGAGAACACGGCGTCCAGCACCACGATCTGCAGGATCACCTGCCAGAACACGGCATGTTGCGGCTTCTGTCCCTGGTCATGGCTGGCGCTGCCTTCCACGCGTTCATGCAGCTCCATGGTGCCCTTGAACAGCAGGAACAGGCCGCCCAGGATCAGGATCAGGTCGCGTCCCGAGATCTCGGCGCCCAGCAACGTGAACATCGGTTCGGTCAGCGTGACCACCCACGCGATACTGGCCAGCAGGCCCAGGCGCATCACCATCGCCAGCGTCAGGCCGATCAAGCGCGCGCGGTTGCGCTGCGCGGGCGGCAGCTTGTCCGCCAGGATGGCAATGAACACCAGGTTGTCGATACCCAGCACGATTTCAAGCACGACCAGGGTCGCCAGGCCGAGCCAGGCGGTGGGGTCGGACATCCAGTCGAAAATCATCGATATTCCATGCAAATCGGGGCCGCGCGCCTAGGGGCGCCGGACGGGATCAAGAAGAGCGCGCCGCAGGTGCGCGCCAGAGGCTTGGAACGGGCATGAACAGGCCCCGGGGCTGGCGGCGGAGCGCGGCCGCCCAGACGCGGCGTGGCCGCAGCGGCGTGCAGGGAGTCGGCGTGGGGGCTGTGCGCCCGAGCCGTGGCGGAAAGATGGGGCGTCGGGCGCCGGCTTGCTTGCGGCGCCCTGCTAGGGGGTGGGTCTTCAGTCATAAATGGCGAACCGCTCTGGGCTGCCTGTGCAGCGCATGGGGGGAGCGTTCGCCCTGCTCTCTTTCTTACGGGAAACTGAATACTACCTGAATACCCTTGGGCGCGCATCCGGGCCACCCCCACTCCCGCAGCGGTGCCCGCTCCTGCTCATGCGGGATTTTCCTGGTGTTTACCCTAGGTCGGCGATATACTCCCGGCACTTTCAACTCACCCGAGATCAATGTGGACAACGACGGATGTAGTCAATACACGACTGCAAGCGCCGCTTGACGCAGGATCCGCGGAAATAGTCCGCGCCGGTCCTGCCTGAAGCCAGGAACCGGCTCTACGGTCCCGTATCGCGCGGGACCGCCCCAGCCCAATCCCCTACTGCTTGCCGACGCGACGCGTCGCGCCCCGTGGCGCGCGTGCGCACGGCGTGGCGGCGCATGCATGTGGACTTTCCACCGTACTCCCCCGCTTAGGAGACGACCATGCGTATCAAGCAATTCCTGCCATTCCTGGACCGGACCCGCGCAACCCAGGCCACTCCGACCGCCACCGCGCCGGTCTATCAATTCACCATCGTCAGCGTGGGCGACACGCTCAACGCATTGCGTAAGCAACTCTATTACGAACTGCGCGACCTGGATCTGCGCGTACTGGCCGTGCGGATCTCACGCGCCGAACCGGACCAGCTGGCGTCGACTGTCGTCACGCTGCACTGCCCGCCCCACCTGCGCAACCTGCTGGGCGCAATCGCGCTACGTCTCGGGCAGAGCCCCTATGTGCGCCGCGTGCACTGGGAATGCGAGTCGGGTGCGGCCATTGCCGTACTGCCGGCCTGAAGCCGGCCCGGTCCAGGGCGGTTGCCGGGAGGCTGTCATGAAAGATCCGTACAAAACCTTGATGATTGCGCGCGTCGTGGCGCTGGCGTTGATCTGGCTGGCGGGGCTGCTGTTGGTCCTGCGTTCGATCTGGCGCCTGCCCTGAGCGGCCGCGCACCCTTTTCATACGTGCTGAAGCATCGAGCAGAAAATGAAGAACTTCGAAAACATCCAACTCCTTACGCTTGCCAACACCTTGGTCAGCCTGCTGACCGCCTTCATCCTGGGTTCGGTGGTGGGCTTCGAGCGCCAGTTTCGCCAACGCACGGCGGGCTTGCGCACCAATGTGCTGGTGGCGGTGGGCGCCGCCATTTTCGTGGACCTGGCGTTCCGGGTGGGCGGCGCCGACGGCGGTTCGCGCGTTATTTCCTATGTGGTTTCGGGCGTGGGATTCCTGGGCGCGGGCGCCATCATGCGCGAAGGCGGCAGCATACGCGGCCTGAACACCGCCGCCACGTTGTGGGGCTCGGCCGCCATCGGGGCGTGCGCAGGCGCATCGCTGATCCTGGAAGCCATCGCCGCCACGGCGTTTGTGCTTGCCGCAAATACCTTGCTGCGTCCGGTGGTCAGCTACGTCAACCGCCAGCCGGTGGATTCCCAGACCACTGAAGTGACGACCGTGATACATGTCATCGCAAACGTGGACCAGCGCCAGGCGGCCATGACCGTGCTGGAAGACGTGCTGGAAACCGAGCAATTGCCGCTATCCGAATTGAAGATCGACCAATTCGGCGAGAACGAGGTGGAGATCGAGGCTGCACTCAGCGAAGCGTCGGTGGACGAACTGGACCTGGACCGGGTCACCGCCAGCATTGCAGCTTCGCCCGCCGTGCGCACGGCGTTCTGGGCGGCCCGCACGGTGTAGCGTTCGCGGTCCGTCAGCGCAGGAAATTAGGCAGCTTGGCGCAAGGCTACCGTGGCCGGGTCCCAGCGGCGTCCCGGCACGGCGGCCAGCAAAGCCTGCGTGTAGGGGTGCGAGGGCCGCCCGAACACCTGGGCGCAAGCGCCCGCTTCCACCACCCTTCCGTTCTGCATGACCGCGATGTCATCGCAGACCTGCGCAGCGACGCGCAAGTCATGGGTGATGAAGAGAATGGACAGCCCCAATTGTTCGCGCAGCCGTGCCAGTAACGCCAACACCTGCGCCTGTACCGACACATCCAGCGCCGACACCGGCTCGTCCGCGATCAGCACGCGCGGCCGCATGGCCAGCGCCCTTGCCAGTCCCACCCGCTGACGCTGGCCGCCCGAAAACTCGTGCGGATAGCGTCGCACGGCGTCGGGCGACAACCCCACCAATTCAAACAGTTCCCGGGCCCGCGCCAGCGCCTCGCGCCGGGGGGTGCCGTGCACGATCGGGCCGCGAGCCACGATTTCTCCCACGCGCTGGCGCGGATTCAACGAGCCATAGGGGTCCTGGAACACCATCTGCACCCGCCGCGCATGCTCGCGCCGCGCCGCAGCGCCATTCAGCGCCAGCGGTTCGCCAGCCAAAGCGATGCCGCCCGCATCCGGTGGCGCCAGCCCCAGCAAGGCGCGCGCGAGCGTGGACTTGCCCGAGCCGCTTTCGCCTACGATGCCCAGCGTGCCCCCCTCCTTCAATGTCAGCGTCACGTCATCCAGCGCGCGCGTTTCATGGCCGGGACGGCCGAACCATCCACGTTTGCGATATGTCTTGGATACGCCCTGCGCGCGCAGGATGGCCGGCGCTTCGTCTTGCCGGGCGACTTCGGCGCTGGAGGCGGCGCGCGGCGCCAATGGCGGCACCGCCGCGATCAACGCACGCGTGTACGGATGCCGCGGGTGTTCCAGCACCTGTTCCGCCGCCCCGCTTTCCACCAGTTCACCGCGTTGCATCACGGCCACACGGTCCGCGATCTCGGCGACCACGCCGAAGTCGTGGGTGATGAAAAGCACGGCCGTGCCCTTGCGGCGCTGCAGATCGTGGATCAGGTGCAGGATTTGCGCCTGGGTCGTTACGTCCAGCGCGGTGGTGGGTTCGTCCGCGATGAGCAGCGCCGGCTCCAAAGCCAGCGCCATGGCAATCATGGCGCGCTGTCGTTGTCCACCAGACAGCTCGTGCGGGTACGCGTCCATCGCCCGCGCCGGGTCCGGCAAGCGCACGGATTCCAGCAAATCCAGCGTGCGGCGCCGGACTTCCTTGCGCGGCAAGCTTGTATGGGTGCGGAACACTTCAGCAATCTGGTCGCCGATGGTGCGCAGCGGATTAAGGGCAGTCATCGGTTCCTGGAAGATCATGCCGATGCGTTTGCCGCGAAGCTTGCGCAGCGCGTCGGGCGGCAGCCGTAGCAGGTCCTGCCCCTCCCACAGTATCTGGCCGGCGCTTGCGCGCACGTCCTGAGGCAGCAGGCCGAGGATTGCGCCCGCGGTCAGCGACTTGCCTGAGCCGCTTTCTCCGACGACGCAAACGATTTCGCCTGCATCGAGGGTCAGCGACAGATCCTTCAACGCATGCGGCCGGTCGGCGCCTGGCGGCAGGTCCACGGTCAGGTTCTGGATGCGCAGCAATTCGGTCATGAGTCGTTCACCAGGAAGAAGCTGTGGATCGTAGGCCGGGGCGGCCTCTCTGGGAACTGCGCATTTCTCATTTGCTCATTCGGTTTGTGCCGATCGGTGTTTAGGCACCATCGTGGTTACCTCTCTTTACGTTTCGGGAACGGGGATTGCTCCGCAGTGCGGATCGACCCATCCGGAGCGTCCATGTCCTCTACGCACTATATCGACGCCACGACGGTGACTGTGCTCACCGTCAATACGCACAAGGGCTTCACCAGCTTTAACCGGCGCTTCATGCTGCATGAGCTGCGCGAGGCGTTGAGAACGGCGAGTCCCGACATCGTGTTTTTGCAGGAAGTGCTGGGTGAACACCAGGGACACGCGGAGCGGCACAGTGCCTGGCCCGCCTCCTCGCAGTATGAGTTTCTGGCGGATTCGCTGTGGACGGATTTCGCCTATGGGCGCAATGCGGTCTACCCGGCGGGACACCATGGCAATGCCCTTCTGTCGAGGTATCCCATCGAACGCCACGAGAACCATGATGTGACCGTCCACGGACACGAGGGACGGGGTCTGCTGCATTGCGTACTCAGGGTGCCGTCGCTGCCCACCCCCGTCCATGCGATATGCGTGCACCTGGGCCTGCTGGAAGGCCATCGGGGCCAGCAGTTGCGCCGCTTGTGCGAACTGGTCGCCCACGGCGTGCCCGCCGACGAGCCGCTGCTGATCGCCGGTGACTTCAACGATTGGCGCCTGCGGGCCGACGCCCTGATGGGCGACTGCGGCACGCGCGAGGTCTACACGTCGCGCCTGGGCCGCCCTGCCCGCACTTTTCCCGCACGCTGGCCTTTGCTGCGGCTGGACCGCATCTACGTGCGCAGCGTGCGCGACTGGCAGCCGGTGCCGCTGGCTTCGCGGGTCTGGTCGCGGCTGTCCGACCACGTGCCTATCTGCGCGGAGATCGCCCTATGAACTTGCGTTGGCGCGAGCACAACCAGTACACGCTGCTGGAGAATGGCACCGACTACTTCCCGGCGGTGCTGGAAGCGGTCGAGGCGGCGCGCAGCGAGGTGCTGGTGGAAACGTTCATCCTCTTCGAGGATGCCGTGGGCCAGGAGTTCCAGCGCGCCTTGATCGCGGCCGCGCGCCGCGGCGTCAGCGTGGACCTGACGGTGGACGGCTATGGCTCGGACGAACTGAGCGAAGACTTCGTCGGCGCCATGACCGAAAGCGGTGTCCGCGTGCACGTGTTCGACCCCCGTCCACGCTTCCTGGGCGTGCGCACGAATGTGTTCAGGCGCATGCACCGCAAGATCGTGGCGGTGGACGGCCGGATCGCCTTCGTCGGCGGCATCAATTTTTCGGCCGACCACTTGCCCGACTATGGCCCGGAGGCCAAGCAGGACTATGCCGTGCGGCTGGAAGGACCGCTGGCAACCGACATCGCGGATTTCGCTCGCGCAGCGCTTGCCGGTGGCGCACGGACACGCGGGCGTCGGCGGCCCGCCTACCTGGATCCGATGCCCTCGGGTGATGGCGGCGGCCGCCTGGTGGTTCGCGACAACATCGAACACCAGACCGATATCGAGCGCTTTTACCGGGCCGGCGTGCGTGCCGCGCGCGAGGACGTGCTGATCGCCAATGCCTACTTCTTTCCCGGGTACCAACTGCTGCATGACCTGGCCAACGCCGCCCGCCGCGGCGTGCGCGTGCGGCTGCTGCTGCAGGGCGAACCTGATGTGCTGGTCGCGCGCCTGGCCGCCACGATGCTGTACGACTACCTGATCGATGCGGGCGTGGAAATATATGAATACTGCAAGCGGCCGCTGCACGGAAAGGTGGCTTGCGTGGACCGCGACTGGAGCACGATAGGCTCCAGCAACCTGGATCCGCTCAGCCTGGCGCTGAATCTGGAGGCCAACGTCGTGGCGCGCGACGCCGGGCTGAACGCCGCGCTGCGCGGCAGCCTGGATCGGCTGATAGAGCAGGACTGCCGGCGCATCGAGCTGCCAGCGGGATCGTCGCGGCGTTTGCGGCGCCTGTGGATCGGCGTGGTGGTGTTCCACTTTCTGAGGCGCTTTCCCGCCTGGGCCGGCAGCCTGCCCGCCCATAAGCCGCGTTTGAAATCCATCCCGATAGAACCGCAACGGGAGTCGGCATGAGAGTCTTCCGTTCCACGCTGACACGCGCATGGCGGCATCGCTGGCCCCGGCTCAAGCGCGCCCTGCCCGCGCTGGTGCTGGTCCTGGTGGCGGCATTGCTGTATTACCTGGGCCGCTCGATAGACTGGCCGCAGGTGTGGATCGCCATGCGCAAGATTCCGCAAGGCACCATTGCGGAGGCGGCCGCCCTGGTCGTGGCGGGGTACCTCGTCTATGGCGGGATGGATCTGTTGAGCAAGCGCTACACCGGCCATTCCCTGCCGTGGCCCAAGGTCCTGGGGGTAGCGATGATGAGCTATGCCCTGAATCTCAGCCTGGGCGTGCTGCTCGGCGGCCTGGGCGCGCGCCTGCGGCTCTACGCTCGCCTGGGCTGCCGCAAGTCGGTGGCGACGCGCGTGGCCTTGTTCTCGGCGGTGACCAACTGGATAGGCTATGCGTGGATCGCCGGGATTCTGTTTGCCTCGGGCGCCGTGCCCGTGCCTCAAGGCTGGGCGATCGGCTCGAATCTGCTGCGCGCGCTGGGCGCGGCGCTGCTGTTGCTGGCGGCCGGCTACGTGGCCATATGCGCGCGGGCCAGGCGGCGCTCCTGGACCTGGATGGGGCAGCGCGCCGTGTTGCCAAGGGGGATGATGGCAGTGGCGCAAAGTGCCGTTGCCGTGCTGTCCTGGGCCATCATGGGCGCCATCATCTACCTGCTGCTGCAGGGCAAGGCCAGCTATCCCGCCGTGCTGGGCATCCTGCTGTGCGCCAGCTTTGCCGCGCTGATCATCCGGGTGCCGGGCGGCTTGGGCACCACGGAGGCGATCTTCGTGGCCACGTTGGCTCCCGGGATTCCGGCCGCGGAAGTATTGGGCGCCGCGCTCGCCTATCGGGCGCTTTACGCCTTTGGGCCGCTGTTCCTCGCACTGGTCGCCTTTGCAGTCATGGAGTTCAAGCTGCGACGCAAGCGCTTGCCAGCCGGCCGGCCCAGGGATGGAGATCCTCCCAAGAGCGCGCGCGAGTCCTTCAAGGCTTAGGCGTCAGCAGGTCCGACAAGGCATTTCCCAGTTCCTTTACCGCGCCGGTGACGCCCTCCGCCGCCCCTTCCGCGCCGACCCCGATCGCATGACCGAACCCCCGCGCAACCTGAGCGGTAAAGCCGCGGGTAACGGAAAACTTGGGGTTGTCCAGGTCGCCTGCCAGGGCGAACTCGAAGCGCAGCGTGCCGCTCTGGTCCTTGAGCGCCGCCAAGACCGCCTTGCGCGGCAGGGAAAACAGGTCGCCGTTCCCGCTGAACCGCAATCCTCGCAGCGCCACCGTACCCGTGGCCTGAAGCTGGCGCTTGGCAATGGCGGTACGCATGTCCAGATCCATGGCGCCCGCGGCCAGCGAGGAGGCGCCATTGTCCGCCAGATAGGGCGCGGCGTGCTGGATATCCATGTTGCGCACGGCGACCTTGATGTCGGCGTCCGTGCCGCCCACCACTAGCCAGCCTTGCGCGCGCACCGTGGCCGCGCCATTGCGGTTGCCTTCGATTTTTCCTTCGAACTCCATGTCGCTGCGCGAGCCGTCGCCGGGAATGGTCAGGGGACGCAGGCGCGCCTGCACGCCTGAGAACGGAATCCGGTGCGCGGGCCGGGACACCGCGGCGTCCTCGAAATCCAGGCGGCCGTCGCGCAGGATCAGCTCAGCGATGCGGATCGGCGTGTGACGTCGGGCCTGGCCATCGCCGCCCTCGCCCGCTCGCAACGAGGACTGCAGCGCTGGCGCGATGTCCATGTCGCCATTCGTCTTGCGTACCACCGTGAAGTCAAAGCCTTCGATAGTCACCGTCTTGAAGACTGCCTCATGGCGAAGAAAAGCGGACCATTCCGGCTCCAGGACCACGTGTCGGGCCCGGGCGCCGGCCTGGCCGGTGCCGCCGGATATGGTCACGTCCCGCAGTATTACCTGTGAGTACCCCACCTCGACGTGGCCAACCTGGCCCCGCGGGCCCAGCATGTTCTCAATGCGCTGCTCGGCGATCCGCAAGGCGGCAAAGGCCAGCACGACGGCCACGGCCGCGATCAGGGTCAGGACCGCCAGTGCACTGCCCCACGCCGACTTGCGGCGGGGCGCGGCTGGGTTGAGGCTCATCGTGGATTCCCGAGGTGCGGCACAATCCGTGCATGGTCCTGGAAACGCCCGATATCATCAATGGGCAAAAAGGATTAGGCGCTCAACGGCGCCAATGGTCGGACATGAGGCACACGCCCGCGAGCACTCCGATCAGGGCGGCGCCAGCCAGGCTTTTCCATGCGTTCTCATGCACGTATTCGTCCGCGGCATGCGACGCATGCCGGGCGCGCTCCCAGGCTGCTCGTTCCCAGCCCTTTGCGTGTTCGCGCGCTGCCTCCAGTTGTTGCTTGAGCGTATCGCGCGCTGCCTCGATCTCGGATCCTCCATAGCTTGCGGTGCTGCGCAGCAGCGCCTCCGTTCCCGAGATCAGCTCGCGCATCGTGCGGGTGGAGTTGTCGGCCGGTTGAAACATGTCTCGAAGTCCGTGGTGCTTGTTCATAGATGCTCCTGGTGAAAAAAACGGGTGCTCGGAACGGCCGCAAGCTGCGGCGCGTCGAGCCTGTCTATGCCGGGGGTTTGTTGCGGATCCAGTCCGGGCATGGGATTGGGCAGGCTGTCTGGCGGCCAGCGGCCGTGCTGGTCCTTTTCCTGCCCGGCAGGATCGGGCCTGGGCTGCTCCGCCGGGTGCTGCTCCGGGCTCGATGGCTTGTCCGCCCCAGGCTGGGCAGGTGTCGGAGGCGTGGTCTTGGTCATGTGACGTGCTCCTGGAGAAATGTGCATTCGGCGCGGGCGGACCGCCGCGGTCGCGGGGTCAGCCCGCCCACCATTGCTTGAGGGTCGCGCGCAGGGCGGCGCCGCCTGCGGCGGCCTCTTCCTTGCGCAACGCCTGGAAATACGCCCCTACCTGCTTGAGCGGGATATGTGGGGGCAAGGGCGGCATCTCGGGGTCGGTCACCATTTCCAGCACCACCGGGCGTGTCGCGGCCAGGGCCTGGTCCCAGGCGTCTCCGACCTTATCCGCGCTGTCCACGCGTATGCCTTCCAGGCCGAGCAAGCGGCCGTATTCCGCGTAGGAGAAGTCCGGCAGCCATTGCGAAGCCGCAAAGCGGGGATCGCCGCCCATGACGCGCTGCTCCCACGTGACCAGGTTGAGGTCTCCGTTGTTCAGCACCATGACGACCAGAGTCGGGTTGGACCAGTCTTTCCAGCGATGGGCGATGGTGATCAGTTCATTCATGCCCAGCATCTGCATGGCGCCGTCGCCGACCAGCGCAATGACGGGCCTGTCGGGATGGGCTAACTTGGCGGCGAGCGCATAAGGCACCCCGCAGCCCATGGTGGCCAGTCCGCCCGACACCGAGCCCATCATTCCTTCACGCATGGCAATGTCGCGCGCATACCAGTTTGCGGCGGACCCGGAATCGCAGGTAAGAATGGCACGCGGCGGCAACCGTCGCGACAACTCCAGGAAGGGGCGCTGCGGATTCAGCGGCCGCGCGTCCACCATGGCGCGTGCCGTGACGGTTTCGTGCCACTTCGCGACCTTGCCCTCGATGCGTTCGCGCCAGCGGCGCGCGGTCTTGGCCTGCAGCAAGGGAATCAGGGCCTGTAGGGTCAGCCGGCTGTCGCCGACCAGGCCTAGCTCGACGGGATAGCGCAGGCTGAGCTTGCGGCCATCGCGGTCGATCTGCACAGCCCTGGCCTGCCCCTCTGGCGGCAGGAACTCCGAATAGGGAAACGACGTGCCTACCATCAGCAAGGTGTCGCACTCGTTCATCATGTCCCAGCTGGGCTGCGTCCCCAGCAAGCCGATACAACCGGTGACGTACGGCAGGCTGTCAGGCAGGACCGCCTTGCCCAGCAGCGCCTTGGCTACGCCTGCGCCCAATCGTTCGGCGGTTTCGCGCAGCTCGGGGCCGGCGTCAAGCGCGCCGGCCCCGACCAGCATGGCCACGCGTTCGCCCTGGTTAAGTATGTCGGCGGCATTGCGTAGCGCGGCTTCGCCGGGCACCCCGGCATGCGATGTCACGCCGATGCCCGTGGGAACATTGCCATGTTCCCGGGCGGGCTTTTCCACCGCCGGCAAATCCTGCACATCGTTTGGAAAAATGACGCAGGTCACACTGCGGCGCTCCATGGCGATACGCATGGCGCGGTCGATCATGTGGCGCGCCTGCTCCGCGGTGGTGGCCATCTGCACGTAATCATGCGCCACGTCCTTGAAGAGGCTGATCAGATCAACCTCTTGCTGATAGTCGCCGCCCAGGGCGCTGCGCGCCTGTTGGCCAACCAGGGCGACCACCGGTTGATGATCGAGCTTGGCGTCGTACAGGCCATTCAGCAGGTGGATGGCGCCAGGGCCTGAGGTCGCCAGGCAAACGCCCGCCTGCCCCGTGAACTTGGCATGGGCGCACGCCATGAATGCGGCCGCTTCTTCGTGCCGGGCCTGGATGAACGTCAATGGCTCCTCGGTGCGCCCGAACGCGCCAATCAGGCCATTGATGCCGTCCCCGGGATAGCCATAGATCCTCCTGACTCCCCATTGGGATAGCCGCTCCAGCACAAAGTCCGCCACTGTTTTCATCCGATTCTCCCTACGTACGCCCGCAATTCGCAGAACGCCGTAATCAGCAAATGGCATTCCCGCCCGCAGCGCGCCTGCGGTGCCTCCGGAGCGGGCACGGCGCTTGCGGAGGAATGCGCTACGGCGGACGCGCTTGACGATCTGCCCCATATAGGGAGTTGGCATGGCGAAGATTCGAACCCTGGTAGTGGCAGGTGAAGCATTTCCCCTGGCCAAGACAGGTGGGCTGGGCGATGCGATCACGGGCATGGCGCGCGCGCTGCGCGAAGCGGGCCTGCCATTGTTAGTGCTGCTTCCCGCCTACCGCGGCGTGCGGCAGCGCCTTGAGGGCGTCCGGGTGGTTGCGCCGTTGCACAACCTGCCAGGAGGCGAAGCCCAGCTTCTCGCTGGGCATTGTCCCCAGTCCGGACTGGACTTTCTGCTGCTGGAAAACGACGCGCTCTATGACAGGCCCGGCATCTACCTGGACGAAAACAGCTGCGAACATGCGGACAATGCGGTGCGCTATGCGGCGCTGGCCCATGCCGCGGTGCGCGTGGCCGGCGGCCTTCCCGGTGTTGCGCGCCCCAATCTCCTGCACGTGCATGATTGGCACGCGGGGCTGGTGCCGCTGCTGTTGCGGGAGTACGGGCTGCGCGACGTCAAAAGCATCATGACCATCCACAACCTGGCGTTCCAGGGACAGTTCCCGCTGGAATGCGCAGCCTCCCTGGGTATACCCGAACGCTACTGCAATGACGAGGGCGCCTGCGCGTGGGGACGCTTGAATTTCCTCAAGGCGGGGATCCGCTACGCCGATCGCATCACGACCGTCAGCCATACCTATGCCCGGGAAATCCTCACCCCCGCTTTCGGTTGCGGTCTCGAAGGCCTGTTGCGGCGGCGTGCCGCCGATCTGGTGCCGATACCCAACGGCATCGACAATCTGCTGTGGAATCCGGTCCGCGATCCCCACCTCGGATCCCTGCGGTACTCGGCGCGCGACCTGAGCCGCAAGGCGCGCTGCAAGGCGGCCCTGCAACGGGAATTCGGTTTGCATGAGGAGGCCGACGCCCCACTCATGGCCATGGGAAGCCGGTTGACGGAACAGAAAATGGCCGACGTTGCAGTGCAGGCCCTGCCCGAAGCGCTGGAAAGGCACCCCGATCTGCAAATTGCGATCCTGGGCCAAGGCGACCGCCGGCTGGAGGATGCGCTGAAGGCGCTTAGCGCGCGCTATCCAGGCCGGTGCGCCACCCGCATCGGCTATGACGAGGCGGTGGCGCACCGGCTGCACGCGGGCTCCGACATCCTTTTGCACGGCAGCCGCTTCGAGCCCTTCGGCCTGACGCCGCTCTATGCCATGCGCTACGGATCGATTCCCATAGGATCCCGCGTGGGCGGCATGGCCGACACGATCGATGATCCGGGCCCGCGCGCACCGCTGTCCGCAATGGCCGGCGCCAATGGGCTGCTATTCGACGGCGACGACCCCGCGGCCATGGGCGCCGCGATCTCCCGCGCCCTGGCCCTGCGTGGGGACGCGATGCTCTGGCGAACCATGCAGCGCAATGCCATGAGCGCGGATTTCAGCTGGCGGTCGGCCGTGGGACCTTACGCGGATCTCTACCGGTCGCTGATTGACCCCGGCCGCCGGACCCGGGCCCCGGCCCTGGTGGACGTGCCGGCTGGCGCCGGCGCCCTGCGCGCGGGTCACCGCTCAGGCGGCCCCCTACCCGCGCCCGCCGTCTAGGCAAGCCTACAGGAGGAATCGCCGGTGCCCCCAGCCCAAGCCGCCCAGCCTCACGCTCCCTTGCGCCTCTATCATGCCCATGGCGGGGCCGCCGGCAAGGCATCCGCCCCGGCCGGCGACCTGGGGCCGGAGCTCTACGCGCGCCTGCACCGGCGCGGCTTCAACGCAGTGCTAGTGCCTGCGCCTTGGCTGGTGGCGCCGGGTGGCGCCTCTTTCGCGCCCCTGGATGCGGATCGGGCGTTGCTCGCCGGCGAGCGAGTCCCTATGACGGATTGGCTTCGGTCTGTCTCGGGTCAGCTTGCCGAGCACGGGCTGACCCTATATCTGGATCTGGCGCTGGACCGGTGCGCCATTGACGCCGTCGCGGACACGATAGGTCCCGGCTGGTATCAACCGGCGGCCGAAGATCCCGCGCGCGATCCTCGCATGAACGCCGAAGCGCGCGAGGTGCTGCACTTGCGGCACGGCGACCCCCCGCCTGCATTTGTCGACGCTTGGGCCAACCGGCTGCAGCGCTGGGCGGCGCACGGCGCCGCGGGCTTCGCCTTTCAGTCGCCACAATGCCTGCCCTCTGCGGCATGGCAGGCGCTTGCCGCGGCGGCGCGGCGAGGCCGCCCGGCCGCGCAACTGATAGCCTGGGCCCCGGGCCTCACGCCGGAATCGTTGACGGCCTTGCGCGGCGCGGGATTCGACGCCCTGTTCTCGTCATTGCCATGGTGGGACTTCAAGTCCGGATGGTTGGCGGAGGAAGACGCGCGGCTGCGCGCAACGGCGCCCGTGATCGCCTCGCCTCCGCGCACCGCGCCGCATGTCCCGCACCTTGCGTCGGACAAGCGCGGCGTATGGGCGGCGGCCTTGTGCGCGGATGGCCTGATGTTCGACGACAGCGATGAGAGCCGGCTGCCCGACATCGATGCAGCCAACCATTGGTTCGCGCAGGCAGGCTTGCGCGGGCCACTGCGCCTGGCAGGCGGACGTGACGGCCATTGCACCATGTTGCTGCGCGAATGTGCAGTCGGCACCGCGGTCCTGGCGCTCAACCCCTCTGACGCGGACGAGGCGCGCGTGGACTGGGATGCCCTGGCCCCGCTGCTGCCCCCCGCCGAATTTCTGCCCGAGGGCGTGCCGGCCGGCTTGCTGGCCCCAGCCGATGCCATCCCGCCGGCGGGATGCGCCATGTTCCTGTTCGAACCCACGCATCCCGTGCGCGAGGTCGCGAGACCCGTCGCGCGCCGCATGGACGGCGGGGCCAGCCAGCGCATTGTCGTCGAACAGGTCGGCCCCGCGGTGGATAACGGCGCTTTTCCCGTCAAGTGCATTCCGCACGAACGTATTACGGTACGCGCTGATATTTACATGGACGGCCACGAACAGCTTGCCGCCGAGCTGCGTTGGCGCGCGGCGGATGAAAACTCCTGGCGCGCCGTGCCCTTCGAACGGGGCGTGAACGACCGCTGGGAGGCGTCGTTCCGTCCTCGCCGCATCGGCGCGCATGAGTTCGTCATCAACGCCTGGCTGGATGCCTGGCAGACATTCCGCCACGACCTGGACGTGAAGCACCAGGCCCAGGTGGACCTGCGGCTGGAAGTCCAGGAAGGCTTGCTGATGTTGCGGGCGGCGCTGGCGCGAGCGCGTACCGCCTCGCACCCCGGGGCCATGACGGTGCGCAATGTCTTGCAGCAATTCAACAAGGGAAACGACGCCGAATCCGGCCCGCCCACGCCGCAGCAGATCGCTGCCCTGCTCGACGAGGAACTCGCGCACACCATGCGCGAGCTGGACGACCGTCCGTTCGAGTACGTCAGCCCTGCCCCCTATCCGATCTGGGTGGATCGGCGCCAGGCCTGCCATGCCAGCTGGTATGAGCTTTTTCCCCGCTCGCAATCGCCGCAGCCTGGCCAGCACGGCACCTTCGACGACGTCATCGCGCGGCTGCCCGATGTGCGCGAGATGGGATTCGACGTGCTCTATCTGCCGCCCATCCACCCCATCGGGTTGCGCAACCGCAAGGGACGCAACAACAGCTTGCGGGCGGAGCCGGACGATGTCGGCAGCCCGTATGCCATTGGCGGTGCCGAAGGCGGGCACGACGCGATCGAACCCCTGCTGGGCGGACTGGACGGCTTTCTCCGGCTGGTGGAAGCCGCGCGCGGCTACGGCATGGAAGTCGCCCTGGATTTCGCGATCCAGTGCTCACCGGACCACCCCTGGCTGCAACGCCATCCCGATTGGTTCTCCTGGCGGCCCGACGGCTCCCTGCGCTATGCCGAGAATCCACCCAAGAAATATCAGGACATCGTTAACGTCGCCTTCTACGGCGCCGCCGCGCGCCGCGCCCGCAAGCTCACCCTGTGGCGCGCGCTACGGGACGTCGTGTTGTTCTGGGTGCAGCATGGCGTGCGCACCTTTCGGGTCGACAATCCCCATACCAAGCCCCTGCCGTTCTGGCAGTGGCTGATTGCGGAGGTCCATGCCCAGCATCCGGACGTGATCTTCCTGTCCGAAGCCTTCACCCGCCCCAAGATGATGTACCGGCTGGCGAAGATCGGTTTTACCCAGTCCTATACCTACTTCACCTGGCGCAACGACAAGGCGGAACTCGAAGCGTACCTCGAGGAAGTATCCACGCCGCCCGCGGCAGATTTCTTCCGGCCTCATTTCTTTGTCAACACGCCGGATATCAATCCCTATTTTCTGCAGACTTCCGGCAGGCCGGGCTTTCTGATCCGCGCGGCCCTGGCCGCCTTGGGGTCAGGCCTGTGGGGCATGTACAGCGGCTTCGAACTGTGCGAGGCGGCCGCTCTGCCCGGCAAAGAGGAATACCTGGACTCCGAGAAGTACGAATTGCGTCAGCGCGACTGGTTTGCGCCGGGCAATATCCGATCGGAAATCACCCGCTTGAACCAGATCCGGCGCACCAACCCAGCCTTGCAGAGCCACCGGGGCCTGAGCGCGGTCCGCAGCGGTAACGACCGTGTGCTGGCATTCTGCAAGTCCACGCCCGGCCGCGGCAATTTCATTCTTGCAGCCATCAGCCTGGATCCTTTCCAGCCGCAGACGGCGCGCATCGAAGCGCCGTTCTGGCTCTTCGGCCAGGCCGACACAGGGCGGCTGGTCGCCGAAGACCTGCTGGCCGAACGCAGCGAGCCCTGGCAGGGCCAGATCCGCGAGCTCACGCTGCATCCCGATCAACCCTATCGCGTGTGGCGCCTGTCGCTACATGGATGACGCCCCACGCCCATTGCCATGATCAGTGAAACCCAGCCCATCCAGGACGACGACCTCTGGTACAAGGACGCAGTCATCTATCAACTGCACGTCAAGTCCTTCTTCGATTCAAACGGCGACGGCGTGGGCGACCTGCCCGGCCTGATCGCCAAGCTCGACTACATCGCGAGCCTGGGCGTCAACACGATCTGGCTATTGCCCTTCTATCCGTCGCCGCGCCGCGACGACGGCTATGACATCGCCGACTACCGTGGCGTGCACCCGGACTATGGCACCGTGGCGGACGTGCGCAAACTGATACGGGCGGCCCACGCCCGCGGCCTGCGCGTCATTACCGAGCTGGTGGTCAACCATACCTCGGACCAGCACCCGTGGTTTCGCCGCGCCCGCGCGTCCAGGCCCGGCTCCGCGGCGCGCAACTTCTATGTCTGGTCGGACAACGACAAGGCTTATGCCGGCACGCGCGTCATTTTCTGCGATACCGAAAAGTCGAACTGGACCTGGGATCCCGAGGCCGGCGCGTATTTCTGGCACCGCTTCTATTCCCACCAGCCCGATCTGAACTACGACAACCCGCAGGTGCTGAAGGAAGTGCTGGCCGTGATGCGCTATTGGCTGGACATGGGTGTGGACGGGCTGCGCCTGGACGCGGTGCCCTACCTCGTCGAACGCGAAGGCACCAACAACGAGAACCTGCCGGAGACACACCAGGTGCTCAAGCGGATCCGCGCCGTGATCGACGCCGAGTATCCCAATCGGCTATTGCTGGCCGAGGCCAATCAATGGCCGGAGGATGCGCAGGAGTACTTCGGCGCGGGAGACGAATGCCATATGTCATTCCACTTTCCGCTCATGCCGCGCATGTACATGGCGATCGCGCAGGAAGACCGCTTTCCCATTATCGACATCATGCGCCAGACGCCGGATATTCCCGCCTCTTGCCAATGGGCCATATTCCTGCGCAACCACGATGAATTGACGCTGGAAATGGTCACCAGCCGCGAACGCGATTATCTGTGGAACGTCTACGCCGCGGATCCGCGCGCCCGTATCAACCTGGGCATCCGGCGCCGACTGGCGCCGCTGCTCGAACGCGACCGGCGCCGGGTGGAGCTGATGAACAGCCTGCTGTTGTCCATGCCCGGCACGCCCGTACTCTATTACGGCGATGAACTGGGCATGGGCGATAACGTGCACCTGGGCGATCGCGACGGCGTGCGCACGCCGATGCAGTGGTCGCCGGACCGCAATGGCGGCTTCTCGCGCGCGGATCCGGAACAACTGCCCTTGCCTGTGCTCATGGGCCCCCTGTACGGCTACGAAGCCGTGAACGTTGAAGCGCAACAGCGCGATCCGCATTCGCTGCTTAACTGGACGCGCCGGCTCCTGGCGCAGCGGCGCCAAAGCCATGCTTTTGGACGCGGCGCGCTGAGGTTCATTTTTGCCGGCAACCGCAAGATTCTCGCCTACCTGCGGCAATGGCAAGAAACGACCATCCTGTGCGTGGCCAACCTGTCCAACGCTGCGCAACCGGTAGAACTGCAGCTGCAGGAATTCAACGGCCGCGTGCCGGTGGAAATGCTGGGCGGAACACCGTTTCCGGCGGTGGGTGAACTGCCGTATCTGCTCACCCTGCCGCCCTATGCATTCTATTGGCTGGACCTGAGCAACGTAGCGGCTCCGCCCGACTGGCATGCGACCGCTCCGGCCCAGATGCCGGAATTGACCACATTGGTATTGCGCGCCCAAGGTGGCGCTGCGCTGACCGATGCCTCCCGCTCCGCCCTGGAACGCGAGGTATTGCCCCAATACCTGGCGCGCCAGCGCTGGTATCCGGGCAAGGAGCCTCCGGCCCGGGCACGCCTGGCCTATGCCACTCCGTTTACCTCGGCCGATGGTGAGTACTACTGGGCCGAAATCGAGCCGGAGGACGGCATCGATGGATTGCGCGCGCAGGCGCCCTTCGTGCTGGTGTGGGACGAGACCGCCACCGTGCAATACGCGATTGCCCGGGTCCGCCGCGGAGCGGAGGTCGGCATTCTGGCCGACGCCTTCCTGCAACCCGGGTTCGTGCGCGGCGTGGTCAACGCCCTGCAAACGGGCCGCGAGGTCGACGGCCGCAGCGGCGGCAAACCCGGAGACAAGCCCGGGGTCATACGTTTCCTGCCCGAGGAAGGTCTGGCCGCCATGGAGATCGCACCGGACGGCGAGCTGCAATGGCTCTCGGCCGAACAATCCAACAGTTCGGTCATCGTCGATGGCCAGGTCATACTGAAGCTGATCCGCGCCGTCAGGCCCGGCCGCTCGCCCGAGGTCGAAATGACCCGCTATCTGACGCGCGCGGGTTACGCAAACATGCCAGCGTTACTGGGCGAGGTGCAACGCGAAGATGCCGATGGCGTGGTCCACACGCTGGCCGTGGCGCACCGCTATGTCGCCAACGAAGGCGACGCATGGAGTTGGACGCTCGATCTTCTGAAACGCACGCTGGACAATGCCGTGCTCGTGAATCAGAGCCCGGACGAATTTGTCCAGGATCTGCAGGGCTACGCGGCCATGGCCGCCACCATGGGCGAGCGTCTGGCGCAAATGCACAACCTGCTGGCGCAGCCCACCGACGAGCCCGACTTCCAGCCACGGCCCGCCAGCCAGGCGGACGCCGACGCGCGCACGCGCCATATCCAGGGCCTGCTGGAACGGGCGGAGAAGGACCTGCGGGCGCATCTCGGCAAGCTGGAAGCGCCTTCGCGGGCCTGCGCTGAATGGTATTTCGAACACCGCGAGCGGCTGGCGGCGCGCGTGGCGGCCATGGCGCAAGCCGAACCCGGAGCCTTGTGCCTGCGGGTGCATGGCGACTTTCATCTTGGGCAAGTGTTGGTCGCGCAGGCCGACGCCTATCTCATCGACTTCGAAGGCGAGCCCGTCAATAGCGTCCAGGCGCGCCGCGCATTGGCCTCGCCCTACAAAGACGTTGCGGGCATGCTGCGTTCGTTTGACTATGCCGCCGCCTCCGTCGCCCGCGCCGACTCCCTGGGTGGCGCGCCCACGGACGCCAACGCCGGCGCTGGCGACGCGCCCGGAACGGCCGTCAGTCCCGCCGAACTGCGCGACGCGCTGTTGTCGCGTTTCCGCCAGAGCGCCTCCCAGTCTTTCCTGCAGGGCTACCGCGATGCTCGCACCTCGGCGCTGATTCCGCCCGGAGATGAAGACGTGCTGCTGGCGCTCGCCCAACTGGAGAAAGCCGCCTATGAAGTGAGCTACGAGGCCGCGCACCGCCCCGACTGGATTTCTATCCCGCTCTGCGCCCTGGCGGAGCTCGCGCGCAACCTGCTGCTCACGGCAGCGCTGGACGATGAGGACACGCCATCATGAGCCAGGATACGTCCGCCGCTGTCGCCTCCGGCGCCGTCGACCCCACCGAACTGGCCGCGCTGGCTTGCGGCCTGCATGGCGACCCCTACGCCATCCTGGGGCCGCATGAAGGAACGCTTCGGGTATACGCGCCAGGCGCGCAGGGGGTCGATGCAATGGATGCCGAGGGTCGGCGCACCGCGCTGCATGAGCAGGACCACGGCCTGTTCCTGGGGCGCGTGCCGTACGCGCGTGCGGGCGACGGAAGCTCTTACCGACTCTCGATCCGATGGCCCGGCGCCGAGCAGATTACCGCCGATCCCTTTGCGTTCGGCACCCTGCTTCCGGAAGAGACGCTGGCCCAGCTGGCGCAAGGCTCATGGCGAGCGGCGGGCGATGCCCTTGGCGCGCAACTGACGCAAGTCGACGGCGTGGCCGGCCTGCGCTGCGCGGTATGGGCGCCCAACGCCCAACGTGTCGCTGTCGTAGGGGATTTCAACGGCTGGGACAGCCGCCGGCACGGCATGCGGCTGCGGCACGCCGCGGGCGTGTGGGAAATATTCATCCCCGGCGTGCAGGCCGGCGAGCGCTACAAATTCGCCATCACGGATCGCGCGGGCAATCAACGGCTGAAGGCCGATCCCATGGCGCGGCGCAGCGAAGCGCCGCCAGCCACGGCGTCGGTGGTGGACGACCCCGCGGACTACCCCTGGGAAGACCAGGGCTGGATGGCGGCCCGTGAAGCCAGGCAGTCTACGGATGCGCCGCTGTCCATCTACGAAGTGCACGCGGGTTCCTGGCTTCCGGAGGAGCCCGAGTCCCGCGCCTGCGTGTGGGACCGGCTGGCCGACAAGCTGCCGGCCTACGCCCGCGCCATGGGTTTCAGCCATGTGGAACTGCTGCCGGTCATGGAGCATCCGTTCGGCGGCTCCTGGGGCTACCAACCCTTGGGCATGTTCGCGCCGGCGGCCCGCTACGGCCCGCCCGCCGCCTTCGCCCGCTTCGTAGACCAGTGCCACCGGGCCGGCATCGGCGTCATCCTGGACTGGGTGCCCGCGCATTTCCCCGACGATGCCCACGGGCTCGTCCGCTTCGACGGTACCGCGCTGTACGAGTATGAGGATCCGCGCGAAGGCTACCATCCGGACTGGCACACCATGGTCTACAACCTGGGGCGCACGGAAGTGCAGGCCTTCATGATCGCCAGCGCGCTGCATTGGCTGCGCCGCTTCCACGTGGATGGTTTGAGGGTGGACGCGGTGGCTTCCATGCTGTATCGGGATTACAGCCGCCAGCCAGGCCAATGGATTCCGAACCGTTACGGCGGCCGCGAGAACCTGGAGGCGGTGCAGTTCCTGCAGGCGCTGAACACCACCGTGCGCCAGGAAGTTCCGGACGCGATCATGGTGGCCGAGGAATCCACCGCGTGGCCGGGCGTGACCGCGCCGGTCGCCGACGGGGGCTTGGGTTTTCACTACAAATGGAATATGGGCTGGATGCACGACACCCTGCGCTATCTTGCCCAGGACCCCGTGCATCGCAAGCATTACCATCACGACATCACCTTCAGCATGGTGTATGCATACAGCGAGCGCTTCATCCTGCCGTTGTCGCATGACGAAGTGGTGCACGGCAAAGGCTCGCTCTTGGGCAAGATGCCGGGCGACGCTGCCGCCCGGCTTGCCAACCTTCGCGCGTATCTGGGCTTCATGTGGGCCCATCCAGGCAAGAAGCTACTGTTCATGGGCGGCGAGATGGCCCAGCCCCGCGAATGGAATCACGATGTGCCGCTGGACTGGAATCTGCTTGACCATCCCGGCCACCTGGGCGTGCAGCGCCTGGTCGCAGACCTGAACGGCCTGTATCGCACACTGCCGGCTTTGCATGCCCGCGATGCTGATCCCGCAGGCTTCGCCTGGACGATCCTGGACGACCGCGACAACAGCGTGGTCGCCTTCATCCGCAGCGACGGATCCCATCATGTGCTTGCCGTCGCCAACTTCACGCCCGTGGCGCGCCACGACTACCGCATCGGCGTCCCGCGCGCGGGACGCTGGACGGAAAAACTGAACACCGACGCCGCGCACTACGGCGGATCGGGCCAAGGCAACCAGGGCGGCGCCAGCACCGGAGAAGGCGCTTCCCATGGCCAGCCCCAGGCCTTGTCCCTGACGTTGCCGCCCTTGGCCACCCTCTTCCTGCTTCACGAAGGCTGAACGTATATGGACCCTACCCAATTTACGCGTATTAGCGGCGGCCAGCCTCATCCCCTGGGCGCGGTCAGTGACGGCCTGGGCGTGAACTTCGCAGTGTTCTCGGCCCACGCCACGCGTATCGAGCTGTGCCTGTTCGACGCCAGGGGCCGAAAGGAACTGCGCCGCTTCGACCTGCCGGAATGCACGGACGAGATCTGGCATGGCTATCTGCCAGACGCGCATCCGGGGCTGGTGTACGGCTACCGCGCCCACGGGCCGCACGACCCGCGCAATGGCCACCGCTTCAATCCCCACAAGCTGCTGCTGGATCCGTATGCGCGGCAACTGACCGGGCCGGTTCATTGGAGCGATGCGCTGTTCGGCTATCGCATGAAACACGCGCGCGCGGACCTCAGCATAGACCGGCGCGACAGCGCGCCCGCCATGCCCAAGGCCATCGTGGCCGAGGAGGCGCCGTTCACCTGGGGCAATAGCCGGCCGCCGGGCACGGCGTGGAACGACACCGTGATCTACGAGGTCCACGTGCGCGGCGCGTCCATGCTGCGCGAAGACCTGCGCCAACCCTTGCGCGGCACCTGCTCCGCCCTGGCAGACCCCCGCTTCATCGAGCATCTGCAGCGGCTGGGTGTCACGGCGGTGGAGCTGTTGCCGGTCCACGCATTCCTGCAGGATCGCTTCCTGACGGAACGCGGCCTGCGCAACTATTGGGGCTATAGCACCCTCTCCTACTTCGCCCCTGAACCCTCCTACCTCCAGCACAATCCGAATGAACTGCGCCAGGCCATACGCCGGCTGCACGCCGCAGGCATCGAAGTCATCCTGGACGTGGTCTACAACCACACTTGCGAGGGCAACGAACTCGGCCCCACGCTGTCGTGGCGCGGCCTGGACAATGCCAGCTACTATCGCCTGGTCCCCGGCGACGAGCGCTACTACATCAACGACACCGGCTGTGGCAATACCGTCAATCTGTCGCATCCGCGGGTCCTGCAGATGGTCACGGATTCGCTGCGTTATTGGGCCGAATCCTATGGCGTGGACGGTTTCCGCTTTGACCTGGGCGTGACGCTGGGCCGGGAAGGAACCGGCTACGACCCTGGCTCGGGTTTTTTCGACGCGGTGCTGCAGGACCCTACCCTGGCCCGTCTGAAACTGATATCCGAGCCCTGGGACGTCGGCCCCGACGGTTATCAGCTGGGTAATCATCCGCCAGGGTTTGCGGAATGGAACGACAAGTTCCGCGACGCGGACCGGCGCTACTGGCGCGCCGACCCCTCCATGCGCGGCGAAATGGCGGCGCGGCTGTGCGGATCTCGCGACCTGTTCGACCGCCGCCACCGCCGGCCCTGGAGCAGCATCAACTACGTCGCCTCGCACGATGGCTTCACGCTTGCCGACATCGTCAGCTACGACGCCAGCCACAACGAGGCCAACGGCGAAGGCGGCAATGACGGCCATGGCGAGAACTACAGCCACAACTGGGGCGCCGAAGGCCCGACGGAAGATCCGGACATCCTCCAGACCCGCAAACTGGTGCAACGGGCGCAGCTTGCGTGCGTGTTCCTGTCCGACGGCACGCCGATGCTGCTGGCCGGCGACGAGTTCGGCAACAGCCAGGAAGGCAACAACAATGCCTATTGCCAGGACAATCGCCTGTCATGGCTGGACTGGACGCAAGCGCAGGACGAGGCCGGCCGCGAGCTCAGCCGCTATACCGCGCGCCTGATCGCACTGCGCCGCGCGCACCCCAGCACCCGGGGCGCGCGCTATGGCGATGCCAACCAGGAGCTGGCGCCCGGGGTAAAGGCCATCGCCTGGTTCGACCCGGCGGGCGGCGAACTCGATGCCGCCGCCTGGGAGTCGGAACAGGACAATGCCATGGCCTTGCGCCGCGCTGCCTGCCGCGAGGACGGCAGTCTGGACGTGACTCTGTTGATGCTTAATCCGGGTGGGGAGGACGTGGTGTTCCAGGTGCCGCCGCCCGCCCTGGCCTGGATCCGCCAGCTGGACTCCGCCACGCAGGCGCCGGCCGCGCCCCTGGCAGAGCCGGCGATCACGGTGGCGGCGCGCAGCGTGGTGCTGCTGGCCGCGGCGCACGTGCCGGGGGATCCGACATGAGCCACACCTATGCGTCCGGCGCCATGCCTCTGGATAGCGGCGTCACGCGTTTCCGCTTGTGGGCGCCCTCCGCACCCGCCAGCCTTGCCCTCGAGGTCGAAGGTCATCCCCCCATCCCCTTGCGGCCCGGCCCTGACGGCTACACGCAAGCGGACGTGGACTGCCCTATCGGGGCGCGCTATCACTATCGCCTGGACGATGAGACCGTCGCTCCCGACCCCGCGTCGCGCCTGCAGCATGGCGACGTGCATGGAGACAGCATCGTCACCGCGCCGGATTCATACCCGTGGCGGTATGCAACCTGGCGCGGACGCCCCTGGGAAGATGCCGTGCTCTACGAGACCCATGCGGGCCTGGAAGGCGGCTACGCGGGCCTGCTCGCGCGGCTGCCCGAATTGGCTGCGCTGGGCGTCACCTTGCTGGAGCTCATGCCCATTGCGGATTTCCCCGGGCCTCGCAACTGGGGCTATGACGGCGTCCTGCCCTACGCGCCCGACACCGCCTATGGCACGCCGGACGAGCTCAAGCGCCTGATCGACGAGGCCCACGGCCTGGAAATGGGCGTAATGCTGGACGTGGTCTACAACCATTTCGGCCCGGACGGCAATTACCTCCCGCGCTACGCCGCGCCGTTCTTCAGAAAGGACGTCGTCACCCCTTGGGGCGAGGCCATCGATTTTCGTCAGCCGGCGGTGAGCCAATTCTTCAAGGAAAACGCGCTGTACTGGCTTACGGAGTACCGCTTCGACGGCCTGCGTCTGGACGCCGTGCACGCCATCGCCGGCCATGAATGGCTGCATGAACTGGCGCAATACCTGCGGCAGCACATCCCCGCGGAACGCTATGTGCACCTCGTGCTGGAGAACGACGACAACCGCGCCAGCCTGTTGCAAGGCGATTTCGATGCCCAATGGAACGATGATGCCCACCATGCCTTGCACGTCCTCCTGACGGGCGAGGCTCACGGCTATTACGCGGACTACAGCGCGCAGCCGGCCCAGGCCTTGGCGCGTTGCCTGGCCGAAGGCTGGCTGTATCAGGGCCAGCCTTCGCCATATCGTGGCGGGCAGGTTCGCGGCGAGCCTAGCGCCGGGCTGCCGCCAACCGCATTTGTGCTGTTCCTGCAGAACCACGATCAGGCGGGAAACCGCGCCGGCGGCGAGCGCCTGGCCAGCCTGGTCGACAATCCTGCCCGGCTACGGGCCGCGGTGGCGCTGCAATTGCTGGCGCCGCAGATACCGCTGATCTTCATGGGCGAAGAGCGCGGCGCCCGGACTCCGTTCCACTACTTCACCAGCCATGCCGACCCGGCCTTGGCACAGGCGGTGCGCGAGGGGCGGCGGCGCGAATTCTCGCGGTTTCCCGAGTTTCAGGGTTCGGCAATGGCTGCGCTGGCCGATCCCAACGCCCCAGAGACCTACCTGGCCAGCAAGCCCCGTGCAAGCTCGGCGGACGCGCACGTCTGGATGCGGGACTACGCCATCCTGCTGCATTTGCGCGCGCGCCTGATTGCGCCCAGGCTGCCCGGCGCAACCAGCCTGGGTGCCAGCGCCATCGGCGAGCGTGGCGTGTTCGCGCGGTGGGAGTTGGCCGGCGGCGCGCGCTTGACGGTCTATACGAATCTGGGCCCCGACCGCCTGGCCTTGCCTGAGTCTTTGCAGGCGGGGCTGGAAGCCTATGCCGCGCTGTTGTTCGAGTCCGTGGCCGGCGCTCGCGATGCGCTGTTCCAAGGCGAGGTCTGCGGCGACAGCACCGTGTGGCTGCTGGAGGAACCGGCATGACCGCCGCCGCAGCCGGCGATGCCGCTTTGTCCGCCTTGGCCGGCAAGGCCGGCATCGCCGAACACTGGACCGACGCACGCAAGCGCCCGCAACGCGTGTCGCCGGACACCTTGCGTCTGTTGCTGGCCGGCATGGGCCTGCCGGCAGCCAATGCCCAAGACATCCGCGACAGCGACCACCGCCTGAGCCACGAGCAAGCCAACTTGCTGCCGCCGCTGTTGGTGGCGCGGGCAGGCGCAGCCACGTTACTGCCCCCGTCCGCGCGCGGCCCCTACCGCCTCGTCTGCGAATCGGGCGCTGCCCGCGCGGGCATCATTGGCCAGGACGGCCGCCTGGATGCGCCCGACGAGCCCGGTTATCACACGCTGAGTTTCGAATCCGGGCAGACCGTGCTTGCCGTGGCGCCCAGGCTAGCGCCCACCCTGGACCAGTTGACGGGATCCGCCGGGCAGCGCGCCTGGGGGCTGTGCGCGCAGGTCTACAGCCTGAGGCGCGATGCCGCGCACGGCGCGCTGGGCGGAGGCTTCGGCGATTTCGCCGCGGTGCGCGAGCTGGCCGCGGCTGCCGCGGCCGAAGGCGCCGACGCGCTCGCCATCAGCCCGGTACACGCCATGTTCGCGGCGCTGCCGCAGCGCTGCAGCCCTTATGCCCCGTCCAGCCGATTATTCTTGAACACGCTTTATGCCGATCCGGCCGCGGTCCTGGGCGGGGATGCGGTGGCACATGCGCCCGCCGAGCTCGCCGCCGCGACACGCCCGACGAGCCTCATCGACTGGTCCGCCGAGGGCGCGCGGCGCCAGCGTCTGCTGCGCGCGCTGTACCAGCGCTTTCGCCAGGCTGGGTCCGCGGATTGCCGCCAACGCTATGCCGCATTCTGCGCGCGGCGCGGCAAGGCATTGCGCGATCACGCGGTCTTCGAAGCCCTGCATGCCGCGCACGTCGCGCGGGATGCAATCTCCGCGTCATGGTCGCAATGGGAGCCGGGGCTGCGGGATCCCGACACGCCCGACGTGGAGCGGTTCGCGCAGGAGCACGCCGAAGACGTCGAATTTCATTGCTTTGCCCAATGGTTGGCAGCGGAGAGTCTGGCTGGCGTCCAGAACGCGGCGCGTGCGGCCGGCATGCGCATCGGGCTGATCGCCGACCTTGCCGTAGGCGATAGCCCGGACGGCAGCCACGCCTGGAGCCGGCAGGCTGACTTGATGCCGGGGTTGTCCATCGGCGCCCCGCCCGACATCCACAATCCACTGGGGCAGAACTGGAATCTGACCGCGTTTTCCCCGCGCGCAATGCACGCCCACGGATATTCCGCCTTCATCGACCTGCTGCGAGCGGCCCTGTCCCATGCGGGCGGCTTGCGCATCGACCACATCCTGGGTATGGCGCGCCTGTGGCTCGTGCCGAAAGGCCTGGCCGCCGGCGCGGGCGCCTACCTGCGTTACCCGCTACAGGAACTGCTGGCGCTGACCGCCCTGGAAGCCTGGCGCCACCGGGCGCTCGTCATAGGCGAGAACCTGGGCACGGTGCCAGAGGGGTTCAACCGCGAGTTGGGAGATCGCGGCATCCTGGGCATGAACGTGCTGTGGTTCATGCGGCGGGAGGGAGAGCCGGCGCACGAAAGCCCGGCGCCAACGGCGTCCGGATCTCCGGCGACAGAGGCAATCCAGCCATTTCTCCCGGCCGCGTCCTGGCCCGTCGAGGCTGTCGCCATGACCACCACGCATGACCTGCCCACGTTGCGCGGCTGGTGGGCCGAACGCGACATTGATCTGCGGGCCAAGTTGAACCTGCTGGGAACGGATGACGATCTGGCTTCGCTGCGGCGCGGGCGCGGCATGGACCGTGCCCTGCTGGCGCATGCCCTCGGCTACTCCGCCCCGTCCTCGCAGCCCCCACTGGCGGACATACTGCGCTTCGTTTCTTCCAGCCCCTGCCCGCTATTGCTCGTGCCGATGGAAGATCTGGCGGGCGAGCTGGAACAGCCCAATCTTCCCGGCACCGTGGACGAACACCCCAACTGGCGCAGGCGGCTACCGGCGAGCAGCAGGGACTGCTTCGCCGACCCAGAAGTGCAGACGCGCCTGCAAGCCATGCGCGGCGAGCGGGGCCGGCCATGAACATGCCGCGCGCCACCGCCCGGCTGCAGTTGCATGCCGGCTTTACCTTCGACGACGCCCGCAACTGCGTGGACTATTACGCCGACCTCGGGGTAAGCCATCTGTACCTGTCGCCGATCACGCGCGCTCGCGCGGGCTCCACGCATGGCTATGACGTGATCGATCATGGCATGGTCAACCCAGAGCTGGGCGGCGAGTCCGCGCTGCGCAATTTGGCCCACGCCGCGCGCCGGCGCGGACTGGGCCTGATTGCTGACATCGTGCCCAATCATATGGCCGCGCATCCCGCCAATGGCTGGTGGCGTGACGTTCTGGAACATGGCGCGGCAAGCGCGCACGCGCGGGACTTCGATATCAGTTGGGATGCCGAGGACCCGGCATTGCGAGGCAAGGTGCTCCTGCCTGTCCTGCCCGAACCCTACGGCGTGTCGCTGATGCAAGGCGCCATGCGCTTGCAGTACAACGCCGGGACCGACCGGGTAGAACTGGATGTGGGCGGCCTGCGCTATCCGGTCGCGCCAGAGTCGATTCCACGCGGGCTGGATCCGCACACCTTGCTGCGCCGCTGCGACCCCGCCCGAACGGCTGGCCGCGAACGGCTGCACCGCTTGCTGGAGTGCCAGCATTACCGGTTGGCCTGGTGGCGCTGCGCGGCGGACCAGATCAACTGGCGCCGCTTCTTCGAGATAAGCGACCTCGTAGGTGTGCGGGTCGAAGATGACTCCGTGTTCGACGCCGTGCATGCGCTGGTGCTGCGCCTGTATTCCGAAGGCATCCTCGATGGGCTGCGCATCGACCATATCGACGGGCTTGCCGCGCCGGGCGCGTACCTGCGCCGCCTGGCCCGGGGCCTGGCCGAAGCCGGCGCGAGCCGTCCGGCTTCCTGCATGCAGACGCAAGCGTATCTGGTGGCCGAAAAGATCCTGGCGCCCGGCGAGTCGCCCGATCCGCGCTGGCAATTTCATGGAACCACCGGCTACGACTTCATGGACGAGGTCGGCGCCTTGCTGCATGACCCGGACGCCGAAGCGCCGCTGCGCGCATTCTGGCAGCTCCTGACGGGCGATCTGCGCACACCGCAGGTGCAGCTGGAAGCGGCGCGCGTACGCATGCTGGAACGCCATTTTGCGGCGGAGCGGCAGGCGCTGGTCCGCAGCCTCGAACGCGTGGCGCGACTGGACCGGCAGACGCGCGATTGGAGCGCCGCAGCAATAGACCGTGCGATGTCCGCATGGCTGGTGGCGTTTCCGGTATACCGCAGCTACGCCGAAGAGGGCGGACGCAGTGACGGCGACCGCCATTGGTGCGATATCGCCACCCAGCGGGCTCTGGCTCTCTTGGGTGCCCGTTCCGGAACCGCGGACGCGGCTTTGCTGGCACAGTTGGACCAATGGCTCAGCGGCAGCGTCACGCCGGCTCCGATACCCGCAAGAGCTGTCTCGCCGCAACAGCAAGCCCGCGCTGAAACCGCCCAAGCCCTGCGCCGGTGTCAGCAGTTGACTCCGCCGCTTGCCGCCAAGGCGCTGGAAGATACGCTCTTCTACCGCTACGGCCCGCTGTTGTCGCGCAACGAGGTCGGCGCCTCGCCCGGACGATTCGCGCTGGCGTCGGACGCCTTTCATGCCTTGGTGCAGGCTCGGGCGGACCGACATCCCTATGCCATGCTGGCCACCGCCACGCACGACCACAAGCGCGGAGAGGATGTGCGCGCGCGGCTGGCGGTGTTGTCGGAAATGCCCGACGCCTGGCGCAAGACGGCCTATCGCTGGATCCATGCCTTGCCGGATGGCGGACTTTTTTCGCTGGCGGATCGCTACATGTTGACGCAGACCCTGGTAGGCGCATGGCCGGCGGACTGGCCCGTCGACGTGGTGGACGAACCTGACGATGCCCTGGGCGCATGGATAGAGCGCGTGGGCCAGTGGCAGCTCAAGGCGCTGCGCGAAGCAAAATTGCACACCAGTTGGACAGATCCGGATTCCGCATACGAGGCGGTCGCGGGCAACGCGCTCATGCACTTGCGGGACACGGTGCCAGGCCGGCGTCTGTTGACCGAAATGGCGGCCTTCGCCTTGACGCTGGCACCTGCCGGCATGATCAATGGACTGGCGCAGACACTGTTGCGCAACACGCTGCCGGGGGTACCGGACTTGTACCAAGGGACCGAGTTGTGGGACGACAGCCTGGTCGACCCCGACAACCGGCGCCCGGTGGACTATCCGAGACGCATTGCGCTATTGGCTCGCGCCCGGGCCGAACAAAGCATTCCTGCGCGCGAAGCCGATTGGAGCAGCGCTGCGGTCAAGCAAGCGCTGATCCAGCGCTTACTGGCAGCGCGCCAACGCCATCCGGCGCTGTTCGGCATGGGAACGTGCATTCCCCTGCGAATATCGGGGACACAGGCGCGCCATGCGCTGGCCTGGCTGCGGCAGCATGACAATGCGCGCGCGCTTATCGTCGCGCCGCGGCTGTGCGCCCTGCGTCTGTCCGGCTACGCGCGCGGCGAACCGGCGGCGGCTGCGGAGTTCTGGGCCGATACGGTCTTGCACCTGCCCACCGGCTCGTCAGGCCCGTGGCAGGATGTTCTGGGAGGCAAGGATTTCAAAGCGGGGACGAACGGCGCGCTGCGGCTGGCGGATGTGTTGGGCGGCCTCCCGGTCGCGCTATGTCTGTCCGTGGATGCCTGACACCGCAATGCCTGAGACCGCAAGGCCCGGCACCCGATAAGCGCCGCGCACGCATAAACGGCCTTGTCCGCCCACAGCGGGACAAGGCCGTTTCACCGCGCTACCCGCCCGACTAAAGGGTCCGGAGCACGCGGTCTATGAGTCAGCGCGGCATCTTGCTTTGCTGGCCCGGGTTCTGCCCCGGCTGCTGCCGGTCTTTATCGGCATGCTGACCGGACTGGCCGGGCTGCTGCCCGGGCTGCTTGCGGTCCCTGGGGTCTTCCTGGGCCTGTTGCTTCTGCTGCTGCTTTTGCTGGTCGGGCTGGTTCTGATTGGGCATTGCAAGTCTCCTGGAAAGCGGAAAAAGCTCCGCCATACCCTCTTCAGCAACCCGCGTGCCCAAACGTGGGGAGCCCTTGCGGCATCCCGGCCGCGGCCAGGCCCGCAGCCGGGGAGCAGAGTTCCGCCTTGTCGGTAAAAATTGCGCTAGCGCGCCACCGCTATTGCGTGGCCGCGTGCCGCTTGCCGCGCCCGGATTGCGGCTCCGAGGCCCCATCGTGGGCGTCCAGCCAGGAAGAGGTGTATGCCGCGGGCGCCGCCAGCGGTTCACCCTGGTCGCGCTGCGTGCGCAGCCGCACCATCAATTCATCCAGCGGCATGGGACGGCCCAATGCGAAGCCTTGCCCGTAGCGGCAGCCGGCGGCGCGCAAGGCGGGAATGTCCGCGACATTCTCGACGCCTTCGGCCACCACGCGGCGTCCCAACCGGTTCGCCAATTCGGCTGCGGTGCGCAGCACTTCAAACGCAACGGCGCTGCGCCGCATGCGCGTAACGAAATATTGGTCGATCTTGACCTCGGACAGCGGCAGAGCCGACAGCAGCTTCAACGACGCATGACCGGTGCCGAAATCGTCCAGGCTGACTTCGCAGCCCGCGGTTTCAAGCTTCAGCAGCGTCGCCCGCAGTACGTCCAGCTCGCGGATGGGCTGGTCTTCGGTCAATTCCACCCGGACCAGCGAGGCGGGCAATTCCGCCGCGTAGATGCGGTCCAGCAGGAAATCCACGGCAGCTTCATCCGACAAGGTGGACGCAGGCGCATTGATGGCGACCGGCACCGCGATGCCCGCGCGCCGCATCGTCAGCAGCATATCTATCACCCGCAGGCAGACGCGCTCGAACAGTATCTTGTCCAACCCCAGGCGATTGACAGCCGGAATGAATTCGGAGGGCATGATGATGCCCAGCCGGCGATGCCGCCAGCGCGCCAGCGCCTCGGCTGACACGATCCTGCCGGTCAGCAAGTCCACCTGCGGCTGCAACAGCATGCGCAGGCCGTCCTTGCCGGTAATCATGGCGGCGATCTCGTCGTCGCTCGCCATCGAGCCTGTGGAAGCCTCGTGATTCGACGTCATGTCGACACTCCTTGCGCGCCCCTGGGCGAAACCTGCGCTGTCCGGGCGCAGAAAGGGGCACATTGGACTGAGTATTCCCAGCTACAGGGCTTTTTGTATGCGATTTCCAGACTTTCTTCCAGGCAATTTTGCGCCCCTGCGGCGGCAAAGTCACACATATGTATCCATACGTATTAAGCTGCTCGGATTCATGTACGCGGTCGTCCAATCGGCCCCCCTTGCCGATGTCATCGGAAGCGCTTGTCGACATGGTAGGGTTTGCGTCTTTCGTCTCGCTCCGGGCCCTCCCCGCTGTTGCTCTACTCGCGTGAAGAACTTTTTTCCCCATTGGCGCGCCGCCCTGCGCAACGTTTTGTGGCTGGACGCCCTCCAGGCTGCGGCGATCAGCGCCGCGCCCGTCATCCTTGCCGTGCTTGCGCACGAACCGCGCCTGGGCTGGAGCGCTATCGCGGCGTTCTGGGCCTGCTTTGGAGACCCGGGCGGGCCGCTGCGGCAGCGGGCGGGCGCCATGCTGGCGTTGGGCCTCATCGGCGCGCTGTTCTGCTTTTTGGCCAGTGTCAGCGCCACCCATCTGTGGCTCCTGTTGCCCCTGACATTCGTGTGCTGCACCTTCGGCGGCCTGTTACGCGTGCTTGGGCCGGCCGCGGCCATTGTCGGGACCCTGTTGTCGGCGGGCTTCGTGGTGGCGGCCGAGCTGCCTGCGCCGACCTGGTCCGACAGCCTGTCCTACACACTGTTCTTCCTGGCAGGCGCAGCCTGGGCCATCCTGATGACCGCGCTGGTGTGGCGGCGGCGTCCCTGGAAGGACGCCACGCATGCGGTCGCGCACTGCTACCGCAGCCTGGCGGATTTTGCCGACGCGCTGGCCCGCATGTATTCCGGACTGACGCCGGCGACCAGCCCCCAGGCATGGAGCGCCGTGACGCGGCCGCAGCGCAGCGCCTTGCGCGCAGCGCTCGAAGCCGCTCGCGTGCGTATACGCGAAGTGCAGGATGCCCGGCCTTCGCGCCGCGCCCGCGCGCACCAGCTGCTGTACTTGCTGGATCATGCCGAGGACAGCTTCATCGCGCTGGTGGCCGCCGCCGATCTGCTGGAATCGAACGCGCCGCGATGGCTGGGCCGCGGCGCCGGCGCCCATCTCTCCCACGCGTTGCACCGCTACGCCAGCCTGAGCAATGCCATCGCCAGCACATCGGACGTCAACGATGCCAAGCAGGCGCAATGCCTGCGCGAACGGCTGGCCCATTACAGCGCCGGCCTGCACGAGCTGCGCGGCAGCGCCATGGCCCATGCGCCCGAGCTGGCGACCATGGTGCCGGTGCTGGACCGCCTGCTGCATGCGGCCCAGGCAGTCACGCAGTCCTTGTTCGACCAGGGCGATGCGCCGGTGGCGCCGGTACGCGACCGCCTTACGGAGGGGCGCACAAAAACGGCCTGGCGCGTCTTGCGCCAGAACCTGAGTTTCGAGTCCGACGCCTTTCGCCACGCCTTGCGCGTGGGCGTAGGCGCCACCATCGCGGTTGCGCTGTCCAAGACTTTCGCTGTCAACCATGGCTATTGGATGTCGCTGACCCTGGTCTTCATCCTGCAACCCTACTTCGCCACGACCTGGCAACGCACGCTGGAGCGCGTCGCGGGCAGCGTGGCCGGCGCCATCGGCGCCTCGCTCCTGGGCTTGTTTCTCAGCACCCCCTTGTCGGTGGCGCTGGCGGTGCTGCCGATTGCGCTAGGCACCTTCGCTGCGCGCACTATCCACTACGCGCTGTTCACATTCTTCCTGACGTCGCAGTTCGTGCTGGTCACGCACATCCAGCAGCCCGAGATCTACGAGCCCATGCTCGCCGCCCTGCGCGCATTCAATAGCGTGCTGGGCGGCATACTGGCGTTGCTGGTCGGCTTTCTGGTCTGGCCGGAAAAAGAGCCGCGCCAGTTGGCCGGCGCGCTCAGCGTGGCGCTGGAACGCCACGCCGCCTATGCACGCGCCCTGCTTCAGGAAAAGAGCGGCGAGCCCGGCGCCGGACAGGATATCGTTGCGCTGCGCCGCATGGCCTGCCTGTCGGCCGACAACGCCCAGGCGTCACTGCAGCGCCTGCAGCAGAATCCGGTGCATCGCGACCGCAACGTGGGCACGGCGGAGAGCCTGCTGAACGCCATGCGCCGGGTCACGGCGGCGGGCACCGTGCTGGAAATACAGCCCGCCCTGCCCTCGGGGTCGCCTGCCGCCCGTGCGCTCAGCGACTACGGTTCGGTCCTGGCGCACGCCCTGCACCCCCAGGCTTCCGAGTCGCCCCATGGCCGCCAACTGGCCGTGCCCGCGGCTGTCGCCGCCGGCTATCCCGAACTGGCGGGGCCCCTGGATCGCATCGCGCAACAGGCGCGCCAGCTGCGTCAACTGCGTGAGCGGGTGGAACGGGCGCCGGCCGTGCACTAGCGGCCGGTTTGCGCGGGCTCGGGCGAACTGCCCCTGCCTTGACGCGCATCAATGGCGAAATGTCCGGAAAGCGTAACCATAGGGGCATGGCAAGCTTAAACAAGGAGGCCTCCATGTACCGCCGCATTTCCGTCCACCTGGACCACGGATTCGACTGCAAACGCCGCATTGAAGCTGCCCTTGCCTTGGCCAAGCGCCACAAGGCCGAACTGGTTGGCATCTATGCCAACGCCGCGCCGCCGCAGTATTACTACGGCGAGTCCGTGCTCATGTCACGCTCGCTGGGCATCATCAAGGAATTACAGGCGCAGAACCGTGACGCGGTGGAAAATGCCTTCCTGGAAGCGGCCGCCCAAGCGGACGTGCCCGCCTTCATGCGCTCTGGCACCTCTTCGCCCAGTGAAACCGTGGCGCTCCTGGGCCGCACGACCGATCTCATCGTCGTCAGCCAGGAAAACCGTGAGGACATCGAAGCCGCGCACGAAATCGAGTTCGTCGAGCAGACGCTATTGACCGCGGGCCGGCCGGTGCTGGCGATTCCGTCCAGCGGCGAATTCCCGGTCATCGGCGACCGCGTGCTGTGCTGCTGGGACGGCAGCCGCGAGGCGGCCCGGGCCCTGGCGGACGCCGCGCCCATCCTGCGCCTGGCCTCGCATATGATCGTCCTGACCATGAACGAAGGCGCCGCCTCCCCCAAGGCCGAAGCGCCGTTCGAGGACCTGGCTACCTATTGCGTGGCGCAGGGCATGCCGGCGCCCGAGCACGTGCGCCGCGACATCAAGGGCGTCGGCGTGGGCAGCACCATCCTGAATGCCGCCGCGGACCATAGCGCTGACCTGATCGTCATGGGCGCCTACGGCCATAGCAAGCTGCGTCAATGGGCGCTGGGCGGTGCGACGGCGTCCATCCTCAAGAGCATGACCGTGCCGGTCATGTTCTCGCACTAGGAAGCAGCTGCCACGTCCTGGCGCACGGGCGTCAGGACCGGCTTGCCGGCAAAGTGCGCCGTGGCGTTGTCCAGGAACAGCGTCACGGTGGCGTGCACCGCTTCAGGCGAGCGCCCCGCGCTGTGCGGGGTCAGCACCACATTGTCGAGCGCAATCAGCGCCTTCGGCACCTCGGGTTCTCCGTCCACCACGTCCAATCCGGCGCCCGCGATGCGGCGCGCCGACAGCGCCGCGATCAGCGCGTCGGTATCGACCACGCTGCCACGAGCGATATTTACCAGATAGCCCTCCGGCCCCAGCGCTTCCAGTACGTCGGCGTTCACCAGGTGACGCGTTTGCGCCCCGCCCGGCGTTGCCACCACCAGGAAATCCGAGGCCGCAGCCAGCGCGCGCGGGCTGTCGAAATAGGCGTAACCGGTGTCCGGCCTGACACGCCGGCTGTAGTAGCCCACGCGCATGCCGAAACCGTGCGCGCCGCGCCGGGCAATTTCCAGACCGATCGTGCCCAGGCCCAGAATGCCCAAGCGCTTGCCGGAGATTTGCGGTCCCATGAAGCCGCTCCAATGGCCTTGGCGCACGGCAGCATCAGCCTGCGGCAGCCGCCGCGCCGCGCCCAGCAGCAGCGCCATGGCATGGTCGGCGACCGACACCGCATTGGCGCCCGGGCCGTTCGTCACCACGACGCCATGCTCGGCGGCTGCGGCGAGGTCGATGTTCTCATAGCCGACGCCCAGCGAACAGGCTATCTCCAACGCAGGCATTGCCGCGATCTCGTCGGCGCGCAAGCCGGTGGCCCCGCGCGTAAGCACGATGCGGACTTCGTGGCCGTGGTCGCGGATTGCCTGGGCGCGCGACGCCGCGGTGGGCGCATAGATCACGCGAAAGCCGCGCGCTTCGATTTCTGGCAGGTAGTCCTGCACACTTTCAATCAGGACAAGCAAGGGAATGGTCATGTCGGGAGATGCCGCGGATAGCGGGGCTGCATTCAAACCCGGCGATCTTACGCCTGGGCATTGGCGCGCGCCACCGGCCCATCCGTCTGGCGGCCACCCGGCAACCGAAAGATCCGCGCGCCGCCCGACGCGGCGCGCGGATCCGGTACCGGACAGCGCCCCGCTACAGGCGTCCGGTCAATAGCATCACGATCAGCACGATCAGCAGAATGCCCAGTATGCCGCTGGGGTAATAGCCCCAGCCCCGGCTATGGGGCCAGGCGGGCACGGCGCCGATCAGCAGGAGGATAAGGACAATCAGCAGGATGGTCGACATGGCGACTCCTCGGTTCTTGTTGGGTCAGTGGGATTCCGTGGCCAGCGTCACGGGCTGGGCGGCGTGATTTCCTTGCCGGGCGGCGACAAGGGCGGCAGGTCGACGTCCGGCTCGTCGGTATCCGGATCCACCGGCAAATCCCCCGGAGGCGAACCTGGCGGTATGGGATCTGGCTTGGGCGGAACGTGCAGGTAATACGAGTACGCGATGTGCATGGCGGTCTCCGGGGAAAATCCACCCGTCTGTCAGCAAGCAGCGTGCCCGCCCCTTCCTGCACGCCGGCCCGGGCACGCCGGATGCTGATGCGACCGCCCCGGTCCTGAGGCTGCCGCAGATACCATGAAATCCAACTCCCAGGCGCCGCGCGCTTCCGGCAGCGCGGCGCTGGTCTACTACGACGATAGCCGGGCGGGCTATGCCAGGGTGCGCGTCAATGGCCACACCTTTCATTACCTGGATACCCAAGGCCAACGCATTCGCGACCCGCGCGAAATTCAGCGCATCAATGCCCTGGCGATACCCCCGGCCTACGAGCAGGTGTGGATTTGTCCTTCCCCCCACGGACATTTGCAGGCTACTGGCCGCGATGCGCGCGGGCGCAAGCAATACCGCTATCACCCCGAATGGACGGCGGTTCGCGACGCGAGCAAGTACCAGAGCCTCGCTGCCTTCGGAGAGACGCTGCCGCGCATCCGGCGTCAGGTGGAACGCGACCTGGGGAGCCACGGCCTCACCCAAAAAAAGGTGATCGCCGTACTGGTGCGGCTGCTGGAGGCAACCTTGGTGCGCATCGGCGCGCGTGAGTACGCCCGGACGAACAAATCCTATGGCCTCACGACGCTCAAGCGCCGCCACGTAAGGGTAACCGGCGACCGGTTCCGATTCCGTTTCCAGGGTAAGAGCGGCGTAACCCATGACGTTACGGCGGCAGACAGACGGGTGGCCCGCGTCATCAAGCGCTGTCTGGACATACCCGGCCAGCAACTCTTCCAATACCTGGACGACGACGGCGGCAGCCATCCGGTGGATTCAGGCGCGGTCAATGCCTATCTGCGCGAAGCCGGCCACGGCGATTTCACGGCGAAACACTATCGGACCTGGGCGGGGTCGGTCATGGCGTACGCGGCCCTGCAACGGTGTCCAAGCGAAGACGCCGCGCAAGCGCAAAAGAATGTGGTGGAAGTCGTCAAACAGGTGGCACGGCGTTTGGCCAACACGCCCGCAGTGTGCCGCGCGTGCTATATCCATCCCGCCATTCTGACCGCCTATCTGGAGGGAACGCTGCCCGCGCGCGCGGCAGCGCCCAAGGGGCCGGCGGGGCTGAACGCGGACGAACGCCGCCTGCTCGCCTTTCTGCGCGGCGGTGCCGGCGCCGGGCATGCCTCGGGCTGAGGTTCAGAGGATGGAAGAACGCGCGTTCTTAGCCCGCGGCTGTGGCGCGGAACCGTCCGCCCAATTCGATTCGGTACGGGTATCTGCGACGATCCGCTTATCGCGCGCCGCTTCGTCCGGTGTCGAGGAGTCTGGTTTATCCGGTCTGCGCGGAACATCGACGGGAGAGCGTGGCGGCAGTATCTTAGCGTTGTCTTCCGGCTGCTTGCCGGCCTGAGCCGACTTTGCGGATCCGGGTACGGATGCTGGTTTCATGCGTGGCTCCAGAGGATTCCCCCATGGGATCTGAACTCCAATGCTACGTCTGTCGCGCCACGCGGATCATCCCCGGCGGCTTCAAATTGCAAGCGGATGTGCCCCTGTCGGCAGGCGCGCCGATTGGCGCGCCTGCCAGGCATACACAAGGAGATGCAATGCGAGACCCAAACTTCGATCAATGTGTGCAAGCCTGCTATGAATGCGCCGTGGCTTGCGACATCTGCGCGTCCGCCTGCCTGGAGGGGAATCCAGCGGCGATGAAGCGCTGCATCGCGCTATGCACCGATTGCGGGGCGGTCTGCCGGTTGTGCGCAGCCATGTTGGCGCGCGATGGCGAATTTGCCAACGCCCTGTGTACTTTGTGCGCATTGATGTGTGATGCCTGCGCGCGCGAATGTACACCGCACGAGGCATCGCATTGCCAGGTTTGCGCCGGCGCGTGCCTGAGCTGCACGCTCGCCTGCCGAGACATGCTGGAGGCCTGAGCCCCAGAACCACCGCGCGGCCGCCCGGGCCGGTCCGCGTCGATGTTTTTCCCGCCCGACAGCCAGGAGCTACCGATGGCCTCTACCAATACCCCCCTGCCCTCCGACTTTCCGGAAAACGGTCCAGACAATCGCGGCGCCCACCGGCGCACGCGGCATCCGGAAGCCTGGATAGACGAACTGGAAGCCACGCTCAGCGACACGGGCGCCACGGATATGGAGGCACTCAAGGCACGTTTGTCCGAGCAGCTGCGCGCGACGCGGCGCAGCCTGCGAGACGCTTCCGACAACGCCAGCGACCTGATGCGCGAGACCATCGATTGCACCGAGGAATACATCCACGCCCGCCCCTGGCAGGCAATCGGGCTGGTGGCCGGCGCGGCCTTCCTGTTCGGTGTGGTGGTGGGCCGGCAGTAGCACTCAGGCCCGCGGCCCGCGCGCCGCGGGCACTCCCCGGCCGGGCATGCCAATTGCTCGAGGATGGGCGAGGCGCCTGCCGCGCCCGCCCATCAGGAGAATCGCATGAGCAAACCCGACCAAGCCGGCACCGGCGCCCGGCCCCATCCCACGCCTCCCATGCCTGCCCAGCATCTGGAAAAACCAGGCCAGGAAGCAGACATGGTCCTCAAGCCCCAATACCAGGCGCCACAATACAAGGGTAGCGGCAAGCTGGAAGGCATGGCTGCCCTGGTGACGGGCGGCGACTCGGGTATAGGCAGGGCCGTGTGCCTGCTTTATGCCCGTGAAGGCGCCGACGTGGCGGTAGTCTATCTTTGCGAGCACGAAGACGCGGAAGAAACCCGGCGCGCCATCGAGGACGAGGGCAGGCGCTGCGTGCTGATTCCCGGTGATGTGCAGGATCCGGCGTTTTGCGCAAAGGCGGTCGAAGAGGCTGTCCAGGCATTCGGCAAGCTCGACGTGCTGGTGAACAATGCGGCCTACCAGCAGCATACGGACACGCTGCCGGAAATCAGCGACGAGAAATGGGACAAGACGCTGCGAACCAACATCACCGGCTATTTCCAGATGGCCCGCGCGGCGCTGCCGCATCTGCGGGCGGGTTCGTCCATCATCAATACCGGGTCTGTCACGGGTCTGCGCGGCAGCGCCAAGCTGCTGGACTATTCCACCACCAAGGGGGCGATCCACGCCTTCACCCGGTCCCTGGCAGCCAATCTTGCCGAGCAAGGCGTGCGCGTGAACGCCGTGGCTCCCGGGCCGGTATGGACGCCGCTCAATCCTGCGGACCAGAGCGCCGAAAAGATCAAGGAATTTGGCAAGCACACGGACTTCGGCCGCCCCGCGCAACCCGAGGAAATCTCCCCCGCCTACGTCTTTCTTGCCTCCCCGGCCTGCTCCAGCTACATCACCGGCATCGTGCTGCCCATTACCGGCAGTGCCGGCGACTGACCTGATATTGCGTCGGCCTCATTGCGTCGGCCTCATTGCGTCGGCCTCATTGCGTCGGCCTTTGCGCGGCCTTATTGCGCCCTCTACGCGGCCTTCTTGCGGGATTTACGCCGGCCGCGCATCCGGGCGCCGGCCTTCAGGGTTTCGCCGGCGCAATCGACGCCGGCGCCTCGCGGGACGCGGGCGACACTGCGGGGGCTTCGCCCTTCACGGCGGGCTGGATCTTATCCGGGTCGGCCGGCGGCACCTTCTGGAGCTTTCGACTCAGGGCGAGGTGCTCGGCCACGACGGGTAACGCACGCGCCGCGAAGTCGCGTACCTGCGGGTCCTTTGCCTCGCGCGCAGCTGTCTCGAACAGGCGATTCGCGGTCGTGTGCGCGTCCACAGCCGCCTTTTCGATGTACAGCGCGTCGAAGTCCGCCCCGGAACGCTCGCCCAGCTGCTTAAGCGTGCCCCGGTCGGGTTCGGATGGTTCGCCGGGCAACTTTACTTGCTTGCGTTCGGCCAAGGTCTTGATCTCGGCATTCATGCCGCGATGCTGCTCCAGCATCTCCGCCGCATACGCCTTGACGTCGTTGCCCGCCGCGCGCTTTTTCGCCAGTTCCGCCGCCTCGACCTCAAACATCCCGGATCCCGCCGCCGCCTGCAGAAAACGCGCGTCCGGCTCCGCCAGCTCCTGGGCCTGGACGCCGCCAAGCACGCCTGGCGCCGCCAGCAGACAAACCGCGACGATGCCGGCAATCCATGTCGTTTTCTTCATTTTTGCCTCCCGTGGCGGGTAGCCCACCCTAGTTCGCCATCGTCTGCGCTTGCACGCGGTGGGGCGGCGTCAGCGGGTCGAAGTCTACCCATTTGCCGTTTTGCCAACGGCCTTGCGCCCGCTCGATGTCCCGGCCGCCTGCCGCCGCCAAAATGTTCCTGGCATGGGCATCGCGGTCGGGCGACACGTGCAACGCCAGCATGACGCCCGCATGGCGCACAGCGGGATGCGCATCCGCCGTGGCGGACGCGGCAACGCGGGTGCGCCGGCCGCGGCCGACGACCCAGAGTGCTCCGGCCAGCGCGCCAAGATACGCGCCGACCCCAGCCGCGGCGATGACAATCAGCACCGGTGCACCCACGCGGGCGGCAATCAGGCCGCCCAGCAGCGCAAATACCAGGCCCAGGGCGGACGCGCCCGCCACCGCACCGAAATGGCCGCCCTTGGCGTCTGGATCCGCGACGCGGTCGCCGCCAATGGGATAGCGCGCGTGCTCGCCCGCGGAATTGATGTAGAAGGTGTGGATATTGTCTTCGGTAAAACCTTCCGCGCACAGCTTGTTCGCCGCCTCGGCGGCCTGGTCGAAAGTGTCGAATCGGGCTGCAACGATCAAGGACATAGTGCTCTCCAGCGCGAAAATGCATTGCCGGTCGTGCAGCAATTGCCATGCCCGCGGCGGGCACGGTGCTTGCTGTAGGGGACCAGCGGCCTGGCCAGGCATGCATCGGCAGTCCGCCCGCAGTCCCGCCTATTCGCAGCTCGCGCAAAGGACACCAGCATGGACATGCCAGGCAAGAACGAAGACTTTTCCGAACTGGAAGAAGAACCCGCGCCGCCGCTCGTTCCTCCAGAGACCCGCAGTCTTTCCATCCTGGACTGGTCGGCGTTGATCGCGGTGGTGGCAGGCGGTTTGAATTCCGGCTTGATCGCCGCCGTGGGACTGGACGTGTTCGAGAAGATCCTGCCCTCCGCAGCGGCTATCCGTAGCGTCTACGGACTCATCGGGCTGGCGGCGTTGTACAGCGTCGTGCTGTTGTTCCGCCTGGGTGAAGCGCCGGATTGATCTCCGGAGCGTCACTACTTGCCGCCCGGGCGCTTGCCGGGATACTGGCCCCCTTCTTCGTACTCGGCCCCCCTGTCATTTGGCTTCTTGTCCGAGTCGCGCTTGGGCGCGACGGACCGCTTGCCGAAGCCCGGCTTGTCCGTGCCGAATTGCCCACTGCGGTGTGCGGCTTCAGTCTCGGTATGCGGCTCGTTGGCCTTTGCCTTTTCCGGTTCTGCCTTTTCGTTTTCCGTGCGCTTGCGTTTCATGCTTTCACTCCCCTGCAAATCGGGCAATTTTCCAGGTGGGGGCCAGGATCGCCGGCCCCGGTCCAAGCCCGAGCAAGCGGCGTGCCCGGCGGGGCCGGGCATGGCACTTGCTTCGCTGTGCCACAGGCCCGCGCAGTGTCGGGTCATCCACAAGGAGTCAGTCATGAATCTGTCCCGAGTCGTCTTCCCCGCCGTAGCCCTGAGCCTTTCCGCCCTCGCCTTCCAGGCCCAGGCGCAAACCACGCAAGGCGGCACCACCACCGTGCGCAGCAATGAGCAAATCGACAATCAATACAAGCTGGACAAAAAACGCTGCGACGGCATGAAAGGCAATGAGAAGGACGTCTGCCAGCAGCAGGCCGAAGCCACGCGCGACAAAGCCCGGGCCGATGCCAAGGCAGGCAAGGAAAAGGCCGAGGCCTCGCACGACGCTGCCAAGACGCGCAACGACGCCGACTACAAGGTCGGCAAGGAGAAATGCGACGGCATGTCAGGCAACGCCAAGGACGCCTGCATGGCGGACCTGAAAACCCGGTACGGGAAATGAAATCAGGACCGGTCCTGTTCCCGGGCAGGCAGCGCGGCAGACGCTTGCGCGTCCGCCGCGGCATATTCCTCCAGCCTGTTGTAGAGCGTCTTGGGGCTGATGCCGAGCACTGCCGCGGCCTGCTTTTTCACGCCGTTGCAGCGTTCGAGCGTCGCCAGGATCAGGCGCCGGTCCGCTTCCGCCAGCGTTTCTCCCACGGGCACGCTCACGTGCCCGGATGCGCCCTCGCCCGCCGGGGTCACTCGCGGCGTCAGCATGTCTGCGTCAAGCTTGTCGCCATCGGCCATGATGAAGGCGCGGCGCACATAGTTCTTCAGTTCCCGCACATTGCCGGGCCATTCGTATTGCTGGAGCGCGGCGACCGCGCGCGGCGAGAATTCCTTGTTCTTGCCGGATTCCTGGTTCAAGCCTTGCAGGAAGCGGTTCGCCAGGAACAGGATATCGTCGCCGCGTTCACGCAGCGCCGGCAGCTTGATGGGAAAGACGCTCAGCCGGTAATACAGGTCTTCGCGCAGCTTGCCTTCTCGCACCGCCTGCTCGGGATCGCGGTTGGTGGCGGCCACAATGCGTATGTCGCAGGCGATTTCCCGATTCGTGCCCACGCGCATGAACTGTCCCGTCTCCAGGACGCGCAGCAACTTCACCTGCAGGTCCAGCGGCATCTCGGTGACTTCGTCCAGAAACAGCGTGCCGCCGTCGGCACGCTCGAAGTAACCCTTGTGCTGGCGGTCCGCCCCGGTAAAACTGCCCCGTTCATGCCCGAACATTTCGCTTTCGATCAGGTTTGGCGAGATCGCGCCGCAATTCACTGCGATCAGCGGCCGTTGGCGGCGCGCGCTGAGCTCATGGATGGCGTGTGCCGCCAGTTCCTTGCCCGTGCCGCTTTCACCGATCAACAAGGTTGTCACGGTGGTGGACGCCACGCGCCCGATCTGGCGATAGAGTTCCTGCATGCACGCGGACGCGCCATACATCTTGCCGTAGCGGCCCGGCTCTTCGAACGGCGCGCCGGCCAGATCGTTACCTGCGCTTGCGTTGACGCGCGCGAAAATACCGTTCAGGCGCTCCATGCAGATGGGCTTGACGAGGTAATCGGTAGCGCCCAGGCGCAGCGCCTGCACGGCGTTGTCCACCGTGCCGTGGCCCGTCATCACCACGACTTCCGCGCTGGCCGCGGCGTCGTTCTTGAATATGTCCATGCCGCTGCCTTCAGGCAGGCGGATGTCTGTCAGCACCAGGTCGGGAATGTGCCGTTCCAGTTGGATCAGCGCATCCTTGACGCTACCGGCCAGGGCTACCGAAAAACCGCTTTCCCGGCCGATCTCGGCCAGGGTTTCCCGGATTGCGGGGTCGTCATCAACGATCAGAAGATGAGGCATGCTTGCTCCGTATCGCGGATCTTGTGATGAGTAAGTCAGCATAGCGATAACGGGCGAATCAGTGGCAAATGTTCGACACTTTCCATCAACATTTTCGAATGCTTGCAAATCGTCGCATCCCGCTCCCTTCCGTCCCTCTAGCATGAGGGCAGACTCATGGCCCGGCGTGGGCCAAGGAATCCGTATGGCGAATCGCAGCACTTCCACCGCCGCGCGCGCCGCGGCAGCCTCCCCTACCGATGCGCTCATGGATGCATCCGGCCTGTCGACCGTGATGCAGAAGTTGAACGCCCAGGTCCAGCTTGCAGCCGCCACGGATGCCAGCGTTTTCATCGTGGGCGAAAGCGGCACCGGCAAGGAGATTGTGGCCCGCGCCATCCACGACGCCAGTGAACGCCGGGAACAGCCCTTTGTTGCCGTGAACTGCGGCGCCATCAGCGGCAGCCTGGCGCATGCCGAATTGTTCGGCCACGAGAAAGGCAGTTTCACGGGCGCGGTCGCTCAGAACGCCGGCTACTTCGAGTACGCCAGTGGCGGCACGCTGTTCCTGGATGAAGTGACCGAAATGCCGCCGGATCTGCAGGTCAACTTTCTGCGCGTGCTGGAGGCCGGTACGTACCAGCGAGTGGGCGGCTCAGATCTGTTGCGCGCGAATGTGCGCATCATCTGCGCGAGCAACCGCGATCCATACGCCTCGGTTGCCGAGGGCCGTTTACGACAGGACTTCCTGCACCGCCTGCTGGTGATTCCGCTGCGCGTTCCGCCCTTGCGCGAACGCGACGGCGACGCGCTGGTGCTGGCGCACTGGTTCCTGGACACCCTGAATACGGCGAACGGCACGCAAAAGACCTTCTCCGCGGAGATGCTGGAAGCAATTGCCCAGCATGACTGGCCCGGCAATGTGCGCGAACTGCGCAACGTAGTGCAGCGAGCGTTCATCCTGGCCGATGGCGTACTTCAGGCCGACCTGCGCCCGCGTTCGCGCGGCGAGCAACGGCCCACAATGCGTGAAGGATCGTTGACGCTTCCTATCGGCATGTCGCTGGGCGAGGCACAACGCGCCTTCATCCTGGCAACCCTGGCGCACCACGCGGGCGATAAGCGCATTGCCGCTGAAACCTTGGGGCTGAGCTTGAAGACGCTCTACAACCGGCTGGACGAATACGAAAGGGACGCGCAGAACCCTGCAGCCTCCTGATGCCTGCAAGGCCGCCGGCGGCACGAGAGGCATTTCTTACCACTCCCTTGTAATACTGAGGCAGTCCGGCGCGCGTCAGCCTCCCGGTCCTGCCCGCAAGGGCACATGGCACGGAGTTTGCTTGAGTATCAGGATGAGTTGCCCGTCGGCAGCCCTTGTCCAGGAGACTCGATTGGCCTACCCCTCGCAAGAATTGCGCCTGCGCCAGCAGATGACGCTGGCGCCCCGGCTCCAGCAATCCGTCAAGCTGCTGCAAATGTCCGCGTTGGAATTCACCACGGCCGTGGAACAGGCCCTGGCCAGCAACCCATTCCTGGAGGACCCCGACGAGCAGGACAGCGACATGCCGTCTGAGGCGCCGACCTTTCCTCCCGCCGCCGAGCAAGCCGTGCCGGCACCCGCCGAGCCCGCGGCGCAAACGGAGCCGCCGATGCCGGACGCGCCCGGCTATTCCGGCGACTACCCCACGCGCGCACAGGGCGACGGCCCGGATCGCGACCAGGGCCTATGGGTGACGTCGACGTTGTCGATGAGCCAGCACCTGTCACAGGAACTCGGCAATTATCAGTTGCAGGCGCGGGATCGCCTGCTGGCGGAATACATCATCGACGCCCTGGACGAGGACGGTTACCTGCGTGTGCCGCTGGCCAGCTTGTGGGGCGACAATCATCGCGGCGCGGACCCCGTTCCGGATGAAGGCGAGTGGATGACGGCATTGCGCCTGGTCCAGCAATTGGACACGCCTGGCTTGGCGGCGCGTAGTCTGTCCGAATGCCTGTCGCTGCAATTGGCGGTTGCGACCGGCATCAGCGACGAACAGCGAGGCCTGGCCTTGCGCATTGTGCAGGAACAGCTCGATCGGCTGGCCCGCAACGATTGTGCCGGCCTGCGCCAGCAGCTCGGCTGCTCCGAGGATGCGCTGCGCGAGGCCTGCGCCCTGATCCGCAGCCTGGACCCCAAGCCCGGCAGCCGCTACAGCGCAGAAGCTCCCGTCTATGTCGTTCCCGATGTGTACGTGGATAAGTGGCAGTCGCGCTGGCGCGTGCTGCCCAACCGCAATGCAATGCCCCAGGCCCGGTTGCACCAGACCTATGCCGAACTCTTCCGCCGCGCCCGACTCGATGACCGCAGTCCCATGGCGCAGGAACTCCAGGAAGCCCGTTGGCTGGTCCGCAACGTCGAACAACGTTACGTCACCATCCAGCGTGTGGCAGAGGCCATCGTCAAGCGCCAGCAGACCTTCTTTGAATATGGCGACGTAGCCTTGCGGCCATTGATGCTGCGCGAAGTGGCCGATGATCTGGACATGCACGAATCCACGGTGTCGCGCGCAACCGTCGGCAAATACATGGTGACGCCGCGCGGGGTCTTCGAGTTCCGCCATTTCTTTTCGCGTGAACTGGCGACCGACACCGGTGGATCCTGCTCCGCGACCGCGGTGCGCGCCCTGATCAAGGAAATGGTCGAGGCCGAGGATCCGGCGATGCCGCTGTCGGATGTGGCATTGACGCAGCAACTGGCCGCGAACGGGATTCTGCTGGCGCGCCGCACGGTATCGAAGTACCGCGGGCAGTTGCGCATGCCGCCCGCCGAATTGCGGCGCCGGCACTAGCCGGCCGGGCTGGGTCCGCCGGGCGCGGTGTCGAGCATGCGCTGCACGCGCTCGGACAACTTGTCCAGTCGAAAGGGCTTCACGATCAGCTCCAACCCCTGTTCCAGAAAGCCCTGGCCGCGCGCGGCGCTCTCGGCATACCCCGTCATCAGCAGCACGCGCAGGCCAGGACGCGCCACGCGGGCCGCGTCGGCCAACTGTCGGCCATTAAGGCCTGGCAATCCGACATCGGTCACCAGCAGGTCGATGCCGCGCCCGGACTGCAACACCTCCAACCCGGCCTCGCCGTCGGCGGCAGTCAAGACTTCCAGCCCGAGTTCAGCCAGGCATTCACGCACCATCTCCCGCACGTTCGCATCGTCTTCCACCACCAGCACGACTTCCTTGCGCGCCCCGCCGGGCGACACCGCTGCCGGGCGTTCGCCGTTGCGCAGGTTTTCGGGCGCGCCATCGTGGCGGGGCAGGAACAGCCTCACCGTCGTGCCCTCGCCGACCGTGCTCTCCAGACTGGCCGCGCCGCCCGCCTGCTTGGCGAATCCGTAGATCATGGACAGACCCAGGCCCGTTCCCTGGCCCATAGGCTTGGTCGTGAAAAACGGATCGAACGCGTGCGCCAGCACATCGGGCGGCATGCCACAGCCCTCGTCCGTCACCGAAACCTCCACGAATTTTCCCGCGTGCGCGCCCGCGGATTGCAGGAGCAGCGGATCATCTGGTTCCACGTTGCGCACCGCCACCGTCAATGCACCGCCATTGGGCATCGCATCGCAGGCGTTGATCACTAGATTCAGCATGGCATTCTCGAACTGGTTCTTATCGCAGCACACTGTCCACAATTCAGGTTGCAGGTCCAGCCGCAACGTGACCCGTTCGCCGGTGTAGCGGTGGAACAAGGCGACCATCGATTGAAGCGCCGAGGCCGCGCAGAACGGTTTGGGATCGATGGGCTGGCGACGCGAAAATGTCAGCAGCCGCTGGGTCAGATGCGCAGCCCGGTTCGCCGAATCCATGGCAACGTCCACGAAGCGCAGCGCCTGTTCCGGCGCACCTGCCGTGATCTTGCGCTGGACCAGATACAGCGCGCCCGATATCCCTTGCAGCATATTGTTGAAATCATGGGCAATGCCGCCGGTCAGACGCCCCACCGCTTCCATTTTCTGCGATTGCCGCAGCGCGTTCTCGGTGTCGCGCAGCGCTTCCGCCTGCAGCTTCAGGTCGGTGTCGTCCCGGCCCGTCAGATACAGGCTGTCCTGCGCCCAGGACATGCTCCAGGTTATCCAGCGATAGCCGCCATCTCGCTTGAGCAGGCGGTTTTCGAGATGCTTCGCGCCGGTGCGCGGTCCGATGTCCCCGGTTGCCCAGGCCCACGCGGCCAGGGTCGGCGCCAGGTCGTCGGGATGGATCAACTCACGCAGGTCCATGGACATGAATTGGTCAGGACTCCACCCGAGGATCGACCGCACCGCCGGGTTTACGCTGACAAAGCGTCCTTGCCGGTCGATCACGGCCAGCAGCTCGGCGGACAAGCGCCAGATACGGTCTCGCTCCGCGATCGCATCCTCGACACGCTGCTCCAGCATGCGCGCGTACTGCGAGCGTTCGACGGCGCCGCACATGCGCTCGGCCACTTCCTCGATAAAGGCAATGTCGCTGCCCCTGAGCCGGCTGCCGGACGAAGGCCGCGCCAACAAGGCGCCGCCGTGCCGGCCCCAGCGCCGCAATGGCACGATGATCGCCCAGGGACGGATATCGCCGCCAGCCTCTCCAAGCAGGGGCGCCAGGTACGTCGTGCGTCCTTGGCGCAATGCGGCGTGGTAATCGTCCGTCAAGGCATCGAGGTGATGCGGCGGCTGCCCCAGCAGCTCGGAGGCCGAGGGCCAACTCGAGGAAATGACAGGTGCCTGGCCCTCGCCCTTCGAATCCAGCACCGCCACCTGGCCCAGCGCCAGATGCTGGCTCAGGCCTTCACAAGCGGCCTGCTCGATATCCTCCTGGCGGTGCAGTTCACGCAGGCGGTCTCCCAGCGCGGCCAAATAGATCTTGCGATGTTGCCCTTCCCACAGCTCGGCTTCCGCTGCCTTGCGCGCCGTCACGTCCAGGAACAGCGCCATCATCCTGTCCGCGCCGTCCTTGCGCGCGCGGGCTTCGTACCAGGCTTCCTTGGGCGCGGGCACCATGAACTCGAACTGAGTCGGTTCGCCGGTCTCGACCACTTGGGCGAACGTGTCCATGATCTGCCCGGGCACGCCGGGGATCATTTCGCGCAACGTGTGGCCCAGGGTGTCGCCTTCTTTCATCCCGGTCTGGCGCTCGAATGCGGGATTCACTTCCAGGAAACGGAAGTCGACGATGCGGCCGCTGTCATCGCGCAATGCTTCGCTGAGGAAAAAAGCTTCCTGCATGCCCGCGAACATGGCGCGCCAGCGTTCGCCGCTCTGGCGCAACGCCAGCTCAGTCAGGTGGCGCTCTATGGCCAGCGCGGCGCTGCGGGTCACGAGCGCGATCGCGTCGATGTCATGCGCCGAGGGCGAGCGCACCACGGGGTAGTAATTGGAAAACACGCCGAGCAGGCGGCCATCCGGCGCCTTGATCGGCGTAGACCAGCAGGCCCGCAAACCATGCGACAAGGCCAGGTCCCGCCAGCGTTCCCATCCCGGATTGGCGGCGATATCCTCTACATAGACAGGACTGCCGGTATAGGCCGCCTCGCCCCAGGACGCGGTGTCCGGACGGATGGCGGCCTTGTGCACCGCCGCGTTGTAAGCCATCGGCAAGCTGGGCGCGGCGCCATGCAGGAGAAAATTGCCGGTTTCGTCCACCAGCGCGATGGAGGTGCGCAGCTCCACGCTGGACTGCGCCTCGATGGCATGCAGCACATGCTCCAGCACTTCAGCCAGCGGCACGCCGGCGGCTATCCGCTGCAACATGATGCGCTCATCCTCCAGGCGGGCTAGCGTGTCCGTCCAGGGTAGCGCCACTCGGTCTCGCTTGGTCAGCATGTCGGCCCCCTAACCGCCCACTGTATTCCGGGAGTGGCCGCGCAGCCGAAACGCTAGGTAACCCGACGCTACGGTTAGCCTTCGGGAGCCCCCGGTTCAGCCGTCAGTCTCCAGCGGTTCGCGTTGCAGCCGCAGCGAATGCAGGGCCTCGGGCTTGTCCACCAGCACGCACTGTTTACCGGTGCGGGTGCAATGGTCTTTGACGCGCCAATAGGCGCCATGGCTCACGCAGCCGGTCTGGCAGATCACCAGGTCGGCGGCAACCAGGCTGGCTTCCAGGGTGTCTCCGTCGGCGTCCGCGCCGCCATCGTGGCCCAAGTAGCGTCCACCGGCCAGCTCGACCAGCTTGCGGGTCAACGCCAGGGCCACGGTATCTTCGCCCACGCACAAAACCGCCTTCTCGCGCAGCGTGACGGCTGAGGGCGCGGGCCGCCACGCCGGCGGCTCGCTCAACGTTTCCAGGCCGCGCGCGCAGGCGCTCGTTTTCCCTTGCCAGGCCAGGCGTTCGCGCATCAGGCTCTGCACGCGCTCCATCAGCTGGGTAACGCGGCGAGCCAGCGCCACGCGGCGAGGCAGGCCGGGAATGGACGTCTCCAGCGCCTTGCGGTCTTCGCGCGCCCAAGCCAACGCGGTGTCGCGCAAGATGACCGCCGCGCGCAAGCGCATGGCTTCGCTCTCAAGATAGAGGATGCGCGCGGCCTGCGCCGCAAGCAGTTGGCTGCAATGCGCTTGCGCCTGCCCGTAGGCGGCTAGCAGCGCCGCGTGTTCGCGCTGCAGGCTGCGGCTGTCGGGGGAGATAGGATTCATCGCGGCCCTCGGATCTGAATGGGGAGCTCAGTGAGCGTGCCGCAAATTATAAATGAGAATTAATATCTTTTGACGCGGTATCAGGAAGCGCCTCCGCCTACTGCGGCAGAAGCCGGTGCGCGGCCCGTGCGCCAGTACAGACAGGCGCTTATCGCCAATGCCAAGGCCAGCAGGCCGCCCGCCATGGCGGCCACGCCCGGCCACTGGCCGGTGGTCCAGAAATGTCCGCCCAGCGAGCCGAGCACGCTGGATCCCACGTAATACACCAGCAGGTAGAGCGACGCGGCCAAGGCCTTGTAGCCACGCGCCATCTGTCCGACCCAGCCGCTGGCCACCGCATGAGCCGCGAAGAAGCCGAAGGTGAACACGACGATCCCGGCGATCAGCAGCGGTAACCAGTTGGACAGTGTCAGCAGCAAGCCTGCCAGCGCCAGGCCGGTCGAGGCAGACAGCATTGCGCCGCGCCCGTGGCGATCTGCCAGGCGGCCGAACCAGGTCGAAGCGAAGATGCCGACCAGGTACACCACGAAGATGAAGCCGATGAAGGTCTGACTCAGGGAAAACGGCGGCAGCAACAGGCGAAAACCCACATAGTTGTACACGGTGACGAACGCGCCCATCAGGAGGCCGCCCAGCGCGAACAGCCCGCACAGAGGGCCGTTCTTCAGGTGCGCAACCACGCCGGCGTGCACGTCGCCTCTCACGCCGGCCCAGCCCCTGCCCCGCTGCGGCGCAAAGCGGCGGGATGCGGGCAGCAGCCAGACGAACAGCACTGCTGCCACGATGCCCAGGATGCCCAGCGTGCCCAACGCGGCGCGCCATCCAAAATGATCCGACACCAGGCCGGTGATGACGCGGCCAGATAATCCGCCGAAGGCGCTGCCGCCGATATACAGCCCCATGGCGAAACCCAGGGTGCCCGGCTCGACTTCCTCGGCCAGATAGGCCATCGCAAGCGCGGGCACCCCGCCCATGGCCAGGCCTTGCAGCGCGCGCAGCGCCAACAGGCTGTGCCAGTCAGGCGCCACCGCGGCGATGGTGCCCAGCACGGCGGACGCGAACAGGGACAGCGCCATGGCGCGCTTGCGCGGTACCGTTTGGGAAAACAGGCCGACGAAGAAGATGGCGACCGCCAGAAAGGCGGTGCAAAGAGACAGTACCAGGCTGCTTTGAGCCGGCGACACGCCGAACGCGTGGGTGAACAACGGCATCAGCGGCTGCACGCAGTACAGCAGCGAAAACGTGGAAAAACCAGCAGCAAACAGCGCCCATTGGGCGCGTCGCAATCCCGGGGTGCCGCGGGCAAGATGATCCGTAGGCGTGGAAACAGGCGCCGCCGGGGAGGACGCGGCGGTCGGGGATGAAGAACTGGCGGAAGGGACTGACATCGGGATTCTCGAAAGCAGCGGGCATGCGACCCACGCGATCAAGGTAGACTTTTCCCGCCCATATGTCCAATATATGAAACTCACCCGCACCATATTTAATAACGATGGAACTGCGCCATCTGCGGTACTTCACCGCCGTCGCCGAGGAACTGCACTTCACGCGCGCCGCTGCCCGGCTGGGTATAGGCCAGCCGCCCTTGAGCCAGCAGATCCAGCAGCTGGAGCGCGAAATCGGCACACCGTTGTTCCTGCGCCTGCCGCGGGGCATCGCGCTGACCGAGGCCGGCGCGCAGTTCCTGGAGGACGCGCGCGCCCTGCTCGCCGGCGCCGACCGCGCCATCGACACGGCGCGCCGCCTTGGGCGCGGAGAACGCGGCGCGATTACCGTGGGATTCACGGCGTCGGCCGTATTTCACCCTTACCTGCCACGCGCCATCCGCGCGTACCGGGACCGCTACCCTGATGTGCGCGTGACGCTTACCGAGAGCAACACCGTCACGCTGTTGCGAGGCCTGCGCGCGGGCGAAGTCGACGTGGCGTTCGTGCGCCCGCCGTACGTGCTGGACCCGGAATTCGAATCCGAACGCGTGCTGGATGAGCCCATGCTGGTGGCGCTTCCGCCAGACCACGCCCTCAGCCGCAAGCGCAGCGTGCCCATCGCTGCGCTATCGGATGAGGACTTCGTGCTGTATCCGCGCCCCATAGGCGCCGGCCTGTACGATGCGATCATGTCCGCCTGCCTGCGCGCCGGCTTCGCGCCGCGCGTTATCCAGGAAGCGCCGCAAATGGCCTCCATTGTCAGCCTGGTCGCGGCTGGCGTCGGCATCTCCATCGTGCCTGCCGCCATGCGCCATATGGGTGCGCAAGGCATCGAGTACCGCCCCATCAAGGGCGACGCTCCGCATGCCCTGCTTGACATGGCCTACCGCCGGCACGACCGGTCTACCGCGGCAGGCAATGCCGTGGACATGCTGCGCAAGCTGGCCCACCCTTGAGCCCCCGCGCGCGTGCGACGCGGTATCGCACTGTCGCGTTTGTCATTTTCTGTAAAACCAAGCCCCGACCCGCAATGTAAATTGGCGCGCTCGGCGGTCCGTCCCTCCCGATAGGACGGCGCCGCGCGACCCCAACCTGTATAAAGGTGACATAGTGCGACGTACCCTTCTGGCCTTGGCCATAGCGACGATTCCCGGCCTTGGCGCTGCCGCCGGCCTGGCCTCTTCCATCGGTTCGGTAACCGTCTACCAGGACCGGGCCGTCGTGACGCGCGCGGCCAGTAGCGAACTGGCGGCCGGCGAACACGAATTGGTGCTGGAAAAATTGCCGGCCGGCCTGCAGGAAAATTCGTTGCAGGTATCCGCCAAAAGCACCGGCCAGGCCACACTGCTCGACGTGAAGGTGCGCGACGCCTATCAAGCCGACACCGTCAACGAACGCGTCAAGCAGTTGGAGGATCAGGTACGCAAGCTGCAGGCCCAGCACGCCCTGCTGGACGACGAGGCCGCAGTGCTGGATAACCAACGCGAACTGGTGCTGATGATGCAGCGCGGCGCGACCGAGCCCTCCAAGGAGGGTGCCCGCCTAACGTTGGACGAGCTCAAGGCGATCCAATCCCTGAGCGCGGACTCGTTGGCCAAGGCGCTGGCTGGGCTGCGCCGGGTTGCAGAACAGAAAGAGGCGCTGGAGCGTGAGCTGACCGCACTGCAGAACCAGCTGGATCAATTGCAGAGCTCGCTCAATCGCCGCACCAAGACCGTCACCTTGCGCGTCAACCTGGCGCGCGCGGGCAAGCTGGACCTGAACGTTTCCTACGCCGTGGCCGGCGCCCACTGGACGCCCGCCTACGATGCGCGCCTGCGCCCGGCCGATCGCAGCGTTGATCTGGGCTATTTCGGCGTCATCCGCCAAAACACGGGGGAGGACTGGAACAACGTCAAGCTCACGCTGTCCACCGCGCGGCCCTCGCTGGGCGGCGGCGCGCCCGCGCTGCAGCCTTGGATCGTCGATGTGGCCGCTCCGCCGCCCCCGCCTCGCCCGCGCCCCAGCCCCGCGCCGGTCGCGGCGGCCAGGCAGGAAGCCGAAGCCAAGATGTCGCGCCAGCGCGTCCAGTCCTTCGAGGACGCCGGCGCGCCGGTTGCCGAGATGATGCCGGAACCGCTGGAGCAGGCAACCGCGGAAGTCCAGGCCGAAGCCACCAGCGCCTCGTTCCAGATCAAGAATCCGGCCACGCTGCTGTCCGACAATTCCACGCAACGAGTGGCCATTGCCACGGCCAAGCTGCCCGCCACGCTGCAGTACCAGTCGACGCCGGCGCTGCGCGAAGCCATGTTCCTGACCGCCCACGCCAGCAACAATACGGACTTTCCGTTCCTGGCCGGTTCCCTCAACACCTTCCTGGACGACGCCTTCGTCGCGGCCAGTTCCATGAAGTCCGTGATGCCGGGAGAAAAGCTTGAACTGGCGCTGGGCGCCGATGAAGGCATTTCTATCAAGCGCCAGCTCGTGAACCGCTATACGGAAAGCACCGGCTTTTCCGGCAGCGGCAAGCGCGTGACTTACGAGTACAAGATCACGGTCAAGAACAACAAGGCCACGAAGGAAAAGGTGTCGTTCAAGGACCGCCTACCCATCTCGCGCAACGAGAAAATCGTGGTCAAGCTGCTTTCGCCCGCCGACCGCGACATCAAGCGCGAGGAAGACGGCAAACTCGTCTGGGACTGGGAAATGGAACCCGGCAAGTCGCGCGAGACGGTGTTGAAGTTCTCGGTCGACTATCCGGGCGATATCGAGGTTTCCGGCATCTGATGCCCTCAGCGCATCTGGAACGCCTCCTGGTGGAACAGCTCGCTCACCGGCATGCCGCGCCGGTGCAGCCCATCCTTGAGGGCATCGGCGAATCCCGCCGGACCACAGAACCACACGCTGGGCCATATCTCGCCTGGCTTGTGGTCCGCCGCCAGTTCCGCTGCGGTCAGCGGACGCTGGGTATCGCTGTAGCGCACGTGCAGGGTGACGTTCGGCACGCGCGCGCACAGCGCCTCCAGGTGATCCGCGAACGGCGCGTCGGCGGCGTTGCGGGCGCAGTAGTAAAGCGTCGCGACGGGCGCGCTGTCGGGGTCCGTTTGCAAGAACTCCATCCATGAAATAAAGGGCGTGACGCCTATGCCCGCGGCGACCCAAATTTGCGGGCGCCCGTCGTCGCGCTGGAAGTCGAAACAGCCATACGGGCCTTCGATGGTCACAGCCTGCCCCACCTGCAGGCTGCGCTGCAGACGCCGGGTATAGTCTCCCAGCGCCTTAATGGAAAACTGCACCCGTCCAGTGCCATCGTCCGCACCGGACACGGTGAATGGATGCGCGCCCTCGCGCCGGTCCGCGGTCAGGAACGCGAACTGCCCTGCGCGGTGATGCCAGTCGCCCTCTACCCGGCAAGTCAGCGCCAGGATGTCATCCGAAAGATGGTCGATGGCCAGCACTTGCCCCTTGTAGCGGCGCCCTCGCCCGATCAAGCCGGCCAGCGCCATCACCGCACAGACCGTTCCCACCGCGGTGCACGCGGCGACGAGCCACCCCGCGGGCTGCCACCACCAAGCCGCCGGCGTGAGCACCACGCCGTGGAAGGCCACCACCAGGAAAATCACCGCGGCAATGCGGTGGACCTGGCGCCATATGTGGTACGGAAAGCGCCGCCACAGCGTCAGCAGCACCATCGCGGCCAGGATCCACACGGCCCATTCGCCGATGTCCTTGGCGGAACCGCGGAATACGTCCAGCACGGCCGCCGCCCGCGGCGTCTTGGGTACGGGATCGAACAGCGCCAGGAGTACCGGCTTGCCTAACTTGATCAAGTAGTGCGCCGCCGCCAGCACGGCGGCCAGGATGCCGCTCCATTTATGCAGCCGGTACATCTTGTCCAGCCCGCCCAGCCGTGTTTCCAGCCACATCGGGCGCACCGCCAGCAGCATGATCAGCGTCATGACCGCGTAGGCCCCCAGGCCGGTCAGCAGGATGAGCTGATCGCGCGCCGTCCAGACGTTGAGTTCGGCCGGAGGTTGCACCCAGTAGGCCCCGGCCCAGGCCAGCAGGGAAATCAGTAGGACACCGGCCAGAATGCGTCGCATTGGTTCATCGCTCCATCTTGTGGCCGCGCCATCGCGCGCGGTCCGCGTGGAGCAATGGTAAATCCTACGCCGACGGCGTTTCCCGATGCGCGGCTGCTGTCTTGATCCGGGTCAAGCCGGCCGGAAATCGGAATGGTCCGGCCAGCGCCAGAATACTCCATGCGCCCGAAGCTCGGATCAGTGCGTGCGGCAGAATTCGATGAAGGCGTCGGGCTCCAACGGCACGGATATGCCATAGCCTTGCGCGACGTCGCAGCCCAGCTCACGCAGCAGTTCGATGTCGCGTTCATGTTCCACGCCTTCCGCGACCACTCGCCGTCCCAGTACCCGGCCCATTTCAATGGCGGCTGCCACCACCGCGCGCGACGCTGGCTCGCGATGCATGTGCACGATGAAGTCACGGTCTATTTTCAGCTCCGTGAATGGCATGGCCGAAAACAGGCGCATCGAGGCAATCCCGGCGCCAAAGTCGTCCATCGCCAGTTCAAAACCGCGCACCCGCAGCAGGTTCAACGCCGAGGACAGGGCCAGCCAATCGGTCACGGGCTCGTCTTCGGTCAGTTCGACCTTGACCAACCGGGCCGGCAGGCCGGCCTGCCCCACGCGCTGCTCCAGCAAGCCCGGCAGATCCCTTGAACACAGCGTTGACGCCGATGCGTTGATCGCGACAGGGACAGCGATATCCTCGGCGTGCATGCGCTGCAGGACCTCCAGCACCCGGTCGGTCACTCGGCAGAACAACGTGCGGTCCAGCCCGAGCCGGTGCGCGGCGGGCACGAAATCCGCCGCCGGGATGGCGCCCAGTTCGGGGTGGTCCCAGCGCGACAGCGCTTCGGCGGCCAGCACACGTCCCGTGGACAGGCTCATCTGAGGCTGCAGCACCACGCTCATCCCCTGGCCGGTGATCAGCGCATGTCCCAGCGCCGCTTCGATGACATCGCGGCGCAGCGAGCGCTGCCGGGGCGACGCCGTATCGTCTTCGTCGACGCTGCGCAGCGCCGTCTTGATCGCCTGCTGCAGACCCGTGCGGGATACTGGCTTGGACAGCGCCTGCGCCGAGGGGCAGCCGGCCTGCAAGGCCAGCCGTACGTGAGATTGCAGCAGTTCATCGCTGAGACTGCTGATCCATATAATCGGCGGCATGCTTTTCAAGCGCCCGGCATCCACCAGGCGCCGAAGTTCGTTGGGCAGGCGCGTGCCGTCGCCCTCGCCCGTGACGATATCGCTGATGACCACGTCATAGAACTGGCGCGCCAGCGCGCTGACGGCTTCGATGCTGCTGCCCAGTCCTGCCACCCGACGGAATCCCAGCGCCAACAGTACGTTCTGCAGATAGGCGCGTTCAACCGGATGGTCTTCAACGAGGAGTATCCGCCGAGTCCCGCCGGGTTCCGTTTTAGGCATGGTGTACCGTCCTACTCAAATATAGGGCGGGCCCCCGCAGGCGGCCGCTGGAAAACTGTGTACACCATGCTAAGGCAAACGCGCCCGGCCTGTCGTTATCGCTAACGGGTTAATGCAGGCCCATCGCCGATAGTCGTAGGATCTGGAACATCAGCCAGACGGAGGCAGCCTTCCGTCGCCCCGCGGCACGGCCGGTGCCATAATAGATGTCTTTCCCCGCATCTACGGCACGGAGCTACCCTTGACCCGCATTGACGACCCCCTGCACGACCGCGAGGTCGGCGCGGCCGACTCCACCCAGGACAATACGCGCACGGACGACACCCGCATCAGCGCGGTTCGCCCCTTGATTTCGCCAGCGCTGCTGCAGGACGAACTGCCTGTCTCGCCCGACATCCAGACGCTGGTCGAGCAAAGCCGCGCCCAGATCGCCGACGTGCTGCACGGCCGCGATGACCGCCTGGTGCTGGTGGTTGGACCCTGTTCCATCCATGACCATGGCCAGGCCATGGAATACGCCCGCTTGCTGCGCGCCGCCGCCGAGCAGCACCAGAAGGACCTGCTGATCGTCATGCGCGTGTACTTCGAGAAGCCGCGCACGACCGTGGGCTGGAAGGGTTATATCAACGACCCGCGGCTGGACGGCAGCTTCCGCATCAACGAAGGCCTGCGCCGCGCGCGCGAGCTGCTCCTGGACATCAGCGGCCTGGGCCTGCCGATCGCGACCGAATTCCTGGACCTGCTCAGCCCGCAGTACATTGCGGACCTGATCGCCTGGGGCGCCATCGGCGCCCGCACCACCGAAAGCCCCAGCCATCGCCAACTGAGCTCGGGCCTGAGCTGCCCGCTGGGCTTCAAGAACGGCACCGACGGCGGCGTGCAGATCGCTGCCGACGCCATGGTCGCCGCCAGCGCCAAGCATGCCTTCATGGGCATGACCAAGATGGGCATGGCCGCCATCTTCGAAACCCGCGGCAACCAGGACACCCACGTCATCCTGCGTGGCGGCAAGCAGGGCCCGAACTACGACGCGGCCAGCGTCGACGCCTGCTGCGCCGCCCTGCGCGCCGCCGGCCAGCGCGAACAGGTCATGATCGACTGCTCGCACGCCAACTCCAATAAGTCGCACCTGCGCCAGGTCGACGTGGCCAACGACATTGCCGCCCAGATCGCGCAAGGCGACGCCCGCATCACCGGCGTCATGATCGAAAGCCATCTCGAAGAAGGCCGTCAGGACCTCAAGCCCGGCCAGCCGCTGCGCCGCGGCGTGTCCATTACGGACGCCTGCCTGGGGTGGTCGCAGACCGCGCCCGTACTGGAAGCCCTGGCCCTGGCCGTGCGCCAGCGCCGCGAAAAGGCCGCGAAACAGGGCTGAGTCCGAGCCTGACGACGCCTGCCGCGTCAGGTCCTCAGCGGCCGACGCGGTAAGGCGCGGGGTCGATGTCCGGCGCCTGGCCCGTGATCATGCTTGCCAGCAGCTTGCCGGTCACGGGTCCCAACGTAAATCCATGGTGGGCGTGGCCGAACGCCAGCCACAGGCCGTGATGACGCGGTGCAGGTCCGATGACCGGCCGCATATCCGGCATGCAAGGCCGGCACCCCATCCACGGTTCCGATTCCACCGCCGCGCCCAAAGGCAGCAGCTGGCCCGCCAAGGCGCGCGCGCGCTGGATCTGGACTGGCGAAGGCGGCGCGTCACGCGCCGCGAACTCCGCCCCAGTCGTCAGCCTTACGCCCAGGGTCATCGGCGTCACCACGAAGCCGCTTTCGATGTCGGCCACCGGATGCGACAAGGCCGCGCCCTCTTCCAGCGCATAGTGCTGGTGATAGCCGCGTTTGACCGCCATCGGGATGCGATAGCCCAGCGGCCGCAGGACGTCGGGCGTCCAGGGCCCCAGTGCCACCACCACGTCCCGGGCCTCGATCATGCCTTCCTCGCCCTGCACCTGCCATGCCTTGCCCGATGGTTTGAGACTGCGCGCGTCGCCGCGCGCCAGCACGCCGGCACGCCGCTGGAACAAGGCCGCGTACCCTCGCGTTACCGCGCCCGGATCGGACACGTTGATGGGATCCAGCCAATGTATCGCGCCCGCCATGCGCGATAGCGAAGGCTCCACCGCCGTCAGCGCTTCGCGATCCAGCACACGGTAGTTCAGCCCGTAGGGCGCGAGCGCCTGGGCTTCGGCGATGGCCCGGGCCAGGCCGGCCTCGCTGCGCACGCCGTCGAGCCAGCCGTTGCGACGGAACAGATGGGCGATGCCCGCTTCGTCCTTCAGTGCATCATGCTCGGCTACGCTGCGCTCGATCAGCGGCAGCATGGCTTCGGCCGCGCGTGCCAGGCGCCGCGGCGCCGAATGCCACCAGTAGCGCAGCAGCCATGGCGCGATGCGAGGCAGATAGCGCGGGTGGTAGCTCACATCCGGGGTATTGTTCCGCGCGTAGCGCCACAGGCTGCGCCAGTCCCGCGGAAAAGCGTAGGGAATCACGCTGGCGCGCTCGATGAGGCCCGCGTTGCCATAGCTGGTTTCCTCGCCGGGGCCGCGCCGGTCCAGCAGCACGACCGAACGGCCGCGGGCAACCAGATGCAAGGCTGTGCTGACCCCGACGATACCCGCGCCCAATACCACGACGTCTGTTTTCATGCGGCGCATTCTGCGCTCGCGGGCGGTGTTCGGCAAGCGAGCGCGCGCGTAGAATCCCTCCCTGCCCGGCACGCGTCCACCGCCCTGGTTGCCTTCAAGGAATACGCCATGACAGTCCCCCGCCTGCAACCCGTCACACTGGAGGGCGAGGTCGTGCGCCTTGAGCCCCTGGCGGCCGGCCATGCGGCCCCGCTTGCGCAAGTAGGCCTGCATCCCGAGCTATGGAAGCTGCAGCCCGAACCCGTGCAGACGCTGGATGACATGCAGCGCTATGTCGACCGCGCGCTGGCTGCCCAACGCGAAGGCCATTGCCTGCCGTTTGTCATCGTGCGCCAGGAGGATGACCAGATCATCGGCGCAACACGCTACATGGATGTCGCATTGGCTCACAAGCGCCTGGAAATCGGCGGTACCTGGCTCACGCCTTCAAGCCAGCGGTCGGGCGCCAACACCGAAGCCAAATTCCTGTTGTTGCAGCATGCTTTTGAAACAATTGGTATCATACGCGTCGTATTCAAGACCGAACTGAGCAATATGCAATCGCGCCAGGCCATACTCCGCATCGGCGGCGTCGAGGAAGGCGTGTTCCGCAAGCACCTGATCGCGCAGTCAGGACGCGCGCGCGACATGATCTATTTCGCGATCCTCGATGAAGATTGGCCGACGGTCAAAGCGCGCCTGCTGACACGCCTGCGCCGTGTCGCCTGAATCGCCCTGCTCTTTTCCGCTTGTCCGGGTCTCATGGCCCACCCGCACTTCTCACGCCAGGTATGCAACACACTAACGCCGCCCCGGCCGCCCCGGCCGCCCATACGCGCCACACGATTTTCCTCTACACCGAAGAACAGCGGGGCAACCAACTGGTCGAATCGCCGGTGATCGGCATGCTCTCGGACGTCTCCGGATCGGACAAGTTCGTCGTGGTGCAGGATCCGCACAGCGGTCTGAAGTTCATCTACCGCATCGACCACGACAGCAGCAACCTCGATGCCGCGGCGATCACCGAACAGGATGTGTCCTTGTTCAATGGCAAGACCTCGGTCCAGATCAACGCCATGTCGTACCGCCTGGGCACGGCCGAGAACGCCATGAAATTGCTGCGGGGCAAAAGCCAGTGGATACAGGACAAAGGCGCCGTACTGTCCGTGCTGCTGCAGAATGCGGCCGCGCGCAAGACGCGTTTTGCGGCGCCGCGCATCGAACGCGACCGCATGCGCAAGGTACCGCCGGGCGTTCCGGTCGAGCACCTGCCTACATAAAAAGAACAGTATCCACAGGGGCGGCCTTATCCACAATTTCTGTGGATAAAAAAGGTTCGAACCCATGGCTGATGGCCGTTCGGCGGATACGCGACGGGCTGCTCATTTTTTGACCACTCGCGGCCCCCCCAGCACCCGGTCGCCATCCGCGATTCTTGACGCGGCGCCGCAGTGGCGATGATGATATTCTCCGCAAGCGCGCCATACGAAAAATATCGCGCAAGCGAATTCCCCCCTACAAGAAGACCCAGATACAAGGAGCGGATAGCGTGTTTGCACTCGAAGCTCCTTGCGCGCAACCGTTGACGCCGGACTCGCCGTGACCATCATCATCGTCGACGACCACGGAGACTGGCGCGACACTATCGCCGAATACATACAGGACCTCGGCCTGGACCGCAGGATCCTCACTGCCGGCTCCCTGGCGGAGCTGGACCAGCTGCTACTGACCGTCACGCCAGGCATCCTCGTGCTGGACGCCATGCTGCCCGACGGCGACGCGCTGACTCGCGTCTCGCACCTGCGAACCTCGTTTCCTTCAATGGGCATCATCATGCTGACCGGACGCCTGTTGAGCGAGGACAAGGTCTCGGGCCTGAGCCTGGGCGCGGACCATTACCTGACCAAGCCCGTCAATCTGGCCGAGCTGGGCGCCACGCTGGTGTCGTTGTCGCGCCGCCTGCGGGTGGTGCCAGCCGGAAACGCCGAGGCGTCCGAATCCGGTTCCTGGCGTTTCGATCCAGCCCGCCGGGTGCTGGTGTCGCCCCAACAGGTCAGCGTGGACATCACCGACACCGAGAGCAGGCTGATCGGCGCACTGATCCAGGCTGCTCCACTACCGTTGTCTCGCGCCCGGCTGATCGAGGCGCTGGGCGCCAGCGTCCAGGCCTATGACACGCACCGGCTGGACGCCCACATGCATCGCTTGCGCCGCAAACTGCGCGCGCTGGCCGGCGGCGACATGGGCATACGCACGGTATACGGCGTGGGCTATGTCTGCACCACGCCTGTGCAGATCGTCGGCAACACCAAGAACTGAAACCACGCCATGACTATTCCGATACGCCCTCGCCGCTCCGTGCTTTATATGCCTGGCGCCAATGCCCGCGCGCTGGACAAGGCGCGCAGCCTGGACGCCGACGCTTTGATTCTGGACCTGGAAGACGCGGTCGCGCCCGACGCCAAGGCCCAGGCGCGCGAGCAGGTCGCGGATGCCCTGCGCACCGGCGGCTACGGACGCCGGGAATGCATCGTGCGTATCAATGCGCTGGACACGCCCTGGGGGCTGCAAGATGTCCAGGCCATCGCCCGATGCGGCGCCGATGCCGTGCTTCTACCCAAAGTGCAATCGGCCGAACAGCTCGCCGCGCTGGCCCAGGCGCTGGACGCCGCGGGCGCGCCGGCCGACCTGCCCCTTTGGGCCATGGCGGAAACGCCGCTGGGTTTCCTGCGCCTGGACGTGATCGCTGGCGGCCACCCCAGGCTGGCCGCGATCGTCGTCGGCACCTCGGACCTGGTAAAGGATCTGCATGCACGCCACACACCGTCACGCGAAGAAACCCTGTTGGCGCGCTCGATGGCGGTAATGGCGGCGAGAGCCCACGGCCTCGCGGTACTGGACGGCGTGCACCTGGACCTGCACGACGACGCAGGCCTGGAGGCAGCGTGCAAGCAGGGACGCGACCAGGGCTTCGATGGCAAGACGCTCATCCATCCAAAACAGATCGCCGCGGCCAATGCCGCCTTCGCGCCCACCAAAGAAGAACTTGCCACGGCGCGCAAACGCCTGGATGCCTGGCGGGCGGCGCAGGCTGCCGGCCAGGGCGTGGCCGTGGTGGATGGGGCGCTGGTCGAAAACCTGCACGCCCTCGACGCGGAACGCCAGCTGGCACTGGCCGCGGCCATCTCACGCGCTTAGCGCTGTCGAAGGCAAGCTCCTCCCCCTGCGTGGCCCCACCCGGGGCACGGATACATATGGCAGCAGTAACAAACACGGGAGCAACAATCGCCCCATCAGCAGTAATATCGGCTTTCAAATGCATATTGCCAGTAACGCGCTACCATGGGCGCTGCCGGCATATCGGGGAGCCGTCGTGGCGCTGATCGTGCGACAAATATCGATGTCATTCTTACTGGCGGCGCTCTGGGCCGCCAGCGCGGCGAGCCTGCCGGTGCCGGCGCGTGCACAGGTTGCCAATTTCCACCCCTGCAATTCCCAACCCTCCCTGCCGATGTGCCTGCATGGTTACGGCAAGCGCATCGCTGTCCAGCGCTGGGGCGCGCAACCCGAACCCTTGGACCCCGACGCGGCGCTCAACGCTCCGCTGGTCACGCGCGATCCGGCCAAGGAAATCGGCAAGCTCAAGTCCACTACGATCCTGGTCCAGGACATGGACACCTCGGAAGTGCTGTTCGCGCGCAATGAGGGCGCCGTGCGGCCCATCGCCTCTATCACCAAGCTCATGGCGGCGCTGACGCTGGTCAAGGCTGGCCTGCCCATGGACGAGATCATCACGATCGACGCCAGCGACACCAGATCCTCGAGCGAACTGCCCTCGCGCTTGACTGCCGGCACCAAACTGAGCCGCGCCGATTTGCTGCGGCTGGCGCTCGTACCTTCGGAAAACAGCGCCGCGCAAGCGCTGGGGCGTACCTATACCGGCGGCACGGCGGCCTTCGTCGCGGCGATGAACGCCGAAGCCCGCGCGCTGGGCATGACTGACTCCAGCTTCGCCGAACCTAGCGGCCTGTCGAACGAAAACCAGTCTTCGGCCAGGGATCTCGTCAAGTTGCTCGAGGCGATATCCACGCAGCCGCTGATCCGGCAATACACCGGCGAGACAAGCTACCAGGCCGCGGGCCAGACCTTCCGCAACACCAACATCCTGGTGGGCCGTCCGCAGTGGGACATCCTGGTGTCCAAGACCGGGACCACCCGTGAAGCCGGCGACTGCCTGGTCATGGCGGTCAAGGTCGGCCAGCGCAACCTGGCCATGGTGTTGCTCAACGCACAAGGCACCAACGGCTCGCGCTTCGGGGATGCGGTGCGTCTGCGCCGCGTGCTGGACAGCCGGTTCGCCTCGCGGTAAAGGACGCTGTTGCGCGGCGGGCGCGGCAAGGCCGGTACAATACCGGCCTTGCCGTGGAGCGAACACCCGTTCCGTCCGCCTGTCGCGCCGCCTGTGCGCTTCCCTTCCCCAATTATTTACACCGCGCCTGGCCGGCGGGAATCCCGCCGCGTTCCCTGTTGCACCACCCATGATCCGCTTCCAACAAGTTTCACTCATGCGCGGCGTCAAGCCCTTGCTCGACAAGGTCGACCTGCTGCTCAACCCCGGCGACAAGATCGGCCTCATCGGCGCCAATGGCGCGGGCAAGTCCAGCCTGTTCGGCTTGCTGCGCGGCACGCTGCACGCCGACCAGGGCGACCTGGACTATCCGGCCAGTTGGCGCATGGCCTACGTGGCGCAGGAAACGCCCGCGCTGGACCGCCCTGCCATCGAATACGCCATCGATGGCGACGTCACGCTGCGCAAACTCGAGGCGGAGCTGGCCCTGCTGGAAGCCGAACCCGAAAGCGTCGAGAACGGCCTGCGCATGGCCGAGATCTACGCAGCGCTTGCCGATGCGGATGCCTACACCGTGCATTCGCGCGCCGAACAGCTGCTGACCGGCCTGGGCTTCACGCAGGCGCAGATGCATTTGCCGCTGACGAGCTTTTCCGGCGGCTGGCGCATGCGCTTGAATCTGGCGCAGGCGCTGATGTGCCCGTCGGACCTGCTGCTGCTGGACGAACCCACCAACCACTTGGATCTGGACGCCATCATCTGGCTGGAAGACTGGCTCAAGCGATATCCCGGCACCCTCATCGTCATTTCGCATGACCGGGACTTCCTGGACGGGGTGGTCAATGTCATCGTCCACATCGATGAACGCAAGCTCAAGCGCTACTCCGGCCATTACTCATCCTTTGAACGCCAGCGCGCCGCGCAGCTGGAACTGGCCCAAGGCATGCAGGAAAAGCAGATGCGCCAGCGCGCGCACCTGCAATCCTTCATTGACCGCTTCAAGGCCCAGGCCAGCAAGGCGCGCCAAGCCCAAAGCCGTATCAAGGCGCTGGCCCGCATGGAGGAAGTCGCCCCGCTGCGCGCGGCCGCCGAGTTCTCCTTTGAATTCCGCGAACCCTTGCGCGCGCCCAACCCGCTGTTGACCATGGACGCGGTCAGCGCCGGCTACCGCGTGACCGATGAGGACACGCAAGCCGTATCCGACAAGATCATCGTCTCGGGCGTCAATTTCTCGCTGCAGGCCGGCCAACGCATCGGCTTGCTCGGCATCAACGGCGCGGGCAAATCCACCTTCATCAAGACCATCGCTGGCGAACTGCAGACGCTGGCCGGCGAAGCGCAGTTCAACAAAGGGCTGTCGATCGGCTATTTCGCCCAGCATCAGGTGGAAATGCTGCGCCATGACGAATCGCCGCTATGGCACATGACGAAGATCGCGCCCACAGTGCGCGAGCAGGAATTGCGCAACTTCCTGGGCAGCTTCAACTTCAACGGCAACATGGCGACCAGTTCCATCGCGCCCTTCTCCGGCGGGGAGAAGGCGCGGCTGGCGCTGGCCCTGATCGTATGGCAGCGCCCCAACCTGCTGCTGCTCGACGAGCCCACCAACCATCTGGACCTGGAAACCCGGGAAGCCCTGACGAGTGCGCTGGCCCAGTTCGAAGGCACGCTGATGCTGGTATCTCACGACCGGCACTTGCTGCGCGCCACCACCGATGAATTCATCATCGTGGCCGACGGCGAAGTCAGCCCCTTCGACGGCGACCTGGACGACTACAAGGACTGGCTCTACAAGACCAAGCTTGCCGCCAAGGCCGCCTGAGGCAGAGCGGGCCGGCCGCCGCACATCACGCCAACGCGCTGGGATACGGACTGGTGTCGATATGCTCCAGCATGCCGTAGGCCAGCCGCTCCAGCAGCCGCGCCCGATCGTCCGCGCGCGCAGGGTCGTCCCACAGGTTGCGCAGTTCGTGCGGATCCTGCTTCAGGTCATAGAGTTCGCCCCACCGCGCGCCGTCATAGACCGTGACCCGGAACCCATCGGCCAGCAACGTGCGGCAGCGGATGCGGCTGTCAAAGCCGAGGATCACGCGCTGCCCTTCTTCTTCGATCATCAGCGCGTCGCGCACGGCCGGTTCACGTCCGGCGATAAGGCCCGCCATATCGCGCCCCTGGATTCCGTTGTAGGGCCGCACGCCTGCGCGCGCCAGCACGGTAGGCGCAACGTCGATGGTGCTGAGCAAGGCATCGCTGGCGGCTCCCGCCACCCGTGCCGCGGCGGGATCGCGCCAGATGAACGGCACCCGCGTCAAGCCACGGTAATGGATGGGCCCCTTCAGCATCAATTGATGATCGCCCAGGTAATCGCCGTGGTCGCTGGTGAAGATCACCACCGTGTTGTCGGTCAGCCCCAGCGTGTCGAGTTCGGCCAATACCCGGCCGATCTGGTTGTCGATGTTGGCGATCGAACCGTAGTTCAGGGCCAGCGCTTCCCGCGCTTCGCGCTCGTTGCAGGAAAAGATCGCGGGTGTGTGTTTTATCGCCGTGCCGGCATCGCGTTGGGCGCGCAGCCAGGCGACGTGTGGCGGCGGCGTCCCGGCGCCGTAAAAAGACTCCGGCAACTCCATGTCCTCGGGCCGGTGCAGATCCCAGAATCGCCCAGGCGGCGTGAAAGGATGGTGCGGGTCGGGGAAGGAACACTGCAGGAAGAACGGTTGGCCGGATGCCGCATAGCCACGCAGCGCATCGATGCTGCGGTCGGCAATGTAGGCCGTGGGATACAGCTCTTCAGGCACCCGCGTGCGCCATGCCTGGCGGATGCGCGTCAGCTCATACTCCGGCGCGGGAATGGCATGCGTCGGGCCTATCAGGGCTTCGACTTCCGGATGCGTCCGCCGCAGCCAGCGGCGGTAGTGGCCATGCACGTCGTCGCTATGGTCATCGACCAGATCCACCTGCTCAAAGCCATAGTACGGATAGCTCAGCTCATGGTCCGGACATTCAAGCCACAGCTTGCGCTGTTCCTGGTCGTAGCGGCCGGCGTCGGGCTCGACCGCCTCCCGCGGCAGCCTGTCCTCGGCACGTACCGGCCAGGAGGGCGGGATGTCCGTCATGTTCTGCAGGTGCACCTTGCCCACCAGGGCAGTACCGTAGCCTGCCTCGCGCATGGCCTCGACAAATGTGCGGCTGCGCAGCGAGAGCGCAATACCGTTGTGGCGCGCGCCGTGAGCGGAGGGGTAGCGTCCGGTCATCAAGCTGGCGCGGTTCGGCATGCAGATGGGCGTGGCCACGTGCATGTTGTCGGCGCGCCAGCCCGAGGCCGCCAGCCGGTCCAGGTTGGGCGTGCGCACTACCCGGTTGCCATAGGCTCCCAGATGGTCGGCGCGATGCTGGTCGGTGATGAACAGCAGGAAGTTGACGGGTTTGGCGGAATGGGTCATTGCTTCGCCCCGGACATCTCCACGGCGGAACGCCAGGCCGGCATGTCGCGCTTGACCATGTCGCCGAAGGACTCGGGCGTCATATAGATCGGCACCATGCCCAGCGGCTGCAATGCCTGCTCGAATGCGCGGTCCGTAAGCACCGCCTGCAGATCCGCGCTCAGTTTCTTCACGACCGCGGGCGGCGTGCCGGCGGGCGCGAAGAGCCCGATCCACGACCGCACCGCGACCCCGGCGGCCACGTCCGAGAACAAGGGCACGTCGGGCAGCGCGGCATACTTTTCGGTATTGGCCACGCCCAGCACCTTGACCTTGCCGGACGCGAGGAACGGAATGGCCGGCGCAATGCCGCCGATCATCAGCGGAACGTGCCCAGCGACCAGATCGGCCATCGCGGGGGCCGCGCCCTTGTAGGGCGCGTGGACTACGTCCAGGCCGGCGGCATGCTTCAACTGCTCCATTGCCAATTGATGCACCGTGCCCAGACCCGGTGAGCCATAGGTGTATTTGCCCGGATTGGCCTTGATCAAGCTGACCGCTTCGGCGAGCGTTTTAGCAGGAAAATCGGCGTTGGCCAGCAACACGACGACATTGTCGGCCACCAGGCCTACCGGGCTGAAATCGCGCACCGGGTCGTAAGGCAGGCTGGCATACAGCGCGCTGTTGATGCCATGCGTATTGGTGGTGCCCATCAATAACGTGTAGCCATCGGGTGCGGCGCGCGCGACCATGGACGCGGCGATGTTGCCGCCCGCGCCCGGCTTGTTTTCCACCACCAGGGTGTAGCCGCGCGGCTCCAACCGTTGTGCCAGTTGGCGGGCCAGCACATCCACCGCGCCGCCCGGCGAGAACGGCACCACGATCTGCACCGGCCGCGCCGGATATGCGTCCGCCGCCGCCGCGGCGCCCACCATGCCACAGGCCCAGCTCGCGGCCAGGGCCATCCAGAACTTCTTCATGACTCGTCTCCATCCCGGCGTTGCTGCCCGGCCGTGCCCGGCGAACGCCTGTATCTCGTTGAGCGGGAAGTATGCCGATCGCCCGGCCCCCGCGTGAAATGAAATAAACTGAACGATTCATAACCATTTGAATATGATCCGTCATGTCAGAACGCGCCGGTACGCATCTCAAGCGGCGTCACGCCGAACTGCTGGTCGCGCTGGATGACGAGCGCCATCTCGGCCGCGCCGCTGATCGATTGCATATGTCGCAACCTGCCGCATCCAAGGCGCTGGCGCAGCTGGAGGATCAAGTGGGCTACGCGCTGTTCGAGCGCGGGACTCATGGCACCCAACCCACCAATGCCGGATTGGTTATGATCCGCCACGCCCGTCACAGCCTGGGCGCGGCCCAGCGCGTGGCGGCCGAACTGCGTGCCGCCGAAGAGCGCGGAGCCAGCTTGCTGCGCCTGGGCACCCTGCCCTCGGCCGCGCCCAGGCTTGCCCCGCAGCTGATTGCACACCTGCTGCAAGCGTCTCCCAGGTTGGAAGTGAAGCTGGTTGAAGGCGCCCTGGACGACCTGATGGACAAGCTGGCGCGCGACGAGCTGGACATCGTGCTGGGCCGCTTGGGCAGCCGCTTGCTGCCGGTGGACTGCGAAGTGATCCGGCTCCATGAAGAACCGATCCTGGTCGTGGCGCGCCCAGGCCACCCGCTGGCCGGCCGCGATGCCCTTGAACCGGCCGAGCTGGCACGCTGGCCGTGGGTGCTGCCGCTGGAAGCCACCATGATGCGCGAGCGTCTGGACGAAGCCTTCGTGCGTGCGGGCTCGCGTCCGCCAGACGCAAGCGTCCAGTCCAACTCCTTGCTGGCAACCCTGGCGCTGCTCGGCCAGGACGATAGTCTGGCCGCGCTGCCCCAGGGCATCGCGCGCTACTGCCAGCGCCAAGGCAGCGTGACCGTCCTGGCGCTGCGGCTGGAGGCCAACTTTGGCGCCATCGGTGCGGTGGTCAATCGGAACGCGGCCGGAATGCCGGTGGCGCAGGCGGCCATGGAATGGTTGCGCGGCTTGGCCGCGGACGCCAGCCCTGCCGAAGGCCGCTAAGGCGCCTGGTAGCCGAGCAGCAGGCTGGCGGCCTCGGCCTCGAGACGTACCGCCCGCGCAATCGCCCCGTCCGCCGAGGCGTCGAATCCGCCGGTCGCGCCCAGCGCGGTGAGCGCGGCGCAAGGCCGCCCATTGTGGTCAAGCAGCGGCGCGGATACCGCGCTGATGCCCTTCAGGTTTGTGTCGCGCACGGTCGCGCAACCCTCGGCCAGCACCTGGCGGCGCAGGCGCCCGATCGGATCGGCGGCGTCCAGCTGCGCGCGCAATTCGGCCGGCGCGCGCGCCAGTTCGGCTTCGGCGAGGGCGCGCACGCGCGCATCATCCTGCAAGGCCAGGAACACCCGCCCGGTCGCGGACCACAGCATGGACAACACCGAGCCCATCCGCACATTGACCGTCACGGGCAGGCCGGGCTCTTCGAAGCGCACGATGGTGGGCCCCTTGTTCCCCATAACCGCGATAAAGCAGGTCACTTCCAGCCCTTCGCGCAAGCGCACCAGGCTGGGTTCGGCCAGGCGGATGGGATCGGCCTGACGCAGCGCGGCCAGGCCCAGCAGCATTGCCTCCAGCCCCAGGTAGTACTGTTGAGTCACGGCATCCTGCGCCACCAGCCCCTCTTCCATCAGGCTGACCAGATAGCGGTGCACCTTGGCGGGACTTTCGCCCACCTGCGACGCCAGCAGCGTCAGGCTGGCGCGGCCTCCCAGCCGGCCCAATCCCTTGAGCACGGCCATGCCGGTTTCGGCAGCTTGCACGCGCTGCCGCCGTTCTCTTGGACGCGGAGCGTCCGCGGACGGAATGGCAAGGGAAGCGGGATCGGAGGTCTGGTTCATGGGCGCGATGGAGGGGCTGCCCGGCGGCTGCGGACGCAGCCCGGAGATTACCCCAGTTGAATAATTACGCAATGCGTATATGATTTACGCAATTGTAATCCGGAGCGACAACATGGGCCACACTCCCCCTCCCGCATCCCCGGCGGCCGGCAATGCCGGCGGCTGCCCCATCGATCACGCCGCGCTGGCCCGGGCCCAAGGCTGTCCGGTCAGCCCGCGCGCCGCGGAGTTCGATCCTTTCGGCGACGGCTACCAGCAAGACCCGCCCGAATACGTGCGCTGGGCGCGCGAACAGGAGCCCGTGTTCTACAGCCCCAAACTCGGCTACTGGGTGGTGACCCGCTACGACGACATCAAGGCGGTGTTTCGCGACAACCACACCTATAGCCCCTCGATTGCTCTGGAGAAGATCACGCCTACCGGCCCGGAGGCCAATGCCGTCCTGGCCAGCTATGGCTACGCCATGAACCGCACCCTGGTCAACGAGGACGAGCCCGCCCACATGCCGCGCCGCCGCGTGCTGATGGATCCCTTCACGCCGGACGAACTCAAGCACCACGAGCCCATGGTGCGACGCCTGACGCGCGAATACGTGGACCGTTTCATCGACGACGGGCGTGCCGACCTGGTCGACCAGATGCTTTGGGAAGTGCCGCTGACGGTCGCCCTGCACTTCCTGGGCGTGCCCGAAGAAGACATGGATCTGCTGCGCAAGTACTCCATCGCGCACACCGTCAATACCTGGGGCCGGCCCAAGCCGGAGGAACAGGTGGAAGTGGCGCATGCCGTGGGCAATTTCTGGCAACTGGCCGGCAAGATCCTCGACAAGATGCGCCAGGACCCCGATGCGCCCGGCTGGATGCAGTACGGCATCCGCAAGCAAAAAGAGCATCCGGAGGTCGTCACCGACTCCTACCTGCATTCGATGATGATGGCCGGCATCGTCGCCGCGCATGAAACCACCGCCAATGCTTCGGCCAACGCCATCAAGCTGCTGCTGCAACATCCCGACGCCTGGCGCGAACTCTGCGAAGATCCCGGCCTGCTGCCCAATGCGGTCGAAGAATGCCTGCGCCACAACGGCTCGGTCGCGGCCTGGCGCCGCCTGGCCACGCGCGACACCGAAATCGCCGGCGTGGCGATTCCCGCGGGCGCCAAGCTGCTGATCGTGTCCTCGTCCGCCAACCACGACGAACGCCACTTCGCCGACGCCGACTTCTTCGACATCCGACGCGACAATGCCAGCGACCAGCTGACCTTCGGCTACGGCGCGCACCAGTGCATGGGCAAGAACCTCGCGCGCATGGAAATGCAGATCTTTCTTGAAGAGCTGACCCGCCGCCTGCCGCACATGCGCCTGGCCGAGCAGCAGTTCACCTATGTGCCCAACACGTCGTTCCGCGGCCCGGAGCATCTGTGGGTGGAATGGAACCCGGCCGACAATCCCGAGCGCCGCGATCGCGCCGTGCTGGACCAGGTCCAGCCGGTACGCATCGGCGAGCCCTCCACGCACGCCATCAGCCGCAAACTGGTGGTGACGGCGGTCACCGCCGCAGCCGATGGCATCGCGCGCATCCGGCTCGAATCGCCTGACGGCAAACCGCTGCCGCGCTGGACGCCCGGATCCCACATCGACGTCGAATGCGGCGATACCGGCCTGTCGCGCCAGTACTCGCTTTGCGGCGATCCTGCAGCCGCGAACGTGCTGGAGATCGCGGTGCTCAAGGAGGCGGCTGGCCGGGGCGGCTCTGCCTGGATCCACCAGCACCTGCGTCCGGGCAGCATCGTGCGCGCCCGCGGCCCGCGCAATCACTTCAGGATGGACGAAGGCGCCAAGCGCCTGATCCTCATCGCCGGCGGCATAGGCATCACGCCCATCAGCGTCATGGCGCGCCGCGCGCGCGAACTGGGCATGGACTATGAATTGCACTACAGCGGCCGGTCCCGTGCCTGCATGGCCATGCTGGAAGAATTGGCAGCGCTGCATGGCGAACGCCTGCGTTTGCACGTCAGCGATGAAGGCAGCCGCAATGACTTCGCCGCGCTGCTGTCCCGGCCTGAGGCCGGCACCCAGATCTACGCTTGCGGTCCTGAACGTATGCTGGACGCGCTGCAGCAGGCCTGCGCCGCCTGGCCCGACGACAGCCTGCGCGTGGAGCATTTCCATTCCACGCTCGCGACGCTGGACCCGTCCAAGGAACATGCTTTCGAGGCCGAGCTCAAGGACTCCGGCATCGTCGTGCAAGTACCCGCCGACCAGACCCTGCTGACCGCCCTGCGCGGCGCCAATATCGACGTGCAGAGCGACTGCGAGGAAGGACTCTGCGGCTCCTGCGAAGTCCGCGTGCTGGGCGGCGCCGTCGATCACCGCGACGTAGTGCTGACCCGCGCCGAACGCGAGGCTGGCACGCGCATGATGGCCTGCTGCTCCCGCGCCCAGGGCGGGCGCATCGTGCTGGAGCTGTAGCGGCCGCAGCGCGCGGGACGTCAGGCCTTTGCGCTGGCGCCCGCCTGCGCGCGTCCCTCTGCCTGAAGTACGCCTGAAAGCGGTAGAATTCACCCCTCTGCTCATTACCACGTCGTCCCGCTGCAACGCGGGACGACGTTTTTTGACGCGGCAGGTCCCGGACCAGCAAGCGGGCCCCCACGGGCCGGCCCTTGCCGCGGCCCGCCGCGGGGTTATTTCTTAGCGCTCATAGATGCCGATCAAAGACCAACTTTTCCTCGCCAGCCAGTATCTCGCCCCTCACCACCTGGTGTCGCGGCTCTTTGGGTACGCCTCCGACTGCCGGGAACCCGCGGTCAAGAACTGGATGATCTCGCGCTTCGTCCGCCGCTATGGCGTGGACATGCGCGAAGCGCTGCAGGAAGAGCCCTTGGCCTACGACTGCTTCAATGACTTCTTTACGCGGGCGCTCAAGGAAGATGCGCGTCCGCTGGATGAAGAACCCGGCTCGGTGGTGTGCCCTGCCGACGGCGCCATCAGCCAGATGGGCGCGATCGAACACGGACGTATCTTCCAGGCCAAAGGCCATAGCTACGGCCTGGCGGATCTGTTGGGTGGCGATGCCGAGCGCGCCGCACCGTTCCAGGGCGGCGAATTCGCCACCATCTACCTGTCGCCCAAGGACTATCACCGCGTGCACATGCCGGTCGCGGGCACCTTGCGCGAGATGATCCACGTCCCGGGACGCCTGTTCTCCGTCAACCCGCTGACCGCCCGCAACGTGCCGCGCCTGTTTGCGCGCAACGAACGCGTCGTCTGCATCTTCGACACCGAGCATGGTCCGATGGCCGTGGTGCTGGTGGGCGCCATGATCGTCGCGTCCATCGAGACGGTGTGGGCCGGCTTGGTCACGCCACACAAGCGCCGCGTCAAAGCCACCCGCTACGACGATGCTGCGCGCGCCCCGATCCATCTTGCCAAAGGCGCGGAAATGGGCCGCTTCAAGCTGGGCTCGACCGCCATCGTGCTGTTCGGCCCCAACAAGATCCGCTGGGCCGACACGCCCTCGGTGCTGGGGCCTGTGCGCATGGGCGAATTGTTGGCGCTGCCCGCCTGATATTCGATTAAATCGAAACTGGATGTCTGGATTTATTCGCTTTATGCGATGAATCGGCATTGATAGATTACGGGCTTTTGCCGGCCCGCCATGACATCCCTGCTTTCGTCCACTGCCCGTCCCCGCGCCGCTTCGGCCGACCGCCCCTTGCCGCGCGCGCTGGCGCGCATGCTGTCCCTGGACGACTTCGAGGCCGCCGCCAAACGGCGCCTGCCTAGGCCCATATTCGGCTACGTTGCGGGCGCGGCCGAAGACAACCAATCGCTGCGCGGCAACCGCCACGCTTTCGCGCAATACGCGTTTTCACCGCGCGTGCTCGTGGACGTGTCGCGCCGTAGCCAGCAAACCGAGCTCTTCGGCCGCCGCTACGCCTCGCCCTTCGGTATCGCGCCCATGGGCATCAGTGCGTTGTCGGCATATCGGGGAGACATTGTGTTGGCCCGCGCCGCCCGTGAACAAGGCATACCGGCCATACTCAGCGGCACCTCGCTGATTCCGCTGGAAGACGTCATTCGCGAGGCGCCGGGCACCTGGTTCCAGGCTTATCTTCCCGGGGATCCGCAGCGCATTGACGCGCTGGTGGAGCGCGCCCGCCGCGCGGGCTACGAAACCCTGGTGCTGACAGTGGACATTCCCGTGTCGGCCAACCGCGAGAACAATGTGCGCACCGGCTTTTCCACGCCGCTCAAGCCGAGCCTGCGCCTGGCCTGGGACGGCCTGACCCGTCCGCGCTGGCTTGCTGGTACGTTCATGCGCACGTTGCTGGCTCATGGCATGCCGCATTTCGAGAACTCCTTTGCCACGCGCGGCGCGCCGATCGTGTCTTCATCGGTGCTGCGCGACTTCAGCGCCCGCGACCATCTCAGCTGGGAACACGTGGCCCGCATCCGCCGATTGTGGCCGGGCACGCTGATCGTCAAGGGCATCCTGCATCCGCAGGACGCGGCGCAGGCACGTCAGCACGGCGTGGACGGCATCATCGTGTCCAACCACGGCGGACGGCAATTGGACGGCGCCGTATCGCCGCTGCATGCCCTGCCCGGCGTAGTCGCGGCGGCGGGCAACATGACCGTGATGATGGACAGCGGCGTACGCCGCGGCAGCGACGTGCTCAAGGCGCTGGCGCTGGGTGCCAGCTTCGTCTTCGTCGGCCGCCCCTTCAACTACGCGGCCGCCGTCGGCGGCGAGGCCGGCGTCTCGCACGCCATCGGCCTGCTGCGATCCGAAGTCGACCGCAATATGGCGATGCTGGGGATCAATCATGTCCGCGAGATGCAGGCTGATCTGCTCATGCGCGTGGACCCGGGATACGGCCCGCGCCCCTAGCCCGGCATAGAATGGCGATTCCTTTGCCACGCGCGCCGCGGCTTTTCCCCGGCGCGCCCCCGAGCCGCCCGTGTCCCTACGCCAATCCTCTTTCTTCCTGCGCTTCCTGACATTGGGCGCGCTGGCCCATGTCTATGTGGGCGCCCGCTTGATTCCCGACGCCCAGTTGGGCGGACCCGGTTCCGCCGCCGCGATTCTTGCCCTGCTGTTGTCCTGCATCCTCATTCCGTTAGGCATGCTGGCGCGCTCGTCGGTGCACCCGCCTTGGGGTGACCGCATAGCCTGGGTCGGGCTCTTCGCCATGGGCTTGTTCTCCTCCCTGTTCGTGCTGACCGTGCTGCGCGACGCGCTGCTGCTGGCGGTATGGCTGGCGAACCTGGCAATCGGCGCCGACATTCCATGGGCCGGGCTGCTTCGCGTCAGTGCGTGGACCGTTCCCATCCTTGCCTTGGCGGGTACGCTGCTCGGTTTGTACAACGCCCGCAAGCGGGCGCGCATCGTAGATGTGGACGTGCCCATCGCCGGACTCGCGCCCGACCTGGACGGCTTTACCATCGTCCAGATCAGCGATGTCCATGTGGGGCCGACCATCAAAAGGCGTTATGTGCAGGCCATCGTCGATGCCGTCAATGAGCAGCTGCCGGACATGATCGCCATTACCGGCGACGTGGTGGACGGCAGCGTCGAACAGTTGTCCGCCCAGGCAAGTCCGCTGGGCCAGTTGCGCGCGCCCTATGGCGTATACCTGGTGACGGGCAACCATGAATACTATTCGGGCGCCACGCCCTGGATCGCTGAATTCCGCCGCCTGGGGCTGCGCGTGCTCATGAATGAACATGTCGTCATCCATCCCGCCGGGCTGCCCGTGGTGGTAGCTGGCATCACCGATTACAGCGCCGGTGCCTTCGACCCGCAGCAGCGCAGCAATCCCCGCGCCGCGCTTGCCGGCGCGCCCGCCGACGCCCTGGCCAGGATCCTCCTGGCGCATCAACCGCGCAGCGCGGCCGCGGCCGAACCGCTGGGCTACACCCTGCAACTGTCCGGCCACACGCACGGCGGGCAATTCTTCCCGTGGGGCTTCTTTGTGCGGTTCCAGCAACCGTACACCGCTGGCCTGCACCGCCTGGGCAAGATGTGGATCTACATCAGCCGCGGCACGGGCTACTGGGGACCGCCCAAACGCCTGGGAGCCCCGTCAGAGATCACTCGGCTGCGCCTGCGCGCAGCTGGCGCCGGTTGAGCGGCGGGTTCAGCCATTGTCCGGCAACGGCCCACGCTCCAGGTAACTGGTCAGGGCGATGTCGCTGGTGGTGTTGGTGATGCCATCGATCTGATGGATGCGCGCCAGCAGCGCCTCCAAAGCCTGCGTATCCCGCACGCGCACTTTCAACAGCATGGCGCTCTTGCCTGTGATCGTGTGGATCTCTTCCACCTCGGTCAGTTCGGCCAGACCCAGCACCTGCTGCGTGATGCTCCAGTTGTTGGTATCCACGTGCACGAAGGCCAGCAGCGGCCGGCCTATCCGGGCGCCATCCAGCTTGGCGGCGATGCCTTTGATCAGGCCATCGCGTTTGAGGCGCTTCACCCTTTCGTGCACGGCCGGGGCGGAAAGATTCAGCATTTTTCCCAGTTCGGCGTAACTGGGGGTCGCATCGTCGGCCAACAGCGTTAACAGCTTTCGGTCGCGGTCATCTAGATCAGGCATTGGAATCAAATTCTGCCGAACGGCATTCGAACTTTTATGGAATAAAGAAATATACGCGTTAACCCTTATTTTATTCCAATAAAATTTGGCGATGCAGAACCGTAGCACCCGCAGCGCCCACCCGTCTTCCCCCGTCCCCGCCTTGATGTTCGCCGTCAGCGTCGTTGGATCCAACGGCTTGGCGTTAAGCCCCATCCTGAGCGATGTGGCGCGCTCCTATTCCACCTCGCCGCTCACCATCAGCACCGCCATCTCCGCCTATGGCGCGGCCACGGCCGCCAGCGCCTTCTTCCTGGCCTCGCGCATCGACCGTATCGGCATCCGCCGTTCACTCCTGGGCGCGATGGCCGCCCTGATCATGGCGCTGGTCCTGTCGGCCTGCGCCCCGCACTGGATCGTGCTGACACTGGCACAAGCGCTGGCCGGAGCGGCCGCGGGCGTCATCCTGCCCGCGGCCTATGGATCGGCCTCGTTGATCGCCCCGCCGGGCCAGGAGGCGCGCACCTTGGGGCGTGTCATCGCAGGCTGGTCCGTGTCCCTGGTGGCAGGCGTCCCCCTCTCCGCGCTGATTTCCGACGCCGTGGGATGGCGCGCCACCTACGGCACCCTGGCGCTATGCGCCGCGATTGCCGTGCTGGGCCTGCGCAAACTGCCTGAGCGCCGCGTTGCCAATCCCGCGCCGCTGCGCCTGGCGCGCCTGCTGGCCCCGTTGTCCTATCGCGACGTACCCGCCCTGCTGCTGGGCTGCCTGGCCTTTTCGTCGGCCTTCTATGGCGTGTATGCCTTTCTTGCCGATCACGTGCGCAGCGTGCTGGCGCTGTCAGCCGGGCAAGTGGGCTTCATTGCCTTCGCCTACGGAGCCGGGTTCCTGGTCGCAGGCGTGGCCGGCGCGCCGCTGATCGAACGGCTGGGACCCCGCCGCGCCCTGCCGCTGGCACTGGGCATCATTGCCCTGGTGTACGTGGGGCTGCTGCCGGCGGCACACGCGTTGGCCGCCGTGCTTGCCATCGCCGCGCTTTGGGGCGCGGCCTCGCAGTTGAGCCTGAATCTGCTGGTGCTGCTGCTATCGCGCGCCCGGCCCGACGAACGCGGCGCCGTATTGGGCCTGAACACGTGCACCACCTACCTGGGCGCCAGCGTGGGCACCGCCGTCGCCGGCACCATCTACACGCATGCCGGCTTCGATGCGCTGGGATTAGCCGCTGCCTGCGCGCTCGCCGCGGCGGCGGTGGGCCTGCATTGGCGCCTGAACGGCCGGCGCTCGGCGCGCGGCCAGGCCACGGCATAAAGGCCTTATCGCGTCACAAGCAAGCAGGTCAGTGCCGGTATTCCACCGCGCAATCCCGCCCCGCGCGCTTGGCCTGATAGAGCGCGAAATCAGCCCGGCGCAACACATCCGAGGCCGTCGCGTCGCTAGGCAGGAAACCCGCAATACCGCCGCTGACCGACAGCACGACGGCCACGCCGTCGATCTCGGCGGGATGCTGCCGCAGGCAGGCGCGCAGTCGCTCGCAAATCGCGCGCGCCACCGCCGCGTCGGCGTCCGCCAGCAGCACCAGGAATTCTTCGCCGCCCAACCGTCCTATCGCATCGCCCTCGCGCAGACACGCGCGGAGCTGTTCGCAGAAATGCCTAAGTGCGATGTCGCCGCCCAAGTGTCCGTAGCGGTCATTGACTTGCTTGAAGTAATCCAGATCCAGCATCAACGCCGTGGTCGGCCCGCCCGTGCCGCGCCGTACGCCGCCCAGCCGCTCTTCCATGCGCTTGAGGATTTCGGCTCGGTTCCAGCAGCCGGTCAGGCTGTCCACCCTGGCCATCCAGGCCAGCGCGGCTTCGGCGCGGCGGCTTTCGGTGACGTCCATTCCCAGGTTGACCACCTTGCCGTCCGGCAGCCTGACGTTGGACCACAGCACCGAAAGTTGCTCGCCGTCACGCGTGCGCGGCTGCCATTCCCGGAATGACCGGTCCGGCCGCGCGCTGACACTTTCCCGCACGCGTTCGCGGGTTTGCGGATCGGGATAGAACAGCGCCAAAGGATCCTGGCTTTGCTTGATCTCGGCTTCCGTCCAGCCAAAGCGCCGCTCGCAAGCGTCGTTCCACAAGGTGCAGCGGCCATCCTTGTCGAACGCATTGATCAGTACCGGGGCCGAACGGAACAGGGCCGCGAACTGCGCGATCACCTCATTCAGTCGCGCCACTTCGCGTTCGCGTGCCGCCGCGCCCAGCACCGCGTGCTGGGCGAAACTGGCCAGAATGGCTTGTGCGCCGGAATAGGCGGATGCATCGGACAGCCTCCGCCTGAAGACAAAAGCGATGTGGCCGCAGGCCACGCCATTTGTGTCGTAGAGCGTGCGAGCCACGCAAGCCCGCGCGCCGGCCTCGACCAGCCAGGGGGCCGATTGCGGCAAGCCTTCCAGGCAAAGGTACGAAGCGCGATCTCCCAATAACGATTGCAGCGCCTCGGCCGCCCCCGCAGGGTCAGCCGCCATGCGGGCACGGCAGGTGGCGCTGGCAATCAGTTCCGCCCTACTGCCGGCGTTCTCCAGGCAGACCCAGGCGTAATCGGCGCCCAATGCCGTGACTGCGTGGTCGACCAGCGTCTCGAAAAAACGGCCCTGCGGCCCGGTAGCCAGGATCGCACTGACCGCCGCCAGGATGCGGCTGTCCTCGGCAGCGGGCGGCCCCTGGGCATGGGCGGCATCGTCGGACGACGGAATACGCATGGCTTGGGTATCGAGGCGAGGATGGCGCGCCTCCCGGGACTGGAGCGCCGCGTTGCAGGGCGGGTGAAAATCGGGGCCAGTATACGAGTTATCCCCGAGTCCAACTGCCAAGAATCGTTAATGCCCGCCGCGTCGGGCGGGCGTGCCGCATCACCAGGGAAAATCGATCAAATCGCCATACAGGCTGCGCAGTTTGGCCTTCACTTCGGCGGAATTCTGATAGATCGCGATGAACTTCAGTAAGCGCGGATCCTGCGCGCCGGCCGGAGTGGTCACCCAGCGGATGGCATAACGCCGCACGTTGGCAGGGTCGGTATTGTCAAAGGCAAGGCCGTCCTTCTCGTTCAGCCCGGCCTGCTTGGCGAAGGTGGTGTAGGTCACCGACGCCGTCACGTCGTCGAACGTGCGCGCGGACTGCGAACCTTCGATCTGCACGAATTTCAGATTCTTCGGATTCGACACCACATCCTGCAAGGTGGCCTGGTGCGCGACGCCGGGCTTGAGCGTGATCAGGCCGATGGATTCCAGCAGCAACAGCGCCCGTCCGGTGTTGACCGGGTCGTTCGGCACGGCGATGGTCGCGCCAGCCGGCACCGCGTCGCCCTTCTTCAGCTTCTTGGAAAACAGGCCGATGGTGGTGGAGTAACCATAGGCGATTGGCTTCAGGCTTGCGCCACGGCGTTGATTGAACAGTTCCAGGAAGGGCTCGTGCTGAAAGAAGTTCGCGTCCACGGAACCGTCGGCCACTGCGATATTGGGGAGCACCCAGTCGTTGAATTCCACCAGCTTGACGTCCAGGCCTTCTTTCTTGGCCTGCGCGATCGCAAGCTCGGTGGCGGCATTGGCGACGCTGGGAATCACGCCGATGCGCAAGGGTTTGTCCTGCGCCATGGCGTTGCCGGCGCAAACCGCGGCCAGTCCGGCCGCTGCGGCGTAACGAGTGAAATTCAATAGCAGTCGATGCAGGAACATGAGGACCATCCAGAAAGAAAGAAACAGGGCGTCGCCCCGTGCTGCCGCTATTGTGCAGCAGCCTGCGGTTTCCTCCGGCAATGGCCTTTGTCACGCAATGGCAATGCCGCGGATCGGCTGGCGGCGCTAAGATGGCTGCAATACCTCCTCGGGAGACGCTCATGAGCGCGGTATTGAATACCCAGCCGGGCGCGCAGTCCGCCGCCAGCCACCGCGACCGCGTGGAAGACCAGCTTGGCGCGCACAACTACCACCCGCTCGACGTGGTCATTGCACGCGGCAGCGGTGTCTGGCTCTATGACGTGGACGGCCGCCAGTACCTGGATTGCCTGTCGGCCTATTCGGCGGTCAACCAGGGGCATTGCCACCCCGCCATACTGGCCGCCATGGTCGAGCAGGCGCAAAAGCTCACCCTGACTTCGCGCGCCTTCCGCCATGACCAGATGGCCCCGTTCTACGAAGACCTGGCGCGCCTGACCGGCGCGCATAAGATCCTGCCCATGAACAGCGGCGCGGAGGCCGTCGAAACCGCCATCAAGGCCGTGCGCAAATGGGGTTACGAAGTCCGCGGCGTGCCCGAAGACCGGGCCGAAATCATCGTATGCGCCAACAACTTCCATGGACGCACGCTGGGGATCGTGGGCTTCTCGACGGATCCGGACGCCTATGGGCACTACGGGCCCTTCGCGCCGGGATTCAAGATCGTTCCCTTTGGCGACTACGACGCATTCGATGCCGCCATCACGCCCAATACCGTAGCCTTCCTCGTCGAGCCCATACAAGGCGAAGCGGGCGTGGTCCTCCCTCCTGCGGGCTACTTCAGCCGGATCCGCCAACGATGCACCGAACGCGGCATCACGCTGATACTGGACGAAATCCAGACCGGCTTGGGCCGTACTGGCAAATTGCTGGCCGAAGAACATGAAGGCATCGAGGCCGACGTCACGCTGATCGGCAAAGCGCTGTCGGGCGGGTTCTATCCCGTGTCCGCGGTACTGTCCAACGCCGACGTGCTGGGCGTGTTCCAGCCGGGCCAGCATGGCAGCACCTTTGGTGGCAACCCGCTGGCCTGCGCCATCGCGCGCGCCGCGCTGCGCGTGCTGACCGAGGAAGGCATGATCGACAACGCAGCCTCCATGGGCGCCTACTTTCTGGACCGACTGCGCGCCCTGCCCGGCCCTGTGCGGGAAGTGCGCGGCCGCGGCCTGATGCTGGCCGTGGAGCTGGAACCCGATGCCGGCGGCGCGCGCCTGTGGTGCGAACGCCTGCAGGCACGTGGCATGCTGGTCAAGGACACGCACGGCCACACGTTGCGCCTGTCGCCGCCCCTGATCGTGACTCGCGAGCAGGTCGATTGGGCATGCGACCAGTTGAGCGCGGTACTATCCGCCACTTGATACCCTCTCCGGAGTCCGCCACTTGCAGAACACCGATAGCCTGCCTCAACACATCACCCTGATCGGCGCACCCACCGACGTCGGCGCGGGCGCGCGCGGCGCGTCCATGGGCCCCGAAGCCCTGCGCGTGGCGGACCTGGGCCCGGTCATCGAAGCCCAGGGTTTCCAGGTGACCGATCGCGGCAATTTGTATGGCCCCGCCAATCCCTGGCTGCCGCCCGTGGAGGGGTACCGCCATCTCGATGAAGTCGCGGCCTGGAACCGCGTGGTGCACGAGGCCGTCTACGAGGAACTGAGCCTGGGCCGCCTGCCCATACTGCTGGGCGGCGACCACTGCCTGGGCATCGGCTCCATCAGCGCGGTCGCCCGCCATTGCCGCGCGACAGGCAAGAAACTACGGGTGCTGTGGCTGGATGCGCACGCCGACTTCAACACCAACGCCTTGACTCCGACCGGCAACATACACGGCATGCCCGTGGCCTGCTTGTGCGGCTACGGCCCGGCGCAGATCACGGGCCTGTCCGGCCAGACGCCCGACATCGAACCGGGCTGGGTGCGGCAGATCGGCATACGCAGCGTGGACCAGGGCGAAAAGCGTCTGGTCCATGAAGCCGGCCTGGAAGTCTTCGATATGCGCTACCTCGACGAGATGGGCATGCGCGCCACGATGGAATCCGCCTTGAGCGGACTGGACGCCGATACCCACTTGCACGTGAGCTTCGACGTTGATTTTCTCGATCCGGAGATTGCCCCAGGCGTGGGCACCACCGTGCCGGGCGGCCCCACCTACCGCGAGGCCCAGTTGTGCATGGAAATGATTGCCGACACGGGTCTGATGCGGTCGCTGGATGTGGTGGAATTGAACCCGGCCTTCGACGTGCGCAACAAGACCGCGGAACTGGCGGTGGACCTGATCGAAAGCCTGTTCGGCAAGTCCACCTTGATGCGCCGGGGTTCCTGAAGCGGACGCCCGGCCGCCGGCCCCGGTCAGCCGCCTTGGATGGTCGTGCCTAACAGGCCTTGTCAGCCTTCCCGGCCAAGGCGGATCGCTTCTACTGCGTCGCGCAAATGGCGCAGGTTCTCTTCGCGCTTTTCGGCCACGCGCGACGTCGGGCCTGCCAGGCATAGCGCATACCATTCGCCGCCCAGGTCCAACGCCACGGCCAGGCCGGTCAGGTCGGCTACGCTTTCGCCGGCGTTCTCGGCCCACCCCCTCGCCGCCGTCAACTCCACCTCCGCCAGCAGCGCCTGGCGCGTCACCAGCGTGCGGTCGGTATAGCGCTCGTAGTCGGCGGAGGCCAGGACGCTGTCCCGCTCAGCCGGCGCCAACCGAGCCAGGATGGCCTTGGCCACCGCGCTGGTATGCAACGGGCGCCGGGCTCCCGGCCGCGCGCCGTAATGCACGGGATGGGTGGACTCCGCCACGTCCAGGAAAAGCACGGCGCCGTCCTGGATCTTGCCCAGCATTACCGTCTCATTAGCTGCGTCGCGCAGCATGGCAAGCTGCGGCCGCACGCGTTCCATCCACGGATCACCCGACAGAATCAGCCCGCATAACGCGTGCAGCTTGGGCGTCGGGTAATAGCCCGCGCGGCGCCGGACCTCATACAGGTAGCCGCGTGCCACCAATGTGCGCACCAAGGCCAGGCAACTGGACATGGGCGCGCCCAGGCCTTGCGCCAGTTCGGTCAACGGCATCGGCCGGCGTACCTGGGCAAACAGCTCTATCAGCTCCAACGTTCTTGCGACGAGCTTCACTTCCATTGCGGGGCTCCCTCGCGCGGGTTCCAGCCGGGCGCAGCGCTTGCCGGCCCGGGAAATCCACTATGTTGACTTTTCATATGTGAGAACCTAAATTCTTGCACAGGAATTTTCTTTCACCAATATGAATTAAATTTCGGCCAGATGGAGAACTGGCATTCCGCACACAGATACACGGCATCAAACGAAAAACCGATAAATCGGCCCGCCTGGGCCGGGAGGCAAGCAGATGCGTATCAAACCCCTACTGGCGGCGCTCGCCGCCTCGCTGGCCGCCTGCGCGGCACAAGCCCAATCCGACGTAGTGCGCCTGGGCGTATCCAATGACCGATCCGGCATTTACTCCGACCTGGGCGGCCTGGGCTCGGAAATGGCGGTTCGCATGGCGGTCGAGGACTTTGGCGGCAAGGTCGCCGGCAAGACCGTAGAAGTGATCGGCGCGGACAACCAGAACAAGGCGGACGTGGCCTCCGCCCTGGTCCGCCGCTGGTTCGACACGCAGGGACTGGTGGCAGTCGTGGACGGCGGCGCCAGCTCCGCCGGCCTCGCCGCCCAGGGCGTGGCGCGGGAAAAAGGCGGTACCGCGCTCATCAGCGGCGGCTTCGCCGGCGACTTCAGCGGCAAGCAATGCAGCAACCTCAGCACGCAATGGGCGCCCGACACCTACGCCTTGGCCAACGCCGTGGTCAAGAGCGTGGTCGAGAGCGGCGGCAAATCCTGGTACTTCATCACCACTGACTACGTATTCGGCAAATCGCTCGAAGCGAATGCCTCGCGCTTCGTGGATAAGGCCGGCGGGAAGGTGGTGGGCAGCACGCGCCATCCGCTGGGCGCGCTGGATTTCGCTTCATTCCTGGTGCAGGCGCAATCCTCCAAGGCCGACGTGGTTGGCCTGGCCAGCGCTGGCGGCGACCTGGTCAACCTGATCAAGCAGGCCCAGGAGTTCGGGCTGACCGGTGGCAGGCAGCGCATGCTGACCTTCCTGACCTTCATCAACGATGTGCAAGCGATGGGCCTGCCCGTGGCGCAAGGCCTGACCTTCCCCACCGGCTTTTACTGGGACGCTGACGACGACACCCGCGCCTGGACCCAGCGCTGGCAAAAGAAAATGGGCGTGACGCGCGCGCCTTCCATCGTGCAGGCGCTAAGCTACGTCGCCACGACTCACTACCTGCAAGCCGCGCAGGCCGCAGGCACTTTCGAGGGAGCCGCGGTCAACCAGAAGATGCGCGAGTTGCCGATCACCACCAAACTGATCAAGAATGCCCGGGTGCGTCCCGAAGACGGCCGCGTCATCATGGACCTGTATCTGGTTGAAGTGAAGAAACCCGCCGAATCCAAGTATCCGGGAGACTTCTACCGCATCCTGTCCACGGTGCCGGGCGAAAAGGTCTTCGTATCCCTGGCGGACAGTGAATGCCCGACCGTGAAGAAATAGCCTTGCCACGCCGCGCCCGCCCAGCGGGCCGGCAGTAGAAAACACCTAGGAGGAGACATCCCATGAAGTGCTATTGCGTCGTGAACTTCCGTGAGCCCTTGCAGGAAATGGACCAGCCCACGCCCACGCCCCAGGGGTCGCAGGTGCTGTTGAAGGTCCGCGCGGCGGGGGTTTGCCACAGCGATATCCACTTGTGGGAAGGCGGCTACGACCTCGGCCAGGGCCGCACGCTGTCGTTGAAGGACCGCGGCGTCTCGCTTCCGCTGACCATGGGCCACGAAACCGTGGGAACCGTCGTCTCGGCTGGCCCGCAGGCCCAGGGACTTGCCGCCGACCGCAACTACCTGGTCTATCCATGGATCGGCTGCGGCCAATGCCCGCCTTGCCTGGCCGGAATGGAGAACCACTGCTCCGCGCCCGCCTGCCTTGGGGTACACCGTGCCGGCGGGTACGCGGACCACATCCTGGTGCCGCATCCGCGCTACCTGATCGATATCGGCGATCTGGATCCCGCGCAGATTGCGCCCTATGCCTGCTCCGGGCTCACCACGTATTCCGCGCTGAAGAAGATCGGCGCCGACGTCTACCGTTCGCATCCGGTGGTTATCTTTGGCGCTGGCGGTCTGGGCTTGATGAGCCTCACGCTGATCAAGGCGCTGGGCGGCGCGGGCGCCATCGTGGTGGACATCGACCCCGCCAAGCGCCAGGCCGCGCTGGAGGCAGGCGCCCTGGCTGCGATCGATGGCGCGGCGCCCGATGCCGCGCAGCAGATCATCAAGGCGGCCGGCGGCAAGCCCGCGCAGGCCGCGATCGACCTGGTGGGCGCGCCCGCGACCACCTCGCTCGCCTTCGACTTCCTGACCAAGGGCGGCAAGCTGATCATCGTGGGCCTGTTTGGCGGCGCATCGTCCTGGCCCATCGCGCTGATCCCCATGAAGGCCCTGTCCATCGTCGGCAGCTACGTCGGCAACCTGACAGAGCTGCAGGAACTCATGGAACTGGTCAGGGCCGGCAAGGTGCCGCCCATGCCGGTGCACCGGCATGCATTGGCCGAGGCCGACAGCGTGCTCGCGTCGCTGCGAGCCGGCAAGGTCGTGGGCCGCGCCGTGCTCACCAACTGAGCTCAGGCGGGGCGCAGGCGCGGATCGTAAATGAAGCGTTCGCGCCGCACCACCACGATGTGCTCCGCATCGGGGTGCGCAGGATTGATGAGGAAATTACAGTCCGGCACGCCCCGATACGGCACGATGGCGCTGGGCAGTTCAAGCAATGCCGACACCCCGGACTGCACCCAGTTGTCGCCCACGGCCTGCGACGCTTCCGCGAAAGGCACGGCATCCCAGAAGGGATAATCTTCCTGCAGCTGCGTGAGACTCAGGGTCTGGCGAGCCTCGTGCACGGCGCGCGGCACGGCCAGCTCGATCAGGTAGCGATTGGCTTGCTCGGATGCGCGAGCCGCGAAGTGCACCACCGTTTCCAGTACCGCCATCGACACGCTCGCCGACGCATAGACCACCGGCGTGCCTGGGCTGTTGTAGCGCCCGCCCACCGCCGCTGCGCCCGCCCCGCTCAGATCGTCGGCCCGGTACTTGCCCGCCGTGGTGCCGATGCGCCAGATCGAAACGCTATCGTCCGTCATGCGTAGACGCCGGCTGCGGCGCGCGCCAGCGTATCTTCGACGATACGGCTGCTGGCGTCCGAAGTCAGTAGCGACAGCGGCTTGACGTTGCCCAGCGCCGGCACCGGGGTATTCAGCCAGGCCACCGCTTCTTCGTCGCTGCCCAGCACCTGGCGCGCCACCCGCGCCACCCGCGCGACGCGGGCCAGGCGGTCGGACTCGCCCAGGGGCAGCATATGGCCCTCGCGGCTCCAGCGCGACAGCGACGCCGCCTTGACCTCGGTAATGGCCATGATTTCCGACTTGGGCACCTGCAGGTAGTCGGCGGCGTCGTCCACCATCTGGGCCGGCAGCCCGCGGCGCACGTCGCGCGCCATGTCGATCAGGGGGCTGTCCACCAGGCTGCGGAACAACTGCTTGGCACGCGCGGCATGGCGTGTGGCGCGTTTGTCGGTGGATTTTTCGGGGACGGCTATGCTCATGGCTCAGCTCCGGCTAGGCGCTACACCGGGCTTTGCCGGCGTTGCTGTTTTCCAAATTGAATTCATAATATCTCATTTGGAATCTCCGTAACAAGATCCGCCCCCAATTCCGTCCATGCCCCAGCGGTTAACAGATTTGGGCATATCATAGGCGGCTGTAACACGATTAATCAGACACTTCCAAGGATTGGCGATGACGGACCGACAGCTGACGATACTCGCGGCGTTGAATCTAATGGTGGCCGTGGGCGCGGGCGCATTCGGCGCCCATGGCCTCAAGCGCATGCTTACGCCGGAGTTGCTGTCCGTCTGGCAGACCGGTGTGCTTTACCACCTGGTTCATGCGCTGGGCCTGTTCGTCGTTGCGCTGCTGGGCGCCCGTTATGGCTCGCCGCTGCTGTCGGCTGCCGGCACGGTGATGTTCGCGGGCATCGTACTGTTCAGCGGCAGCCTCTACCTGCTGTCCCTGACGGGCACGCACTGGCTGGGCGCCGTCACGCCCTTCGGCGGAGTGGCGTTCCTGGCGTCGTGGGGCATGGTCGCGCTGGCGGCTTATCGCTCCCTGAGCTGAACACGCGCGCGCCTTCTCTCCTTTCCCACATTCAGGCGGCCGGAACCGCCAACCCCCAGGCTGTAGATGTCCACCTCTTCCGTACTCCCCGCTGCCCAGAATCAATCCGCTGCCGCAGGCATCGCCTGTGTGGTGGGCGGCATTTTCTTCCTGACCTTGAGCGACGCCAACGCCAAGTGGCTGGGTGCCAACTACAACCCGCTGCAGATCCTGTTCCTGCGGGCGCTCATCGCCCTGCCCTTCGTCACCGCGCTGGCCTTGTGGCTGGGCGGACGCCGGGTGCTCCGTACCGCCCATCCCGGGCTGCACCTGACGCGCGGCGCCATCAACGTGGTCTCGGCCTACTGTTTTTATCTGGGGCTGCGCACGCTGCCGCTGGCCGAGGCTACCGCCATTGCCTTCGCCGCGCCCTTGTTCGTCACCGCGCTGTCCGTGCTGGTGTTGAAAGAACGCGTGGACGGCAAGCGCTGGCTGGCCGTGCTGGCCGGTTTTGCGGGCGTGCTGATCGTGGTGCGTCCCGGCGCCGCGACCTTCCAGGCGGCAACCCTGTTGCCGCTAATCACCGCATTGCTATACGGAGTGATGATGATCACGGCCCGCGGCATCAATCGCAATGAAGGCATGCTGACGACCACCCTGTACATCGTCCTGGGCCAGTTGGTATGCAGCGCGGTCGCGCTGCCCCTGGTGTGGGAGCCGCCGGCCGTCGCGGATTTGCCGTATTTCGGCGCGGTGGCGTTGTTCAGCACGTTGGGCCTTGCGCTCATCACGCAGGGATTCCGCATCGGCCCGGCATCGGTGGTTGCGCCTTTCGACTACACCGGACTGATCTGGGCCACCGTCCTGGGCTGGATCTTCTGGCGCGAGACGCCCGACGCCTATGCTTATCTGGGCGCGCTCTTCATCGCCGGCAGCGGCGTTTATATCGCTCTGCGCGAGGCGCGGTCCAAGTCCCGGACTCGCAAAGCCTCCCAACGCTGACGCCGTCTATTCCGTGGGCGGCGGAAAGTGCCGCCGCAGCACCCGAGCCACGTTGGGCTCGAGCGCCGCCTCGCGCGCCACGGCCGTGAGGGCCGGACACTCGGACGCGAACCACGCCTGCCCCGGACGCCAGCGCGTCATGACCGTGACGTACAGGTCCAGCGCTGAAAAACGCCGGCCCAGCATATGCGGGGCGCCCGCCTGGCGCTCCAGCTCCTGCCAGATATCCGCGCGGCGCGTATGCACCCGCTGCCGCAACAGCTCGGACGCAGGCCCCTCGGTGGTCCATTGCGGCGGGTTGTCCCCGTAGGTAAACGTGGGATAGATCGCCGCCACCAGGCGGATCAACAGATTGAGAAAGCGCGCCCGCTCCGGCTTGTCCGGGGTGGGGGCAAGTCCCGCCTGCGGCGCCACGTCGTTCAGGTGCAGAATCATGGCGGCGCTTTCGGTCATGATCTCGCCGTCTGGCAGGACCAGGGTGGGCACCTGTCCGAGCGGATTCAATTGCAGCAGCCGGTCGCGCTCGGCGCAGGGTTTCAGGTACGGCAGGTCTGTCAACGTATGCGGCACGTTGGCCAGCACCAGCGCCATCTCGACGATGGCGGACCCGCAGCCAGCGGACCCGATCAGCTCATACGGTTTCATCGCGTTCATCCTCCGGAGTCTGCCGGCGCCAGGCGCAGCAACTCGCCCGGCGAGGCGTCGGTCAACACGTATACGTAGCCGTCCGGCCCCTGCCGCACGTCGCGTATCCGCTGCTTGCGGTCCGTCAGCAGCCACTCCTGGCCCACGACGCGGTCGCCGTCCAGAGTGAGGCGGATGAGATTCTGGTTGGCCAGAGCGCCGATGAATACGGAGTTGCGCCACGCCGGAAACCGGTCCGCGTTGTAGAAGGCCATGCCGCTGATGGCGGGTGACTTCGGCCACCAGTACAACGGCGGCTCCATGCCCGCCAGGTCGCCGCCCTTCGCTTCAGGAATGGGCTGGCCCGAATAATTGATGCCATGGGTGGCCAGCGGCCAGCCATAGTTCTTGCCCCGCTGGACCAGATTGATCTCATCCCCGCCGCGAGGCCCGTGTTCGTTTTCCCAGAGTTGGCCGGTCCAGGGATTGAGCGCCATGCCCTGCGGGTTGCGATGACCATAGGACCAGATTTCCGGGCGTGCGCCGGCCTGGCCCACATAAGGATTGTCGGGCGGCACGGAGCCATCGGCCTTCAGGCGCACAACCTTGCCCTGCAGCTTGTCCAGGTCCTGGGCCGTGGGCCGCTGGTTGTTTTCGCCCAAGGAAATGTAGAGATAGCCCTTGCCGTCGAGCACCAGGCGCGACCCGTAATGCAGGCCCGACGACAGCTTTGGCTCCTGCCGGAACAACACGCGAAAATCTTCCAGCGCCGCGCCGTCGGCGGACAGGCGGCCGCGGCCCACCGCCGTGCCGCTCTTTGAACCGTCGGCCTCTGCGTAGGACAGGTAGACATACCGGTCCTTGGCGAAGTCCGGCGAAAGCGCCACGTCCAGCAGGCCGCCCTGACCTTGCGCGGCGACCTTGGGCACACCGGCCAGCGGCTTGGACAACCCGCCCGGAATGCGCAATAGCCTCAAGTTGCCCGGACGCTCTGTGATCAACACGCCGCCTTCCGGCAGAAAGGCCATGCCCCAAGGATGATTCAACCCGCCCACCACGGCCGTGACACGGGCCGGGACGGATGCGGGTTCGGGGCCAGGCTGCGCGGACACCGTCAGCGCGGCGCTCAGGCAGAGCGGCAGGAACAAGGCGCGCGTGATCGCGGCGGGGCGTGACGGCATGGGCATCTCCGGCAACGGGTGGCGTACCATATCGGGCCAGGAACGGAGATCCCCGTCCTTGCTCTCAGGAGACCCCATCTGATGAAACTGTACTACATGCCCGGCGCATGCTCGCTCGCGTCCCACATCGTCCTGGAATGGATCGGCAAACCTTACGAAACGCACAAGCTGAGCCGCGACGAGCTCAAGAGTCCGGAGTTCTTGAAGGTCAATCCCCTTGGCGCCGTGCCCGCGTTGGCCCACGACGGATGGACCGTCACGCAGAACGCCGCGATTCTCGAGTACCTGGCTGAACACGCCCCGGAACTGAAACTGCTGGGCGACGATACGCCCCGCTCGCGCGCCGAAGTGCGCCGCTGGCTCGGTTTCATCAACTCGGACATCCACAAGACGTTCTCGATGCTCTTCGGCGCGCAGCGTTTCCTGGGCGACGAAGCTGCCCAGAAAGAGCTGGCTGCTTCCGCTTCCGCGCTGCTGACCAAGCTGTTCGCGCAGCTGGACGGACAACTCGCGGGCAAGTCCTATCTGACGGGCGACAAGCCTTCCATCGCCGACGCCTACCTGTATGTGGTGCTGCGTTGGGCGCATGCCAAGGAAGTGAACCTGTCCGGCCTCGACAACCTGGCCGCCTTCTTCAAGCGCATGGAAGCCGACAAGGGCGTGCAGGCCGCGCTCAAGGCCGAAGGTCTGTAAGGCCACAGAGGCCGGACTTGCCGCGCAGGCGCAAGCCCTCAGCTGGAAGCGCCGGGCGCCTCGGCCATATCGGGCGGCGCGCCCTCTTCCAGTGTTTTCTTCACCGCCGCCAGAAAGCGCCGCGCCAGCAAGGGCGGCGCGCTCAGGTTCGAATGCGTGGCCCAGATATCCACGCCGGCCTGCGGCCAGATCGGGCGCAGCACCATGTGCGCCGCCTGGTCCGGCGTGACGCACCAGGCGTCGACCAAGGCCGGTCCCAAGCCTTGCTGCACGAACGAACAGGCCGTCACCGGTGAATGCACCTCCACCGCCGCCGCGCACGCCGGCCCTTCTCCGAAGAATGGCTTGAGCGCGCGCGCCAGCGGTGTGTCTCGCGGATAACCGATCCATGCCGCGGTGGAGAAATCCTCCGGCCGTATCACGTCGCGCGCCGCCAGCGGATGGCCCGCCGGCAATACGCAGATGACGGGCACCCGCGCCAGTCGCACGGACCTCAGGTTGGGATGATCGGGCGGCTGCATCGACACGCCTATGTCCGCCTGGCCGGACAGAAAATACGCCGCCAGCTCATCAAACGTCACACTGCGGTAATCGACGCGCGCGTCGGCGTTGCGTCCGCGGAAGCGGTCCAGCGCCATCGGGATGAGGCGTTGTCCGAAACTGGCGCTGGCAACAATCTTGAGCATGCCTGCGCCCGATTGGCCCAGGCTGGCAGCCAGGTCATTCACGCGCTGTATGCCGCCATAGACCTGCTCCACCTCGGCGTACAGCCGCCGCGCTTCGGCCGTCGGCGATAACCGGCTCTTCACGCGCTCAAAGAGCTTGTAACCCAGCCGGCTCTCGGTCAATGCCAGCACGCGGCTGACGGCAGGCTGCGACACGTGGAGCATGCGGCCCGCGCCGCTGATCGATCCGGCCATCATGATGGCCCGGAACACCTCGATCTGGCGCAGGTTCAAAGGCCGCCCGGCAGTGGGTCCGACCTCGTCCGCGTAGGCATGTGCATCCATTTTTTCCCCTGGCAATTCAGCACCAAACCGATAACGCCCGATTATAGGTTTTCGACATTTTTCGATGAGGGCGAGCGCCAGCGCGGGGTGTAACCTGCCGGCCTCAACACCACAAAACCAAGGGGAATCCACCATGCGCAGCAAACTGTTCCGCGGCCTTTCCGCGCTGGCGTTCGGCGCCGTCCTGTCGGCCAGCGCCAACGCCGGCGCTTATCCCGACAAGCCCATCACCTTCGTGGTGCCGTCCGCCGCGGGCGGCTCGCCCGACGTGCTGTCGCGCCTGATCACCACCCAGCTGGCGCGCGACACGGGCGCCACCGTGGTGGTCGAAAACCGTCCCGGCGCCGCCGGCAATATCGGCATCGCGCTGGTCAAGCGCGCGGCCCCCGACGGCTACACCGTGGGCTACGGCAACATCAACACGCTGGCCGTCAACCGCTCGCTGTTCAAGCGCCTGCCGTATGACGTGGACCAGGACCTGACGCCCGTGGCTCATCTGTTCGACCTGTACAACGCGCTGATCGTGCCGGCGGACTCGCCCATCAAGAGCGTGCAGGACCTGATCGACCGCGCTCGCAAGGAACCCGGCCGCCTGTCCTATGGAGCATCGGGCGTGGGTACCACCGGCCACATGGGCGGCGAACTCTTCAAGAGCATGGCCCGCGTCAACGTCATGTTCATTCCCTACAACGGCGGGCCGGCCGCCATCCAGGACCTGCTGGGCGGCCGCCTGGACTACCTCTTCGTCAATACGTCTGAGGCGACTCCGCTGGTCAAGAGCGGCAAGGTACGCGCCATCGGCGTGAGCAGCCTGAAACGCCTGGCGCTGATGCCCGACGTACCCACCCTGGACGAGGCCGGGCTGAAGGGATACGAGACGGTCGCCTGGGGTGGCGTGGTTGCCCCCAAGGGCACGCCGGCGGAAGTGGTGGCCACGCTGAACGCCGCCATCCAGAAGGCCCTGCAGGCTCCGGAAGTGCGCACCGGCCTGGCCACGTTGGGCGCGGAACCGGCCAGCGGTTCGCCCGCGGAGTTCAAGCAGCTGATCGACCGCGAAACCGCCAAGTGGCAACAGATCATCGACGCCGCCGGCATCGAAAAGCTCGATTGAACATGAGCGCGCGCATGCTGCAAGCAGACTTCGTCGTGGCGGACGCCACTCTCGTGGACGGCACGGGCGGCCCCGCCCGCCGCGGCGACCTCGCGGTGCGTGACGGCCGCATCGCCGCGGTGGGCGATTTCGCCCACCCCACCGGCGTCCCGGTCATCGACGCCGCCGGCCTGGCGCTGGCGCCCGGCTTCATCGATTCGCACACGCACGACGACGGCTACCTGCTGGCGCACCCCGACATGCTGCCCAAGGTATCGCAGGGCATCACCACCGTGGTCACCGGCAATTGCGGCATCAGTCTGGCGCCGCTGGCAGAAACCCCCATCCCGCAGCCGCTGGACTTGCTGGGGCCGGCCGAACTGTTCCGTTTCGGCACCTTCCGCGCCTGGGTGGACGCGCTGCGTGCCACGCCTGCCGCCGTCAACGTGGTTCCGCTGGTCGGGCACACCACCCTGCGCGTCGCCGTCATGGACGACACCTCGCGCGCCGCCGATGCAGGCGAACGCGCCGCCATGCGCGAGCTGCTGCAAGAGGCGCTGGACGCGGGTGCCTTCGGCGTTTCCACCGGCACCTTCTACCCGCCTGCCAGCGCCGCGCCTACCGACGAGATCATCGATGTCTGCGCGCCGTTGCGCGGCCGCCCCGGCGTGTACGCCACCCACCTGCGCGACGAGGCGGACCACATCGTGCCGGCCATGGAGGAAGCGTTGTTGATCGGCCGCGAGCTCGATTGCCGAGTCGTGTTTTCCCACCACAAGCTGGCGGGCGAACGCAACCACGGCCGCAGCCGCGAAACGCTGGACCTGATCAGCCGCGCGGCCGCCCAGCAGCCTGTCTGCCTGGACTGCCATCCCTACCCCGCCACGTCCACCATGCTGCGCCTGGATCGTGCCCGGCTCGCAAGCCGGACGATGATCACCTGGTCCAAGGGCTACCCCGAAGCCACCGGCCGCGACTTCGATGAAGTCATGGCGGAGCTGGGGCTGGACGACGAAGCCGCCATCGCGCGCCTGGCCCCCGCAGGCGCAATCTATTTCCTGATGGACCCAGCCGACGTCGGCCGCATCTTCTCGCATCCGCTCACCATGGTGGGCTCGGACGGCCTGCCCTTTGACCCCCATCCGCACCCTCGCCAATGGGGCACGTTCACCAACGTGCTGCGCGCCATGGTGCGAGAACAGGGCCTGCTGACCCTGGAGACCGCGATCCACAAAATGACCGGGCTCGCCGCCGACCAGTACGGCATCGCCGGGCGCGGTCTGCTGCGAGAGGGGTATCATGCTGATCTGGTGCTGTTCGATCCCGCCACGGTGACAGATGTGGCCACTTTTTCAGCTCCCATTCAGGCAAGCCAAGGCATCCACGCAGTTTGGGTCAATGGCCGCCAGGTCTGGGACGGGGAAACAACCAGCACCGAACGCCCGGGCCAGGTCTTGACGCCCGGGATGGCATTACCTCGGAGTGAATAACGTGAACAGCTATTCCCAGGGTTGTTACCTGGGTGTATTGGGCGGCATGGGCCCCATGGCCGGCGCGGCCTTTGCCCTGCGCCTGGCGGCACTGACGCCCGCCGCCATCGATCAGCAGCACATCCCCACGCTGCTGCGCAACGACCCCCGCATCCCCGACCGTTCCAGCGCCTACATGGCCGGCGGCGAAAATCCCCTGCCCTATATGCAAGAAGGCGTGCGCTTTCTGCAACAGGCCGGCGCGCAACTCATCGCCATCCCCTGCAACACGGCCCACCTCTGGTACGACCAGATCGCGGCATCCACCAGCCTGCCCGTGCTGCACATCATCCAGGCCGTCATCGACGACCTGCGCCGCCTGGGCCTGCCCGCTGGCCGCATCGGCTTGATGGGCACCGCCGCCACGCTCAAGCTGGGCCTCTACCAGCGCCATCTGGAAGCGCAAGGCTACGAGTGCATCGTGCCGGACGACGACGAAGTCGAGCGCTATTGCATGGGCTCGATCCGCGCAGTCAAGGCCAACCGTCTCGAAGACGCCTACGCTCCCGCCGCCGAATGCATCGCCCGCCTCAAGGCTCGCGGCGCCGATGCGGTCGTGCTCGGCTGCACCGAACTGCCGCTGGCCGTGCCGCACGCGCTGCGTCCCAGCCTGGGCGTGACGCTGACGGATTCCATCGATGCCCTCGCGCGCGCCGCGATCTCGCACTATCAGGCCGAGCAACTGCTGGCTGCCTGATCCCGCCGGCAAACGAAAAAAAAGCGCATCTTCCGATGCGCCCAATTTCCCTTCGCGGGGAATAGGATCAACCGCCCAGATACGCCTTGCGCACCTGATCGTTGACGAGCAGGTTGGCGCCGGTGTCCTGCAGCACCACGCGGCCGTTTTCCAGGACATAGCCGCGGTCAGCCACCCCCAGCGCCTTGTTTGCGTTCTGCTCCACCAGGAACACGGTCACGCCTTGTTCGCGGATCTCGCGGATGATGTCGAAGATCTGGGCGATGACGAGCGGAGCCAGGCCCAGCGTCGGCTCGTCCAGCAACAACAGGCGCGGGCGGGTCATCAGCGCGCGGCCGATGGCCAGCATTTGCTGTTCACCGCCGGACATCAGGCCGGCGCGCTGGCTGGCACGCTCTTTCAGGCGCGGGAACAAGCCGTACACGTGGTCGATGCCGGCCTGGATCTCGTCGCGCTTGGAAAAGAAGCCGCCCATCATCAGGTTTTCGGCCACGGTCAGGTCCTTGAACACCCGCCGCCCCTCAGGCGAAATGGCGATGCCATTACGCATGATGTGGTGCGTGTCCTTATGGGTGATGTTCTCCCCCTCGAACGTGATCGTCCCTTCCCTGGCCCGGGGATTGCCGCAGACCGTCATCAGCAACGTCGTCTTGCCCGCGCCGTTGGCGCCGATCAGCGTGACGATCTCGCCTTTGTTGACCTCCACGGATACCCCGTTCAACGCCTGGATGGCGCCGTAGTAGGTATGAATGTTATCCAGCTTCAGCATTATTCTTCCCCCAGGTACGCCTTGATGACGCGCTCGTCGTTGCGCACCTGCTCGGGGGTGCCGGTAGTAATGGGCTTGCCGTGCTCCATGACCAGGATGCGGTCGGAAATGCCCATGATCAGGCTCATATCGTGTTCGATCAGCAGCACCGCGACGCCGAACTCGCGCCGAAGCTGGTCGATCAGCGACTGCAGATCGCGCTTTTCCTGAGGGTTCAGGCCCGCCGCCGGTTCATCCAGCATCAAGAGGCGCGGCTTGGTGATCATGCAGCGCGCGATCTCCAGGCGGCGCTGGTGGCCGTAGGCCAGGTTGCCGGCTTCGCGGTTGGCAAACTCGCGCAAGCCCATGAAATCCAGCCATTGCGCGGCGCGCGCCAGCGCGTCGGACTCGGACTGGCGATAGGACTTGAGCTTGAGCAGGCCCGGCAGCAGCCGCGCCTCGACCTGGGTGTGCTGCGCAACCAGCAGGTTTTCCAGCACCGTCAGCTGCTTGAACAGACGCACGTTCTGGAACGTGCGCACCAACCCATGGCGCGCCACCTTGTGGCTGGGCAAGCCGGTAATCGACTTCCCGTCCATGACGATGTCGCCGGCCGTCGGCGCATAGAAGCCGCCCACGCAGTTGAATACCGTGGTCTTGCCTGCCCCGTTGGGGCCGATGATGGCGAACACCTCGTCGGATTTGACTTCGAACGCCACGCTGTCCACGGCCAACAGGCCGCCGAACCGCATGGTGAGTCCGGATACTTTCAGCAATGCCTCGCTCATTTAGCCAGCTCCACGTGGGGACGCTTCATGGGCAACAACCCCTGCGGACGCCACATCATCATCAATACCATCACCAGGCCGAACATCAGCATCCGGTACTCGGCGAATTCGCGCGCCACTTCGGGCAACACTGTCAGCAGCACGGCCGCCAGGATCACGCCCACCTGCGAGCCCATGCCGCCCAGCACCACAATGGCAAGGATCAGCGCGGATTCGATGAAGGTGAAGGACTCCGGGTTCACCATGCCTTGGCGCGCCGCAAAGAACGCGCCGCCGAAACCGGCGAACATGGCGCCGAGCGTGAAGGCGGACAGCTTGATACGCGTGGGGTTCAGCCCCAGCGAACGGCAAGCGATCTCGTCTTCGCGCAACGCTTCCCAGGCCCGTCCGACAGGCATGCGGATCAGCCGCGTCGACACAAACAGCGTGACCAGCGCCAGCAACAGTGCCATCAGGTACAGATAGATCACCATGTCCTGGTTCTGGAACGTCCAGCCCATGAAGTCATGGAACGTGGTGCCGCCCTCGGTGCTGGCGCGGCGCGTCATTTCCATGCCGAATACCGTCGGCTTGGGTATGCCCGAAATGCCGTCCGGACCGCCTGTCAGCGTATTCAGGTTGATCAGCAGCAGGCGGATCATTTCACCGAAGCCCAAGGTCACGATGGCCAGGTAGTCGCCGCGCAGCCGCAAGACCGGGAAGCCCAGGATGAAGCCGAACAACGCTGCCATGGCGCCCGAGAACGGCAGCGCTTCCCAGAAGCTCCAGCCGCCCCAGTGATAAAGCAAGGCGTAGGTATAGGCGCCGACGGCATAAAAGCCCACGAAGCCCAGGTCCAGCAGGCCTGCAAAACCCACGACGATGTTCAGGCCCAGGCCCAGCATCACGTAGATCAGCACCAGCGTGGCGATGTCCACCGAGCTGCGCCCGGCAAAGAATGGCCAGATCACCGCGATCGCCAACAACAGCAGCGCGAGCGGCTTATGGGTCTTGGCGGGAGCAGCCGGCAAGGTGGGCAGGCCCGTCTTGAGCTTCTGGAACGGTTTGGCGATCCAGGGACGCAGCAGTTGGAATACGAACACGATCGCGGCGGCAATCGCCACCAGAGACCAGTTCGACTCCATCGTGGTGCGCGCGCCCTGCCGGATCAGCTGCAGGCCAAAGACGGGGGTGACGATGACAGCCGTCAGCACGGCCGCCATCGTGGCGTTTTTCAGATTGTTGTTCGACATCAGACTTTTTCCACCTCAGGTTTGCCCAACAGCCCGGTGGGACGGAACAGCAGGATCAGGATCAGCAGCGAGAACGCCACGATGTCCTTGTACTGTGAGGAGATATAGGCAGCCGCAAAGGTCTCGGCCAGCCCGAGCAGCACGCCGCCCAGCATGGCGCCGGGGATGCTGCCGATGCCGCCCAGCACCGCCGCGGTAAAGGCCTTGATGCCGGCCAGGAAGCCGATGAAGGGATTGAGCTTGCCGATGGTGATGGCGATCAGCACGCCGCCCACCGCCGCCAGGATCGCGCCCATCACGAACGTGAACGAGATCACGCGGTTGGTGTCGATGCCGAGCAGGTTCGCCATGTGCATGTCCTGCGAGCAGGCGCGCGAGGCGCGGCCCATGCGCGAATACTTGATGAACAGCGTCAGCGCGATCATCAGCACCACGGTGACCACGATGATCATGATGCGCGAATACGGCACCGTCACATCGAAGTCGGAACCCATGTGGAACTGCCACGCGCCCGACACCAGCGAAGGCACGGCCATGTCTCGCGCGCCCTGCCCGAGCGCGACCCAGTTCTGCAGGAAGATCGACATACCGATGGCGGAGATCAGCGCCACCAGACGGGGACTGCCGCGCACTGGCCGGTAGGCGACGCGCTCGACGCTGAAGCCATAGATGCCTGTGACGACGATCGCCACGACCAGCATGGCCGCGATGATGAACGGTATCGGCAAACCGCTATTGGTGCCGATGGCCGTCAACGTGACCAGGCCGACATAGGCGCCGATCATATAGATTTCGCCGTGAGCGAAGTTGATCATACCGATGATGCCGTAGACCATTGTGTAGCCGATGGCAATCAACGCATAGATCGCGCCCAGAGACAATCCATTGAAGAATTGCTGGGTAAGTTGGGGTATGAGGTCAGACATTATTTCTCTTGCTCCAAATGGTTCCGGCCCCGGTAGTAAGACCCGGAGCCGGAAACCTGGGCGTATTTTATAAGGGCCTGGCATCTGCGCCTGCCGGCCGCACAGCGCTTTTGGCGCATCGCTACGCGGATTACGGCAGAACGAGGACGACAGGCCCTACACGCCGGCGACGCCGGCGGGATCGCGAGTTTACAGCTGGGTCTTCTTGCCGTCCTTATCCCATTTGTAGACGGCGAACTCGAAGTTCTTCAGGTCGCCCTTGGCGTCGTACTCGACCGGGCCGATGCCGGTGGAGAACTTGGTCTTGTGCATGTAGTCAGCCACCTTGGCGGGATCTTCGCCCACTGCGTTGATGCTGTCGGCCAGGATCTGTACTGCGGCGTAAGCCGGCATCTGGAAAGCGCCATCCGGATCGCGCTTGGCATCCTTGAAGGCCTTCACGATGCTCTCGTTGCCGGGCAGCTTGGTGAAGTCCGCGGGCAGCGTGACCAGCAGGCCTTCGATGGCCGGACCGGCGATCGCCACCAGATCCTGGTTGGCCGTGCCTTCCGGGCCCATGAACTGAACCTTCAGGCCCTGTTCGCGCGACTGGCGCAGCAAGAGGCCGAGTTCGGGGTGGTAGCCGCCGAAGTAGACCAGGTCCACGCCTGCGGACTTCAGCTTGGTGATGATGGCCGAGTAGTCGCTGTCGCCGACGTTGATGCCTTCGAACATGGCGACGTTCACGCCGTCCTTGGTCAGGGTGTCGCGCACCTGGGTAGCCACGCCGGAACCGTAGGTCTGCTTGTCGTGCAGCACGGCGACCTTCTGCGGCTTCAAGGTCTTGGCGATGTAGTTGGCGGCATACGGACCTTGCTGGTCGTCGCGGCCGATGGTGCGGAAGAAGAAGTGCGGCTTGATCGTGTCGGTCACCAGCGGCGAGGTCGCGCCCGGGGTGATGCCGACGATGCCCTCTTCCTCGTAGACCTTCACGGCAGCCACGGTCACGCCCGAGCACGCATGGGCCACGGCGAACTTGGCGCCGGAGTTGACCACGCGGTTGGCGGCCGGCACGGCCTGCTTGGGTTCGCAGCCGTCGTCGATGAGGATGGGCTCGAGCTTCTTGCCCTTGACGCCGCCCTTGGCGTTGATGGTCTCGATAGCGGTCAATGCGCCGGCCTGGATCTGGTCGCCGTATTGCGTATTGGGGCCGGTCATGGGCTGGGGAATGCCAATCTTGATCGTGTCGGCGGCGTGCGCGGCGCCAGCCAAGGCAAGTGCCCCAAGCGCCATGGCTACCGGGGTAAGGCGATTCAGAAACTTCATGCGGAGTTCTCCAGCGAGGTTTTGAGCGGCTCTGTCCGGTGCGGTTTATCGGGTGGGTAATCCGTTAATCCGCATCGCCCGTCGCCGGCTTCTTGGGCAAAATCACGGTGTGGGCGGTATTCTGGAAGCAAGCCGCCATACTGTCACTGCGTGTAATCCCCAATATTTTTCCGGCGGCCTTTAATCGTGACGGATAGCAGCCACAAGCCCATGAAATCGCTGGAGAATCCGCAAGAAAACCTTATTTAATATCTGGCGCGGACTGGCAACTTGTGCTTGGCGATATATATTCGCCGCGATTAATACACTGTTTAAAGACGCATTTAAATACAGTGCTTACGCGGGCCTTACGAATAATGATTAACGCGCGTAGTAATCCGCCGGCCTGAGCCAGGAAAAAAGGGGCGCGCCTGCAGGCGCTGCCCCCTCTGCTTCATCGCTTTCACGCGTTGGCCGGTTTGGCCAGATTCCACATCAGCGCCCGGAATGGCGCAAGCATGCTGATATTCACCGCGAGCTTGATGGCGAGATCGCCCATCATCCAGGTCATCCACGGCGCTCCGGTAGCGGCAAACGCGACGCTGAAGAAGACGGCTGTGTCCAGGATGGCCCCCAATACGCCGGACACCAGCGGCGCGCGCCACCAGCGCTGATCTCGCAAGCGGTCGAACACCTGGATGTCGACCAGTTGCGCGCAGATATAGGCGAGCCCCGAGGCCAGCGCGATGCGCGGCGATGCTACCCACACAGACACCACCAGGGCCGCGGCGAACCCGAACCAGACCACCCGGCGCGCCGCCGCCGGCCCGAACCGGCGGTTCAGCACGTCGGTAACCAGGAAAGCCACCGGATACGACAGCCCGCCCCAGGTCAGCCAGTTGTTCAGGGGCACCTGGACCAGGATATTCGAGCCGACCACGACCACCAGCATGCACAGCACGGCGATGGCAAACTGCGGCCGGCTCATCGAGGCAAAACGCCGGGAGGCTGCGCTCCCGCCCGCAACCGTCATTTTCCGAATTCCTCCGCCAGTTCGCGCGAACGCTGCGCGGCGGCGGCCATGGCGTCTTCGACGATGCCGGCAAAGCCCGCCGCGCCAAAGGCGTTGAGCGCGGCTGCCGTGGTGCCTCCCTTGGAGGTGACGCGTTCGCGCAGCGTGGAAAGCGGCTCCGACGACTCGGCCGCCAGGCGCGTAGCCCCGGCCAAGGTGCCCAACGCCAGTTGCTTGGCCTGTTCGGCGGTCAGGCCGACCTTCTGTCCGCCGGCCACCAGCGCCTCCAGGAACAGGAAAACATAGGCGGGCCCGCTGCCGGACAAGGCAGTGACGCCATCCAGCGCCGCATCATCCGTCACCCAGACGACCTCCCCCACGCTGGACAACAGGCGCGCAGCCAGGTCACGGTCGGCGGCGTCCACCCCGTCCAATGCGGCCAGGCCTGTGATGCCCGCGCCCACCAGGGCCGGGGTATTTGGCATGCAGCGCACCAAGCGCTGGAACGGGGCCTCCGGCGTGCCCAGCCAACCAGCCAGCGTGTCGGCGCGGATACCCGCCGCCACGCTTACCACCAAAGTGTCGTCGCGCAGCCACTGACGCGTGGAAGCCACAACGTCTTTCATGTTCTGTGGCTTGACAGCGAACACCCACACCCGGCAGGCCGCCAGGGCTTCGCTGGGAGCCGTCGCGGTGGTCATGCCGCGGGCCTGCCACGCGGCGTGCGAATCCTGGTTAATGTCAATGACATGAATGTTGCCGGCGGCGCATACTTTGCCGGCCAGGCCTGAAGCCAGGGCGGCTGCCATATTGCCGCCGCCGATGAACGCAATCGAAAGTTCGTTTTTCATAGGAGACGATTGTAGACGGTAGTTCTCGTTGGGAAAAAAAAGAAAAATGTTCGTTCGCGCCTAAAACGCGCAATTTGACAGGCGTTTAGAGTGATGTGAAAGTCACGGTTTTGTCACAAACAATTCATAAGGTGTCGTGTTTTCCGCGCTCGGACAACCCGGCCGCGTCACGCCCAACTGGAGGAACCTCTCTATGCGATCCCACCGTATTGCCTTAACCTTTGCCGCCATCATGACGGCCTTCGCGGGCGCGTCCGCGCATGCCGCCACCGAGATCCAATTCTGGCACTCCATGGAAGGCGCGCTGGGCGACCGCGTGAACGGCCTGGTCGACGAATTCAATAAGAAGAACCCCGACTACCAAGTCAAGGCAGTCTACAAGGGCAACTACGGTGAATCCATGAACGCCGGCATCGCCGCGTTCCGCGCCGGCAATGCTCCCGACATCCTCCAGGTTTTCGAAGTCGGCACCGCGACCATGATGTACGCCAAGGGCGCCATCAAGCCGGTGCAACAGATGTCCGAAGAAGCCGGCAACCCGATCGACCCCAAGGAATTCATCGGGGCCGTGGCTGGCTACTACTCGTCGGCCGACGGCAAGCTGGTGTCGATGCCCTTCAACAGCTCGACCGTGGTGTTCTACTACAACAAGGATGCCTTCAAGAAGGCTGGCCTGGATGCCGACAAGCCGCCCAAGACCTGGGAAGAGCTGGCCGCCGCCGGCCAGAAGCTGAAGGCCGCCGGCCAGGAATGCGGCTACACGACGTCCTGGCCGTCGTGGGTCCAGCTGGAAACCTTCTCGGCCTGGCATAACGTGCCTTACGCCACCAAGGACAACGGCTTTGGCGGCCTGGATGCGCGCATCGCCATCAACACCCCGCTGCACGTGCGCCACCTGGAAAACCTGGCCAAGCTGGGCAAGGAAGGCATCTTCATGTACGGCGGACGCGGCGACGAGCCGAACTCGCTGTTCATCAGCGGCAAGTGCGCGATGATCACCGGCTCCTCGGGCCTGCGCGCCAACATCGCCAAGAACGCCAAGTTCGAATTCGGCACCTCGACCCTGCCCTATTACGCCGACGTGCAAGGCGCGCCGCAGAACACCATCATCGGCGGCGCTTCGCTCTGGGTCTTCGCCAACAAGAAGCCCGAAACCTACAAGGGCGTCACCGCCTTCTTCAAGTTCCTGGCCAGCCCGGAAATCGCCGCTCGCTGGCACCAGCAGACCGGCTATGTGCCGGTCACCAAGGCCGCTTACGAGCTGACCAAGAAAGATGGCTTCTATGACAAGAACCCGGGCACCGAAGTCGGCGTCAAGCAGTTGAACGTTGAAACCACTGCGCAATCGCGCGGTCTGCGCCTGGGCTTCCTGCCGCAGATCCGTGAAATCGAAGACGCTGAAATCGAACGCATCGTGTCGGGCAAGGTCAGCGCCAAGGACGGCGCCGAGAGCATCGTCAAGCGCGGCAACGAACTGCTGGAAAAGTTTGAGAAGAGTGTAAAGTAACGCCCTTCTGAAATACGGCCCCGGTCCTGTCAATCGGTATTTTCCATGCCGTAACAAGGACTTGGGCTCTTTCGCACCACGCAGTACAAGGCTTAAGGCCCTGCTTTTTTAGGGCTTTAAGCCTGTCGTATTTTACGAAGGCGGTTTCAGGCGGCGGTTACTCCAACCGCCGCTTTTCTGTACCTTGGGTTCCCCCTATGGAAAAACGCGTTGTATTCGGGCACAAGACCTTGCCCTATCTGCTGCTCCTGCCGCAGATCATCATTACCGTGGTCTTCTTCTTCCTGCCGGCCGGCCAGGCCATGTGGCAATCGTTGCGGCTTGAAGATGCTTTCGGACTGTCGTCCGAGTTCGTCGGCCTGGACAACTTCATCGACCTGTTCTCGCAACAGGCGTATCTGGATTCCTTCCGTGTCACCGCCGTGTTCTCGATCCTCGTGGCGGTGGTCGGGCTGGGCGTGTCCTTGCTGCTGGCCGTCATGGCAGACCGCGTGATTCGCGGCGCCGGCCTCTACAAGACGCTGCTGATCTGGCCCTATGCCGTGGCCCCCGCCGTCGTCGGCGTGCTGTGGCTGTTCCTGTTTTCGCCTTCCGTCGGCATCCTGGCCGTGGCGCTGCGCCATGCCGGCGTCGATTGGAACCCTCGCCTGGACGGCAACCAGGCCATGACCCTGGTCCTGATCGCCGCGGTGTGGAAGCAGGTGTCGTACAACTTCCTGTTCTTCCTGGCCGGCTTGCAGTCGATTCCGCGCTCGCTGATCGAAGCCGCCGCGATCGACGGCGCCAGCCCGTCCCGCCGGTTCTGGAGCATTGTGTTTCCGCTGCTCTCGCCCACCACGTTCTTCCTGCTGGTGGTCAATATCATCTATGCCTTCTTCGACACCTTCGCCGTGGTGGATACGACCACGCAAGGCGGTCCCGGCACGTCGACCTCCATCCTGGTCTACAAGGTGTACAGCGACGGCTTCCGCGGCCTGGATCTCGGTTCGTCCGCAGCCCAGTCAGTGGTTCTGATGTTCATTGTGATTGCCTTGACGGTCGTGCAGTTCCGCTACGTCGACCGCAAAGTGCAGTATTGATTTTGTCCGAGGCTACAAACAATGGTTGAACGCCGTCCCTGGCTGGATATTCTGGCCCACGTCATTCTGCTCTGCGGCGTGGCGATGGTGGCATTTCCGCTCTACGTCACTTTCGTCGCGTCCACCCAGACCGCGCAGGAAGTGGCTTCCGCGCCGATGTCCCTCATCCCCGGCAAGCATTTCGTCGACAACTACATGCAGGCGCTGTTCGGCGGCTCGTCCGGCGGCTCCTCGGGCGCGCCCGTGGGCCGCATGATGTACGTCAGCCTGATCATGGCGCTGGCGATTTCCATCGGCAAAATCGCCATCTCGCTGCTGTCGGCCTTCGCGGTGGTGTACTTCCGCTTCCCCGGCCGCATGTTCTTCTTCTGGATGATCTTCGTCACCCTGATGCTGCCGGTCGAGGTCCGCATCGCGCCCACTTACAAAGTCGTGGCCGACCTGGGGCTGCTCAATAGCTACGCCGGGCTCACTTTGCCGCTGATCGCATCGGCGACGGCGACCTTCCTGTTCCGCCAGTTCTTCCTGACGGTGCCGGACGAGCTGATCGAGGCCGCGCGGATCGACGGCGCAGGCCCGGTGCGCTTCTTCCGCGACGTGCTGCTGCCGCTGTCCAAGACCAGCATCGCAGCGCTGTTCGTGATCCAGTTCATCTACGGCTGGAACCAATATCTGTGGCCCCTGCTGGTCACCACGCAGGAAGACATGTACCCCGTCGTCATCGGCATCAAACGGATGATCAGCGGCGGCGACAGCGTGACCGAATGGAACATCACCATGGCCACCGCCATGCTCGCGATGATCCCGCCCGCGCTGGTTGTGATCCTGATGCAGAAATGGTTCGTCAAGGGCCTGGTCGACACTGAAAAATGATGGCCCCCCACGCCGCGCCTGCGGCTTGCCGCCCACCCGAACACGACTCCGAACACGAATAACTCATGGCTACTCTCAGCTTCCGCAACGTCAAGAAAACCTACGCCGGCAACGTGCCGGTCATCCATGGCATCGACATGGACGTCAAGGACGGTGAATTCATCGTCATCGTCGGCCCGTCGGGCTGCGGCAAGTCCACGCTGATGCGCATGGTCGCCGGCCTGGAAACCGTTACCAGCGGCGAAATCGTCATCGACGGCAAGGTCGTCAACAATCTGGAGCCCGCCGAACGCGACATCGCGATGGTGTTCCAGAACTATGCGCTTTACCCGCACATGACCGTGTTCGAGAACATGGCCTACGGCTTGAAGATCCGCAAGTTCTCCAAGGACGAGATCAAAAAGCGCGTGGACGTCGCCGCGCAGATCCTGGAACTCGGCCATCTGCTGGACCGCCGCCCGCGCGCGCTGTCTGGCGGACAACGCCAACGGGTGGCCATGGGCCGCGCGATCGTGCGTGAACCCAAGGTCTTCCTGTTCGACGAACCCTTGTCCAACCTGGACGCCAAGCTGCGCGTGGCGATGCGTCTGGAAATCATGAAGCTGCACCGCCGCCTGGGCACCACCAGCCTGTACGTGACGCACGACCAGGTCGAGGCCATGACGCTGGCCCACCGCATGATCGTCATGTACCAGGGCGTGCCCGAGCAGATCGGCACGCCGATGGAAGTATTTGAGAAACCGGCTTCGACTTTCGTCGCCGGCTTCATCGGCTCGCCGCCCATGAACCTGGTGGAAGTGAATGTCGCGGGCGACGGCACGCTACAGACCCTGGACGGCACGGCGCTGGACATCTCGCCGCTGCAGGTGCCCTCGCAGGTGCGCGGGCGCAAGGTCATCATGGGCATGCGCCCCGAGCACATGCTGCTGAACACGCAAGGCGTGCCGGCAGAGGTCGAAATGGTGGAAACGCTGGGCTCCGAACAATTGGTCCACTGCCGCTGCGGCAAGTCCATGCTGGTCGTGCGTTGCACTACCCGCCAACTGTCGGAATCGTCGGCCAAGGTCGGCGACCGCGTCAACGTGGGTCCGGATGGCCGCCATCCGCTGCACTGGTTCGAGGCCGATAGCGGCCGCCGCGTGCAAGGCCTGTAACGCCCCGCCAACGGAACCGGCGGCACGGCCCGCCCGGTTCCGTCTTGCCCGCCCCCCCGTCCGGGAGCGGGCCGCTCTCCCCGATCAATACGAGTAGGTCACCATGGTGCCAATGGTGTACTGCGCGCGGTCCTTCACGATAGGACTGTCGGCCGCGTCGCCATACAGGCGCCGCGCTTCCGCGGCCGTAGTCCAGGCCCAGGACTTGCCCAGCGGCACTGTCCAGGTCGCGCCCAGGGCCACGCTTTCCAGGCCCCCTGTGGGACTATATTTGCGGTAGCCGGATTTCGCTGATTGCTTGCCGCTCACGCCATACCAGGTGCGCATGTAGTTGCCGTCGCCGAAAGTGCTGGACAAGGCCAGCGATATCGCCCCGGCGCTGCCCTCGTACACCGTCGTGCTCGCTCCCAGGTTGAACATCGTGTAGGCGCTTCCCACGTCCCGGTCATCGCCCTTTTTGAATGCATGCGCGATCGTCGCCGAGAGGGTCACCGGACCCAGCGTCGTTTCCGCGTCCATGCCGATCTGCGCCCGGCTCTTGATGTCGCCCATGCCGCGTAGCTTGTCCGATCCTTCGAATCCCTTTTTGTGGTCCTTGCGTGACGCGCTGGGCGCCAGGTAGAACCGGAAAGTGCTGTCCAACGCCTGCGTCTCCCAACCCAATCCGTGGTCGGTGCTGAGAAAGAAGCCGCCGGGGCTGCGCACGCCCAGGCCGATGATGGGCACCGCGGAGTATTCGTCGCTCCCGCTGTAGCGCGGCGCGTAGCCGGCGCCCAGCGTGCCGTAGAACAGCCATTCTTCGGCCGCCCCCTCTCCGGTGGCGACGGTCAACCCCCGCGAGCTGGCTCCGCGCTGGCCGTAGACGGAACTGGTAGCAGCGTCATCGGCCAGGGACAATCCCGGGATAAATGCCAGCAGGCACGCGGCGCCGGTGCCGCGTGTGAACAGGGAAGAACGCAATTTTCGCTTCATAACTGCTTCCAAGAAACGAGGTTGAGGGGTGTAAAACCAGCGAGCCGAGCGCGGCTCGAACTATTGGGTGATTGCGCTTTGCTTGGCCTGACGCATCAGTGTCATCGCCATCGCCGACACCGAGGCCACCAGCGGCTCGCTGGTGTCGGAGTTGCTCATGACCAGCACCGCGAGCTTGTCGCGCGGCGCCAGCACAAAGCGGGAATGAAAGGCTTCAGTGGCGCCGCTGTGCTGGCGCAAGGACCCGCCGGCGACGTCCTCGCCGCAAGGCGCCGCAAGCCACGAAAGCGCGAAGCGGCAGTCCAGCGCCAGGCCGTCGTCGACCGTCTCCAGGTCGAGCACTGCGCGGGCCGATTCGGCGTTCAACACGCGGCGCCCCTGGAACAGGCCGTCGCCAAACAACATGCTCGAGAAGCGCGCCATCTCCGAGGTGCTGAGCCACAATCCATCGGCCGTCTCGTTGGGCTGTGGCGCCTCGGTCCACGGCTCGCCGCGGCGGTAACCCGCGGCGCGCAATTCGAGCATGCGCGGGCTGGGATGGAACCCTGAGCGCGGCATGTTGAGCGGCTGCAGGATCGTGCGGCGCACATAGGTGTCGAAGGGTTCGCGGGCCACATGCGCGACCATGTCGCCCAGCAGCGCATAAGCCATGTCGGCGCGCGCGCGGCCCATGGTGTCTTCCAGCGAATAGGGATGCACGCCCAGCAGATTGCGCGCAGTGAAGGGATGCGCTCCCAGCCATTGCATGGCGCCACGCCGGGGCTGGATGTCCCAGTCGGGCAGCGCCTGCGAGGCGGGCTGGTCCAGTGCCAACCGGCCGTCATCGGCGGCGCGCAGGACGCCGGCGGCGGTAACGATCTTGGTGATGGCGCCTACGCGGTACAGCGTGTCGCTAGTCGCGCTACGGTGGCGCAAAGGGTCCGCGTAGCCAAATCCCGTGCTCCACACCACCCGCTGGTCGTCCACGATGGCGATCGACAGTCCTGGCACCCTTGACGCGTTCATGTCGTAGGGGATGCGAGCTGCCAAATAGCCAACGACCGCATCGTAGTCGCCTTGGGCGATCGTGGGCGGCGCGCCGGGAGGCACGCCCTGGCAACCGCCCGCGGCGACCAGCAACATACCAACGGCAACCAGGCGGCTGAGGGAAAACATGGCTAGCGGCAATGCCTCTGTGGAGAACTGCCGTCATGCTAGCCACGCGCCTGCCCGCGATCTTTCCCGCTTTGTATGGAGTTTGTGAAGATTGCGGCGGCGGTTTGTGAAGTTTGTTTACGTTGTGCGCGGCCGCGGCAGCCGTCAGACGGTCTTCCAGCTGATCACGAAGCGCGCGCCGCCCAAGGGGCTATCGCTGGCCTGCACCGTCCCATTGTGCCAACGGGCCACCCGGCTCACGATGGCCAAGCCCAGCCCCACCCCGCCCGTGCCGCGGTCGCGGCTTTCGTCCAGGCGGATGAAGGGTTCAAAGACGCGTTCGCGGTCGGCAGGCGCAATGCCGGGGCCATCGTCGTCCACGATCAACACATACTCGCGCACGCCGGGGCTGATCAGGCTGACCTGCACCTGGCGCCCGGCATGCCGGATGGCGTTCTGCAGCAGGTTGAGGAGCGCGCGCGTCATGTAGCGCTGATGCAGGTGCACTTCGGCCACCTGGCACAGCGCGACCTCACAACGCACACCCGACACTCCAGCCTCGAATCCGGCGTGCTGCACCACCGAATCCAGCCAGCCGCGCGCGTCCTGCGCTTGCAGCGCCACGCCGTCGCCCTTGTGTTCGAGCCGGGCATACATCAACAATTCGGAGGCCATGGCGTCCAGCTCGGCCACGTCGCTCTTCATTTCTTCGACCAGCCGCCTGCGCGCGGCGGGGTCGTCCTCGCGGTCCATCATGTCCAGTTCGAACGACAGGCGCGCAATCGGCGTGCGCAGCTCATGCGACACCGCATTGGTCAGGTCGCGCTGGTTACCCACCAACGCGCTGATGCGGTCGGACATCTGGTTGAAGGTATCGCCCAGGTTCCGGATGCTGGAATGCCGCGACAAGCGCGCCCGCGCCTGCAGATCGCCCTGCCCCATGCGCTGGGCCGCGGTTTTCAGCGCTTCCAGGTCGCGCCATATGGGCAGCGCCCAAACCAGCATGAATGCGCACAGCAGCAAGCCCAAGGCGGAATACACCGCCGCCATCAACCACGGCCCGATGGACGGTTCGGGCGGGAGCTTGACCTCCAGCCACTGGCTGCCCGGCCCGGGAATCGCTGCCACGAAAGTCTGCTGCTTGTCCCGCACGAAGAAACTGCCGGAATCCACCATGGCGCGCTCTTCCTGGGTAGCGCCGTAGCTGTTCGCGTCGGCCACCTTGAGCGCCAAGCCATAGTAAGGAGCCAGCGCATCGCGCACATGCGCTTCGCGCTCCGAGGGCGGCAGGCGGGCAAGTTCCTGCACCAGGCTGTGAATCTGGCCGCGCACCGCTTCGCGCGTATAAGCGTCGCTGACGGGTTCGAAAAAGTAGTTGGCGGACCGGTCCACGACTTCATTGGAAATCACGAAGCCCACCGCCAGCACCACGAACAGCCGCAGGACAAACTTAAGCATCACCGCCCTCGTGCGCCTTGGGCGAGAACAGATAGCCCTTGCCCCACACGGTCTTGATGCGCGCGGGGTCGCGCGGATCGTCATCCAGCTTGCGCCGAAGCTTGCTGACGCAGACATCGACACTGCGGTCCAGCCCATTGAACTCGATGCCGCGCACGGCGTTGAGCAGGTCGTCCCGGGTCAACACCTGGCCGGCCTGGCTGGCCAGGGCCCAGAGCATCTCGAACTCCATCGTGGTCAGGTCCACCTCGGAGCCCGCATGGACCACGGCACGCGTGCGCCGGTCTATGGTCAGCGGCCCGAACTCCAGGCGCTCCGGCGGCTCGTCCAGTTGGCTGTGCCGCCGCAGCAGCGCCCGCACGCGCGCCAGCAGCACGCGGGGCTCCACGGGCTTGATCACGTAATCGTCCGCGCCAGACTCCAGGCCCAGGATCTGGTCCAGGTCGTCCTCGCGGGCCGTGAGCATCAGAATGGGCGCCGACGAAAATGCGCGCAGGTCGCGGCAGACCTGGAGCCCGTCGCGGCCGGGCAACATCAGGTCCAGGATGGTGATGGCCGGATCGTGCCTGCGGAAAGCCTCCACCGCGTGATCGCCGCGGTAGGCCTGGGCGACATTGAACCCGTGCTGCTCCAGGAACTGCGCAATCAGGCGCGACAGTTTCGGATCGTCTTCGACTAACAAGGCCTTGGTCATGGTGTCCAGACAGAAAAAGTGAGATCGATGGCGCCGCATTCTACGCAAACACAGCGGGCGGGCGTTCGACCGGGACGCCCACAGCCGGTTCCCCGGCACGGCATGCAAACGAAAACCGGGCCGGAAGACTATTGCTTCCGGCCCGGTTTACCTGGGACCATCAAGTGGTTCCGCCGGGGTCGTGGGCGCAAGGCCCACGGGCAGATTTACTTGTAGACGGTCTTGGATCCGTCCTTGTGCCAGGTGAACACGTCGAACTGGAAATTCGTCAGGTCGCCTTGCTTGTTCCAGGACACCTTGCCGATCGGCGTATCGAAGGAATTGGCGTGCAGGTATTTGGCGACCTTGGTCGGGTCGTCGCTGCCCGCGCCCTTGATGCCATCCGCGATGACCTGGGTCGCCGTGTAGGCGGTCATCTGGAAGGCGCCGCTGGCGTTGCGCTTCTTGGCTTCGAAGGCCTTGACGATGTCGGCATTGGCGGCATTCTGGGTGAAGTCGGCCGGCAACGTCAGCAACATGCCCTCGACGGCGTCGCCTGCAATGGCGTTGATGTCCGGGTTGCCCGTGCCTTCCGGACCCATCCACTTGGCCTTCACGCCCTGTTCGGCCGCCTGGCGCAGCAGCAGGCCCATTTCGGGGTGGTAGCCGCCGTAGTAGACAAAGTCCACGCCCTGGCTCTTGAGCTTGGTGATGACCGCGGAGTAGTCGCTGTCGCCGGCGTTGATGCCTTCGAACACGGCGACGGCCACCCCGCCCTTCTCCAGATCGTTCTTGACCGCGGTGGCGATGCCCTGGCCATACGACTGCTTGTCGTGCAGCACGGCGACCTTCTTGGGCTTGATCTTGTCCAGGATGAACTTGGCAGCGGCAGGGCCCTGCTGGTCATCGCGGCCGATGGTGCGGAAGATGAACTCGTAATTCTTGCCGTCGGTCAGCGCCGGCGACGTGGCCGACGGCGTAACCATGACCACGCCTTCGTTGTTGTAGACGTCGGCGGCGGCGATGGTGGCGCCCGAGCAAACATGGCCCACGACGAAACCGATCTTGCTATTGACCACGCGGTTGGCGGCGACCGGGCCTTGCTTGGGTTCGCAGCCGTCGTCGATGACGACGGTTTCCAGCTTCTTGCCATTGATGCCGCCAGCGGCGTTAATGCGCTCGACCGCGGTATCGACCCCTTCACGGACCATATCGCCATACTGTGTGACCGCGCCGGTGGTGGGGCCGACGACGCCGATCTTGATGGTTTGTGCTTGCGCTCCCGTCGCAAACGCCAGGCCGGCCGCGACGCCCAGCGCTGCAATGACCGGGGTCAGACGAAATACTGGCTTCATGTGTGGACTCCTCTAATGATTTGTAATCGTTAGTTTTTGCACCGTAGCGGACGCCGGATCATCTCCAGGCCAAGCATGCCTGCTGGACTGCCCTTTGCAGGGGTTTCGGCCCTGGTCACGCCCGGTTGCATTGCGATTGCACGGCAAGCATACACTGAAAAATCGCCCGTTTTAGGGCCTGCGCCATGCCAGTTTCCGGCGCCTTCCGCTTATTGCGCCGCGGCATCCATTCCGGCCTGGCTTATGCCTGCGGCGATATATGCAAAAGACCATTTATTCGTTTGCGCGACAAGGCACGAGCGGCATCATGGCCGCCATGAGACTCCAACCGATTATCGTCCCTGGCTGGAAAAACTCCGGGCCCGAACACTGGCAATCCCGCTGGGCGGTACTGCTGCCTCACGCGGTGCGCATTGAACAACGGGACTGGGAAAATCCCGCCGCGCCTGAATGGATTGCCACGCTCGCCGCCGAGGTCGACCGAGCGCGCAGCCCCGTGCTGCTGATCGCCCACAGCCTGGGCTGCCTGATTAGCGCCGCGTTGCCCATCCCCTTGCGCGCGAAGGTCGCTGGCGCCTTGTTGGTCGCGCCCGCCGACGTGGAGCGGCCCGACACGCCGGATTGCCTGCGAGGCTTCGCTCCGGTTCCCTGCCAGCCGCTGCCCTTCCAGAGCGTCGTGGTGTCCAGCGACAACGACCCCTACTGTCGCCTGGAGCGTGCCCGCGCGTTCGCCCAGGACTGGGGCAGCCGGTTCGTCGTGCTGCCGGGCGCCGGCCACATCAACGCGGACAGCGGCCTGGGCGACTGGGCCCAAGGCCTGAAGCTGTTCGGCGCCCTGCGCCGCCGAGCCACCTGGCGCATTCCCACGCCTCCCAAGCGCATCCCTCCGATTCCCCTCTGCGACGCGCCTTGACCGGATCGTTCCGGAACGGCCTCGCCGCCGGGGCGCCGCAGCACCGCAAATCCGTCGCATCCGACGCTCGAAACATGACGGGCGGGAGGTATTGCGGACGCAGGAATCGTCCCCGGATACAAGTATTACGATAATTGTTGACCATTTCCTGCAAACCTTTCAGGTCAAAACCGCCGGGGTGACTTTATTTTGCGGTGTTGAAGCGTTTTGATTATCTTTGCTCCGAAATTGTTACAACTGATTGATATACTCGCGGCCGGGATACTTTTCGGGGACAGGCATTTCGAAGCTGCAATTCGGGCAAGCCCCTGCCCGTCTCATCCATGCAGCAGCAGCGACGGCTGCGCCTGATACACATAGTAAAACTTTCATATGTCACAACGGCCTACGTACATCTGGCACGACGGTCGGACCGCAGCAGCGTCCCCCCGGTGTCAATGTGCCTTGAGGCCCGACTGCCGGCGACGATCGACACATAAGAAATGAAAATGCAAAGCAATACAAGCAAGCGCCTTCAGCGGCGCACGGTTAATACACGCGGCGACAAAGCCCTTCAAGCGGCGGCAAGACAGGAGTTTCTCTCAATTTCGGGCCAGAGCATCCGCGCCTGACCGATCGGCGCGCGTCACGTTCCCGGCCTGCCGCCGGAGCCCGCCATTTCGATACTCCTGACGATTCCACCGCACTTTTCATTTCCCGCCGCCGTTCGACGGGCTAGAAGGACACTGCATGCGTAAGCGCGTTGCCGTTATCGGACTTTCGTTCCGATTCCCCAGCACCACCAATGACAGCTACTGGCCAGCTCTGCTTGAAGGCCGCGACCTGGTGACACAGGTCGCCCAAGACCGCTGGTCCAGCGACGCGTACCTGCACCCCGCCAAGGAGCATCCCGGCACCGCCTATACCTTCGCCGCGGGTTCGATTGGAGATGTCGCCGGCTTCGACGCCGGGTTCTTCGGCATTTCCCCGCGTGAAGCGGCCTTGATGGATCCGCAACAGCGCCTGCTGCTGGAAATGAGCTGGGAAGCCATGGAAGATGCAGGCGTCCCGCCGTCCACCCTGCGTGGCTCCAATTGCGGCGTCTATATCGGTATCGCCAGTTCCGACTACGCCTACCGCATGGCCGAAGACCTGGGCGCCGTCGACGCCTCCATGGCGACCGGCAACACCGCCAGCATCGCCGCGAACCGGCTGTCGTACTTCTTCGACCTGCGCGGACCGAGCATCGCCATGGACACCGCCTGCTCGTCATCCCTGGTCGCATTCCACCAGGCCTGCCGCGCAATCGTTTCCGGTGAATGCACCCAGGCGCTGGCGGGCGGAGTCAGCCTGCACCTGCATCCTTACGGATTCATCACCTTCTCCAAGGCGTCCATGCTGTCGCCTCGCGGCCGCTGCAATGTTTTCGATGCGTCGGGCGATGGCTACGTGCGTTCCGAAGGCGGTGGCGTGTTCCTGCTGAAGGATTATGACCAGGCCGTCGCCGACGGCGACAATATCCTGGCCGTGGTCGCTGGTACCGCTGTCAATACGGACGGCCGCAAGTCCGGCCTGACCGTCCCCAGCGTCGACGCCCAGACCGCCCTGATGCGCCAGGCCTACGAACAGGCCGGCATTTCGCCTGCGGATATCGACTACCTCGAAGCGCACGGCACGGGCACCGCGGTCGGCGATCCGATCGAAACGCGCGCGATCGGGCTGGCGCTGGGCCAGCCCCGCGGCAAGCAGACTCCCCTGCCCATCGGCTCGGTAAAGAGCAATCTGGGCCACCTGGAGGCCGCTTCGGGCGTGGCCGGGCTGGTCAAGGCGCTCTACGTGTTGCGGCATCGGGAAGTGCCTGCCACCATCGGCATCAAGACCCTCAACCCCAAAATCGAGTTCCAGGACTGGAACCTGGACGTCGTCACCCAGAACCGCAAGCTGCGCCCCAGCGGCAAGCTGGTGGTGGGCGTGAACTCGTTCGGCTTTGGCGGCGCCAACGCTCACGTAATCCTCGAGAGCGCCGCGCCCGCAAGTCCTGCCGCCGAAGGCAAGATGGCAAAGACCGCGCCGATTCCCGTCGTGGTCTCGGGCAAGTCCGCCCAGGCCCTGAAAGACGCAGCCCGCTTGATGGCCCAGACCCTGCGCGACCAGCCCGCCAAGTTCCTGTACAACGCCGCGTACCACGCCGCCATGCGCCGCGACTGGCACAACGAGCGCGCCGTGGTCTTCGGCACCCAATGCAACGCCGTCGCCGACCTGCTGCAGCAATTTGCAGAGGGCGGCGACACTAAATCCGGCGTCGTCGAGGGCAGCGCTCTGCCCGCCGCTCGCGGCCCGGTGCTCGTCTATTCCGGCAATGGCTCGCAGTGGGCCAACATGGGACGCCGCCTGCTTGCGGATCCCGTCTTCTCTGCAGCCATCGATGAAGTGGACTCGTTGTTCTCCGGCTATGCCGACTTCTCTTTGCGCAAGGAACTCGCCGGTGAAAACGGCGACGACCGCTATGTGCGCACCGAAGTCGCCCAGCCGGCGCTGTTCGCCCTGCAGGTCGGCATTACCCGCATGTTGGCGCAGCGCGGCGTCGTGCCGTCCGCGGTGATCGGCCATAGCGTCGGCGAAGTGGCCGCCGCCTGGGCGAGTGGCGCGCTGACCCTGCCCGACGCGGTTCGCGTCATCTTCCAGCGCAGCCGCCTGCAAGGCCAGACCAGGGGCCAGGGCCGCATGACCGCCGTCGGCATCAGCGGCGAAGAAACCCTGGCGCTCATTACGGAACACAAGCTCGGCGCCAACCTGTGCGTGGCCGGCTTCAACAGCAGCCGCGGCGCCACCGTCGCCGGATCTCCCGAAGCCCTGGACGTGCTCGAGGCAGCGCTGGCGGAACAATCGCTGTTCCATCGCCGCCTGGATCTGGATTACGCCTTCCATAGTCCGGCGATGGATAGCATCGAAGCCGGAATCCGCGAGTCGTTGGCGGACATCCAGCCGCGCTCGGGCGCCGTGCCTTTTTATTCCACGGTCACGGGCGCGCTCCTGGACGGCGCGGAGTTGACCGCCGACTACTGGTGGCGCAACGTGCGCCTGGCCGTTCGCTTCGAGCAGGCCGCAAACCAGTTGACCGCCGAAGGCAACAATATCTATGTTGAAGTCGGCCCCCATCCGGTACTGCGTTCGTATCTCAATGACGCCCTCAAGACCGCGGACCAGCAAGGCCGCGTGTTGAGCACCGCCACTCGCGGCGGAGACGATCCCGAAAAGATCTGGAACGCCGCCGGCCAGGTTATCGTCAGCGGCGGCCATCTGGACCTGCAGTCGCTGTTCCCCTGGACCGGATCCCCGGTCGAGTTGCCTACCTACCCCTGGCAGCGCGAACGCTACTGGCATCCCGTTACCACCGAATCCCTCGGCCTGCTCACGCGCCGCCAGGTTCACCCGCTGTTGGGCTACCCCATGCAGCAGCATGAGCACACCTGGGAAAACCGGCTGGATACGCAATCCCACCCGGTGCTGGCTGACCACGTTGTCGGCGACGCAGTCGTTTTTCCCGGCACGGGCTTCGCCGAAATCGCCCTGGCGGCCGCGCTTTGCTGGCAAGACGGCGACGGCGCCGAACTCGAAGAACTCGAGATCCATGCGCCGCTGCTGCTCAACGCCGCGCCCAGCAAGGTCACGCGCTTCCTGCTCGATGACAGCGACGGCCGCTTCCGCATCACTGCCAAAGACTCCGGCAGCACCGAGCCCTGGGTCAAGCACGCCAGCGGCCGCCTGCTGCGCGAGCCCCGCCTGTCCCGCCTTACGCAGCTGGCGTTGCTGTTGCCCGAGCGTCCGCCCGATTTCACCGGCGAGAGCCACAACGCGCTGACGCGCGCGGTAGGCCTGGACTACGGCCCGGGCTTTCAAGCAGTGAAACATGGGTGGCTGGAATCCGACACCAGCGCGCTCGCCGTGCTGGAAGCGGACCCCAGCCTTGCTGGCGAACTCGGCGCCACGCGCCTGCACCCCGCCCTGCTGGATTGCGCTTTCCAGCTCATCATCCAATTGCTCAGGAACGACCCGGCGATGCATCTTGGCATTGCCTACGTGCCGTCCAAGATCGGACGCCTGAGCCTGCGCGCCAACGCCGGCCAGCCCGCCGCGGCGCGTGTACGATTGGAACGCCGCGCGCCGCATTCCCTCACGGCCAGCTTCGAGCTCTACAACGCCGAAGGCGTGCAGATCGCCGCCGTGGAACAGGCCCGCTTCCGCAGCATCCGCCTGCGCAAACCCGCGGCTGACCATCTGAGCTTTCTTGACACCGTCGCCACGCCGCGTCCGCAGACGCCGTTTGGCCCTAATCCTATCGATGGCACCGGACTGCGCGCCGCGTTGGCTGATGCTATCGAGCAATGCCGCGACAGCGGGTCGCACGCGCGCTACGCGGAAGAGGTCGATCCGCTCCTTGAAAGCCTGTGCTACAGCTTTGCGCTTGATGCGCTGCGCGAGATCGCGCCTGACGGCAAGCATGTGCCCCAGGCCCTGATCACCGAACTGAGCCGCCATGCGCCGGAATCCGCGCCGCTCCTGCAGCACATCGTCGATCGCCTTACCGCTGCTGGCTATGTCGAAGCCCAGGCGTCCGGCCTGGACCTGCCCGCCAGCGACGGCGGCGAAGGCGGTACCAGCGACATCTGGAATACGCTGCTGCGCGAGTATCCTGACTATGCGCAGATCGTCCACGCGGTCGGCCGGATCGGCCTGCACCTGCCCGCCTTGCTGCGCGGCGAAGCCGCCTTTGACGATATCTGCCCGCGCGCCACCACGCCGGCCGTCATCAACCACAGCCTGCTGGGCGCCGCCAGCGGCCAACGCCTGGGCACGTCCCTGCGCGCCGCACTGGCTCAGGCCCAGGCCGCGCGCCTGCCCGGCCAGCGCCTGGCGGTCATGGAAGTGAGCGGGGCCGCGCCGCTGTTCAATTTCAGTTGCTGCGATACGCTCGACTTCAATGTGGCCGACTATTGCTACGCGTCGACCAACGCCGATATGTTGGAGCACGTCAGCCACCAGCATGCCGAGCGCTACCCCAACGCCAGCATCCAGCCTATCGGCGACGCGGCCGAAGGCGCGCTCCCGTGCCATGATCTGGTCATCTTCCATTCCGACTTCGATACGCTGGACGTGACCCGCAAGGCGCTCAAGCACGCCCGCGCCAGCCTGCGCCCCGGCGGCATCCTGTTGTTCTGCGGCGCTCATCCGGCATCGTGGGCGGATTTCGTCTTCGGCGGCCGTCAGGAATGGTGGCAAGCTGGCGAACAAGGCGAACAACTCTCGACTCAGCAACCCGCCGGGTTCTGGCAGGCAGAGCTTGAAACCCTCGGCCTGCTGTGCGGCGACTGCCTGGAGTTCACGCAATCGCCGGCCACCGGCGCCTACCTGCTGACCGCCCGCCTGGACGCTGAGCCTGTTGCGACGCCAGCTATGGCGACGAGCGAGCCCGCTCACTGGCTGATCCTGGCCGATCGCAATCCTGAACAAGGCGCCGGCCTCGCCCAAGCCTTGCAGGCCAGTCTGAGCGCCGCCGGCCATCGGGTCCGCCTGGAAACCGGCGTCACGCCGCAGACACTGGACAGCCTGCTCGCAGACGATGCCGCGGGCCCGGTACAGCACGTGGTGCACCTGCAGCGCCTGGCCTGGACAGATACGCACGAAACGCCGGACGCGCTGCTGGCAAAGCAGACGCAACGATGCGCCCTGGCTGCCGCCATCATCCAGTCGTGCGAACGTCTGCAAGTGCCGGCAACGGTATGGCTCATCACGGCCGACGCCGCTCAGTATCTGCGCGCCGAGCCGCAAGCCGCCAATATGCATGCGCTCAATGACGCGTCGCTATGGGGCTATGGCCGCACGCTGGCCAACGAGGCCTCCAACTTCCGTATCCGCATGGTTGACGTGCCGCTGGCGCAGGCCGGTCGCATGGCCGATGCCCTGGCCCGCGAACTGACCTGCGCGGACGACGAAGACGAGGTGCTGCTTGGTGACGGCGGCGAACGGTATGTCCCGCGCTTGCGGGTCGTCTCCCGCCCCGCCGCCGCAACCCCCGCAGCAGCCGAGGCGCAGGCCGTGCGCCTGGGCTTCGAGTTCCCCGGGCAATTGCGCAACCTGCGCTGGGAAGCCTGCGCCGCCCCTGCGCCCGCCGGCGACCAGCTGGAAGTGCGGATCGAAGCCACGGGCCTGAACTTCCGCGACGTGATGTATGCGTTGGGCCTGCTGTCCGACGAGGCCATCGAAAACGGGTTCGCCGGCCCGACGCTGGGCCTGGAATTCGCCGGCACGGTCACTCGCGTCGGCCCCGATGCCGTCGGCTACAAGGAAGGCGATGCCGTGGTCGGCTTCGGCCCGGCCAGCTTCGGCGACCGCGTCCTGACCCGCCCCAGCGCCATCTCGCATATACCCGATGGCTTCTCGTTCGAAGCTGCGGCGACCATCCCCAGCACCTTCTTCACGGTCTACTACGCACTGCATCACCTTGCGCGCCTGGAAGAAGGCGAGAAGATCCTGATCCACGGCGCCGCGGGCGGTGTCGGCATAGCCGCCATCCAGTTCGCCCAATGGCTGGGCGCGGAAATCTACGCCACCGCCGGCTCGGACGAAAAGCGCGACCTGCTGCGCCTGCTGGGCGTGCGGCATATCTACGACTCCCGCTCGCTGTCCTACGCTGACGAAATCCTCGCCGACACCGACGGCCGCGGCGTGGACGTCGTGCTCAATTCCTTGGCGGGCGAAGCCGTCAACCGCAACCTGCGCGTGCTCAAGCCGTTCGGCCGATTCCTCGAATTGGGCAAGCGGGACTTCTACGAGAACACCCGTATCGGCCTGCGCCCCTTCCGCAACAACATCAGCTACTTCGGCATAGACGCCGATCAGTTGATGAACGAGCGCCCCGAACTCACCCAGCGCCTGTTCGCGGAAATGATGGCGCTCTTCCGTCAAGGCGCGCTGCATCCGCTGCCCTACACCGTCTTCGACGCCAACGACATCGTTGACGCCTTCCGGTACATGCAGCAAGCCAGACAGATCGGCAAGATCGTCGTTACCTACCGCAATGGCATCAGCAGCGTCCATCAGGCCGCAACGCAAGCCGCCAGCGGCCTGACGCTGCCGGCCGACGCCAGCTACCTGGTTACCGGAGGGTTGGGCGGTTTCGGCCTGCGTACGGCGCAGTGGCTGGCGGATCACGGCGCGCGCAACCTGATCCTGATCAGCCGTAGCGGCCCAGCCAGCGAGGCCGCGCAGGCTGCCATCACTGCATTCGAAGCCCAGGGCGTGCGCGTGCACGCAGCGGCATGCGACGTCACCGACCGCGCCGCGCTGGCCAGCGTGCTGGCGCAGACGGCAGCCACGATGCCTCCGCTAAAGGGCGTGGTCCACGCTGCCGTCGTCATCGACGACGGCCTGGCCCGCAGCGCCACGGCCGAGCAGATCCACCGCACCCTGGCCGCCAAGGTGCTGGGCGCCCAGCACCTGCATGAACTTACGCGTGGCCTGCCCTTGGATCTGTTCATCTGCTACTCCTCTGCCACCACGCTGTTCGGCAACCCGGGACAAAGCAATTACGTCGCCGCCAACGCCTGGCTGGAACGCCTGGCCGCCCAACGCCGCGCGGAAGGCCTTCCCGCCACCTGCGTGCGCTGGGGCGCGATCGATGACGTCGGCTTCCTGGCTCGCAATGAGAAAATCAAGGAGGCCTTGCAAGGCCGCATGGGCGGTGGCGCGCTCGCGTCCCAGGTCGCCCTGGACGCTCTGGGTGCCATGATTGCGTCCAACGCTTCCGGCCTCGGCGTGCTGGAACTGGACTGGCGCGCATTGAGCCGCTTCCTGCCCACCGCAGGCCTGCCCAAGTTCTCCGACATTGCCCGCCACGCCGGCGACGGCGGTGACGACGACAGTAACGCGGACGACATCGCCCACCTGATCGCCACGCTTGACGATGCCGCCCTGCACGAACGCTTTACCGAAATGCTCAAGGCCGAGATCGGGGAAATCCTGCGCGTGGCGCCCGACAAGATCGAAGCGACTCGATCGGTCTACGACATGGGGCTGGACTCGCTCATGGGCGTGGAGCTGGTCATGGCACTGGAGAACCGATTCGGCATCCGTCTGCCGGTCATGGCGCTCAATGAGAGCCCCACGCCGGCCAAGCTCGCCGAACGGCTGGTGCTGCTGCTGCGCGACGAACATGAGGCTGGCGACGCCGTCGCAGCCAGCGTTCAGCAAGTCGTCGCCCACCACGCTGCCGAGGTCACGTCTGCCTCGGTGTCTGAATTCGTCGATGAAATCAAACTCAACGGCAGCCTTCCCAAGCAACGCATGATCCAGTAGGCAAGAAGTGAGTACAGTAAAGAAGCTACCCGGCCTTGCCACTGGCATCAAAGACAGACTCATCCAGCAAGCACTGGAGCGCAAACTGCGCCTGGCCGCCGCACCCGCGGGCCAGGCGCCCGCGCGCCCCGCCGAAAAGAAAGCCGAAATCCCTGAGGAACACTACCGGTTCCACCTGCATCCCGGCTACCAGCAGCTGCGCATCATCAACGACGGCGCGAGCCGCCTCGGCGTCAAGAACCCCTTCTTCAAACTGCACGAAGGCACAGCGGGCGCCGGCACCCAGATCAGCGGTAGCGGCTACATCAATTACGCCAGCTACAACTACCTGAACATGTCGGGCGACCCGGTCGTCACCGCCGCCGCCAAAGCCGCGATCGACCGCTACGGCACCTCCGTCTCGGCCAGCCGCCTGGTCTCCGGCGAACGCCCGGTGCATCGCGATCTCGAAACCGAAATCGCCGCCCTCTACGGCGTCGACGACGCAATCACCTTTGTCAGCGGTCACGCGACCAATGTTTCCACCATCGGTTATCTGTTTGGCCCACGCGATCTCGTCCTGCACGACGAGCTGATCCACAACAGCGTCCTGCAAGGCATCCAGCTGTCCGGCGCGCGCCGCCTGCCCTTCCCCCATAACGATTGGGAAACCCTCGACGCGATCCTGCAAGAGCAACGCCATCAGTTCGAACGCGTCCTGATCGTGCTGGAAGGCATCTACAGCATGGACGGCGACTACCCCGACCTGCCTCGCTTCGTCGAAATCAAGCAGCGCCATCGCGCCTTCCTGATGGTCGACGAAGCTCATTCTCTCGGTGTCATGGGCGCGCGCGGCTACGGCATCCGCGAACACTTTGGCATGGACGGCAAGGACGTCGACATCTGGATGGGCACCCTCAGCAAGACGCTCGCAGGCTGCGGCGGCTATATCGCCGGCGAAACGGCGCTGGTGGAACATCTGAAGTTCCTGGCGCCCGGATTTCTATATAGCGTCGGCATGCCGCCCAGCGTAGCGGCAGCGTCCTTGGCGGCGTTGCGGCGGATGAAGGAACTGCCGGATCGCGTCGCGACGCTGCAGGCACGGGGCAGGTTCTTTCTGGAACAGGCCAAAGCAGCCGGCATCAACACCGGGACGAGCACAGGATTGGCCGTGGTGCCGGCGATTACGGGGAGTTCGTTGAAGGCGACGCGCGCCTCGGCCGAATTGTTCAAGCAAGGGATAAACGTGCAGCCGATTCTTTATCCGGCTGTGCCGGAGAAGGCCGCACGGCTACGGTTTTTTATTTCTTGTATGCATACGGAAGAGCAGATTCGGTCGACGATCACCGAGTTCGCAAAACTTCGATAGATCCTAACGACGCCTCTGCCGCGGCAATCCGCAATCGCGCCGCCTAACTTCCTGGCATCGACTGGATGATCTCCGTAGTGCTTGACCCTAACTCACATTCAAGGACTTCAGTTGTACGGCACTTTCTCCCGAACACTGTCTCGCCTGCCCGGCATACAGGCGTTACTCGGCAAGCCCATCGTATGGCTACGACCCGGTACTCGTCGCGTGCCCGCAGGCGTGACCGAAATCGCGGGATGGGGGCTCCGCCCCAGCACCGTGCGGCCACGGCAATGGGCTGCGCGACACGATCTGCCATTTGTGACTTTGGAAGATGGATTTCTCCGGTCACTCCGACATGGTAAGCAGCACCCCAGCTTATCGCTGGTGGTTGATGAAGACGGCATTTATTATGCCGCCAGCGCTCCGTCAACACTGGAAAAGCTGCTAGCTTCCGATGTTGACTTGCTAGCCGGGCCCGGCGCCGACGCCAAGCACGCAAGAGAACTGGTTCAACGCGCAAAGCTCAGCAAGTACAACCTTGCACCCGATCTGGATCCTTCCCGCCTGTCGCGGGGGCGTCCACGCATCCTGGTCGTTGATCAAACACGAGGTGACGCCGGTATCACTCACGGCTTGGCTGATGAAGCCACATTCCGGCTGATGCTCGCGCGTGCCAGACAAGAGAACCCGGATGCAACGCTTTACATCAAGACTCACCCCGAAGTCAGCGACAAGGTGAAACGTGGATACTTCAGCAATTCAGATGCTGACGCACGGACGGTACTACTACGCGACCCCATCAACCCAATGAGTCTTGTCGCGCACATGGACCGTGTTTATGTGGTGACGTCGCATCTCGGCTTCGAAGCGCTACTCGCAGGCACCCCCGTGTCGTGTTTTGGAATGCCCTGGTATGCGGGATGGGGCGCAACTCAAGATGAGCAGCACTCGAATCAACGGCAACGACACCGAAGCATTGACGAGTTATTTGCTGCGGCCTATCTACACTACACGCGCTATCTGAATCCAGTTTCAGGAAGTCGTGGCACGATCTTCGACGTCATTGAATGGTTGCAAGTCCAAAGAGCCCACGCGGCGCGCAATACGGGCCGCAGCATTGCTATCGGTTACCGGCGCTGGAAGGCCGAAAACGTCCGCCCATTTCTACATAGCGATCCTAAGTCGACATACTTTGTTCCGCACGCCGAAGCGGCAGCTCAACTGCAACCGTCAAAATCTGATCGCCTCATCATCTGGGGTGCAAACGTCAAACCAGAAGTCGAAGCCCTTGCGACAAAAACCGGCGCGACATTGCTCAGGATGGAGGACGGCTTCGTTCGCTCTGTTGGCTTAGGCTCGGATTTCGTTCCGCCCGGATCACTTGTCCTTGACCGACGAGGCATTTATTTTGATCCACGTACACAAAGTGATCTTGAGTATCTGCTGAACACCCGCACCTTTGACGCTAAAGACCTGCGACAGGCTCGCATCGTCCAGGACCTAATCGTCGAGCACGGAATCACCAAGTACAACATTGAGCGTCGCGAGGCCCCTGCTTGGGCTGTCAGCAAGCAACGTGTCGTCCTCGTGCCCGGCCAGGTTGAAGACGATGCATCGGTAGTGCATGGCTGTGAATCCGTACGAACCAATCTCGGTTTGCTCGCTCAAGTTCGCGTCGCTTGCCCGGACGCGTTCATTGTCTATAAACCGCATCCCGATGTCGCAGTCAAAAACCGAAATGGCAAAGTGCATGGCGCCGATGCCCTTCGATACGCAAACGCCATTGAAACAACTGTGTCGATTATCAGTTGCATTGAGGCCTGTGATGAAGTGCACACGATGACATCTCTTACGGGATTTGACGCGCTACTACGAAACAAGCGGGTCACCGTCTACGGCCGTCCGTTTTACGCAGGCTGGGGCTTGACTGTTGATATGCTCTCCATCCCACGACGAGACCGTAAGTTAACGCTTCACGAGTTGGTTGCGGGAGCCCTAGTGCATTACCCAATATATTGGGATTGGAATCTACAAGGCTATACAACATGCGAGGCTTTGATCAGGCAGTTGGTAAAGCGTCGAGATGCGCTTTCAGCGGAGCCGGGGGGCGCGTCGTTGCATATGAATTTTAGTCGTCGCCAACTGCACAAAATAAGACTCTGGGCTCGTGCGGGTTTCTTCCTAAAACGCTAATTATCAGTAGAATCACGATGTCTTTCAAACTGCGGCTCAAAAATCACGCTGACACCACTGCCAGCGAAATGTACACATGACCCGGCATTACCTCTTTTTGCAAGGGGTCTGTTCCCCATTTTTTTCTGAGCTCGGGCTCGCGTTGAAATCAATTGGACACCGTGTATCCAAAGTCAATTACACCGTGGGTGACCGTATGTACTGGCGGCTAGGCCAAGCGATTAATTATCGTGGCCCGATGGACGCCCTACCCTCCTTTTATGCCGACCAGTTTGAGCGATTGGGCATCACGGACATCGTCGTGTTTGGAGACTGCCGTCCGGTTCACCAACCGGCTATCGCATTAGCCCGCTCACTCAATATCACAGTGCACGTTTTTGAAGAAGGGTATTTCCGCCCTTATTGGATCACTCTGGAACGCGGGGGCGTTAACGGAAACTCGTCGTTGCCCAGTGACCCCGATTGGTATAGAGCGCATTCCCGGCATACACCGCACTTCAACAATGGCCAACCGTTCCAATCGGCGTTCTGGAAGCGCGCAGTTTACGACGTAGGATACAACTTTTGGGCAGGCCTCAATCCCATTCTGCATCGCGGGGTACGCAGCCATGTGCCCTACAGCCCGATAACAGAATACTTGGGCTATTTGCATCGTGGCATCCGCGTGAAATGCTACGCGCGGCAGTCTCGTGAATGTGAGGCACAACTGATTGCACAATCGACGGAGCATCCATTTTTTCTACTGCCCCTGCAATTAGCCAACGATGCGCAGATTGTTCATCATTCGCCCTTTAGAGATATGGCGCACGCAATGGAAATAACGCTGGCGTCCTTCGCCCAGCATGCTCCTCCGGCCAGCCGTCTTGCAGTGAAGATTCATCCCCTGGACCCAGGCCTTGTGGATTATCGGAAGATCCTGCACAAAGCCGCGGAACGCCTGAATATTCCTGAACGTGTTATGTTTCTGGAGAGTGGCAACTTGCCCGCATTACTCGGAAAAACTGCCGGCGTGGTCACGGTAAACAGTACAGTTGGATCTTCGGCGATTGTCCATGGTCGCCCTACGATCACTTTAGGTCATGCCATCTACAACATGCCTGGCCTGGCCTTCCAAGGGGGGTTGGACTCATTCTGGGTTGAGGCTGTCAAACCAGATATGACCCTTTTCAGAGGCTTCCGTGACGTGGTCATTCAGAAGACGCAGATCAATGGCGGCTTCTATTGCGCAACGGGCATATCGCTTGCGGTGAAAGGCGCCGTCGCTCGCATGACTAAAAACGCATAGAAAAAGCCCCCATTTAGTGATAGCACTGGTGGGGGGCTAACGGCGAAAAAAGAGTTAGCGTCTCGTCACTGTCGGCACAGTCACTAACTCCTGGTCAATGAGACTTTCTGCGAAGCGCCAGTCCAGCCACGTGTCGATATCGACGCCATCAATAGCGCCTGACATCTTAAAAGGCAAGACATCCCGGGTCACGAAAGCTCGATCACGGCGTAAACGACTAGGCGGTACGATATAGATTGAACCATTCAGCGTCCACATCGGTTCCAGATCTTGGCTACGGCCCGAAAGCGCCTCCCATCCGAACAAAGGCGACATCCCTTCACCCTCTAAGCGGAAGCTCCACGCTGGATGCGTGGAAACCGGCGCAACGCTGACCACCGGCCGCGCCATATCGTGGTATTCGAACAGACGCATCGCCTCCCGAATCGCCACAGCCGACCTGAACGGAGACGTGGGTTGCAAAAGAACCAAGGCATCGGCCATGCCGTGCTCTTCCTCATAACGATCCAGGACATGAACCGCGACATCCACGCTGCCCGCCGTATCGGTCGACAAGGTAGCCGGCCGAAGCTCGGGCACTGAAGCGCCTAGTTCGCGCGCCACCTCTGCAATTTCAGGATCGTCAGTCGAGACCACCACGTCCGTGCAAATGCCACTCATGTGTGCTGCGCTGATCGACCAACCGATCAGTGGCACACCGCCGAGCTCCAGTACATTCTTGCGTGGGACGCGCTTGGACCCACCCCTAGCAGGGATCAGCGCGAGCACCCGGCTCATTTCAGCAGGCTCCCGAATTCGGATTGCGCGCGTTTAAAATCCTCCATGCGTCCAATATCCAGCCAGTATTCATGAACCGGAAAGGAAGCCACTTCCGCACCGCCCCGAATAGACTGTTCAAGTAGCGTGGGCATGTCAACCTTGGTTCCCGGCGATACGCTTCTCACCAATTCAGGCGACAACACATAAACACCCGCATTAACAAAAAACTTTTGCTTTGGCTTTTCCACCATAGATCGAATGAGGTGCCCTTCGCTTTCAATCACGCCATAGGGAATTTGGTGCTCATACTCGCGAACGCACATCGTGGCTGCGCAACTATGCGTTTCGTGGAAATCCAGAAGCCCGCGGAAATTAAGATTAGAGAGCAAGTCCCCGTTCATCATCACCATGGGAAGATTGATTTCGTCGTGTGGCAAGAGTCCTAGCGCCCCACCCGTTCCCAAAGGCTCCTCCTCGTATACGTAGCTAATCTTCACCCCCCACTTCGAACCGTCTCCGAAATGCGATCGAATCATTTCCGGCAAATAATGGGTCGAAATGTAAAACCGCTGAAAACCGGCGCCGATAAAACTATCAAGAATGATCTCAAGAATCGGCTTCTCGCCAACCTTCAGCAAAGGCTTGGGGCAGTCATTAGTAAGGGGATGCAGTCGCTTTCCAAAACCACCCGCCATCAAAAACACAGGATTATCGACCAGCTCACGCTCCAGCAGGTCGTGTAATGTCTTCAGCCCTACCAGCTTGCCGTCGGCGCCAACAAGAGGAAGATGCGAAATCCGAAACTCCTCCATCACATGCCGAAGCCGCTCCGTTCCCCACTCAGGCGACGCCACTCTTGGAGTCTTTCCCATCACTCCCGCAACTGCGGTATCCAAGGTTTCGCGGCGTAGTAGCGCTCGGCGGATGTCACCATCTGTCAGAGTGCCACGCAGCCGCCCCTCCTCATCCACGACCAAGCCAATTTGGAGCCCCGACTTGTCAATGATGTCAATTCCCTGTGCCAAGGTCGCGTTCAAGGGGACAACACAAGATGCCCAGTTTTTCATCTACTTTCCTTTCTATCAAAAGCTGACGTCGAAGAACTTCTTCTTAATCAGCCCATCAAGCGGATGGTTCGCAAGTACCCGCGCAATTTTCTCACTTGCCCCGCCGCTACCATACGGATTGATTGCCAAAGGCAAGCGAGCTTGAAACTCATCCGAATACAGCAGTGCGATAGCCTGCCGGATCGATTCACGAGTCGGCTCGCAGTCAATAACGCTACTGGACGAAAGCCGACCCTTTTGTCTGTCTCCGATATTTACAGTACCAATCCCGAAACTGGGCGCCTCGGCAATGCCACTAGACGAGTTACCAACAACAGCATCCACAAACCGCATGCAGGAAAAATATCGCAACTGACCAAGCGACGTGAACATACGAGCGTTAGGGTGCTTAACAACAAAATCCCGGACTAGCTTTGCCAAACCACGACCCCCGGTATCTGCATTGGGCATCGTAAAGATAAGACCGGTGTCTTCAAGCTCACTCAATGCGTTCAACATTTCCTGCATTTGCTCTTCCGAACCACGCTCGTCTAGCGTAACTGGATGGAACGTCACGAGCAGATTGCGTTGAAGCAAAGGCAAATCAATCGACTTTTCTAGTTCGCTTCTATCCATCAGCGAAATCCGCTTTATTGCATCAATACCTAAACCACCAAACATAAAGACGCGCGAGGGGGCCTCTCCTAACTGTATGACTCGTTTTTGATACTCTGCAGCACCGGTAAAATGTAAATGGGACATTTTGGAGATCGAATGCCTGATCGCCTCATCAAATGCCCCTTCGGTGGTCTCTCCGCCATGTAGATGCGCCACAGGGATGCGCGCAATCAAGGCCGCCGCGGCAACAGCCAGCATTTCATAGCGATCACCCAAAATGACAATAAGGTCCGGCTTTAATCGCTCAAAGGCGTCCGTGTACCCGATCAGCCCAAGGCCCAAAGACCTTCCAACTGCCGTTGATGTATCGGCACTAAGAAGCATTTCGACTTTGGCGTCGATGGAAAATCCATCGGCCTCTATCTCGCGATAAGTCAGACCAAACTCTGGTGATAGATGAGCACCGGTGGCGAGCACTTGAAGATTGACCGATGCATTCGCTTTAAGCTCGTGCATCAACCATTTCAAGAGGCCATATTCGGCCCGGGTACCCGTAACAACACAAATCCGTCGGTTCATAACTCTATCAACTCATCCTCGGCAAAGTCACGCCGAGCCGTCCTGCCAATCACTTCATCCCATCGCATCGGCGATATTCCAGTACCAGGCCGTTTGGTGGAAAGGCAGTCTTCAGAAAACAAGTCACCCGCACGAATGGGACGGCTAGCCACTATAGACTTGCGCGCAATTGCCTTATTCTTTTTCTCACTAGCGCTGGGACGTTTCAAGCCGTCACCTAAAGCCATCTCCACATTGCGAATACCGCGCACCATTGCTGCAAGCTCTTGAGGCTCAAGGCTAGCCTGATGGTCGGGACCAGGCATTGAACGAGACAAAGTGAAGTGCTTTTCGATAATCGTCGCGCCCAGAGCCACCGCGGCAATCGGGATTTCTATCCCTTGGGTATGGTCCGAATATCCGACAGGTGTGCCAAACGCGGCGTGCAACGTTTGCATCGCCTTCAAGTTTACATCTGCCAACGGAGCGGGATATTCCGTCGTGCAATGCAAAATCGTCACCTTTGAACGCGGAGTTCCCGCCGCTTCAATAACATCCAGAGCGGCGTCGATTTCTCCGATTCCGGCCATACCCGTCGACAGGATCAACGGGAACCCATGGCGCGAGACATATCGAAGATACGGTAAATTAGTCAGCTCACCAGAAGGAACCTTAACAAGATCGACGCCGAGCTCGACAAGCATGTCGTAGCTCTCGAAATCAAACGCCGTAGAGAAGAACCCAATTCCACATTTTTTGCATTCCGCCAGCAGAACCAAATGATCTGCGTGCGAAAGTTCCAGCTTCCGCACCATCTCGTACTGTGATTCCTCCGGATCTGTGGACGCTTTTTGGTAATTGGCCTTGGGCGCCGTCTTAGAGATGCTCTTCGACGTAACAAATGACTGGAATTTCACCAAATCCGCTCCGGCTTCAGCGGCTGCACGGACCAATTGCTTTGCGAGCTCGAGGTCGCCATTATGATTTACGCCGGCCTCGGCGATGATTAAAACGCTCATTTTATCCTCTTCGCCGGTATGCCCACATAGGTACCACCAGGCTCGCAACTCTTCACGACAACAGCCCCTGAACCGATCATCGAGCCAGCCCCAATCACTAGCTTCTGATCGGGTGTTCCCTGATTAATCGTCGCGCCGGTACCGATCCAGACGGCCTGTTCAATATGCACATTTCCCGAAACGCAGGCTCCCGGCGAGACTGCTGAAAATTCTTCGATGATGCAGTCGTGCCCGACAGTCGCGTTCAAGTTAAAGAGGGAAAAATTGCCGACCTCGATGTTATTCGTCATTCGAACACCGGCGCAGACAACAACCCCTTTGGACTGATTGATGCGATCAAGTTGACCATGGCCAAACGACGCATGCGGATGAATGAGGTTGCGAAAAGTCAACTTATCCTTAAAGCGGTCGTAGACCTTCTTTCGAATCGCACCATCGCCGATCCCAATGACGAAATCCATTTCGGCATGATTCAAAACATCAGCTTCCAGAATAATGTCAAAGCGATCATCAGCTCCTGTCGCTTCTCCCTTATCTCGGACAACGTAGACCGGAGAAAGTCCAATTGCCAGGGCGATATCGCCAATCTCCCGAGCCCAACCCGAAAATCCAAAAACACCAACCTTATTAGTCATTTCAAGACTCCTCGACGAAGCTGCTGGGAAGATTAACTACGCGTTCTTCCAACCAACGTGCGTTCGTAAGATCAGCAGACTTGCAGTTCGCGTACATCGATAGCTCACTCATGAGCGCCCAAATCGGCCTTGTCATAACGCCGGCCTCGTTTGTGGCTGTCAACAAATGCTGTCGCGCTTCGCGGCTCTCACAAATCACTGCATTGAGCCAATAGTTGGAGCGGCACCCTTCTGGCTCAACCACGAATTGGTACTCGCTGCCTTTCAGCAGATCTTGATATGACGCGGCTAACGTTCGCTTGAAATCAACGAATACGCCGAGTCGTTCCAATTGTGCGCACCCAAGCGCAGCATTTAAGTTCGGAAGCCGATAATTAAAACCAACCTCATCGTGCACGTAGTTGTATGGGTGTGGCTGCTTTGCCGTTGTGGTCATGTGCTTAGCCCGGGCGCCGAGTTCGGCGTCTGCCAGAATCATTCCACCGCCACCCGTCGTAATGATCTTATTGCCATTAAAGCTTTGCACCCCAACTTTGCCAAGCGTACCAGCGTGCCTGCCTTTGTACGTGCTCCCTAGAGCTTCCGCTGCATCTTCTACCAGCGTAATTCCCCATTTGCTACATACACTAATCAGCTCGTCCATACGAACGGGGTGGCCAAACGTGTGCATCGGCACACAAGCCCTCACCACACCATCATCGGAGTGCAGCCTGCAAACGCCGTCGTCGTCAAGGTAAGCATGCTGCTCCAGCCAGTCATCAACTGATCGCGCGGACAATCCTAGCGTGTCGCGATCTACATCCGCGAAGATCGGCTTGGCGCCGCAATAGCTGATGGCGTTGCAGGTAGCGACGAAGGTCAGCGGCTGAGTTACGACATAATCCCCCAACCCCACTCCGACCAATTTCAAAGCCACATGCAGCGCAGCAGTGCCATTAACTGTAGCAACGGCGCGTTCAGCACCTGTGTACGTCGCCATATCGCTTTCAAAGCGATCCACATAGGCGCCGACGCTCGACACGAAAGTCGAATCTATCGTGTCCAACACGTAGTTCTTTTCACTGCCGCCAAAGACCGGTGCATGAAGAGGAACGAACTCATTCGTGCGATATTTTTCGCGCACAAAATCAATAATATTATTAATCATGAAATTTATACGTTATAAATATCGGCTTTATACTTTGCAAGATTCTCGGCCTTGGTGAACCAGTCGACGGTAGCCTTCAGACCATCGCGAATAGAATATTCCGGCGCGAATCCCGTGAGTTCATTAATTCGAGTATTGTCGCACCAAAGGCGAAATACTTCCGACTTACCTGGACGGAGACGCTGATCGTCTGTGATGAACTCGACGTCGCTATTCATCAACTCCCGAATCAAATTTAAAGTATCGCCAACAGATATTTCGAAATTGGATCCAATATTGATTGTTTCGCCAATTGCTTCATTGCATTTGGCTAACGCCAGAAACCCACGACACGTATCAAGAACGTAATTGAAATCGCGCGTCGGCGAAACGTCTCCCAACTTAATCTGCTTCTTCCCGCTGGCGATCTGGCTAATAATCGTAGGAATGACTGCTCGCGCCGATTGACGCGGCCCATAGGTATTGAAAGGGCGAGCAACAGTCACGGGCAGATCAAAAGCATTGAAGAAGCTCATTGCCATCGCGTCAGCACCGATTTTTGACGCGCTATACGGGGACTGCGGCTGCAGGGGGTGCTTCTCATCAATCGGTACATACTGTGCCGTACCATATACCTCGCTGGTCGACGTATGAATAACTCTTTGGACGCCAAGCTCCTTGGCAGCCTGGCAAATATTCAGGGTACCTTTGATATTGGTATCAACATAGCTATCCGGCGCGACGTAGGAATAAGGAATGGCGATTAACGCAGCTAAATGGAACACCGTATCTACGTTAGACATTGCATGCTTGCAGTAGTGAGGATCACGGACATCGCCAGTCAGGACTTCAATTTCTTTTTGGCACGAAACGTCTTCCAGCCAACCCCAATTATTGAACGAATTATATTGAGACATTGCCTTGACGTTATAACCCTCTTTTACAAGCATCTCCGTCAGGTGAGATCCAATAAAACCATCCGCGCCGGTGACAAGTACGTTTTTCATATTAGTTCGACCAAAAAAAGCAATTGAGATTAAACAGCCGGAATGTGTGCAGCGATGAATTTCTCCACCGAGCCACCATCGAAGGGCCGCCCCAGCTGGGGATTTGCCTGCAAATAAGCATTTCTGCTGGCCTGCAGGATGCGAGAAACTTCGCCACCATTTTTTAGTTGGAGAATCACATCCTCCAAGGCGGCTTCATCTTGCACCTTTACCGCCAGACCGCTTAATGAAAAATCGATAGATTCTTCAATTTCTCTAAAAGCAGATACCACAACATCCTTACCGTAAAGAGCGCTCTCAAGCAAAACGCTGCTGAAAAGTCCCACGATGATCGCACTACGCGCAACAGCGTCATAAGTATCGCTATCACGCCCCAACACGCGGGCGAATGGGCACTCACCGAATATCGCACGCACCTCATTCAAAATCGGCAATTCCTGGTGCGGGTGAGGCTTAACAATCAGTGTCAACGCGTTTCGTTCACAAATCGATTTCAATGCCCTTGCCGTAGCTAGCATTTCGAACGATGTCGAGTGCTGCATCGCGAATAGGATCGATCCAGGAGTCGGCTCACGGCCATAGTCCTTTACGGCTTCATCCATAGAACTCAGCCGGGAATCAATATTGACGGAACCAATCCGCTCCAACCTATCGGGCTCGGCACCCAATGCGGTGAACACGTCAACTTGTGACGTATCGATAACGCCCATTCGATCAACTGCTGGCGGTTTATAGCGCGTTGAAGTCGAGATAATCTGTGGTTGAATCCCGATCGAAGCCACCTTTCTACTTCGCGCAAGTGCCGCCAGTATTCTAGAAATGTGGCTTCGGTCCATTGCAGTCGCATAGACAACGGCGCGATCCATTGCATGCCCCGCTTCCGCGACAAAAATAACCTGCGCAAATAATGACTCACAGTACTTAGAAATCCTTGGCCTGAAAATATCCACAAATTCTTCAGGCAGTCGCTGACGTGCGAGCTCCAACACTCGTTCAAAGAACCTATCGCTAAAGAATGACGCAGATTCGAGAATTTCCTCAGGATACTTAGAACGAAACTTCGCAAGGTTGCCGTTATAAACGGCACAACGCTTGCTCAAATCCGCCAACAGCGCAATAAGCTTGACTTCCTCCTGTCCGCTGGCTGGCAACAGCCCGGAGTTATAGAAAAGAATCGGTAAATTTGATCGCTTATCAACGGTATCGACAATCTTTAGGGACGCTGGGGAGTACGCATAATTTAGCCCCCCCACATTGCCGCATACGGCTACGTGCGGACCATAGCTGTCATACTCGTCGAAGCTCCGCTTTTGCAGGCTCCACCAAAATCTCGAAAAATTCGTTTTAAGCTCAGAAATATCCTGCGGTGCGCTGGCAACCGGAGGAATAGTGCTGCTTACCTGCGCAAGAAATTCCTTCGTCGTTCCGTCAGAGAGACTCAGGAACACCTTCCCGAGCATCGACTTCGATTTCCCATGAAAAATAAACGACTTAATGATGTCTAGACTGGAATCCGCATTGTCAATGTAAATCAAGACCGCATCGAATTCGTCAAGGCATTCCTTGATTCCATAGAAGCGGATAGACTCATAATAGATGTAGTCTTCGAGCCCAAAGGACAGCGCTTCCACAACTTCGGAGTTCAGGTGCTCCGCGGCAACTTCCGTTAAGGCCAACCGCATACTATCGGAGAATGTCTGCGTAAGTTCCACAGCGCTTTTCTCCGCTTTCGACATGGCTACGCTGTACTTCTTATGAATCGACGTGACCTTAAGGCCGGCTTGCTCTTCTGAGCCGACCAGTAACGATTCATCGTTGGCGAGGGTGTCGCGTGTGGCTATCACGGACATGTTTTTGCCCGCCCCGGCCATACCCCGAGCTATATACCAAGCGCGTGGCGAGTCCGTAATAATCGCAATATTCTTCGCGGTCGAATTGTATAGGAATCGCGAGTCAACACTGTGACCCGTCATTAGATTATAGGGCTTCAGTCGTTTAAGAGACTTTTCAGGAGTTAAGAAATCAACTTCACTAAGCTGCTCCTTAAACTCATTTATAACTTCTTCCAACTGCATAGCCGCGTAGGTCACCGGATTCCGGTAAACTGGATACAAAATATACGCAGCGGCGAAGACTTCTTCAATCGACAATTGACGCGATCGGCGCGCCTCGGGTTGCCTATCATCAGTCAAGCCCCAGCCTGCGTAAAACGGCGCACCCACAGTAGTGACGGCGACGCCATTCAACAACGCTTCGAACCCAGCGAGGGACGTCATTGTATAAACGCGATCGACACCCTCAAGAGCATCTACAAGGGATAATTGAACTTTCAGAATCTCCGCAAGCTGGGAACATTCCGAGGTGTTGGAGATCTCTTTGCGCAACCCAGCGAGTACGTCTGGATGAGGCTTGTAGATGATCTGGGCGTCAGGATTCTCGGTAGCGGCTAGCCGAATAAGTTCGGCATTTTTCATAATCTGCCTGCAACCATAAAGTAGAGATTGATCATCCTCTACTTGGCCCACCACCAAAATTCGGCGACGAACTTTGGGCCCATACAGCACCGCAGCCAAGTCGGTCCTCGCTTCGTTATATTTCGACAGTCTCAACTCTCGAATCGACTCAAGAGCTGCCGATGCCCTTGCCATCAATGTCTTATCTGACTGAAAATCATAGGTAGCTAAAATCGTTTCAAGATCGGACGGTTGCGAAGCGTCGTAATACAGCCCGGTACGGTCGTAACACAGCGAATATGGCAGCACGTGAGACGCACCAAGCCCAATCGACCGCATGAAGCCATCTTCCACGTGGTGGATTGGAATATCAAATTCTTCAGCGAATTCTTCTAAACGCTCTGGAAGAGTTCTCCCCCAAATTACAAATATCGGACGCAACGACATACGAATACGCCGTTCCTTCTGGTAGACGTCGTCTTTTAAAGCCAAGAACCGCAAATTGTAGTTGCTTAAGTATCTTCTAAGCAGCGGGCGTTTCCACTTTGCCACATTGAAGACCCAGGCCGTGCGGCGCCACACAGTAACGGGTGCAGTGACGCTTCGGATAACCTCTGCACCGAAATTCACCGATTTTCTAAAGGAAAAAATCCTGCCAGATATGGACTTTTCCGCGCTTTCTTTCTCGAGATCCATTAACCGATTCTACGCTTTAATTTAAAAGGACGCCGATGCATTTGATATCCCGCAACCAAATCTCTATAAATTCTTATAGAACTCAATGCCCGCGTCCACATCATCGAACTTTATTATGTCACCCCGGTTTAGCACCAAAACAATATCGCATAACGTTTTGACCTGGGTCATTCCGTGCGTAACCAAAATGATATTTGCTTTCCCAACTCTTTTCTTGAACTCTTCTGTGGCGCGGGTCTTGAACTTCTGATCACCGACCGACATTGCCTCATCGACCAAGTAATAGTCAAAATCAAATGCAAGGCTTAAACCAAACGCAACACGCCCTCGCATCCCCGATGAATAAGTCTTAACAGGTTGATCGAAATACTCCCCTATATCGGCAAAATTCTCGACATAGCTGACGACCTCCCGCATCTGCTCCTGTTCGGCTCCATAGACCCGCGCGATGAACTTTACGTTTTGCCTTCCCGTCAGCGATCCTTGAAAACCACCGCTTAGGCCAACTGGCCACGATATGCTGTCCGGCGTAATAATCTTGCCACTGTCAGGCGAATCTAATCCCGCTAAAAGGCGCATCAAGGTAGACTTGCCCGCACCATTTCGCCCAATAATCGCGACGTTCTTATTGGAAGGAATGGAGAAATTCAAATTGCGAAATATGTACTTGCGCCCTTTAGTCGTGCGATACGACTTGGTGACGTCACGCAGCTCTATCATATGGCCACCAAATGTTGCCGACGGGCACGATAAAGGCCCATGCCGATAAAAAGTACGACAACCGTCACCGCGAGCGGATACTCAACACTAATTCCTGCGGCCTCGTGGTAGTGCGCAAATACCCCTCGACGAAGTTCATCAATTATGTGCAGCAAGGGATTCCAAAGAAGATAATTCAGTACGGGCCCCGGAACGAGCCAAATTGGGAGAATTACTCCAGATAGAAAGTAGAGCGGCATAAACAGCAGCCGAAGAATTACCTTCAACTCGGGCATAGCGTCGGCGATTACACACAAAATCAATGCCATGCCGAACGAAAATGCGACACCGAGTGCCATAACGCCGAGCCAATGCAAAGGGTCAACCATCAGTACATCGTATCGCCCCCAAAGCCCTAACCCAAGCATAATGACCCCATAGACGCAGGCCATTAGCGTGAACTCCACAATGGTCCGAGCAACGATGGTGTCGTAAGGCTTAATTTGTTTGTATGCAAATAACGCCTTATTTGCATTTACGGCCTCCATCCCCTTCAGCATGATGTTCTTAAACATCAGAAATGGAACAATTCCCGTAATCAAATAAACCGGAAAATCCAGCCCGGGCACTTGCCTTCCTCTAATCAAAGTGAAAATGGCCATGACGCCAAGCACATGTGCAATTGGCTCGAAGAAGAACCAAAACACACCTTGCCGACGCGCGCCAAAACGGCCGCGCATTTCGCGAAGAACCAGCGCAAATACAACTGCCCGGACAATATTTAGGGGAGAACGCTTAATCATACTCGTCGCGCAGGGTGCTATCAGAAGCCATTCTTCACAGTACGGCCAAGGACCAGCACTTGAACAATGGGCGTTATGACCTTCTGCCACTCATATACTGCGGCATTGGTGACATAGACGGCATCTTCGGGCTGCACCAGAAATTGTCTGGCCAAGAAAATTGCCTCGGGATTCTTCAAGTTAAGACGAAATACTTCCGCGCGGTTTTCTGGCGATTCTGTGCTCCCTGGAGTTTCTTCGTGCATCCGGAATACGAATACGCCGCTAGCATCTGCGGCGCTTTCACTCAGGCCGCCGACAACGCCCAGCACCTCGAGCAAGCTCGGATTGTTCGAAGGCAGGTCGTGAAGGCCGGGCTGGGTGACCGCACCCATGGCAACGAATCGCTTCCGCGCCCGCTCCACTACTATTTCAGAATGAGGCGGCACCATTTGATTTGTGCCAGCCAGCAGTTCTTCATAGTTAAAAATGCTTGCTTTAGTCCCCGTCCGCAGCACGACTCGAGTTAGATGCGGCTCCATCACTGGGCCGCCAGCACGGTTAATTGCATCAAGCAGCGTCAGAGGTCCCTGCAATGCAGAAAAGCGCCCAGGAGTCTTGACAGCACCCACAACCAGTACCGATCCTGACAAGTCTCCCACGAGTTCTATATGAACTTGCGGCTCGCTTGCGCGACCCTTAATAGCCTTGCGAATGATCTGCTCCACCTCCCCTAAGGTCGAGCCGGAAACGGCTTTGCTGCCAACATAAGGCAGGGATATGCGGCCCGCGGAGTCCACCCGCACATGATCGAATACTGTGCCCCCCTGAGACAGAGGAGCGAAAATCGTCTTTTCTCCCCCACCATCGTCCGTAATCATCACCCGCATGACGTCGCCCGGCACTAACTTCACGTCGGGCATGCTCGTTTCGGAAACGGTCTGGACAAGCTCCCGTTCAGGTAGGCGCATATATGGAGCGATGGTCTGCGCAGACAAATCGATCAGCTTGTAGGGCGCGTCTTCAGCGTTGTAAGTAATTGCCGATATGGAAGGACCTGCCCCAGACAGCAAACTGCCGGCGCAACCTGTCAGTGACACCATGGCCGTGCCAATAATCAAAACTCTTTTGATCAAACGCACCGAGACTTGATTCACGTAGTTATCCATAATCATGATATTCTAAATTGCCTCAATCCCGATGGTCTTCAATAGTCGCGAGCACAAAACGCACGATTCCATATAAAAGCAGAAGACCCAGGAACAAGGTAATCAAGCTATAGGTACGCCACGGATATACAGCATCTTCCGGTTGATTGGGCATGACTACTGTGACCAATGCACGCAACTTCTTGCTGGCCTCGATGCGGGCAGTCTCTACCGCTGAGACAGCAAATTTGTATGCATCCTCGGCAATTCCCGTATCAATGGAGAGATTTCGGTATTTTGCGGCGACAACGTTCAGTTGCCCGCCTTCTGAGGAAGATATAAGACTCTTGCCTTCAGCCTTAATTTGATGCTCAAGGGCTTGAATTCGGATTTTCTGCTGGCGGACCTGCGGACTGTCCGCATGCAAAGTGGCCAACATCGCCTGCAAGCTGGCGCGTTCCCGGCTCAACTGTCCCTCAATGTCGGCAATGACGCCCGCTCGAGCATGCGCAGCGGCTTGAGCGTCGAGTAGATTATTCGCGCTTTGAAAGTCCAGCATTTCAGCCCGGCGATCCTCATACATCTTGCGAGCATTGGCGAGCTCAGACTGAGCAAAACGCATCTGATCCCGAGCCATCCGATGCGACAACTCATTAATAAACCGTTCGCTCTCGGCCAAAATTACTTTAAGTGATTCCTGGGCAAATTCCTGATCAAACGCTTGCACCTCAACCGTAAGCAACCCCGTAATTTCGTCAAAATGGGCCTTTACGACACGGCGGTAATAATCCAGCACGTCTTCACGACTTGCATCTCCAGGCAACCAAAAAAATGGGTCTTGCCAACGTCCGGTGTATTTTTCACGCCATTTCAGTTTGTCTTCCAGGATATTCAACATATCAGTGGAAGTAATGTACTCACGCAAATAAAGTGTCTCTTCGCGGGAAGCAGGATTTATGCCTCCCATCATTGCGGCCAGTCCGGGTAGTTGAGGGGCCTCATGACCGCCAACCTGACGAACCGCAACCAAGGACGTGCTCACGTACCGGTTTTGCGCAAAAAAGGCGTAATAAACAATCGCAATGATCATTGGTACGAGGATTAGCCAGACCGCCAATCGTTTATTTCTCTCTGTATCTTTCAGACTCATTTTATTTATGACCGCGCTTTTCAAACATTTATTTAAATATGACAAATAATTTCAAATATTTTCGCAAGCCGGTCTTTCTTTTATATTGCCGCGAATTGTACAGTGGCCGCCTAGAGGACGCGGATGAGCACTGTGGCTAAATGTTTCTATAGGTATCCATTAAAATCAAGTCGGCTCCCCTTTCATCATTTTCAGCGCTATTCGCCATTGATTCCTCATAATCCCTTCAGATAAATGAAATAGTTTTCAAATTTCGCCCTACTGCGACGGAGAGACACAATGTAAATGGTTACCTCGCCGGTGGAACGCGAACCGCACGGACCCCAGCGACTTCCAGGAAACGACGAGCTAGCTGATCGACCTTTGAGTCATACTGCTTTCCGCTCACGGCCGAACGTGTGGCGTGGCTCTGCCAAATCAGAAAGTCTGTATCTCCGGTTGGGTAGCCAAGTTGTTCATACACTTTGGTCATGACGGGAACATGATCGCCGTATACGCACATCGCACCAGGCCTCGCCGAGGCTTGCAAGGCCTTGGCGACACGCGCAAACATCTCGTCTGCATTGCGCAGGTGTCGAACATACGCCAATAGGTCTTCACACCCCTCCGGGATAGGACCTTCGAGCAAACCTGCGATCTCAGACTCAGAGACATGCTCCCAATGCAGCGGACCATGGTTTTCCATCGTAATGACGTGGACATACACTGGCTGGCCTGCGTCTCGCAATAGGCGATCGACGCATTCCGCGACAGCCAAATCGCCCACATATGGCCCGTCTCGCCGGGCATCTGAGAAATGGCTAATATCCATAAACTCGTCGAAGCCCAATAGCGGCAGCACTCGATTCCTTCGATAAAACTCGCCATGGTAGGGGTGCACACAGATCGTCCGATAGCCAAGCCCTTTCAGATACGAGGCGATGGTAGGGACTCCCTCCGACGCTATTTTTCGGTAGGGGTTGAATCGATGGACACCCAACATACTTGCAGGAATGCCTGAAAGAAAGGCGAATTCAGTGCGAACAGTATTGGCGCCCCAGGTATCGACATTGAGAAGCCCGTGCATTGCGGATTCTGCACACAGCAGATCAAATTGCGCCAAGACGTCGCGACGGATGTGGGGATACAATCGACGGGCATCGACAAATGACTCGCTCTGCACCACGACCAAATGCGGGAGTTGTTCAGGGGGCTTGTTAGCCGCAGCAATCGGGCCGAAGGGAGAATGCTCGCGCACGATGTCGCCAAGATGTTGCTTTTCTTCTAAGGCGTAGGCCCACAGTGTCGCGATCAGACCGCTACGCGTCAAATCAGCGTCAACATCAGCGCTTGAGTTTCGGAGCGACTTGCCGGCCCACCAAGCGATGGCCAGTCCGGCTATGGCGAACGCGGTTGAATGCGATAGAAAGGCGACCAAGAGGGCGATCGGCGCAAACACTGACTCTTGCATTAGTTCAGAGAAGGCCGCCAGCCACAACCCTGCTCCGGCCGTCACGGATTCTTCCATCGTCAAGCCTGCCCAGAGTGCCAAGAAATAGCCTCCCCCAGCCGCCAACGCCCGCCCCACGCCAAAAAACGGCAAATACAACCTCGGATGCTTGATAGCATCCGTGAAGTACTCAAAATCCTGATAAACAAACGGCTCCCGCAGCGCCTGATACTTCGCATTGCTTACCAACACGATCACCAACTCGATCGCCAGTACATTCGCCACTGCAAAATACGGCCGCCTGAACAGCATCAACTCCAACGCGAAGGCCAACGTCCATACGCCGATATGCACTCCGACCGCCGCCAACGGGCGCCGCCACGGCGCCACCGGTCGCGGCGTCAATATCGCCTCCACCAAGAACGACAGCACCAATCCGATCAGGTAAGGCGGCAGCAGCGGGATCCAGAACGCGTCAATCACCGTAGCCCAGCCTTTTCAGTATCCATCCGGATACCGCGGGGTGGATGATCGACAGCAGGAAGCAACCCAGGTTCAACGGGAATGGGAAGCTGATACGCGCGCGGTTGGTCTGCAGGCCGCGCCGGATGACGCGGGCGGCCTTGTCGGCCTTCCACAGAAATGGCTTGGGGCCGGGCATGTCGAAGCACATCTGGGATTCGACGTAGCCGGGCATGATGACGTTAAAGCGTATGCCCTCGTCGCTCAGGGCGTCGCGCATGGCTTCGCCGTATACCTTTACGGCGGCTTTGCTGGCGCTGTAGCTGGGCGTTTCAGGCAGTCCACGCCAGGCGGCCAAAGAACTGATCAGGGCAATCTGGCCATGGCCGCGCTTGCGCATCGCGGGCAGCACGCCGTGCACGGTGGCGAACACTGCTTTGACGTTGACATCGAGCAGGCGATGCACGTCGTGCCAGTCTTCACCTTGCTGTTGTGGCCCGGTATTGATATTGACGCCCGCGTTGGCGATAACGAGCTCCGGCATTTCGGTCTCGCAAACCGCTGCCAGCCAGGCCATCAACGCGTCATGGTCGCGCACGTCCAGGACCTGGGTGAGGACGCGCGCGCCGAGAACCTGGCAGGCGTCTCGCAACTGGCTCAATCTCTCAGCGTTGCGTCCCTGCAGGATGAGTACCTTGGCCCCGGACGCCGCGTACTCCAAGGCCAAGGCGCCGCCGATGCCGCCTGTCGCGCCAGTGATCAGCACACAACGCGGAAAACCGGATTCACGGGCTTCACTGCGATTCATGGCCTGCCTTGTCAGAGGGGACGCGACGCCATGGATTACGACGCAGGCCCAGGGCCTCGCCTATATCCCGGGCGCGCCAATACAGCGGAACGGTCCGGCCCTTCACGCCCGGCAAACCTTGAATGTCCCAACCGGTCCATGGCAGGAAAGGATTGCGGCGGCCGTACCCCCAGATTTCGATCCGGGTGGACGCGTGGCGACTTTCGCCGCGCGCATGGAAGCCCGACGTGTCCGCGACGACCAACGTGTTTTTCTTGACGGCGAAGGCTTGCGGCTCGGGGTAGCCCATGCGGCGCAGCGCCGCCCGCGACACGCGTAGCGAGCCGCGGGCGCTCAGCCGGTCCAGCCTGCGGGCGTCGATGGATTGGCGGCGCAGCCACGCGAGTCGACGGCGGTTGACGCGGTGTGATCCGGGCACATAGGTAAAGGGGCCGTCCTCCACGCCTACGTCGCTCAGGAAAAGCCAGGCTTTTACCGTGGGATGGAAAGTGTCGGAATGCAGCTGGAGCTGTGGGTCTGCCCTTCCCTGGCCCGCGCGGGCCTGGATGGTCTGCAGGTAATTCATGGGGTGGCAGCGGAACGACCCAACGTAGCTGAGCAGCCCCAGCCATTGTTTGCCTTGCAGCAGCTGGCGCGTCGCGGGCATGCGCTTGAGCGTGCCCGCGTCCAGCGACATGCGACGGGTGATGGCGTCGCCCTGCTCCATCGCTCGCACCTGACCATTGCACTGCGTCAACTCCCGTTCCACTAAGGCAAAAGTGGCCGGAGGCAGGAAGTCGGACTTCAGAATGAAACCGTTGCGGTCGAAATCCTGACGGTCCTGATCATTGAGCAGGTGCGCCAAGCGTTTGCGCCTGCGGTCGGCCATGCATTGCGCCAGCCGCACGCGGCTGATATGCAGGCCAGCGCGGTTCAGCCGGCGGCTACCTAGAATGGGATTGTCTTTGAAGGATTTGGCTTCGGTCGCCAGCGCCAGCAGCCACACTGGCGCGCACAGCCAGCGCAACCAGTGCGCGGCGGATGAGAAGATGGCAGAAAGTGGCGTCTGAGGCGTTTTCTTGGGCACGTCGCATAGACACGGCCGCCTTTCGGCGGCCATTGTCAGTGTTCAAAAATCCGACCGTTTCCTATTGACACGGAAAACGGTCGGCTATTGTAAGCGAAGTGCAATCTCTTGTTATTTCGGCGGACCGTCCATCATCTGGACGGCCTGTCCGTACCCACCTGCCCGCTGTCAAGCGCTGGCGGCGGCTGTCTCCATACATAGACAGCCGCCGCGGAGGCAGATTCCGACGCGGCAGCCGTGGGCGACCATAACCATGACCCAAGAAAAAGGCCGTTTCCCCTTTGCCGGGGAAACGGCCAGACTTCTTGAATGAAGTGCGATACGGACTAATGTTATTGCAGCAAGCTACGCAGCATCCAGGCGTTCTTCTCGTGCACGTCCAGACGCTGCGTCAGCAGGTCAGCGGTGGGCTGGTCGTTGGCGGCATCGGCCTTTTCGAATGCGGCGCGCGCGGTCTTGGCGACGGATTCATTGGCGGTCACCAGCAGGCGGACCATCTCCAGGGCTTCGGGGACCGAATCAGGCTCGGAAATCGAGGACAGCTTGCCGAATTCGCGATAGGTGCCCGGCGCGTAGTGACCCAGCGCGCGGATACGTTCGGCGATGCTGTCCAGGGCATTCCACTCTTCCGTGTACTGCGTCATGAACATCAGGTGCAGCGTGTTGAACATGGGCCCCGTGACGTTCCAGTGGAAGTTGTGCGTCATCAGGTACAGCGTATACGAGTCTGCAAGCAGCTTGGACAGTTCGCCGGCGACGGCGGCGCGGTCCTTGTCCGAGATACCGATGTTGATGCGCGGAACGCTGGAGGTCTTCTTGGGGGACTTGGCCATTGCTAGCTCCTAGGGATGAATGTGCGAAACAAGAATAACACTGCAAATACGGCGAAATGCCGCAACATCCGCCGCGCCGCTCAATAAGTCCCGCGACCTTTTGACGCGGCGCAAACCACGCGTTCCAGGACGCCGGACGGCTGGCACGGAAATCAATCCTAATCCTGTACTGCCGCAACCTCCTCGGTCAGCATCTTCACGCCGGGCAGCTCGCAGGCGTACACCGCCTGCGCCAGCGCCTCGATGGCGGCCAGCCGCGGGAAGCTGCGGCGCCAGGCCAGGACCACGCGGCGCTCGGGCACATGGCCATCAAACGGCAGATAGCGCAGCAAGCTGTTGGACGGCGGCTGCTCCGGCACAGCGGTCACGGGCAGCACGGTCACCCCGATGCCTGCGGCGACCATGTGGCGGATGGTTTCCAGCGAGGAGCCTTCGAAGGTGCGCTGGATCCCGTCGCTGGCCGCCGAAAAACGCGACAGTTCGGGACAGACCTCCAATACCTGGTCACGAAAGCAATGGCCGCTGCCCAGCAGCAACATGGTCTGCTGTTTCAGGTCCTGCGCATCGATGGCTTCGCGCCGGGCCAGTTCGTGGTCATTGGGCACGGCCACGACGAATGGTTCGTCGTACAGCGGTTGCATGACCAGGCCCGCCTCGGGCAGCGGCAAAGCCATGATGGCGCAATCGATCTCGCCCTGGCGCAGCAGTTCAACCAGCCGGACGGTGAAGTTTTCCTGCAGCAGCAATGGCATCTGTGGCGTGCGGCTGATTTGCACAGGCACCAGGCGCGGCAGCAGATACGGACCTATGGTGTGGATGACCCCGACGCGCAAGGGCCCGGCCAGCGGATCATGCCCCTGGCGCGCGATCTCCTTGATGCTGGCGCTTTCCTCCAGCACCTTCTGCGCCTGGGCGACGATGCGCTGGCCGATGGGGGTGACGCCGACCTCGGCGCCGCCGCGCTCGAACAGCGTGACGCCCAGCTCGTCCTCCAGCTTGCGTATCGCCACCGACAGCGTGGGCTGACTGACGAAACAGGCCTCGGCCGCCCGGCCAAAATGCCGTTCGCGCGCAACGGCGACGATGTACTTGAGTTCGGTGAGAGTCATGGTGGACTACGCCCCCGGGGGTTATGCCCCAGCCGCTAGGCTGGCGCTTGCTAGATTAAGGTTGGCGGCGAACGGCATGGTCAGGTGCGCAGGAAGTCCTCGCGCCCGCGCATCCAGCGCGCCAGGTGCGCTTCGACCGCGGCCGGATGCTCCGCGCGCAGCCATACGGCGGCGTCACGCGCATCTTCGGCAATGGCCGCGTCCGTTTCCAGATCGGCGAAGCGCAACAGCGCCATGCCGGACTGGCGCGTGCCCAGGAACTCACCCGGGCCGCGTTGCTCCAGATCGCGGCGGGCGATTTCAAAGCCGTCCGACGTTTCGAACATGGCGCGCAGCCGTTCGCGCGCCACTTGCGACAACGGCGTCTGATAAAGCAGCACGCATACGGATTCGGCGGTGCCCCGCCCTACCCGGCCGCGCAATTGGTGCAATTGGGCCAGGCCAAAACGCTCGGCGTGCTCGATCACCATGAGCGAGGCGTTCGGCACGTCCACGCCGACCTCGATGACGGTGGTGGCGACCAGCAGGTCTATTTCGCCCTCGCGAAAGGCTTCCATCACAGCGGCTTTCTCGGCCTGCGGCAGTCGGCCGTGCACCAGGCCGATGCGCAAGTCTGGCAGATCTACCCGCATGCCTTCGTAGGTATCCACGGCGGTCTGGAGCTCGAGGGCTTCGCTTTCCTCGACCAAAGGGCATACCCAATAGGCCTGCTGGCCGCCGCGCGCAGCCTGGGCAATGTGGGCGATGACCTCTTCGCGCCGCACGTCGGACACCAGCTTGGTGACGACCGGGCTGCGTCCGGGCGGCAGTTCGTCGATGACGGAAACGTCCAGGTCGGCAAAGAAAGTCATGGCGAGCGTGCGCGGTATCGGCGTCGCGCTCATGTTGAGTTGATGCGGCACGATGCGCCCACGCACGGTCTCGCCTTTGCGCGTCAGCGCCAGGCGCTGCCCGACGCCGAATCGGTGCTGCTCATCCACGATGGACAGGCCCAGGCGGTGGAACTCGACATGATCCTGAATCAGGGCCTGGGTGCCCACGACCAATTGCACGCTGCCATCCGCCGCTGCGGCGACCGCTGCGCGCCGCGCCTTGGCCGACAGGCTACCGCTCAGCCAGGCCACGTTCACGCCCAGCGGTTGCAGCCACGACACCAGTTTGCGGAAGTGCTGCTCGGCCAGGATTTCCGTCGGGGCCATCAGCGCAACCTGGGCGCCGCTGGCGATGGCCTGGGCCGCGGCGATCGCCGCCACGACCGTCTTGCCGCTGCCCACGTCGCCCTGCAACAGGCGGTGCATGGGGTATGGCTTGCCCAGGTCCGCAGAGATTTCCGCGACCACGCGCTCTTGCGCGGCGGTCAGTTTGAACGGCAGCGCCTCGTACAGCCTGGCGACCAGGCCGTCGGGTTCGCTGCGCGCCGGCAGCGATTCGGCCTCCTTGACGCGGCGGGCGGCACGGGCTGCGGCCAGCGATAGCTGCTGCGCCAGCAGTTCGTCGAACTTGATGCGGCGCCAAGCGGGATGCACACGGTCCAGCAAGGCCTGCTCGGACTCCCCTTGCGCGGGGGTATGCAGGGCGCGGATCGCCGGTTCGAACGGCGGCAGGTCGTAGCGCGCGCGCGCTTCGTCGGGCAGCGTGTCGGACAGGTCTGCGCGGTCCAGCGCCTGCGCGATAGCGCGGCGCAAGGTTATCTGAGGCAGCCCTTCGGTACTGGGATAGACGGGCGTCAGCGCCGTGGGCAGCGGCGCGTCGGCATTGGTCATGCGCGGATGAACCATCTCGCGCCCGAACAGGCCGCCGCGGACCTCGCCGCGCGCGCGCAGGCGCTTGCCCACGCTGACCTGTTTTTGCTGGCTTGGATAGAAATTCAGCCAGCGCAATTGCAGTTCGCCGCTGTCGTCCGCCAAGGTGGCGGTCAACTGGCGCCGGGGCCGATAAAGCACCTCGGATTTGATGATCTCGCCTTCCACCTGTCCGGCAAAGCCGGGGCGCAGCGCGCTGATCGGAACGATGCGGGTTTCATCTTCGTAGCGCAGCGGCAGGTGCAGCACGAAGTCCTCGGGCAGCACAAGCCCGAGGTTACGGAGCTTGCGCTCCGTATCCGTCATTGCCTTGCCGGCGCCTTTGTTGTCGGCGCCGGTTCGCTTGGAAGCCGCGGCTGCGGCCGGCATGGAGAAACGAACCCCTGGATTGAAAAGTCCGGGCGGGCCTTACAGGACCAGAATGGCTTCGACCTCGAACTGCGCGCCCTTGGGCAGGCTGGCCACGCCGATGGTCGAGCGTGCCGGGAACGGCTGCGGAATGATCTCGGCCATGATGGCATTGGCGGCCGTGAACTTGCCCAGGTCGGTCAGGAACAGCGTGAGCTTGACCACGTTGTCCAGCGTGCCGCCGGCAGCCTTGATGACTTCCTGCATATTCGCGAATGCCTGGCGCACCTGGGCATCGAAGTTCTCGGAAACCAGATCGCCGGTGCCCGGCTCCAGGCCGATCTGGCCCGAAAGGTAGACAGTCTTGGTGCCGCTTACGGCAACCGCTTGCGAGTAAGGGCCTACCGCGGCGGGCGCGGTGTCGGTATGAATGATTTGCTTGCTCATGGGCGGAATCCTTGGGTGGACGGATAGAAGCTACAACTATCGAAGTTTATCCAGCAATAGACTTTTGCGAAAGTAGCTGAACGCCGTAGGACGGAGCGTCTATATCCCCCCGGTGTTCCCGCAGCAGGTCATACAGCGCCTGCGCCGCCACTGACAGCGTGCGCCCCTTGCGCCGCACCAGATAGAGCGGCCGGGTCAAGGCCTTGCCGGCCAAGGGCACGATGCGCAGGTCGGCGCCGCCAAAATGGAACAACGTCATTGCGGGCACCACGGCGATGCCCAGGCCGGCCCGCACCAGTCCGGTGGCCGTGGCCAGGTGCTCCACCTCGAAGACCGGGGCCGGCGCGTCGGCGCCCAGGGCGGCATCCAGGTGCTTGCGCACGCTGCTGCCGCGCGCGAGCTGGATCATGGGATAACGCAGGATGTCGCGCAGCCGGGCCTGGTTGGCTTCCGCAAGCGGATGGTCGGCGCGGCAAACGAGGAAGTACCGGTCCGCATGCAGGAATTCGCTGTCGAGTTCGTTCATGTCCGGCCGCCGCGATGCCACGGCAAAATCCACCTGCCCCGCCTGCACCAAGTCCAGGCAGGGGTCCAGCAAGGCATCGCGCAGGTCAACCGAGATTCCGGGATAGGTCTCGCGAAAGCGCGCCAATAGCCCGGGAAGCCAGCCCGCGGCAAGCGAAGGCAAGGCCGCCAGCGCCACCCGCCCGCGCCGTCTTGCCGCGTGATCGCGCAGGTCTTCCATGACCAGGTCCATGTCGGCCAGCAGCCGGCGGGCGGTAGCGTCCAGCACCTGGCCTTCGATCGTCAGCTCCACGTGGCGCGTGTTGCGGTCAAACAGGCGCACGCCCGCGCTTTCCTCCAGCTGGCGAATCAGGGCGCTGAAGGCCGGCTGGGTCAGGTGGCAACGTTGAGCCGCCCGGGTGAAGTGCTTTTCATCCGCCAAGGCAACAAAAGCGCGCAATTGCCGGGCCGACAGATTCATGGCTTTTCTCTATGAATTGATCCGATCTTTCTATTTTACTGATCATCGATCCATGCCTATAGTGGATTCATACACATGGATCTCGCACCAAACCCGTATGCCCCAATCCCCTCTTTATATCGGCTGCGCCTCCGGATTCTCGGGCGATCGCAGCGATGGCGCCGCCGCGGTGGTGCGCACGCTTGTCGCCCGAGGCGGCGGCGTGCTGATCTACGAAACCTTGGCCGAGCGCACGCTGGCCCTCGCGCAGTTGGCGCGTAACGAAAACCCGGAGCGCGGCTACGAACCCTTGCTGGACGAGCTGGTCGGCCCGGTGCTGGGCGACTGCCTGCGCCATGGCATCAGCATCGTCGGCAACTTTGGCGCCGCCAACCCGGCAGCCGCGGCCAGGCGCATTGCCGCGCTTGCCCGGCAGCAGGGATTGCCCGCGCCCCGCATTGCGGTGGTCCATGGCGACGCGCTCACCAGCGATGCACAGCGCAAACTGCTGCGCGAGCGCCTGGGCGCCGCGCTGGACGGGCTGGACGTGGTGAGCGCCACAGCCTACCTGGGCGCCGCCGAGATCGCGCAAGCGCTGACGGCCGACGCACAGGTCGTGGTGGCAGGCCGAGTATCGGACCCCTCCCTCACACTGGGCCCGGCCTTGGCCCATTTCGGCTGGGGCCTGGACGATTGGCCGCGCCTGGGGCGCGCCACCATGGCCGGACATATGCTGGAATGCGGCCTGCAGGTGACCGGAGGCTACTTCTGCGTGCCCGGCCTGAAGGACGTGCCCGACGTGCATAGCGCGGGCTTTCCCATTGCCGAGATCCAGGCGGACGGCGAATTCGTCATCGGCAAAGCGGACGGCACCGGCGGCATGGTCGACGCGCGTACGGTCAAGGAGCAGTTGCTATATGAGGTGCATGATCCCTCGCGCTACCTGACACCCGACGTCGTCGCCGACCTGAGCCGAGCCACCGTGGCGGAGCTGGGCGGCAACCGCGTGGCGGTGCGCGGCATCACCGGCCATTCGCGCCCGGACGAGCTCAAAGTCAACGTGTGCTACCGCGGCGGCTGGCTCGCCGAGGCCGAGATCTCCTATGCCGGCGTTCAGGCCGAGGCACGAGCGCGCCTGGCCGCGGATATCGTGCGCAAGCGCGTGGATCCGGCGCTGCGCCTGCGCGCCGACCTGATTGGCGCCGTCAGCATACTGGGCGACGACGCGGGCGAACTGCTGTCCGGCCTGCCCGACGGCCATGCGCGCGACGTCCGCCTGCGCATTGCAACCGAGCACCTGGACCGCAAGCTGGCCGAGAGCCTGCTGCGCGAAGTGACCGCGCTTTATACCTGCGGCCCGGCCGGCGGCGGCGGCGTGCGCACCGCCCTGCGTCCCCGCCTGAACATGATGTCCTGCACGTTGCCACGCGACGCCGTGCCTAGCGGCTGGACCTTCCTGGAGGAAACCGCGCAATGAATCCGCCGCTGATCGCGGTCCCTTTGTACCGCCTGGCTCACAGCCGCTCCGGCGACAAGGGCGACATTTCCAATCTGAGCCTCATTGCCTGGGACTCGGAATGCTACGAGGTGCTGACGGCTCAGGTCACCGAAGCCCGCGTTGCCGCGTGGTTCGCGTACCGCCATCCCCGCCGCGTCACCCGCTACGCACTGCCGACGCTGCACGCCATGAACTTCGTGCTCGAAGGCGTGCTGGATGGCGGCGTCAACGATGCCCTCAACCTGGACACGCACGGCAAGAGCCTGTCTTTCAGGTTGCTGGACATGACGGTCGAAGTCAGCCCATCGCTGGCAGGCCGCCTGCCGGACATACCCGGCGACCGCCCAGCGGTCGCCTGATATCCATTCCTATAAAAACCCCCACAGGAGACACACATGCGCATTGCTTTCAAAGGCCGGCTGGCCTTGCTGCTTGCGGCCGCCCTGCCCGTCACGGCGATGGCCCAATTCCCCGCCAAGCCCATCACTTTCATCGTGCCGTTCGCGGCCGGCAGCGCCACCGACCAGATCGGCCGCGCCATCGGCCAGGGTGTTACTGAACAGACCGGCCAGGCGGTGGTGATCGAGAACAAGCCCGGCGCCAGCGCGATGATAGGCGCGGCAGCCGGCGCCCGCGCGGCCCCGGACGGCTATACGGTGCTGATCACCACCAACACCACGCATGCCGCAAACGAACATCTTTACAAGACCCTGACCTACGACCCGGTCAAGGACTATGCTCCCCTGACCTTGCTTGGCAAGGGTGGCCAGATCATGGTGGTGAACCCCAGTTCGCAGGCAAAGACGGTGGGCGACTTCCTGGCGCAAGCCAGGCAATCGCCCGGCAAGCTTAGCTTTGGCAGCGGTAGCTCCAGCAGCCGCATTGCGGGCGAACTGCTGCAGCAGATGGCAGGCGTGCAATTGCTCCATGTGCCTTACAAGAGCAATCCGCTGGCGGTCACGGATCTCCTGGGCGGCCAGATCGACATGATGATCACCGACACCGCCACCGGCCTGCCCCAGGTCAAATCCGGCAAGCTGCGCGCCCTGGGCGTGACCGGCCAGGCGCGCTCGCCGCTTGCGCCCGATGTGCCCACCATCTCGGAGGCCGGCGTGCCGGGCTACGAAATGGGCTACTGGTTCGCCGCCTATGCGCCGGCTGGCACTCCGCCAGACGTGGTCAAGCGTCTGAACGAGCTGCTGGTCAAGGCCACGGAAAGCGCGCCCGCCAAACAGTTCTATACCCAGACAGGCACCGACCCTGCAAGCTCCACGCCGGGCGAACTTGCGCAGTTCCAGCAAGCCGAATCGAAAAAGTGGGGCGACATCATCAAGAAGGCCGGCATCCAGCCTGAATAGGCAGCAAGCGCCAAGGGCGGGAACGCGCAATCGCGCGCCGCCCCCTGGCGGTCAGAGCAAATCGTTGCTCGCCAGCATCGGCGTGCCGGCGATACGCTGCGAGATGGCGTGGCAGGCCTCCAACAGCGGCGCCACGTAGGCGGATTCAGGGTCCGGCTTCTGGCGGAAACGCAGCGTGCTCACGCTGATGGCCGCCACCGGAATGCCGTTCTGTCCAAAAATCGGCGCGCCAAAGCAATAGATGCCCGCTTCGTTTTCTTCGTCGTCCACAGCCCAGCCGCGCTGGCGCACCGCCGCCAGCTGCTCCCGCAACGCTTCGGTGTTCTTGACGGTATTCGGCGTATGGCAGGCGAATGGCTGCGGCAACATGTCCAGCGCGGCCTGCAAGGCAGGCTCGTCCAGCATTGCCAGGTAGGCCTTGCCCACCGCTGTCGAATACATCGACACATTGGTGCCGATACGCGAATTCATCTGCACCACGCTGGGGCTTTCCAGTTTCTCGATATAGACCATGTGTTGCCCGTTGGGCACGGCCAGGTGCACGGTTTCACCGGTGAGGTCCCGCAGCTGCTTCAGGTTCTCGACGGCCGCCAGCCGCATCTCGGACCGCCCCCAACTGCGGCTGGCAAGCTGGATCAGGCGCGGCCCCAGGCTCAGCTTTCCCGTGACGGGATGTTCGGCCAGAAGGCGTTCAGCCACCAACGCCGCCACAGTGCGGTAAACGGTCGGTCGCGGATAGCCGCTGCGCTTGCTGAGTTCGGCCACCGTCATGGATTCCGGCGTATCGGCCACGACCTGCAGCACGTGCATGAACTTCGAAAAGGCGGCGGTGCCCGCCACCTGCGCGGCGGGAGGGTTGGCGACTGGCGGAAGTTCTGACATGGCGAAAAACTTGGCTTTGAAGGGCGGCAATGGCAAACGAGGCCGCAGGCTGCGCCGCGGCCCCGCCATTATCCCCGCAAACACTGGCCCTGGCATACGGCCAGGCTGCCCGTCAGGCCACCAGGTAGCCGCCATCCACTGGCAGGATCACACCGGTCATGAACGAGGCCGCGGGCGCGCACAAGAACACCACGCCTTCGGCCACGTCTTCCGGTTTGCCCCAACGGCCCAGCGGCGTGCGCTGCAGGATAGGCCCCGCGCGTTCGGGGTCGTCCTGCAGAGCGCGGGTCAACGGCGTGGCGATCCAGCCAGGCGCGACTGCGTTAACCCGGATGCCTTGCGCCGCGTACGCCAGTGCCAGCGACTTGGTCAGTTGCGCCACCCCGCCCTTGCTGGCCGCATAGGCCGGCACCAATGACCCGCCGAAGAAGCTGAGCATGGAGGCGGTGTTCACGATGCAGCCCCCGCGCCGCGCAAGCCGTTCCCGAGCGGCGGTGCACACGCGCATGGTGCCAGTCAGGTTGATGGCCAACACCTGTTCGAATACGGCAGGATCGTGTTCCGCGCCTCGACGGATGATGCCGGCGCAGTTCACCACGATGTCCAGCTCGTCCAGCCCGTGCAACAGGCCCGCGACGTCATCGGCCTGGCTGACGTCTGCGATACGCACTTCAATGCCCGGGGCCAACTCCCCCGTATCGGATTGCAGCCCGGCGGCGATGGTGCGGGCCCCCAGTGCGGCCAGCCTGTTGGCGACGGCCGCGCCGATACCTTGGGTCGCGCCGGTCACCAGCGCCGTCTTTCCGGCAAACAACTCTGCTTGATACGTCATCGCCGCTCGCTCAGAAAGTGCCGGGATAGGCACCGCCGTCGGCCAGCACGTTCTGCCCGGTGACGTAGCCCGCATGAACACTGCACAGGAAGGCACAGATGGCGCCGAACTCCTCCGCGTTGCCGAATCGGCGGGCTGGAATCGCGGCCTGGCGTTCGGCTCTTACCTTCTCGGCATCCTGCCCGGTCTTGGCCGCCGAAGCCGCCAGGGCCGAGCTCAGCCGGTCGGTCGCAAAGGCGCCGGGCAGCAGGTTGTTGATCGTCACGCCGCGGGCGGCGATATGGCTGCGCGCCACGCCCGCCACGAACCCGGTCAGCCCGCTGCGCGCGCCATTGGACAGCCCCAGGATGTCGATGGGCGCCTTGACCGCGCTGGAAGTGATGTTGACGATGCGTCCGAAGCCGCGCTCCGCCATGCCGTCCACAGTGGCCTTGATCAGCTCGATCGGCGTGAGCATGTTGGCCTCGACCGCGTTCAGCCATTGCTCCCGGCCCCAATCGCGGAAGTCCCCGGGCGGGGGCCCGCCCGCATTGGTAACCACGATGTCGTAGTCCGGATGCGCCGCGAACACCGCCTCGCGTCCTTGCGGGGTCGTGATGTCGGCCGCCACGGCCTTAACAAAGGCCGCGGCGTCCGGCCGCGCCTTAAGCAATTGCTGCCTCGCGGCTTCGAGCGCCTCTGCGCCGCGCGCAACGATCACTACGTTGACACCTTCACGCACCAGCGCCAGCGCGCAGCCGTAACCCAGGCCTTTGCTGGCGCCGCCCACCAGCGCCGTCTTGCCGGCAATACCCAAATCCATGTCTTGCTCCTTGTCTTGGCCGGCCAGGTCTACTGGCGCATGCCGAATTTCTCGATCAGGTTCTTGAAGGTGGCGTTATCGCGCTCCATCAGGGCGGTGAAGGTCTGCTGGTCCGCCACCGCGTAACCCAGATTCTGCTCCGCCATGAAACGCTTGAGGCTGTTTTCGGCGGCCGCCTGGCGGAACGCCGCGCTCAAGGTATCCAGCACTGGCTGCGGCGTGCCCTTGGGCGCGGCGATGCCCCGCCACGTGCCGATGGACAGATCGATGTTGCGTTCCTTCAGCGTCGGCACGTTCTCGAAGCCCGCCACGCGCGCGTCGGCCATGACCGCCAGCGGTTTGAGTTTGCCCGCCTTGACGTACTGCATCACCTCCGCGGGACTGACCGCCACGGCGTCGATGTGTCCGCCCAGCAAGGCCAGCACCGCGGGGTTGCCCCCGTTGAACGGAATGTGGTTGAACTTGGCGCCCGTTTTGTCCTCCAGCGCGGCCGCCGCCAGGTGCCAGATAGAACCTATGCCCGCATTACCCACCTGCATGCTCTCCGGCTTGGCGCGCGCCGCATCCAGGAATGCCTCGATCGTGTTGTACGGAGAATCGGCCGCCACGGTAATGGCCGAAGGATCCGCATTGAGCTGGATGATGGGCGTGAACTTCTCATAGGTCGTCTTGGTCAGCCCCAAGTGCGGAATGATCACCATGTCAGCCGTCACCAATGCCAGCTTGTAGCCGTCGGGCTTGGCGTTCGCAACTTCGGTCAGGCCGATGCCGCCCGCCGCGCCCGGCTTGTTCAACACTACGATCGGCTGCGGCAAATGCGTGCGCGACGCGTCGCCCATGGCGCGCGCCATCGCGTCCGTGCCACCGCCCGCGGCAAACGGCACCACGATCTCGATGGCCCTGTTGGGGAAGTTCTGCGCCTGTGCCGCAGGCCCCGCGGCCAGCGCGGCGCCGGCCAGCAGCGCGGAAAGAATGCAGCGATTGAACGCACGACGTTTCATGGTGTCTCCGGTATATGTTTTATGTGCTGCGGGTTGGAATGCGGTCGTTCAGCGTATGAACTGCTTCACATAGTCTTCGCCCAGGCCGACCGCTGCGAAATGCTTGCGGCACATGTCGATCTTGGTGAACACGTCTTCATAGCCCATGCCCTTGCCCCAAGGGTCGGTGTAGTACATGACGCCATTGACCTGGAAAAACGTGATCATTTCCTCCACGTCTGGCGGCACGTAAAGCGTGTGCGTTTCGCCGGGCGGTTCGAACACATAGCTGCCTTCGGTGGCTTCCCAGTCGTGTTCGAGATAGCGCCAGCGGCCTTTCAGCACGAAACCGTGCACGGCCTGTGGATGCCGGTGGCGGCTGAGCACGCCGGACTTGCGCACACGCAACAGGTTCATCCAGTAACCCTGGCTCGCGTTCAGACAGAGCGGCCGGAACCATACGTTTTCCGCTTGGGGCACCCAAAGCCTTTCGTCCGTGGGAATCGCATGCGGGACCACCAGTTCGGGCAAGGCATCCGGCGGATTTGGATACTGGTATGGAGTGAGGGGCTCAGCGTCGGGTTGGTCTACGGGCATCTCTTTTATCCTTCCATATTATGGACAATATGTTTACTTTATGGACGAATTATAAGGATTGACCTCGCCCGGCCACAGCGGGCTAACCCTAATCGGACGCCGGAAAACAAAAAACCCATCGCAGCGATGCGATGGGTTTTTCTGGTTGGTGGCTTGCCTGTGGCTTATTTATCCACGAAAGCGCGCTCGACCACGTAGTCGCCCGGCTGGCCCACTCCCGGCGAGACCGTGAAGCCACGCTTGTCCAGCATGGCGCTGATGTCGGCCAACATATGCGGGCTGCCGCAGATCATCGCGCGATCGGTTTCCGGATTGATCTGGGGAATGCCGATGTCCTGGCACAGCTTGCCGTTTTCCATCAGTTCGGTGATGCGGCCTTGGTTGCGGAAGGGTTCGCGCGTCACCGTCGGGTAGTACACGAGCTTCTCGCGCACGACGTCGCCGAAGAATTCGTTGTTCGGCAATTCATTTTCGATAAAGTCGGCGTAGGCCAGTTCGCTGACCCAACGCACGCCATGCACCAGGATGACCTTGTCGAAACGCTCGTAGACGTCCGGGTCCTTGATGATGCTCATGAAGGGGGCCAGGCCGGTGCCCGTGCCGAACAGGAACAAGTGTTTGCCCGGCTTGAGGTCGTCGACGACCAGCGTGCCGACAGGCTTGCGGCTGACCAGGATGGTGTCGCCTTCTTTCAGGTGCTGCAGGCGCGACGTGAGCGGGCCATTCTGCACCTTGATGCTGAGGAATTCGAGGTTCTCTTCGTAGTTGGCGCTGGCGATGCTGTAGGCCCGCAGCAGAGGCTTGCCTTCAACTTCCAGTCCGATCATCACGAAGTGGCCATTGTGGAACCGCAAGGCCGAGTCACGCGTCGTGGTGAAGGAAAACAGGGTGTCGTTCCAGTGGTGCACGCTTAGTACGCGCTCTGTGTTGAAAGCAGCCATGTCGTATCAAGTAAGGGCGGCCGGCCCCGGGCCGTGGGTCCGGTTTGCGCCGCTGGGTCATTCCGTGCCGCAAAAAAGACGCGGCCGGCATTAGGGTTGACCCTATTCTACAGGGTCTTGATGATAACTGCTCTCATTATTCCGTAATACCCTTATGCCGTATTGATGGGGATCAAGCCCATGCCCTGGCAGACTTACTAGGAGTTGAACGCCGCTTTGCTTCCTGTTATCGTCGCGTTCTCATTTGATAATCATTTTCGTTAGCAGACTGTTTTGAGCGGCGGGATGCCCCAGATACCTGGAATTCCCTCTGCAGCCCTAGCCGGAGCACCTCCTCATGAACAAGCGTCCCCAATTGAACTCGCTGCTGCGCGCCCTGGCGCTGGCCGGCGCTGCCGCCTTCACCGTGTCGGCTAACGCAGCCGAGGAAGTCAGCCTGTACACCACCCGGGAACCGAAGCTGATCCAGCCACTGCTGGACGCCTTCACCAAAGAAAGCGGCATCAAGGTCAATACAGTCTTCGTCAAGGACGGCCTGCTGGAACGCGTCAAGGCCGAAGGCGCCAAGTCGCCCGCCGACGTGTTGATGACGGTGGACATCGGCAATCTGCTGGACCTGGTGGACGGCGGCGTGACCCAGTCGATCAAATCGGAAACCCTGGAATCCGTCATTCCGGCCAACCTGCGCGGCGCCGACGGCAAGTGGTACGCCCTGTCGCTGCGCGACCGTGTGCTGTACGTGGAAAAGGACCTGAAGCTGGAAGCCTTCCGCTACGAAGATCTGGCCGACCCCAAGTGGAAAGGCAAGGTCTGCATCCGTTCGGGCCAACACCCCTACAACACCGCGCTGGTCGCCTCGATGATTGCGCACGATGGCGCGGAAGCCACCGAAAAATGGCTGCGCGGCGTCAAGGCCAACCTGGCCCGCAAGGCCGCAGGCGGCGACCGCGACGTGGCACGCGACATCCTGGGCGGCATCTGCGACATCGGCCTGGCCAATGCCTATTACGTCGGCCACATGAAGAACGCGGAACCCGGCACCGACGCCCGCAAGTGGGGCGATGCCATCAAGGTCATCCGGCCGACGTTTGCCAACGCAAAGAGCGGCGGCACGCACGTGAACGTCAGCGGCGCGGCCGTTGCTGCCCACGCGCCCAACAAGGCCAATGCCGTCAAGCTGCTGGACTTCCTGGTCTCCGAGCCGGCCCAGGCCCTCTACGCCCAGGCCAACTATGAATACCCCGTCCGCAAGGGCGTGAAGCTGGATCCCGTGATCGCCAGCTTTGGCGAACTGAAGGTGGACCCGCTGCCGCTGACCGAAATCGCCAAGCATCGCAAGCAAGCCAGCGAACTGGTGGACAAGGTCGGTTTCGACAACTGATAAGCCCATGGGAGGCCACGCCTCGCGGCGCGACGCCTTCCAGGTGGCAGTAAGAAACGCGGGGGCCGCGCCCAGGCCCGCGCGTAGGGCCTGCTCCCTTTTCCGAGGGAGCAGGCCTTGCCATTGATGCAATCGACTTGAAGCATGCACACAGATTCTTTGCCCCGGCCGCTGCGTCTGCGCTGGACTGAACGCGGGGCCGGCTGGCTGGCCGGCGCCGCCCTGATCGCGCTGGCCGTATTGGCTCCCCTGCTGACGCTGGGATGGTGGGCGCTGGGCGGCGAGCTTTCCCACTGGCAGCATCTCGCCAATTATGTATTGCCCCAGGCGCTGGCCAATACCGCCATGCTGTTGGCCGGCGTGGGCGTGCTGGTCACCCTGCTGGGCACGGGCGCGGCCTGGCTCGTGACCGCCTACGACTTCCCTACCCGCCGCGTCCTGACCTGGGCGCTGCTGCTGCCGCTGGCGGTGCCGACCTACATCATCGCCTTCGCCTATCTCGACCTGCTGCATCCGATCGGTCCGATACAGACGGCGATCCGCACACTGCTAGGCTACGACAGTCCGCGTCAGTTCCGCCTGCCGGACCTGCGCTCGATCTACGGCGCCATCTTCGTGCTGGGCTTTGTGCTGTATCCCTACGTGTACCTCAGCACGCGCGTCATGTTCATGACGCAGGCCGCAAGCCTGCTGGAAGCCGCACGCACCCTGGGCGCCGGCCGCATCGCCGTGTTCTGCCGCGTTGCCCTGCCCTTGGCCCGGCCCGCTATCGTGGTGGGCGTCAGCCTGGCGCTGCTGGAAACACTGAATGACATCGGCGCGTCCGAATTCCTGGGCGTGCAGACGCTGACGGTGTCGGTCTACACCACCTGGGTTACCCGTTCCGATCTGGCCGGCGCGGCCCAGATCGCGCTCACCATGCTGGCGATTGTCATCGGCCTGATCCTGCTCGAACGTCACGGCCGCAAGCGCCAGCGCTATGCCAATACGCAGCGCATGCGTCCGATGCAGCCACGCCGCCTGCGCGGCGCCGCCGCGGCCGTCGCGGCAGTGCTGGGCTGGATTCCCGTGCTGATCGGTTTTGTCGCGCCCGCGCTGTATCTGGTCGTGGAAACCTACAAGCGCATGCACCTCGTTGGGGGTGTGTCGCAACAGCTGCTCAACGGCTTGAGCAACACGCTGATCGTGGCCTTCAGCGCCACCATCGTTACCTTGCTGTGCGGACTGATCGTCGCCTGGGCCGGCCGCACCCTGCGCGAGAGTTCGGGCTTCAACCCGGGCCGCGCCTGCGCGCGCATCGCCAGCCTGGGCTATGCGGTGCCGGGCACGGTGCTGGCCATCGGCCTGCTTACCCCGTTCGTCTGGATCGATACGGCGGTCGCCAAGGTATTCGGCGGCACCGGCCTTTTCCTGATGGGTTCAATGGGCGCACTCGTCTGCGCCTATGCAATCCGCTTCCTGGCGATTTCAACCGGCGCATTGGAAGCCGGGCTGGCCCGCATCCCGCCTTCGCTGGAACAGGCGTCGCGCCTCTTGGGCGAAAGCTCCGCAGGCACCCTGCGCCGCGTGCATCTGCCATTGTTGCGGCCCGCGCTTGCGGCCAGCGCCTTGCTGGTGTTCGTGGACGCCATGAAGGAATTGCCGGCCACGCTACTGTTGCGGCCCATGAATTTCGACACACTCGCCACCTGGCTCTATGCGGAGGCGGCCCGCGGCACCTATGAAGAAGGCGCCGTCGCGGCGCTGGCCATCGTCCTGGCCGGCCTGTTCCCCGTCATCCTGCTGGCGCGCACCAATCTGAAAATGGGACATTGATCATCGTGCCCGATCTGTTAGAACTCGATCACCTCTCCCTCGCCTACGACACGCCGGCGGGGCTCAAGCCCGTGGTGCAGGACCTGACGCTGGGCCTGCCCGTCGGCCATATCGGTTGTCTGCTGGGTGAATCCGGCTGCGGCAAAACGACGGTACTGCGCGCCATTGCCGGATTCGAACCGGTACGTGCCGGACGCATCCTGCTGGACGGCACGGTGATCTCATCGCCCACCGTCCAGGTCGCGCCCGAGCACCGCCGCGTCGGCATGATGTTCCAGGACTATGCGTTGTTCCCGCACCTGACGGTGGCGCTCAACGTGGCCTTCGGCCTACGAAAAATGGCGCGTCCGGAGCGGGCTCGCCGCGTGGAGGAAATGCTGGAACTCGTGGGCCTGGCGCACGCGGCCAATAGCTACCCGCACGAAATCTCCGGCGGCCAGCAGCAACGCGTGGCGCTGGCGCGCGCGCTGGCCCCCTCGCCCGACCTGCTGCTGCTGGACGAGCCTTTCTCGAACCTGGACGTGGACACGCGCGAGCGCCTGGCATTCGAAGTGCGCGACATCCTGAAGACGACCGGCCACACGGCCATCCTGGTGACGCACAACCAGGCCGAGGCTTTCGCCATTGCCGACCGTATAGGCGTCATGTCCAAAGGCAGCATTGCGCAGTGGGATACGCCCTACAACCTGCACCACCATCCGGCCAGCGACTTCGTGCGCGACTTCATCCGCCGGGAAGCCCTGGAAGAGCGGCGCGAGCAGGCGTACGCCCGCGGCCGCTGAGGTAACGCCGGCCGATCAGTCGGCCGACAGCTTCACTTTTTGCGAAAGCGCCTTGAAGGCCTCGTGCTGGCTTTGCGTCAAGCGCTCTACCTCCTGGGGCGTGGAGCCATAAGGCATGAAGCCGGCCTGCTCCAGCTTGGTCTTCACTTCCGGCAAGGCCAGCGCCCATTGGAAGGCGTCGCTCAGCGCCTTGGTCGCTTCCGGCGACATCTTTGCAGGGCCATAGACCGCAAACCACGGATCCACCACGGCGGCCTCATACCCCAGCTCGGCCAACGTCGGCACGTCCGGCAAGGCGGGCGCTCGCTTGCTGCCCGTCACCGCCAGGGCCTGGACCTTGCCCGCCTTGATATGCGGCAAAGACGCCGGCAGGTTGTCGAACATGACCGGCAGGTGGCCGCCCAGCAGGTCGTTCAGCCCCTGCGCGCTGCCCTTGTACGGAATGTGCTGCATGCCCGCGCCGGTCAACTGATCAAACATCACGCCAGCCAAATGCATGGAGGTGCCGGTGCCCGGCGTGCCGAATGAAGTGCCCGGATGCTGCTTGGCATAGGCGACGAGGTCCTTGACGCTGTCCACCTTCAAGGCGGGGCCGACTTCCAGCACCACGGTGGATGCGCCCAGCATGCTGACGCCCGTGAAATCCTTGGTCGGATCGAAAGGCATGGACGGATAGACAAAGGGATTCAACGCGTTCGTGGATATGGCGCCGAAACCGATGGTGTAGCCATCCGGCGCCGCCTTGGCCACCGCATCCATCCCGATATTGCCACCCGCGCCTGGCCGATTTTCCACAATAACGGGCTGACCCAGCTTTTCAGCCACTTTCTGGCCCGCTGTGCGCGCCACCAAGTCAGTGGTACCGCCTGCGGTATAGGGCACGATGAAAGTAATGGGTTTGGCCGGATAGCCGGCGGCGATTGCCGCGTTGGCGCCCTGGATCAGCGCCAGCGCGGCCAAGCCGCGCAGCGCGTTGTAGGTATAACGATGCATGATGTCTCCGTCCCGGATTGTTGTTGCGGTTGGAGGCGCATCATACTGCCTGCCGCGCGATGCCCGCGCGGCAGGGTCGCCGCCTGCTCAGGCGCGCGGTTCGGGCAGCGGGATGTACTCGGTCTCGTCGCCGGGCACGATCTGGTCAAAACGGTTGCGCTGCCAATCCTGCTTGGCCTGTTCGATACGGTCCTTGTTGCTGGAGACGAAGTTCCACCAGACGAAGCGCGGGCCGTCCAAGGGCTCGCCACCCAGCACGGCGAAGCGCGCCGCGGTCTTGGCACGGATCTGCACCGGACGGCCGGGAGCGAACACGACCAGGCGGCCGCTCTCGAACTCCTGTCCGTCGATCTCCACGGTGCCTTGCGCCAAATAGGCAGCACGTTCTTCGTGCTCGGCCGGTAACACCGTGGTCGCGCCCGCCTGCAGCTGCAGGTCGCCATAAAACAGCGGCGACAGCGTTTTCACCGACGATGTCTTGCCGAATAGCGAACCCGCCACCACCTGGGCTCGCACTCCCTCGCCTTCGATCACCGGTTGCGCGTCCAGCCCGTAGTGCGTAAAGCCGGGATCGGTTTCCTCGTGTTCCTTAGGCAGGCCCACCCAGATCTGCAGGCCACAGAGGCGTTGCGCGGCCTGCCGGCTTTCGGGCGAAGAGCGTTCCGAATGCACGATGCCGCGACCGGCCGTCATCCAGTTGACTTCGCCCGGCAGGATGGTCTGGGTATTGCCCGCCCCGTCGCGGTGCACCATGGACCCTTCGTACAGATAAGTCACGGTGGACAGGCCGATATGCGGATGCGGACGCACGTCGATGCCCGAACCGGGCGTAAATTCGACCGGACCCATGTGATCCAGGAAAACAAAAGGCCCCACGGTGCGGCGCTGCGCGGACGGAATTGCGCGGCGCACGGAAAAGCCGCCCAGGTCGCTGGTGCGCGGCACCACGACGGATTCAATCTGGCTTTCGCCTGCTTCGGACAAGGTGGACATGATCGGGTCTCCGGGTATTGAGGCCTAGGGCCGGTTGTTGGGGCCAAGGCCCATCTTAAGGCCAGCCGCTTGCATGGAAAAATGGTACGGGCTGGCAAGCGCGAGCCGCTCGCCAGCCATGCTGCTTCAGGCCAGGTCGAAAACCAGCACTTCGGCATTCTTGCCCGCCGAGAGCTCGACCCGAGGCTCATCGGTGATGGCAAGCGCGTCACCGGCCGAGAGTTCGACCCCGTTGACGGTCAGGCTGCCGCGCGCCACGTGCACCCAGGCGCGGCGGCCGGCTGCCAGATCAAGGACTGCCGCTTCATCGCCGTCGAAAAGCCCCGCATACAGGCGCGCGTCCTGATGGATCTTCATCGAACCGTCCACGCCATCAGAAGATACCAGGGCCTGCAGCCGACCGCGCTTTTGCTCGTCGCTGAAGCTGCGCTCTTCGTATTCCGGCGCAATACCGGCCACGTCGGGCTCGATCCAGATCTGCAGCATGTGCGTTTCCCGATCCGACAGCGGGTTGAACTCCGAGTGCATCACGCCGCGGCCTGCGCTCATGCGCTGCACGTTGCCCGGCTGAATGGTCGAACCGCTGCCCATGCTGTCTTTGTGGGCGATCGCGCCGTCCAGCACATAGGTGATGATCTCCATGTCGCGATGGCCGTGCGTGCCGAAGCCGCGGCCGGCCGCGATGCGGTCGTCATTGATCACGCGCAGGGCGCCAAATCCCATGTGGGCCGGATCGTAATAGTTGGCGAAGGAAAAGGTGTGAAACGAGTCCAGCCATCCATGGTTGGCGTGACCCCGTTCAGCGGCGCGGCGAGTGGTAAGCATTGCGGACTCCTATTTCAATTATGTGAATGGTTATGCAGCCGGGCTTGCCATTCATTCTATCGCTGGAAGCTGCTGCATCACCGGCATGAGTGATATTGTGCGCGTGCAGCCTCGCATGTTTGGCGCTATATTTTGACGGAACCATTCAAATTTTTTGAATATCTGCTCCGGAGCCCGTCATCATGCAAGCCATCACCCCAGAACTGCTCGTCCTGGTGGACGCCATCGCGCGCCACGGCAGCTTTGCCAAGGCGGCACGCGAACTGGGAAAGGTGCCTTCCGCGGTGACCTACTCGATCCGCAAGCTGGAAGACGGGCTGGACGTGTTGTTATTCGACCGTTCGGGGCACCGCGCGCTATTGACCCCGGCCGGCGAAACATTGCTGAAGGACGGACGCCATGTATTGCAATCGCTGGACGACCTGGCCTGCCGGGTCAAGCGCATCGCGACGGGCTGGGAAGTGGAATTGCGCATCGCGGTCAGCGCGGTCCTGCCGTGGCGGCCGCTATACGACTTGATAGAAGAATTCCAGGCATTGGGCAGCGCCACCACGCTGCGTTTTTCCAGTGAAGTGCTAAGCGGCAACTGGGACGCGCTGACCTCGGGACGAGCCGACCTCGTTATCGGCGCGGGCGCAGCAGGAGAGCCCACCGGCCCATATCGCTCGCAAGCCATCGGGCAATCTCAGTTCGGCTTCTGCGTGGCCGCGCACCATCCGCTTGCTGCCCTGCCGCAGCCCTTGAGCCGCGCCGACATCACCCGCTACTGCGCCGTGGTGGTGGCGGACACTTCCCGCAACCTGGCGCCGCAAACGCGCGGCATCCTGGCCGAACAGCCCACCCTGGTCATGCCCACCATGCAGGCCAAGATAGACGCGCAGGTGCGCGGCCTGGGGTGCGGCTATCTGCCGCTGACGCTGGCCGCGCCCTATCTGGCGCAGGGACTGCTGGTGGTGTGCGAAACGGATGAAGGCATGTCCCTGACGGAACACCTAGCCTATGCCTGGCGCTCGGAACCACCAGGCGAGGCCTTGAAATGGTGGCTGCAGAAACTGAAGTCGCCACGGCTGTGCGAAAGCCTGCTGGGGATGGGATAAGGCGCGCACCGCGCGCCCCACCCTCACTCGTCTTCGATGCCCAGCTCGCGCAGCTTGCGCGTGATGGTGTTGCGGCCGATACCCAGGCGCGTGGCCGCTTCCACACGGCGGCCACGGCTGGCATCCAATGCGCTTTGCAGCAGGATTTTCTCGAACTGGCGCGTCAACGTCGCCATGACCGCGGGCTCGCCGCGTTCCAGTCGGTACTGCGCATCGCGCAACAGCGAATCCTGCCAGTTGCGCGGCGATCCTTCATCCACGGACGCGGCAGCCTGCACCACGGTGCCCACGCCCGCCATCGGCGCCGCGGGGCGCGAAAGCGTCGGCGCCGGACCTGGCTGCTGCTGGTGCTCCATGGCACGGATTTCCGGCGGCAAGTCCGCCCGCTCCACCGTCTGGCCGGGCGCCATCACCGTCAACCAGTGGCAGAAGTTCTCCAACTGGCGCACGTTGCCCGGGAAGTCGAACTTGGACAGCACGGCCAGCGCTTCCGGCGTCAGGCGCTTGACCGGCACGCCCAGGGCGCGGGCGCTGGCGGTCAGGAAATGGCTCGCCAGCGCCGGAATGTCCTCAACCCGTTCGCGCAGCGGCGGCAGGCGCAGCCGGATCACATTCAGGCGGTGGAACAAGTCCTCGCGGAACAGCCCCTGCTCTACCCGCTGCTCCAGCGGCTGGTGGGTGGCCGCCACGATACGCACGTCGACGCGCACGGGTTGCGCGCCACCGACGCGGTAGAAACTGCCCTCGGCCAGCACGCGCAGCAGACGCGTCTGCAACTCGATCGGCATGTCGCCGATTTCGTCCAGGAACAGCGTGCCGCCGTGCGCCTCTTCGAAGCGGCCGCGGCGCAGATTGTTGGCGCCCGTGAACGCGCCACGCTCGTGGCCGAACAGCTCGGCCTCCAGCAAGTCGCGCGGAATGGCCGCCGCGTTCAACGCCACGAAGGGGCCGCTGGCGCGCACGCCGTGGCCGTGCAAGGCGCGTGCCACCAACTCCTTGCCGGTGCCGGACTCGCCCGTGATCAGCACGGTGACCTTGGACTGGGCCAGCCGGCCGATCGCGCGAAACACCTCCTGCATGGCGGTGGACGAGGACTGCGTCATCATCCAGCGTTCGTTGTTCTGTGCAGACTCGCCCTGCGCTTCAGGATTTTCGGGCTGCGCCGACTCCTGCATGGCGCGCTGGATCAGCGCTACCGCCTCATTCACATCGAACGGCTTGGCCAGGTAGTCGAAAGCGCCCCCCTGGAAGGCGGACACTGTGCTGTCCAGGTCGGCGAACGCCGTCATCACAATCACGGGCAAGCCCGGATTGCGTTCTTTCAGCTGACGCAGCAGTTCCAGGCCGTTCCCGCCAGGCATGCGGATATCGGACACCAGCGCGGCGGGCGTTTCGCGCGCTAGCGCTTCCAGCACCTCGGCCGACTGGGAAAAACTGCGGGTGGGGACCCCGGCGCGGGCCAGGGCCTTTTCCAGGACCCAGCGGATAGCCTGGTCATCATCGACGATCCATACGGGTTTCATCAGTGTGCAGGCTCCATCGGAAGGACCAGGCGGAACTCGGTGCGGCCGGGCCGGGATTCAAATTCGATGATGCCGCCGTGCTGCTGCACGAAGTCCTGCGCCAGGCTCAGGCCCAGCCCGGTGCCCCCTGCCCGGGCGGTGACCAGCGGATGAAAGATGCGGTCCCGTATCTGATCCGGCACGCCGGGACCGTTGTCGATGATGGACAGCACCAGCGCCAGGCGGTGCTGCCGGTGGGCCAGCATCACTTGCCGCGCCACACGCGTGCGCAGCGTGACCACGCCCGGCTCGGTTTGCGGCCCCTGGGGCCGCGCGACCAGTTCCTGCGCCGCATTGCGCGCCACATTCAGAACAGCCTGCATCAGACGGGCGGCGTCGCCCTTCAGGTCGGGCACCGAGGCATCGTAGTCGCGCAGCAGCGTGACGTCATTGCGGAATTCGGCCTGGATCAGCGCGCAGACGCGCTCGCAGATTTCATGGATGTTCACGGGCCGCGCGTTCAGCGGCACACGTTGCGGACCGCTCAGGCGGTCCACCAGTGCCTGCAGGCGGTCGGCTTCGGAAATGATGACCTGGGTATATTCGGCCAGGGCTGCGCTGGGCAGCTCGGCTTCGAGCAATTGCGCGGCGCCGCGCAGACCGCCCAGGGGATTCTTGACTTCATGCGCAAGGTTGCGCAGCAGTTCGCGGTGGGCTTCGATCTCGTCAACCAGCCGGTGGTTGCGGTCGGCCAGCACGCGCTGCTCGATCTCGCGGGTTTCAATCAGCACGGGCCAAGGCTGGCCCGTCAGTCCGATCGTCGTCACCGACACTTCCACGGACTCGGCGGCACGGCGCAACGAGGCAAGCTGCCTGACGTCGGCGTAGCGGCCGGCGGCGGCGCGATCGATGGAGGATTGGATGTTTTCCGGACTGTCGAACAACGTGGCGGCGGAATGGCCGCTCAGTTGCTTGCGCGAACGGCCGAACAAGTCTTCCGCGGCCGCATTGGCGTATTCGATATGACCGCGTTCGTTGACCAGGAAAACGGACGTGGCTAGCAAATCGAGAGCTTCTACATTCATTTTCTACATACCCGAATGTGAGGGGAAGGCGGAATGCGACGGCAGCGCCGGAATCCGGCGCGCTGCCCGCCGGGCGTTGCGCCTGGCGGGCAATACGTCGAACCGCGAGCTGGGGGTGCGCGTGGTGTGGGCCCTGGTTTCTGCCTACATCGCGCGACCTCCAGCTACGGCCTCAACGCATCAGAGGCTGTAGTACATGTCGAACTCGACGGGATGCGGCGTCATGCGCAGACGGTTCACATCGCCCATCTTCAGGTCGATGTAGGCGCTGAGCATGTCGTTGCTGAACACACCGCCGCGGGTCAGGAACTCGCGGTCGTTGTCCAGGGCTTCCAGAGCCTGCTCCAGCGACGCGCAGACGGTCGGGATCTTGGCGTCTTCTTCCGGCGGCAGGTCGTACAGATTCTTGTCGGCGGGATCGCCGGGGTGAATCTTGTTCTGCACGCCGTCCAGGCCGGCCATCATCAGGGCCGAGAAAGCCAGGTACGGGTTGGCCAGGGGATCCGGGAAACGCGCTTCGACGCGGCGGGCCTTCGGATTGCCCACGTACGGGATGCGGATCGAGGCCGAGCGGTTGCGGGCCGAATAGGCCAGCTTCACGGGCGCTTCGTAGTGCGGAACCAGGCGCTTGTACGAGTTCGTGCCGGGGTTGGTAATGGCGTTCAGCGCGCGAGCGTGCTTGATGATGCCGCCGATGTAGTACAGCGCGAATTCGGACAGGCCGGCGTAGCCGTTGCCCGCGAACAAGTTCTGGCCGTCCTTCCAGATGGACTGGTGGACGTGCATGCCGGAGCCGTTGTCGCCGACGATGGGCTTGGGCATGAACGTGGCGGTCTTGCCGTAGGCGTGGGCCACGTTGTGAATCACGTACTTGACGATCTGCGTCCAGTCGGCGCGCTGCACCAGGGTGCTGAACTTGGTGCCGATTTCGAGCTGGCCGGCGCCGGCCACTTCATGGTGGTGCACTTCGACCGGCACGCCCATTTGTTCCATCAGCAGGCACATTTCCGAACGCATGTCCTGGAACGAATCGACCGGCGGCACGGGGAAGTAGCCGCCCTTGACGGTGGGACGGTGGCCGGTGTTGCCGCCTTCGAACTCCAGGCCCGAGGACCAGGGCGCTTCTTCGGACTTGATCTTGACGAAAGTGCCGGACATGTCGCTATTCCAGGTCACGCCGTCAAACACGAAGAATTCAGGTTCCGGACCGAAATAGGCGGTATCGCCCAGGCCGGAGGACTTCAGGTAGGCTTCGGCGCGCTTGGCCAGCGAACGCGGGTCGCGGTCATAGCCCTTCAGGTCGGAGGGTTCGACCACGTCGCACGACAGGATCATGGTCGGCTCTTCGCGGAACGGATCCAGGTTGGCGGTGGCGCAGTCGGGGATGAGCAGCATGTCGGACGCTTCGATGCCCTTCCAACCCGGGATCGACGAACCGTCGAAAGCCTGCCCGCTTTCCAGCTTGTCTTCGTCGATCTGGCTGACGGGCACGGAAACGTGGTGCTCGCGGCCAACCGTGTCGGTAAAGCGGAAATCCACGAATTTGACTTCGTTATCGGCGATCTGTTTCAGGACGTCTTTCGGGCTTGCCATGTCATCTCCATTAGATAAAAAGGTCGAGGGCTCCACCCGTCGACTGGCATAAAAGAGGGAAGCAATAAGCGTGCCAGGTTCTACCCCCGGGATTCCCCGGGGAAGTCGGCTCGGTCATTGGAAAATGTAGCACCATAATGGTGCAAATAGTGGGGCATGAACGCCCCACTATGGTGCATTGAGGCTACAGGAACATTTCCTGCAGGTCATTGAGGAATCTCCAGCCCAATGGAGTGGCCCGCAGCCGCGTGGGGTCGGCATCCAGCAAGCCCCGCCGGGATGCTGCCTCCAATTGGTGCGCAATGGCCGCCAGCGACAGGCCGGTGCGTTCATGGAACGCGGTGGCCGCGACACCGTCCTTCAGCCGCAAGGCATTCAACATGAATTCGAAGGGCAGCTCATCTGGGCCGACCTGGCGGCTTTCGGCGATATGGCTGCCGTCCCGGGCCATGGCGGCCTGCATCCAGGACTCGGGCCCGCGCAGGCGTGCCTCGCGCAAGATGCGGTCATGGAAGGACAGCTTGCCATGCGCGCCGGGACCCAGGCCGAGGTAATCGCCGAACTCCCAGTAATTCAGGTTATGGCGGCAGCGGGCGCCGGGCTTGGCATACGCGGAAACTTCATAGCGCGCGAGGCCCGCCGCCGCCAGCTCGGCTTCAACGGCGTCCTGCATGGCTGCGCTGGTGTCGTCGTCGGGCAGGTCTTCGGGCGGAAACTTCGCGAAGACGGTATTGGGCTCCATCGTGAGGTGATAGAGCGAGAGATGCTCGGTGCCAAACGCCACGGCTTGCCGAAGATCCGCCACACAGGCGTCCAGCGTCTGTCCGGGCAGGGCAAACATCATGTCCAGGTTGACGCGCGGGACCGCGCGCTGCGCCATCTCGATCGCCGCCCTCGCCTGCGCGCTGTCGTGGATGCGGCCCAGCTTTTTCAACTGTGCGTCGTCGAAACTCTGGATGCCCAGCGAGAACCGCGTCACGCCGCTGGCGGCATAGTCGCGGAAACGCCCGGCCTCGGCGGTGCCGGGATTGGCCTCCATCGTGATCTCGGCGTCAGGCCAGAGGTTCAGACAGGCGCGCAGCATCGCGAGCAGTTCGTCCAGCCCCGCCGATGACAGCAGGCTGGGGGTGCCCCCGCCGATGAACACCGACACCACCTGGCGCCCCCAGATGGAGGGCAGCGCCTGCTCGAGATCGCTGCGCAAGGCATCCAGATAGGCGCGTTCCGGAATCTCGCCCGCCGCAGCGTGCGAATTGAAGTCGCAATAAGGACATTTGCGCACGCACCACGGTACGTGCACGTAGACCGAAAGGGGCGGCAGGCTGGTCAGCGTGGCGCCGGCCGGAACCTTCAGGCGCGACGGCTGCGCGCCCAGGTCGTTGCGGATGGGAATGATGATGGACATGCGTAATTCCTGGACCAGGCGCCGTGCGGCGTTCTCGTCAAGCCTGGCTCAGCTTGCTCAACAGTTCGCGCAACGCGCGGGCGCGGTGGCTTAGCCGGTTCTTTTCCTCCGGGTCCAGGGCGGCGGCGGTCAGGGCCTGGTCGGGCAGGTAGAAATGCGGGTCGTAGCCAAACCCGTTGGCGCCTTCGGGCTGGTCGATGATCTCGCCATGCCACAGGCCTTCGCCGATGAGCGGCCGCGGGTCATTCTCGGAACGCACCAACGCAAGCACGGCGACATACCAGGCGCTACGGTCCGCGACACCGGCCAGCTTGCGCACCAGCAGATCATTATTGGCCTGGTCGGACTTTTCGCCGCCATGCATCTTGGCATAGCGCGCCGAATACACGCCCGGCGCGCCGTCCAGTGCCGCCACGCACAGGCCGGAGTCGTCCGCCAGGGCTGGCAAGCCGGTCAGGCGGCTCGCATGGCGGGCCTTGGCCAGCGCATTCTCAACGAACGTAACGTGAGGTTCTTCGGCTTCGGGCACCCCCAGTTCGCCTTGGGGCACCAGCTCTATGCCCAGGGGCGCGAACAAGGCGGAGAACTCGCGCAACTTGCCGGCGTTATTGGAGGCCAGCACGACGCGGCGCAGGGAATCGGGAATCTTGGGAGCAGTCATGGGCAAATTGTATAGGGCGCCGGCGTCGCGCGCCGCCCGGTACGCGCGATGCCCACGTGCGTTGGAAGGATATGGCGGGATCTGTGTTGACAGCCGGACGGCCGCTGCCTGAAGATGGCGCGCCAGCCGTCGGCGAAACAACGCAGACATATTCCGTTGTCAATATGATCAAACTTGTCACTGATAGTATCTGAACGCACCGGCGATGGACCCCATTCACGCTTTGCCCCGGCCGGTAGCGGCCCGCGCGCCCTCAACTCCCCTGGACTGCGCGTCAGCGCACGTGAGCCTTGCCGGCATCTTGCGCGAACGGCTGTTGCGCCCGCGGTTCCAGCCGGTGGTCGATCTTTCCCACAGTCGCATCTACGGTCATGAAAGCCTGATCCGCGGGCCCGCCGACACGGCCTTGCACTTTCCCGACGCCCTGTTTGCCGAGGCCCGCCGCCAAGGCTTGCATCCCCAGCTGGAGCTCGCGAGCTTTCGCGCCGGCGCCCAGGGTTTTCATCAGCACGACGCCGCCGGCATGCTGTTCCTGAACCTGTCCGGCTCGGCGCTGCTTCACTACTGGACCCTGTGGGGCGAGGAAATGCCCCAGCGCCTGCTCAAGAATTGCTCACTGGCGCCGTCCAGCATCATTGTCGAGCTGACCGAACAGGATCCCCTGTCCGAGCATATGGCGGAGCTGGCGGGCGCATTCGCCTGCCTGCGCGCATACGGCATGCGGGTCGCGCTGGATGATTATGGCGTGGGCAATTCCAATCTCCAGCTATGGGCCGAAATGCAGCCGGACCTGGTCAAGATCGACCGCTACTTCTTCGACGGTATCGGCCATGACGAACGCAAACAAAACATGGTGCGCGCCATCCTGAAAGTGGCGCAGCACCTCGGTACGACCATCGTGGCCGAGGGTATCGAAACCGCCGAGGATTTGGCGGTGGTGCGTGAAATGGACATCCGGTACGCGCAAGGCTGGTTGCTGGGCCGGCCCGACGAAACGCTGCTGACCGAGCTCGCTCCCCCCTTGCGGGACTCGTTGAGGCAACGCTCACCTGCCGCCCCGGCCCAACGCGGCGCGGGAGGCACCGCCGCCAGCCTGCGCGTCGAGGCCCCAGCCGTTCAGCTGACCGGGCACACCAATGACGACGTGCACCGGCTGTTCATCGAGCACAAAGACATGCACGCCGTGGCGGTGGTGGATGACGACAATCGCCCGGTTGGCATCATCAACCGCCGCGACTTCTCCGAACATTACGCGCAGCGCTACACACGCGAACTCTTCGGACGGGACGCCTGCTCCACGTTCATGAACGCCGAACCGGTGCTGGTCGACCTGGACGTATCCATCGATCAGCTGAGCCATGTGCTGATCTCCGAAGACCAGCGCTATTTGATGGACGGCCTGATCATTACACGCGAAGGCCGCTACGATGGCCTGGCCACCGGCGAAACGCTGGTGCGCTCGGTGACGGAAATGCGCATCGAAGCGGCGCGCTACGCCAATCCGCTGACTTCCCTGCCCGGCAACATTCCCATCAGCCGGCACATTGCCACCCTGCTGGAGGACGCGGACGACTTCACCATCTGCTATGGCGACCTGAACAACTTCAAGCCCTTCAACGACGTCTATGGCTATTGGCGCGGCGACGACATGATCATGCTCACGGCCGAAGTCATCAAGCGCCACTGCGATCCCCAGCGCGACTTCGTCGGCCATGTGGGCGGCGACGATTTCGTGGTGCTGCTGCGCAGTCCTGACTGGATGGCTCGGGTGCGACGCATCATCGCGGAATTCAACGACCGCGCCATGGACCTGTACGACGACGAAGGCCGCCGCAACGGCGGGATTGAAGCGGAGGACCGCTACGGGGTGCCCCGCTACTTTCCCTTTGTGACGCTGGGCGTGGGCGCCCTCACCGTGACGCCGTCGTTATGCGAGCGCATCCGCCCTGAGGACATCGCGTCGGCCGCCGCGCATGTCAAGCACAAGGTCAAGCACGGGAACTTGTCGCTGGTGGCCGAGCGCTACACCGGCGGCATCCTGCCGCAGCTCGACAGTTGAGTCCTGCCGGGCCGCAGTGCTGGCCGGCTGGGCGATCTGGAACACCGACACCGCGCGGCGCAACCCCTGGGCCTGGGCTTCCAGGGCGGCGGCCGCGGCGGCGGTCTGCTCCACCATGGCGGCATTTTCCTGGGTGGAGCGCTCAATGTCCGCCACGGCCTGATTCACCGAGGCGATGCCGGCAGCTTGTTCGGCGGTGGCGCTGGAGATCTCGGCCACGATCTGCGTCACGCGATCCACCGATTGGAGCATGTCGCGCATGGTATCTCCCGCCACGCCGACCTGCCGCACGCCCGCCTGCACGCGCGCGGCCGAGTCGTCGATCAAGCCCTTGATTTCCTTGGCGGCCTGCGCGCTGCGCTGGGCCAGCGACCGCACCTCGCCCGCCACCACCGCAAATCCCTTGCCCTGCTCGCCCGCGCGCGCCGCTTCCACGGCGGCGTTGAGCGCGAGAATATTGGTCTGGAAAGCGATGCTGTCCACCACGCCGACAATCTCGCCAATACGACGGGCGCTCTCGGCAATGCCCTGCATGCTCTGCACGACTTCCTCGACCGCCTCGCCGCCACGTTGCGCCAGCTGGGTGGCGCCAAGCGCCTGTCGGCTGGCCAGATCGGCGTTACCCGCGGTTAGCTGCACGGTGTGCGCCAGCTGCATCATGTTGGCCGACGCTTCCTGCAGCGACCCCGCCTGGCGCGCCGTGCGATCCGACATGTCCGCGCCACCCGCTGCGATTTCGCCCGAGCCGGTATGAATTTCTTCCACGCCGTGGCGCACCGAAGCCACGGCCGCCGACAACCCCGTCTGCATGCGCCGCATGGCGCTGTACAGGACGCCGATCTCGTTGTCGCCGCGCATCGCAATCGCGCCCGTCAGGTCGCCGTCGGCGATGCGGTCGAAATGCGCACCGGCCTCGTTCAAGGGCCTCAGGATGTTCCGGCGGAAAGCCAGCCGGATCAGCACGGCCAGCAGCAGAACCAACGCCAGCACGCCCGCCGCCACCGCGATCACCCGCTCCAGCGTAAGACTGGCGCTGGCGACCGCGGCCTGGCCCTGGTCTCGCGCATAGGTCTGATAGGCGCCGGCCTGCTTCACATAGGCAGCGCCGCTGGCCGGCAGCACCTTGTCCACCAGACGGTTCACCTCGATCCCATTCCAGCCCTTGATCGCCGTGTGCATGGGAGCCAGCGTCTGCTCGGCGAAGGCGGCGTAGGCTGCCAGCACGCCGTCGAATAGCGGCGCGCCCTGGGCGCTCGTATCAGGATTTTCGCGCAGGCGCGTCAGGCTGGCTGCCGCCTGCTTGAAGAGCGTGTCCGCCTGCTCCAAAGACTGGTTGCGCGCCTCTTCCAGGCCGCCCTCCATCGCCGTCTTGGCGTCCGTGAGCGCGGCGCGCGCCTGGAACAGCCGGCTTGTCAGGTCCGCCAGGTCGCTGGCGCGCTCGATGCTGCCTCGGCCCAGGGCCTCGATATCCGCGCGGTTCTCGCGCAGCACAGCGATGCCCGCTGCCGCCGCCACCGCGAACAGCACCACAAACAACGCAAGAATGGCAGACAACGCCGTGGTGACCTTGATGTTTTTCCGCATATCCATCCGTACAGAACCTGCCGCCCGCGGCGGCGTTCTGGCGGATTATGGCCATGCAGTTTGGCAATTTCTTGACACAACCCCGACGTCCCGATGACAAACTCCCGTCATGAAACCGAACCCCGTATTAAGCAATTGTGAATTGGCAGGGACGGCTGCTTTGCGGCACATTGAACGCTGCAACGATCCATTACCCATACAGAAAACAGCATCATGCCCAACGCCTCCCACGCCTACCAGGACATCCGCGAAGCCGTGCGCGACCTCTGCGCCCAGTTCCCCTCCGAATATTTCCGCAAGGTCGACGAAGAACGCGGCTACCCTGAAGCCTTCGTCCGCGCCCTGACCGAGGCGGGCTGGCTGGCCGCGCTGATCCCACAGGAATACGGCGGCTCCGGCCTGGGGCTTACCGAAGCCTCGGTCATCATGGAAGAAATCAACCGCAGCGGCGGCAACTCTGGCGCCTGCCACGGCCAGATGTACAACATGGGCACCTTGCTGCGCCACGGCTCCGAGGCCCAGAAACGCGAATACCTCCCCCGCATCGCCGCCGGCGAACTGCGTCTGCAGTCGATGGGCGTGACCGAACCCACCACCGGCACCGATACCACCAAGATCAAGACCACCGCCGTCAAACGCGGCGACCGCTACGTCATCAACGGCCAAAAGGTCTGGATCTCTCGCGTGCAGCATTCCGACCTGATGATCCTCCTGGCGCGCACCACGCCGTTGGACCAGGTCACGCGCAAATCGGAAGGCATGTCGATCTTCCTCGTGGACCTGCATCACGCGGTGAAGCACGGCATGTCGATCCGGCCGATCCCCAACATGGTCAACCACGAGACCAACGAGCTGTTCTTCGACAACCTGGAAATCCCCGAAGAGAACCTGATCGGCGAAGAAGGCAAAGGTTTCAAGTACATCCTGGACGGCCTGAACGCCGAACGCACCCTCATCGCCGCCGAGTGCATCGGCGACGGCTACTGGTTCGTGGACAAGGTCACCGCCTACGCCAAGGAACGCATGGTATTCGGCCGCCCTATTGGCCAAAACCAGGGCGTGCAGTTCCCCATTGCCCGCGCCCACATCAACGTCGAAGCCGCCAGCCTCATGCGCTATGAAGCCTGCCGCCTGTTCGACGCGCACGAACCCTGCGGCGCCCAGGCCAATATGGCCAAGCTGCTCGCAGCCGACGCATCCTGGGAAGCCGCCAACGCCTGCCTGCAGTTCCATGGCGGCTTCGGCTTCGCCACGGAATACGATGTCGAACGCAAGTTCCGCGAGACCCGCCTCTACCAGGTTGCCCCCATCTCGACCAACCTGATCCTGTCCTACGTGGCTGAGCACATCCTGGGCCTGCCCCGCTCCTTCTGATCCGGTACCGACACCAATGACCGCTGCCAACGACATCCCGCACCTGAGCGCCGAACTCGCGGCCTTCGCCGCAAACCTGCGTTACGAAGACATTCCGGCCCCGGTACTGCGCCGCGCCGAGGACCTGCTGCTGGACTGCCTGGCCTCCATCCTGGCCGGCGCCTCCGCTCGCGCCGTGCAGGCCATCGACCGCTACGCCGCCGCGATGGGGCCGGCCGACGGGCCGAGCGAAGTCCTGATCACCCGCCGCCGCACCACGCCGCTGTTCGCCGCCATGGTCAACGCCGCGGCCGCTCACGTCGTCGAGCAGGACGACGTGCACAACGGTTCCGTATTCCACCCCGCCGCGGTGGTTTTCCCTCCCGCATTGGCGGTAGCCCAGGCACTGGGCCGCTCCGGCCGGGACCTGTTGGTCGCCTCCGTAGCCGGCTATGAAGTGGGCATCCGCGTGGGCGAATTCCTAGGCCGTTCGCACTACAAAATTTTCCACACGACCGGCACCGCGGGCACGTTGGCGGCCGCGGTCACCACCGGCCGCTTGCTCAATCTGTCCGCCGAGGAAATGCTGCACGCGCTGGGCTCGGCCGGCACGCAGGCCGCGGGCCTCTGGGAATTCCTGCGCGATGCGGCGGATTCCAAGCAGTTGCACACCGCCAAGGCCGCCGCCGACGGTATCACCGCCGCCTATCTGGCGCGCGAAGGTTTCACGGGCGCGCGCCATATCCTGGAAGGTCCGCAGGGCATGGCTGCGGGCATGTCCACCGACGCGGATCCCAGCCGCCTCTGCGACCGTCTGGGCGAACGCTGGGCGCTGGCCGAAACCTCGTTCAAGTTCCATGCCTCCTGCCGCCATACCCATCCCGCCGCCGACGCGTTGCAGCAGGCCTTGCGTGACAACAATCTGACCGAAGCGGATATCGAGCGGGTGGTGGCCCATGTGCACCAGGGCGCCATCGACGTGCTGGGCCCCGTCGTCAATCCGCAGACCGTGCACCAATCCAAGTTCTCGATGGGAACGGTTTTGGCGCTTATCGCGCGCCAGGGCCGAGCGGGCCTGGCGGAGTTCGACGCGGGCCTGGACGATCCGGGCGTGGCCACGTTCCGCGGCAAGGTCGAAATGGAGCTGGACCCCGAGGTCGACGGCGCCTACCCGCAACGCTGGATCGGCAAGGTCACCGTCTACACCCGCGACGGCCGCAAGCTGCATGGCCGCGTGGATGAACCCAAGGGCGATCCGGGCAACACCCTGAGCCGGGCGGAAATCGAGGACAAAACGCTAAGTCTGGGCCGCTACGCGGACGCCGCTACCGAACAAGAACTGCACGGGTTGATCGCCGCGATCTGGAATCTGGAAAAGGCGGAAAAAATGGGAATGCTGCTGGCGTCGAAGTAAAGCCCGTCGCCGAATCTACGGGTTGGCCGCGGGATCCGCGTCCAACCCGTTTCTTTTGATGCCGATCAGGCCAGCGCAGCGCGCTGCGCGCGCACCAGGCCCGCGATGCCGCTTTCGGCCAGGACCAGCATCGTGTCCAGCTCCGCGCGGGTAAAGGTCGCGCCCTCGCCCGTGCCCTGCACTTCCACGAACGCCCCGCTACCGGTCATGATCACGTTCACGTCGGCGTCGCAGGCCGAGTCTTCCTCGTAATCCAGGTCCAGCACGGCGCGGCCCTGCACCAGGCCGACGGACACAGCCGCGACCGCATCACGGATCGGATTCGCGGCGAGGTCGCCGCGCTTCATCAACAACGCAACGGCATCGGCCGCCGCCACCCAGGCGCCGGTAATGCTGGCGCAGCGCGTGCCGCCGTCTGCCTGCAAGACGTCGCAATCCAGATGCAGCGTGCGCTCGCCCAGCGCCTTCATGTCGAACACCGCGCGCAGACTGCGGCCGATCAAGCGCTGGATTTCCTGGGTCCGGCCGCTTTGCTTGCCCCGCGCCGCCTCACGGTCGCCCCGCGTGTGGGTGGCCCGCGGCAACATGCCGTATTCAGCCGTTACCCAGCCTTCCCCCTTCCCCTTCAGGAAAGGCGGTACTTTCTCTAATACGCTGGCCGTGCACAACACATGGGTATTGCCAGCCTTCACCAGCACCGAACCTTCGGCGTAGCGCGTGAATCCGCGCTCCAGGCTGAACGGCCGCAATTCGTCGACGGCGCGGCCCGAGGGACGGGCGATGGCGGGGGTAGTGGTCACAGGCAAACTCCAGACGTGGCTTAGATCCGCCGCATTGTACGGGCTGGCCCGCAGGAAAGCGCCGCTTGGAGTATCCTGCCGCGATACAACCGGTACAAACCCCTGTTTCCGCGCCGAAAACCCGGCTGGCGCGGCCGCCGGCACCACCGGCTCCCAATAAAAAGCATTTCCAGGACACGCAAATCATGATTCGCAGCATGACCGCTTTCGGCAACGCCCGCGCAGACCTCGAGCAAGGCACGCTTGCGCTCGAATTCCGCAGCGTCAACAGCCGCTTCCTCGACCTCTATTTCCGTCTGCCCGACGAATTGCGCCACGTGGAAACGCCGCTGCGCGAACTGCTGACCGCCAACCTGGCGCGAGGCAAGGTCGAAATCCGCGTTTCCTATACGCGCAATGCCAGCACCGACCTGTCCAAGCTGGAACCCGCCTGGCTGGAAAGCCTGGCTGAACAATTGCAGGCGGCACGCCGCATCCTCCCGGACATCGCCGCCCCGCGCCTGGTCGAACTGTTCAACTGGCCCGGGCAGCGCGCCAACGACGCGCTCGACCCGCAGGTCTGGGGAGCCGCCTGCTTGCAGGCCGCCCAACAGGCGCTGACGCAACTGCAGGAAGGCCGCGAGCGCGAAGGCGAACGCCTGGCCGGCATGATGCGCGAGTGCGCCGACGGCGTAGCGCGCATCGTGGAGCTGGTGCAGGCACACCTGCCCCAGCTGCTGGCCGACCATCGCGACAAACTCGCCGCCAAGCTGCGCGAAAGCGTGGAATCCGCTTTCCCCGGCGGCTTCACCCACATTTCGGGCGCGGAACTGTCGGAACGCCTGTCCCAGGAGGCAAACCTTTTTGCGCTGCGCATCGATGTGGCGGAAGAGCTTTCACGCTTGCGCTCGCACCTGGAAGAGTTGCGCCACCTGCTGGGCGACGGTGGCGGCAAGCAGACTGCCGGCAAGAAAAACGCCGGCAGCGCCGGTAAGCGCTTGGACTTCCTGTTCCAGGAAATGAACCGTGAAGCCAACACGCTGGGCTCCAAGGCCGGCAGCATGGAAGTCACCCGCGCGGCCATGGACCTCAAGCTGCTGATCGAGCAAATGCGGGAACAGGCGCAGAACATCGAGTAACCGGCCCACGGGCGACGGCTTACTTGTCCGCGCCCGCCCGTGCCAAGGCCACGGCCGCCGCCCTTACATTGACGGCGACGCTTCGGCACTGGGAACGCGGTGATCGCTCACCGCGCGGTCCTGCCCTGGTACTACGTAGCGTCATCGAACGTAAACCGGAAGCCGTCATCGAAGCGCTGGCTTGACCAGCCTTCAACGCGCCTCGCCCGCCGCGGGCTCGCCGCGCAGCGCCGAATCCAGATAAGCGCTACGCGCCCGCGCGTCGGGGAAATGCATGTCGCGGTAGCTCACAAAGCGCGAGCCGCGCACCAACCTGTAACCGGCCCAGATCAGCAGGAACAACGGGATGCCGATATAGGTCGCGACCACCCCGCCCCAGTTGATCTTGTCTTGCAGGAAGGCCTGGTAGTTCTGCCCCAGCGTGATGATCAGGCACAACACGAAAGCAAAAATCGGTCCAAATGGAAAGAACGGCGACACATAGGGCAGATCGGCCAGGTTGTGGCCTTGCTTTACGTAACCGCGACGGAAGCGATAGTGGCTGATGGCGATGCCTAGCCACGCGATGAAGCCCGTCATGCCCGAGGTGTTGAGCAGCCAGATATAGACTGCGTTAGGGCTGAAGACAAAGGTGAAAAAGCACAGCGCGGCCACGGCGGTCGTCGCCAGCAGCGCCCACAGCGGGACGCCGCTGCGCGAGATCCGGCCGAAGATGCGTGGCGCCTTGCCTTCCCGTGCCAGGCTGTAGAGCATGCGCGTGGCGGCATACATGCCGGAATTGCCGGCAGACAGCACCGACGTCAGCACCACCGCGTTCATGATGGAGGCCGCCCCCAGCAGACCGGCGCGCTCGAAAATCAGGGCAAAGGGGCTGACGCTGATATCCTCGACCTCGTTGCGCAGCAGATGCGGGTCGGTATAGGGAATGAGCAGGCCGATGACCAGGATGGCCGCCACATAGAACAGCAGAATGCGCCAGAACACCTGGCGCACCGCCCGCGGCAGGTTGCGCGCCGGGTCCTTGGATTCGCCCGCGGCGATGCCAATGAGCTCGGTGCCCTGGAAGGAAAAACCGACCACCATGGCCACGCCGATCAGCGCCGCGAAGCCACCGGAAAAAGGCGCGTCGCCCACGGTCCAGTTGGCCAGGCCGCCGGTCTCGCCGCCACGGATAATGCCCAGCAGCATCATCACGCCCATCGCCACGAAGGCCAGCACGGCGATAACCTTGATCAGCGCAAACCAGAACTCGGCCTCGCCGAAGCCGCGCGCCGACATGGCGTTCAGGCCGAAGGTGATCGCCAGGAACAAGGCGCTCCAGTAGAAGCCGGGCACGTCCGGAAACCAGTAAGCCATGACAAGCTGCGCCGCCACCAGGTCCACGGCAACGGTCACTGCCCAGTTGTACCAATAGTTCCAGCCAAGGGCGAAACCGAAGCCGTCTTCGACGTAGCGGGCGCCGTAGGTGGAGAAAGACCCGGAAACCGGCATGGCGGCAGCGAGCTCGCCCAGGCTTGTCATCAGGAAATAGACCATGATGCCGATCAGCACATAGCCCAGCAACGCCCCGCCCGGCCCGGCCTTGGCGATCGTCGCGCCCGAGGCCACGAACAAGCCAGTGCCGATCGACCCACCTACCGCGATCATGGTCAGGTGGCGCGCGGACAGCGTGCGGCGCAGTTCGGAAGGCCGGTCCGCCTTCGTCTTGCGCGTGCCGCCGGAGCGACGTTCATCGTGTTCCGATGGTGCCAAAATGCATTTCCTTCAGGTCATGAAGGCACCCGCGCGCAGCGCCAGGTGCCTGGGAATTTCCAAGCAACCGGCGAGAATAGCGCAAGAGGCCCCATCCGGTGAAATCGGACGGCCTCGGGGACGGATCAACACACCTATTGAAACGCCGTTTCCATGAAGGTGCGCAGCTTGCGCGAATGCAGGCGCTCCGGCGGCATGTCGCGCAGCCGTTCCAGGGCGCGGATGCCGATCTCCAGATGCTGGTTCACCTGTCGGCGATAGAAGGCGCTGGCCATGCCGGGCAACTTCAGCTCGCCATGCAGCGGCTTGTCCGACACGCACAGCAAAGTGCCATACGGCACCCGGAAACGAAAGCCGTTGGCCGCGATGGTGGCGGACTCCATGTCCAGCGCGATGGCGCGGGACTGCGCAAAACGTTCCACCAGTTCCAGATGGTCGCGCAGTTCCCAGTTGCGGTTGTCGATGGTCGCGACGGTGCCCGTGCGCATGATGCGCTTCAGATCCCAGCCGGACAGCCCCGCCACCTCTTCGACCGCCTGCTCCAGCGCGACCTGCACCTCGGCTAGCGCGGGCACCGGCACCCAGGTGGGCAGGTCGTCGTCCAGGACGTGGTCTTCGCGCACGTAACCATGCGCCAGCACGTAGTCGCCCAGCCGTTGGGAGTCGCGCAAGCCGGCGCAGTGGCCCAGCATCAGCCAGGCATGCGGGCGCAGCACCGCGATGTGGTCCGTAATGGTCTTGGCGTTGGACGGGCCCACGCCTATGTTCACGAGCGTGATGCCGGAATGGTCCCCGCGCACCAGGTGATACGCGGGCATTTGGGGCAGGCGGATGGCCTGGTCCTCGTCGCCCGGCCCGCTTTCACCCCTGCGCGTGATGCGATTGCCTGGCTCGACCAGCATGTCGTAGTCTTCGTTGCCGCTGGCCATCAAGGCCCGGGCGCGAGCGCAGAACTCATCCACGTAGAACTGGTAGTTGGTGAACAACACGAAGTTCTGGAAGTGCGCCGGAGCGGTCGCGGTGTAGTGCTGCAGGCGATGCAGCGAATAATCCACGCGCTGGGCCGTGAACGGCGCCAGCGGCTTCGGCTCGCCTTCCTTGCCGCGCCACGAACCGTTGACGATGGCGTCGTCTGTCACCGCCAGGTCGGGCACGTCGAACAGGTCGCGCAGGGGCCGCTTCAAGGCTTCCAGGTGCTCGCCTTCGACGTAGGCGCCTTCGGGGAAGGCAAAATGCAGCGGGATGGGGGAATCGGATTCTCCGACCTCCACCGCTACCCGATGATTCTGCAACAGCTGGCTTACCTGCTCTATCAGGTAATCGCGAAACAGCGCCGGCTGCGTGACGGTGGTCTGGTAGACGCCCGGCTCGGCCACGTGACCGTACGACAGCCGCGTATCGATGGGATCGTAGGTTTCCACGACGATACGGATGGCGGGATAGTAGGCCCGGGCGCGCTCGCGGCCGGTGCTGGAGCCTTTCAGCACTTCGCGGAAGGCGGCGCGCAGGAAAGCCGTATTGCGCGCATAGATTTCAATCAGGCGCTCCACCGCCGCCACAGCGTCCTGGAACGGCTCGAAGGGCAAGGCTTCCGGCCGGCTCATGGAAGACAAAGGGTGCACTGCGTTCATCATCGAGCTTTACTCCGCTTCTCATCTTATCTGTAACCGCGGCCGCTGCCGGCTTGCCGGGCCGCAGGGCCGATGGCGACGATTATGCCCGAGCCCGCGGAAGATGAAGTGTCATATTCGAGGAGTCGATGGCCTGCGGACGCAGTAACTTTCACGGACAAGAATGCTGCATTGCACTACAAATGTAATGAAACATTATTCCATTACAATCAGATGGCAGTCCGGGGTTTTGCGTCCCGGAGATGCCCCCTTTCCGCCGGCTTGCCTGTCCAGGCAAAGCCATGCCGCCCACTCCGATTTTTGAAGTGACGTAATGACGCCGCCCACGCGAAAAGCCCGAATTGCCAAACTACGCATTCCCGTATTCCTGTCAGCACCCATCATTGCCCTGACGCTTTCCTGGATTCCCGACGCCGCTCAGGCGTCCATCCGCCCCGAGCAGGCCCGCCCCTCGCTCACCGGCCTGCGCCTGGCGCAGGAGCCCACCGTTCCCACCCTGCGCGACCGCGTCGTGCAAGCCGGCCTGGAGGCCGTCGGCACTCCCTACAGCTGGGGCGGCGATGACGCCGAGGGCTTCGATTGCAGCGGACTGGTGTTGTATGTATTCCGCGAGATCGCCGGCCTGGAGCTGCCCCGCACGGCGCGCGCCCAGCGCACCGCGGGTGAATCCGTCGGCGACAAGAAGGAGCTTCGCCCTGGCGACCTGGTGTTTTTTGCCACGCGCGGCCGAGGCGTGACCTCGCACGTCGGCATCTACATCGGCCAGAACAAGTTCGTCCACGCCCCGCGCCGCGGCACCAAGGTCCGCGTGGATGAAATGAAGAATCCGTACTGGAACAAGCGCTACGTCGGCGCACGGCGCTATCTGGATACCCAGCCCGGCCAGATGCTGGCTCAGGCATCTCCGCGCTGACGGCAAGATCCGGGCGGCGCCACTCGCGCCCGCCCAAGGGGCGGCACCACCACAGCCTGCCGCGGCCAGTCCGGAATGGACATGCCGCCGCAGGCTGGACGCGTTTCAGCCCCGGCCCACAAAGGGCATGTTGGTCGCCATGATGGTCATGAATTGCACATTGGCCTCCAGCGGCAGGCGCGCCATGGCGGCAACCGCCTGCGCCACGTGCGCCACGTCCATGCGCGGCTCTACCTTGGTGCTGCCATCGGCCTGCAGGATACCGGCCGCCATGCGCTCGGTCATGTCGGTCGCGGCATTGCCGATATCGATCTGCCCGCAGGCGATGTTGTAGGGCCGGCAATCCAGCGAAATCGACTTGGTCAGCCCGGTCACCGCATGCTTGGTGGCGGTATAGGCGATGGAGAACGGCCGCGGCGCATGCGCCGAGATCGAACCGTTATTGATGATGCGCCCGCCGCGCGGGTTTTGCGCTTTCATGACGCGTATGGCGGCCTGCGCGCACAGGAACATGCCCGTCAGGTTGGTGTCCACCACCTCGCGCCAGACGGCCACGGGCAATTCTTCGATGGGCATGGCCGGCGCGCCGCGCCCGGCATTATTGAAAAGCACGTCCAGGCGGCCATATTCACGCTGCGTGGAGTCGAAGAGTTCGCGCACGGCCTGTTCATCGGATACGTCAGTGGGGACGACCAGCGCCCTCACTCCGTCCTCGCCCGCTGCCGTGCGGGTGGCTTCCAGGGGTTCGCGGCGGCGGCCGGCCAGCACGACCCGATAACCTTGCGCCAGGAATTCCAGCGCCACCGCGCGGCCTATGCCGGTACCGGCGCCGGTGACCAGCGCCACGCGCGGGTGTTCGATCTCGTTCGCTTGCATCGGATTCTCCTTGTTATCGATCGCCGAAATGCTACCCGAATCATTCTGGCGATGCTGCAAGCGAAGGTTCCAGCCGTGACATATGCGCAGCCTTCACACGCAAGTAAAAATTACTCTGCAGCACAGCTTGCACGACGCATCGCATGTGCCATCAAATGGACGATCTCGTGTTGATCCGTCACAAGTATTTATATAATTATTAGAAATTAGCTTATTACCAAAAATCCAATAATCACTGGAGCAAGGTTCCCATGACCCCACGGTCCCTACCCGGCGCGCTGATCCTGGGCGCGCTGTTTGCAGCCTCGGCCGGGGCGCAAAGCGCGCCGGACGGCAAGCAGATCAGCACCCAGGGCGCAAACGGCGCGCCCGCCTGTATCACCTGTCACGGCGCCCGCGGCGAAGGCAATCCAGCCGCAGGCTTCCCGCAACTGGCCGGCATGGGCAGCGCCTATTTGAATGAACAGCTCGAAGCCATGGCCAACGGCTCGCGCGTCAGTCCGGTCATGGCGGCCACCGCCAAGGCTCTGGACCCGGCGCAGCGCAAGGCCGTAGCGCAGTACTACGCAGCCCTGCCGTCGGCGCTGGACACCGACAGGCTGGCCGCCACCGCCATGCACCCCGTCAACCCCAGCGATACCGGCGCCTGGCTGGCCACCCGCGGGGCCTGGGACAAGAACGTGCCCGCGTGCAACCAGTGCCATGGTCCGGGCGGCATCGGTGTCGGCGCCAACTTTCCCGCCTTGGCGGGCCAGCCCGCAGCCTACATTGCCAGCCAGCTGCGCGCGTGGCAGCAAGGCGAGCGCCCGCCCGGACCGCTGGCCTTGATGCCAGCCGTTGCCACCCGCCTCTCCAGCGCCGAAATCGACGCCGTGTCCGCCTACTATGCCGGCCTGCCCAAGGCCGCCGAGCAGCTTGCCGCGCAGGCCAACACCGCCGCGGGAGCCAAACAATGACCGCCACGCACCTGCGCCTGCTGTCCGCAGCCGCCTGCCTGTTCGCCACCGCTGCCGCGTTCGCGGCCGAACCGCGCCCGCCGTTCACGCCCCCGTCCGCCGCCGCCATCCCGGACAATGATTTCGGCCGCGCCGTGCGCGAAGGCGAGCAGATCTTCCTGCACACCCCGCAGAAGGCCGGCAAGTTCGTCGGCAACGACCTGAATTGCGCCAGTTGCCACCTGGACGCCGGGCGCCGCCCGGATTCCGCGCCGATGTGGGCTGCCTATGTGCTGTATCCCGCCTATCGCGCCAAAAACGGCCACGTCAACACGCTGGCCGAACGCCTGCAAGGCTGCTTCCGCTTCAGCATGAACGGCAAGGCGCCTCCCGCCGACGATCCCACCTTGACCGCGCTGCAGACCTATATGTTCTGGCTGGCCAGCAAGGCCCCCACCGGAGTGGTACTGGAAGGCCAGGGCTACCGCAAGCTGCCACCGCCCGCCCAAAAGGCGGACTACGTCCGCGGCAGCGAGGTCTACGCCCAGTATTGCGCCGTCTGCCACGGAGCGGAAGGCCAGGGCCAGAAGAACGGCAAGCACTGGGTGTTCCCGGCCTTGTGGGGAGCCGACTCCTTCAACTGGGGCGCGGGCATGCACCAGATCGGCAACGCGGCCGGCTTCATCAAGGCCAACATGCCCCTAGGGCAGGCCGGCATGCTGAGCGACCAGGAGGCCTGGGACGTCGCCTATTTCATGAATGCCCATGAGCGCCCCCAGGACCCGCGCTATACCGAATCGGTCGCCGCAACCCGGGCCAAATACCATGACTCCGACGATTCGCTATACGGCATCGAGGTCAACGGCCACTTGCTGGGCAGCGACTCGCCGCCATCCGGCGGCAAGCTCAGGCAGGCCGCCGCCAAGGCCGGCGGTTAAGGCCAGGCGCAAATAGCCAAGCGCAATTCGCGCGGCCGGCGGGGGGGCTTTCCCCCTGCCCGGCCGCGCGATTTGCTATTCTTCGTGTCTTAGCATCACACGCCAGTCACATTCATGTCCGCCAATCCCGGAAACGTCTTCATGGTCGTCGCGCCCAGCGGCGCCGGCAAGTCCAGCCTGGTCAAGGCCTTGCTCCAGCAAGACCCCTCCATCCTGCTCTCCATATCCTGCACCACTCGCGCGCCCCGCCCCGGCGAGGAAGACGGCCGCGAATACCGCTTCGTATCCCCGGACGAGTTCAAGCTCCTGCGCGAAGGCAACAATCTGCTGGAATGGGCGGAAGTGCATGGCAATTTCTACGGCACGCCCCGGGACCGCATCGACGAGGCCACGCGCGCCGGCCGCGACGTGCTGCTGGAAATCGACTGGCAAGGCGCGCGCCAGGTAAAGCAGCGCTTCCCCGGCGCGATCGGCGTGTTCGTGCTGCCGCCGTCCATCGATGAACTCGAAGCCCGCCTCAAGGCGCGCGGTCAGGACGAACCGCAAGTGATCGCACGCCGCTTGATGGCCGCGGGCGGCGAAATCGCCCACGCGCCTGAATGCGAATATGTTATTATTAATCAAGAATTTAGCGTGGCCTTATCGGAACTGACTCAAATAGTCAGCGCCGCTAGGCTGCGCTTTTCGTCTCAGGCCGCCCGTCACAGCCAGTTGTTCTCGCAACTGGGCATCCCGGCCGAACACTGAGCCGAACGCATTCTCCCTATCCTCCATCAGCACCAGGTGTCCTAATGGCTCGCATTACCGTCGAAGACTGTCTGAATCAAATCCCCAATCGTTTCAAGCTCACGCTGGCCGCGACCTACCGCGCCCGCGAGTTGGCGCAAGGCCATGCCCCGCGCCTGGACAGCAAAGACAAGCCCACGGTCACTGCCCTGCGTGAGATCGCAGGCGGCCTCACCGGCGTGGAAATGCTGCGTAAAGTACCCACCTGATCATCTCCGGGGGCGGCAAGCATGGCTTTTCCCGGGCTGAAGTACGCTTCATCAGGTCTGCTTGCCGCACTGCGTGCCGGCTCCCGTCTCGGGCGCCGCACGGGCAAGAAAGACAAGACTCCCCCCACGCCACCGTCCGTCGCCGCGCAAGAAGCGGCGGACGCGACCGCATCACCGGTCGCTTCGCTGGCGCCGCTGACCGAAATCATCGGCAGCTATCTCGACAAGAAAGACGTAGAGCGCGTGCGCGAGGCCTATCGCTTCGCGGACCAGGCCCACCTGGGCCAGTTCCGCGCCAGCGGCTCGCCCTATATCTCTCACCCCATCGCCGTCACGGAAATCTGCGCAGGCTGGAAGCTCGACGTCAACGCGTTGTCCGCCGCCCTGCTGCACGACGTGATGGAAGACCAGGGCATCGCCAAGCACGAGCTGGCCGAGAAATTCGGTCCTGAAGTCGCCGAACTGGTCGATGGCCTGTCCAAGCTGGATCGCCTGGACTTCGCCACCAAGGCCGAACAGCAGGCCGAGAGCTTCCGCAAGATGCTGCTGGCAATGGCGCGCGACGTGCGCGTCATCCTCATCAAGCTGGCCGACCGCCTGCACAACATGCGCACGCTGGACGCGGTCAATCCCGAAAAGCGCCGCCGCATCGCGCGCGAAACGCTGGACATCTACGCGCCCATCGCCCATCGCCTGGGCCTGAACCTGCTGTTCCGCGAACTACAGGACCTGTGCTTCGCGGCAATGTATCCCAACCGCTACCAGGTGCTGTACAAGGCGGTGCTGGCCGCGCGCGGCAACCGCCGCGAAGTGATCACCAAGATCGCCGATTCCGTGCGGGCTTCGTTGCCCGCCGCTGGCATCGAAGCCGAAGTCACCGGCCGCGAGAAGACGCTCTACGGCATCTACCGCAAGATGGTGGACCAGAAGAAGTCGTTTTCCGACGTACTGGACATCTACGGTTTTCGCGTCATCGTGCATACCTTGCCCGAGTGCTACCTGGCTTTGGGCACGCTGCATCAGCTCTACCGGCCCGTGCCCGGCAAGTTCAAGGACTACATCGCCATTCCCAAGGTGAACGGCTACCAGTCCCTGCACACGACCCTGGTCGGCCCCTATGGCACGCCCGTGGAATTCCAGTTCCGCACCCGCGACATGCACCACGTCGCGGAAGAAGGCGTGGCGTCGCACTGGCTCTACAAGGGCGCGGACCTGACGCTGAACGACCTGCAAAAGCGCACCCACCAGTGGCTGCAGTCGCTACTGGACATCCAGAGCCAGACCGGGGACTCCGGCGAGTTCCTGGAGCACGTCAAGGTCGACCTGTTCCCGGACGCGGTCTACGTTTTCACGCCCCGCGGCAAGATCATCTCCCTGCCTCGCGGCGCGACGCCCGTGGACTTCGCTTACGCGATCCACACCGATATCGGCAACCAGGCGGTGGCGGCCAAGGTCAATGGCGAGTTCGTGCCCCTGCGCACCGAACTGAACAGCGGCGACACAGTGGAAATCGTCACCTCCCCTGCCTCGCGTCCGAATGCGCAATGGCTCAACTACGTGCGCACCGGACGGGCGCGCTCCGAGATCCGCCATTACCTGCGCACGGTCAAGTACGAAGAATCGGTCGCGTTCGGTGAGCGCCTGCTGGGCCAGGCGCTGCAGGAACTGCACATGCCGCTACCCGCCACCGATGATCCGGCCTGGCAAAAGCTGGCGCGCAGCACGGGCGCCAGCTCGCGCGAGGAAATCCTGGCTGACATCGGGCTGGGCAAGCGCCTGGCCGCCGTCGTGGCGCGCCGCTTTGCGCCCGAACACCAACTGGTGGCGACCACGGCAGCCGCCGTGGACGAACTGACCTCCGCGCGCAGCGCCCCCATCCTGATCCAGGGCAACGAAGGCCAGGCCGTGCAGTTGGCGCCTTGCTGCGGCCCGCTGCCGGGCGACCCCATCATCGCCGGCATGCGCATGGGACACGGACTGGTGGTGCATACCGCCGACTGCCCGGTGGCCATGCGCCAGCGCCTGCGCGAGCCGGAACGCTGGATCAACGTCGGCTGGGACGCCCACACCGCCAAGCACCTGGCCACGCGCCTGGACATCGTCACGCGCAACGAGCGCGGCGTGCTGGGACGACTGGCCGCGGAAGTCACGGCGGCGGACGCCAACATCGTGCACGTCACCATGCACGACGACGCGGTCGCCACCGTGTCCTTGCATCTGACCATCCAGGTCGATAGCCGCAAGCATCTGGCGCAGGTCATCCGCGCCATCCGCCATGTGCCGCAAGTGCAGAAGATCGTGCGCGTGAAGGGCTGAACGCAAGGTTGGCGTGCGGGGCTGTCCCCAGCCCCGCACGCCACTTTTCAGGTCACGTGTTGCAGAAAGTCCTTGAGCCGCTGGCTGGGGGGATTGCTGAGCAATTCGCCCGGCGGACCATCATGGGCGATCTTGCCCGCGTCGATGAAGATCAGACGGCTGCCCACCTTGCGCGCGAATTCCATTTCATGCGTGACCACCACCATGGTCATGCCCTCCTCGGCCAGGTCACGCATGACCTTGAGGACTTCGTGGCGCAGTTCCGGATCCAACGCTGAAGTAGGCTCGTCGAACAGCATCAGCTTGGGCTTGATTGCCAGCGCGCGGGCAATTGCCACCCGCTGCTGCTGCCCGCCTGACAGTTCGGATGGATAGTGGTTCATGCGCTCGGCCAGGCCGACCTTGGCCAGCAAGGTTTCGGCCAGTTCGCGCGCTTCGGCGCGGCTCTGTCCGCGAGTGTGCACGGGACCGAACATTACATTTTCCAGCGCCGTCATTTGCGGGAACAGATTGAACTGCTGGAACACCATGCCGGCTTCGCGCCTGATCTCGCGCACTTGCGCGGCCCCGCCCTTCACGCTCAGGCCATCGACCAGCAAGTCCCCGTCGTTGATGGTTTCCAGCACGTTGATGCAGCGCAGGAACGTGGATTTGCCGGAGCCCGACGGCCCGACCACCACCACGACCTCGCCCGCGTCGATGTTCAGCGAGATCCCGTTGAGCACCACGGACTCGCCGAAAGTCTTGGTGACATTGTGGAATTCAACCATGCTCATAATATGCGCATCCTTCTTTCAACCAGATGCAGGGCCAGCGCCATAAGGCCGGTCAGGATCAGGTAAACGATCGCGACTGCCGACCAGATCTCGACTGCACGAAAGTTGCTGGCCATGATTTCCTGGCCTTGCCGGGTCAGTTCGGCCACCCCGATCACGATGAAGAGCGACGAGTCCTTGAGACTGATGATGCACTGGTTGCCCAGCGGCGGAATCATGCGGCGAAACGCCACCGGTCCGATGATGTGAAAAAGGATCTTGTGAAACGGCAGCCCCATGGCCTGTCCGGCTTCCTTCAGGCCCTTGTGCACGGACAGCAGCGCGCCGCGCACGATCTCGGAAATGTAGGCACCTGAATTGATGATGAGCGTGGCGATGGCCGCCCACTCCGCGTCCACCCTGATGTTCGCCAGCAAGGGCAAGGCGAAATAGATGAACATCACCTGCACCACGATGGGCGTGCCGCGGATGACCGCGACGTAGACCTGCGCGATGGCCGACAGGATGGGATGGCCATAGGCCCGCGTAACGCCGGACAGCGCACCCAGCAAGAAACCGCCGAACAACCCCCAGAACGTGATCTTGATGGTCATCAGCGTACCCTCGAGCAGATTGGGTAGCGCGTCCCTGATTACAGTCCAGTCAAACTCCACGATATTCCCCCTAAGGCGCGGCGCCGCGTCATAGCGCGGCGGAAGCGGCGCGAGACCGCCGGCCGGACTGCGGCTTGGCAGCCGGCATCAGCCGGCGCAGGCCGATGCCGGACGGTCCCGGAATGCAACGCGAACCCGCAGGCTCAAGGCTTCTTGCCGAACCACTTGGTGTAGATGGCGTCGTACTGGCCGTTGGCCTTCAGCGTGGCCAGCGCCTTGTTTACCTGCGGCACCAGATCGCTGCCCTTGGGGAAGGCGATGCCATAGAAGTCGCCGCTCTTGACCGAGCCCACCACCTTCACGCGCCCCTTGCCGGCCGTGTTGGCGTAGTACTGGACGTTGGGCGTGTCGTGCACCGCCGCATCCACCCGGCCCGTGGCAAGCTCCAGATAGGCGTTGTCGATGTTCGGGAACAGCTTGAGCTTGGCGTCCGGTACCTGGGCTTTCAGGAAGTCCACGGTGGCGGTTCCAGTCTTGACCGCGACGGTCTTGCCGGCCAGGGACTTGGCGTCCTTGATGTCGGTGTTCTTTTCGCCGACCAGAATGGCCAGGCCGCTTTCGTAATAGGGATCGGAGAAATCGATGACCTTCTTGCGGTCATCGCGGATCGTGATGCCGGCAAGCGCCGCATCGATGTTCTTGGTCTGCAGGCCCGGGATGATGCCGGCGAAATCCATCGGCTGCAGTTTGTACTTGAGGTTGAGTTCCTTGGCGATGGCAGCCCAGAGATCCACGTCAAAGCCCACATAGGTATTACCCTGCTTGAACTCGAACGGCACGAAAGCGGTATCGGTGGCAACCACCAATTCCTTGCCTTGGGCATACGCGCCAGAAGCAGCGCCGAACATGGCCACGGACAGGCCGACCAGTGCGGCGGCGACTTTGCGTTTGATCATGAAACTCTCCTCTTGGGGACCAGTCGGCACCCCGGGGTTGTTGTAGGGGCATGATTCCTGGGCCATGCCGGGGTTTGCGGCGCGGCTTACCGACGATCTTAACGCATACGTCCCCACCCGGCAGCGGCTGGAAAATTTACAATCCGCATGACACCCGGAGGATTTCCATGGCCTACAAATATGTGCGCATTGCCGGAAACCGGCGTCAGACCGGCTTGGCGCTGGGCAAGCTGGCGCGCCCCCTGATGGCGACCTACCTGGACCAGAGCCGCACCTGGGAGGCGTTGCGCCCATGGCGCGGCCACGCCTTCCTGGATACGTTGGCGCAGCAAGCGAAAGCGGCGTTGCCGGCGATCTGGGAAGAACTGGAAGGCCTGGCCGAAGGCCTGCATATGCCGGTCGAAGACGTCCTGCTGTGGAACTGCCGCGGCGACTTGCTGCACAGCACCACCGACGGCTGCACGTCGGTCGCGCTGAAGGCGGCGGACGGCTCTCGCTGGATCGCGCACAACGAGGACGGCGATCCCTATCTGCACGGGCGTTGCCATCTGGTCGACGTGGCGCTGGAAGACGCGCCCGGCTATGTCAGCTTCTACTATCCCGGCTCCCTGCCCGGCCACACTTTCGGTGCCAACCGCGCCGGACTGGTACAGACGATCAACAACCTACGCCTGCGGCAACGGCATCCGGGCGTGCCGCGCATGCTGATGGCGCGCGCCATTCTGGATTGCGCCACGCTGGACGAGGCGCTGAGGCTGCTGCGGGAAATGCCGCATTCCGGCGGCTTTCATCACACCCTGGGAGCTGCTGGCGACCCGCGCCTCGTCAGCGCAGAGGTCACGCCGGGCGCGGTCTCCGTCCTGGAGATCGGCACACGCTACGGCCACGCCAATCACATCGTGCATGCGGACATGGGCGGCGTGGCCCAGATCATCACGGATTCGTCGCGGGCGAGGCAGAATCGCATCGAGGGCATCGTGGACGGTTGGTCCGGCGATACCGGCCGCGACGACCTGCTTGCCGCCTTGCACGATACGCAGGGCGAATTGCCGATCCTGCGCACCGCGCCGGACGATCCCGACGACGAAAACACCTTGGCGACCGCGGTCTTCGAAATCCAGGAAAACGAAGTGACCTTGCGGGTCTACGACCGGAAGGCCAAAGCCGACATCGTGTTGGACGTGATGTCAGACACCGAGTAAAGCGCGCGCCTCACCCACCAGCACAAAGGCCGCGTCATTCCTGACGCGGCCTTCGCGCGGTACCGGCGCTGCCCTGCCCTATGCGTGGCCGTAGCCGCCGCCTCCCGGGGTTTCAATGACAAAAATGTCACCCGGATGCAGTTGCGCGCTATCCTGCGGCCCCAGTTCCTGGATGGAACCGTCGGCGCGCTCGATCGAGTTGCGACCCATGGCGCCGGGCTGCCCGCCCGCCAGGCCGAACGGCGCGTACAGGCGGTTGTTCGACAGGATGGCCGCGGTCATGTCCTCCAGGAAGCGGATGCGGCGCACACCGCCGTCACCGCCCGGATAGCGGCCAGCCCCGCCCGAACCCTTGCGAATTTCGTAGGATTCCAGGCGCACAGGGAAACGGAACTCCAGCACTTCAGGGTCCGTCAGCCGCGAGTTGGTCATGTGGGCCTGCACCAGCGACGTGCCCGCGAATCCCTCGTCGTCAGGTCCAGCCGCATCGATGCGCACCGGACCGGCGCCCGTGCCGCCGGAGATCGTCTCGTAATACTGGTGGCGGGCATTGCCGAAGGTGAAGTTGTTCATCGTGCCCTGGCTCGCGGCCAGCACGCCCAGCGCGCCATACAGCGCGTTGACGATGCACATCGACGTCTCCACGTTGCCCGCCACCACCGAGGCCGGAGGATTGGGGCGCAGCATCGAGCCTTCGGGAAGGATGATGGACAGCGGCACGAGGCAGCCGTCGTTCAGCGGGATGTCGTCGTTGACCAGCGTGCGGAACACATACAGCACCGCAGCCACGGCGATGGCGCCCGGTGCGTTGAAGTTGTTGTCTAGCTGGTTGGACGTGCCGGTGAAGTCCACCACGGCGCTACGCGCCTCGGTATCGACCTTGACGGCCACACGGATCACCGCGCCGTTGTCCAGCGGGTACTCGTAGCTGCCGTCCTTCAGCACCGAAATCACGCGGCGCACCGCTTCCTCGGCATTGTCCTGCACGTGTCCCATGTAGGCACGAACCACGTCCAGGCCGAAGTGGTCGCACATGCGCAGCAACTCCTGCACGCCCTTTTCGTTGGCGGCGATCTGCGCGTGCATGTCGGCGATGTTCTGGTCAGGGTTGCGCGCCGGCCAGCGGCCCGAACTCAGGATGCCGCGGGCAGCGGCCTCGCGGAACTCGCCGTCCTTCACCAGCTGGAAGTTGGTGAACAGCACGCCCTCGTCTTCCACCGTCTTTGAATCCGGCGGCATCGACCCCGGCGTGGTGCCGCCGATATCGGCATGGTGGCCGCGAGATCCCACGTAGAACAGGATCTCCTTGCCCTCGCGATCGAACACCGGAGTGATGACGGTGACGTCGGGCAAGTGCGTGCCGCCATGGTAAGGATCGTTCACCACATAGGCGTCGCCTGGCCGCATGTTGCCGGCATTGGCGCGCATGACCGTGCGCACGGATTCGCCCATGGATCCCAGGTGCACCGGCATATGCGGCGCGTTGGCGATCAAGCGCGCCCGGGCATCGAAAATCGCGCAGGAGAAGTCCAGGCGTTCCTTGATGTTGACCGAATAAGCGGTGTTCTGCAGCCGGTAGCCCATCTGCTCGGCAATCGACATGAAGAGGTTGTTGAACACCTCCAGCATGACCGGATCGGCCTGCGTACCGATGGCGCGACGCTCTGGACGGGCTTCGACGCGGCGAATCACGAAGTGGTCCTGCGCCGTCAGTTCCGCCTGCCAACCGGCCTCGACAACCGTGGTCTGGTTGGGCTCGGAAATGATGGCGGGCCCGGCCACCACGTCGCCGCCCGCCATGTCCTCGCGCACATACAACGGGGTATCGCGCCACGCGCCGCCGCTGTACATGCTGACGACGCGGCTGGGGACCAGCGCGCCTGCGCGCGCGCGCGGGGTTGATGCCTCGCTGACACGCTCGCCGCCGCCCGTGGCCTCGACCGAAATGGTTTCCACCACCAGCTCGCGGTTGGGCATCAGGAAGGAATAGCGCTGGCGATAGGCCGCCTCGAAGTCTTTGCGCGCCTGCTCCAGGTCCGTGTAGGCCACTTCCAGCGCAGTGTCGGTGCCGCGGTACTTCAAGTGCAGGCGGCGCTGCACGCTGATGTCGCTTTCGGCCACGTGCTGGCGGCGCAGTTCACCCGCAGCCTGGCCGGCCAACTCGTCGAGTTCGCCTTTCAGCGCCTGCATCAGGTCTGCATCCAGAACCTTCTCGACCGTCTTCTGGCGCATGTCGGTCTGATCTGCCAGGCCCATGCCATAGGCGGACAGCACACCGCCCAGGGGATGCGCGAACACCGTCGTCATGCCCAGCGCGTCGGCGACCAGGCACGCATGCTGGCCGCCCGCGCCGCCGAAGACGGTCAACGCGTACTCGGTCACGTCATGGCCTCGCTGCACAGAGATGCGCTTGATCGCCTCGGCCATATTGCCGACCGCGATTTCGAGGAAACCCTCGGCCAGTTGCTCCGGGCTCATCTCGCGGCCGGTGGCGGCGCGCACTTCGTCCGACATGGCTTTGAAGCGCGCCACGACCGCATCGCGATCCAGGGGCTCATTGGCGTCGGGGCCGAAGACCTTGGGGAAGAAGTCGGGCTGGATCTTGCCCAACAGCACGTTGCAGTCCGTCACCGCCAGCGGGCCGCCGCGGCGATAGCAGGCGGGGCCAGGATTGGCGCCGGCCGAATCCGGCCCCACGCGCAGGCGCGCACCGTCGAAATGCAGGATCGAACCGCCGCCCGCCGCCACCGTATGAATGCTCATCATGGGCGCGCGCATGCGCACGCCCGCGACCTGGGTTTCGAACTCGCGCTCGAATTCACCCGCGTAATGGGACACATCGGTGGAAGTGCCCCCCATGTCGAAGCCAATGACCTTGGGAAAGCCCGCGATCTCGCTGGTGCGCACCATGCCGACGATGCCGCCGGCCGGCCCGGACAGAATGGCGTCCTTCCCGCGGAAGCGGTGCGCGTCCGTCAGGCCGCCGCTGGATTGCATGAACATGAGGCGGATGCCCGGCAGTTCGCCGGCCACCTGATCCACATAGCGCTTCAGGATCGGCGACAGATAAGCATCCACCACCGTGGTGTCGCCACGCGACACGAACTTGATCAGCGGGCTGACCTCGTGCGAGGCCGACACCTGCGGGAAGCCCACTTCACGCGCAATGCGCGCGGCGATGCGCTCGTGCTCGGGCGCGTGCCAGGCGTGCATGAAGACGATGGCCACGGCGCGGATACCGCTGTCGTAGGCCGCCTGCATGGCGGCGCGCAGGGCTTGCTGGTCCAGCTCGCGGATCACGGCGCCGTCGGCCGCCACGCGCTCATCAGCCTCCACCACCGATTCGTAGAGCATCTCCGGCAGCAGGACGTTGCGGTCGAAGAGGCGTGGACGGTTTTGGTAAGCAATGCGCAGGCCGTCTCGAAAACCCCGTGTCGTCACCAGCAAGGTGCGCTCGCCCTTGCGTTCCAGCAAGGCGTTGGTGGCCACCGTGGTGCCCATCTTCACGCATTCGACCTGATCGGCAGGCACGGGCTGGCCGGGCGCGATGCCCAGCAGTTTGCGGATGCCCGCCACCGCCGCGTCGCGATACTGCTCGGGATTTTCCGAAAGCATCTTGGCAGTGGTGGTGGTGCCGTCGGGGCGCCGGGCCACGATGTCGGTAAAGGTGCCCCCACGATCAATCCAGAATTGCCACTTCATAGGTGTCCTTGCAAACAAAGGGTCGCCGCGGCGCCTGCGGCCGCGCGCGGGTAAACGGAATCAGAGAGAGGTCGCCGCGCGAGCGGCCTGGTCGTACAGGCCGGACAGCGCGCGCAGTGTGTGGGCCAATTGGCGGCTGTAGTCCAGCCCGCCCCCACCCGGCGCGTCCAGGCCGGAGGTCAGGCATTGCTCACGGATCTCGGCATAGCGCTTCAGGATGGCCGCGCCTTCCGCCGTGACGCTGTAGAAGACTTCCTTGCTGCTGCGCTCGCCCTTGACCACCCCCAGGCGGTCCAGCTTCTTGAGCGCATAGCTGACGATGTGGGTGTCCTCGACGTTCAGGGTGAAGCAGATGTCCGCGAGCTTCTTTGGCCGCTCGCGGTGATAGACATGATGAAAGACCATCACATCCGTAGGCGTCAGGTCGGGCAGCCCTGCCGCGGCCATGCAGCGCACGGTCCAGCGGTCGAAGGCGTGGCTGGCGATCATCAGGCCGAATTCCACTTCGGAGAGGTCGGGAGCGCTGCCGCCAGCCAGATGGGCTGACGAGGCAATCAAAGCAGGTGTCATGGGAGACGCTAGCCGAGTTTATGTGAGCGAAATACTAATAATTTATCTATATTTCATCAATAAAAAATACGGTAGCGGCGGCCGGAATCCCCTCTTTCGAGGGAATACCCCTATAAGACTGCAAGAAAAAGGACGGCTACGGCGCCGACCAGCCCATGGGCAGATTGGCCCGGATCAATGAGCCGGCGATGGAAATCCGCGGCGCGATGTCTGGCATCGCGTCACCCGGACCGAACCAGCGCGCATCGGCGATCTCGTCCTCCTGGACACGGATGTCGCCGGACACGTAGTCCGCCGTGAACGCCACCATGAGTGAGTGCGGAAATGGCCAGGATTGGCTGCCGAAGTACTGGAGGTTGCCGACCTTCAGGCCGACTTCCTCGTGGACTTCGCGGTGGATGGTCTGCTCGATGCTTTCCCCGGGCTCGACGAACCCGGCAAGCGCGGTATAGCGCGACGTAGCGGTGGTGGTGTGGCGCGCCAGCAGGATGCTGTCGCCCTTGCGGATCAGCACCATCATGGCGGGCGATATGCGGGGATAGGCCGAGAAACCGCAAGACGGGCAGCGCAGGCAGAACTCGGTGGGCACGCGTTCCGACGGCGTGCCGCAGACGCCACAGAACCTGTGCGTGCGCGCCCATTCGGCGATCTGGTAGGCGCGGCCCGCCAGCGCCATGCGCTCGTCGTCGAGTACGCCGAACAACGAACGCAGCTTCCGGAATGCATAGCCTTGCGGGGGCTCCACGCCGGGCTCGACGTGCACGGTGCGGTACGGCGAACCGGGCAACGTCCAGATCGGCTGCAAAGCCGCGGCCGCCACTCCTATCCGCACGCATACGGCGGTGTCCGGCAATACGGCGGACGTCTCTTCAACCAGCAATTCATCACGACGGAAAACGAAGTTCACACACGCCTCGGCACCATGCTTTCGATATCGCAATGTTAGAAGAAAACGGCGGCGCGCAGGCGCCGCCCACGTCGCATTGCGCAAAGATTGAACCCTCAAGCATCCCGGCGGGCGCAGCGCTTAGGAATAACCCGTAAAGAGGCGATTTCACGCGCCTCGTCGCCGCAGAGCAACATAGAATGGCACGGTTTTTCAGCTGCGCGTCATTGCCGCAGCGCTCTCTTTTTCGCAATGCCTATCGGGCACAACCCGGCTTCACCATTCGCAAAGAAGGACCACCCATGCACAAGAAAATCTCCCTGCTCGCCGGCAGCATCGTCCTGGCGTTCAGCGCGGGCGCGCAAGCGCAAACGAAATGGGATCTGCCCACCGCCTACCCGGCCAGCAACTTCCACGTCGAAAACCTGACCACCTTCGTCAAGGACGTGGACACGCTGTCGGAAGGCAAGCTGAAGATCACGCTGCACAACAACGCGTCGCTCTACAAGGCGCCCGAGATCAAGCGCGCGGTGCAAGGCAACCAGGCGCAGATCGGTGAAATCCTGCTGACGAACTTCGCCAACGAAGATCCGATCTACGAACTGGACGGCCTGCCCTTCCTGGCCACCGGCTATGACGCGTCCTTCAAGCTCTATCAGGCGCAGAAGCCCTTCCTTGAGAAGAAGCTGAACGCGCACGGCATGACCCTGCTGTATGCCGTGGCCTGGCCGCCCCAGGGCATCTTCGCCAACAAGGAGATCAAGCAGATCACCGACATGAAGGGCCTGAAGTGGCGCGCCTACAGCCCGGTGACGGCCAAGATCGCCGAACTGGTCGGCGCGCAACCGGTCACGGTGCAGCAAGCCGAACTGGCGCAGGCCATGGCTACCGGGGTGATCGATTCTTATATGTCCTCGGCGTCCACGGGCTACGACACCAAGACCTACGAGTACATCAAGAAGTTCTACGACACGCAGGCCTGGCTGCCGAAGAACGCCATCATCGTCAACAAGAAGGCATTCGACGCGCTCGACCCCGCCACGCAGGCCGCCCTGAAGAAGGCCGGCGCGCAGGCCGAGGAACGCGGCTGGAAGCTGTCGCAGGAAAAGAACAAGTGGTACCAGGCCGAGCTGGCCAAGAACGGCATGGAAACCATTCAGCCCACGGTCGAGCTGAAGGAAGGCCTGTCCGTGATCGGCAAGCGCATGCTGGACGACTGGCTCAAGAAGGCCGGCGCCGACGGCCAAGCGATGATCGACGCCTACAAGAAGCAGTGATATCCCCATGCGCCGCTTTCTAGATGGTCTTTACGGCGCGGCCGGCCTCCTGGCCGGCCTGTGCACGATCGGCGTCCTGGTGTCGGTGCTGGCGGCGATCATCGCGCGCCAGCTCAGCATGAACATACCCGGCACGGACGCCTATGCCGGGTATTTCATGGCCGCCGCCGGTTTTCTCGCCCTTGCCAGCACCTTCAAGCACGGCGAACACATCCGCGTGACGCTGCTGCTCAATTCGCTCAAGCCCGCCGCGGGTCGCAAGCTGGATATCTTCGCCCTGGCGGTCGGCTGCCTGCTGGCCTCCGCTTTTGCGTTCTTCAGCATCAAACTGACCTACGACTCCTGGCAATTCAACGACATCTCCACTTCCAACGACGCCACGCCGCTCTGGATTCCCCAGCTCAGCATGGCCGTGGGCACGGTGCTGTTCCTGGTTGCCCTGATCGACGAGCTCATCCGACGCTCACGCGGCCTGGCCGCCGCCACTTCGCAGCAAACCCATGAATGAACTTCTCGTCATTACCTTATTGGTCGTCTCGATCTTCGCGCTGCTGGGTTGCGGCGTCTGGGTTGGCCTGACCCTGGCGGGAACCGCCTGGATCGGCATGGAAATCTTCTCCAGCCGGCCCGCGGGCGACGCCATGGCAGTCACCATCTGGGGCGCGTCCTCCAGCTGGACGCTGACCGCCCTGCCGCTCTTCCTGTGGATGGGCGAAATCCTGTTCCGCACGCGTTTGTCGGAAGACCTGTTCAAAGGGCTCGCTCCCTGGCTCAATCGCCTTCCGGGACGGTTGCTGCACACCAACGTGATCGGTTGCGCCATCTTCGCGGCGGTCTCTGGCTCCTCCGCGGCGACCTGCGCCACGGTGGGCAAGATGACCATCCCCGAACTGACGCGCCGCGGCTATCCCGAAGACAAGATCCTGGGCACGCTATCGGGCGCCGGCACGCTGGGCCTGCTGATACCGCCGTCCATCATCATGATCGTGTATGGCGTGGCAGCGGATGTGTCCATCGCCAAGCTTTTCATCGCCGGCATCGTGCCGGGCATCCTGCTGGCCCTGCTGTTCATGGGCTATATCGCGTGGTGGGCAATCCGTAACCCCGGCCAGGTGCCGGCGGCCGACCCTGGCCTGTCGCTGATGGAAAAGCTGTCGCGCTCGCGCCATCTGATCCCGGTGATGCTGCTGATCGGCGCGGTGCTGGGCTCCATCTACACCGGTATCGCCACCGCGACGGAAGCCGCGGCGGTGGGCGTTGTGGGCGCCTTGATCCTGTCGGCGCTGCAAGGGTCGCTGAACCGCTCCACCTTCATGCAGTCGCTGCTGGGCGCCACCCGGCTGTACTGCATGATCGCGCTGATCCTGGCGGGCGCGCAGTTCCTGACCCTGGCGATGGGTTATATCGGCCTGCCGCGGGCGCTGGCGGAATGGATTGGCGGCCTCGGCCTGTCGCAGTTCGGGCTGATCATGGCGCTGATGGTGTTCTTCATCGTCCTGGGCTGCTTCCTGGATGGCATTTCGATCGTCGTGCTGACCATGGGCGTGCTGCTGCCCACGGTGCAAGCTGCCGGCATCGACCTGATCTGGTTCGGCATCTTTATTGTGTTCGTTGTTGAAATGGCACAAATCACGCCCCCGGTCGGGTTCAACCTGTTCGTGCTGTCCGGCATGAGCGGACGGGAACTGCCCTACATCGCGCGCGCTTCGCTGCCGATGTTCTTTCTCATGATCCTGGCCGTGCTGCTGCTGTATGCCGTGCCTGGCATAGCGACGTGGCTACCGCTGCACATGACGCTGTAGCTCGGCGCCTGACCCAAAACCCCGTTCCTGTAACGGGGTTTTTTTCGCCCTGGCGCATGCTTCACACGGGCGCCTCCTGTTTTGCCGTCCTGTAAACCAGGGAAAACGCCACAAAACTGCGGGTGTCGCTTGGGTCCCATCTTTTCTAGAATTCCGAGGCGCCGATACGTTGCAACATTACGGCGTATATGTGCATATGCGGCCGTCGCCCGGACCCGCGCTTACCCAAAGCGTCGGAGCGATGGCCCGGCGCCTGACGATCCGCCAGGCGTATCCAGCCGGGCCAAAAGCCCGGCGCCACTAAAAATAGCTTTACCAGGAGGAGCCCCCGCATGAAACGCATCACCCTTACCCTGGCCCTGGCAGGCCTGGGCATGACCGCCGGCACGGCCCAGGCAGAAACCAGCGTCACCCTTTACGGCATCGCCGACGTCAGCATCCGCTACCTCAGCACCAGCGCGGGCAGCGTCGGAGAAGACGGCAGCCGCGTGTCCATGGAGAACGGCGCCATTTCCAACAGCCGCTGGGGCCTGCGCGGCTCGGAAGATCTCGGCAACGGCAACCGCGCCTTCTTCCGCCTTGAAAACGGCTTCAACATGCAGAACGGCCGGGGCTCGGATCCGGCCAAGACCTTCAGCCGCCTGGCCTACATCGGCCTGGACGGCGGCAACATCGGCGCGCTGACCCTCGGCCTGCAAAATACCCCGATGTTCGACCTGCTGGCCGATTACTTCGACCCCCTGACCGTGGGCAACTACGACCAGAACGCCTGGCTGCCCGCCGCCATGTCGCGCGTGCGCACCAACAACATGACCAAGTACTCCAACACCATTGGGGACCTGGCTTTCGTGCTGTCGTGGGCCAATGGCGAAGACTGGAGCGACCATAAGGCCGGCCAGCAGTACGGAGCCAGCCTGCGCTACACCGTCGGCCAACTCGGCCTGGGCGCGGCCTATCAGCAGACCTACGAGGGCACGGATTCCGATCTGCGCCAGCGCGTCTGGAACCTGAACGCTTCCTATCAATTCGAAGGCGCAAAGGTGTTCGCCGGCTATTACAACGGCCGCGATGAAACCGGCTGGGTCAATGCCGTCATGGGCGGCACGCCCAACCCTGGCCTGGATCGCAAGGACAACGGCTACTTTGCCGGCGTTACCTGGCAAGCCACGCCGCGCTGGGCCATTACGGGCGCCGCCTACTACGACCAGAGCAAGAACGTGGTCGAAGACGGCGACAAGGGCAAGCGCTACGCGCTGGTCGCCGTGGCCGAGTACTCGCTGTCCAAGCGCTCGCAGGTTTACGGCACCGTGGACTGGAACAAAGTCAGCGACGCCGCCAGCGGCGAAATCGCCGGCAAGAGCAATCAGCTCGGCGCCGCAGTGGGCTTCCGCCACATCTTCTGATGACCCCGCCGTGCCGGACGTGCTTCGCGTCCGGCACGGCGTATCCTCACATACCCAGGTAGGCCTTGCGCACCTCGTCCGAGGCGGCCAGTTCCGCGGCTTCTCCCGACAGCGCCACCCTGCCGCTTTGCATCACATAAGCGCGCGCCGCGACCTCCAGCGCCTGCGCCATATTCTGCTCCACCAGCAAGACCGACAGGCCATCGTCGCGATTCAACGCCGCCAAGGCATCGAAAACCTGCTCCACCAGCAAAGGCGACAGGCCCAGGCTGGGCTCGTCGATCAGCAGCAGACGAGGTCCGCTCATCAGCGCCCGGCCGATGGCCAGCATCTGACGCTCGCCGCCGGACATCGTGCCTGCCAGTTGCGCACGACGTTCCTTCAGACGCGGGAACAAGGTATATACGCGCTCCAGGCGTTCGCCGTAGACACGCTCGTCGCGCACGGTGTAGGCGCCCAGCCGCAGGTTCTGCTCCACCGGTTGACGGGCGAACACCCGGGCGCCTTCCGGAATCATGGAGATGCCCTGGGTCACAAGCTTGTCCGGCGGCGTGCCAGTAATGTCCCGGCCTTCAAACACCACCCGTCCCCCCTTGGGCTTGACCGACCCCACGATGGCCATCAAGGTGCTGGACTTGCCAGCGCCATTGGCGCCTAGCAAGGCCGCGATTTCGCCCGGCCTGACTTCCAGCGATACGCCCCGCACCGCCTGCACGCCTCCATAGGCCACGCTCAGCTCTTCCACTTTCAGCATCGCATCAGGCACGGTGTTTTCTCCCCAGATAGGCTTCGATCACGGCGGGATCGCGCACGATCTCCTGCGGCGCGCCCTCCGCGATCATCTGGCCGAAATTCAGCACCAATACCCGCTGCGCCAACCGCATGACCACCTCCAGCACGTGCTCCACGATGATGAGCGTGACGCCAGACGCATGGATGCCCCGCAGGATTTCGGCCAGGGCAATGGCCTCGGCGGGGTTCAGCCCGCCCGCCACTTCGTCCAGCAGCAGCATGCGCGGTTCGGTCGCCAGCGCCCGGGCCAGCTCGACCCGCTTCTGTCCGGCCACATTGAGTTCGGCCGCCCTCACGTCCGCGCGTTCGGCCAGTCCCACGAGTTCCAACACCCGCGCAGACTCCCGGCGCGCGTCCTGAAGGCGCGGATGGCGCAGCAGCGCGCCGACCATGGCGTTCTCCAGCACCGTCATCTGGCCGAAGCTGCGCGGGATCTGATAGGTGCGCACCAAGCCCATGGCGGCAACTTGCTCGGGCCTGCGCCCTATCATGGATTGGCCGTCGAAGGTCACGGATCCGGAGGTGGGCTCATGATGGCCCACCAGGCCGTTGAACAAGGTGCTCTTGCCCGCGCCATTGGGACCGATGATGGCGACGATTTCGCCCGCTTCGACCGACAGGGAGATATCCTTGTTTGCCACCAGGCCGCCAAATTGCTTGGTCAGGTTTTTAACGTCCAGCAGAGCCACGGCGCCTCCTCAATGTCACCAGCCCACCCGGCAGGAACAGCGTGACCAGCAGGATGGCCAGGCCGAAGACCAGCAGGTCCAGGCCCATGCCCGAACTGCCCCACAACACACGCGTGCCCTCGGACAGCGGCAGCAGCACCGCCGCGCCCAGCCACGGGCCGATCAGCGTGCCCACGCCGCCCAGGATGGTCACCAGCACGACTTGCACCGACATCGTCAGGTTGAACATGGACTCCGGATCGATGAAACCGACATACATGGCGAAGAAACCGCCCCACACCCCCGTCATGCCCGCCGACATCACGAACGCCAGCATCTTGTAGCGGTCCGCGGGTACCCCCAGGCTGCGCGAAGCCGCCTCGTCGCCGTTGATCGCACGCCAGTAGAAGCCGGTCTTGGAATGCACCAGGAAGAACGTTGCGCAAAAGGTCAGGAAGGCCAGGCCCACGGCGATCCAGTAGTAAGGCACCTTGCTGCGGAACAGCAGCATCCAGGCGGCATCGCCAATCGGTGCCTCCAGCCCGACCGCGCCGCCCGCCCATTCCCAGTTGATCATCAGCAAGAGGCCGATCTGCAGCAGCGCAATGGTGGCCATCGCGAAATAATGGCCGGAGAGCCGCAGCGTGGGGCCGCCGACCAGCCATGCCAGCCCGGCGCTGATCAGCCCGCCCAGCGGAATACCCAGAAGCGGCGTGAGCTTCAGATGATGCAGCAACAGCAGGGTCGTATAGCCCCCTACCCCCACGAACACGCTGTGCCCGAAGGAGATCCGCCCCAGGAAGCCGCCGACAAGGTTCCAGCACGCGCCCAGCGCGCCGAACATGATCGCCAGCAACAGCACCTGCAAGGTGAATGCGTCCTTCACCACCAGCGGCACCAGGGCCATCAGGATGGCGGCCACCGCTGCCGCCGCGACCGGCCACTTAGGCACGCCGGCCGATGCGGCGTCGAGTTTGCGAGTCGTGTTCATCTCACCACCGCCCGAACAGGCCACGCGGCCGATACCAGAGAACCAGGATGAACAGGATGAAAACGCTCACCGTCTTCAATGCCGGCGCAACGAAGTAGCCCGTCATCGCCTCGATGATGCCAATCAGGATCCCCGCGATGAAGGCGCCTGGCAAGGAACCGAAGCCGCCCATGCATACCGCCACGAAAGCCAATAGGCCGAACACCGTTCCCACCGACGGGAACACATAGAAAAACGTGGTGAGCAAGGCTCCGGCCAATCCCACCGCCGCGCTGCCCAGCATCCAGACCTGCGCATTCACACGGTCGGGCGAAATACCTACCAGTGCCGCCACCTGGCGGTCTTCCGCCACGGCCTGCAGGGCGTGGCCCCAGCGGGTGCGATACACCAGCACGAATAGCGCCACCACGACCACCAGCGCGATCAGGCCGGTCACCACCTGGGGCCTGCCCAGCGAAATACCGGCCAAGGTAACGCTGCCTGACACCAGGGTGTCGGGCAGGCTGCGGTAGTCGGGGCTGAAGGCGATGAAGGCGATCTGGCGCAGCACCAGGCCCAGGCCGAAGGTGGCCAGGATGACCGCCATGGCCGGCCCTTTCTGCAAGCGGCGGATAATGAGCGCGTAGGTAAGAAAGCCGACGAAGGCGAGCGCGACGGCCACCAGCGGCGCCGACAACGTGGGGTCGATATGACCCAGCGTGTAGAGCCAGTACGCGGCATACATGCCCAGCATCAGGAATTCGCCATGGGCGAAATTGATGACGTCCGTAATGCCCCAGATCAGCGCCAGCCCCACCGCTACCGCGGCATAGATCAGGCCGTTGAACAGGCCTGCCGAGAGTGCTTCAAACATGGAATGCTCCTCGCGGCGGACCCCGCGGCCCGCCGCGTCAGACTGGGGTTACTTCCAGGTGAATGGCAGCGTGGGCAGGCTCTTGTCAGCGCGGTACTTCTCTGGCCACACCGTCTGGTAGGCTGAGCCTTTCAGTTCCAGGATCAGGCCGGAACCCTTGGTGTTCTGGCCTTTGGCGTCGAACTGCACGCCGGCCCAGGGCATGGCGACCTGCGCTTCGCCCAGGTCCGTTGCGACCAGCGCCTTGCGGATGGCCTCGGGGTCGGTCGATCCGGCGCGATTGATCGCGTCGGCCAGTACGAGCACCCCTTGCATGGAGCGGGCGTTGTTGCCGTTCAGGTCCTTGCCGGTCTTGGCTTTGTACATGTCGTTGATTTTCTTCAGCCCGGCCTTGGACGCCGCGACGTCATTGCCCCAGACGTCGCGCGTCAGCACGCCCTGGACCTGCGGCCCCACCTCCTGCACAAAGCGTGAATCGATGAAGCCGGCATCGTTGGCCAGCAGTACCGGCGGAGCGTACTTGCTTTCCCGCATGGTGCGCACGAACAGCATGGCGTCCGAGGTATAGCTGGCGAAGATCGCCACGTCGGGCTTGGCGGCGGCCAGCTTCTGCACTTCCGCGGTGACCGAGGCCGAGCCGGCGCTGTAGGCGATGTTCGCGACCAGCTGGCGCTTGTACTGCTTGGCGAACTTCTCGACGGCCTTGTACGTGTTCACGCCGAAGTCCGTGTTCTCGTACACAACGGCAATCTTGGCGGTCGGCACGGCCTTCACGCCGTCCAGGAACTGCATCATGTTCTCGACAAAGGTATCGTCGTTGGGCGAAGTACGGAAGAACCACTTGTAGCCGCGTTCGGTCAGGTCCGGGCTGCTGGATTCGCCGTTCACGTAGGGAATTCCGCGTTGCTCGGCAATGCGACTGGCGGTCTTGGTCACGGCCGACTGATAGGCGCCGGTCAGGGCGACCACCTTTTCCTGGTCGATCAGGCGCTGGGCGTCCGCCAGGCCCACCTCGGGCTTGCCCTGCGAATCGCCGAACACCACTTCGATCTTGGCGCCACCCAGCGCCGGCAAGCCACTGCCCGCGGCCAGCGGTATGCCTTCGAGTTCGGGATGCGGATTGTTGATGATGTCGACCGCCAGCTCAACGGCCGCCTTGATTTCCGACCCGGTGGACGCCAAGGCGCCCGACAAGGGATAGATCGCGCCTATGCGCACGGCCTGTTGGGCTTGCGCAGGCACGGCGCTCATGAGCGCCAGACTCGCGGCGACACCCGCGATGAGCTTCATCTTCATAACTGGACTCCTGGGTTGAACAGGCTAGGTGTGAAAACAATGCAGCACGAAACCCTCCGGCAAGCCGGACGGCCCCAGATTCAAAGCGGTTGTCGCCATTTCCCCTTGTCCTTTAATGGATCGTTTTGGTGGCACAACTGTTACAGCAGCGCAAATACGATTCGGGTCCGCTTCCGCCGTGCGCTACGGGGAAAGCGTGAGGATGGTCAGAACACGGCCATCCGGCTATTGATGAGATCCGTGACCAGCATGTGCCCCGGTGCATGCGTAATGCAGAATTCCGGCCTGACCGCTGCGACCACCGACTGCGGCGTCACCCCACAAGCCCAGAACACCGGCATTTCGCCTTCGCGTATTTCCACCGGATCACCATAGTCCGGGCGGTTGATGTCGGCAATACCGATCAACGCGGGGTCGCCGAGGTGCACCGGCGCGCCATGGACCGAGGGAAAACGCGAAGTCACCTGGATGGCGCGGATGGCGTCCGCCGCCTTCAAGGGACGCATGGACACGACGAGCGGACCGCCGAATACGCCTGCGGCATGGGTCGGAATGCTGGTGCGGTACATAGGCACATTGCAGCCCTGTTCGATGTGACGCACAGGCAAACCGTTGTCCAGCATCGCTTCCTCGAAAGAAAACGAACAGCCGATCAGGAACGACACCAGATCATCGCGCCAGATGTCGCGCACGTCGGCAGGCTCGGCGACCAGCTCACCGTTCTGCCATACGCGGTAGCGCGGAATGTCGGTACGTATGTCGATGTCGTATCCCAGTTCCGGCAAGGCCGGGTCACCCGGCTCGGACATGGCCAGCAAGGGACAAGGCTTGGGATTGCGCTGGCAGAAATGCAGGAAATCCGCTGCCAGCGCGCGCGGCAGGATAGCGAGGTTGGCCTGAACGTGGCCCGGCGCGAGGTTCGCCGTGGGGCCGGTCAGCTTGCCGCTGCGCGCGTCCATGCGCGCCTGCCGGGCCAATTCGACGCTGGCGCGCGCCGCGGGTTTCGTTTGCATGCTATCCCCTTGATGATGATGCAGGTATGGGGACATTGCACAGGAACCTCAGGCCAGCGTCCAATCACAAGTTGCGATAGACCCCGATCAAAATTCCTTATCAGGGTTATGCCGGATGGCGCAATGCCTCTTCCCGCGCAATTTGCTGGGCGGCCTCGGCCACCGCGCGCGGGATCTGGCTGTCCGGCCCCTGCATCCAGCAGGCGGTGTAATGCAGTGGCGGCAAGGCCGGGGCCTTGACGTCCAGGATGCGCAGCTCGCCCTGCGCGAGTTCCTTGTGCAGGATTACCGGCGCGATGACTGCGGTGCCGATGCCGTCGCGCGCCATCCGCACGATGACGCTTAACGCGGAACTGCCGTACATGCGCGGCGCTTCCACGCCAGCCTGTTGCAACAGCTGGCGCACCGCGCGATGCGGATCGGTCGTGGACGGATAGGTGATGACGGGCCATTCGGCCAGGCGCTTCAGCGGGATCGGCTGCCGCCCGACCTTGAGCTTGGGGCTTGCCACCCAGGACAAAGGGTAGTTGCAGAGATAGAGGTTCTCGATGCGGGGCTCTTCCATCGGCCCAAGCAGAAAGGCCAGATCGATCTGGCGCGAGGCAAGCTGCGTCTTCAGCACCGTGGTCGTATCCACCTGGATCTCCACCATCAGCGCCGGATAGGCATCGTGCAGGTATTCCATCAACGTCGGCAGCCAGGTATGGACGATGGTTTCCGATACCCCCAGCCTGAGCATGCCGCTCATGACGCTTTTGGCCCGCGCGGCCTCTTGCATGTCTCGCCGCATCTGCAGCATGCGCTCGGCGTGCGACAGCAGTTCGCGCCCCTTGCCGGTCAGTTTGATGCCGCGCGTGTCGCGGTCGAACAGGCGCACGCCCAAGTCGGATTCCAGCGAGGCGATGCGCTGCGAAATGGCGGGCTGGGTCGCGTTAAGCTTTTCGGCGGCCGCCCGGAACCCGCCCAGGGTGGCGACCCAGAAGAACGTCTCGATGTTGCGCAGATCGATCATGGCGGCGGCATCCGGCTATGCAGCCGCCATCTTAGCGCCCGGGACGGTCCGGCGGCTGCGGACCGCCCCGCCTCGGATCACTGGCCGGCGTGCAACGCTTCCACCGCCAGCCCGATGCCCAGGATGCGGCGGTCCGTGCCATTGCTGCCCGCGATCATCAGGCCCACCGGCGCCGTGCCCGGCGCGTGGCAAGGCAGCGACAGCGCGCAGCCATCCAGGAAATTGATCAGCGTGGGATTGCGCAGGATGAGCCCGTTGGCTGCGTAATAGGCGTCGTCCGAAGCCTGCAGGTCAGCGACCGCCGGCGCCACGATCGGCGTGGTGGGCATGATCAGGGCATCGTAGCCTGCGATGCGGCGGTCCACCGCCGCGACCCAGGCTTCGCGCGCGTCCAGCAGATCCAGGTAGTCGGCCGCGCTCATGTCCTTGCCGCGCATGATCCGCGACACCACGCGCGGGTCGTAGCGCTTGCCCGCGCGGGCGATCAGGTCGCGATGCCAGGCCCAGGCCTCGGCAGCGGTGAAACCGCCCTTGGCGTTGATTGCCGCGAGTTCCGCGAATTCCGGAATCGCAATCTCGTCGACCTGCGCGCCGGCAGTCTTCAGGCGCGCCACCGCAGCCGCGAAACTGTCCGCGACGTGCTTGTCCATGGCGTCCAGCGCCAGCGTGGTCGGGATGGCCAGGCGCAGCCCACGCAGGACGGCAGCTTCCGGAACCGGGCCGCCATCCCCCGAGAGGATCGCGTCCAGTTCGGCGCAACAACGCACGCTGGCGGCAATGGGGCCGATGGAATCCAGATTGGCCGACAGCGGCAGCACCCCTTCCATGGAGACGCGCCAGGCGCTGGGCTTGAAGCCGGTCAGGCCGCACAGCGCGGCCGGAATGCGCACGGAGCCGCCGGTATCCGAGCCGATGGCCGCGACGGCCATGCCGTCGGAAACCGACACGGCGGCGCCCGAGGATGAACCGCCAGGAATGCGGCCAGTGGCGCGGTCGTAGGGGTTCAGAGGCGTGCCGTAGTGCGGATTGATGCCCAGGCCGGAATACGCGAATTCGGTCATATTGGTGCGGCCGATGATGACCGCGCCCGCCGCCACCAGACGACGCACAACTTCGGCGTCGGCATCCGCCGCCGGCTCGCCTTCCCGCGCCACCGAGCCCGCCATCGTGGTCTCGCCTTCGACGTCGAACAGGTCCTTGATGCTGATGGGCAATCCGTCGATGGCCGAGCGGACGATGCCCGCCGCCCGCAGCGTGTCCGAGGCCTGTGCCTGCGCCAGCGCCGATTCGGCATACAGCCGCGTGAACGCGCGGGCGCCTTCGCCCGCATCGTCCTGGGCGCGGGCCAGCGCCGCCTGCGTCAGTTCCACGGAGCTGCTGCGGCCCTCTTGCAGGGCCAGGGTCAGATCATTCAGAGTCGAAACCATAGTCATCCTAGTGCCGCCTTGCGGCATGAGTGCAAACGGGCGCGCCCGCGGGCGCGCCTGGCGATCGGCGCCGGGGAGCCGGAATCAGGCCACCACGGGCAGCGTCTCGACATGATAGCGGTGCCGCAGGGTGCGCTGACGCCGCGGGTCGTGCAGTTCCATCGTGAAGTCGACGGAAGGACGGATACCACCGATCGCCCCCACGGTGCCGCAGGTCATGCCGGCGCCCGCCGGCAGCACCGCCGCGCCGCCGGTATAGCCGGCAACCAGATCCTGCGGGGTGCGCAACGACGCCAGCGGGCCCTCTTGGTACAGCACTTCCACGCCATTCTCGACAATATAGGAACGGATGATGAGCTCGTCCCAGTAATCGGCCACGTCGGCCAGGCGCCAGGCGCTGCCCGCCAGCGGCTTGACGCAGACTTGCTTGGACATCGCGACGCTGTAGGTCTCCAGCTTGCGATCGGTATGGTCGGAGGCGATGCTGACGTACATCTCGCCATCCACCGAGAACACAAAGGTTTCGACTTCGCCCGACGATTCCTCGCCCAGGGCCTGCACGGTTTCTTTCTGGGTCAGTTGGTTATCGGCGATGCGGTAGTACAGCGGCACGCTGCTGGGGCGCGGCACGCCGATGGCGGCCAGTTCTTCAATGTGATGTTCGATCGCGGCGATATCGCGTCCGGCCCAGCCGGCAACGATAAGGGTGTCGAACTCGACTTCCACCTGGCGCGGTTGCGAGTCTTCGATCTGGAATACGGCTTTCATATCTGTCCTGCGGAAACAAGGAAAAGAAAGGCGCGGCGGATTTCCGCGCCCCGGAATATCTGGAAAATGAAGATCAACCGAACACGCGCGGCAGCCACAGCGCCACGTCCGGCCAGAACGCCAGCAACGCCAGCATCACGAACATGGCCAGTACGAACGGCAGGCTGCCGACGATGACCGCGCTCATGGAGCCGCTCTTGCGCAGGCTCTGGACGACGAACAGGTTCAGTCCCACGGGAGGTGTGATCAGCGCGGCCTCGACCAGGATGATGATGACGATACCCAGCCAGATGGGGTCGAAACCCAAGCCGATCATGATGGGCGCCACGATGGGGATGGTCGTGATCATCATGGACAGCGTTTCCATGAAGCACCCCAGCACCAGGTAGAAAATCACCACGATCAGCAGCATCCATCCGGGCGACAGGCCCAGGCCGGTGATCGACTTCGTCAGCGCGTCGGTCAGGCCGGTCGCGGACATGACAAAGTTCAGGAAGCTCGCCGCCACCACGATCAGCATGATCATGGCCGTAGACCGCATGGTGCCTTCCATCACCTCGCGCAACATGGACCACGACAGGCGCCGGAACCAGGCCGCCAGGATGAAGGCCCCCAGCACGCCCAACGCGGCCGCCTCGGTGGGCGTGGCCAGGCCGGCATAGATGGAGCCCACCACCAGGAAGAAGATCCCCATGGGCGGCGCCAGGTGGACCAGGCTGGCCATCCGCTGGCCCCAGGTCGCCTGGATTTTCTTGCCGCCCCAGGATGGCTTGGCGACGCAGGCGATGACCACCGTCAACATGAACAGCGCCGCCATCGCGAAACCCGGAATGATGCCGGCCAGATACAGCTTGGGCACCGACGAGTTCGTCAGCACGCCGTAGATGACCAGGTTGATCGAAGGCGGGATCAGGATGCCCAGCGTGCCGCCCGCGGCCAGGCTGCCCAGGAAGAGCGGTTCGTTGTAGCCGTACTTGCGGATCTGCGGAATGGCCACGGTGCCCACGGTCGCGGCCGTCGCGACGCTGGAGCCGGAAGTGGCCGAAAACAGCGTCGACGCACCGATATTCGCGTGCATCAGCCCGCCCGGCAGCCAGGACAGCCACAGACTCATTGCGCCATACATGCGTTCGGCGAAACCTGCGCGCAACAGCACCTCGCCCAGCATGATGAACAGCGGAATCGCGACCAGCAGGAATTCATTGTTGGTGCTCCAGGAGACCTCCCCGATCGCGCGCGTCAACGGCAACATGGAGAACAGCGGGTCCAGGATCAGGCCCAGCACGCCCAGCGCCGCGCCCACCGGGATGGACAGGCCGATCAGCACCAGGAGCAGAATCAATGCGGTGGAAATCATGCGGTCTCTCCCTTCACCATGCGCTCGCCGGCGGCGGCTTCCTCGTCGGCCTCTTCCTGCGCCGAACGCACGCCGCAGATGCTCTTGACCAATTCGACGTCGCCTGTCACCAGCGCGGCCGAGGCGCGCGCCAGCATGAGGGCGACCGTGACGCACATCCAGGCCAAGCCCAGTGCCCACAGGCCCTGCGGGATCCACAAAGGCGTCGCCAACGGCGTGTTGGCGGCGGATTTCTGCGCCCAGGACGTCTGCACGACTTCGAACGCGTAATAAGTGAGGTAGACCATGAAGACCGACAAGGCCACCATGGAAATCCAGTCAAGCACCGCGGCAATGCGCACCGGCATGTATTGATAGACCACGTCCACGCGCACGTTGGCGCGTTGCAGCGTGGCAAAGGCCAGCGCCCAGGAGGTGCTGATGGCAAATGCGTAGCTGGACAGCTCATCCGCGCCGCCAGTCGTGAAGCCCAGGAACTTGCGGGCCAGCACGTCAAACGAAATCAGCAGCACGCTGGCCACCGTCAGGCCACCGCCAGCCCACACGGCCAGCCGCGAAAAGCTCTCCGCGCGCCGCAATAGCCCGCCCAGCAGGCGAAAGTGTTCAGATTGAGTCATGAGTCAAACCTTTGCAGGGCCAGGCACAGATAGCCCTCCCCGCCATGTAACGAACGATCCCACAGGAATGCCACGAAACCAGCTCCGCCAATCAACAGCAACTCCCCCTTCGGGTAGCCACGAAGCCAGCTCCGCCGCTCTACAGCGCCCCCCCTTCGGGCAGCCACGAAGCCAGCTCCTCCGCTCTACAGCGCCCCCCCTTCGGGCGGCCACGAAGCCAGCTCTGCCAATCTGCAGCAACTCGCCCCCGAATCGGGATGCCGCGGATCCGGCTCCGCCGGTCCGCAGGCATGCCCCCCTGGGGGGAAGCGCGGTAGCGCTTCGGGGGGAGCCCACCGTGCGGATCCGGCTCCGCCGGTCCGCAGGCATGCCCCCCTGGGGGGGAAGCGCGCTAGCGCTTCGGGGGGGGTCTACTTATTAGCGACCACGCCCAGCGTCTTGCCAACCGTGGCGTTGAAGTCCTTCACGCACTGGGCAGAGCAGCGCGCGGCCCACTTGGGCAACACGGAGTCCTCAGTGACCTTCTTCAGCAGCGCGCGGTCCGCGTCCGAGGGTTGGACCAGGACCATCTTGCCCTTGACCGGGAATGGGCAAGCGGCAGCGCCCGTGTTGCAGTCATAGCCTTCCTGCGTCTGGCGGGCAGCAGCGTCCCAGATGTTGTCGACGAGAGTCTTCACATTGGTCTGCAGGAACGTGCGCACCTTGGGATCAAGCTTGTCCCAGGCCTTCTGGTTCACGGCATGGATCTGCTGGTTCCAGTTGATCGGCAGCGCCACCAGGTGCGTAGACACTTCGTACCACTTGGCGGAATAGCCAGACAGCGAACCCGTGATGGCGCAATCCACTACCTTGTTCTGCAGCGCGGGCACGACTTCACCGAAGGCCATGGTCACGCTGGAGCCGCCCAGCGCCTCGACGAACTCGGCGGTGGTGCGGCTGCTGGTGCGGACCTTCTTGCCCTTGATGTCCGCCAGGCCCTTGATTTCTGCATTGCAGAACAGCACCTGCGCGGGGTAGGTGGAGATCCCCAGGAGCTTGACGTTATTGCCCTCGCCATACAGCTTGGCGTAGACCGGTTCAAACGCGTCGGTCACCGCGCGCGCGGTCTTGACGTCCGGCGCCAGGCCGGCCAGGTCGATCGCTTCGTTGATGGGGTTGTCGCTGGCGAAGTACGCCAGGGTGGCGGTGCCGAATTCGACCACGCCCTGCGACATCAGGCGCAGCAGTTCGGGACCCTTGAGGCCCATTTCGTTGAAGCCCTTGATGTCGGCCGTGACCTGTCCCTTGGACAACTCGGGAATCGTCTTCGTCCAGAACGGCTTTTCGTAGTCGTTGTAGGCAGTCAGATTGCTCAGGCCTCCCACGATCTTCAAGTGGGTCTTGGGCAGATCCTGGGCCTGTACCGCGCCAGCGAGCAGGCTGGCGGCGATGGCGGCGAAAACTAGCGACTTTTTCATGGACAAAACTCCTAGCTGGCGGGATGGTATGCCGCGCGCCGGATCCCGTTATCCTGGCGGCGCGCGGTGGCAATCGGAGAGTCTGGAGAAGATCAGCCGCGCAACGGCTTGCGTCGCGCCTGCGCGGCATGGCTCGCCGCCCGGGTCTGGGAATGGGACATATGCTGGTTCATGCTTTCCCCCGCTTTATGCATCCAGGCGATCGTTATTGATGTGGCGCCATTGCAGCGTCAGGGGCGCGGAGCGTCCAATCGTATGTTGCGATACGGGGGTATAAATATTTCTTTGGTCTCGGCTCGCGCAGACCGGGCATTTCGCGCAAACCACACGGCGGCGCGGCTTTGCGGCCAGCCGAACAGGGCGCGCGGAGGCGATCCCGGGCGACGGATCAACCCGGCCGCGCCGTCCGTGCTGGGGTAAACACCTAGAGCGGAATGCCGTCTGCGGCCTGTTCCGCCACCTTCTGCGCCATCTGCGCAATGACGCGCACCGCGTGGCTGTCCGGCCCTTGCACCCAGGTCGCGGTGAAACTCAGCTCCGGCAGCGGATCCGCTTCGACGCGCAGGATGCGCAACTCGCCGCGCGCCAGTTCCTTGCCCAGGAACACCGGCGCGATAACGCTGGTGCCGATGGCATCCTGCGTCATTCGCACCATCATCGACATCGACGCGCTGCCGTACATGCGCGGCGAATTCACACCGGCTCGGGTCAGCATGTCTCGCACCACGCGGTATGGCGCGCTATTGGAGGGATACGTGATGATGGGCAGCTTGCCTATCCGCTCCAGGGTGAGCGGTTCAGGCCCCAGGTCCAGCACCGGGCTTGCCACCCAGGCCAGGGGATAGGTGCATAGCGGCAGGTTTTCGACGCGCGCCTCCAGCACGGGGCCCATCAGGAAGGCCAGGTCGATCTGGCGCGACATCAGGTGAGAGCGCAACACGTGGGTCGTGTCGACCTCGATCTCCAGCACCAAGGCCGGATAGTTGGAGTGGATCAGTTCGATCAGCGTGGGCAGCCAGGTTTGCACGATGGTCTCGGCCACGCCGATGCGCACGGTGCCGCTCATGACGTTCTGCTCGCGCGCGGCCTCGAACATGTCGCGCCGCACCTGCAGCATGCGTTCGGCATGCGACAGCAGCTCATGTCCTTTGGCGGTGAGCTTCACGCCGCGCGCTTCGCGCTCGAAGAGCCGCACGCCCAGATCGGCTTCCAGCGACGCAATGCGTTGCGATACCGCCGGCTGCGTGGTGTTGAGCTTTTCCGACGCGGCCCGAAAGCTGCCCAGCGTGGCGACCCAAAAAAAAGTTTCGATGTTGCGTAGTTCTATCATGAGCCTGTTCCCCCGGCGCGATGAGCGTATCATGTCAGCCGCCTGATGCCTCCACCTGAACCCACGCCCCGAATAACAAGGAGCCTGTCGATGACCCCGGCCGATAACGGTCGCGCGCGCCCCGCGCTGCCTGCCACCAGCGGCCCGATGATGGGAGTGCTGTTGCTGGTGCTGTCGATGTGGACGCTATCGTGCCTGGATGCCAGCGGCAAATGGGTGATGAATGCAGGCGTGCCGCTGCTGGTGCTGTCGTGGTTCCGCTATGCCGTGCACCTGGCGCTGGTGCTGGCCCTGGTGCTGCCCGCGCGCGGCCTGGGGGTTTTTCGCAGCAGGAAGCCGCGCGAACAGATCCTGCGCGGCGGCTCGATGTTCCTGGCCACGCTGATGTTCTTCACCACGCTGAGCTATATCCCCCAGGCCGAGGCCACTGCCATCAATTTCCTTGCGCCGCTCCTGGTGCTTTCAGCCGCGCCCTGGGTCCTGAAGGAACCCGCCCGCCTGTCGCGCTTCGTGGCCGCGGGCATCGCCTTCATCGGCGTGATCATCGTGATCCGCCCCGGCGGCGGCCTGGATCCGGTGGGCACGGTATTCGGCCTGCTCACGGCCTGTTGCTTCGCGGTGCAGTTCATCGCCACGCGACGCGTCGCGGGCGACGATCCGTTCACATCCTTGATCTGGAGCGGCGCGGTCGGCACGATCTGCCTGACCTTGGCCCTGCCCTTCATCCTGCCGCCCGCCCTGCCCGTGCTCAAGGCGTTGGCGCCGCTGGACTGGGTCGTGCTGATCTCCACCGGCATTACCGGCGGCCTGGGCCATCTGTTCCAGATCGGCGCCTACCGACGCGCGCCCGCTTCCACCCTGGCCCCCTTTGTCTACCTGCAGATCATCAGCGCCACCTCGGTCGGCTGGCTGGTCTGGGGCCACTTCCCCGACCCGCTGACCTGGCTGGGCATCGCCATCATCTGCGCCAGCGGGATCGGCATCGGCTTGATCGAATGGCGCCGCAGCCGCGCCCAGGCCGCGCCGCTGGCCGGGGCCGACGCGCGCTGAGACGGCAGCACGCCACGGCCGCCTCCCGTACAATGCGGGTCGCTTTTTGCGCTTTCGCGCATGGGCGACCCAGGCATTTCCCCGAATCGAGGCTCCCATGATCATCAAGCCCCGCGTACGCGGCTTCATCTGCGTCACCACCCATCCCGCCGGCTGCGCCGCCAACGTCCGCAATCAGATCGACTACGTCAAGGCCCAAGGTCCTGTCGCTGGCGGGCCGAAACGCGTGCTGGTGCTGGGCGCGTCGACCGGCTACGGCCTGGCGGCGCGGATCACTGCCGCTTTCGGCTGTGGCGCGCAAACGGTGGGGGTGTTCTTCGAGCGGCCGGGCGACAAAGCCAAGGCCGGCACACCCGGCTGGTACAACACGGCGGAGTTCCACGAACAGGCCCATGCCGCCGGGCTGTATGCCAAGAGCATCAACGGCGACGCCTTTTCCGACGAGATCAAGCGCAAGACCATCGCGCTCATCAAACAGGACCTCGGCCAGGTCGACCAGGTGATCTACAGCCTGGCGGCGCCGCGTCGCACGCACCCGAAAACCGGGGAAGTCTTCAATTCGACGCTCAAGCCCATCGGCCAGGCAGTGAACCTGCGGGGCCTGGACACCGATCGCGAGGTGGTCAAGGAATCCGTGCTGGAGCCCGCGACCCAGGCCGAAATCGACGCCACCGTGGCCGTCATGGGCGGCGAGGACTGGCAGATGTGGATCGACGCGCTGCTGGAGGCCGGCGTGCTGGCCGAAGGCGCCACCACCACGGCGTTCACCTACCTGGGCGAGAAAATCACCCACGACATCTACTGGAACGGCTCGATCGGCGCCGCCAAGAAGGATCTGGACCAGAAGGTGCTCGAGATCCGCGCCAAGCTGGCCGCGCGCGGCGGCGACGCCCGCGTGTCGGTGCTGAAGGCGGTCGTGACGCAGGCCAGTTCGGCGATCCCGATGATGCCGCTGTACCTGTCGCTGCTCTTCAAGACCATGAAGGAAGCGGGCACGCACGAAGGCTGCATCGAACAGGTCTATGGACTGTACCGCGACAGTCTGTGCGGCAAGACGCCTATCCTGGATCAGGACGGGCGCCTGCGCGCCGATTACAAGGAGCTGGCGCCCGAGGTGCAGGCCCGCGTGATGGCGCTGTGGGACCAGGTCACCAACGACAATATTTACCAGCTTACGGACTTCGCGGGCTACAAACAGGACTTCCTGCGCCTGTTCGGCTTCGAGATCGACGGTGTCGACTACGAAGCCGACACCGACCCCGCCGTGGAAATTCGCGGCCTGGCGTAAGCCCCGGCGCTACCGCGCCATCAGCTCCAGCAGGCGGTCCAGGCCCCCTTCATCGATGGCCACCTTGACCTCCTCGCGAACAGCCGGCTTGGCGCGGTAACCGACGGACAGGCCCGCCGCGCGCATCATCGGCAGGTCGTTGGCGCCGTCGCCCACGGCGATGGCGCGTTCCGGCCCCACGCCCAGCGATGCGCACACCTCCAGCAGCTTGCGGCGCTTTTCCTCGCCGTCGCAGATATCGCCCCAGGGCTGCGGCAGCAGCCGCCCCGTCAGGCGGCCGTTTTCCACTTCGAGTACATTGGCGCGCACGTCGTCCAGTCCGAGGCGTACCCGCAGCCGGTCGGTGAAACAAGTGAAGCCGCCCGTCACAAGCAGGCAGGTCAGGCCGGCAGCCTTGCACGCGGCGATCAAGGTCTCCACGCCGGGATTCAGGCGCACCCGTTGCTCATAGACCTCGTCCAGCGCGGCCTGCGGCATACCCGCAAGCAGCGCCACGCGTTCCCGCAAGCTTTGCTTGTAGTCCTTGATCTCGCCGCGCATGGCGGCCTCGGTCAGCGCCGCCACTTCGGCCTTCTTGCCCATCAGGTCCGCCATTTCGTCCAGCGTCTCGATCGAGATCAGCGTGGAGTCCATGTCGAAGGCTATGAGTTTGTAGTCCGTCAGCGCCAGCGGCGGCGCAATGCCCCGCCACTGCAGGCCGGGAATCGTGGAAGCGGAATGCATGGGAAATCCTTGTCTAGCCGGGTTGGGAGAATTCGCTCGCGGGATCGCGTGAAGGACCGCGTCCTTGCTCGCGCAGCCACTCGATGAACAACTGCGCGGAAGGCGCGGCGGGGCTGTCCTGACGATACAGCGCGTGTATGCCGGCGTTCGGCAGCTGTGGGCCGTCGAACAGCGGGCGCAGCCGGTCCGCGCGGATGTCGTCGTCCAGAAGACACCAGGGCGCCAACGCGATGCCCAGGTCGTTCATGGCGGCCTGCATGCACAGGAATTGGTGGTCGAACACCGGCCCGGGCAGTTGCGCCGGCACGTCCACCTTTGCCAGGGCGAACCAGCGCGGCCAGTGATCCATGCCGCCCGCGATCTTCAGCAGCGGATGCCCCAGGCAATCCGCCGGCGCCGCAAGGCGGTTGCGTTCGATGAAGCGCGGTGAAGCCACGGGCACGTGAAAATCATCCAGGCAGTGCACGCAAGCCAGATCGGAATGCGCCATGTAGCCATGCCGGATCAATACGTCGCTGCCGGTGTCGCCGCCGCGATCCAGGAACGAACGCCCTTGCGTGGTGAGTTGCACATCCACGCCCGGGTGCCGCTCCTGGAACGCGGACAGGCGCGGTATCAGCCATTTCATGGTCAGCGACGGCGTAGCGCAAACCCGCAGCACCCCGCCGTAGGCAGGCGATTTCAACTTGGCGGTGGCCGCCGCGATGCGTTCCAGGCTGGCCTGGATTTCCGGGAAATAGGCCTGGGCGCAAGGTAGCAGTGCGACGCCGCGCGCCTCGCGCGCGAACAGGGGTTGCCCCACATACTCTTCGAGAATGCGGATCTGCTGGCTGACCGCGCTGTGCGTGATGCTCAGCTCATCGGCGGCCGCGGTGAAACTGCGCAAACGCGCCGCAGCCTCGAACACGCGCAACGCCTTGAGCGGCGGCAGACTCTGCCCCGCCATGTCAGTTGCGGCCCGCCCGCGCGCCAGCCTGCCGCGGCGTTGTGCTGCTCTTTCCCACGTTTTCCCTTGTCGTCTGTTTTTTTTGCGGCGTCGCCTGCGCGCGCCTGTCCTATCCAGCCGCATTCTAGGTGATAGCCCGCGCGCCGACCTCTTAGAAAAACTAACGACTACCCTTAAAAAACAGCGCTGGTCTGGCGCGGAACCGCTTCCTATGATGCCGACAACCTCAGGCAGGAAGCAAAAATGGCATCAATTACCGTAGACGGCATCGTCAAGACTTTCGGCGGGCAGCAAGTGCTGCGCAATCTGTCCCTGCACATACCCGATGGCGCGTTCTACACGCTTTTGGGACCCAGTGGATGCGGCAAGACCACATTGCTGCGCTGCATTGCCGGCTTCTACGCGCCCGATGGTGGACGCCTGCTGTTCGACCAGGACGACGTGACCCACGTATCCGCGCACCGCCGCGACATCGGCATGGTGTTCCAGGACTATGCGCTGTTCCCTGACAAGACTGCCTTCGACAACGTGGCCTACGGCCTGCGCGCCCGCGGCGTCGCGCGCGCGGAGATCACGCGGCGCGTCAATGAAGCGCTGGACAAGGTCGGGCTGCTATCGCTGGCGGAGCGCTATCCCGCGCAGATGAGCGGCGGGCAACGCCAGCGCGTGGCGCTCGCGCGCGCGCTGGTAATCCGCCCCCGCGTGCTGCTGATGGACGAGCCGCTGTCCAACCTCGACGCCAAAATGCGCCTGCAAATGCGCGACGTCATCCTGGATCTGGTGCGCGAGGCCGGCATCACCACAGTGTTCGTGACGCACGACCAGGAAGAAGCGCTGGCCATGTCCGACAGCATCGCCATCATGGACCGCGGCGACATCGCCCAACTGGGCACGCCGGAAGAGCTTTATGGCACGCCGGTGAATGCCTATGTGGCGGACTTCATCGGTTCCGCGAACGTGATTCCCGTGCCGGCCCGCAATGGACAGGCCGGCGCGCCGGCCGGCCACGTGCGCTACGAGATCTGCGGCCTGGGTTTCGACGGCGTACAAGGCAGCGACACGCTGGATGGCAAGGGCGTGCTGATCGCGCGTCCGGAGGAGCTGGCCCTGATGGCCCCTGCCCCTTATGTACCCAACACCTTGCCCGGCAAGGTGCTGCGCCGGCAGTACCTGGGCTTCAAGACGGCTTATCGCATCGCGTTGGAGAACGGATCCGAAATCCGTGTCGAGCTGCATGCCGGCAACATGGTGGCGCAGTTCCAGCCCGGCGAAGCCGTGCAGGTGCTGATTCCCGCCGACAGCCGCGTCGTCAACGCCTGAGGACGCGCCAGCCATGAAAATCAAATGGTGGCCTTGGGGCATTCTGACGGCAATCAGCCTGGCCTTACTGCTGTTCTTCGTGCTTTATCCGCTGGGCGTGCTCTTTGGCAATAGCGTTACCGGCCAGGACGGCGGCTTTTCGCTGGAGGGCTTCAAGGCCCTGCTGGCCGACTCCCAATATCTGGAGGCCTTCGGCAACACACTGATCCTGGGGCTGGCGGTCACGACCTGCACGGTGCTGGTAGGCGTGCCCTTCGCCTACATGGTGGCGCGCTTCGACTTTCCGCTGAAGAACCTGGTGGCGATCCTGCCCGTGCTGACCATCGTGATCCCGGAGATCATCGTCGGCCAATCCTGGCTGCTGATCCTGGGCAACAACGGCATCCTGACCAATCTGCTGGGCGACGCCGGCATCTCGCTGCCATCGTTCTACGGCTGGACCGGCATGGTGTTCTCGATGACGCTGGTCTATTACACCTACATCTACCTGGGCGTGCTGGCGGCGCTGCGCGGCTTCGACGGCCAGCTTGAGGAAGCGGGCCTGAGCCTGGGCACACCGCCGCTGCTGACCAAGCTGCGCGTGCTGGTGCCAGTGCTGCTGCCCGCCGTGCTGGTGAACGCGCTGGTCGTGTTCACGCTGGTGGTCGGCAATTTCGCGCTGGCCATGCTGCTGGGCAGCCGCGTGCCGCTGCTGTCCGTCATGACCTACAACACGTTCGTGAGCGAAATGGGCGGCAGCCCGACGCTGCAAAGCGCGATGTCGGTCGTGTCCATCGCCATCGTCGCCATCGTGCTGTTCTTCCAGAAACGGGTGGTCGAGCGCAAGGTCTACACCATGACGCAAGGGCGCGCGCCGGCCGCCACGCGCGTGCGCTCCTGGACCGCCCTGCTCTACACCAGCGGCGTGGGCCTCATCATCTTCATTTCGCTGCTGCCGCTGATCGTGGTCTTCATCGCCGCCTTCACTAAGACCAGCGGACCTGTCATGCAATGGGGCCAATGGTCCCTGGCCAGCATGCAGCGCGCGCTGCATGGCGCGCCCGAACCCATCCTCAACTCGCTCAAGTTCGCTTCCCTGGCCACGGTGCTGGGCGTTTCCTTCGCCGTCCTGGTCAGCTACCTGACCATCAAGAAGCGCACCGCGTCGACGCAGGTGCTGGACTACATCGTAGTGCTTCCGCTGACCATCTCCGGGACGGTGCTGGGCATCGCGCTGGTGCAGACCTTCAATACCGGCTGGCTGGTGCTGGCGGGCACGTCCGGGATCATGGTGCTGTGCTACACCGTGCGGCGCCTGCCCTTCGCGGTGCGCAACGCCTCGTCGGTGCTGTTCAACATCCCGGAGTCGATCGAGGAGGCTTCGATCAGCCTGGGCGTCTCGCCGCTCATGACCTTCTTCAAGGTGATCCTGCCCGCCATGAAGGCATCCATCATTTCGGCAGCCATCCTGATGTGGCTTACCACCATCTCCGAGCTGTCGGCCTCCATCGTCGCCTACAGCGGCGGCCTGGAGACCATGCCTATCGCCATCTTCCGCCAGGTGGACGGCGGCAGGCTGGGCATGGCGTCGGCCTATGGCGCGGCGCTGGTCACGGTCATCGTGCTGCCCATCATCGTGTCGGTCAAAGCGTTCCGCATCAAGCTGTTCTCCGGCAAATAACCCACTCGCACAGAGGCTATCCATGCAACTCAAGCACCTACTTCAGTACAGCGTCCTGGCCGCCGCCCTGGCAACCGGCGCCGCCCAGGCCCAGAACGTCGTGCTCTATTCGTCCAACAACACGGAGACGATCGAAACCGCCCTGGACGCGGTGAAGCAGAAGTCGCCCAAGCTGAACGTGCAGCCCGTCACCGGCGGCACCGGCACGATGATGAAGCGCATCGAAGCCGAAGCGCAGAACCCGCGCGGCGACCTGTTCTGGAGCGGCGGCTTCGGCACGCTGGGCGCGTACCGCCAGCATCTGCAGCCCTACCGACCGGCCGACCTGGACAAGATCCCCGCCGAATTCCGCGGTCCGGACGACCTGTGGGTCGGGACCAACGTGCACGTGATGGTGATGATGGTCAACGAACGCCAGCTCAAGGGCCTGGCGGCCCCGGCCACCTGGTCGGACCTGATGCAACCTCAGTGGAAAAACAAATTCGCCATCACGGACCCGTCCAAGAGCGGCACGGCCTACATGCTGGTGTATGGACTGTATAAGCAGTTCGGCCAGGAAGGCCTGGACAAGATCGCGGCCAACGCCGTGGTCACGGCGTCCTCGGGCACGACTTACAAGGGCGTGGCCGCAGGCGAATACGCCGTGGGCATGACGCTGGAATACGCCGCGCAGGAATACGTGGCAGGCGGCCAGAAGGAGATCAAGCTGGTCTATCCGACCGAGGGCAGCTACCTGGCGCCTGAAGGCATGTTCATCATCAAGGGCGCGAAGAACATGGATGCCGCCAAGGCCCTGTACGACGGCCTGCTGAGCAAGGAATCGCAAGAAGCGCAACTGGTGAAGAACTTCCGCCGCCCCACGCGCACGGACGTGGCCGTGGCAAACCTGACCACCCTTCCCGACCTGAAGAGCATCAAGATCTTCCCGGTCAGCCAGGATGCGGCGGCAAAGGAGTATGAAGCGGTGGTTTCTGCCTGGAACCAGGCGGTGGCTAAGGGTAAGTAGAGTGCCCCCACGCTGCGCGCGCGTTGCGCGCTTGCTGCCCCCCGAGGGGGCTGGCCCACCTTGGGGCGGCCCGGCGGTGGGCCGAGGCCCCCACGCTGCGCGCGCGTTGCGCGCTTGCTGCCCCCCGAGGGGGCTGGCCCACCTTGGGGCGGCCCGGCGGTGGGCCGAGGCCCCCACGCTGCGCGCGCGTTGCGCGCTTGCTGCCCCCCGAGGGGGCTGGCCCACCTTGGGGCGGCCCGGCGGTGGGCCGAGGCCCCCACGCTGCGCGCGCGTTGCGCGCTTGCTGCCCCCCGAGGGGGCTGGCCCACCTTGGGGCGGCCCGGCGGTGGGCCGAGGCCCCCACGCTGCGCGCGCGTTGCGCGCTTGCTGCCCCCCGAGGGGGGTGGCCCACCTTGGGACGGCCCGGCGGTGGGCCGGGGTTGGTGTCAGGCGCCGTTGGTCAGGCGCCCCGCAGCCAGCACCAATTGCCGTCCGCAACGGGCGGCGAGCTGCGGGTCGTGGGTCACCAGCACCAGCGTGGTGCCGTGTTCCCGATGCAGGTCGAACATCAGGTCGATAACGGTTACGCCCGTGGCGGCATCCAGGCTGCCGGTGGGCTCGTCGGCGAATAGCAGGTCTGGCTGCACTACGAATGCGCGGGCGAGCGACACGCGCTGTTGCTCTCCGCCCGACAGGGTGCGGGGGTAATGATGCAGGCGCTTGGCCAGCCCCACTCGCTCCAGCATGGCCTGCGCCGCGTCGCGGGCTGATTGCCCGGCCAGCTCCAGGGGCAGCATGACGTTTTCCAGCGCCGTCAGGTTCGGCAGCAACTGGAACGACTGGAATACGAATCCCACGTGGTTGGCGCGCAGACGCGCGCGGCCATCCTCATCCAGTGCAAACAAGTCCTGTCCGGCCAGGCGCACACTGCCCGCGCTGGGAACATCCAGGCCCGCCAGCAGTCCCAACAGCGTGGACTTACCGGACCCCGAGCTGCCCGTAATGGCGACCGCGCTACCCGCCTCGACCGTAAAATCGATACCTTCCAGGATGGAGAGCGTCCCGCCGGCATCGGCTACCTGCTTGCCCAGCCCTTTCACCTCGATCGAATTCTTGCTATCCATGCGCCTATTTTCCCGTCTGCTACTCATGACCGCCGCGGCGGCCGCCATCGTGGCGCCCGCCCACGCTCAGACCGCTTCCGCGGCCCAGGGTTCCGCTCCGCGTACCGTACTGGTCCTGGGCGACAGCCTGTCCGCCGAATACGGCATCAAGCGCGGCACGGGTTGGGTGCCGCTGCTTTCCGCGCGCGTAGCGGAACAATACCCCAAGTACCAGGTCGTCAACGCCAGCATCAGCGGTGATACGACCAGCGGCGGCGTGGCCCGCCTGCCCGCATTACTGCGCCAGCATGCGCCGGCCGTGGTGGTGCTGGAGCTGGGCTCCAACGACGCGTTACGCGGCCTGCCCTTGTCCATGACCGAGCAGAATCTGCGCACCATGGCCCAGGCGGCGCGCAAGGCCGATGCGCAGGTCCTGATCGTCGGCATGCAGATACCGCCCAATTACGGCCGCGACTACACCCAGCGGTTCGCCCAGGTATTCCCTTCGGTCGCCAAAGACGAAAACGCCCGGCTCGTGCCCTTCCTGATGGAAGGTATTGCAACGAACCGGGCGATGTTCCAGGCCGACGGCATCCATCCGAACGAGGATGCCCAGCCTCTGCTACTGGACAACGTGTGGCCGACGCTGCGGCCACTGTTGAACTGATTTCGGCTTGATCAGCCGGCTGCCGGCTGATCGCCGCGGATGACCGCGGCGGCCGCGGGCAGCACTTGCACCTTGTACTCTTCACGCAGCATGCGCAGCATGGCTTCGTTTTCGGCCTGGCCCCAGGCGCCCGACAACTGCTGCGCCAGACGTTCCTTGTCGGCCGGGTCGACCGTGCCGGCCTCAACCTTCTCCAGGCGCGCCAGCGTGTAATCCGAACCCGATTGCACGCCAGCGTAGGCCGGCAGCGTGGCAGCCGGCAGGCGCATGACGGCATCCAGGACCGGACGCGGCAGATCCTTGGGATCCTGGCGCGAGACGATCACGGGCGCGCCAAAGCCCTCGGGCGTGGCGGCGGGATTGGCCTTATCGGCAGCCAGCGCGGCCTCGCCGGCCTTCTTGGCGGCTTCGGCGGAGCGTTCGTCCAGCAGTTTGGCGCGGATCGTGTCGGAAACCTTGTCCAGCGGCGGCACGTGGGCCGGTTCGACAGCGGCAACGCGCAAGGCCAGCATGGTGTCGGGCGACAGTTCGATCACGCCGGAATTCTGCTTTTCACGCAACACGTCGGGCGAGAACAGCACCTGGCGCACGCGGGGGTTGTCCAGCAGCGCGGCATCCGGGCTGGCGGCAGCCGAACCCGGACCAGCCTTGTCGGCGGGCAGCAGGCCTTCGCGGGTCACGCCGGATGCGGTGCGCAGCTTCAGGCCGACGGTGTCGGCGGCGGGCTGCAGGCTGTCGCGCTGGTCGTAAACCTGCTTGTTCAACTGGCTGGCCATTTCCGAGAAGCGCACGGCGGCAAGCTGCTTGCGGACTTCGGCGGTGATCTGGTCCTTGACCTCGGCCAGCGGCTTGATGGCGGCGGGCTGGATTTCGGTGACCTTGACCACGTGCAGGCCGGACGGGGTTTCGATCACGCCAGAGACCTGGTCCTTGGCCTGGCCGAAAATGGCCTTTTCCAAGGGACCGGTCAGCATGCCCGGAGCCAGCCAGCCCAGATCGCCGCCATTGGCGGCCGAACCGGCGTCCTGCGAATTCTTGCGGGCCAGCTCGGCAAACTGCGCGGGATCGGCGGCAGCCTGCCTGGCGAGGTCCTCGGCCTTGGCGCGGGCAGCCTTGCGGGCGTCTTCCGAGGCGCCGGGTGCCAGGTTGATCATGATGTGGCTGGCGCGGCGGCGTTCAGGCTGGCCGAAGCGGTTCTTGTTCTGCTCGTAATAGGAAGCCAGATCCTCGTCCTTGACCTGCACGCCCTGCGTGGCGGCAGCCTCGTCCAGCACCAGGTACTGGACCTGGACCTGTTCGGGAATCTGCAGCTGCTGCTTGTTGGCGTCGTACCAGGCCTGGATGTCGGCCGGGCTGACGCTGACCTGCGAGCGGTAGTCGGCAGCGGCGAAGCGGCGCAATTGCACCGTGCGTTGTTGCGTCAGCGCCGTTTCCAGCGCAGCCACGACTTCGCCCGGTGCGCGGGCCGACTGACCGACGGGCTCCAGCACGCGGGCGACCGCCAGGTCTCGGCGCAGGCCGGCTTCGAACGAGGTCGGCGACATGCCTTGCGCAGCCAGCACCTGGCGATAGCGCTCGGGCGAGAAACGACCATTGTCCTGAACTTCAGGAATTGCGGCGATGGTGTTGCGCAGCGTTTCATCGGAAACCGAGAAACGGTTGTCGACCGCGACGTTGGCCAGCAGGCGCTGATTGATCAGTTGATTGAGCAGGCCTTCGCGCAGCGCCGGCGTGTCGATGACGGCCGGATCGAACTGGGCGCCCAGACGCTGGCGCAACTGCTCCAGCTGGTTGCGGTGCGCCTGATCGAACTCGGCCCGCGACACGGGCTGGCCATTGACCGTAGCCAGTTCAGGCTCGGCGCGCATAAAGCTGTCATAGCCTTGTATACCGACCAGAAAGAAGGACGGCACGATCAGAAGCAGCAGGATGAACTGCATCCAGCGCCGATGGCTGCGAATAAATTCGAACATGGAATCCCTGTTGCCGCGCTCCAGGCAAACACCCGAAGCCGCAAGAAAACGCATAAAAAAAGGCGAAATCGATTCGCCCTATTCCCATACCGGTCAATACCGGATCAGCGGGCGGATTTTAGCATTTCTCATTCGGCTGGGAGACAGGGATCCTCGCAACCTCCGGCCGGGGCCGCCACCCCGCCCCGGCGGCATGGAACCCGTCCCCGCGTCAACCCGGGGAACCACCATTTCCAGGCCTTTACGCCCCCCGTATCGTGGCCTGTCAGGGTAAGCCCGTACTGCCCTGACGCCGCGCCCGCCGGGACGCGGTCCCTTCCACGCACGCACAGAGGTAAACATTGATGCCGTTCCCATCTCCCCGCCTGCATATACTCAGCACCTGCCTGACCCTGGCCTTCATGGGTGGCGCCCCCGCCGCGCTGGCCGCGCCGGTCGCCGCCGTCCACGAGGCCGCCCAGGCCCAGCAGCAGGCCATGCTCGACACCATGCGCGACCTGGTCGGCATCGAATCTGGCAGCAAGGACGTCGAAGGGGTGGAACGCATCGCCGCCCTGATCCGGGACCGGCTCAAGGCCTTGGGTGCAACGGTGGAGATCATCCAGCCCACCGACATCTTCCGCCTCGATGACACGCCGGAGAAGGTCGGCCCCATGGTCCATGCCGAGTTCAAGGGCAAGGGCCAGAAGAAAATCATGCTGATCGCTCACATGGACACGGTCTACCGCAACGGCATGTTGAAAGACCAACCCTTCCGTATTGACGGCGACAAGGCCTATGGGCTGGGCATCGCCGACGACAAGCACGGCGTGGCGACCATCATCCATACCGTGACGCTGCTGCAGAAGTTGGGCTTCGAGGATTACGGGACGCTTACCGTGCTGATCAACGGCGACGAGGAAATCAGCTCGCCCGGCGCGCGCAGCACGATCACCCGGCTGGGCGCCGACCAGGACGCGGTGTTCTCGTTTGAGGGCGGCGGCGCTGAAGCTCGCCTGACGCTGGCCACCAGCGGCATCGGCGCGGCGTACCTCACCGTACAGGGCAAGACGTCGCACGCGGGCGCGCGGCCGGAAGGCGGTGTCAATGCCCTGTATGAGCTGGCGCACCAGTTGTTGCAGCTGGACAAGCTTTCCAAGCCTGAGGAAGGGCTGAAGCTGAACTGGACCGTCGCCCAGGCCGGCACCAACCGCAACGTCATCCCGGGTCAGGCCACCGCCCAGGCCGATGCCCGCGCGCTGCGCGTCTCCGACTTCGACGCGCTATCGCGCACCCTCGAAGAACGCATTCAGAAGAAGCTGCTGCCCGACTCCAAGGTCAGCGTGAAGTTCGAAGTCCGACGCCCGCCGCTGGAAGCCACGCCGGCCTCGCGCGCGCTCGCGCAGCACGGCGTGCAGATCTACAAGGAACTGGACCTGCCGATGAAAGTCGTGGACCGCGCCAGTGGCGGCGGCACCGACGCCGCCTTCGCCGCCCTGAAGGCGCGCGGCCCGGTGATCGAAGGCATGGGCCTGAGCGGCTTTGGCGCGCACTCCAACGACGCCGAGTACATCCAGATCAATAGCATCGTGCCGCGCCTGTACCTCGCGGCGCGGATGATCATGGACGTGTCCCAAGACAAGGCGCCCATGAAGTAGACCCTGGGCCAGGCCTGGGCGCGCTCGCCTCCCCCAGGCCTGCCCGGATTCCGCGCGCAGAAGGAGTATCCTTGCAACCCTGACCAAAAGAACCCGAAGCAACACCCAAATGAGCGCAAAACTCCCCTCCTGGCCCTACTCCCGTTACATCGCGCACCGCGGCGGCGGCCGTCTGGCTCCGGAGAACACCCTCGCCGCCATGCGCGTGGGCGCCGAGCACGGCTTCACGATGTTTGAATACGACGTCAAGCTGAGCAGCGACAACGTGCTGGTGCTGATGCACGACGACGACGTGGACCGGACCTCCAACGGCCGGGGCCCCGCTGCAACCAGGACCTTTGCCGAGCTGGCGCAGCTGGATTTCGGCAGCTGGCACTCCGCCGCCTATGCTGGCGAACCGCTGCCCACCTTCGCCGCCGTGGCCCGCTACACGGTCGCCAACGGCATCGCGAGCAACGTCGAGATCAAGCCCTGCCCCGGGCGCGAGGCCGAGACCGGCCGCGCCGTGGCGCTGGCCGCGCGCCAGTTGTGGCAAGGCGCGGTCCAGGCTCCATTGCTGTCCTCGTTTGCCGAGGACGCGCTACAGGCCGCGCTGGAGTCCGCCCCCGAACTGCCGCGCGCGCTGTTGGTGGAAAAGGTCCCCGCCGACTGGCGTGAACGCCTGGCCAAATACGAGTGCGTGGCCCTGAACATCAACCAGAAAGACGCTACCCGCGAACTGATCGACGCGGTGCATGCCGCCGGTTACCGCATCGCGGCCTGGACCGTCAATGACCCGGAGCGCGCCCGCCTGCTGCTCGACTGGGGCATCGACGGCATATTCACCGACGAGCTGGCCGCCATCCGGCCGGCCGCCTGAGGCAGGACGCCCGTGTTCAGTTATCGCCACGCCTTTCACGCCGGCAACCACGCCGACGTGCTCAAGCACGCCATCCTGATCCACACGCTGGATTACTTCAATAAAAAGGACGCACCCTACTGGGTTGTGGACACGCACGCCGGCGCCGGGCTCTACAGCCTGGACAGCGACTGGGCCGCCAAGACGTCGGAGTTCGCCGACGGCATCGGCCGCCTGTGGGAAGCCGAAGACCTGCCCCCCATCCTGGCAGAGTACGTCGCCCGGATCCGCAGCTACAACGCCAACGGCCGCCTGCGCCGCTATCCGGGCTCGCCCTGGCTGGCGCTGGACGCGCTGCGCCCCTCCGACCGGCTGCGCCTGTTTGAAATGCATCCGACCGAAATCGACACGCTGGTCGGCAACCTGGAACACCAGGGCCGCGCCGCGCAACGCCAGACCACCATCTACGGCGACGACGGGTTCGAAGGCGTCAAGGCGCTGCTGCCGCCGCCCACCCGACGTGGCATGGTGTTGATCGACCCCTCGTACGAAGACAAGAACGACTACCGCCGCACGCTCACCGCGGTCAAGGAATGCGTCAAGCGCTTCGCCACCGGTACCTATGCCGTCTGGTATCCGCTGGTGCAACGGCGCGAAGCCAACGAAATGGCGCGCCACCTCGAAAATCTGAAGGTCAAGAGCTGGCTGCATGCCACCCTGACCGTCAAAAAGGCGGCCATCGACGGTTACGGCCTGCACGGCAGCGGCATGTTCCTGATCAATCCGCCCTGGACGCTACACGACGCCCTGAAGCAAGCCATGCCTTATCTGGCGCGCACGCTGGGTCAGGACGAGCGAGCGGGCTTTACGCTGCAGTTCCGCGAAAATCCGTTCCCCGTGCCCAAGAAGCAATCGGACGATTGATACCGACCCGAAAGCCAAAAGGCCACGCAACAGCGTGGCCTTTTTCGTTCCGGGCGCAGCACGGGGCAAAGCGTGGCAAAGCCGCGCCCAAGCCCGTCCGCCATCAAGCCGGCTCACTCTCCGGTTCTTCCCGCCGCAGCGCCTCCTGCGCCCGGGCCAGCTTCGCCGCCGCGTCGCGCAGCGCCGTGCGCAGGCCTTCCTCTATCACGGGGTGATAGAACGGCATCTCAAGCATGCGCGCCACGGTCAGCTCTTGCTGCACGGCCCAGGCCAGCAAGTGACCGATATGCTCGGCACTCGGGCCAACCATTTCGGCGCCTAGGAAGCGGCCGGTCTCGATGTCGGCGTAGACGTGCAACATGCCGCGGTTCTTGAGCATGACGCGCGATCGGCCCTGGTCGCCAAAATCCACCTCGCCGGTCACGAACGTACCGGGCACCAGCCGCGCATGTCCCTGGCCTGCCATGGCGATCTGCGGGTCCGAGAACACCACCGCCAACGGCGCGCGGCGCAAGCCTTTGCGCACCTCCGGATAGCGGGCCGCATTCTCGCCGGCGATGCGGCCTTCATCGGCGGCCTCGTGCAGCAGGGGCGCATCGGCATTGGCGTCACCCGCGATAAATATGGGCGAGCTGCCCGCCTGCATGGTCTCGCGGTCAAACTGCGGTACGCCGTGCTTGTCCAGTTGCAGCGTCGTGTTTTCAAGTCCCAGGCCGTCCACATTGGCACGGCGGCCCGTGGCCACCAAGGCATAGTCGAAACGCTCGGTGCGCTCGGTGTTGTCGAGCGTGACGTAGCGGACTTCCACTTCGTCGCCCACACGGACCGTCTCCAGCACGCGGGCATCCGGATCCAGGTAGAACTCACGCTGGAAAATCTTTCGCGCTGTACTGCGCACTTGGGGATCGCTGATGCCACCCAGGCTGCCGCTGACGCCGAAAACACGCACCTCGACGCCCAGGCGCGCTAGCGCCTGGCCCAGTTCCAGCCCGATCACGCCCGGACCGAACACGGCCACGCGGCGCGGCAAATCGTCCCATGCGAACACGTCGTCGTTCACCACGAGGCGGTCACCCAAAGCCCGGAAAGGCGGCGGCACGGACGGGCGCGAGCCCGTGGCGATCACGACGCGGGAGGCGCGCACCTCGGTATGGTCATCCACCCGCAACACCGTGTCGGACACGAAACGCGCATAGCCACGCAGCTTGTCTTCGGCGGGGATGCTCTCCACACCCTCCAGCACGAAGCCCACGAAACGATCGCGCTCGCGTTTGACGCGGTCCATCACCTCCGCTCCATCCACCGTGATCTCGCCGCCCACGTGCACGCCGAACGGCTCAGTATGGGCCGCGCCATGGGCCGCTTCGGCGGCGGCAATCAGCAACTTGGAAGGCATGCAGCCGACGCGCGCGCAGGTGGTGCCGTAGGGACCGCCTTCAATCAGCAGCGCGCGCTGGCCCGCGGCACGGGCGGCGCGGTAGGCGGCCAGGCCGGCGGTGCCGGCGCCAATGACAGCGATGTCGGTATGCAGAATTTTCATGACTGGGTATCCCCCGATGTGGCGTGGAGCAAGGATTCAGGAAGGCGGATTCACCTTGTTGCGCACCCTCAGGACGTAGACGGTCCCGCAGCGCCCGCACAGGGCCGCGTACAAAGGTGCATAAAAAGGGAAACTCGCAGGGAAGGCGGTGGGGCGGCGAGGCGCCCCGCCGCCTGCCCCGGCTCCAGGGCCAGCCCGGAGCCGAGGATTGCAGACGCTTAGGCGAAGTGCGCCTTCAGGTCTTCCAGGCCGCCGATCAGCGAACCATTAATGAACACCTGGGGAGCGGTGCCCTTGCCCGACACGGCGCCGATCACACGACCGCGGACCTTGTTTTCCAGCGGAATCTCGATCGGGGCGTAACCCTTGGCATCCAGCAGCGCCTTGGCTTCGACGCAGAACGGGCAGCCCGGCTTGGAGAACACGACCACCTGGTCGGGCTTCTTGGCCGACGGGGCAAAGTAAGCCAGCATGGTGTCGGCGTCCGACACTTCAAACGGGTCGCCTTCCTTTTCCGGCTCGATGAACATCTTCTGGACCACGCCGTCCTTGACGAGCATGGAGTAGCGCCAGCTGCGCTTGCCGAAGCCCAGGTCGCTCTTGTCGACCAGCATGCCCATGCCCTCGGTGAACTCGCCATTACCGTCGGGCAGCAGCGTGATGTTGGCCGATTCCTGGTCCTTGGCCCATTCGTTCATGACGAAGGTGTCGTTCACCGACACGCAGACAATGCTGTCCACTCCGGCGGCGAAAAACGCGGGAGCCAGTTCGTTGTAGCGCGGCAGATGGGTCGACGAGCAGGTCGGCGTGAAGGCGCCGGGCAGCGAAAAGACCACGACGGTCTTGTTCTTGAACAGGTCGTCGGACGTGACCTTTTTCCAGGTGTTGTCCTGACGGACCGGGAACGTTACGTTCGGAACACGTTGGCCTTCGCGGTTTTGCAGCATTCAATCTCTCCTTGGGGTAGCGGGGTTGTTTGATTAACCACCATGGAAAGAATGATAAATCCTTACTATCAATTATTCAAATTTAATAAATTCAATGAATCGATAGTTTTTAGCAATGAAGAAATAATCATAGCGAGGCCAGACCTATCATAGCCCAGCCCCGCGCCTGGAGGAGTTACACCGGCAGGGGCTGATAGCCCGCGTCGCGGATCGCGTCTTCGATCTTGTCCGCGTCGTCGGCGCCCGTCACCGTGACACGGTGCGTCGGCAAGTCCACCGTGACGGTCGCACCCGGCGCCGCCTGGTTCACCGCGCCGGTGATGGTCTTGACGCAATGGCCGCAGGTCATGTCAGGCACTTGGAACTCGATGCTCATAGTTATCTCCAGAGGATTCAAGGGTGATGAACGTCATTTCGTTCACCATGTAAGGCAGCTTAAACCTTCCAATTATGGCAAGGTCAAGCGTAGAATCGAACTCGGGCCATACAGGAGCAACGCAATGAATATTGGAGAGGCATCCAAGAGTTCCGGCATTTCCGCCAAGATGATCCGCTACTACGAAAGCATCGGCCTTATCAACCCTGCCGGGCGCACCGATTCCGGCTACCGCGTGTATAGCGAGCACGATCTGCACACTTTGCGCTTCGTGCGCCGCGCGCGGGACCTGGGTTTTTCGGTGGAACAGATGAATGAACTGCTGGCCCTGTGGAAGGACCGCAGCCGCGCGAGCGCCGACGTCAAGCGCATCGCGCTGGAACACGTGCAGGAACTGGAACGCAAGGCCGAGGCCCTGCGCGACATGGCTGCCACGCTTAAGCACCTAGCCGCGCATTGCCACGGCGACGACCGGCCGGACTGCCCGATACTCGAAGGCCTGAGCTGCAAGCACTGAGCCGCCCAGGCCTGGCTGGCAATCAGTCCTGCGCCTCGGCAGCCACCTTGGCGTGATAGGCGTCCGTAGCGGCCTGCTTGGCGGCCGCCTTCTCGGCGGCGGCAGCCTCCTTCGCTGCTTCGGCGGCTGCGGCGTCCGCCGCGGCCTGGATGGCACGTTGGCGGGCACGTTCCCGCACGTTCTGGATGCCTTCGGCGTCCAGCGATTCAAACACGGCGATGGACTCGACATGGCCCGTATGGGGGAACATGTTGATCACGCCCGCGCTCTTGAGCACATAGCCGCCTTCATGCGCCATGATGGCCGCATCGCGCGCCAGCGTGGCCGGATTACAGGAGACATACACGATGCGCACGGGGCGCTCGTGCGCCTCCAATTGTGACAGCGCCTGCGCCACCGCCTGCGCGCCTTCGCGCGGCGGATCGATCAACATGCGGTCGAAATAGCCCAGGCCACGCAGCCAATCCACGTCTACCTCGAACAGGTTCAAGGTGGCAAAGCTGGTGCGGTCGGCCAGGCCGTGGCGCGACGCCGCCTCGAAAGCGCGGTCGGTCAGCGCCTTGCTGCCTTCTACGCCGACCGCCTCCCTGCCCTGCGTTGCGAGCGGCAGCGTGAAGTTGCCGAGTCCACAGAACAGATCCGCCACGCGGTCGGTCGGCTGGACTTCGAGGAGCTTCAAAGCGCGCGACACCATCGCACGGTTGATGGCGTGGTTGACCTGGGTAAAGTCGGTCGGCCGGTACGGCATGCGCAGGCCGAATTCCGGCATGGTGTAGGCCAGCGTGTCGCCATGCTCGCGTTCAAGCGGATGCACGGTGTCCGGGCCCTTGGCCTGCAGCCACCACTGCACGTTATGCTTGGCGGCAAAGGCGCGCAGGATGGCGATGTCGCCGTCGGTCAGCGGCAGCAAGTGGCGCAGGACCAACGCGGTCACGCCCTCGCCCAGCGACACTTCAATCTGCGGCATGCGGTCCGGCGCCGACATGGAACCGATCATTTCGCGCAGCGGGATCAGCAAATCGCTGACGTGGCGTGGCAGCACGTGGCATTCGCGCATGTCGGCTACATAGCTGCTCTTGCGCTCGTGGAACCCGACCAGCACGCCGCCTTTCTTCGGCACCACGCGCACCGACAGGCGGGCGCGGTAGCGATAGCCCCAGGTCGGACCTTGCAGCGGCGCCAGGATGCGCGCGGGACGCAGCTTGCCGACGTGCCAGAACGTGTCTTCCAGCGAACGCTGCTTGATAGCCACCTGCGTGCTGGGCTCCAGATGCTGCATGGCACAGCCGCCACAGACGCCGAAATGCGGGCACCGCGGCGTCACGCGCTGCGACGAGGGCCGCAGCACTTCATCCAGCCGCGCAATCTCGTAGGACGGCTTGCGGCGCACCGTGACGGCCGTGACCCGTTCGCCGGGCAAGGCGCCTTCCACGAAGACGACTTTCCCGTCGCGGCGGGCGATACCCCTGGCTTCCAGGTCCAGGGATTCAATACTCAAAACGTCAGACATCTCACGCAGTCCAGAATTACACGCAACCCATTATTGTAAAAGGACTGCGGCCGATCCTGGAAATGGCTGCATCGGGGCCGGAACGCCCCCGCCATGAAAAAAGGGCTTGCCCGAAGCGATTCATGTCGCCGCCTGGGGCAAGCCCAATGCCGGCGCTGTCAGGCGCCGCCACGGATACCCGTCAGAAAGAACGCGCCACGGAGAAGACTGCGCCCAGGCGGCCCGAAGGATGGCCATACTTGGTCGGCAGCCAGTTGTCCTTGGTCGCGCCCACGGCGGCCAGGCCCAGGATCCAGCCCTTGAGGTCCTTGGTCACGCCGACCTTGTAGTCGACGTAATGGCCAATGGAGTCGCCGTCCATGTTGGTCTGGTTCTTCAGCTTCTGATAGCCCAGGTGGCCGACCAGGCCCCAGCCATCGCCGAGATCGAAGTTGGCGGTACCGTCGAGGTACCAGGTGCCCTTGCTATCCGGCGTGCTGAAGAAATCGCTGGGCGTATAGGAGTACTTCAGGCTGTAGTTGCCATACGACGCGCCCAGATAGAGGTCGGTATTGTTGTAGTTGCCGCCCTTCGGCGAGCTGGACCCCGGGTAGTAGTAATGCAGCACACCCGCGTCCAGCGTAAAGCCGCCGCCCACGTCGCCCTTCCAGCCACCGTAGAAGTCCATCTCCAGGTTGCCGTCCGTGAAGACAAAGTCGGACACGTTGGAGTTCCAGTTGCCCAGATAGAAGCCGGAACTATGCGTCAGATCGAAACCCAGTTGCACGGCAGGCCGGAAGTCGGTCTGCGAATAGCCGCGGAAGCGGTAGTCGCTGACGATGGCGGCGTTGCCGCTGAGGGAGAATCCGCCGCCCAGGTCGGTGGGTTCGGCCTGCGCCGTCGCGGCGAAACAAGCTGCGAACGCAAAAGGCACGGCTAGCAACGTCTTCTTCATGGTGCGGAGTCCTGATCGGATTTGTCGAGAAGGAGGATGCCCAAGCGCATCCCTGGGGACCGGCTGTGCTGCATAGGGATACCGGTTTCCTTCCATGAAGCAATGTCCGTGCCAGGTATGCCACGCCCGGATATGGCCGCGCGTGCGCCCCCAGACACGCCCGTCCCGCACCAGGACAGTGCGAAAGCGGGCGGGCACGCACGCACTCATGCCTCAAAACAGGGAATCCGCGCCAAACCGGGGCCCGGCGGCAACCGGCGGCCCCGCAATCCGGGATCGCCAATGAAAAACCCCGGCACGCGTGCGTGTCGGGGTCCGCCCCGGCGCCTTGCCGGGGATCTTGGCCTGCTGCGGGCTTAGTTGGCTGCGGGAGCCGCCGGCGCCGCGGCCGCGGGCGCTTCGGCCCTGCCCTTGCCGTGGCGGCCTTCCATGCGGGCGTGGCGTTCCTGCATCTTGGCTTGGCGATCCTTGACGAACTTGGTCACCTGGCCGCGCTGGGTTTCATTCAGGCTATCCCAAACGGCCAGCCACTGATCGCGCACCTGCTTGGCCTGTGCACCGAAGGCCTCACGCGATTTTTCGGATTGCTCCACCAAGGCGCGAGGATCCAGCTTGCCGCTGTCCAGCTGCGCCTTGAGCAAGTCGTGGCGCTTGTCGCCCGATGCGCGCATGGCTTCGTGCAAGCTGCGCTGTCCGTCCTGAGCGGTCTTGAACAGGGCCTGCTGCTTGTCGTCCAGCTTGAGCTCGGCGACTTGGGCCTTGGTCACGGGACCCAGGCCAGGAATGAACAGGCCGTCGCGCATGCCTTTGTGAAAGCCGCCGCGCTGGCCGTCGTGCATGGCGGCGGGACCGCCGTCACCGGCGGGAGGAGGAGCAGCCATGACGGAACCGGCCACCAGGCCGCCCGTCGCGGCGACAAGTGCAAGAGCGGCCAAATTGGAGCGGATAGCGAATCGGGACATGTAGGTCTCCTGAAAGTGAAGAAAGCGAGGCCATTGTGCGATCGCCCCGGTTTCATCCAGGTTTCGCTGGCGCAAGCAATGTTTCAGTCGATTGCGCATGTTCCAGACGCGCAAACGGGGCCGCGCGGGCCCCGTTCCATGCTGTATGACGAAAGACGAATCTTCCGCGGCCAGCGCGATCAGTTGGCGTCCCAGGCCGCCATGTATTCCTTCCAGTGCGGCGCATCGCTGGCGCTGAGGGTGTCTCGCACCAACGCGATTTCGGCCTCGTAGGCGGTGCGGTCGAGTTCGCCACGCAGGAAACGGAAACGGCAATACACCAGCCAGGTGTTGACCACGTCCGTCTCACAATAAGCGCGCACCTCGTCGGCGCGGCCCTGGCTCCAGGCCTCCCACACTTTGCTGCCGTCCATGCCGAGCTTGCCGGGGAAACCACAAAGCTTGGCCAGTTCATCCAGCGGCGCATTGGCGCGGCCGTTGTACTTGGCCAGGAGGTCCATCAGGTCCAGGTGGCGGGAATGGTAGCGCGAGATGTAGTTGTTGAACTTGAAGTCGCGATCTTCCTCGCCCATGTCCCAGTAGCGCGGCGCCGGCACGCCCTGGATCAGGCTGCGGTAGTGCAGCACCGGCAGGTCGAAACCCGAACCGTTCCAGCTCACGAGCTTGGGCGTATAGCGTTCGATCGTCTTGAAAAAGCCGGCCAGCAAGGCCGCTTCGGGATCGTCCGGCTGGCCCAGGGTCTTGACGCGAAAGCCCTGGTCATCGCGGAACACGCAACCCACCACTGCGACCTTGTGCAGATGCAGCGGCAGGAAATCGTGGCCGACGGCCTCGCGGCGCGCGGTCAATGCCCGTTCGACGACTTCCTGGTCGGAGACCTCTGCCCCCCAGCCGTTGAGCTTGCGCAGCCCGTCGGCGTCGGGGATGGTTTCCAGGTCGAATACCAGGGTGGGCGTCATTTGGCGGGCAGGTACTGCATGGGATCCACCGGCTGGCCTTGGCGGCGGATCTCAAAGTGCAGGCGCGGCGAGGTCGTGTCGCTTTGGCCGAGTTCGGCGATTTTGGCGCCACGCTTGACCGTCTGGCCGGTCTTCACCAGCACGGCGCGGTTGTGCGCGTAGGCCGTGATGAAGCCGTTCTGGTGTTCGACAATGATGAGGTTGCCCAGGCCGCGCACGCCGTTGCCGCTGTACTTGACCAGGCCATCGGCCGCCGCGGTGACCGGGTCACCCAGCGCGCCGGCGATATCGATGCCCTTGGTGCTGGAATTGAAGCCCTGCACGATCTGCCCGCTTGCCGGCCACGCCCAGTTGATGACGGCCGCGTCGGCCGCGCGCGTGGCGGGCTTGGTTTCAACAGGCGGCGCCGGCGGCGGCGTGGTGGTTTCGGTGGTCGGTGGCGGCAGCGTTTCCGGTTGGTCCAACGGACGCGGCTGCGTTTTGGTGCCCGTGACAGGCGCGGTCTGTGCTGAGCCGCTGGCGCTGCCGGACATCTTCAAGACCTGGCCGACAGAGATCTGGTTCGGGTCGCTGAGGTTGTTCCAGCGCTTGACGTTCTCGATGTCCACGTTGTTGGCGCGAGCGATCTTGTAGAGCGTGTCGCCCGGCTTCACGACATAGGAACCGCCGGGCTGAGCAGCCGGCGCGGGTTGCCCGCCGGTCATGTCGACCACCGGGGCGCGAGTACCTTTGGAAGCGCAGCCGGCCAGGATGGACAGGCTGAGGGCCCCCGCGATGAAAAGCGGGCGGCGCAGGCGCGTCATGGACGCGCCCAGGGTGATATCGGTCAGTTGCAACTGCCCGTTGAGCATACGTTTCTCCTGTTTGCTCAAGATTGTATTCCGGCCCGTAGCGGCACAAAGCGCACGGCCTCTAATTCAGTGCGTTTCCAGCTGGCCGCGCCTGTGCGTTCGATCAGAACCAGGCGCTGGTTGGCGCCCCCTTCTGGAGCGATCAGGCGGCCACCCGGTGCGAGCTGCGACAGCAGCGCCTGCGGGATGGCAAGGCCAGCGGCAGCCACAACGATAGCATCGAACGGCGCCACGCCGGGCAGGCCCAGCATGCCGTCGCCGTAGATCAAACGAATCCTCGTAGTCAGCCGCAAGGCGCGCAGATGCTCGCGCGCGAGCTCGTACAGGCCGCGGATGCGTTCGATCGTATGGACCTCGCGCACGAACTGCGCAAGCACCGCGGCCTGGTATCCGCAACCCGCGCCGACTTCCAGCACGCGGGTGGGCGTGCGGTCGTCGCAGGCTGCGGCGATCATGCGCGCCACAACCCAGGGCTGCGAGATGGTCTGCGAATGGCCGATGGGCAGCGCCGCGTCTTCGTAGGCACGACTGGCGAGCGCCTCGTCGACGAACAGGTGACGCGGCACGGCGCCCATGGCGTTGAGCACGCGTTCATCGGTAATGCCCTGCGCCCGCAGGCGTTCCACCATGGCCTGGCGCAGACGGTCGGAGTTCAAACCCAGATTGCTGCCGGACGCGGGCGCGGGGGCCTGTGTCTGGCGTTGCAGCGTGGCCGCGGAAATGCGGGTGTTGCTGTTGGCCGGCGTGACGCCAGGGCTGAGCCTGCCCGAGTCGTAGCGCACCGGTCCGGTGCGCCCGGGCACGGGTTGGCTCACATCTGGTTGGCTTACGCGTTTGCGCATAGCGGCTCCGCCCAGGCACGGATCTCGTCGAGCTGGCTGTGCTGGGTCAGGTCCAGGCGCAGCGGCGTGACCGACACCGTGCCTTGCTCGACAGCGTGAAAGTCCGTGCCTGGCGCCGCATCGGCAGCCATGCCCACGGGTCCGATCCAATAGACGGTATCGCCATAGGGCGTGGTCGTGCGCACAACGGGCTGCGACGGATGGCGCTTGCCCAGGCGCGTCACCGCAAAGCCGTGCATGTCTTCGAAGCGGCGGCTGGGAATATTGACGTTCAGCAGCACCGGCGCAGCCAGCGGCTGGGCAAGGTGACGCTCGACCACGAGGCGCGCGGCGCGCGCAGCGGAATCGATATGCGCCCAACCCTTTTCAGCCAGCGAAAAAGCAATGGCGGGGATGCCGAACAGATATCCTTCGCTGGCGGCGGCCACGGTGCCCGAATACAGCGTGTCGTCGCCCATGTTGGCTCCGTTATTGATGCCGGACACCACCAGGTCCGGCCGCGTATCCATGAGGCCCGTAAGCGCCACGTGCACGCAATCGGAGGGCGTGCCGTTGACGGCGATGAAGCCGTTGGAGGCGGTGCGCACCGACAGTGGCCGGTTCAGCGTCAGCGAATTGGAGGCGCCGCTATGGTTGGTCTCCGGCGCGACGACGGTGAGATCGCCCAGGCCTTGCAGCGCCTCGACCAGCGCCTCGAGGCCAGGGGCCGAATAACCATCATCGTTCGAAACCAGAATTCGCATTGTGCATCCGAAAGAAAATAAAACGCGGGTGAACGCGTCGGATTGTACCGTCCGCCGCCTCCTTCCGTACGATCGGCTGGCAACCGGGAGCCGGCGCCCCGCTCGATAACCCGTAGCCGGACCCGACCCCGGGCGCGGTAGAATCCGCACCCATTACGGCAACAACACAACAACAACGGACCCACTCCATGGCGATAAACGACCCCTCCCTGGCGTTCAGCGCTGCCCTGGTCCTGCTGGCCTACCTGATCGGCTCCGTGCCGTTCGCGGTGGTGGTCAGCAAGCTCATGGGCCTGCAGGACCCCCGCAGCTACGGTTCCAAGAACCCGGGCGCCACGAACGTACTGCGGACCGGCAACAAAACCGCCGCCGCGCTGACGCTGCTGGGCGACGCTGCCAAGGGCTGGTTCGCGGTCTGGCTGGCAGAGCAGCTAGCTCCCGGAATTTCTCCAGTGGCGCTCGCATTGGTGGCCCTGGCTGCCTTCCTGGGCCATCTGTACCCGATATTCCTGGGTTTCAAGGGCGGCAAGGGCGTGGCCACCGCCTTGGGCGTGCTGGTAGCAATCCAGCCCTGGCTGGCGGTCGCCACGGCGGCGACCTGGCTCATCGTGGCGGTGTTTTTCCGCTATTCGTCCCTGGCTTCGCTCGTCGCGGCTTTTTTCGCCCCCGTGTACTACGTCTTTGGCTCCGGCCTGGCCTGGTACGCTCAGGCTCCCTTGGGCATTGCCCTGGCGGTCATCAGCGCCCTGCTGTTCTATCGCCACCGCGCCAATATCACCCGCCTTGTGCAGGGCACCGAGAGCCGCATCGGCAGCGGCAAGAAGAAATAAGCGCCACGCGCGCGCAAGATGGGGCGGCCTTGGGGGCCGCCCTTTTCATTTCAGGCGATGTCCGCCAGGTCCCAGCGCGGCTTCACGGTAAAGCTGTGTGCGTCGGGATCCAGCGTCGCCAGGCCCGCCTTGACGCGCTCCGCGGCTGCAAAGGCGATCATGGCGCCGTTGTCGGTGCACAGCGCCAGCGGCGGGAAGTAGGCACGCGCCTTGAGCGGCTTAAGGGCGGCGTCCAGCTTGGCGCGCAGCAACAGGTTCGCGCCCACTCCGCCAGCGACCACCAGGCGCTTCAGCCCCGCCTGCTTCAAGGCGCGGATGGCCTTGGCCGCCAACACTTCCACGATGGCGGCCTGCGTGGCGGCGGCCAGATCGGCGCGCGTCTGGTCGTCCAGCCCGCCCGCCGCTTCGGCAGCCTTGACCCGGGTCAGCACCGCCGTTTTCAGGCCGCTGAAGCTGAAATCCAGGTCCCCGCTATGCAACATCGGCCGGGGCAGATCGAAACGCGAAGGATCGCCGCTGGCAGCCAGCCGGGACAACGCCGGCCCGCCCGGGTAGCCCAGGCCCATCAGCTTGGCGGACTTGTCGAATGCCTCGCCGGCTGCGTCGTCCAGCGTTTCGCCGAGCAGCTCGTAGCGACCGACCCCGTCCACACGCATCAGCTGCGTGTGCCCGCCGGACACCAGCAGCGCCACAAATGGGAAGTCCGGCCGCGGGTCCGCCAGCATCGGTGACAGCAAGTGGCCTTCCAGGTGATGGATGCCAATGGCAGGCAGATGGCGCGACCAGGCGAACGACTGCGCGACGCTGGCGCCGACCAGCAAGGCGCCAGCCAGACCCGGGCCCGCCGTATAGGCCACTGCCCCGATATCGGACATTTGCAGACCCGCCTCGTCGAGCACCTGGCGTGTCAATGGCACGACCCGGCGAATATGGTCGCGCGAGGCGAGTTCCGGCACCACGCCCCCGTATTCCTGGTGCATGGCGATCTGGGAGTGCAACGCATGCGCGAGCAGGCCCCGTTCGGTACAGACGGCTGCGACACCGGTTTCGTCGCAGGAGCTTTCAAAGCCGAGAATAATCATGGCGGCAGAGTTTACAACTGATGCGAAAATACGCCCTTTGATAAAACTGGCGGGCAACCCGGCCCGCCCACAACAACCCGCAATCCTGCAAACACATTGGGGACTCGAATGCTCGAGAAGCTATTCAAGCTGCGTGAACACGGCACGACGGCACGCACGGAACTGGTCGCCGGCCTGACGACATTCCTGACGATGTCGTACATCATCTTCGTCAATCCGGACATCCTGTCATCGACGGGCATGGACCGCGATGCCGTGTTCGTCGCCACCTGCCTGGCCGCCGCGCTGGGTTCGCTGGTGATGGCGCTGATCGCCAATTGGCCGATCGGCATGGCGCCGGGCATGGGCCTGAACGCATTCTTCGCATTCACCGTGGTCAAGACCATGGGCTACACCTGGGAGCAGGCGCTGGGCGCCGTGTTCATCTCGGGCGTGATCTTCCTGTTCCTGACGTTCTCGGGTATCCGGGTGTGGCTGGTCAAAGGCATTCCGCATTCGCTGCGCAGCGCCATCGCCGCGGGCATCGGGCTGTTCCTTGCCATTATCGCGCTATCCAGCGCCAACATCGTGGTCGCTCATCCCGCCACCAAGGTCACCCTGGGCGACCTGACCCAGCCCGGTCCGTTGTTCGCCATCCTGGGTTTTTTCATTATTGCCGCCCTGGACGCCTTGCGCGTGCGCGGCGCGATCCTGATCGGCATCCTCGTGGTCACCGTGCTGTCGATGGCGCTCGGCTACAACGAATTCAAAGGCATCTTCGCCGCCCCGCCCAGCCTGGCGCCCACCCTGTTGAAATTGGACATCCTGGGCGCGCTGCATAGCGGCTTCGTCCACGTGATCCTTGTGTTCGTGCTGGTTGAAGTATTCGACGCCACCGGGACCCTGGTGGGCGTGGCCAAGCGCGCGGGCCTGATGCCTGAAAACCGCCCCAATCGCCTGGGCCGCGCGCTGTTCGCCGACAGCAGCGCCATCGTGGCGGGCTCCATGCTGGGTACCAGCAGCACGACCGCCTATGTGGAAAGCGCCTCGGGCGTGCAGGCCGGCGGCCGCACCGGCATGACCGCCCTGGTCGTGGCGCTGCTGTTCCTGGCTGCATTGTTCATCTCGCCGCTGGCCGGCGCCGTTCCTGCCTATGCCACCGCGCCCGCGCTGCTCTACGTGGCCGGCCTGATGATGCGCGAACTCATCGATATCGACTGGAACGACGTCTGCGAGGCGACGCCTGCCGCGCTGACCGCGCTGGTCATGCCCTTCACGTATTCCATCGCCAACGGTATCGCCTTCGGCTTCATCAGCTACGTGGTGCTGAAGACCGCCACCGGCAAGGTCCGCGACGTGCACCCGGCCACCTGGCTGGTCGCGGCGCTGTTCGTGATCCGTTACGCCTTCTTCCCCGGCTAGGACAAGAGGGCCGGCGCGCTCCGGGAGAGCGCGCCAATCGCGGGGATAGCGGAATTCAATCAACCCGCCAGGCCATAAGGTTGCTGGCGGTTCCGCTTGATTTCACCGATACACTCCCCATGTATAACGGTATATGGAGTCCGCCTTGCGCCTTGCCCGCTTTGTCCCCGCCCTGTCGTCCTGTTCCGCCTCGCGCACGGAGGTGCCCGCATGAGCAGCCTGGCCCGCATCCCCTTTTCCGTCCTGGACCTGGCCCCGATTGTTCAGGGTCGCGACGCGGCTGATGCCTTCCGCAACACGGTTGCGGTGGCCCAGCATGTGGAACGGCTGGGATACAAGCGATTCTGGCTGGCGGAACACCACAACATCAATGGCGTGGCCAGCAGCGCCACCGCCGTGCTGATCGGCCATGTGGCCTCGCAAACCAGCACCCTGCGCGTAGGTTCGGGCGGCATCATGCTGCCCAACCATGCGCCGCTGATCATTGCCGAGCAATTCGGCACGCTGGAAACGCTCTACCCCGGCCGTATCGACCTGGGCCTGGGACGCGCGCCTGGCAGTGATGGCGCCACGCAGCATGCACTGCGCCGCGGCCCCCGCAGCGGCCTGGAATTTCCCGCGCTGGTGGAAGAATTGCGCGGTTTCCTGGCGCCCTCGCGCCCAGGTCAACCCGTGCGCGCGATTCCCGGCGAAGGCCTGGACATTCCGATCTGGCTCTTGGGTTCGAGCGATTTCAGCGCAAGGCTCGCCGCAGAGCTGGGCCTGCCCTTCTCCTTCGCAGGCCACTTTTCGCCCGAGGGCATGGCGGCCATGCGCCTCTACCGCCACCTGTTCAAGCCCTCGGCAACGCTGGCGCGGCCCTACGCCATGATCGGCGTCCCGGTCGTCGCCGCCGACACCGATGAAGCCGCCCGCCGCCAGGCCACGACGCAGCAGTTGAAGTTCCTGTCGCTCGTGCGCGGCAACCGCCTGCAACTGCAGCCGCCCGTGGACAGCATGGACGGCCTGTGGAACGAATGGGAGCGCGAGGCGGTCAATCAAAGACTGGGCGCGGCCATCGTGGGCGGCCCGGATACCGTCCGGCGCGAACTGGAAGCACTGATCGCCGAAACCGAAGCCGATGAAGTGATGATCGTCTCGGATTTCTACGACATCGCGGACCGCCTGCGCTCCTTCGAGATCGTCGCGTCGCTGAAGAACGGCGCTACGGCAACCACCGCAGCCTGACCGCTGCCTACTGCGCCCTTGGGGCGCCAACCATTGCGACGCGGCCGCTACCCGCTCTACTATCGTTCATAACGCGCTGAACGCCGCCGCTTCGCCCCATTTGGTCCGGGACGGGAAAGCCCGGGCCTCTGACACCGCTGATTACGCCGCCCACGCGGCAAGGATTCAAAATGAGTATTGTTGAACTCACCAAAGACAGCTTCCAGGAAGCGATTACTCCCGACGGCACCCTGATCGTCGATTTCTGGGCGCCCTGGTGCGGCCCGTGCCGCGGGTTTGCGCCGGTTTTCGAGCAGGCTGCGACCGAGCATCCCGATGTCACTTTCGCCAAGGTCAACACCGATGTGGAACAGGAACTGGCCGGCGCGTTGGGCATCCGCTCTATCCCGACCCTGATGGTCTTCCGCGAGAAGGTCCTGCTGTTCTCGCAACCGGGCGCCTTGTCCGGCGGCCAGCTCAACGAGCTGCTGACCAAGATCAAGGAAGTGGATATGGAAAAGGTCCACCAGGAAATCGCCGCTGCCCAGAATGGGCAGGACGCCTGAGCGCGAATGCCCGATGACGGGCGGCGCGCGCTGAAGACCGGGCCTTGCCCGGCGACTCTCGCGCCGCCTCAGCCCGCCTGCGCCGCATATCCGAGCCGCGCGGCAGCGCGGATCAGGACTCCACTTCCCAGGCGGCGCGGCCGCGGGTAATGTTGGCCGCCGTCACTTCCAGGTCCGCCACCGCCGCGCGCGGCACCGTGAAGCGCAGCGCGACGCCCTCTTCGTTGAAATCTTCCTGCAGGATTGCCGCGCCCGCCTGAGCCAGGCGCGATTTCAAGAGCGCCAGCTCGCCAAAACCGCAAGCACACGCCACGGTCGCGAGATCCACGATTTCGGTCCGCTCTGCCAGCCGCAGACAATTCGCGGCGCAGCCGCCGTAGGCGCGCACTAGTCCGCCTGCGCCGAGCTTGATACCCCCGTACCAGCGCACCACCAGCACCGCCACCCGATCCATGTCCTGGCCTTCGATGGCTTGCAGGATGGGACGGCCCGCCGTGCCGCCGGGTTCGCCGTCGTCATTGAACCTGTATTCCTGGCCGATGCGATAGGCCCAGCAGTTGTGGGTCGCTTCCGGATCACTATGCTGGGCAAAGAAGCGCATGGCTTCATCCACGCTGGAGACCGGCGCCGCATGCGCGACGAAGCGGCTTTTCTTGATGTCTTCCTGGTATGTGCAAGGGGCGGTCAAGGTGTGAGTCATGACCGGCATTGTATGTGCCCTAGCCGTGGCAATCGGGCACTTCCTGATCCAGATAGACGTCGAAAGCCACGTCGCGTGCCCACTTCGCTGTCATCGCCTTCCAGGCGCCGGCACGATCCCAGGCGCGCATCTCCTGGCCCAGCCAGCTGCGGCTGGCAGAGTCGGCCGCGGGGAGCAGCCACACACGTTCACGCCGGGCGCCGTCGGCGGTCAGCGTTGAAGAGAATTTCTTCCATTCCGGAAAACGCACCAGCGGCTCCCATACCGCGTCGTCCACCAACCCGACGTCGCAGCTGCCTTCGCGCACGGCGACCAACGCGTCGGACGGCACGCGGTAGGTACGCACCACCGCGCCCCAGCTCTCGGCCAGGGCCTTGGAAGCCGTTGCGGCCTCGGCCATGCAGACGCTGCGCCCCCGCACGTCGGCGGGACGGCGCAGTTTGGTGTCGCTGCGAATCACGGCCTTGGGCCGCGCGCCGTAGCCAGTAGGCTGCGCCGCGACCGATTCCGGCTGCGGGCCAACCCCGTCTGCCAGCACCACGTCCACCTGACCCGCCGCCAATGCGCTGGCGGCCTCTCCGGGGGACACCTGCCGCAAGCGCACCGGCAAGCCCAGGCTTTGTCCCAGCCTATCGCTCATGGCGGCATCCAGGCCGTCCGGCGTGCGGATCTTGGCGCCGGCCGCGGGCGGTGGCGCCAGGTAAGGCACGCCCACCAGCAGCTCCCCGCGCTCGCGCGCCGCCGCAAAGGCGTCGGGCTGCGCCTGCGCCAAGCCCGCGGCCGCCAGGCAGGCGCCGAGGACGAAAAGACGAATGCGGCCGTTCATGCTGGACTCCGGAATTGCTCAGACGTACTGATAGCGCAGCAGGCGGTGCTTGAGGTTTTCGAGCACGAACTGGTCGATCAGCGCAGCCAATACGGCGATGACCAGGATGTTGGTCATAACGCCGGTCATGTCGGCAATCTCGCCCGAATAGGCCAGCGAGCGGCCCAGGCCCTTGCCAAAGCCGATCAGCATTTCCGCCGAGATCAGCGCGCGCCAGGCATTGCCGAACGCCAGCTGCGCACCGGTGATGAGTTCGGGCATGACCGCCGGCAGATAGACCCGCTTGACCAGGCCCCAACGCGTGGCGCCCATGACGCGCGCCGCCGACACGTGCACGCGCTGCACGGATTCCGTAGCGTTCATCACGCTGAGCGCGGCCGGGAAGAACGCCGACAGGGCGACCACCACGATGATGGGCGTATTGCCAAAGCCCATCACGATCAAGAACAGCGGCACCCAGGCTATCGATGGGATCGATTGCAGGATGACAATGGCGCTGCGCAGGACTTCGCGGAAGAAGAACAGCACCGCCGCCACCAGCCCGAAGCCGATGCCGGCTGCCAGCGCCAGTCCGTAGCCCGCGCCCAGCCGCCCCAAGGTACCCAGCAGGCTTTGATGAAAGGACTGCTTGCCCAGGTCTTCGAGCAGCCGCTCGACCACGGCGGGCACGCCCGGCATCAGGAAGTCCGGCAAGGCCAGCGCCGCCAGTTGCCATAGCGCCAGGATGAACAACACGCCCAGAACGCCCGCGAAATGCTTGCGGGCGCCGGTGACTCGGGTAGATGCGCTCAAAGTTTGCGAGCCTCTTGCCAGGACAGGTCGACGATGCTGGAGACGTCATACGGCTTGCCGTCGCGCGTCTTCAGCGAACCCTGGGCCTGCAGGATGTCGGCGATTTCCTGCATGCGGCGGGTGTCTTTGTCGGTCAGCTTGGGAGTGAAGACCTGCGTGCCGATGGCTTCGGCAATGACGGTCTCGCGCGGCAACTCGCCACGCGTCAGCGTCTTCAGCGTGGGCTCGGCGATGAAGTAGGACGCGATCAGTTTGGAGGCCTGCGCGGGTTCCTTCTGCAGCAGCGAGATGGCCTGGTTCTGCGCATCCAGCGCCTTCCAGACGTCGTCCTTGCGCTTGGCCAGCGTTTCACCGGAGGTAATCACCACCATGCACGGGAACGGCCAGGCCTGGCCCACTTCATAGATCTGCTTGACCGGCGCCACCAGTTGCGCAATGCGGTCGTAGGGTTCGAACAGGAACGCCGCGTCCACGCGCTTGCCCACCAGCGACTGCACGGCCACGGCCGGGCTCACGCCCATGACGTTGACATCGTCGGCGCCCAGATTGCCCTGCTTGAGCACGACGCCCTTGAGCACCACGTCGGCAGTGCTGCCTTCGGCTTGCGAAGCCAAGGTCTTGCCCTTCAGGCCAGCGATGTCCTTGATGCCGGAATCGTCGCGCACGATCAGTGAGTGGTAGCCCTGCTGCGCGCCGCCCACCACTTTCAGGTCCGCGCCCTTGGAGGCCCAGGCCACGGCGTTGGTGAAGCCCAGCACTCCGATATCCAGTTGGCCGCCGACGATGGCCTTGATCAGGTCGGTGCCGGATTTGAACTCGATCAGCTCGGAATCCAGGCCCGCCTTTTTGTAGTAACCGCCCTCTTGCGCCACGATGGCTTGCGCGTCATCCATCACGCGCAGATAGCCCACGCGGAATTTCTCGGCGGCCATGGCGGGGGCCGCCGCCAGCAGCGCCGCGGCCAGCGGCAGGGACAGCCATTGCTTCAATTTCATGGGAAGTGCTCCAGGGGTATGCAGGACTGGCCGGCGCGCATGCGCCGCCAGCAAGAATCCAGATCGGTTTCAGGCCGCCAGGGCCAGGTCGGCGTGTTCGCCCGAACCATCCACCGCGATGCCCAACAGGCGCAGGATCTCGCGCTTTTCGTCGGCCAGGCTGGAGAGGTCGTGGGTCTTCTCGCGGTGCGCCAGGTTGAACTCGCGCAGCACGCGAGCCGGGCGCGGGCTGAAGACGATGATGCGGTCGGCCAGGAACAGGGCTTCGTCCACGTCGTGGGTCACGAGCAGGACAGTGGGTTTTTCCTGGGCGATCAGTTGGCGCAGCACATCCTGCAGGCTCAGGCGAGTCAGGGCGTCCAGCGCGCCGAACGGCTCGTCCATCAGCATGGTCTGGGGTTGCGCGATGAAGGCACGCGCCAGCGCGGCGCGCTGCCGCATGCCGCCCGAGACCTGATGGGGGTAATAGTGCTCGAAGCCGGCCAGGCTGACGCGCGCCAGCCACTGGCGAGCAGCTTCGCGCGCACGAGGCTTGGGCGTGTTCTGGAACTCCAGCGCCAGCGCCACGTTGTCCTCCAACGTCAGCCAGGGATACAGCGCATGTTCCTGGAATACCAGCGTGCGGCTGGGATGGGGGCCTGCGACCGCCTTGCCATCCGCCAGCACGCTACCCTGCGTGGGCTTTTCCAGGCCGGCGGCCAGATGCAGCAACGTGGACTTGCCGCAACCCGACGGCCCGACCAGGGCGACCAGTTCGCCGGTCTTGATTTCGCTGGTAAAGCCGTCCACCACGGGCAGTTCGCCGAAGTGCTTGTGGACATGGTCGAAGGTAAGGTTCATGGGACGAATCGTGGCGGGCCGAAAGTGAGCCTCAAATCTAACAATTCGTTATATGAATCCAAACTATCAATATTGAATGTCTTAACTTCTTTTCGTAATAAAGCTCAATCCTGCGGCGCGCTTGCCGCGGCTTGGCGCACAGCGTGGCGCTGCAGCCCGAAAGCGATCGCGCCCCCGACCAGTACCGACATGGCCGCGGCCAGGAAGATTGCAGGGTAGCCGAACCCCCCTGAGATATATCCGGCGATGGGGCCGGTAATGCCCAGCGCCAGGTCCAGGAAGGCGGAATATGCCCCGAGCGCGGCCCCACGGCTGCCCGCCGGCACACGGGCCACGGCCTCGACCCCGATAGCCGGAAATACCAGCGCGAAACCGCAGCCGGTGAGCGCGGCGCCCAGCAAGGCGGCGCCGGGGTTTGGCGCCAGCCACAGCAACAGCAATCCGGCGGCTTCGACGAGGAAAGAAACCTGCGCCACCCGGAACCCGCCGTAGCGGGTGATCGTACCCGCGAACAGCAGGCGCACGCCGATGAAGGCGCAGCCGAATGCGCTGAGCGCATGCGCCGCCCCCTCCCAGGAGGAACTGGCGTAATAAAGCGCCACGAACGCCGCCAGCGTGCCGAACCCCACCGATCCCAGGCCCAAGGCCATGCCATGGGGAAACACTCGCAGCACCACGCTCTTGAACGCCATCCGGTGACCGCCAACAATGGCTACCGCCGCACGCCACGCCGCCAACCCCAGGCCAGCCAGCCCCAGCAACAGGACTGCCCCGCCCAGTGCGCCCATGCTCCATTCGGTCTCCAGGTACACCCCGAGCGGAGCGCCCAATGCCAGCCCGCCGTAGGTGCAGATGCCGTTCCAGGAAATCACCCGCGCCGTGTGCAGCGGCCCCACCCTTGCAATGGCCCACGTCGCCGACCCCGTGCCCACCCAGCTTTCGCCAAATCCCAAGGCAAGTCGGCTGACGATGATGGCGCCCAGACTCAACCAGGCGCTGCGCTCGAACGCATAGGCCAGCAGCAGGAACACCCCGCTTGCCGCGCAGGCCGCCATGCCGATCACGACCGTCTGCTTCGGCCCCACGGTATCGGCCATGCGTCCCGCATGCGAGCGGCTGAGCAGCGTGGCGGCGTACTGCACGCTGATCGCCAGGCCCGCCAGCACGGAGCCATAGCCCAGTTTGTCGTGTACATAGCCGGGTAGCACGGCCAGAGGCAGCCCTATGGCCAGATAGCAGATGAAGGTGAAGAAGGCGATGGATACGATCCGGAACGTCAGCGTGAACGTGCCGATGCGCGCGCCATCGGGCGCGGTATGCGATGTGGGGGACATGGGAAGCGGAATAGATGCCCGGCCGGACTGAAACCAGGGTTTACCCGGATGATAGCGCGGCAAGATTGCAGTGGGCTGAACGCGGCCGCCTGCCCGCGGCAACGCGCCAAAAAAAGGCGCACCCATGGGTGCGCCGTTCTTGGGAACCGGGCAGCCTCAGCCGTCGATGCCGCGCGAGGTCAGGTAGTCTTCATAGCCGCCGCGGTAGTCGACGATCTCGCCCGAAGGCAGGATCTCGATCACGCGCGTGGCCAGGCCGGACACGAACTCGCGGTCGTGCGATACGAACACCAGCGTGCCTTCGTACTTTTCCAGCGCGAACTGCAGCGATTCGATCGATTCCATGTCCAGGTGGTTGGTGGGCTCGTCGAGCAGCATGACGTTGTGCCGGCCCAGCATCAGGCGGCCGAAGGTCATGCGGTTCTTTTCGCCGCCGGACAGCACCTTGGGCGCCTTGGGCAGGTCGTCCGCCGAGAACAGCAGGCGGCCCAGCACCGAGCGGATGGATTGATCGTCATCGCCCGGCTGGCGATGCTCGCCCATCCAGTCCAGCAGATTGATGTCGGTCTGCAGGAACTGGTCCGACACGTCCTGGGCCATGTAGCCCAGGTCGGCGTTTTCGGACCATTTCACTTCGCCCGAATCCGGTTGCAGGTCGGTGGCCAGCAGGCGCAACAACGTCGTCTTACCCACACCATTGGCGCCGATGATGGCGATTTTCTCGCCGGCGTCGACCATGGCCGAGAATTTGCGGATGACGGGCGCGTCGTAGGCCTTGGACAGGTTCTCGACGGTGACCGCCAGGCGGTGCATGACCTTGTTTTGCTCGAAGCGGATGTACGGGTTCTGGCGCGACGAGGGCTTGACCACGACCTGGTCGGCCTTGATGCGGTCGATCTGCTTCAGGCGCGAGGTGGCCTGGCGAGACTTGGACTTGTTGGCGGCAAAGCGGCGCACGAAGTCCTGCAGTTCGGCGACGCGTTCCTTGGCTTTGGCGTTGTTGGCGACCAGGCGTTCACGCGCCTGGGTGGAGGCCAGCATGTAGTCGTCGTAGTTGCCCGGGTAGATACGGATCTCACCGTAATCCACGTCCGCCATGTGCGTGCACACCTGGTTCAGGAAGTGACGGTCGTGGCTGATGATGATCATCGTGCTCTGGTAGCTGTTGAGCACATTTTCCAGCCAGCGGATGGTGTTGATGTCCAGGTTGTTGGTCGGTTCGTCCAGCAACAGCACGTCAGGATTCGAGAACAGGGCTTGCGCCAGCAGCACGCGCAGCTTCCAGCCCGGCGCCACTTCGCGCATGGGCAGGTTGTGCTGGTCGACCGCGATTTCCAGGCCCAGCAGCAGTTCGCCGGCCCGCGCCTCGGCGGTGTAGCCGTCGTACTCGGCGAACTTGGCTTCCAGGTCGGCCGCGCGCATGTAGTCGTCTTCGGTCGCTTCCGGGTTCGCGTAGATGGCGTCGCGCTCGGACATGGCGGCCCACATCTCGGTATGGCCCATCATGACCACGTCCAGCACGCGCTTGTCCTCGAATGCGAATTGGTCCTGGCGCAGTTTGCCCAGGCGCACGCCCGGCTCCAGCGACACGTTGCCCGCGGAGGGCTCCAGGTCGCCGCCGATGATCTTCATGAAAGTCGACTTGCCGGAACCGTTGGCCCCGATCAGCCCGTAGCGGTTGCCTTCCCCGAACTTGACGCTGACGTTCTCGAAAAGGGGTTTCGGGCCGAACTGGATGGTGAGATTGGCAGTGGAGATCACGGTATGTTTGAGTCTTTGGGCGTCCGGGGACGCATGCGGAGAAACCCGATAGTGTACCAAGCATCCATGTTTCCCATCCAATCGAGGCCCAATGGCGACTGAAGCATCTGGAAATACGAAATGGCATTTAATGTCAGAACGTAAATATTTGTATTAATTGGGGTACTATTGCGGCTACTCAGCGCCTCTGTCCGCCAAGCCGGCAAGGCGGTTGCAATCCACTATCCCCCGCTTCGTGGCAGACGCGAACCATTCCTCCGAAAAAGTCGAGCTTTCCTACGGCCGCTCCCTGATCGTGGCGGCCATCGTGGCGATCGTGATGCTGTGGGCCACGCCCAGGCTCACGCCCAGCTCCGACCTGCTGACCTACGCCGCGGCCCGACTCCAGGCCCGCCTCGTCGGCGGCCACTACGACATCGCCCATCGCAATGACACCACCGTCGTCCTGATCGACGACGATTCACTGGACCAGCAGAAAGGTGCCTGGCCGGTGCCCTACAGGACGCACGCGCGCTGGCTGCGCAATATTGGCCTGATCCATAAGCCCAAGGCCATCTTCCTGGACATTACCTTTGGCCGCGAGCGCGACGATCCGACACTGCCGGAGCTGACCGCCGCCCTTTGCGAACTGCGCGATGCCGACATTCCCGTATTCCTGGCCGCGCTGCCCGAAATTGTGGGGGATCTGCGCCTGCGTTCCGGCCTGGAATCGCCAGCCGGGGAAGCGCCCTGCTTCACCATGGTCGATGTGCGCTACACCCCCAGCAAGGTCGACCGGCTGGTATGGAGCTATCCGCTCTGGACCGGAGAACACGCGCGCAGCGCGGCGCTTGCAATCGCCCAGGATGCGGCCGGTGTATCGATCGCGCGCACCGACGAAGCCATGGCCTTGACCTGGGGCGTCGACAACCTCGATCAACGCCGATTCAGCATGGAGTGCCGGCAGGCCCGCGGCGGCTACATGGAAATGCTGCCGTCCTATCTTCGCTCCCTGTTGGGCGACCCTGACGCCGCGCAACCCATCTGCCCATACACCCGGGCGCTCACACTGTCCGAACTGCGCGCCCCGGATGCCGACAGCACCCGCCTTGCCGACATGCTCACCGGCCGCTACGTCATGATCGGCGCCGCCCTGAGCGGCTTCAACGATACGGTGCTGTCGCCGGTACATGACTCGATCCCCGGTGTGTTCATGCATGCCATGGCACTGGACAACCTGTTGACCTACCAGAACGACTACAAGCGCGCCCTCGAATGGGAAATCTGGCCGCCCAACGTCCTTTGGCTGCTCGGGATTCCCGTTGTCATGCTGGCCCATTTCCTGCACTGGCTGGCGCAATGGTTGCGCGGCAATACCAGATGGGGCGACCGCCTGCTCTCCCCGCCCTCGGACTGGCGGCTCTTTTCGGACGCTCCTTCCCTGCCGCTGCCCCCAAGCGCGGACGCCGAAGGCGGTTGGAAAACCAAGACCGCCCGGCTGTCCGCCCTGCTGCGTGACCGTGCCGCCCGCTTGTGGCTGGCACGCTGGCTAGGTTCCAAGTTGTGCATCGCGGCGCTTCTGCTGTTGCGCAAGGCCGCGGCCATCGTCCTGTCTTCATTGATCGTGCTGTACATCGTGCTGCTTGCGCAGCGCTGGCTGAACGTAGGCACGCTGCCCATCGTCGACCTGGCCATCATGGCCCTGGCCGCCCACTGGCTCGGCTGGACCAACCGCGCCACGGCATTTCTTTTTGGCAAACCGGATGCCGGTCCTGCGCCCGCATCTCCGACACCTCCGCGGGAATCGCCTGCCTCCCGCTCACAACAGGAGTAGAAACGCATGCATAAGCCCTCCTCCCTGCTCATCGCGCTGGCCGCGGCCACGCTAACGCTGGCCAGCGCCGGCGCCGCCGCGGCCGACGCCATCGTCGGCCTCAACATCAAGCCATTGCCACTGTATGCCAAGCCCGACGGCGGTACGCCCGCGATTCGGTCCGAAGGCCAGGGCATGCCGTGGCCCGTCCTGGAAGAGGCCAGCGAGTTCTACCGCGTGAACGTCGACGGAAAGGATTACTGGGTCGACAGCATGCACGTGCGCGTCGCGCGGGGCTCCGCCGCGCAGTGCGGGACCGTCATCAAGGGCGTGCCGCCGCCCACGGGTTCGACCGCAGGCGCGGGCGAGAACGTCTGCCGCTGAGCTACCGATGAAATCCGTCCATCTCCTGCGCACGGCCGCCGTGTCCGCCGCCCTGTTGCTTAGCGCCTGCTCCACCCTCCCCGGAGGCAAGGGTTTTTCGGTAACGACCGGGCAACTACCACCTCCCCCCACCGACCGCCAATGGCCCGACGCCAGCCAGGACGCGCGCAATCAGCGCGCGCAAGGCATGGGCCTGGTCGCGATGCCGGAAATGGAGGACTACCTCAATGGCCTGCTCGCCAAGATCAAAAGCGCCGCGGGCGTTCCCGAGTGGCCGGGCGCGGTCCATGTGACCTCGTCTTCGGCGCTGGAAGCCTATAGCACCGGCGCGGGCAATATCTATCTGTCCATGGGCTGGCTCTCCTCCGCAGAGTCCGAAGACGAGATCGTCGCCATTCTTTCGCATGAATTCGGCCACGTGTACCTGGATTACCACCAGATGGAGTCGGTCAATACCGCGACCGACCAGGTGGCGACGCTGGCGGCGGTGGGCGTAGCGCTGGCCCGCAAGGCCGGCAGCGCCACAGGCTGGAGCCCCGTGGACAGCGTCATCGCCTCATACACGCTGGGCAAGAATGTACTGGTACCCGCGTGGGGCCGCCAGCAGGAAGAAAACGCCGACCGCTTCGGCGCCACCGTCAGCCTGGCGCTCGGCTACTCGTACACGCAGGGGTTCAAGGCGTTCCTCGAGCGTCAAGCCACCTGGGAAGCCGAAAACGCCAAGATCCAGGCCGAAGCGCGCCAGCGCATGCTCGAACAGATCAAACAGGCCGCGGCCGACAACACGCGCAAGCAGGAAGCCGCCAAGGGCAACAACATTGCCCCGTTGACCGAATTGCAGGCGTCGCTGAATTCCGGAGTCGCCGGCGCCAGCGTAGGCTTGCGCAATGGCCTGGACGACATCTGGAAGAAACTCACCGTCAGTCACCCCGACACCGGTGCGCGCCTGGCTTCGCTGACCGAGCAAGTCATGCCTTTGATGGCGGGCAAGCCGCGACCGCCGGCCGCGACCGCGCCCTGGAACAAGGCCCGCTCGCAACGCCGCAGCGCTGCGCTGCTGAAAAACTACAAGACTGCGGGCGAGGCCCAGCAAGCCTTGCAGGCCCAGGACTACCCGCGGGCGCGCAAACTCGCCGCCCAGGCCGCGTCCGGACCCAGCGCCACCCATGCGCTGCCGCTGCTTACCTTGAGCATGGCGCAGGCAGAGTCGGGCGCACGCGGTTCCTCCCCGTTGGACCGCAATCTGGCGTCCGCGAACGATCGTGCCTGGCAGGTGTATGTGCTGCGGGCCAACAACCTGCTGGGCGCCGGTCAGTCTGGCCCAGCCACCAAGGTGATGGCCCAGGGCTTCGAGTACTTCCGGAGTTCGGCGCTGGCGTGGCCGGAAGCCATACGCTTTTATGGCCAGACCCAGGGCTGGGAGCAGGCGCGCAAGCTGGCGCAGGAATGCGCCTCGCGCTTTGCAAGCTATGCCTCGGAATGCCGCAAGGCGGCCGAATCCCCCGCCGAGCAGGCCGAGGCAAAACGACGCAGCGAACAGAAGGCGCAGTCGCTGGTCGACAAACTGTTCAAATAGATCCGCGAGTCATAGGGCGGCGCGGGCGGAAGCCCCGCCGCCCTGTCGCCTTAGTGCGTGTGCTCGTCGAGCACCAGGTGCGCCATGCCCTTTTCCGTGGCGATACCCACTTTTTGCCCGATCGGCAACGTGGCCTTGGTCGCGACGTGGCCATAGGGCAAGCCCGTCACGACGGGCACCTTGACCGTCTTGCGCAGCCAGGCCACCACTTCGTGGAGGTCGTAGCCGTTGTCGTGCGTGGCCAGCTTATAGTCCGAGAAGCGCCCCAGCACGATCGCCTTTTGCTTGCCCAGGATACCGGCCTGCGCCAGCTGGATCAGCATGCGTTCGACGCGATAGGGATGCTCTGCTACGTCTTCCAGGAACAGGATGCCGCCGCGCACCTTGGGCATGTAGGGAGTGCCGAGCAAAGACGTCAGCATGGCGAGATTGCCGCCCCATAGGATGCCGCGGCAGTCCACCGCATCGGCGTCCTGGGTCTCGAAGCTGAGGATTTCCAGCTCGCCGCGCATGATTTCGCCAAACAGGGCCTCGGTCAGGTCATCGACCTTCTTGCCGCCAAAGTCGTAGATTGCCGTGGCCCCGGTATAGCTGACCGCGCCGGTCTGCGCCAACAGGCCCAGGTTGAAGGCGGTGAAGTCGCTCATGCCCACGAAACGCTTGCCGCTGTCGGCCATGGCCTTCCAGTCGATGGACGGCAACAGTCGCCCCATGCCGTAGCCGCCGCGCGTCACCATCACAATGGGCAGCTTCTGCTTGGCGGCCCGCGTCAGGCTGGCCAGGCGCTGGGCGTCGGTGCCGGCGAAACGCTGGTGTTGCGCGAGCGCCGTGCGGTCCAGTGCGGTCTTGAAACCCTGCTGCTGCAGCCGTTCGCGTGCCAGATCCACCGTGGCCGGATCGCGCACCGCGGAAGACGGCGAGATCAGGTAGATGCCGCGCGCATCCGGCAGCACGTGGGCGTGGCTGTGATCATGGCCGCAGTCCTCGTCGCATTCGTGGTCGTGATGATCGTGGTCGTGATCGTGGACGGCGGCTTTCGCGCCGCGCGGCTTGGCGCCTTGGGATTTGCTCATGCTGCGGATTCCTTGCTGCGGCGTTCGCGGAAGAACCGGCGCAGCAGGTCGCCGCAAGGTTCGGCCAGCACGCCGCCAGTGACTGAGGTGTGATGATTGAGTTTGGGGACCGACCCGATGTCCAGCACGCTGCCGCAGGCGCCGGTCTTGGGATCGTAGGCGCCGAACACCACGCGTGCGAGCCGCGCGTGCAGCATGGCGCCGATGCACATGACGCAGGGCTCCAGCGTGACGTACACGGTGATACCTGGCAGGCGGTAGTTTTCAAGCGCGCGCGCGGCGCTGCGCAAGGCAACGATCTCGGCGTGCGCGGTGGGGTCGTGGTCGATGATGGTGCGGTTAAAGCCGCGCCCCAGGATGTCGCCCTGGGCCGACACCACCAGCGCGCCTACAGGAACCTCGCCGATGTCGTAGGCCGCCCGGGCTTGTTCCAGGGCCCGTTCCATGAAGCTGACATCTTGCGCGGTCCAGGGCTGAACCGCGGCCATGGGCAAGGCTTCAACCACGGTACACCCGGGACTTCAGCGCGATGCGGCCAGCCAGGCTGGTCACGGCCTCTTCCAGCCATTGGTAGAGCTCGGCCTGCTCGTCGTAGCGGGCCTGGTTGAGGTTCGACACCCGGCCCTCCTCGATGAAGCCCCAGGCCCGGCTGCGCTTGTCGCGATGCTTGGGATCCCAGACGCCAAAGGCGAATCCGCCGGCGCGGCGGATCAGCGAAAAACAAGGGATATCGGTGTAGCCGTCGCCGACGAACACCATCTGGTCGAAGGGAACGCGGAGACGGTCTTCGGGCACCTTGCGGTTGACTTCGAACGGCTTGTTGCGAAAGTCCCGGCCGATGATGCCTTTCTGGATGTGGAACAGGTAGCGGGTCTTGTCCGTAAAGCTGACGATACGGCGCGGAAAGGCAATGCCTCCGTCCTCGCCGTAAATGAATTCGGAAGCCCAGATCTCGGTGAACTCATGCGCGATGGGCGTGGAACGCACGACATCGCCTATGCCGCTGGAAATCAGGTAGAACTCCAGCTGCACCTGCGGCTGTTCGGCCCGCACGGCCGCGCGCAACCGCTGGAACAGCGTGGGCACTCCGTCGTGCAGCTCAAGGCGGGCGCCCCAGTCCTTCAGACGCTGCTGGGTGATCAAGCCATGCTTGCCCGACTGCGAGAGCTGGATCATCTGGTACAGGTAGGCGGGCACGGGGTCCCAATCCTGTTGCGACAACAGGGGATCGACCTGATCCTTCCAGAAGGACGCCGTGTCCACGCCTATGCTTTCCAGGAAACCGGACGTGCTGTCCGAGGCCAGCGTGTCGTCGAAGTCGAAAATCAGGGCAATGACGTCGGACATGTATGTGCGTGAAAAAGGGGCGACAGCCGCCATTTTGCCTGAATGTGGCGGCGGTTGCGCCCCTTGGGGGCCGAAGGCGAAGTTCTCGCCCCCTGCCCGGAAGATTGCTTTTCTTTACTGACTGCTTTACTGACGGACCGGCGCGGTCATGGGCGTCGACGCGGGCGCGGGTGCCATGCCAGGCGCACCAGCCGCGGGAGGCACGCTGTCAGCCGGTACCTGGATCACCGTTTCGCGCAGCACACCCCCGCCCTGCACGCTGCCGCGCACGTTGGTGGGCGAGGTCATCTGCGTGACGCAATCCTGGCGCGATGCGGCGGGCAGGCGGTTGCAGCGGTCAAGCATGTTCTGCTGAAGCTGATCGGTGCTGCCGTCCCTGAGGTTGTTGCGCCCCGATTCCTGGCGCGCCGCGCCCGCCTCGCGCATGCAGGCGGCCGGATCCTGGCCAGTGGCGCCGCTCTTGCAGGCGGCGATGTCCTGCTGGTACTGGGACTGAGCTGAGCCGCGGCCGGTCGCATCTGCCGCGTGGACCGCTCCCGCAGCCAGCATCAGGCCTGCAGCGCAAAGCGTTGCCGCGAGGCGTTTGGTGTGCATGGGTCGTGTAGTCATGGCCAGCTCCTTGAAGTTGATTGAACCGTCCCCCTACTATCCCACGATGACGCTTCCGCTACATGTCCAGCGACTTGAAATCGTAAGCCGACGTTTCAATTGACGCGGCGCAACATGCGCACCGTGGTTCAGCTGGCATCGCGGTCCGCGTCAGTCTTGCTCAAGCGATTGCGGTAGGTGGCGGCGCGCATCAGCAGCATGGCGGTCACGGGCGACGACACGATCAGCAGCAGAGTGATAATGACTTCGTGAAACACCGGCCGGGCCGACAGCGCCGAAAACACCAGGATCGAAGCTCCCAGCACGCAGCCGCAACCCATGGTGTTGCCCAGGGTGGGCGCATGGATGCGCGCATAGAAGGTGCGAAAACGCAGCAAGCCGGCCGAGCCGGTGAGCGCCAGCAGGCCGCCAAGCACCAGCAGGATGCTGGCGGGTATGCCCGCCCACAGCGGGATCTGTGCGTCGATCATGGCTCGATCACCTCGCCGCGCAGCAGGAAACGCGCCATCGCGGTCGAGCCGACAAAGCCGAACAATGCGATCAGCAGCGCAATATCGAAATACACGGACGTGCCGGAGCGGATGCCGAACACCAGCATGGTCAGCATGCCGTTGATGTAAAGCGTATCGAGAGCCAGCACGCGGTCCTGGGCGGTGGGACCGCGCAGCAGCCGGATGGCGGCGAAGACCATGCCCAGCGCAAAGCAGAGCAAGGCGAAGGACGCGGCCCAGAAAAGTATGTTGTTCATTCGAAAATCTCCATCAGCGGGCGCTCGTAGCGTTCCTGAACCAGCTTGACCCAGTCGCCTTCGTTCTGCAGGTCGAGCACGTGCAGCTTGAGGCGATGGTCGTCGGTCAGGTCCACCCAGACGGTGCCCGGCGTGTACGTGACGATGCATGCCAGCATCGCCAGGCCGTGCGGGTCGCGCATGGTCAGCGGGATCATGATGAACCCTGGCGAAAAATCATTGCGGCGCGGATTCAGGATCAGCCGCGCCACGGCGATATTGGATTTGATGATGTCGGCCGTCACGTGCAGGAACAGCGGCACGGCCTTCCACAGCCGGCGCGGCCGCGCGCGCAGCGGACGCAGGCGGGAGGCCGCCCAGGTGAACCAGAGCGCCAGCGCGATGCCCAGCGCAACCTGTCCGGCGGAGGCGCTCTCGTTGAGCACCAGCCAGAGGACAAACAGGTAGACGGGCAAGAACAGGAAGTAGAGGCGGCGCATCAGCTTCCTCCCTTGAGGCCGCGCACGGTCTGCGCGGACATGACGGCGTCGATATAGGACTTGGGCTGGTCCAGCGAGCGGGCCGCATCGTCCAGGTAGGCCGAGACGGGCCCCGCGCCGGCCGCCAGCCCCACGCAAAGCAGCAACAGCACCGCGACCGGCCCAGCTTCGATCAGACGCAGGCGCGGCGTGCTGCGATCATCGCTGGCCCAGAACACCCGGATGCCGGTACGACCCAGCCCGATAAGGCCGGCAAACCCGGAAAGCAGCACGGCGGCCACCAGAATCCAGGCATCCATCGGCACGACCGACTCGTTGGCAGCCGATACCGCGGCGGACAGCAGCGACAGCTTCGCGACAAAGCCCGACAGGGGCGGCAGGCCTGTCACCAGCAAGGCGCAGGAAATAAAGGCCAGGCCCAGGAATGCCATGGCCGCGGGAATGGCTACGCCAACCACGTCGTCGGACCGGTTGACCGAGGCTGGATCGTCCAGGTCAAACGCGTCCAGGGTCACGGCCAGCACGTTGGCGCCAAAGCTGCGAGTCCGCTCGATCAACTCGGCCAGCAGGAAGAACGCGCCGGTCGTCAGCACCGAACTGATCAGGTAGAACAGCGCCGGACCGGTCAGCGTCACGCCCGGCATGCCCAGTGCCGTCAGAAGCGTGCCCGCAGACACGATCACGCAATAACCCACCATTTTTTCCAGCTGCTGGGTCGCCAGCAGGCCCAAGCCGCCAAACAGCAGCGTGGCCAGTCCGGCCGCGAACATCCAGTCCAGGCTGAACGCCGCCGGCGCGCCCGTGGGCAGCAGCAATGAGCCGATGCGCAGTAGCGCATAGATGCCCACCTTGGTCATGATGGAGAACATGGCTGCAATCGGCGCGCCGGCCGAGCCGTAACCCTTGACCAGCCAGAAGTTCAACGGCCAGGCGCCCGCCTTCACCAGGAAGGCCACGCCCAGGATGGCCGCGCCTGCCTCGAACAGCATGCGCTCCGCGCCCGTCAACTGTCCGGCGCGCACCGCCAGGTCCGCCATGTTCAGCGTGCCGGTCACGCCATAGATCAGCGCAATGCTGATCAGCAACAGGAAGGAGGCCACCAGGTTGACGGCGATGTACTGCAGGCCGGCGCTGACGCGCGCCACGCCGGAACCATGCAGCAGCAACCCATACGATGCCGCCAGCAGGACTTCGAAGAAGACAAAGAGGTTGAACAGATCGCCCGTGAGGAACGCGCCGTTCAGGCCCATCAGCAGGAACTGGAACAGCGAATAGAAATGGACGCCGGAGCGATCCCAGCGCGCCAGCGCATAAATGAGTGTTGCCAGGCCGAGTGTCGCGGTCAGGGTCAACATCACCGCAGCCAGGCGGTCGACCACCAGCACGATGCCGAATGGCGCGGGCCAGTCGCCCACGAGATAGACCCCTACCCCGTCGGGCCAGACGCCCGGCACCCCGCCGCCTGCCACCACCAGCAAGGCGATGGCGGCGGCCAGTTGGCCCAGGGTCGAGGCTAGCGCAATGGCGCCACGGGTGTAGCGGCGGGTATCAGCCAGCAGGAGCATCGCCGCGCCGGCTGCCAGCGGCGTGACGATGGGCAAGACAGGTAGGTGTTGCAGCCAGAAACTCAAGATTGGGACTCCCGTCCATCAACGTGGTCGGTACCCGTGAGGCCACGCGAGGCCAGCAGCACAACCAGGAACAACGCGGTGGTGGCGAAGCCGATCACGATGGCCGTCAGCACCAGCGCCTGCGGCAGCGGATCCGCATACCAGGAAGGATCATGAGCCACCGCGGGATCCACAACGGGCGGACGCCCCGAGGTCAGCCGGCCCATGCCGAAAATGAACAGGTTTACCGCGTAGGAAACCAGTGACAGGCCCATGATGAACTGGAACGTCCGGGGCCGCAGCAGCAGCCAGACGCCCGAGCCCGCCAAGACACCGATAGCGATGGCGTATATCAATTCCATCAGGCTTCCCCTGTTTGTGCGGCGGCCGCCTGGATTTCGGCGGCGGCCTTGCGTTGCGCGCGCAGCGATTGGTGAGCCAGCGCCACCAGCACCAGCACGGTCGATCCCACGACCAGCATGTAGACACCCAGGTCGAAGAGCAGCACGCTGGACAGATGCACATGGCCGACCAGCGGCAGCGCGATGTCCCACGACAGCGCCGCCAGGAAAGGCTTGTAGGCCAGCCACGCGGTCACCGCGGCGGAGCCCGCGAAAAGCAGGCCGATGCCGATCCAGTTCTGCGGGTTGAGGCGGCTGCGCGACTCCACCCAGTAGACCCCGCCGACCATGTATTGCAGGATGACCGCGGTGGCAAATATCAGCCCGCCCACGAAACCGCCGCCAGGTTGGTTGTGGCCGCGCAGCAGGAAATACACGGAGATCAAGGCCGCGGTGGGCAGCAGCAGGCGCACCAGCACGGTGGGCACCATCATCGAACCGGCAGGCACCAGCGACTTGATGTCCGGCGCGGCGGGCACGCCCCCGTCCTGGTCGATCTGCTGGCGCGGCAGGTCCGCGCTCTCCGCGGCCGGACGGAAGCGGCGCAGCAGCGCATAGACCGTCAGGGCCACGATACCCAATACCGTAATCTCGCCGAATGTATCGAAGCCGCGGAAATCTACCAGGATGACGTTCACGACATTGGTGCCGCCGCCATCGGGCAGCGCGCGGTCCACGAAATACGAGGAAATGGTGTCGCCTTGCGGGCGCACCAGCACTGCGTAGGCCAGCGCGGCCATGCCCGTGCCGGCGGCGCCAGCCATCAGCAGGTCGCGCAGGCGGCGACCACGCGCGCGCAGCGTGACCTTCAGGCTTTCGTCCTCATCCTGCGCGATGCGACGCGGCAGCCAGCGCAGGCCCAGCAGCAACAGCACCAGCGTCACCACCTCGACCGACAGCTGGGTCAACGCCAGGTCGGGTGCCGAGAACCAGACGAAGGTCAGGCAGGTGATCAGCCCCGCCCCCCCGGCCAGCGCCAGCGATGCCAGGCGGTGGTACTTCGCCTGGTAGGCCGCGGCCAGCGCACAACCCGCCCCCACCAGCCACAGCAAGGCGAACGCCGGATCTATCGGAGTCATGCGGCCGGTGCCTTCGAGCCAGCCGCCCGCACGCAGCGGCAGCCAAGCCACGAACAGCGTCCCCAGCACGATCAGCAGCATCTGCACTTGCAAACGCGAAGACGCGAGCCAGCGCAGCAGCCAGGCGGCGGCAACACTGGAGCCGTCCAGCAGCGCTTCGAAAGTGCGGCGGCCATCCAGCCGGTAGATGAACGGCACCCTGCCCGGCTTGGCGCGCTGGTGCGCGCGCAAGGCCAGATACAGCAGGATGCCGGCCATGGTGGCGACCAGGCTCATGACCAGCGGCAGGTTCAGCCCGTGCCAGACGGCCAGGCTGTACTCGGGCATGTCCTGGCCCAGAATGCTCTGGGCTGCGGTCGCGAGGAAGGGACCGACCGTCAGGCCGGGCACCACGCCCACCAGCAGACAGATGGCGACGAGCAGCGCGCTGGGAAACAGCATCCAGCGCGGCGGCTCATGCGGCGCGCGAGGCAGGTCGGTCGCTGGCGGGCCGAAGAACACCTGCAGGATGAAACGCAGCGAATAGGCCACGCTGAACGCCCCGGCGATCGTCGCCAGCAGCGGCAGGCCGATCTCGGTAAGGCGATCACCGCTGACGAAAGTCGTCTCGGCAAAGAACATTTCCTTGGACAGGAAGCCGTTGAGCAGCGGCACGCCGGCCATGGATGCGGCCGCCACCATCGCCAGCGTAGCGGTGATGGGCATCGCCTTGTACAGCCCCGACAACCGGCTCAGGTCGCGCGTGCCGGTCTCGTGGTCCACGATGCCGGCCGCCATGAACAAGGAGGCCTTGAACGTGGCGTGGTTGATCATGTGGAAAATGGCCGCGACCAGCGCCAGCGGGCTATTCAGGCCCAGCAACAGCGTAATCAGTCCCAGGTGGCTGATGGTGGAATACGCCAGCACGCCCTTCATGTCCTGCTGGAAGATCGCGGCATAGGCTCCTAGCACCAGTGTGATCAAGCCTGCCCCGCCGATGATCCAGAACCACTCGTCCGTGCCGGCGAGCACTGGCCAGAAGCGCGCCAGCAGGAACACACCTGCTTTCACCATCGTGGCCGAATGCAGGTAAGCCGACACCGGCGTGGGCGCGGCCATGGCGTTGGGCAGCCAGAAATGGAAGGGAAACTGCGCGCTCTTGGTCAATGCGCCCAGCGCCACCAGGATCAGCACGGCCGGATACCAGGGATCGGCGCGCACCAGGTCGCCCGCGGCCAGCACGCGGTCCATGTCGTAGCTGCCAACAATATGGCCGAGGATGAGCACGCCGGCCAGCAGGCACAGCCCGCCCCCGCCCGTGACCGTCAGCGCCATGCGCGCGCCACGGCGGGCGTCCAGGCGGTGGTGCCAATAGGCGATCAGCATGAAGGACGCCAGGCTGGTCATTTCCCAGAACATGACCAGTTGGATCAGGTTGCCCGATAGCACCACGCCCAGCATGGCGGCCATGAAGGCCTGGAAAAAAGAAAAAAAGCGCGGGACCGGATCCTCCGGCGACATGTAGTAGCGGGCGTACAGCACCACCAGCGCGCCCATGGCGGACACGATCAGGGCGAACAGCCAGGCGTAGCCGTCCATGCGCAGGGTGAACTGCAGGCCCAGGGCGGGCGCCCAGGGCATGTCGAAGCGGACCACTCCGCCATTGGCGACTTCGGGATAGAGGCTGGCGACCAGAACCACACAGACCAGGGCGATGAGGCCTGCCAACCACGCCTCGGCATTGCGGGCGTTGGATGGCAGCAGCGCGGCGCACAGGCTGCCGGCAAACGGCAGAGCGAGGATCAGGATCAGCGACATGGCGTTCCGAGAGTGTCCGGGCCCCCTCCCGCCAGCGCAAGGCAGCGAAAGACGAACAGACCGGGGATTGAAAAACGGACGGAACCCTGGCCCGGTGCGTCGCTGCACTACACGTTGCCCCGCGGGGGACATCAACCAACGCCATTGAACGGCGCAGACAGAAACAAACGCAATAGCTTTCTTGCAAGACCGGCCAAGAATCTCATACGAAAAATATCAGATTCTTGTAAGTTATGCAGAGATTTATGTGTTTACCACGTGGATGACGACAAGATAGATGCGCAATCCTTGCGCAATTGAAATATTCCAGAAGCCATTCATGTCTTTGTCAGCATTGGATTTTTTCGTCTACTCCATGCTTCTTCCGACAACAACGCCACAAAAAAATAACCCTGGGCAACCCGGGGTCTCTCCGGGTTGACCACCGAATATTTACTGTGTGGAATGGCGCCCATGAAGCATCGACCGCGCCAGCATCCCGGCCGGACAGGCTTCACCGACGCCGGCCCAAGAAGCCGGCCGGGTCGGAAATTCAATAATATGGAGAAGACTCTTGACCGTGCTGTCCCAAGCAAAGGCCATCCTGGCCGCCGCAATCGCGGGCGTCTGCCTTAGCACCGCCGCGCAGGCCGCCGACCCCTATCCCAACAAGCCCATCCGCCTTATCGTCCCCTTCGCGGCCGGCGGCACGACCGACATCGTGGCGCGCATCGTCGCCGAAGGCCTGGGCCGAGAACTCGGCCAGGCCGTCGTCGTCGAGAACCGTGGCGGCGGCGGCGGCTCGATCGGCGCCGATGCTCTGGCCCGCTCCACGCCCGACGGCTACACCCTGGGCGTGGCCACCGTCAGCACCATGGCCACCAACCCGGCCACCAATCCCAAGAACCCGTACGACCCGCTCAAGGACTTCTCCCCCATCACCAATATGGTGAACGTCCCCAACGTGCTGACGGTCAACCCGGCGGTGCCGGCCAAGAACCTGGCCGAATTCATCGCCCTGCTGAAGGCCAACCCCGGCAAGTACGCCTACGCGTCCTCGGGCGCGGGCGGCATCGGCCACCTGGACGGCGAACTGTTCAAATCGCTGACCAAGACCGACATGGTGCACGTGCCCTACCGCGGCTCGGGCCCGGCGCTCAACGACGTGATCGCCGGCCAGGTCAACGCCCAGTTCGACAACCTGCCCTCCTCCATGCCCCACATCCAGGCCGGCAAGCTGCGCGCCCTGGCCGTGGCCGCGCCCAAGCGCCTGCCCGCGCTGCCGGACGTCCCCACCTTCTCCGAAGGCGGCCTGCCGGAAATGGACAACATGGCCTGGTACGGCCTGGTCGCGCCCGCGGGCACGCCGCAGGCGGTGATCGACCGCATCCATGACGCCACCGTCAAGGCGCTCAAGGATCCGAAGATCGTTCAACGCCTGGCCGACGGCGGCTCGCTGGTGGACGGCAACACGCCCGCCGAGTATGCCGCCCAGATCAAGCGCGAGCTGGAACTGCGCCAGCGCATCGCCAAGGAACGCAACATCCAGTCGACAAACTGACCGCCCATCGACCGCGCGCCGGCCCAGCCCGGCGCCCGCCCCCAAAGCCGGCCTGTTTCCCAGGCCGGTTTTTTTCATCACCGTCCTGCGCCGCCGCCATTCCGAGGCCCCCGCTTGACTGCTATCGCCCCGGTGGTAGCATGTGCGACCGTGCGATCCCATCTTTTCTCCCCTCCCTGCGCCGCCTGTGCGCTTTGCGCCCTGCGCTCGACCCTGTTGAGCTCGCAGGAAGTCGCCGCGCGCTCCGCCTACGCGCGATCCAAGCCCGGCTAATCGCCCGCTTTTCCCCTTTCTGATTCTTGTACCGGCCCGCCGCCGGCTGCCTGCGCACATCCGCGCATTGCGCAGCCTTGCTGCCGGCCGGCGGACGCCCTGCCGCGTGGCCGGGCTATCCGTCTCGTCCCTCTGTCGCACGCCGTCGCAGGCTTGCCGCCAGGCCACGCACCGACCTATTCCAAGCGCCATGCAACTCACCAAGAACTTCGTCAAAGCCAAGAACCCCTGCGCGGGCGGCTACAAATGGTTCATTCGCGACCACAACGGCCAGGGAGACTACCAAGCCGTGCTTGACGCCTTGGTCGCCGACGGACGCGTCAGCGACGCCTGCTGGCTGCTGGACCAGTTCGGTCCCACCGACGCCGTGCTGCGGCTGGATTCCGTCGACGCCAACGCGATCGTCTTTGCCGGCACGCTCGAAGTGCGCATGGGCATCAACGTGGACAGCGTGGTGCGCGCCGGGCGCAGCATCGTCACGGGCGGCGGCATCCGGGCCGGCGAAACCATCCAGGCCGGCGAGAACATCACCGCCGGCGCCAACATCGCCAGCGGCGGCAACCTGCGCGCGGGCGGCGACGTCACCGCCGACTGGGGCATCGAGACGGCCACGCGCCTGGATTGCAGCGGCAACGTGCGCGCCAAATGGGACATCTGCGCCGGGCAGGACCTGGCAGTCACCGGCCACTTGCATGCCGGACAAGATGTGCAGACGCAAGGCGCCATCAAGTGCGGCCAGGGCATCAAAGCCGGCGGCGACGTGCGCGCCGAAAAGGAAATTGACGCGGCCTGCGGCATCCAGGCCGGCGGCTCCATCCACTGCGGCGACCACCTCGCCTCCGGTTGGGGCCTGATCGCCGGCGTGGACATCCGCGCCGAGGGCTCGATCCGCGCTGGCGAAGGCGTGCAAGCCGAAGGCGTGATCGAGGCTGGCGCCGGCCACGGCATCTACGCCGGCCTGAGCGTCCGCCTGGACGCCTGGTCCGCCTGCGCCCGGGTGGTGGCGCAGAGCCGGCCCCAACAGTTGGTCAGCGGACACTGGGACGGCCAGGACAGCGCGGCCTACGCGTAGCGTTCGCTGCGGCGCGACCGGAACGCCGCCTACTCCGGCTTGATGTTCGCTTCCTGCATGCGGCGGCCCCAAGTTCCCAGTTGCGCCTGCACGAAAGCCTGCTGCTGCGCCTGCGAATTCGGGGCTGCGGTCATGCCCAGGGCGGCGAACTTCTGCTGCACCTCGGGACGCGCGAGCGCGTCGTTCACCGCCTTGTTCAAACGCTCCAGGATCGGTTGCGGAATGCCTGCGGGTCCGGCAAGGCCCACCCATACCACCAGGTCGAAGTCCTGGTAGCCGGTCTCGGCGAAGGTCGGCACGTCCGGCAAGTCCGGCAGCCGGCTTTCGGTGCTGATGGCCAGCGCGCGCAGCTTGCCGCCACGCAACAATGGCGTCGCCACAGACAGGTCCGCCATCACGTAATCGACCTGCCCGCCCGCCAGGTCCGTCAGCGCCGGCGGCTGGCTCTTGTACGGCACGCCTTCCGCGCGCACACCGGCGATCCGGTTGAAGGCGGCCGCGCCGACCTGCCCTCCGGGCGAGCCGTAGCCGTAGTTCAAGGAACGGGAGGCGGCCTGCTTCACGAACGAGGCCAGGTCCTTGTAGGGTCCGTCCGCGCGCACCAGCAGCAGCATGGGCATGGTGGTCAAGCGGGACACGTGGCTGAAGTCCTTCTGCGCATCGTAGGGCAGCTTCTTGAACAGCCCCGGATTGATGGAATTCAGCGAACTGCTGGAGATCGTCAGGGTGTAGCCGTCGCCCGGCGAACGCACCGCGTACTCGGTGCCTATCAGACCTTGGGCGCCCGGCTTGTTCTCGACGATCACATTGGCGTTCAGGTCCTTGCGCAGTTCTTCCGCGATGATGCGGGCGCTGGTGTCGGTGGCGCTTCCCGGCGAAAAGGCCGCGACGATCTTGATGGGCTTGTCGCCGGGATAGGTCTCTGCCTGCGCCGCGCCTTGCGCGGACAGGCCCAGCACTGCGCACGCCAATAGCGCGAATCGAATCGTTTTCATGGTGTTGTCTCCTGGTTTTATGGGTACTGCCTGGTTTGCCCTAGCGCTCTGACGGCGCTGTAGCGGTGTTCATTTCACCCAAGCGCGGCGGGCCCCGGCGTATCGCCGCGGGCGTGCCGGACAGCTTTATCGGTATGCCCGGACCGTGATAGTCGTCGCGCCGGACCACCATCTGGCGATGCTCGGTATGGGCGGCCGCGGCCACCGATGCCATGTCCAGGATCGGCGCCGCGGGCACGTTCTGCGCCAGCAACTGCTTGCCGAACGCCTCGCCATCCAGCTGCGCGAACGCCTGGGCCAGCGCCGCGTCCACGGCCTCGCGGTTGATCACGCGCTGCCCATTGGACTTGTAGCGTTCGTCCTGCGCCATCTCGGCCAGGCCCAGCTGCGCGCACAGCTTGGCGAACAGGCGGTCATTGGCGACCGCGATGAACAAGGGGCACGTCCGGGTCTGGTAGACGTTGTAGGGCACGATATTGGGATGCCCGTTGCCGCTGGGGCGCGGCGTATTGCCCGACGCCAGGTAGTTGGCCAGGAACGGATGCGCCACCGACACGGCGGAATCGTAGAGGCATACGTCGGCCATCTGGCCGCGCCCGGTGCGGTGCCGCGCCTGCAACGCCAGCAGCACGGCGATCGCGGCATTCATGCCGGTGGTCAGGTCGACCACTGGCACGCCCAGCCTCAAGGGCTCGCCGCCCGCCTCGCCGTTGATACTGAGCAGGCCGGCCATGGATTGCACCGCAGCGTCGTAGCCCGGCAGTTCGCCCAGCGGGCCATCATCGCCGAAACCCGTGATGCGGCAATGGACCAGCCGCGGAAAGCGCTCGGTGATGGCGGCCGGGTCGGCCACGCCCCAGCTGCGCAGCGTGCTGGCCTTGAAGTTCTCGATCAGCACGTCGGCGGTTTCGAGCAATTGCCAGAACGTCTCGCGTCCGGCCTCGCTGTTCAGGTCCAGCACCATGCTGCGCTTATTGCGGTTCACGGCGCGGAAATAGGCCGAGCTGCCATCCACGAACGGCGGGCCGAAGCCGCGGCATTCGTCGCCCTCCGGCGACTCGATCTTAATCACGTCGGCGCCGTGGTCGCCCAGCATCTGGCCGCAGAACGGCCCAGCCAAGACGCGCGACGCATCGATGACGCGCAGGCCGGCGAGCGCGCCGCCCGCATCGCTGCTATGCATATCTGTCTCCTATTCGATTCCCGCTCAGGCCGAGGCGCGGGCAATCAGCCAACTGAATTCCCTGCCCTGCCCGCCCGCCTGCGTGGTCATTTGCAACGCGAGCCGGTGGTTGTGCGCATCCAGCGCGCCTTCCAGCAAGCCGTTCCAGGCTCGCGCCAAGCAAGGGTGCGCGTCGGCCACGCCGTCCATCAGGTTCCAGCCCTTTTGCGTCACGCGCACGCCTTGCGGCGTCTCGCTCAACTCGCACGGGTCGCCCTGCGCTTGCGCCAGCGCCACCATGAAGCGCCCGAATTGCAGCGCCGAGCCGTCCTGCGCCACGCCCAGCGCGCCTGCGGTCTCGTGATAGAACTGCATGCCTATCATTCTTGCGGTCAGGTGCAGCAGGCCGCCCGCTTCCTCGGGGCCCCACAGATTCACGGCCACGGGTAAGGCGCTGCGCACGTATTCCATGGCGTAGTTGCGGCTGGCCTTGGCCAGGCGCGTGGCGGGCCAATCCGCGGTGGGCAGCGTGGGCGCGGCAGCGGCATCGAAATCGGGCGCGTCCTCGTTGCGACTAAAGCGCAGGCGCTCGTGCGGCTGCAGGTCGCGGTCGTATTCGTAGTAGTAGCCTTCCAGGCCCGATTGGCCGTCGACGGCCTGCTTGGTGCACACGAAGCCCAGCCGCGGATTGTTGAGCGACACGCCGTTCTGCGCATGCCAGCCCGCCAGCATGGCGCGCGACACTTCCGACGGTATCGCGCACAGCGCGGTGCCGGACCAGATCCAGCGCGGCGCGGAGTAGCGTATCCAGGCCTTGCGGTCGGACTCATACATGTACTGCACCGCCACGCCGCCGATATGATTGGACAGGTAGTGGTACTGCGCCGCCGCGACGGCGGGCGGCAGATGCGAGATGCCCAGCTTCTTCAGGCCCGCCACAAAGCGTTCGTTGCGCTGGCGGCAAAAGATCTCGTAGACCAGTTCCGCCGCGCGCGCCGTGCCGCGGCGGGTCACGGCGGACAGGACGATGCCCGTGAAAAAAGCGTGGTACCACTCGGAAACCGCGCGCCAGCCGCGCTCCTCGGATTGCATGTCATGCATGGCGATTCACTCCGCTGGGCGCCGCCACGGAACCGGGCAGCAGGGATTGCATGGAAGCGACCGCGAAATCCGCGATGTCGCGCGCAATGGCTTCACGATCCGTCTCGGATTCCCCGGCCCTGGGGCGGTACCACATGGTGGTCCAGTTCAAGGCGCCCAGCAGCGGCTTGACCTGCAAGGCCGCGGGGCCTGGCCGGAAGTCGCCCGCCGCCACGCCTGCCTCGATCACGCTGCGGAACAGCGACTCATAGCGGTCGCGCTGCCGCACCAGTTCTTCCAGTTCGGCGCGCTGGCCCGCCGTGGTGCGTCCGGCCAGGTGCAGTTCGACGCCCTGCACCGTGACGCGCTGGTATGGCAGATGCGCCATCATCAGATGCGTGTGGGCATGGGCCATGTTCCATAGCCGCTGGGGCGGCGAGGCGGCAGCGTCCTCGGCCAGCGGCGTCACCGTGTCCAGGTTCAATTGCATGGCGCGCCGGTGCACGGCGAAGAACAGGTCGGTCTTGCTGCGGTAGTAGTAATAGACGCTGCCTTTGGTGACCCCGATCAGGTCGGCGACCGAATCGATCGTGGTCGCCGCGAATCCCATTTCGGTGAAGGCCTGCGCGGCGGCGTCCAGCAACTCCACTTGCCGCAGCGGCATCTCGTCGTAAGGAATAACAGTCTTGGTTTTCATGGCGTTCCTAGCGCTCCGCGGCGGCGCCCGCGCTTTTTTTGATGGCGCGGGCCAGGACCACGCGCTGGATTTCCGAGGTGCCTTCGTAGATTTCGGTGATGCGCTGGTCGCGGTAGCAGCGTTCCACCGCGCTGGGCTTCACATAGCCGCGTCCGGCGAGGATCTGCATCGCGTCGTCCACCACGCTGTGCGACGTTTCGCTGGCCAGCAGTTTGGCCATCGCCCCCAGCGTGCCGATGTCCTGTCCGGCGTCGTAAGCGCGCGCGGCTTCGTAGGTCATCATCCGCGAGGAAGACAGCGCGGTCGCCGCATCCGCCAGCTTGAAGCCCACGCCCTGATGATCGATGATGCTGCGGCCGAACGTCAGTCGCTGCACAGCGAAGTCGCGTGCTTCGGCATAGCTGCACAAGGCGATGCCATTGGCCTGCGCAGCCACCACCACACGTCCGATGCTCAAGGTCGCCAGGGCAAGCTTCAGGCCTTCGCCCAGCGTTCCAACCACGCTTTCCGCGCCAACCCACGTATCCAGCTTCAAATTGGTGGTAGTGGTGCCGCGTATGCCCATTTTGTCTTCGTAGTGGTCCACGACCGCGCCGGGCGCGTCGCGGTCGACCACGAATGCACTGATGTTGTTGCGCGCGCCCACCTCTCCAGTGCGGGCAAACACGATGAAATAACGCGAATGCCCGCCGTTTCCCAGCCAGCATTTTTCACCTCGGATGCGCCATCCCTCGCCCTCGGGCACGGCCGTGGTCGACAAAGCCGCCGCATCCGAACCCGCGCCGCGCTCGCTCAGCGCAAAGTTGACCGCATGACCGTCGCGCGCCAACCCGCCTAGCAGCACCATTTTCTGCTCGGCCGAGCCCCCCAGGATGACGGGAAACGCGCCCAGCGACAGCGCCGCCAGGATGGCAGCCGTGGAGGCGCAACCCTGGGCCACCGTTTCCACCACCGCCACCAGCGACGTCAGCGACGCGCCCGCGCCGCCATACTCGGCCGGAATGAAGAGCCCCGAAATCCCGCTTTCCCGCAACGGGGCCAAGTGCTCTACGGGATATCGCTGGTCCCGATCGATTTCCGCTGCGGCGGGCGCGAACGCCCGCAACGTCAGTTCGGCAGCCTTGTCCCGCCAGGCGCATTCCTGCGGGGTCAATGAGGGATTCCAGATCACGGACATCGTTGCCTCCTGCAACATACTAATCGGTATTTAGCTCGCTGAAGGAGAACATACTACTTGGTATTTTTCTTCGAAACCTGGGGAAAACCCGCCATGGGGATGGGCCCGTAGGCGAACCGAAGCTCACCCGCGCATTGCCCATCCCTGCGAGATACGACGTTGCTATGCGCGTTCAGGCGCCGGGCTGCGCAACACCAGCATCAGTCCCAGCAGGATCGCCCCCAACCCGCCCAGACTCAGCACCGATAGGCGATTGCCGAGGATCAGGTAGTCGAGGACGGCCGTGCCGGCGGGCACCAGATAGAACAGGCTTGTGACGTTGACGAGGTTGCCCGCCTGGATCATGCGGTAGAACAGCAAGGTCGCGCCGACCGAAATCACCAGGCCCATCCAGATCAACGGAATGACAAAACCCGCCACCCACTCCACCTGGATCGGCTGGAACGGGACAAACAGCAGACACAGGGCCAGGCTGACCGCATACTGCAATGGCATGACGTCCATCGGTGCCTGGCGTACCCGCTTCTGAAGAATGGCCCCGACCGTCATGCAAAGCAGCGCCGCGAGTGCGCTGACCATGCCCGTCACTGAAAAGCGCGCCATGCCTATGCTTTGCGAAACCACCATCACCAGCCCACACAAGGCCAGCAACAGGCCGGCCAGGCGCGGCGGTGAGTAGCGCCGTTCCATGACGGCAAGCGTCATGATGGGCTGCGCGCCCAGCAACGTTGCCAGCACCCCTGGCGTGATGCCATGGTCCAGCGCCAGCAAGTAGCAGATGGAATAGCCCCCAATGAGCAGCAAGCCAGTGGCCGCCACGGTGAGGCGTGTGCCGGGTTCGGGCAGCCAGCGCCGCCGCCACGCGCAGACCAGCAGCAGCACGGCAAGGGCCAAGGTGAAGCGCAGCAGCAAAAAGCCGAAGGCGGAGGCGTGAAACAGCCCCCATTTGGCGAAAATCGCGCCGCCGCTCCACAGCAGCACGAACAAGGAAGTGGATCCGTAAGCGGTCCACGCGTTTCTATCGGAAGACATGAGGTTTCTACCTGTCGGTGTATTAACAGGCTCCGGCCCCGTCCGCGCAGGCGGACGCAAACGCGCAAGACGGACGCAATCGCGTCAAGACGTCAGGCGAATCGCTTCAGGAAGGGGCTGGAGTCGCGTCGCGGACGGCGTCAGCCGACGACGACCGCGGAAGGCGGATATGCGCCCGAGACCACGCCGCAAGGCGGCGCGACCGGCGGCGATACCACCGTGGACACGACAGGAGAAAAACCGGGGGAAACAGCAGAGTGCCGGGACGCCTCGCGCGCGCGATCACCCGCTGCAACGGCAGCGGCGGCGAAGTCGGCGTGAGGCGTGTGGGAAGGCATGGGGCGTAGCCTACCGGCTGCGCGCAATGCGGTCAAGCGATGCGCCGCTGCTCCACCCCCATATCGCGCCATGCTTCGCCGTGGCACGTGAACATCAGGATCTGATGCCGGGTGGCGGCGTCGAACAGCGCGCGCTTCATGAAGTCGCGCCGCGCATCGTCCGTGTGGACGAGCGCGTCGTCCAGCAGCAGCAATGTCGGCCGCCCGGCTTCGCGCAACAGGTCCGCGTAGGCGAAGCGGGCCAGGATCCCCAGCTGTTCCCGGGTGCCAAAGCTGAGGGCGGACAACAAGTCCTCGCCGCCACCGCGGCGCAGCGCCGTGGGTAGCAAGGCATCGTCCAGCCTCAGGTCTGCCTCGGGAAACAGCAGTGCCAGATAATGGTTCAGCCTGCTCGCCAATGGCGCCTGCAGGCGCTGCGTGGCGGCCGCGCGCTTATCCGCCAACAATTTCTGCAAGAGTTCGAGGGCGGCTGCGCGGCGGGAAAAATCTGCCCGACGGCGTTCCAGGCGTTCGCAGGCGGCCTCGGACTCTGACAGGCGTTCGCCCAGGCCTTGCGCGCCCGCCTGATCGAGTTTGCCCTGCAATTGCAGGATGTCGCCGTGGCGCTTGTGTTGTGCATCGCGCTCAATGGCGGCGGACTTCTCGTAGCGCAGCACGTCCTGTTCGGCGAGTTCGGGACGATGGCCGGCCAAGGCGGCCTGCGCCGCATTCACTCGGCGTTCCAGCTCGTCGTGGCTGCTGCGCGCTTCCGCGAGACGGCCTGCGCGGGCCTGCCGTTGGGCCTCGCGCTCGGACGAGCGCAGATCCGCACTGCGGGCGGCGGCCTGGCCTTCCAGCAATTGGGCTCGTGCACTGTCGGCATCCAAGGCGCGCTGCGCCGCGGCCAGCGCGCTCTCGGCCTGCGCGGATACGGTCTCGGCCTGGCGCAGGATCTGCAGCGCAGCGGGCAGATCGCCGCCGTCCGTGTCCGCCAAGGGCGGCAGTTTGTCCAGGCGTTCTTGCAGCTGCGCGCGCCGCGCGAGCGCATCGTCGCGTTGGCCGCGCAGGACGTCCACGCCTTTGGGCGCATGAATGCCCAGCGTCTTGCGCATGCCGTCCAGCTCGCGCAGCAAGGCGCCGTGGCGGGCATGACGTTGCTCCGCCAGTGCCAGCGATTCGACACCCAGTCGATTGAGCAAGGCCGAGCAGGCCTGCCCTGCCGCGTCGATTTCGCGCTTCAGGGCGGGCAGGTCCTTGCCGCCAGGTTCGATGCGAAAACGTCCGACGCCCGGCAAATCAAGCTCGGCCGCCGCGGTCAGCAACACTTCATCCGCCCCGCTCAGGACCCGGCCGTCCAACCGCGCCTGGCCGCCGGCTTCCAGTTGATAGGAAAGGCGCGTGGCGCTGGCCTGCTGTTGCAACTGCAGATTGGCCAGCTCGCGTTCGCATTTGCGCAACGCCTCGATGTCGGCATCGGCGATCTCGATCCGCATGGTCTCCGCCTTCAGCGCGGAACCTTGCTCGATCAGCGCGGTGACTTCTTTCAACGCGCCATCCAGGCGGTCGATCTCCGTGCTGAGCTGGACCCATTGATGTTCCAGGTCGCGCCGGTCGGCCACGGCCTGCACGGCTGTGACGCGCTGGCGCGCCGCGTCCACCGCGGCTGCATGCGCCTGCCGCTGCTGTTGCGCGCGCGCCAGGGGTTCGCGGGCGGCATCAACGCGGGCGCGAGCGGTGCGAGCCTCTTCGGCCAACGCCTGAAGTTCGGCCTCGTCCTGCTGGTCGCGCCGGACCTGATCCTGCAACAGCGCCAGCGTCTGCGCCGCTTGCGCCTGTTCGCGGCGCAAGCCTTCGAAGGCCTCGCGCTCCTTGGCCAGAGCCGCCAGACGCGCACGCGCCTCGGCCGCCTTGGCCTCGAAATCCTTCCAGGGCTCTTCGAGCTGGGCGCGCTCATGGTCGCGCCGCAACTCGGCCAAGCGGTCCACGTCCGCATTCAGTTGCGTCATGGCCCGCGCGCATTCGTCTCGTTCCGCGGCGGCGCGCGCAAGCGCGTCCTCGACTTCCTTGTACGCGCCCTTGGGGCGGCCGTTGCGCGCGTCCAGCAGCGCGCCGCGCTCGGCGGCCACGCGTTCATACAAGCGGTCCCCATCACCGGAAGCGAGTTCGCCGGACAACTGGGTCAATGCATCGCGCAGATGCGCGCCCGCATAACCGGCCGCTTCCTGCAGGTTTTGGCCATCGCCCTGCTGAATCCACAACAGGCCTGGTATGCCCGCCAGATCCGGCTTGCTCTGGCCGCGCCCGGGCAACTCGAAGCCCAGCAGTGCGGCCAACGCGTTCTCAGCCTCTTCGCCGTCCAGACGCTGCGCGCCGCCGTCGATCAGCAGTTCGCAACGGGCGCGGGACAGGAACTGCTTTTTCAGCACGTAACTGTGCCCGGCGTGCGTGAATTCCAGTTCCACGCTGGGCCGCGCGCCGGATTCGCCATGCGGCGCCAGGTCGGCGACTTTGCTGGTGCTGTAGCGTTCAAGAAAGGCGGAACGGATCGCCGCGGCGACGGTACTTTTGCCGGCCTCGTTGGGCCCCACGAACAGGTTCAGGCCGCCCTGCAGCCCATCCAGCACCATGGGCTGGCGGAATTTGCGGAACTCTTCCAGGGCGATGCGCGAAAGCTTCATTTGACGGCTCCCGACGCCGCGCTTTCCCTCTGGAAACGAAGCAGTAGCCGCAAGGCCTCGCCGGCTACCGCGGCTTGGTCCGGATCCGTCTGCAACGCCTGCAATTGCGCCGCCACCTCGCCCACGTAGCCGCTGGCGCGGAGTTCCGCGAGATCGGCCTCGTCGGGCTCCAGCAGCAAGCCCGACAGGTCCGGCAGCAACGCCCGCACCTGGGCGGCCGCCTGGTCCACGGCGCCCTGCAAAGCTTCCCAGGTTTCCATGTTGACGTGCCCTTGCACATCCAGGCGCAACACGTCCTCGGCGCGCAGTTCTGCCAGGCGCGCGGCCAGCGCCTGCGCGTCCGAAGGCAGGCTCAGCGTTTCGGACCACGCCAACCAGCGGTACTTGCCCGTCGGAACCCGCTCGACGAGGGGCACGGCTCCTGGCCCGTCGATACGCACATGGAGGGCATAACCGGGCTCGTTGCCCCGAAAGCGATCCTGTTCCGGCGTGCCGGCATACCAAGTGTGTTCATCGATGGCAAGGCAGCCATGCCAGTCGCCCAGCGCCAGGTAGTCCAGGCGCGCGCGCGATGCGCGGTCGGCAGCGATGGGGTTGGTGGCGTCTATGGTGTCTGGCAGGCGGCCGGCCACGCTGCCGTGCGCCAGGCCAACGCGGATGCGGCCGGTCTGCGTTTCCATCGCGTCGAAGGCCTGCGTCACGTCGTCATAGGTATGGCGTTGCGTCAATGGCGCGACCAGCACGGCGAGGTTGGCGCTGTCCAGATCCACCACGCCGCTGCGCAGCGGCACATGCACGTTGGATGGAATGCAGCCCAGCTGCGCCGCCCTGCTCCACACGCTCTCGGCGAGCGCCGCATCATGGTTGCCGGCGATCATGACCCACGGCCCGGCGTATGCCGCCATGGCGCCGAACAAGCGGCGTATCGTCCGGTCCGAGACGCCCTGGGTATCGAAAACGTCGCCCGCCACCAGCACGGCGTCCACGCCGCGCTCGGCGGCCAGCGTCGCGATGCGGGCGACGACATCGAAGCGGGCCTCGGCCAGTATGGCGGCGTCTTCGGTTTCAAACTGGCCGTACTGTCGGCCGATCTGCCAGTCGGCGGTGTGCAGGAAATGGGTCATGCGGGCCATTGTAGATGGCCCGTGCGCGGGATCGGCGGCGGAGTCGGGAAGAATCGCCGCCGGCTTGCCGCAAGCAGGATCAGGCGCTCTTGCCGTCCAGCACCAGCGATTGATTGGACGCCGCCTTGCGGTCATAGCGGGACAAGCCCAGGCCGTCCGTGCGGATGGCGGGGCGCTGACCCATGACCAGATCGGCCACCAGCTTGCCGGAACCGCAGGCCATGGTCCAGCCTAGCGTGCCATGGCCGGTGTTCAGGTACAGATTGCCGTAGCGGGTCGCGCCCACCACCGGCGTGCTGTCCGGCGTCATGGGACGCAGGCCGGTCCAGAATTCGGCCTGGGCCACGTTGCCGCTGCCCGGGAACAGATCGTTGACGACGAGTTCCAGCGTCTTGCGGCGCGCTTCCTTCAGGCGCAGGTCGAAGCCGAGCGGGCCTCGGCCAGTATGGCGGCGTCTTCGGTTTCAAACTGGCCGTACTGTCGGCCGATCTGCCAGTCGGCGGTGTGCAGGAAATGGGTCATGCGGGCCATTGTAGATGGCCCGTGCGCGGGATCGGCGGCGGAGTCGGGAAGAATCGCCGCCGGCTTGCCGCAAGCAGGATCAGGCGCTCTTGCCGTCCAGCACCAGCGATTGATTGGACGCCGCCTTGCGGTCATAGCGGGACAAGCCCAGGCCGTCCGTGCGGATGGCGGGGCGCTGACCCATGACCAGATCGGCCACCAGCTTGCCGGAACCGCAGGCCATGGTCCAGCCTAGCGTGCCATGGCCGGTGTTCAGGTACAGATTGCCGTAGCGGGTCGCGCCCACCACCGGCGTGCTGTCCGGCGTCATGGGACGCAGGCCGGTCCAGAATTCGGCCTGGGCCACGTTGCCGCTGCCCGGGAACAGATCGTTGACGACGAGTTCCAGCGTCTTGCGGCGCGCTTCCTTCAGGCGCAGGTCGAAGCCGGACAGCTCGGCCATGCCGCCCACGCGGATGCGCTTGTCGAACCGCGTCACGGCGATCTTGTAGGTTTCGTCCAGGATGGTCGAGACCGGCGCGGCGGACTCGTCCGTCATGGGAATGGTGAGCGAGTAGCCCTTGACCGGGTATACCGGCAAGTCCAGGCCCAGCGGTTCCAGGAAGCCGCGCGTGTAACTGCCAAAGGCGGCGACATAGCGATCCGCGGTTAGCACTTCGTTGCCCACGCGCACGCCGGTAATCTGGCCGCCGGCCGTGTTCAGGCCCGACACCGCCTGGCCGAAGCGGAACTCCACGCCCAAGCCCTTGGCCATTTCGGCCAGGCGCGTCGTGAACAGTTGGCAATCGCCGGTTTCATCGTTGGGCAGACGCAGGCCGCCCGACAGCTTGTGCAGCGAACGCGCCAGCGCCGGCTCGGCCGTCACCAGGCGGTTGCGGTCCAGCAGTTCGTAAGGCACGCCCACTTCTTCCAGCACGGCGATATCGCGGCGGGCGGCTTCCAGCTGGGCCTCGGTGCGGAACAGCTGCAGGGTGCCGCGCGCGCGCTCTTCATAATGGATGCCGGTGGATTGGCGCAATTCGCGCAGGCAGTCGCGGCTGTACTCCGACAGGCGCAGCATGCGCTCTTTGTTCACCGAGTAGCGTTCCGCCGAACAGTTGGCCAGCATGGCCGCCATCCACTTCAGCTGGTACATGCTGCCGTCCAGGCGAATGGCCAGCGGCGCGTGCTTCTGGAACAGCCATTTGATGGCCTTCAGCGGAATGCCTGGCGCGGCCCAAGGCGTGGAATAGCCCGGAGAAACCTGGCCGGCGTTCGCGTAGCTGGTCTCCTGCGCCGCCGACGGCTGGCGGTCCAGCACCGTGACTTTGGCGCCCTGGCGGGCCAGATAATAAGCGGTGGTGGTGCCGATGACGCCGCTGCCGAGGACGATGACGTGCATGATTCTTTCCGATGATTGGTTTTGTTCAGGAATTTCGGTAGTCTATGGGCCTCTCAGCAGTGAAAAGCACTGAAGATTTTTCTTTGACAGTGCTTTTTCTCGGGACCATCCCGTTTTTCCACCGCCAAAAGTGAAATGCGCGAGCTAGACCGTATCGACCTGAAAATCCTGGATATCCTGCAGCGGGAAGGCCGCATTTCCGTCACCGAACTGGCCGACCGGATCAGCCTTTCCGCCACCCCCTGCTCCGACCGCATCAAGCGCATGGAGCGGGAAGGCGTCATCACGGGTTACCATGCGCGCGTCAACCCGGCGGCGCTGGGCAAGAACCTGCTCGTCTTCCTGGAGATCAAGCTGTCGGCCAAATCGGGCGACGTCTTCGACAAGGTCAAGAAAGAGCTGCTGTATGTGCCCGAAGTCATGGAATGCCACCTGGTGTCCGGCGACTTCGATTACCTGGTCAAGGCCCGCCTGACTGAAATGAATGAATACCGCCGTCTCCTCGGCGAAATCCTCAAGCGCCTGCCCGCGTCTGCCGAATCCCGCAGCTACGTGGTCATGGAGGAAATCAAGGAGACCCTGTACCTCCCCGTGGACCGCTAGCGCCGCCGCAGCGGGCCGCACGCCGTTTGTTACCGGCCGATCCGGCGCTGGCTGCTATGCTGGCGGCCCCTCGGCGCGTGCCATTGCCGCGTAATCCGACCCTAATTTATTTGCCTATGTCCATGACTCGCCTCTACAAGTACTTCTTCCGCGGATTGATCACCGTCCTGCCGCTGGCGCTGACGATCTACCTGCTCTATATCTTCCTGGCCTGGACCGAAGCCGTGGCGCTGACGTTCCTGCGGCCCTTCATCGGCGGGTTCTATGTACCCGGCATGGGCCTGGCGCTAGGCATATTGGGCATTCTCGCCATCGGCTACCTGGTGTCCAAAGAGCGCGTGCAACGCGTGCTGGTGCTGCTGGAAATGCCGTTCACCAACCTGCCGGTGGTCAAGAGCATCTACTCTTCGCTGAAGAGCTTCGCGGATTATTTCTCGCCCAGCTCCAAGAATACCGCCCAGCAGGTCGTGATCCTGCGCGTGCCGGGCCAGCAGATGGAACTGGTGGGCCTGGTCACGCGCCGCAACATGGAAGGCCTGCCTGAAGGGTTCACCCAGGGCGAACGCGTGGCCGTGTACCTGCCCATGGGTTACATGATTGGCGGCTACACGGTGTTCGTGCCGCAAGAATGGGTGCAGCCCATCCAGATGTCCGTGGAAGAAGCCATGCGCTCCTCCCTGATCGCCTGGATGGCGCGCGCCGAAACCCCCAACAACACCAGCCGCCCGCCCGCTCAGGAACCTCCGGCCGATGCGCCGGGCGGCGCCCCGGGCGGCAGCCAGCCCTGAACGTCCCCTCTCCCCCTACGACAGACACGATATGTCCATTATTGAATTCACGCTGGCCGAAGGCAGCCCATATATAGAAGTCAACCAGCTGCTCAAGGCCACGGGCGTATGCGACAGCGGTGGCGCGGGCAAGATGCTCGTGGCCGAAGGCCACGTCAGCGTGGGCGGCGTGGTGGAAAGCCGCAAGACGGCAAAGATCCGCGCCGGGCAGATCGTCACCTGCGGCGACGTGCGCATCGTCGTGCGCGCTTCTGGCTCCGGCGGCCAGGACGCCTGAAGCCCTTTCACCACAGCAACCCCGCGAGCCGCCATGAAATTCAAGATGTCCCAGAACTCCATCTTTGCCGTGCTGTTGCGCTCGCCGTGGTGGATGAGTGCCGGCGTCGCCGTGTTGCTGTCGGCGGCGGGCTTCGCAGCGCTGCCCTTGGAGTACGCGGCAATGGGCGTATTCGCGGCGGTGCCGTTCGCAGTCATCGCCATCATGGCGGCCTACAAACAGCTGCGCTCACCCTCGAACGCGCGGGTGCAAGCGGTGGCCGAGGCCGCGGCCGGCATGTCGTGGGCGGATTTTTCGCGCACGGTTGAAGCCGGATTCCGCCGCGATGGCTGCGAAGTGCAGCGCCTGCAGCTGCCCGGCGCCGACTTCGCGCTGAGCAAGGACGGCCACGTCGCCCTGGTCAGCGCCAAGCGTTGGAAAGCGGCCCGCGTCGGCGTCGAGCCCCTGCGCGAGCTGCAGGCCACACGCGAAAAACGCGGCGCGCGCGAAGCCATCTACATAGCGCTGGGCGAAGTCTCGGACAATGCGCTGCAGTACGCCCGGTCGCAGGGCGTGTCGCTGATGACCGCGCCGGAACTGGCCAAGCTGCTGCGGGACCTCAAACCATAAGCCGAGCACGGCCATGAGCTACCGCCTGCTCGCCGACCTCGTGCTCATGGTGCACGGCCTCTTCGTTGCCTTCGTGGTGTTCGGCGGCTTGCTGGCGCTGTGGAAGCGTTGGATCGCCTATCTGCATTGGCCGGCGCTGGCCTGGGGCGCGCTGGTGATAGGCATGGGCTGGATCTGCCCGCTGACGCCGCTGGAGATTTCCCTGCGGCAGCAGGCCGGCCAGCAAGGCTATGCCGGCGGCTTCATCGAACACTATCTGCTGGGGCTCATCTACCCCGAAGGCATCACTCGCAAAACGCAGATCGTGCTTGCCGCGCTGCTGATCGTGGGCAATATCGTCATCTACACGCTGTGGGCCAGGCGCGGCCGGCGCCGGCCGGCCTAGGGGCCTGGCGCCACCGCCCCTACAGACTACGGGCGATGACCAGGCGCTGGATGTCGCTCGTGCCTTCATAGATCTGGCACACGCGCACGTCGCGGTAAATGCGTTCCACCGGAAAATCCTTCAGGTAACCGTAGCCGCCCAAGGTCTGGATGGCGGCGGAACATACCTTCTCGGCCATTTCGGAAGCAAACAGCTTGGCCATGGACGCTTCGGTCAGCGCCGGCCTTCCGGCTTCGCGCAGCGCCGCCGCATGCAGCACCATCTGGCGCGCCGCGTGTATCTGCGTTGCCATGTCGGCCAGGCGGAAGGAAACCGCCTGATGCTCCATGATGGGTTTGCCGAAGGCCTGCCGGTCGCGCGCGTAGTCTCGCGCGCATTCGAATGCCGCGCGCGCCATGCCGACGGATTGGGAGGCGATGCCGATGCGCCCGCCCTCCAGGTTGGACAAGGCGATCTTGTAGCCCTCGCCTTCCGCGCCCAGCCGGTAGGCGGCCGGGATACGCATGTCCTCGAACGCGATCTGGCAGGTGTCCGAAGCATGCTGGCCCAGCTTGTCCTCCACCCGCAGGACTTTGTAGCCCGGAGTGTCGGTAGGCACAATGAACGCGGAAATGCCGCGCTTGCCTGCTTCGGGGTCGGTAACCGCAAACACGATCACGACCTGGCCGCTACGCCCGGAGGTGATGAACTGTTTGGCACCGTTCAGTATGTAGTCGTCGCCGTCGCGGCGCGCCCGGGTATGCAGGCTGCTGGCATCCGACCCCGCCTGGGGCTCGGTGAGCGCAAAGGCGCCAATGTGCTCGCCGGTCGCGAGCGGCCGCAGGAACTGCTCTTTTTGCGCGTCGGTGCCGAACTTCAGGATGGGCATGCAGGCGACCGAGTTATGCACGCTCATGATGGTGGAGCAGGCCCCGTTGCCGGCCGCGATCTCCTCCAGCGCGACCGCATACGAGATATAGCCGCTGTCATTGCCGTCCCACGCCTCTGGCACCAGCATGCCGAAGAAGCCCAGCTGCGCCATTTCGGCGATGGCGTCGGCGGGATAGTGATGTTCGTGGTCCCAGCGCTCCGAGTTGGGCGCCAAGCGCTCCTGCGCAAAACGGCGCGCCATTTCCTGAACGCTTTGCTGTTCTTCCGTCAAAAGCATGCCTGTCTCTCCTGGGTACGGTGGCGGCCGTTGCTCGGCCTGCTCTGTTCTGCGAGGTCGGGCCCGGCCCGCGGGCGCCGCATGAACGCCAGGATACACCGCGGCAGGCCCGGCCAGCACGCGCTGGACGCCACCGTGGGCGGGCCTACTCGCGCGGCGCGTCCTGCTCGGAACGCTGACGCGCGGGACCGCTGGCGCGGCTCAGGTTGTACGCCGTGTTCACCAACCCGATATGGGAGAAGCCTTGCGGGAAGTTACCCACCAGGCGACGCCGGCCGACGTCGTATTCCTCCGCCAGCAGGCCCAGGTCATTGCGCAGGGCCAGCAACCGTTCGAACAGGCGTTCGGCGTCGTCGATCCGGCCCTGCATGACGTAGGCGTCGGCCAGCCAGAAGCTACAGGCCAGGAACACCCCTTCGTCTCCGGGCAGGCCGTCACTCGCATGCTGAGTGGAATAGCGCAACAACAGGCCGTCGCGCAGCAGCTCGCGCTCGATGGCGCGCACCGTGCCAGTCACGCGGGGATCGTCGGCGGGCAGGAAACCCACTTGGGGAATGAGCAACAGGCTGGCATCCAGCTCGTCCGATCCATAGCTTTGTACGAAGCTGCCGCGGGCCGGGTTGTAGCCGTGTTTGCAGATGTCCGCGTGGATGCGGTCGGCAAGGCGCTGCCACTCGTCCTGCGGCCCGCGCAGCCCGAAGCGCACGCAGGACTGCACCGCGCGGTCGAACGCCACCCAGCACATCAGCCGCGAATGCGTAAAGGCGCGGCGTTCTCCCCGCACCTCCCAGATGCCATGATCCAGTTCCTTCCAACGGTCCCGCAAAGGCTCCAGCAGCACATTCTGGAGCCGCCATGCTTCGGCCAGCGGCGCAAGGTCCGCCGCCCGCGCGGCATAGAGGGTTTCGATGAGTTCTCCGTAGACATCCAACTGGCTCTGGCCAGCGGCGCCGTTTCCGCGGCGCACCGGCAGGCTGCCCTCGTAGCCCGGCAACCACGGGATCTCCAGTTCGGGCAGCCAGCGCTCGCCTGCAATGCCGTACATGATCTGCAGTTGATCGGGGTGGCCGGCCACGGCCCGCAACAGCCATTGGCGCCAGGCCTCGGCCTCCTCCCGGTAACCGGCATTGAGCAATGCATACAGGGTCAGCGCCGAATCGCGCAGCCAGCAATGCCGGTAATCCCAGTTACGAGTGCCGCCCAGCGCCTCGGGCAGCGAGGTCGTAGGCGCGGCGATGATGCCGCCGGTGGGATGGAAGGTCAGCAGCTTGAGGGTGATCAGCGAGCGCACCACGGCGTCGCGCCGTTCGTCGCCCCCCTCCCAGCGGCAGCGTTTGGCCCATTCCTGCCACCAGGAGATGGTGCGGTCCATGCTTTCCACGCGGTCAGGCACGAAGTGCGGCGTGCGGTGCGACCGGTGATAAGAGAGCGTGAACGGCACCACCCGGCCCGGATGCACGGTGAAGCGCGCCGTGGTAGTCAGTTCGTGTCCGGCAAGATCCACCGGCGTGTGCAGTTCCACCGCGTCCGGGCCGGCGATGGCGCTCAGGCCGTAGTCGCGCCGGCGCACCCAGGGCACGGCCTGCCCGTAGTTAAAGCGCAGCACCATCTCCATGTCCATCTGCACGTGCCCGGATTCGCCGCGCACGATGCGCACCACGTCGGCGCGCTCGTCGTCGTCGCTCAAGGGCATGAAGTCGTACAGCAGCGCCGTGCCCGAACTGGTTTCGTAGCGCGTTTCCAGCACCGCCGTGTCGGGCACGTAGCGGCGCGACACCGTGCAGTTGCGCGCATGCGGCGCGATGCGCCAATGTCCGTGCCGCTCGTCTCCCAACAGCGCGGCAAAGCATGCGGGGGAATCAAAGTGAGGCAGGCACAGCCAGTCGATGGATCCGTCGCGCGCCACCAACGCGGCCGACAGCATGTTGCCGATCAATCCGTAGTCTTCCAGCGGCTTGGACATGGCTTTGCACGCGGGCCCTAGCCCGCCCCCCGGAATTCGGGATACAGCGTCATGCCGCCGTCGACGAACAAGGTCGTCCCGGTAACGTAGTCCGAAGCGTCGCTGGCCAGCCATACCGCCGCGCGCGCCACATCTTCCGGCTCGCCGATGCGGCCATAGGGGATCAGCTTCAGCAGCTTGGCGAGGCTTTCAGGCGTATCCCACGCCGGCTGGTTGATGGCGGTGCGTATGGCGCCTGGGGCAATGGAATTGACGCGTATCCTGGCGGGCGCCAACTCCTGGGCCAGGGATTTCATCAGCATGGAAACGCCGCCTTTGGACGCCGCGTAATTCACCTGGAATGCCCAGGGAATGACCTCGTGAACCGAACTGATGAAGAGGATATTGCCCAGGGCCACCCCCTGGCGCGCCGGGTCCGGCGGCTGCGACTGGAACACCCTGGCCGCGGCGCGGGCGCAGAGGAAATGCCCCGTGAGGTTCACGTCGATGACGCGCTGCCAATCCGCCAGCGTCATGTCCGCAATGGGTGATGCGTGCTCGATGCCCGCATTGTTGACCAGGATGTCGAGCCGGCCGTAGTGCTGAAGCGCCTGCGCAAACAGGTGATCCACCTCGGCCTCCTTGGCGATGTCGGCGGCTGCGGTGACGGCGGTCCCGCCCTGGCGTTGTATTGCCTCGGCGACCGCCGCCGCGCGCCCCTGGGAATCGCCGCCCGCGCGATGGTTGATCAGCACTTGCGCGCCAGCCGCCGCCAGCGCGATCGCGGTGGCCCGGCCGATGCCGGAGGATGCCCCTGTCACCACGGCCACCCGGCCGCGCAGTTCCGTCGCGTGCTGCATGCCTGCCTCCCTGGCGACCGCTACGCATCGAGGCCGGCCGCCGCGTGTAGAAAGTCCAGGGTAGTACCGCGGACGGGTTCCATGCAACCCATCGCCCTGCGTGCATAATGAAGGGCATGCCGGCCCGCGCTCCTCTTGGAAGAATGGGCTTCGACTCTCTACGCCCCCCCATCCCGGAGACACCGTGCTGGATCCGATACTTGCCGAACTCTCGACCGCCCTACCGCAGGCCAAATCAGTCGAACAACTGACGCGTCCGCTGCTGGACATGCTGGGCGCAGTGACCGGTCTGGAATCCACCTATCTCACTTCCATCGACCTGAAGGCGGATCTTCAGCACATCCGTTACTCGCGCAATGCGGGACAACTACAGATTCCCGAAGGCCTGTCCGTGCCCTGGGACGACACGCTGTGCAAGCGCGCACTGGACGAAGGACGCATGTGCACCAGCGATGTCTCCAGCTGCTGGCCGGATTCCGACGCGGCGCGGCAACTGGGCATACAAACCTACCTGAGCGCGCCGGTGCGCTCGGACGATGGCGTCCTGTTCGGCACGCTGTGCGCCGCCAGTGCCGGGCGGCACCAGATCGAGCCGCAGGCGGAATCCGTGCTGAAACTGTTCTCCAGCGTCATCGCCGGCTTTCTGGAACGCGAAATGCTGATGGAGCAACTGCATGCGGCCAATGTCCAGCTCATGTCCTATGCGCTGACCGACGCGCTGACCGGCCTGCCTAACCGCCGCGCTATCTATGAAGCGCTGGATCGGCTGCAGGCACGCGCCATCCGCGAAGGCGGCAGCGTGCTGGTGGGCGTCATCGACCTCGACGGCTTCAAGGGCATCAATGACGTGTACGGCCACCAGCACGGCGACCTGTTCCTGCAGGAAGTGTCGCGCCGCATCGCCGCCGCCCTGCGCGGCTCGGACATGCTGGGACGGATAGGTGGCGATGAATTCGTGCTGATCGGCCCGGGCCCGGCCCTGGCCTTGGGTGACGGGCCGCATGGCGGCCACGGCGCCGCCGCCCAACGCGGCGATGCGGAAGAAGCCGCGCGCTCCCTCGAAGAGCGCGCCACCGCGGCCACGGTCGGGCGCTACCAGCTGGGCGAACATGTCGTGCCCTACGAGGGCGCCAGCGTCGGCGTCGTCGCATTGGACCCCAACGGCCTGGACGCCGAGGCCGCCGTCCGCCTTGCCGACGCCCGCATGTACGAAGTCAAGCGTGCGCGCAAGACGGCGCGCGTCATTCACTAGCGGCCGAATGCGGCACTCCTCAGGCTGCGGCGGGCGCCACCGCGGCGCCTTGTATGCCATGGCGGAGCAAGGCGTTTCCGACAAAACCGCTGGCCTTCATCTCTTCAACAAAATCCGCCAGCGCCTTCATGGCCTGCGCACCGCGGCTCCTGGGCGCACCCATGGCCTGGCGTATGGTCATGAAGCTGCCGGGCAACAGCCTCAATCCCGGGAGCCGCCTGGCATCTGCCTCCAACTGCTGCAGGACGCCCGCTGCCACGTCTGTGCCCTCGGCGAGAAACGTGTCGACCACGGCAGGCGAGGTAGGTGCGCGCGTGATGGTCGCCCGCTTCAGTTCACGGGTCAGATACAGGTCGTATGCGCTGCCCTGCCCCACGGTGACGCGATGCCCTCCGCGATCGACCTCGTCCAGTGTGCGCAACGGAGAATCCTCGCGCACCAGGTAGGCGCCCTGGATCAGGACATAGGCGTCGGTAAACGCAATGCCGGTGGCGCGCAAGGGATCGATGGCGAAAAAGCCGATGTCGGCGTCTTCCCGCGTCACGGTCTCCACGGAAGCCCCGGCGCTGTCCAGCACGACCAGGTCCAGGGGGACGTCGAGCCGTTGCGCGAAGGCGCGCGCCAGATCCACGGAAACGCCCGCCGGCGCGCCTGACGCGTCGCGCCCCGCGAGGATGGGATTGCCCAGGTTGATGGAGGCTCTCAGCCGGCCGGTCGGCGCAAAGGTCGAGACTAACTTCGGGTTCAGATGCATGGGTGTGTACACAGGTTGGAGATCATGAGTTGCGTCGGTTCAGGATGCCGCCGCAGCAGAGGTCAATGCGCGTCGGCTCCAGCGTGTCGCCAAACCAGGCGTTGAGCGCCGCGTGGCGTTCGCCGACGTAGACGGGCCGCCCCTCCGGGTCGAGCTTCATGCCCAGATCATGGCCCGGGACCAGCAGCGTTCCGGGGGCTTGGCGCCACAGTGCCCAGATGCGAGCCAACGTGGCGCGGCTGGCGTCCATGTCGGCGGTATCGTTGACCGTGCCCGAAAGCAGTTCGGCCCGGTTCTTTGCAGCATCGCCGGTGAACAGAACGGTTTGCCGGCCATCGTCGACATAAAACAGCAAGTGGCCCGGCGTATGCCCGGGCGACGCTATCGCCCGCAGGTGCGGCAGGAATTCGTCCCCATCGCGGATGCGCCGGACACGTTCCGATGAGGCCAATTCGCGCACGTACAGCTCGGGCAGCGGATTGAACCCGGCGGGCTGGGCTGCGGCCCAGGCGAGTTCGAGTTCGCCGATCCAGACGGTGGCATTGGGAAACAGCGTGAAGTTGACCGCGTGGTCGTAATGCGCATGCGTCAGCACCACGTCGGTGACATCTGCAGCGCCGACCCCGCAGCGGCTCAGGTGCTGGCCCAGCAGATGGCGCACCCCGAAGGCGCCGACGTCGACCAGGATGTTGCGGCCGCCGCCCCGCAACAGCGTGGTGGTGCTCCAGCCCAATCCGCCATGGCACAACGAGCGTCCCGGATAGCCTTGTATCAATACCTCGATGTCGTACATGGCCTACTCCGCCTGAACATGGGCATCCGCGATCAGCTTGCGGTAGCGCTGCAGGTCTTCCTGGATGAGTCGCGCGAACTCCTGGGGTGTGCCGGCGACGATTTCATTGCCGCCTTCCGTCTGGAGCTTCTGGATCACGTCTGGCTGCCGGGCGGCCTTTACCACTTCCTCGTGCAGGCGCGACAGGATCGCGGGATCGGTGCCGGCCGGCGCCAACAAACCCTGGAACTGCGTGACCACGAAATCCTTGTAGCCCAGTTCCTCCATCGTCGGGATGTCCGGCAGCCCTGGCGCGCGTCGCGGGCCGGTTACCGCGTAGCCGCGCAGCTTGCCGGAACGCAGATGCGGCGTCGCGGTCACCACCGTATCGAAAGTAAAGCTCAATTGGCCGCCTAGCACGTCGGTCAGCGCCTGCGCATTGCCCTTGTAGGGAATATGCGCAAGCTGGGTCTGCGTCGTCACCGCCAGCAGCTCGCCCGCCAGATGCCCACCCGCCCCCACGCCCGCCGAGCCATAACTCACCTGCCCCGGCTTGGCGCGCGCCGCGGCAATCAGGTCGTCGACGCTGCGTATCGGCGATTGCTGTGGCACAACCAAGACGTACTGGTAGCTGGTGATCTGGCTGATCGGAGCGAGATCCGCGACGGGATCGTAGGGCGTCTTCTTGTAGAGCGAGGGATTCACCACCAAGGGCCCGCTCGCATCCAGCAGCAGGGTATAGCCGTCAGGCGCCGCCTTCGCGACAAAATCGGTGCCTATCATGCCGTTGGCGCCCGGCTTGTTCTCCACGACAAAGGTTGCGCCCATGCTGACCGACAGCTTTTGCGCGATCACGCGGGCGGTAATGTCCGCCGCGCCGCCCGCGACATAAGGCACGATCACGCGCACCGGCTTGCTGGGGTAGCCCGACGCCAACACTGCGCCCCCGGCCACCATGCCCAGCACTCCCGCCATCATGGCCGCGACTACGGCTCTGTATTTCATGTCTGTCTCCGAAATGCTGTCACCCGCCCGTATCAGGCCGGCAGGGAATCCGCATGGCGGCGCAACAACGCCAGGACCTCGGCGTCCAGCGCGACGCCCTGCTCCTTCTGGCGCGCCATCTTCGCCAGTTCAATTTCGCCGGGCTGGATGACCGGGCGCGCGGGATCCGCCGGCGCGCTGCCATGCAGGATCTGCGCGAAGTCGGCCATGCGCCGAGCCAGCCATTGCGTCGAACCCAGCTTGCGCGTATCGATCAGCAGGAAAAAGTGGCCGAGGTTCTGCGGCTGATCGGGCGCGTCCACCCACGACTTCACATGCGTCAGATATGCCGCGTTAGACAGCAAGCCGGCGAACAGGTCGACCATCAAGGCCAGGCCGTAGCCCTTGTGCCCGCCGATGGGAAGCAGGAAGCCGTCGAGCGCATCTTTAGGACTGGTTGTCGGCTGGCCCGCCGCGTCCGTGGCCCAGGTGTCCGGAATCTGTTGCCCGGCTTTCAGGGCATTGCGGATCTTGGCGCGAGCCACCACGCTCATGGCCATGTCCAGCAGAAAGTGCGTTCCCTCCGGGTTGGGCACGCCAAAGCCGATAGGGCTGTTGCCCACGCGGGCATCGGTCCCGCCCCAGGGCGCAATGGTGGTGGTGGCATTGCTGCCGATGATGCTGGCGTAACCTGCTTGCGCCGCAATCAAGCCATAAGGAGAGATGGGGCCGAAATGGTTGCTCTGCCGGGCGAACGCCATGCCGACCCCGCACTCGCTGGCGGCCTGCATGGCGGCGCGCAGCGCGTGCATGCCGACCAGGGGCCCGACGCCGTTGTCGCCATCGACCAGGCACAGGCCGGGCGCGGGGCGCTCCACCTGAATGCGGGCGCGAGGATTGATGCCGCCCACCTGCAGGCGCTCGCCGTACGATTCGATCCGGCTCAGGCCATGGGTGGACAGGCCGAACAGGTCCGCCAGCACCAACACCTGGACGACGTCGGCGGCGTCCTGGGCAGGCAGCCCCAGGCTTTCGAACGCGCGTACGCCAAGCTGGGTCAGCTCCTCTTCGGCGATAAGGATCGGGTCTTGCTTTTGGCTACTCATGGCAGTGCATCTCGGATGGGAATGGGAATACGTGGAAAGGGATCATTCGGCGGACAGGCGGGCGCTGCGCACCACCTGCCCCCAGCGCTTCTCTTCGGTGTCGATGAAGGCGGCAAATTCGGCCGGTCCGGCGCCGGACGCCTCGCTCGCGTCGTGCGCCAGGCGTTCGCGCACGGAATCGGTCTGCAGTGCCTTGAGCGCGGCCTGGTGCAGACGCTCGATGACGGGGGCCGGCGTGCCCGCAGGCGCCAGCAGGCCGAACCACTGCGAGCTTTCGAAACCTGGATAGCCCTGCTCCGCCACCGTGGGCACATCGGGGAGCACGGACAGGCGCCGTGCCGACCCCACCGCCACGATGCGGATCTTGCCCGCCTGGGCGTGCGGCAGCAGTCCAGGCGTGCCGGCCGCAGCGGCGTCGATGTTGCCCGCCAGCAGATCGGTCACCTGCGCGCCCGTGCCTTTGTAGGGCACGTGCACGACATCGATCCCCGTCGCCGTCTTGAGCATTTCGAACGCCAGATGGCCCGCGCTGCCGTTGCCGGCGGACCCGTAGTTCAAGGCCCCTGGCCGGGTGCGAGCCAACGCCACGAATTCAGGCAATGTGGACGCCTGCACCTTGCCTCCCACCGCGAACACCATGGGCAGCTTCGCCAACAGGACGATAGGGGCAAAGTCGCGGCGTGGGTCATAGGGCAATTTGGACACCATGGAGGGGTTGACCGCCAGCGTTCCCACATGGCCCAGGATGAGGGTGTAGCCGTCGGGCGCGGCCCGCGCCGCTTCGACCGTGGCAATCATCCCCTGCCCGCCTCCCTTGTTTTCGACGATGACCTGCTTGCCGAGATCCCGCGACATCTCCACGGCCACGGCGCGCGCCACCACATCCGAACTGCCGCCAGGACCGTAAGGCACCAGCAGGCGGATCGGGCGCTGGGGCCAGTCTCCGCCCTGCGCCCGGGAGGCCGGCGCCGAAAGCGCCATCAATGACGCGCAGGCAAGCGCGAAGGCAAATTGCCGGCGTGGACGGCGGACCCGAATCATGAGTTTGTCTCCTGTATGTGCCGCGCTCAAGGCGGCTTGGGAGACATGATGCGCAGCGCGCACAATAGAGTAAAGTGCAAAAATTAGATCAATTTTTGACGAAAACGCATGAAATTCGATTTGGCGGATTTGCGCGCCTTTCTTGCCGTTGCCGATCTCGGCAGTTTCCGCGCCGCGTCGGAAGCCCTGCATCTATCGCAGTCCGCCCTGTCCCGCCGCGCCGACAAGCTGGAAGCCGCGCTGGGTGTACAACTTTTGACACGCACCACCCGCAAAGTCGAACTGACGACCATAGGCCGCGGCTTCGTGCCGCGCGCACGCAATGTGCTCAATGAACTGGAAAGCGCCTTGGTCGGCATACAGGACGTCGCGGAGCGCCTGTCCGGCCTGGTCACCATCGCGTGCGTGCCATCCGCGGTGGCCTATTTCCTGCCCGGCGTGATCCGCAGCTATCACGAGCAGTACCCTCGCATCCGCATCCGGATCATTGATGAATCCTCATCCCAGATCCTGACTGCGGTCGCCCGCGGAGACGCCGATTTCGGGCTCACTTATATTGGCGCCAACGATGCCGACATCGAATTCAAGCCCTTGCTGGAAGAGCCGTTCGTGGCGGCTGTCAGCCGCCAGCATCCGTTCGCTGCCAGGGATTCGGTGACCTGGGCGGATCTGGACGCCTATCCGTATATCAGCCTGGCTCAGGGCAGCGGCAACCGCTTCCTGATAGACCAGGCGCTGGCGCACACCGGCGTGCGGCCCCGCCATTTCTGCGAAGTCCAGCACGTGCCGGCGCTGGTCAGCATGGTCGAGGGGGGCCTGGGAGTGGGCGTGGTGCCGAGGCTGGCCATGCCCGCCGGCGAACACGCCGACCTGGTGAGCGTGCCGCTGCGCGAGCCCGCCATTACCCGGACCATAGGATTGATCCATTGCCGGGGCAAGGAAATCAACCCCGTGGCCAAGCTGTTCTACGACCTGCTGGCGGCTCGGGTCGGAGAGCGCCAGGATGCTTGAGCGGTGATTCCCTGACCGGAGGCCAGCGCGGAAAAAACGCCGCTGAAAGTGCGGCGCTTTTCCCGTAAGGTGCCCCGCCTTACCTCACCTTCCCCTGCTTCCAGGCGTCCAGCAGCTTCTCGTAGGCGATGGTTTCGCCCTTGGGCTTTTCGTTGGCCAGCTTCTTCCATGGCGCATGCTGGTCCGACAGCCACTTGCTGGGATCGCTCTTGGGATTGAGCTTGGGCGCGCACTGCGCCATCCCTGCCCGTTCCAGGCGCGCCATCACCTGGTCCATTTCATTGGCCAGGTTGTCCATGGCGGCCTGCGGGGTCTTTTCGCCCGTGACTGCGGTGGCGACGTTCTTCCACCACAGCTGCGCGAGCTTGGGATAGTCCGGGACGTTGTTGCCAGTGGGCGTCCAGGCCACGCGCGCCGGGCTGCGGTAGAACTCGATCAGGCCGCCGTAGTTCGCCGCGTTCTTGGTGAAGAACTCGCTATTGATGTCGCTGTCGCGGATGAACGTCAGGCCGGTGATGGACTTCTTCAGCGACACCGACTTGGACGTGACGAACTGCGCATACAGCCAGGCGGCGGCAAGCTTGTCGGGATTGGTGGACTTGAAGAAGGTCCACGAACCCACGTCCTGGTAGCCGTTCTGCATGCCATCCTTCCAGTACGGGCCGTAGGGCGACGGGGCCATGCGCCACTTCGGAGTGCCGTCGTCATTGACGACCGGCAAGCCCTTCTTGGTCATGTCGGCCGTGAAGGCCGTGTACCAGAAGATCTGCTGGGCGATCTGGCCCTGGGCGGGTACGGGGCCGGATTCCGAAAAGGTCATGCCCATGGCCTGCTGCGGGGCGTACTTCTTCATCCAGTCCACGTACTTGGTCAGGGCATAAACGGCGGCCGGGCTGTTGGTGGCGCCGCCGCGCGCCACCGAGGCGCCCACCGGCGTGCACTTGTCGTCGGCCACGCGTATTCCCCACTCGTCCACCGGCATCCCGTTGGGCAGCCCCTTGTCGGCGGCGCCGGCCATGGACAGCCACGCGTCGGTAAAGCGCCAGCCCAGGGACGGGTCCTTCTTGCCGTAGTCCATGTGGCCGTAGACCTTCTTGCCGTCCAGTTCCTTGACGTCGTTGGAGAAGAAGTCGGCGATGTCCTCGTAGGCGGACCAGTTGGTGGGCACGCCCAATTCGTAGCCGTACTTGGCCTTGAATTTGTCCTTCAGGTCCTGGCGGGCGAACCAGTCGGCCCGGAACCAGTACACGTTGGCGAACTGCTGGTCGGGCAGCTGGTAGAGCTTGCCGTCTGGCGCCGTGGTGAACTTGGTGCCGATGAAGTCCTTGAGGTCCAGGTTGGGATTGGTCCATTCCTTGCCCGCGCCGGCCATGTAGTCCGACAGCGGCAGGATGGCGCCGTAGCGGTAGTGCGTGCCGATCAGGTCGGAATCGGAAATCCAGCCGTCGTAGATGGACTTGCCGGACTGCATGGAAGTCTGCAGCTTCTCGACCACGTCGCCTTCCTGGATCAGGTCGTGGTTGACCTTGATACCCGTGATCTCGGAAAAGGCCTTGGCTAGCGTCTTGGACTCGTACTCGTGCGTGGTGATGGTTTCGGACACCACGCTGATTTCGTTCACCCCTTTAGCCTTGAGCTTGGCGGCGGCGTCGATGAACCATTTCATCTCGGCCATCTGCTGGTCCTTGGACAGCGATGAAGGCTGGAACTCCGAATCGACCCACTTCTTCGCTTCCGGCTCGCCGGCCCAGGCCGCCGTAGTCCCGATCAGGGCGATAGCGGCCGCCATGGCGTGCATGCGCAATTTCATGACCTGTCTCCTCGATAAATCTTCCCCATCATGTGCTGCGGACCGCTGGCCGGGGAAGACGCTGGCCGATAGTCCTTACCAACCGCTTGAATATGCAAGGGGTCTTGCGCCCCTCTTCAGCCCTTCCTCATAATGAGCGCCAGCAGCAGCATGGATGCAATAAAGCTGATCCACACCGATGGCGGCTCGTCCAGTGAAAACCATTCCGTCGCCTTCTGCCCGAATCCCAGGAATGCCAGGTTGAGCCAGGCCGCGGCCATCAGGCCGATGAAGAGGCGGTCGCCGCGGGTGGTGCGCAGGGGCAAAAAGCCCTTGCGCTCGGCCGTGGGCGATTTCAGTTCCCACACCGTCATGCCCACCAGCATCAGGACGATGCAGGAGAAAAACACGGCGACGGGCGTAGTCCATACCATCCAGCTGAACATGATCGCGCTCTCCCGGAATCCCTTGCCCTACACGCGGCCCATCGCGAAGCCCTTCGCGATGTAGTGCCGCACGAACCAGATCACGATGCCGCCCGGCACGATGGTCAGCACGCCCGCCGCCGCCAGCACGCCCCAGTCCATGCCCGAGGCCGACACCGTGCGGGTCATGGTGGCGACGATGGGTTTGGCGTTGACCGAGGTGAGCGTGCGCGCCAGCAGCAGTTCCACCCAACTGAACATGAAGCAGAAAAATGCCGCCACCCCGACCCCTGACTTGATCAGCGGCAGGAAGATGGTCAGGAAAAAGCGCGGAAAGGAATAGCCGTCGACGTAGGCGGTCTCATCGATTTCGCGCGGCACGCCAGACATGAAGCCTTCCAGGATCCACACCGCCAGCGGCACGTTGAACACCAGGTGCGCCAGCGCGACCGCCAGATGGGTGTCCATCAGGCCGAAGGAACTGTAGAGCTGGAAAAACGGCAGCAGGAACACCGCGGGCGGCGTCATGCGGTTGGTAAGCAGCCAGAAGAACACATGCTTGTCGCCGATGAAGCGGTAGCGCGAGAACGCATAGGCAGCGGGCAAAGCCACCGCCAGCGAGATCACGGTATTGATGACCACGTAGATCAGCGAATTGATGTAGCCGGAGTACCAGGCCGGATCGGTAAAGATCGTGCGGTAATGCTCGAAGGTGAAGTCGCGCGGCCATAGCGTCAGGGTGCTGACGATCTCGGTGTTGGTCTTGAACGACATGTTCAGCATCCAGTACAGCGGCAGGATGGCAAAGACCAGGTACAGAGTCAGGAAAACGCCGCGCCACCACGAATTTTTTTCACGCATTTGCGCGCTCCTCGTCGAAGCCGCCGGTGGTGCCGGCGCGCTGCATCCAGTTGTAGAGGATGAAGCACAAGAGCAGGATGATCAGGAAATAAATGATGGAGAAGGCGGCGGCGGGCCCCAGGTCGAACTGGCCGACCGCCTTCTGCGTCAGGTATTGCGACAGGAAGGTCGTGGCGTTGCCGGGTCCGCCGCCCGTCAGCACGAAAGGCTCGGTATAGATCATGAAGCTGTCCATGAAGCGCAGCAGCACCGCGATCATGAGCACGCCGCGCATCTTGGGCAGCTGGATATAACGGAACACCGCCAGGCGCGACGCGCCGTCGATGCGCGCCGCCTGGTAATAGGCATCGGGAATGGCCCGCAGCCCCGCGTAGCAAAGCAGCGCCACCAGCGGCGTCCAGTGCCAGACATCCATGATCAGCACCGTGACCCAGGCGTCGACGTCGTTGCCGGTGTAGTTGTAGTCCACCCCCATCCAGGACAACGCCGCGCCCAGCAGGCCGATATCGGTGCGCCCGAAGACCTGCCATATGGTGCCGACCACGTTCCAGGGGATCAGCAGCGACAGCGCAATGATCACCAGCACCGCGGACGCGCGCCAGCCGCTGGCGGGCATCGACAGCGCCAGCAGGATGCCCAGCGGGATCTCGATGGCCAGGACCGCCAGCGAAAAACCGATCTGGCGCAGCAAGGCGCCGTGCAGTTCCTCGTCCTGCAGCACGGCCGCGTACCACTCGGTGCCGACGAAGACGCGGCGCTCGGGAGAAATGATGTCCTGCACCGAGTAGTTGACGATGGTCATCAGCGGCAGGATGGCCGAGAACGCCACGCACAGCACCACGGGCAGGACCAGGAACCAGGCCCGGTGATCTATGGGTTTCATCGGATCAGCTCCTCGTCGCGATAGAAGCACGTGTGCGGATTCAATACCGACAGCCAGACCGTGCCGCCGACCGCGGCCGGCACGATGTTGCTGCCCAGCCGGGCCCGTACCGGCGTGCCCTCGAAATCCGCGACCAGCAATGTGTACGTGCCCACGTCCTGCACCCGCTCCACGCGCATGGCCAGGGCGCCGGGCGCGCCCGGCTCGGCGATGCGCAGGTATTCCGGGCGCACGCCCAGCTTCACGGGGCCCACACCAGTCAGCCTGGCCGCAACCGTTTCCGGCAAACCGCCGATACGGCTCCTGCCGACCTCCAGCCCGCCGTCGCGCCATTGCGCCGGCAGGAAGTTCATGCCGGGCGAGCCTATGAAATGGCCAACGAATGTGTGCGCCGGCCGCTGGAACAGATCATCCGCCGTCCCGACCTGCACGGCCCTGCCCCGCGCCATCACCATGACCTCGTCCGCGAAAGTCAGCGCCTCGGTCTGGTCGTGCGTGACGTAGATCAGCGTCAGTTTGAACTCATGGTGGATTTCCTTGAGCTTGCGGCGCAGCTCCCACTTGAGCTGCGGATCGATAACGGTCAGCGGTTCGTCAAAGAGGATGGCCGACACCTCGCTGCGCACCAATCCGCGCCCCAGCGAGATCTTCTGCTTGGCGTCGGCCGTGAGCCCGCTGGCGCGCCGGTCCAGCACCTGGGACATTTCCAGCATTTCAGCGATGCGGCCGACGCGCTCGCGGATGAGCTTGGGCGCCATGCCGCGATTGCGCAGCGGAAACGCCAGGTTCTCGGCCACCGTCATGGTGTCGTACACCACGGGAAACTGGAACACCTGGGCGATGTTGCGCGCCTGCGGCGTCTTATCCGTCACGTCCTGGCCGTCGAACAGGATCCGGCCGTGCGACGGCCGCAACAAGCCCGATACGCAATTGAGCAAAGTGGTCTTGCCGCAACCGGATGGTCCCAGCAAGGCGTAAGCCCCGCCGTCCCTGAAAGTGAAGGCCAGCGGCAGCAGCGCATAATCCTCGTCGGTCTTGGGGTCCGCGACATAGGAATGCGACAGGTCCAGCTCGATCTGCGCCATCAGGCCGCCTCCCCCGCGCCCGCCGGCTGCCGCGGCGCAGCCAGCAGTGCGCCGTCAGAGCCGAAGGCATAGGTCTGCGCCGGATCGAAGTACAGCTGCACGCGCTGGTCCAGCGTATATCGGTGCACACCGGGCAGTTGCGCCACCACATCGCCCGCCGCGGTCTGCGCGTGTACGAAAGTGTCGGACCCGGATATCTCGGCCAGCTTCACGATTCCGGGCAGGACGAGGTGGCCCGGCCGTGGCTCCACGTCCAGGGCGCCGGCACGCAGGCCGGCCGTGATTTCCGTAGCGGCGCCCTGCGGCAGCGCGCGTGTCACGGCCAGGTCGCCTTGCAGCACGAAGCCCGAATCGGTGCGCCGGGCACCGAACAGATTCATGGGCGGATCGCTGAAGGCACGGGCCACGCGTATGGAATTGGGCCGGTGAAAAACCTCGGCCGTGGGCCCGTATTGCAGCAGCTCGCCGGCATCCAGTACCGCCGTGTGGCCCCCAAGCAACAAGGCTTCGCCCGGTTCGGTGGTGGCGTAAACAACCGTGGAGCGCCCTTCGGCGAACAATTCGGACAGTTCGTCGCGCAATTCCTCGCGCAGCTTGTAGTCCAGGTTGACCAGGGGTTCGTCCAGCAGGATGAGCGGCGCGTCCTTTGCCAGCGCCCGGGCCAGCGCCACCCGCTGCTGCTGCCCGCCAGACAGCTCGGAGGGGTAGCGTTCCAGCAGATGGTCGATGTGCAGCCGCGCCGCCATGGCGCGCACTTTTTCACCGATGTCCGCGGCCCCGCGCAGCTTGAGCGGCGAAGCGATGTTGTCGTAGACCGACATGGACGGGTAATTGATGAACTGCTGGTAGACCATGGCGACGTTGCGTTGCCGTACCGGCACGCCGGTCACGTCGGCGCCATCGGCTATCACCCGACCTTCGGTGGGCCGGTCCAGCCCGGCCATGATGCGCATCAGCGAGGTCTTGCCCGCCAGGGTGGCCCCCAGCAATACCGTCATGGCGCCCTCGACAGGGGCCAGGCTCATGGGATACAGGTGGATCTGCGAGCCTGCCCGCAAACCTATCCCGTCCAAGTTCAGCTGCATCTGGTCTCCTCTACCTACTTATACGTCCCTGTTTCTTACGGCGGACTTCGGTATTCGGTACAGCGGCTCGGCCTGCATTCATGCGAACAACAGGATGAGCATACTCTTTCAGATAGCTTTCGTTTTTTGTGCGTTTTACTCAAGAAGCGAACAAAAAACAATCTTGCAGCGCGTCATTATTTTTCGCTTTTGTTGTTTTATCATACGAACATGACACTGAACCCCAGACAGAGCGCGCTGATCGAAATGGTTCGGGCCCAAGGCTCGGCCACGATCGAAGAACTCGCCAAACGCTTTGACGTCACGCTGCAGACCGTGCGGCGCGACGTCAATATCCTTTCCGAAGCGGGATTGCTGTCGCGCTTCCATGGTGGGGTGCGCATCGAAGCGTCCACCATCGAAAACATCGCCTATCGCAAGCGCCAGGGCCTGCATGCCGCAGGCAAGCAGCGGATTGCCGAGGCCGTAGCCCGCGCCGTGCCCGACGGCTGTTCGCTGATCCTGAATATCGGCACCACCACCGAGGCCATCGCGCGCGCCCTGCTGCGCCACCGCGGCCTGCGCGTCATCACCAATAACCTGCACGTCGCGGACATCCTGTCGGACAACCCGGACTGCGAGGTCATCGTGGCCGGCGGCGTGGTGCGTTCGCGCGATCGCGGCATCGTCGGTGAAGCCACCATGGACTTCATCCGCCAGTTCAAGGTGGACATCGGCCTGATCGGCATTTCCGGCATCGAGGCCGACGGCACTCTGCGCGACTACGACTTCCGCGAAGTGCGGGTGGCCCGCACCATCATCGAACAGTCCCGCGAAGTCTGGCTCGCCGCCGACAGCAGCAAATTCAAGCGCCAGGCCATGGTGGAGCTGGCGCACATCTCGCAAATCGACCGATTCTTCACCGATGCGCATCCGCAAGAGCCGCTGGCCCAGGTCCTGCTGGACGCCGGCGTGCGCTGCGATGTCGCGGCCGCCCCAAATACCTTGAAGCAAACACCTTGAATCCCATGAACCAACCGTTAGCCTCCGTCGCCCCGCCCGACCGCAACCGCCTCCTGAACACGCTGGACAACACGCACTCCTGGGACGTGATTGTCATCGGCGGCGGCGCAACCGGCCTGGGCACTGCCGTCGATGCCGCTTCGCGCGGTTATCGCACCCTGCTGATCGAAGGCGCGGACTTTGCCAAGGGCACTTCCAGCAAGGCCACCAAGCTGGTGCACGGCGGCGTGCGCTATCTGGCGCAAGGCAACGTCAGCCTGGTGCGCGAAGCGCTGCATGAACGCGGCCTGCTCAACCGCAATGCGCCGCACCTGGTGTGGCCGCTGGGCTTTGTGGTGCCCGCCTACAACCTGTTCGACCAGCCCTTCTACGGCATCGGCCTGAAGATGTACGACATGCTGGCCGGCAAGCTGAACCTGTCACCCAGCCGCTGGCTGTCGCGCCGCGACACGCTGGCCAACGCGCCCACCCTGGCCGAGAACGTGCAGGGCAAGAACCTCAAGGGCGGCGTGCTGTATTACGACGGCCAGTTCGACGATGCGCGCCTGGCGGTCAGCCTGATGCGCACGCTATTCGACCTGGGCGGAACGGCGGTGAACTACATGCGCGCCACCGGCCTGACCATGACGGGCGGCAAGGTCGATGGCGTGACGGCCCAGGACGCGATAGGCGGAGCCAGCTTCACGCTGCGCGCGCGCTGCGTGGTCAATGCCACCGGCGTGTGGGTGGACGCGGTGCGGCGCATGGAAGACAAGAACGCGCAAACCATGGTCGCGCCCAGCCAAGGCGTGCACCTGACACTGCCGCAGGATTTCCTGCCGGGCAAGCGCGCCATCCTGATCCCCAAGACGGACGATGGCCGCGTACTGTTCGTAGTGCCCTGGAATGGCCATACCATCGTCGGCACCACCGATACGCCGCGCGGCGACCTCCCGCTGGATCCGGAAGCCGGCGCCCAGGACGTGGATTTCATCCTGAGCACCGCGGCGCGCTATCTCAGCCGCAAGCCCACGCGCAGCGACGTCACGAGTGTCTGGGCCGGGCTGCGACCGCTGGTCAAGGCGACAGGCGAGGCCTCCACCAAATCCTTGTCGCGCGAACACACCATCCTGGTGTCCAAGGCCGGTCTGGTGACCGTGACCGGAGGCAAGTGGACCACCTACCGCCGCATGGCGCAGGACGTGGTCGACACCGCTATCCAACATCAGTTACTGACGCAGGCCGCCTGCCGCACGGAATCGCTGCCGCTGCACGGCGCGGCAGGCCTGGCGCCCTCGCAGGAACACGCCGGCACCCCGGACAGCTACTACGGCAGCGACCTGGCCGCCTTGAAGGCGCTGCCTGGCGCCGACCGCATGCTGGTCCGAAGCAGCGGCCTGTCCGAAGCGCACGTGCGTTTCGCCGCGCGTTTCGAACTGGCGCGCAGCGCCGAGGACGTGCTGGCGCGCCGCAACCGCGCCCTCTTCCTGGACAGTGAGGCCGCCATGCTGGCCGCGCCCGAAGTCGCGCGCATCCTGGCGGAAGAACTGGGGCACGATGCAGCCTGGCAGCAACGCACCTTGCAGGAACTGGAAGTCGTCGCGGCCAACTATCGGCTGAAGTAGCCTGCCCTACGGGACCCTGAGCCGGCTTTTCTGGATCATGGCCTCGAAGGTGCGCAGGAGGTCCGGATCGCATTTGGAGCCGGCCTCCTGATTCAGGATGCGCATAATCTCCGCGTGTGTGCGCGCGGGGTGATAGGGCCGAGCGTCGCCCAGGGCGTCATACGAATCGGCCAGCGAAATAATGCGCGAGTGCAGCGGAATATCCGCGCCGCACAGGCCTGCGGGATAGCCCGAACCGTCGAAATGCTCATGATGGTGGCGCACTGCCAGCGCGATCAGTTCGCGCTGTGGAATGTCGCTGTGCATGATGATGTCGGCGCCAACGGCCGCGTGGGCCTTCATGATTTCCCAGTCGTCCTTGTCCAGGCGCTTGGGGGAATACAACACCCGGTCCGGCGTGCCGATCTTGCCGATGTCGTGCAGGCGGGCGGCGACGGCGACCGCCTCCTGCTCGGCTTGCGGCAAGCCGCAGGCCTGGGCCAGCGCCACGCTCAACGCAACAACTCTTTCGGAATGGCGGCCGGTGGCCGGGTCGCGCGCCCGCATGGCGGCGGATAAGGCCGCCACGCAGGAGCCGGCTGGATATTCGGGTACGTCTGGAGGCATCGGTATCGCGCGCAAGGCGGCCATGCCGCATCGCGCTGTAGCAAAAGGTCGCGATTCTGACACATTGCGCAGCAATCCTTGCCGATCAGATGCCGCGCTCCAAGGCAGCTCAGCGCCGGCCCCGCCCACGGCAAGGCGTGCAGCGGGTCCGGCAGCGGCGATCAGCCCTTCAATCTGTCCAGCAGCGCGTTTGCGACTCCCACGGATGAAGCCGGATTCTGTCCAGTGACGAGCAGGCCATCGCTGACGACGTGCGGCTGCCAGTCCGGGCCGCTGGTGTACTGCCCGCCCAGCCGCTTCAGTTCGTCCTCGACCAGGAACGGCACCACGTCGCTGAGTTGCACCGCGGCCTCTTCCGCGTTGGAAAAACCCGTGACCTGCCTGCCCTGCACCAGCGGCTTGCCATCAGCCGTCATGGCATGGCGCAGCACGCCGGGCGCATGGCACACGGCGGCCACTGGCTTGCCTGCCGCCAGCATGGTTTCGATCAACGCGACCGATTTCGGATCCTCCGCCAGGTCCCACAACGGACCGTGGCCGCCGGGGTAGAACACGGCGTCGTAATCGGCCGCCTGCACCTGCGCCAGCCGAAGAGTGGCGGCCAACTGCCGCTGAGCGTCCTTGTCCTGCCGAAACCGCCGCGTATCGTCGGTCTGGGCGTCGGGGTCGTCGCTCTTGGGATCCAGCGGCGGCTGGCCGCCCGCGGGCGAGGCCAGCGTGACCTGGGCGCCCGCGTCCACGAACGCGTAGTACGGGGCGGCAAATTCCTCGAGCCAGAAACCGGTCTTGCGACCGGTATTGCCCAGGGTGTCGTGGGAAGTCAGCACGATCAGGATATTCATGCGGCGCTCCTTTCGTCCGGGCCGACGCGCACAATGCGCTTGCCGGCGTTTTCGCCCCTGAGCAGCCCGATCAGGCCGCGCGGCGCGTTCTCCAGTCCATCGACCACGTCTTCGCGATACTTGATGCGGCCTTGCTGGATCAGGCCTTCCATCGCTTCGCGGAATTCGCCGTAGCGATGCGCATATTCGTTGAAGATGATGAAGCCCTGCATCTTGAGGCGCTTGGTGAGAATGGTGCGCATCAGCATGCCCAGGCGGTCCGGCCCCTGGGGCTGGCTGGTCGCGTTGTAGGCCGAGATCAGGCCGCAGACCGGTATGCGCGCGCGGGGATTCAACAAGGGCAGCACCGCGTCGAAGACCGCGCCGCCCACGTTCTCGAAGTACACATCGATGCCCTGCGGCACGGCGCGCGCCAGGCGGCCCGGAAGGTCGGGCGCCTTGTGGTCCAGGCAGTCGTCAAAGCCCAGCTCCTGCACGGCGTAGCGGCATTTGTCCGCGCCGCCGGCAATGCCCACGACTTTGCAGCCATGGATCTTGGCAATCTGGCCGACCACCGCCCCCACGGCGCCGCTGGCCGCGGCTACCACCACGGTCTCGCCCGCCTTGGGCTGCCCGATGTCCAAAAGACCCATGTACCCGGTAAAGCCGGGCATGCCCAGCACGCCCAGGGAATAGGACGGGTGCTGAGGATTGGGCCCCAGGCGCAGCAGACCCGAGCCATCGGACAGGGCGTAATCCTGCCAGCCGGATTGCGCCAGCACCCACTCGCCCGGGCGGTAGTCAGGGTGGTTCGAGGCCTCGACCCGGGTGACGGTGCCGCCGACCATGACCCCGCCCACCTGCACGGGTTCGGCATAGGACGGCGCGTCGCTCATGCGGCCTCGCATGTAGGGATCGAGCGACAGATACACCGTGCGCAGCAGCACCTGCCCGGGGCCGGGTTGCGGCACGTCGCCGGTCTCCAGGCGGAAATCGCTGTCGGCCGGCTCGCCCTGCGGGCGCGCGGCAAGCACGATGCGGCGGTTGATGGAAGACGATTGCGGCATGACAGTCCAGCCTCCTGCAGGGAAGCCGCCAGGGCCTTGCGGGGCGACCCCGGTGGCGGGATGGGGTATCGGCCCATTACACCATTGATGCCGCCGGAATCAGCCCCTCTTTTAATTAATTAATAATTTAATTAACATACGGCACATGCGATCCCAACCTCCCCTGCCCGCGCGCCGGCCCGGCCGCCCGCCACGCCCCGATAACGCCGCCGCCCGCGCCAACCTGCTGGACGTGGCCACAGGCCTGTTCGCCGCCCAGGGCGTCGCAGCCACCACGCTTACCCATATCGCGCAGCGTGCCGGCGTCACCTCGGCGATGGTGCACTACTACTTCAAGAGCCGCGACCAATTGATCGATGCTGTGGTGCTGGAACGGATCGTCCCCGTCATTGGCTTCGTATGGTCGCCCGTTCCGCAGGCGCAGGACCTGGCGGCGGATCCACCCACCGCCGTGCGCGCCTTCATCACGGAGGTTGTAGACCGCCTGGTGCAAAGCGCTGCCGAGCGGCCCTGGCTGCCGGCCTTGTGGCTGCACGAGGTCGTGAACGAAGGCGGGCAACTGCGCGAGCGCGTGCTGCGCCACCTGCCGGCCGACCGCCTGCAGGCCTTCTCCGCGTCCATAGCCGAAAGCCAGCGCATGGGCGCCATCACACCCGGCGTGGAGCCGCGCCTCGTGTTCCTTTCCATCCTGGGCCTGACCCTGTTGCCGCTTGCCACCTCCAGCCTGTGGCGGCGCGTGCTGCAAGACGATGCCCAGGCGCAAGCCATCGACACCCGCGCGATCGCGACCCACGCCATCGCCATGCTCACGGGCGGCCTGTTCTCCCCGCCCGTTACTCCAGGACGCTGACCATGCGCCTTCCTCCCGTTTTGCGCCGCCCCTTTCTCGCCTCCGCGCTGATCCTGCTTGCCGCAACCGGCTGCGGCAAGGACGGCAGCACCTTCTTCCAGGGTTACGCCGAAGGCGAATACGTCTACGTGGCGTCCTCCGAATCCGGAAGGTTGGCGGAACTGCCGGTCAAGCGCGGTCAGCAAGTGCAGGCCGACACGCCTCTGTTCGCGCTGGAGGCCACGCGCGAAACCGCGGCGCGCGACGAGGCCCGCGCGCAGTTGGCCGCCGCCGTAGCGCAACAAGAAGACATCGCCACCGGCAAGCGCCCGGCGGAAGTGGATGTCAGCCGCGCCCAACTGGCGCAGGCCGAGGCGGCCAGCCGCCGCTCCGCGGCACAGCTGCGACGCGACACCGATCAGTTCCGCATAGGCGGCATCGCCCGCGCGCAATTGGACGACAGCCGCGAACAGGCGCAGTCGGATGCCGCGCGGGTGCGCGAACTGCAAGCACAGCTGGAAGTGGCGCGCCTGCCCGGCCGCGACGACCAGCGCCGCGCCCAGGCTGCCCAGGTGGACGCGGCCAAGGCAGCCCTGGCCCAGGCGGAATGGACCTTGGAGCAAAAACGCCTGTCAGCGCCCGCCGCGGGGCTGGTGTTCGACACCCTGTATCGCTTGGGCGAATGGGTACCTGCCGGCAGTCCGGTGGTAAGCCTGCTGCCGCCGGGCAATATCAAGGTGCGGTTCTTCGTACCCGAAGAAGCGCTGGGCGCGCTGAAGGTGGGACAGCAGGCGACGGTGCGCTGCGACAGTTGCGGCGATCCCATACCCGTGCGCATCGACTACATCTCCACCCAGGCCGAATACACACCGCCCGTCATCTACAGCCGCGATAGCCGCAGCAAACTCGTCTATATGGTGCAAGCCCGTCCCGCGCCCGAGGCCACCACGCGGCTGCATCCCGGGCAGCCCGTGGAGGCGACGCTGCAATGAACGCGCCCGCCGCCATGCAAGCATCCGCCGGTGACTACGTCATCGATGTGCACGGCTTGAACAAGCGCTTCGGCGACAAGCACGTCGTCAACGACGTGTCGCTGCAGGTGCGCGAAGGCGAGATCTTCGGCTTCCTGGGCCCCAACGGCAGCGGCAAGACCACGTCTATCCGCCTGATGTGCGGCCTGCTGACACCGGACTCCGGCAGCGGCACCTGCCTGGGCTACGACATCCTGCGCGACAGCGAACAGATCAAGCGGCACGTGGGCTACATGACGCAGAAGTTCTCCTACTGGGACGACCTGACCATACGAGAGAACCTGGATTTCGTGGCGCGCATGTATGGCATGCCCGACCGCAAGGACACCGTGGAACGCGCACTGGAAGACCTGGGCCTGCAAAGCCGCGCCAAACAGCTGACGGGATCGCTGTCCGGCGGCTGGAAGCAGCGCCTGGCGCTGGCGGCCTGCCTGCTGCACCAGCCACGGCTGCTGCTGCTGGACGAACCCACCGCGGGCGTGGATCCGACCGCGCGGCGCGACTTCTGGGAGCAACTGCACGAACTGGCGGCGCGCGGCATATCGGTGCTGGTCAGCACGCACTACATGGACGAGGCCGAACGCTGCCACAAGCTGGCGTACATCTCCTACGGACGGCTGCTGACGCAAGGCACCGCCGAGGACGTCATCGCCGAACAGGGGCTGACCACCTGGGCCATCCGCGGCCATAACCTGGTGCCGCTGGCCCAGCGCCTGCGCGACGCCCCGGGCGTGGACCAGACCGTGGCCTTCGGCTCTGCCCTGCACATCAGCGGCCGCGACGCGGCGCTGCTGGAACACACGCTTCAGGATGCCATCGCCGGCCAGGACCTGACCCTGGAACGCATCGACACCAGCCTGGAGGACGTCTTCATCTACTTGATGAAGCGCTCCACCGACAACTTCGCGAGTCCGCCATGATGCGCCATCTGCAAGGCTTTTCCTGGTCGCGCTGGTGGAGCATGGTGCTCAAGGAGTTCCTGCAGCTGCGCCGCGACCGCATTACCTTCGGCATGATCGTCGGCCTGCCCATCATGCAGCTGGCCCTGTTCGGCTATGCCATCAACACCGACCCCAAGCAACTGCCCACGGCGGTCATCGCCGCCGACCACAGCCCGTTCACGCGCAGCTTCGTCGCGGCGATGAAGTCATCCGACTACTTCCACATCGTCGAGGAACTGGATAACGAGGAAGCGGGCCGCGCCGCGCTGGCCCAGGGGCGCGTGCTGTTCGTGCTGACCATACCGCCGGATTTCACCCGCAAGCTGCTGCGCGGCGAGCGCCCGGCGCTGCTAATCGAAGCCGACGCCACCGACCCCATGGCGACAGGGCTGGCCATCGGGGCGGCCACGCAGCTGACGCAGGCCGTGGCGCAGAAGGACCTGACCGGTCCGCTGGCGGACCTGGCTGGCGGCCAGCCCCCCTTCGACGTGCTGGTGCACAGGCTCTACAACGAAGAGCAGGTCTCGCAGTACAACACCGTGCCGGGCCTGATGGGCGTGATCCTGACCATGACGCTGGTGATGATGACCGGGCTGGCCATGACGCGCGAGCGCGAACGCGGCACGATGGAAAACCTGCTGGCGATGCCCGTACGGCCGATCGAGGTCATGACAGGCAAGATCGTGCCCTACATCGCCATCGGCCTGATCCAGGCCAGCATCATTCTGCTGGCCGCGTACTTCGTATTTCACGTGCCATTCGAAGGCTCGCTGCTGACCGTGTACCTGTCGGCGCTGCTGTTCGTGGCGGCCAACCTGACGGTGGGCATCACCCTGTCGTCGTTGGCGCAGAATCAACTGCAGGCCATGCAGCTCACCATGTTCTATTTTCTGCCCAACATGCTGCTGTCGGGCTTCATGTTTCCGTTCCTGGGCATGCCGCTGTGGGCGCAATACCTGGGCAACCTGCTGCCGCTCACCCATTTCAATCGACTGATCCGCGGCATCCTGCTCAAGGGCAACGGCTGGTGGGACCTGTGGCCCAGCATCTGGCCGCTGCTGCTGTTTACCGTGGTTGTCATGACCGCCGCCGTGAAGTTCTACCGCCGCACCCTGGATTGAACCGCCATGCCACGCCCCCTGCCCCAGCCCTTTCCGCCCGCCGCCACGCCCTGCCGCCTGGCCGCGCCGGTCCTGTGCGCGCTGCTCGCGGGCTGCGCGGTCGGGCCGGACTTCGAACGGCCCGCGCCGCCACAGGTCGACGCCTACACCGCGCCTCGCGCGTCCGAACCTTCCGCGCGAGCACAGCGACTGCAGGCCGGGCTGGACATTCCCGCGCAATGGTGGCGGCTGTTCGAGTCCGAAGCGCTGGACCAATTGGTGCGGCAAGCGCTGCAGGCCAGTCCCACGCTGGAACAGGCGCGCGCCCGCTTACGCCAGGCCGCAGAAGACCTGAACGCCGAAACCGGCGGCCGCATGCTGCCCAAGGTCGACGGCAACCTGTCGGTGACCCGGCAAAAAGTAGACCCCTCGGCTTTCGGCGTGCCGGTGGTCGAACAGCCCGCGCCATTCACGCTCTATAACGCGTCCATCGATGTCTCCTACACGCTGGACGTGTTCGGCGGAAATCGCCGCGTACTCGAAGGCTTGGGTGCGCAGGTGGATTACCAGGCGCACGAACTGCAGGCCGCGCGCATGTCGCTGGCCGCCAATGTGGTCACGGCCGCCATCCGCCAGGCCGACCTGAACGAACGGCTGGCCGACACGCGCGAGCTGCTGGCGGCCCAGGTCCGGCAGCAGGACATCATGCGCCAGCGCCAGCAGGCAGGCGGAGTCTCCCAGGCCGACCTGCGCAACCAGGAACTGCTGGTCGCGCAAACGCGGGCCACGCTGCCGCCGCTGGAGTACCAACTGGCGCAGGCCACGCATCAGCTGGCGGCCTATCTGGGCTTGGCGCCCGCCGAACTCCGGTCCGCGCCGCTGCGGCTGGCCGACCTGACGCTGCCCGCCGACGTGCCCACCGGCGTGCCTTCGGCCCTGACCCGCCAGCGTCCCGACATACTGGCTGCCGAGGCTCTTTGGCACCAGGCCTCGGCCAACGTGGGCGTGGCTGTCGCCAATCAGTACCCGCAATTCACCCTTACCGCCAGTTTTGGCTCGCAACGGACACGAGCGGGGGATCTGTCCAACGGTTTGAACGTCTGGAGCCTGGGGCTGGGATTGGTGCAACCCCTGTTTCATGGCGGCGAGTTGCGCGCCCGCACGCGCTCGGCCGAGGCCGCCTACGACGCAGCCGCTGCCGGCTACCGGCAAACCGTGCTGGACGGTTTCCGGCAGGTCGCCGACGCCTTGCGTGCCGTGCAGACCGACGACGACGCCTACCAGGCCAGCGACGAAGCCTGGCGCCGCGCCGAGGAGGCCGAGCGCATCGCCCGGGGCCGCTACGAGGCGGGCGGTATCAGCCACCTCAGCCTGCTGGACAGCCAGCGCCAGCTATTGCAGACGCGCATCGCGCGCACTGCCGCCAACGCCCAGCGCCACGCCGACACAGCCGCGCTGCTGCAAGCGCTGGGCGGCGGCTGGTGGAACGAAGCGCCCGGCGGCGCACCATAACGGTGCCCCAAACCGCTGCGCGTAACTATGTCCGAGAATTCGGGTAGGAAAATGGTGTTGTGCGAGGTTTAGGAAATCGCTGTATCCGTTGCATCATGCATGCGCTCATGCTGCACAGATCACAATGATTCATGAATGACTTACTAGACCTGATCGTCTTTTCTCCCGACTCCGGCCTACGCATGCACCGCGGCGACGCGCTGGCGGAAATGGGCTTCTCGCCCCGGCTGTGCGAGGACTCCAACAGCTTGTTCCGCCTGTTCCAGGCCCGCCGCACCCCGTTACTGGTCATGGAAGCCGAGCTCTCCGATCTTTGCATGGCGCTCGCCGGCCTGCGCGCCATGGACACCACCGCCGGCATCGTTGCCGTGTCCACCTTCGACTCCCCTGAAAACCGTATATTGGGTTTGCATTGCGGCGCGGACGTCTGCCTGCAACCGGACGTGAGCGCCGCGGAGATCGCGGCCGCGCTGCAAGCGCTGGTGCGCCGCATTCCCGCGCCCGGGAGACGGTCCCCGGACGCCGATCCGCGCCCGGCGCCGGTCCCCGCAAACGAGGCGGCCGGCAAATGGCAGTTCCATGATGCGGCCTGGACGCTCGTCAGTCCACAAGGCACGCGCTTGGCATTGACCCTGGCCGAACGCGAATTCCTGCTCAAGCTGACCGCCTCGGCCGACAAGCGCCTGCCGCGCGCAGACCCTCCCGGCATGGATACGCAGAGCGGCCGCGAATCCGTTCGCCGCACCGACGTGCTGGTCAGCCGCCTGCGGCGCAAGGCGCAGGACCTGAACGTGGAATTGCCCATTCGCACCGTATGGGGCTGGGGTTACGCCTTTACCGGAGAAATCTGAGGCCGTCGCGTGGCACGCCACGGGCGCGCAGGGCCGCCGGCGGGCGTATCATGCGCCGTACGAGGCCGACTGCCGGCCCCATCCGCCCACGTTCCAACCCACGCGCCCCGACATGGAAGTCTTCGAACGCCTGCAAGCCCTGCTTGCCCTGAACCAGGCCCGCTATCGCCTGATTGAGCACCCCGCGGCCGGCCGCTCCGTCGAGGTCGCGGCCATACGCGGCACGGAGGTCAGCCAGGGCGCCAAGGCGCTGGTCTGCCGCGTCAAGATCTCGTCCAACCAGCGCAAGAACGTGCTGGCGGTGTTTCCGGCCGACAAGCAGGCCGACCTGGACGCCATCGCCCGCGCCGCAGGCGGCAAGAAGGCCTCTCTGGCCTCGCAAGACCTGGCGCGCGAACTGACCGGATGCGAGATCGGCGCCATCCCGCCCTTCACCTTCAATCCTGAACTGCACTTGCTGGTGGATCCGAGCCTGCGCGAACGCCATGGGGAAATCGTGTTCAACGCCGGCCGCCTGGACGCCTCCATCCTCCTGAACACGGAAGACTACTTCCGCCTGGCCGCGCCCGAAGAGGCGCCCCTGATCAAGGCCTGATTCCCAGGCCGCGCCCCGAGGCCACCGTGTTCCGCACCCCGATGAAACATGGCGCGCGCAGCTCCAACATGCGTTGGCTGATGAGCCTGGCGCACATGGAACCCTCGCCGGTCAGCCCTTGGGTGGCGCTGCGCGCCGCCCTGGCGATCGGCCTGCCCTCCGCGGTGGGCCTGGCGCTGGACCAGAGCGCGGCCGCGGCCCTCGTCGCGCTGGGCGCGCTTCCCGCCATCACTGGCGACAATGGCGGCCCCTACCGCAACCGCGCGCTGTCCATCGGCGCCACCGTGTTCGGCGGCGCGCTCGGGTACTTCCTGGGCACGATGATTTCCGGCCACGGCCTGTGGACATCGGCCGCCATGACCCTGCTGGTGCTGGCGGCCAGCTTGGTTGGCACCTTCAACAACATTGCCGCCGTCTCCACGCTGCAGTTTGCCGTCTACGTCATCGTGGGCGCCAGCCTGACCTCGACCCTGCCACCCTGGCTGCCGTCGGTCCTGGTGGGAGCCGGCGGCCTGTTCGGGCTGGCGCTCACCCTGACGGGCTGGGTGGTCAATCCGATCGCGCCGGAGCGCGCTGCCGTCGCCATGGCTTACCGCAAGCTGGCGGCCATGTTTGCCGCCATCGGCACCTCGCGCACCATGAGCGCGCGGCGCGACATGGAGGCGGCCATGACCACAGCCTACGACACCGTGCTGGCCGCCCGCCGTGGCGCTGCGGGCCCCTCGCCCCGGCTGGCCCGGCTGGCCGCGCAGTTGCAGGCCTGTACGCCACTGACCAATGCCGCATTGGCACTGGCCCGCGCCGGGCGAGTGCTGCCGCGCGATTGCGCGCGGGTCATGAATCGGCTGGCCGATCGCGTGGAAAACGACGAGACGCCCGATCCCCGCGACGACATCACCGTCCTGCGCGAGGCAGGGATGGGGCCCTTGGCCGATGCGCTGGCCCAGGTGCAGCCTTTGCTGGACGGGGGTGCGCTATCGGAAGCCGATGCCTTCGCCGGCCTGCCGCCGGCGCGGCCGCGCACGCCCTGGCGCGTGCTGGCGCGCACCTACCGCCCCGGGCCCACCACGCTGCGCTATCTGGTGCGCCTGGGCCTGTGCCTGATTGCCGCCGAAGCGGTTGCGATGGCGGCCGCGCTGCCGCGCTCCTACTGGGTCCCGCTGATCGTGGTGGTGGTGTTCAAACCCAACTTCGGCTCGGTGTTCGCAAGGGCGCTGCAAAGCTGCGCCGGCAGCGTGGTCGGGGTGGCCATCAGCGCAACCGTGCTGGCGCTGGACCGCAATGGCATCGTCAGCCTGCTCACGGTAGCGGCGCTGGCATCCTTGCTGCCCTGGTCGGTGCGGCGCAACTACGGCTTGTTTTCGGCCATTCTGCTGCCCATCCTGATGCTGCTGATCGGCGCCTTGCAGCCCGGCAGCTGGCCCATCGCGCTGGCGCGGCTGATCGACGTGGGCGTGGCCGCGGCCATCGTGCTGCTGGTGGGCTACCTGCCCTGGATACGCATCGAACGCAGCAACCTGGACAACGCGGTTTCCGCCGCCATGGACACGCTGGCAGCCTATCTGAACACGGTCTTCCAGGCCGACCCCACAAGCCGCCACGACCTGCGTGCAAGCGCCTATGCGCGCTTGTCCGATCTGCGCATTGCCTTGCAGCGCGGACTCTCCGAACCGCGCCTGGTCAGCCGGCGCGCGCTGGCCTGGTGGCCCGTCGAGGTCGCGCTGGAGCGCGTCGCCAACGCCATTTCCGACACGGCTTGGTCGCTGCCTGCCGATCAGGCGGCGCCCACCGCCGCGGAATTGGGGCAGTTGGCGGCATTCCTGCATGAGATGAGCGCCGCGGTGGCGCAAGGCGCGGCCATGCCGTCCGACTCCGTCGTTTCGCCCTCGCCCGTGCTGCGGGACGTGGCGGCGCAGATCGAAGCCTTGCGCTCCGCCCTGACTGGCCCGGATTTCGCCGGCGCGCCAGGAAAACCCACCCCCGACAAACCCGCCAACCAGGTCTGAACCATGTGTCTTGCCGTACTGGCCTTGCATGCCCTGCCGGGCATCCCCGTCCTGATCGCCGCCAACCGCGACGAATTCCACCAGCGGTCCACGCTGCCCGCCGCGCAATGGCCCGATGCTCCCGAGGTCTACGCCGGCCGCGACGGCCTGGCCGGCGGCAGCTGGATGGGTGTCACGACTAGCGGCCGCTACGCCTTGGTGACGAATTTCCGCGAACCCGGCAAGACCCGGGATCACGCGCCGTCCCGTGGCGCGCTGGTAGAGGACTATCTGCGCGGCGGGGCATCTCCCGCCGACTACCTGGCGTGGGCGCATGACGCAGGCCAGGCCTACAACGGCTTTAACCTGATCGTGGGGGATACGCGCGAAGCCTGGTATCTGAGCAATCGGGACGGCGGTCCGCGCCGCCTGGCTTCGGGCGTCTATGCGCTGTCCAACCACTTGCTGGACACGCCCTGGCCCAAGCTGGCGCGCACCAAGGCCGCCTTTGAATCCGTACTGCGCAGCACGCCCCAGCCTGACCTGCCTGCGCTGATGGCTGCGCTGGCGGACCGTCAACCCGCCGAGGACGCCGATCTTCCCGCCACCGGCCTGCCTCTGGATCGGGAAAGGCTATTGAGCAGCCCCTTCATTGTCAGTCCGAACTATGGCACCCGCAGCTCCAGCGTGCTGACGCTGCGCGCAGATGGCGCTGGACAGCTGGATGAAAGGCGCTTCGCGCCGGACGGCACGGTCAGCGGCGAAAGCCTGCTGACATTCTCCTGGCGCGCGGCGGACGACGGCGATACGCTAGGTCGGGCGCCGGAAACAATCGGTTGACATCCGGAGCCCGCGGGCGCGAACTCCGCGCCGGCATGCGGGTCGAACCGTTCATGCGCGCCGAACAGGCGCGCTGATCGTCCTATCCAGGAGAGTCTCATGAACAAGCGTATAGAACGCTGCACCATGGCCGCCGCGATGGCATTGGGCAGCATGGCCTTTGCCGGAATCCTGTCCACCGCCCAGGCAGGCTTGCCGCCGGTGCAACAGCAAGGTTCGGTGCAGTATGTCAGTGGCGGTATCGGGCTGGACGAATCCGAGGCCATGAAGGCTGCCGCAAAAGACTACCCGCTGGCGCTGACCTTCGCCGCGCAGCGCGATGGCAAGGCCGATTACGTTGCCAACGTGGCCGTCACCATCAGCGATGCGCAGGGCAAGGCCGTCCTGCAGGCCACGGCCGAAGGCCCCTACATGCTGGTAAAACTGCCCGCCGGCAACTACAAGATCTCGGCCACCTACAACGGCCAGGCCCAGCAACGCGACGTCTCCGTGCAGAATTCAGGCACCGCGCGCGCCGTCTTCGAATGGAAGTAGCCGCCGTCAGGGCGCGCGGCTGGCCACGGGCGCCATCGCATTGAGCATGACTGCCCGCCTCTACACTCCAGAGAAGAGGATCGCGATGATGAAGCCCACGCTGATCGCCCACACCAGCGAACGCAGCGCGCCCCAGCCCGCGAGGTACATGGCCAGATAGCCCAGCCGCACGCCCAGCCAGCAAGCCATCAAGGTGGCGACATGCGCGGGCGGCGCCTGGGTATACAGCGCGAACAGCACGGCAGCGAAAAAGAACGGCAGCGCTTCGAAGGCATTGGTCTGCGCCGCGTTCGCCCGCGCCCGCCAGCCTTCCTGGCGCGCAAGCCAGGCGCGGGGATCATTGTTGTCAAACTTTTTCCCGCCCGCCTTGGCGACTATCGCCGATACGAAGGGCAGCACGGCCGCCGCCAGCATCAACCACGCAATCATTTTCATCGTCTGGCTCCTTGGTGTCTGGGTGGCGCAAGAATACCGTTGTTCGCGCCGCGGCGTCAGAGCATGCGCCAGCCGACGTTTACACTCAGCGCTTTCGCCGCGCTTGTACACCCGTGCCGCTCTTCAGCCCCTGGTCCGCCCTGTTTCTTGCCGCCGCCATGCTATGGCCGCCCGCCACGCGGCGTTGGGCGCTCGCGCCCCTGGGGGCCGCGTACGCATGGGCGTGGATGGATGGCACCATGGATTCCGTCGCGCTCACGGGGCCGGCGCTGTTGGTGCTGGCCGCCGTGCTGGTCCGGCCAGCATCGGGCGCGGCCGCGCGCGCCGCCGGCCACGGCCTCTTCCTCGCGCTTGCCGCAATGCTGTTCCTGCACCTGCTGCCAGGTTTTCACAACCCGCAGGTCATCGCGCCGGCACCGCTGAGTCCGGATGCCGTGCCGTTCGGCATGTACCTGAATCTGGACAAACCGCTGGTGGCGTTCTGGGTGGTGCTGGCGCTGGCGCCGCCGATGTCGGGGCACAGTCCACGCGCCACACTGAAGGCCGCGCTCCTGGCCTGCCTGGCGGCGATGGCCGTGTGCCTGGGCTGCGCGCTCGTCCTGGGTGTGGTGGGCTGGGCGCCCAAATGGCCGCAATCGGGCTGGATCTGGCTGCTGAACAATGCCCTGCTGGTGACGCTGGCCGAGGAAGCCTTGTTCCGCGGCTATCTGCAGCAACAGCTGACGGCCTTATGGCGCCCGCATGCCTGGGGCGCGTGGGCGGCGCTGGCGGTCGCGGCCGTACTGTTCGGCCTCGCTCACTACGCAGGCGGCTGGCAATGGATGCTGCTGGCCGGCCTGGCTGGCGCGGCCTACGGCCTGGCCTACCGATATGGCGGCCTGGCCGCTGCGGTACTCGCGCACCTGGGCCTGAACGCGGCGCATTTCGGCCTGTTTACCTATCCGATGCGCGCCACGTTCTGAAGGCCTTTCCGCCGCCTGCCATGCCGTCCCGCAGGACAGCCCGCTAAAAAGCCAGGGCCGGGTAGTCGGTATAGCCGCCCGGGCCGGGCGCATAGAACGTGGCCGGATTGGGCCGGTTCAGCGGCGCCTTCAGTTCGAAGCGGCGCGCCAGGTCCGGATTGGCGATGTACTGCACGCCGAAGGCCACGGCATCGGCGCGGCCCGCCGCGATGGCCGCTTCGGCCGAGTCGCGCGCGAAGCCTTCGTTGGCGATGTACGTGCCGCCAAATTCGGCCTTCAGCATCGGCCCCAGGCTGTCGGCGGCTTCGTACTCGCGCACACACAGGAAGGCGATGCCGCGCTTGCCCAATTCACGCGCCACATAACCGAACGTGGCGGCCGGGTCCGAATCGCCCATGCTGTGGATTTCCCCGCGCGGCGACAGGTGCACGCCCACGCGGCCCGCGCCCCACACCGACACGCAGGCATCCACCACTTCCAGCAACAGCCGCGCACGGTTTTCCAGCGAACCGCCATAGGCATCGGTGCGGCGGTTGGTGCTGTCCTGCAGGAACTGGTCCAGCAGATAGCCATTGGCCGCATGCACTTCCACGCCGTCGAAACCGGCTTCCATGGCCATCTTCGCGCCATGGCGGTAGGCCTCGACCACGCCCGCAAGCTCCGCCGTTTCCAGCGCGCGCGGCGTGACATAGGGACGTTCCGGACGCACGTGGCTGACATGGCCCTTCGCGGCGATGGCACTGGGCGCCACCGGCAGGTCGCCGTTCAGGAACATCGGATCGGAAATGCGGCCCACGTGCCAGAGCTGCGCCACGATCAGGCCGCCGGCCTGGTGCACCGAGGACGTAACCTTGCGCCAGCCCTGGACCTGCTCGGTGGTCCACAGGCCCGGGGTGTCGGCATAGCCCACGCCTTGCGGCGTGACCGCCGTGGCTTCAGTCAGGATCATGCCGGCGCCCGCGCGCTGCGTGTAGTACTCGACCATCAGGTCGTTGGGCACGCGGCCCGGGCTGGCGTGCATGCGCGTCAAAGGCGCCATGACGATACGGTTGCGCAGCGTCAGATCGCCTGCGCGCAGGGGTTCGAAAAGTTGGCTCATGCAAAGGTCCTCGGCCCCGTGCAGGGGCGCTTGGCGTAGCGGGGCTACATATCCTGATTCAACTGCCGCAGGAATGCGGCAATGACGGCTTCGTTGCGACGGTAGAAAATCCATTGCCCCACTTTCGTCGCCGAGATCAGGCCGGCACGCTGCAAAACGGCCAGGTGCGACGACACGGTGGACTGGGACAGCCCGCAGCGGCCATCGATGTGGCCCGCGCAGACGCCATGCTCGAAGGTATGGCCCGGGCTTTCCTCGAAGTACGCATGCGGTGTCTTCAGCCACGCGAGAATGTCGCGCCGCACCGGATTGGCCAACGCCTTGAGTATGGCGTCGGCGTCGATGGCCGGTACGGCGGCGGGATCAGGACTGGAAGTGGAGACCGTCATATCGAAGTATCGCAATTTATCGAATCTTATATCGGAACTATTCGATATATAGTCATACCCCTGCCGCGCCCAGGGCTATCCCCGGGGCGCGACCCGGTATCCCACTACCGCTACCCCCGCGGTTCAAGCCGGGCACTGCTCCAGCACCGACCACGAGGCGCGCGCCTCGATGGCCTCGCCCGCCGCCAGGCATAGATCCTCCCGGAATCGCCCCGCCACCAGCTGGACGCCCATGGGCACGCCGTCCGCCAGGCCGACCGGGACCGACAGGCCGGGCAAACCCAAAATCGCGGTCGAAACCAGCGGACTCTGCGCCCGAAGTATGCCGCCCATGGCGGCGTCCCCTTGCTGGTCCTGGTCGATCAGGAACGGACGTTCGAACGATACCGGCATGAGCAGGACGGGATAGCGGTCGAAGAATGCGCCCCACTCCCTCAGCACCGTCGTGCGCATGGCCATCGCCTGAACGAAGCCGTCCCTGTCCAGGATCGAGCGGTGCGTCAGCATGCTGCGATATGCGCGCTGTATTGCCGCGTCGCCGGCGCGCTCGATTTCGCGGCCCATGGAGCCGGATGCCTCGTTCATCAGCACATTGAGCCAGAGCTCGGCGGCCTCCTCGAACCTGGGCGGTGCTGCGGTCTCGACGGTGTAGCCGGCGTCTTCCAGGCTCTTGGCGGCGCGCAACAAGGCATCCAGCACGGCGGGATCGGGTTTCATACTGGAGGTGCCGCAAAACAGCGCCACCCGCTTGCTGTCGCCCGGCTGGCGCAGGTCCAGCGGCGCCGGCACCCACCACGGATCGCGGGAATCGCCTGTGGACATCGCCGCCAGCCCCAATCTCAGGTCGGCAATGGTCCGGGCCAAGGGCCCTTGCGTCGCCGCCAGTTGAGAGGCGACCGGACGTTCCGACTTCTGGCTGGCGTTGTACGCCGGCACGCGGCCTTGCGACGGCCTCAGCCCCGCCACGCCGCAAGCGTAGGCCGGATATCGGATCGATCCTCCCTGATCGCTGCCATGCGCCAAGGCGCCCATGCCCAGGGCAGCGGCCACGGCTGCGCCCCCGCTGGAACCGCCCGGTGTACGGCCGGTGTCGAAAGGGTTCAGGGTGCGGCCATGCAGGTCGTTGTCCGTGAACCAGCGCCAGGAGAATGCCGGGACGTTCGTGCGGCCGATCACGACCGCGCCCGCCTTGATCCAATTGTCGACGGCCGGGTTGTTCTCCCGGGCGATGACATCCCGGTACGCCACGACGCCGTTGGTCGTGGCCGACCCGGCGAAATCGACGTTGGCCTTGATCGTCACCGGCACGCCGTGCAGCATTCCCAGAGGCCCACCCGCGCGAATGGCGGCATCGGCGGCATCAGCAGCCTGCAGGGCCTGGTCGGCGCAAACCTCGGTAAGCGGATTGAATACGGGATTGAGGGCCTCCACCCGCCGCAGACAACTCTGCACGGCTTCCCGGCTGGAGACTTCGCGGTTGCGGATGGCGCGTGCCAGATCGACGGCGTTCCTGCGCCAGAGTTCTTGCGTCATGTTGGCTCCGTGTAAATATGAACGCGAGGGATGCAAACGCCCGTCAATCGGCCGTAGCGCCCGAACGCTGGACCATTTCGCCCCAACGCGGAATCTCGGTGGCGATCAGGCTGGCGAACTGTTCGGGAGTGGAAGGCGTGGCGTCGACAGAGAGCGTCTCGTTGAGCTTGAGTACCGCGGGATCTTGCAGGGCCTTGGCAATGGCTGCGTTGAGCTTGTCGATGATGGGCTTGGGCGTGCCGGCGGGCGCGACGATTCCGCCCCAGGAAACCACCTCGAACCCCTTCACGCCGGATTCATCGATGGTGGGCACGTTGGGCAGGACCGGCACACGCGCAAGACTGGTCGCGCCCAGCACCTTGACCTGGCCTGACCGTATGAAGGGCAGTACCCCGGCCACGTTGTCGATCATGACGTCGAGCTGCCCGCCCGCGATGTCGCCCACCGCCTGCTGGCCGCTTTTGTAGGGGACGTGCAGCATGGTGGTGCCGGTCTCGCTTTTGAGCATTTCGCCAGCCAGATGAGCGCTGGAACCCACGCCCAACGATCCCACGCTGACCTTGCCCGGGTGCTGCCTGGCGTAGCTGACAAGCTCGCGCACGTTGCTGGCCGGGAAGTCATTGCGGGCGATGAGCACCAGCGCATTGCTGATGGCAAGACTGATCGGCGCGAGGCTGCGCTGCGGGTCGTAAGACAACTTCTTGTACATGCTCTTGTTGATCGCCAGCGTCACCAGATTGCCAAAGCCGATCGTGTAGCCGTCGGGCGCCGCCGAGGCCAGCATCTGGGTGCCGACGATGCCCCCCGCGCCGCCGCGGTTGTCGACGATGACGGGCTGGCCCAGCTCGCGCCCGAGGGCATCGGCAATCGGACGCAGGACCACGTCGGGACCCGAGCCCGCCACGTACGGCACGATGAGCTTGACGGGCCGCTCGGGCCAGTCCGCGCGGGCCGCGCCGGCGCCTGCCGCGCCCAACAATGCAACACACAGTGAAACGGCCTGGCGGACACGACGGGGAAAGATCTGCATGGCTGGCTCCTGAAGTACGGGACTGCACCGGTTCTAGTCGTCGGGAAGCTTAGAGATCGCCCGCGCTGCACGTAAGGCTATTTCTTTGTTAAGGTGACAATCATTGGTTGTCACCACCGAGGGGCGCATGAAGGACCACCATCTTCGGGCCTGGCTGAAGGTTGCCGAACTCCGCAGCATCCGGGCCGCGGCGCGCAGCCTGCATCTGAGCCAGGCGGCAGTGACCAAGGCCATCAAGGAACTGGAAACCGAACTCGAAGCGCCCCTGCTCACCCGCAGTCCCAAGGGCATTGCCGTGACCGAATGCGGTGAACACCTGACGGTTCGGGCCCGGCTCGCCCAGGCTCAGCTGGCGCTGGCCCGCCAGGACATCCGACAGTTGCTCAGCGGCGCCGAGGCGCGGGTGGCGGTGGGCGTAACGCCCATGGTGATGCTGAATGTGCTGCCGGACGTGCTGAACGATTTCAGGCAGAGCATGCCCGCCGCCCGGCTCAAGGTGTCGGAAGGCTTGCTGGCCGCCGTCTTGCCCGCGCTGCGCAACGGCACACTGGATTTCGCGCTGGCCTCGGGCGTGATGGGCGGCGATGACGGGCAGGAATTCGATTTCGAGGCCTTGCGGCCGCTGGAATTCATGATTGCCTGCCGCCGCGGTCACCCGCTGGCGCAAGCGACGCGCTGGGAAGACATCGTGGGCTGCGAATGGCTGCTCAACGTGTCGGGCGGCAGCCACACGGACGCTTTTCTGCAAGGCCTGCGCGCCACCGGCCGGAAAGCGCCTGAACGCGTCATCGATTGCGATACCTTCGCCGTCATGTGGAACCTGATGGTCCGCAGCGACGCGCTGATCATCTGCCCGTCCGGCATGCTCGAGGTCCATCCTTACGGCGGCGAGGCCAGCCAGATCCTGGCGGACGTGCCCATGCCGGTTGCCAGCATAGGCATCATGACGCTACGGGGAACGCCGCTGTCGCTGGCGGCGGCAACCATGGCCGATCTTTTCCGCCGCCGCATACACCGCCAGGCCCTGCCGGGCGCTGCGGCTAGCCGCCAGTCTGGCGGCGCGGCTTGAGGCTGTCGGCCCAATCGCGCGCCAGGTCGCGCCGGGCGCGGCGGTTGACCAGTGCGGTGATCGCCATGGCGATGACCGCCCCGGCGGCGGCCAGCGCCATATCCTTCTGCGCGTCCCAGATGTCGCCCTGCGTGCCCAGATAGGCCGCGCCCAGTTCGCTGCCCACGGTCGCGGCGGCGCCCCACTCCAGCAACTCGTACAGCGCCGACGTCGACAGCGTGACGTCCATGGGCAGGAAATACGCCCAGAAGCCGCGCACCTCGACCACGCGCAGGAAGATTTCGCGGATGGGATAGGCCAGCAGCAACCCGTAGGAAAAATGCACCACGCGATCGAAGTTGTTGCGTTCCCAGCCGACCATGCTGTTCAAGCCGTGGCCCGTCAGCGCCCGCCACCAATCATCGTAGGGCACCAGCGAGTACGTGTAGTGGGCGCCGACGGCATGCAGGCACAGATAGAGGAAGATCAGCGTGTACGACGTCCGTGAAAACACGAACCAGCGGCGCGTGACGAGAAGCGCCGCGCCAAAGGCCAGCACCAGCGCGTTCTCCAGCGCCCAGTCCGCGCGGTCATGCGGCGCGATGGCCAGCGCCGTCCAGATAATGGCAAACAGGACGCCCAGGGTGTAGAGGTAGCGCCGGCGCGCATCCGCCATGGTCAGTCTCCCTGCACCCGGCCGCGCAGGCGCTTGATTTCGCCGTGCTGCACCTTGCGCTGCACGCGTCGGCGCTGGGACGCGCGCGTGGGCTTGGTGGCGCGGCGGGGCTTGTCCGTGCGCGCCGCCGCGCGCACCATGGAGATCAGGCGCTCGATGGCTTCCGCCCGGTTCTTTTCCTGGCTGCGAAACGATTGCGACTTGATGACGATGACACCGTCCTTGGAAATACGGTGGTCGCTCAAGGCGCACAGCGCGTCCTTGATTTCCTCGGGCAGGCTCGAGGCCCGCACGTCGAAGCGCAGGTGCACGGCGCTGGACACCTTATTGACGTTCTGGCCGCCCGCGCCCTGGGCGCGGATCATGGTGAACGCAAGTTCGCGCTCATCCAGGTAGAGGGAATCTTGGACGTGAAACATAGGCCGCAAGTATAGATGGCCCGCGCAAAGTAAAATAATGCGCTTTTGCTCGATTTGTCCGGCGTCCCGCCGCCGGCACCACCATGACTTACTCCGCCAAAGAAATCTTCAAGACGCTGCAGGGCGAAGGCGCCCACGCAGGCCGCGCGGCGGTCTTCTGCCGGTTTGCCGGCTGCAACCTCTGGACCGGACGCGAAAGCGACCGCGCCAGCGCCGCCTGTACCTTCTGCGACACCGACTTCGTCGGCACCGACGGCGAAGGCGGCGGCAAGTTCGCCACGCCGGACCTGCTGGCCGACGCCATCGCCGCAGCCTGGGGCCCCGGCACGGACGACCGATACGTGGTCTTCACCGGCGGCGAGCCGCTGCTGCAGCTGGACGCCCCGCTGCTCACCGCCGTCCACGCGCGCGGCTTCACCATCGCCATCGAAACCAACGGCACCATCAAGCCGCCCGCCGGCATCGACTGGATCTGCGTCAGCCCCAAGGGCACGGCTCCCGTGATCCTGGAACGCGGCGACGAGCTCAAGCTCGTCTACCCGCAAGCCAACGCCCGCCCCGAAGCCTTCGCGCACCTGGATTTCGACCATTTCTTCCTGCAACCCATGGACGGCCCCGCGCGCGCGGCCAATACCGAGCAAGCCGTCCAATACTGTATGCAGCATCCGCAGTGGCGGCTCAGCCTGCAGACCCACAAATACATAGGCATTCCATGATTTACCCTTGCCCCCTGCGGAGCGCGCCATGATTTCCGTGACCCGCAGGCTCGAGTTCGACGCCGGCCACCGCATTCCCGACCACCGCAGCCAATGCCGCAACCTGCATGGCCACCGCTATGTGCTGGAAATCACCCTGACTGGCGATGTGGTGCAGGCGCCGGGCGAGTCCGACAACGGCATGCTGATGGATTTCTCAGAAATCAAGCACATCGCCAAAACCCACATCGTGGACGTCTGGGACCATGCGTTCCTGGTCTATGAGGGCGATGCCGCCGTGCGCGGCTTCCTGGACAGCCTGCCTGGCCACAAGACCGTCGTGCTGGACCGCATTCCCACGGCCGAGAACCTCGCTGCCATCGTCTTCGAGACCTTGGCGCCGCACTATCACGGGCACTATGGCGCCGAATTGCGCCTGACCCGCGTACGCCTGTACGAAACGCCCAACTGCTGGGCCGACTGCAACGGCTGAACGCCTGGGCGCGGCCATCCGCGCCGCGCCCCCGTCGCCCGGCGCGACGTTGAGAATCCCGCTCGCCCTGCCGGCTTTCCATGAATGGAAAGCCCGCCCCTATTTTCCCGATTGAGAAAATCCATGGAGATAATCGCCATTTTCAATTATTAGTAAGCTAATAGATAGGATACAATCTATTCCATGAACACGCCCACCGACTCCCAGCTCATGGCCACTACCTCCGCACTGATGGTGCTGTCGCGCGCCTACCGCGGCGCCGCCGACAAGGCCCTGGCCGACTACGGCCTGTCCCAGGCCACCGCCTGGCCCGTCATCCTGGCCGGCCGGCTGGGAGACGGCGTGCGCCAGGGCGCGCTGGCCGAAGCGCTGGGTGTGGAAGGCCCCTCGCTGGTGCGGGTGCTGGACCAGCTGGTCGCCGCCGGCCTGATGGAACGCCGCGAAGATGCGCATGACCGCCGCGCCAAGACCCTGCACCTGACCGACTCCGGCCACGCCTTGCGCGCCAAGGTCGAAGACGTGCTGGTCGATCTGCGCCGCCGCCTGTTCCGGGACGTAAGCGAAGCGGACCTGGAAGCCTGCCTGCGGGTCTTCGACTGCCTGAAAGTGACCCTCGGCCGCAGCGGCGCGGGTACACAGCCACAGGACGAACAAGCGTGAAACTCCCCAACGTCCGCGAAACCGTCTTCTCGCTCAAGAGCTATCTGAGCGCGATCATGGCGCTTTACCTGGCCTACAGCATGGGCTTGCCGCGCCCGTTCTGGGCCATGACCACGGCTTACGTGGTGGCCCAGCCCTGGTCGGGCGCGGTGCGTTCCAAGGCGTTGTACCGCCTGGCAGGCACGTTCTTCGGGTCGGCCGCCACCGTTTACCTGGTGCCGCGGCTGTCCAACTCCCCGGTCGTAATGACCGCCGCCATGGTGCTGTGGGTGGGCGCGTGCCTCTATATGTCGGTGTTGGACCGCACTCCGCGCTCGTACCTGTTCATGCTGGCCGGCTACACCGCCGCAATGATCGGATTCCCCAGCGTGACGGCCCCTTCCCAGGTGTTCGACACCGCGCTTGCGCGCGTCGAGGAAATCACCCTGGGCATCGTCTGCGCCACCCTGATCCACAGCATCGTGCTGCCGCGCGGGCTTGCCCCGGCCCTGACCCTGATGCTGGACAAGGCCGTGCGCGACGCCCGCAACTGGATGCACGACACCCTCAGCGGCAAGACCACAGAGCAGAAAGACCGGGACCGCCGGGTGCTGGCCAACGACATCACCCAGTTGCGCCTGATGTCCACCCACGTGCCCTTCGACACCAGCAACCTGCGCTGGACCTCGGGCGCGGTGCGCGCCATGCAGGACCAGATCGCGGCGCTGACACCCACCGTGTCCGCCGTGGAAGACCGCATGCGCGCCTTGCAGGCCGACGGCCAGCCGCTGCCCGAGCCGGTTACGGCTTTGCTGGCCGATATTTCCGAATGGATCAACGCGGGCGCCCAGGCCACGCACGAGACCGCGGTACGCCTGCGCGCCGCGGCGACCCGGCTGACGCCGGCGATCGACAGCCGCTCGGCCTGGCGCGACGTGCTGCTGGCCAGCCTGATGACGCGCTTGCGCGAGCTCATCGACACGTATGACGAATGCCTGGCGCTGCGCCGCGAAATCCGCGCGGGCCTGGCGGGCGCGCCGCTGCGCTCGCCGCGTTCCAACCGTGCCCCCAACGCGGTGCTGCATCGCGATCGCGGCATGGCGCTGCTGTCGGCCCTGGCTGCCGGTGTGGCCATTTCGGTGTGTTGCGCGTTCTGGATCGGCACGGCCTGGAGCAACGGCGCCACCGCCGCGCTCATGGCCGCCATCTTCAGCTGCTTTTTTGCGTCGCAAGACAATCCCGTCCCCGGGATCATGCAGTTCCTGACCTACACGGTGTATTCGATTCCGCTGTCGGCGCTGTATCTGCTGGGCATCATGCCTGCCCTGCACTCGTTCGAGATGCTGGCCCTGGCCATGCTGCCCACGGCCTTCGTGCTGGGTATTTTCATCGCCCGGCCCGCCACGGCCGGCAAGGCCATGGCGATGTTGTTCGGCTTTCTGGGCACGATGGCGCTGCAGGACACCAACACCGCCGACATCGTGTCCTTCATCGACACACAGGTCGCGCAGTGCATGGGCGTGGCCACGGCGGCCATCATCGCCGCCATCTTCCGCACCGTCAGCGCCGATTGGAGCGCGCGCCGCATCCAGGCCGCCAACTGGAAGGAACTGGCCACGCTGGCCAGTTCGCCGCGCGCGCCGTCTCGCCATACTTACGCCGCCCGCATGCTGGACCGCATTGGCCTGCTGCAACCGCGCCTGGCCCTGGCCCAACGTCCCGACGACGTGGTCGCCGTCGACGCGCTGAAAGACCTGCGCGTGGGCCGCGACATCACCGAACTGCAGCGCGCGCGGCGCCACTTGCCCATGGCGGAGCCCGCCATCCAGCCCGTGCTGGATGGGTTGGCCAGTTTCTTCCGCGCCCGCTCGGCCTGGCAGGCCGGCGAGAAAACCCCCGAGTTCCTGGCGCAGATAGACCGCGCGCTTGCCAGCGTGGCGTCGACACCCCCGGGCGCCGCTGCCCGCGACCGGGCGGTGGTCGCCCTGGTGGGCATACGCCGCGCCTTTTTCCCCGACGCGCCCGACTACCAACCCGCCCACCCCACCCGAGAAGCATCATGATCGGCGAATTCAATCTCTACGGCGTCTACTTCCCCTGGCTGCTGGTGCTGGGCGTGGTCACCCTGGGCGTGGCCTGGGCAGTGCGCCGCGTGCTGGCCCGCGTCGGGCTGTACCGCCTGGTGTGGCACCCCGCGCTATTCGACCTGGCGCTGTTCGTGGTGCTGCTGTACGGCGTATCCCTCATTTCCCCCTATTTTCTCCAGAGATAAGCATGAAACTCCCCAATGCCCTGCGCCCCGCAGCCATCGGCAAGTTCGCGGTGACCGCCGTCGTCGTCGCCGCGGCCGCCTACGCCGGCTGGCAGCTCTGGGTGCACTATGAAGTCGAACCCTGGACCCGCGATGGCCGCGTCAAGGCCTACGTGGTGCAAGTCGCCCCGGATGTCTCCGGCCTGGTGACCAGCGTGCCGGTGCACGACAACCAGGACGTGAAGGCCGGCGACCTGCTGTTTGAAATCGACCGGGCGCGCTTCCAGCTGGCCTACGACCAGGCACAAGCCTCGGTGCGATCCGCACAAGTGGCGCGCGACCAGGCGGTGCGCGATGCCAAGCGCAACCGTTCGCTGGGCCAGCTGGTGGCCGCCGAGGCGCTGGAACAAAGCCAGACCAAGCTGCAGCAGACCGAAGCCGCGCTGGCCCAGGCCGAAGTGCAGCTCGATACCGCGCGCCTGAACCTGGAACGCAGCCGGGTGCTGGCGGTCAACGACGGCCGCGTCACCAATCTGGACCTGCGCGCCGGCTCCTACGCCACCGCCGGCCGCGGCGTCATGGCGCTGGTGGATTCCGCCTCCTTCTACGTCGAAGGCTATTTCGAGGAAACCAAGCTGCCTGGCATCCATGAGGGCGACCCCGTCACGGTGACGCTGATGGGCGACTCGCACCATATCCGCGGCCATGTGGAGAGCATTGCCATGGGCATCGCCGACCGCGACCGCAGCACCGGCGCCAACCTGCTGCCCAATGTGAATCCCACGTTCAACTGGGTCCGTCTGGCGCAACGCATTCCGGTACGCGTGAAGATCGACGAGGTGCCGCAAGGCGTGCGCCTGGTCGCCGGCCAGACCGCCACGGTGTCGGTGGATTCCGATCCGGGCCCCGCAGCCGCCAATGTGCCGGCCAACGCGCGCCAGCCATCCTGACCGAACGCCCAATTCCTCTTTCCAATCATTTACTTCTTATCGACGCACAGCCGTAATTGCCATGAACACCAGACACCTCCTGCCGCTGATGCTGGCCCTGACGCTAGCCGGATGCACCACCGTGGGCCCTGATTATCAGGTGCCCGCAGGGTCGGTGGCCGAGCGGCAGAGCGCGCAGGCGCCGTTCGCGCAAGCACGCGAGGCCGCGTTCCGGCAGGATGCGGTGCCTGGCCACTGGTGGCGCCTGTATGACGATCCCGTGCTGGATGGCCTGGTGGAAAAGGCCCTGGCCGCCAACACCGACCTGCGCGTGGCCAGCGCCAACCTGGAACGGGCCCAGGCCGCCGTGCGCGAAGCGCAGGCGCAGCAGCAGCCCTCCCTGGGCGTCAACGCCTCGCCCAGCTTCGGCCATGTGTCCGGCCTGCAGGAATTGCAGCCCGGCATCGATCCGCCCAACCGCTGGTCCTATTCCATGGGCGCCAGCGTCTCGTACCAGCTGGACCTGTTCGGCCAGATCCGCCGCGCCGTGGAAGCGGCAAGCGGCGACGAGCAGGCCGCGCAGGCCGCCTACGACGCCACCCGCGTCACGGTGGCCGCCGAGACCGCCCGGGCCTACGCCAATATGTGCGCGGCCGGCATGCAGCTGGCCTCCGCCCAGCATTCGGTGCAGGTGCAGAAGGAGTCCCTGGACGCAGTGGACCGGCTGCAACGTGCCGGCCGGGGCACCACGCTGGACGTGACCCGCGCCCGCAGCCAGCTTGAACAATTGCAGGCCAACCTGCCGCCCTTCCAGGCCCAGCAGCGCACTGCGCTGTACCGCCTGGCGGCGCTGACCGGCCAGACGCCCGGCGAAATTCCGTCCTCGCTGCTGCAATGCGCCCAGGCGCCGCGCCTGACGGAAACCATCCCGGTGGGCGACGGCGCCGAATTGCTGCGCCGCCGTCCGGACATCCGCCAGGCCGAGCGCACGCTGGCCGCGGCCACCGCCCGCATCGGCGTAGCCACGGCGGACCTGTATCCGAAGATCTCGCTGGGTTTGTCGGCCGCTTCGGGGGGGCCGGCCAATATGTTCGGCGACCGCGGCACGTTCAGCTGGAGCGTCGGGCCGCTGATTTCCTGGACGATTCCCAACACCGGCGCGGCGCAGGCCCGCATCGCCGAAGCGCAGGCCAGCACCAAGGCCGCGGCGGCGCGCTTTGACGCCACCGTGCTGAATGCCCTGCGGGAAACGGAAAGCGCCCTGGTGGTCTACGCGCGCCAACTGGACCGCGACGCCGCGTTGCGCGCCGCGCGCGACCAGAGCGCGGAGGCGGCCTCGCAAGCCAGCCGCCTGTTCAAATACGGCAAGACCGACTACCTGACCGTGCTGGATGCCGAACGCACACTGGCCAGCAATGAAAGCGCGCTGGCCGCGTCGCAGGCCGAGCTCAGCAACGACCAGATCGCGCTGTTCCTGGCGCTGGGCGGCGGCTGGGAAAAATGATCAATGCACCGAGCTGCCGTCCGGCGGCGTTTGATTGAGGCCCAGCGCGGCTTCCCAGCTGCGCAGCGGCACGCAGGTCTGCAGGCGCAGGATGGCGCGCTCGATCAGCGCCGGATGCAGCGCATGCCCCACGTGGCTGGCGATGTCGATGGTCGAATCGCCATGCAGTTCCGTCAGGCGGGCCTGCGCGGCCTGGATATGGTCCACGCTCATGATGGGGTCGGCTGCGCCATGCAGCAGGTGCAGCGTGGTGTACTGGGGCGCGGCCTTGGGCATCTGGGCATAGCGCCCCGAAAACGCGATGACGCGCCCGGCCATGCCGTCGTGCGCCTGCACCAGTTCCAGCGCCATGATGGCGCCCTGCGAAAAGCCCGCCAGCGCCGTGTCCGATTGCAGCAGGCCAAAGCGGGCCTGGGCCTCGCGCACATAGGTTTCCAGGGGAGGAAGGGCCCGCGCCACGCGCTCGGGACGGTTTTCCTCGGTTACGCCACGCACTGAGAACCACTGACGGCCGTCGCCACCGCCGTCGAAGGCTTCGAAACCCTGGGGCACGAGCACTGCCGCGCTGGGAAACGCCGCGCGCACCGCCCGCGCCAAAGGCTCCATGTCATCGGGCGTGCCGCCCACGCCATGCAGCAGGATGAACAGCTGGCGCACGTCGACGCCGGCATCGGGAAGGAATTCGATAGAAGTGGAAGACGCCATGAAACTGCTCCGTGCTGGCTGGGGCCGCCGAACGGCCCCGGAATAGCCGCATTGTAAAATGCGCGCCTTGAAGCAACCTTTGCCGCACCGCCACGGACCGGCTGGCTTGCGCGGCGTTGCTTGGCGGCCAGGCCGCCCGCCCCTGCCCGATTGTCCGCCGCCCCGGCAACCTCCTACCCCAGCAATGCAAACTCCGACGACAGAATCTGGCGCCACGCCTGCCAGCCAGAACCAGCTGCATCGCGTGCTCAAGGCGCGCCACCTCACGATGATAGCGTTAGGCGGAGCCATCGGCACCGGCCTGTTCGTCGCCTCCGGCGCCGCCATCGCGCAAGCAGGCCCGGGCGGCGCGCTGCTCGTCTATCTGGCCATCGGACTGATGGTCTACTTCATCATGACCAGCCTGGGCGAACTGGCCACTTTCATGCCGGTATCGGGTTCCTTCTGCACCTATGCCTCGCGCTACGTGGACGGGGGCTTCGGTTTCGCGCTGGGCTGGAACTTCTGGGTCAGCTGGGCCACCGTCGTGGCCGTGGACGTCGTAGCCGCGCAGCTCGTCATGGCGTACTGGTTTCCCGACACGCCGGGCTGGATATGGAGCGTGGCCTTCCTGGCCCTGACCTTCGGCCTGAATGCCTTCTCGGCGCGCAGCTTCGGAGAGGCGGAATACTGGTTCGCCATCATCAAGGTGGTTGCCGTGCTGTGCTTCATCGGGGTCGGGCTGGCGATGCTGGCGGGCATCATCCATGGCGGCACGACGGTGGGCCTGGCCAACTGGTCGGTGGGCGACGCCCCCTTCGTAGGCAACGCGGCCACCTGGGTGGGCGTGGCGATGGTGGTGGCCTATTCGTTCCAGGGCACGGAACTGGTGGCGGTCGCCGCCGGCGAATCCGAAAATCCCCGCCGCAACGTTCCGCGTGCGATCAACCATGTGTTCTGGCGCATCCTGCTGTTCTACGTGCTGGCCATCCTGATCATCGGCCTGCTGCTGCCCTATACCGACCCGCAGCTGCTGCGCAACGAGGTGGAAGACATCGCCGTCAGCCCCTTCACGCTGGTGTTCCAACATGCAGGGCTGCTGTCGGCGGCCACCGTCATGAACGCCGTGATCCTGACCTCGGTGCTGTCGGCTGGCAATTCCGGCATGTATGCGGCCACGCGGATGCTGTTCAATATGGCGGCCGAAGGCCAGGCCCCCGCCGTATTCCGGCGCGTCACCCGCCAGGGCGTGCCGCTGTACGCGCTGATAGCCACGGCGTTGCTGGCCTGCCTGTGCCTGTTCAGCCTGGTGTACAGCCCCAAGGCCGTATACATCTGGTTGTTGAACTTCGCGGGCATGACGGAATTCATCGTGTGGCTGAGCATCGCGGTCAGCCATTACCGTTTCCGCCAGGGCTATGTGAAGCACGGCTACGACACCGCCGACCTGCCCTATAAGGCCGGCCTGTTTCCCTTCGGCCCGCTGCTCGCCTTCGTGCTGTGCCTGCTGGTCACGTTGGGCCAGAACTACCAGGCTTTCCTGCAAGACCGCATCGACTGGATCGGCGTGATTTCCACCTACCTGGCGATTCCTTTGTTCCTGGCTTTGTGGATCGGCCATAGGCTGGTGCGCAAATCGCACTGGATACGGTACGAGGACATGCGTTTCTACGGTTTGGAGCTGGATCGGGCCGCCGGGGTGCCGGCCGCTCCCGCTTCCACGGCCACGGCGGGGACGGTCCGGCCCCTTTAACTACTGTATATTCATACAGCTATAATGGCATATCGGCCACTTCCGCCGGGTTCTTCATCCCGGAAACCGATTTGCCATGCAGTCCCCAGAACGTATCCATCCCGCGTTGTGGCGCGCCACTCAGTTGGCCCAAGGCGCCGCCCGCACCCTGCCCACCGGGCATGCCGCGCTTTCCGCCGAGCTGCCGGATGGCGGCTGGCCGCTGGGTTCCCTGAACGAATTACTGGTCCCGCACCCCGGCATCGGTGAAATCCGCCTGTTGCGTCCGGCGCTGGCCCAGTTGGAGACGCGCCGCGCCATCGCGCTGGTGCAGCCGCCGCACGTCCCGCACATCGCCAGCTGGATGAGCTGGCGGCTGGATCCCCGCCAATTGCTCTGGGTGGCGCCGGAAAAGCCCGTGGATGCGCTCTGGGCCGCCGAACAGATCCTGAAGAACGGCAGTTGCGGCGCCCTGATCTGCTGGCTGCCCCACGTGCGCCCCGAATCCCTGCGCCGCCTGCACCTGGCGGCCCAGGCCAGCGACCTGCTGTTCATCGCCGTGCGCCCCAGCAGCGCGGCGCAGAACGCTACCCCCGCTCCCTTGCGGCTGGCGCTCGCGCCGGCCGCGGGCGGCTTGTCCGTGCATATCCTGAAACGCCGCGGGCCCGCCTGCGATACGCCGCTATACGTGGGCCTGGAACCCGGCGCCACCACTCCTGCCTCTCCCCGCCATGCGCCTCTGGATCGCCGCCTTCCTGCGCTGCCTGCCGCTGGACGCACTGCGCCCGCACTGGCCGCTTGAGGGGCAGGCCTACGCGGTCCTGGACCAGGAACGCGTCGCCGCCCTGACTCCCGCCGCCCGCCGGGCTGGCGTCAAGCCGGGCATGCGCCGCGCCGGCGCGGCCGCCATCGCCCCCCAGGTCGAGTTGCTGCCCCGCGAGGTCCAGGCCGAAGCCGAGGCCATGCAGGGCGCGGCGCTGGCCCTGCTGCAATACACGCCCGAAGTCGCCCTGGCTGACGGTGACACCCTGCTGCTGAACGTGGGCGCCAGCCTGATGTTCTTCGGCGGGCCCAAGGCCCTGCACCGCCGCGTGGCCGCGACCCTGCGCGCCCTGGACTTGCGCGTCTCGCTCGGCATGGCGCCCAGCGCCGCCGGCGCCTGGCTGCTGGCGCGCAGCCCCGGCCGGCGCGCCCACCGGCGCACCCTGACGCTGCCCACGCTCACCCGGCGGCTGGACGCCTTGCCCCTGGCCCTGCTGCCGCAGGCGCAGGCCCGCCGCGACTGGCTCGATGACATCGGCTGCCATACCCTGGCGGACCTGCGCGCCCTGCCGCGCGCGGGCCTGCAGCGGCGCAGCACGCCCGAACTGCTCCAGGCCCTGGACGCCGCCTACGGCCAGGCGCCTGAACTCCACCGCTGGATCGAACCGCCGCCTCAGTTTTCACGCCGCATAGAGCTCACGGACTACGTCGAGCACACCGACGCGGTGCTGGCGGTGGCCCGCCGATTGGCCGAACAGTTGGGCGGCTGGCTCAGCGCCCGGCAACTGGCGGTGCGCCGCGTGGTGCTCAGCATGGAACACGAACGCGGCCGCCACGCCCGGCCGCCCACCGAGCTGGAGCTGGCCCTGGCCCAGCCCGTCTGGCAGGCGCCGCAGATCCTGCATCTGTTGCGAGAGAAACTGGCCCGCTACACGCTGGCAGCCCCCGTGATCGGGGTGGCGCTGCTGGCGCCCGACACGGTCGAGCAGCCCGCCGCCAGCACCACCCTGTTCCCCGAGCCTGGCGGCACGCCCGCCGACCATGCCCGGCTGCTGGATCTGCTGGTGGCGCGGCTGGGCCGCGACCAGGTGCGCCATGCCCATCCGGTGCCCGATCATCGTCCCGAGGCCGCCAACGCCTGGGGCGACGCGCTGTCTCCGTCGCCCCGCCCCGCTCCCCTGCCCGCCCTGCTGGACCGGCCCTTCTGGCTGCTGGATGCGCCGCAGCCCTTGAAGCTGTCCGGGCATCGGCCGCAGTACGGCGGCCAGGCGCTGCGGCTGATGCGCGGCCCCGAACGCATCGAAAGCGGCTGGTGGGATCCGGCCCTGACCGTGCGCGATTATTTCGTCGCCGAGGACGCCGCCGGCGCGCGTTATTGGATCTACCGCGAGCGCGACGATGAGCACGCCAGCTGGTTCCTCCATGGGCTCTACGCCTGAAGGCGCATGCGCATGGACGACGATATCTCCGCCTCCCTGGCCCAATTGCTGCCCGGCTACGCCGAATTGCAATGCCAATCCAATTTTTCCTTCCTGCGGGGTGCCTCGCATCCGGAAGAATTGATCGAGCGGGCCGCCGAACTGGGCTACGCGGCGCTCGCCCTCACCGATGAATGCTCGCTGGCGGGCGTGGTCCGCGCCCACGTGGAAGCCAAAGCCCGCAAGCTGCCGCTCATCATCGGCGCCACCTTCCAGCTGCGCGCCGCGCCCGACGCCGCGCCGCTGGGCCTGACGTTGCTGGCGCAAACGCGCGAGGGCTACGGCAATCTGTCAGAACTGATCACCCTGGCCCGCACCCGCGCGCCCAAGGGTGAATACCGCCTCGCGCCCGAAGACTTCACCCATCCGCCGACGGACTGCGCCCATTTGCGCCATCTGCCCGAATGCCTGGCCATCCTGAGTCCCGCCTACGGCACCGATGCCGATCGCATGGCCGAACAAGCGCGCTGGCTCGCGCGCGTTTTCCCCCACCGCGCCTGGGTGGGGCTGACCCTGCTGCACCGCTCCCGCGACGATCTGCACCGCGCCGCGGTCGAACAGGCCGCGCAGGCCGCGGGGCTCCCCATCGTGGCGCTGGGCCAGGTGCAGATGCATTTGCGTTCGCGCAAGCCCTTGCACGACACACTGACTGGCATCCGTACCCGCCAGCCGGTGTCGCAATGCGGCTACGAACTGTCCGGCAACGCCGAACAACACCTGCGCACGCGCATGCGGCTGGCCAACCTCTATCCGCCGGAGGCACTGGCCCAGACCCTGGTGGTGGCGCGCCGCTGCGCATTCAGCCTGGACGAACTGCGCTACGAGTACCCGGACGAAATCATTCCGCGCGGTCACACGCCGGCGACCTATCTGCGCCAGGAGACCCTGGCCGGGGCCGCTCGGCGCTTCCCCGCGGGCACGCCGGACAGCGTGGCCGTACAGATCGAAAAAGAACTGGCCCTGATCGCGGACCTGAACTACGAAGCCTATTTCCTGACGGTCTACGACATCGTCCAGTACGCCCGCGGGGCGGGCATCCTGTGCCAGGGCCGCGGATCCGCCGCCAACTCCGCGGTCTGCTACTGCCTGGGCATCACCGAGGTGGATCCGGCGCGCGGAAACAGCCTGTTCGAACGTTTCATCAGCAAGGAACGCAACGAACCGCCCGACATCGACGTGGACTTCGAACACCAGCGCCGCGAAGAGGTCATCCAGTACATCTACCGCAAATACGGCCGTGACCGCGCCGCGCTCACCGCCGTGGTCATTTCCTACCGGCCGCGCAGCGTGCTGCGCGATACCGGCAGCGCGTTGGGCGTGGACCTGGGCGTCATCGACGCGGTGGCCCGCGCCCACCAATGGTGGGACGGCAAGAAAGAAATGCTGCGCACCCTGGGGGCCTGTGGCCTGGATCCGGAGTCACAGGTGGCGCGGCAGTGGGCGGCGCTGGCGCAGACGCTGATGGGCTTTCCGCGCCATCTGTCGCAGCACCCGGGCGGCTTCGTGATTTCCCGCGGCAAGCTGTCGCGCCTGGTGCCCATCGAAAACGCTGCCATGGAGGACCGCAGCGTCGTGCAATGGGACAAGGACGACCTGGATGCGCTGGGCCTATTGAAAGTGGATGTCCTGGCGCTGGGCATGCTGTCGGCGCTGCGGCGCACCCTGGAACTGGCGGGCCAGCGTCGCGGACAGCCGTTGCGGTTGCAGGATATTCCGCCGGACGACTCCCCCACTTACGACATGATCTGCGACGCCGACACCATAGGCGTGTTCCAGATCGAATCCCGCGCGCAAATGACCATGCTGCCGCGGCTGCGCCCGCGCGAATACTACGACCTGGTAGTGCAGGTCGCCATCGTGCGCCCCGGCCCCATCCAGGGCGGCATGGTCCATCCCTACCTGCGCCGCCGCCAAGGCAAAGAGCCCGAGACCTATCCCAGCGAAAAAGTGCGCGGCGTGCTCAGCCGCACCATGGGCGTGCCCATCTTCCAGGAACAGGTCATGCAGATCGCCGTGGTGGCCGCCGGCTTCACCCCAGGCGAATCCGACCAGTTGCGCCGTTCCATGGCGGCCTGGAAGCGCAAGGGCGGCGTGGACAAGTACCGCGCCAAACTGGTGGGCGGGCTGCTGGCGCATGGCTACGCGCTGGATTTCGCCGAAGCGCTGTTCCGGCAGATAGAAGGTTTCGGCGAATACGGCTTCCCGGAAAGCCACGCCGCCAGCTTCGCCCTGCTGGCTTATGCCAGTTCATGGCTCAAGCGGCACGAACCGGAAGCCTTCCTGGCCGCCTTGCTCAACTCCCAACCCATGGGCTTCTACGCGCCCGCCCAACTGGTGCAGGACGCCCGCCGCCATGGCGTCTGTGTGCTGCCGCCCGACGTGACCGTCAGCGGCTGGGACTCCGCCCTCGAGACCCTGCCCCAGGACCACCCCGGCGCCCGCCGGATTTCGCACCCGCACGCGCCGTCAGTAGAGGGTTCCCGGCCCGCCGTCAGGTTGGGGCTGAGCCTGATCCAGGGCATGCGCGAGGACACGGCGCGGCGCATCGAGGACGCGCGCGCTGCCGCGCCCTTTGCCGACACGGGCGACCTTGCCCGCCGCGCCGCGCTCTCCCGGCATGACCTCAATGCCCTGGCCGCCGGCGACGCCTTGCGCACCCTGGCGGGCCACCGCCGACAGGCCAGCTGGGAAGCCGCGGCCAGCGTGCAAAGCCGCGACCTGCTGCGCGACGCCGCCATCCACGAAACCCAGGCGCCACAATTGTCCGCGCCCTCCGAGGGCCAGACCGTGGCGGCCGACTACCGCAGCGTGGGACTGACCTTGCACAGCCACCCCGTGGCGCTGCTGCGCCACCAACTGGCGGCACGCAATTTCCAGCCCGCCTCGGTGCTGAACGGCTACCCCGACAAGCGCGTGGCGCGCGCCTGCGGCATCGTCACCGTGCGCCAACGCCCGCAGACCTCCAAGGGCGTGATCTTCGTCACGCTGGAAGATGAAACCGGTCCCGTCAACGTGGTGGTGCGTCCGGAACTCATCGAACGCCAGCGCCGCGAATTGCTGGGGGCCACGCTGCTGGGTGTCTATGGATCCTGGCAAAGCGTCGATGGCGTACGCCACCTGATCGCGCAGCGTCTGGTGGATTTGTCCGAGCTGCTGGGCGGGTTGAACACCCAGAGCCGCAATTTTCATTGAAGCCCCCGGGGCACCGCTCGATCGCCGAATAGCGTGGCCTGGTCCAGCGCCTGCGCCATGGCCTCGTAGCCGGCATCGTTGGGATGCAGATGGTCGCCTGAGTCGTAGGCGGGCAGCAGGCGGGTCGGACGCGCCGGATCACGCAGTACCGCGTCAAAGTCGATCACGGCGTCGAACACACCGCTTTCGCGGATCCAGCGGTTCACCTCCCGCCGCACGGCATCCTTCGCCGGGCTGTAATGGCCCGACAGCGGCGTGCCATGCAGCGACCCCTCATACGGCGCAATGGTGCCGCCCACAATGCGCACGCCGCGGACGCGGGCCGCCTCCGCCAGCTGCCGGTAGCCCTCGGTCAATCTTGCCGCCGTCATGGGCGCTTCCGCCGGCGCAAATCCGCTGTCCGGCCAACCGATGTCATTGATGCCCATCATCATCACCACCGTGCGCGCACCGGGCTGCGACAGCACGTCCGCATCGAAACGGGCCATCGCGTTCACGCCCATCTTGTCGCCCCAGACTCGCGCCCCCGAAATGCCCGCATTCACCACGCCTATGCCTTGCGGCGCCAGGCGGCGAGCAAGAAAATCCGGCCAGCGGCGATTCGCCCCTGGGGTCGAACCGTTACCGTCGGTCAGGGAATCGCCAAACGCCACCACCACCGGCGCGCGCGACGGGCTCTCCACCCAGATCCCGGCAAGGAAAGCCCGGCCTTGCAGCGCCTGCGCATCGGGCAACTCCGCCGCCGCCGTGGCATCGCCCCGGACCAGGGCGCCGGTCTGCTGCGCGCCCCAGTGGAAAGTCGTCACCGGCGTGGCCCGCGGAAAGTAAAGGCTGACAGCCAGCTCGGCCAGTGCGGAGACCGGCAGGTCCACGGGATCGCTGACCGCCTGCGCTCCCGGCGCCACCGTCACGCCAGGCCGTCCGCCAAAGGCCAGCCCACGGCTGGACGCCGGGCGGATCTTCGAGCCGCCCGCGCCCAGGGCCACGCTGCCCGCGCCGATCTCCAGAGGCTGTGTGCCGTAGCGGTTGGATACCACCACCCGCATGCGGGGTCCGCCCATGCTGAGCATGAGCGTCTGGCGCAAGGTTTGGCCACGCAACTCGGCCGGCATCTCCGTGGGCAGCACGAACGAATCCTCCCACAAGGGTTGCGGGCTGGCGAACCAGGAGCCGATCCAGCCGGCATATGCAGTATCGGACTGCTTGCCAGGCAGCTCCGGGGATTGGGACTGCGCTGCGGCGCCAGCGGACGGGGCCAGGACCGCAAGGCCTGCGGCGAAGGCGGCGGCCGAAGCCAGGGAATAGAGATTGAAGCGATTCATGGCGACTCCAGAAAAAAGGGAAAGTGACGCCACGATAGATTCTTCCTAATTCGGCAGGTAGAGCCCTAAAATGCATGCCACTTCTTCCAAACAGGAATGACCATGGATACCCTGCGCGCCATGCGGGCCTTTGTCCGCGCCGTGGATCTGGGAACCTTGTCGGCCGCCGCACGCGAACAAGCCCTGAGCCAACCCGCGCTGAGCAAGATCGTCGCCGCGCTGGAAAAGGAGTTGAACGTGCGGCTGCTGGAACGCAGCACGACGCGCGTCGTGCCCACCGAACAAGGCAAACGCTTCTACGAACGCGCCACCCGGGTGCTGGAGGAATACTCGGAAGCCGTCGCCGATGCCCGCGGCCAGACCGAAAAGCCCGCCGGTTTCCTGCGCATCAACGCGCCCGTGGCGCTGGGCCAGTTCCGGTTGAACGCAATGGTCCGGGATTTCCTGGACGACTATCCCGACATCCAGGTCGAACTGATCCTGAACGACCGCTACGTGGACCTGGTGGAAGAAGGCGTGGACGTGGCGCTGCGCCTGGGCGGCAACCTGCCTCCCAATGCCATCGCGCGCAAGGCGGCCATGTCGCCCCGCTACCTGGTCGCCGCCCCCTCCTACCTGGCCAGGCGCGGCAAGCCTCGCATCCCGCCGGACCTGGCGGCCCACGAATACGTGCGCTTTGCCTGGCTGGCCTCGGGCGACACGCTGGAACTGCACCAGGGCGCAACGCTGGCCACGGTCCAGACGCAGGGGCGCTTTCGCGTCAACAATGCCCTGGCCATCCGCGAAAGCCTGGCCATGGGCGCCGGCATCGGGCTGTGCCCCGCATGGCTGGTGCAGGACCTGCTCGCCAGTGGCGAACTGCTGCGCGTCCTGCCCAAATGGAGCGCCACGCCGCAAGAGGCGTTTCTCGTCTACCCGTCGCGCCGCTACCAGCCGTTGCGGGCGCGCCTGCTGATCGACTTCCTGGCGGACCGGCTGGGCCAGTTGCCCGGCATGCAACCCTCTCAGCCGCAGACGGCGCGCACCAGATTCCGATAGACGTCGCGTGCGCCCTCCAGTTGCTCCAAGGCGATGGATTCATCGATCGTATGGGCGTCCTCTTCGTTGCCCGGCCCCAATCCTATCGTCGGAATGCCGCGGCGCCCGGCGGACTCCGAGCCATTGGTGCAGAACGCCCAACTGCCCACCTTCGGTTCCCTGCCGCTGGCAGCCACCGCCGCGCTTGCTGCCTGCAGCAGCTCCGCCTCCGTGTCGCAGCGCCAACCGGGCAGCCAGCGCGCGGGCGTGGCGTGCTGCCCGGTATAGGTGGCCACCGGGTCCTCGCTGACTTGCAAGGTGAAATCGGACAGGCCGTGGCTGGCCAGATGCGCGCGGATCTGCGCGAGCACGTCCTCCAGGCGTTCGCCCGACACCGTGCGCCTGTCAAAGCGTATCGTCGTCGAGATCGGGATCATGGAAATCGACGGATAAGGATGCGACACGATGTCCGTCGGCACCAGCAACGCCTTGCCCAGCACCTCGTCGCTCGGCAACGGCAGGCTCTCCAGCGCGCTCAGTGCGCGAGCCGCCGCGTGCAAGGGATTGACGCCGATGTGCGGCGTCGCGGCATGCGCCGGCTTGCCGTGAAAGGTCAGCAGCAGCTCCACCCGCCCCTTCTGGCCGGCCTTGATCTGGAGTTTCGACGGTTCGCAAATCACCACCGCCTGCGGCGAGCAAACGTCCAGCACCGATGCCAGCGCATGTCCCTCGATGACTTCCTCCAGCACGCTGGCCGACACGGCTACGCGGCGCTTCAAACCATCCCGCGCAGCTTCCGCCACGCCGCAAATCGCCGCGGCGATGCCGCCCTTCATGTCGGTGCTGCCGCGACCGTACAGCCGCCCATCCCGGATCTCGGCGCCGAACGGGTCGAAACGCCAATCGCCCGCCACCGGCACCACGTCCATGTGCCCATCGAACAGCAACGCCACGTCCGCATCCGCAGGGCCGATCAAGCCCAGCACCGAACCATTGCCATCGGTCGTGACCGAGCTGAAGCCTGCTTCGCGCATGGTGGCGGCCATAAGCGCCGCCATCTCGCCTTCCTTGCCGGAAAGGCTGGGTATCCGCACCATTGCCTGCGTCAACGCAACTACGTCCAGAGTCATCATCATTCCTGTCTGAGAGTGGCGGGCGCGGCGCGCCCGCCGATGGATGGAAGGCGGCGCCTACCGGTTGACCAGGCCCTTCGGCACACGGTAGACCAGCACAGCCCCGATCAGCGTGAAGCTGGCAAGGAAATACATGCCCCAATCGGTCGAGCCCGTCAGGTCCTTGATCCAGCCGATGGCGTAGGGGCTGACAAAGGCCGCCAACCCGGCAAAGGAATTGATCCCGGCTATGCCCGCCGCCGCGCTCTTGCCCTCCAGGAACGCGGTAGGCAGGCTCCAGAACAAGGGCGAACACACCATGCAACCGGCGGCTGCCACCGACAGCATGGCCACGGCCAGCATCGGGTTATGGCTGAACAAGGTGCTGAGCGCCAGGCCCGTCCCGCCCACCAGGAAAGGCACGATCATGTGCCAGCGGCGCTCCCGCGTGGCGTCCGAATGGCGGCACACCAGGACCATCGAGATCACCGCGCATACGTTCGGCACCGCCGTCAGCAGACCGATATCCAGCAGAGACACCACACCGGTGGAGCGGATGACCGATGGAATCCAGAACGCCAACCCCGACAGGCTGGACACCGTGCAGTAGCAGATCAGCGCCATATGGACGACGCGCCGGTCCTTCAGCAACGTCAGCATCGACACATGTTCGGTCTTTGCGGTCTTCTCGCGCAGCAGGTTCTGGCCCAGCCGGGACTTCTCCGCCGGCGACAGCCAGCGCGCATCGTCGATGCGGTCATCCAGATACCAGAACACCGCAAGGCCCAGCAGCACGGAAGGGATCGCCTCGATGATGAACATCCACTGCCAGCCGGCCATGCCATGCGTGTCATGGAAGGCCTCCATCACCCACCCCGATAGCGGCCCGCCCAGGATGCCGGCGAACGGCACCGCCGTCATGAACACGGCCACGATCTGGCCGCGCCGGTTCGACGGAAACCAATAGGTCAGGTACAGGATGATGCCGGGATAAAACCCGGCCTCGGCCGCCCCCAGCAGGAAACGCAGGATGTAGAACTGGGTGGGTGTCTGCGTCAGGGCCATCGCGGCCGAGATGATGCCCCACAGGATCATGATGCGCGCCAAGGTCTTCTTCGCGCCGATGCGATGCATCAGCACATTGCTCGGCACCTCGAACAGAAAGTAGCCGATGAAGAAAATGCCCGCGCCCAGGCCGTACACCGTTTCGCTGAACTTCAGATCGTCCAGCATCTGCAGTTTGGCAAAACCGACGTTCACGCGGTCCAGGAAGGCCGCGATGTAGCACACCATCAGGAATGGCAGCAGACGCCACGCCACTTTCCGATACAGCGCATCATCCCGCGCCGCCAGGGGATCCTTGTCCGCGGCAACCGGGGGAGCCGCAATACTCTCGACTGACTGGTCCATATTTTCACCTTGGGGTCTGTTTTTTCAGGCCGAACGCTCCCCTGCAAGCGCTCGGGGCGCCCGCATGCTGTTTTTTATGGGAAGGAAACGTCCGGACCGGTTATGCGGCCGGCCTGCCGGCCAGCCGCGCTGGTCGCGCCGCAGGTCAGGCGGTTATCGCCACCTCCGGCGCGGGTTCCACCGCACCTCTGCGTTCCGTGATCAAGCCGTAGGCTTCGGGACGCCGGTGCCGCTCGAAATTGAAAGTAGTGCTCTTGTACGACAGGCAGAGGTCCAGGTCGCAGCGCGCGATCGCCAGCTCATCGCCCTTGGTCGAGCAGGCGGCCACGATCTCGCCCGACGGCGCGATGATGCAACTGCCGCCGATCATCTCGCAGCCCTCTTCCTTGCCGGCCTTGGCCACCCCCACCACCCAGGTGCCGTTCTGATAGGCCCCGGCCTGCATCACCAGATGGTTGTGGAACATGGACAAGTCGTCATGCTCGGGCGCCGGCGGATTGTGCACGGGGGTGTTGTAGCCCAACAGGATCATCTCCGCGCCTTGCAGGCCCATGACGCGATAGGTCTCGGACCAGCGGCGGTCGTTGCACAGGGCCATGCCCATCACCCCGCCAAAGCCGCGCCAGACATCGAACGATTCTCCCGGCTCGAAGTAGTGCTTCTCCAGATGCTGGAATGCGCGCCATGGTTCGTGCTCGGCATGCCCAGGCAAATGCACTTTGCGGTACTTGCCGATGATCTCCCCGTTCTGGCCCACCAGGATGGATGTGTTGAAGCGGCGCTTGACGCCATGCTCGATCGCCAGCTCCGCATAGCCCAGGTAAAAGCCTATGCCCAGCTTGCGCGCGGTCTCGAACAGCACCCGGGTCTGCGGACCGGGCATCTCGCTTTCGTAGAAGGCGTCGATTTCGGCGGGATCTTCCATGTACCAGCGCGGAAAAAACGTCGTCAGCGCCAGCTCCGGAAACACCACCAGCTGGCAGCCCATGGCATGGGCCTGGCGCAGATGCGCGAGCAAGCGCTCCACGACGTCGCGGCGCGTGTCGCTGCGCTGGATCGGCCCAAGCTGCGCGGCCGCGACATTGATGATGCGTGACATATTCAGTCTCCTACGGGTTCATTGTTCTGCGAGTTCGAGCATCAATTCCAGCAACACGCTGGCGCCCGCCTCGATATCTTTGTCATGCGTGAATTCGGCGACGTTGTGCGACAGCCCGCCCACGCTGGGAACAAACACCATGCCGGTCGGGCACATGCGCGCCAGCATCTGGGCATCGTGCCCGGCGCCGCTGGGCAGCCGCCGCACGCGGTGTCCCCGGGTGCGCGCGATCTGTTCGACCCGGCCGACAATGGCCTCGTCAAACGCCACGGGTGCAAAATCGGCCAGCACCCGATGGCTCAGCGCCACCCCTTCATCCGCCGCCACCCGCGCCGCATACTCCATGCAGCGCGCGATCGCCTCCTGCAAGGCCGCGCCGTCGGTGTTGCGCAGGTCCAGTGTGAAGGTCGCGCGGTTCGGAATGACGTTGATCAGGTTGGGAAAAAGATTGACCTGCCCCACCGTCGCCAGTTGGCCACCTCCCAACTCCACCGTCAGATCCCTGGCGAAGCACGCAATGCGGGCGGCCACGATGCCGGCGTCATGGCGCAGCGCCATCGGCGTGGTGCCGGCATGGTTGGACACGCCCTGCACCGTGAATTCGATCCAATGGATACCTTGCACGCCCGTCACCGCGCCGATGGTGTAGCCCTCGTGCTCCAGCACCGGCCCTTGCTCCACGTGCAATTCAACAAAAGCATGCACCTGGTTGTTGCCAGTCGGAGCCGTACCGGCATAGCCGATACGGGCCAGGTTCTCGCCCACCGACGTGCCGTCTATGCCGACCGTGGCCAGCGCATCCGCCAACGGCAGGTCGCCTTGAAACACCAGGCTGCCCATCATGTCGGGGGCAAAGCGCGCACCTTCCTCGTTGGTGAAGAAGGCCACCGCTATCGGCCTGTCGGTGACCACGCCGGCATCGTTCAACGCCGCGATCACTTCCAGGCCCGCCAACACCCCCAGATTGCCGTCGTAACGCCCGCCGGTGCGCACCGTGTCGATGTGCGAACCTGTCATGACGGGCGGACCGTTCTTGCGTCCGGCCCGCAACCCCACCACATTGCCGATGCCGTCCACCGTCACGGCCAGGCCGAGGTCACGCATCCATTGCACGACCAGATCGCGGCCCTGCCGGTCGGCGTCGGTCAGCGCAAGGCGGCAAACGCCGCCGCCCTCGATGGCGCCTACCTGCGCCAGGTCGGCGATGCGGCGCAACAAGCGGGCGCCATCCATCCGCACGGCGTTCCGCCCGGACTGCAGCGCTGCGCCAGTCATGCCACGGCCTCGGCTTGGACTTCGGCGGCGCTCCTGCCAACGATGCGTTGATAGAGTTCCGGGTCGGTCGCCCCTTCGCTGCCGAACACCAGCACACGGCTGCCTGCGTCCAGGCCCAAGGCATCGCGCAGCGCCGGATCGGCCAGCGCCGCCAGGCAGCCGGTCAGCCCCGCAACGGCCGATTCGCCGGCGACGATGGGCGCGTCGCCATACTTGCCATCAGCCAACAGGCGCACCGTCTCAAGCGCGGCCTCGTCGTCTACCGTCAGGAAAGCCTGCGCGCCCGGATGCAGCACCTCCCATGCCAGCAACGACACCTCTCCGCAGGCAAGACCCGCCATCACCGTATCCAGGTCTCCGTGCACCGCCACCGGCTTGCCGGCGCGGGCGCTCTCATAAAGGCAGGCGGCCTTGTCCGGCTCCACCACGATGAAACGCGGACGGCGCTCGCCCAATTGCTCCCAGAAATGGGCGCAGACGGCCGCAGCCAAGCCCCCCACTCCGCCCTGCAGGAACACGTGCGTCGGCAGTTCTCCATCGCCCGCCTCGCGCAACTGGCGCAAGGCCTCGTCGGCCATCACGGCGTATCCCTGCATGACGTCCTTGGGCACTTCCATATAGCCGGGATACGAAGTGTCCGAGACCACATAGCGTCCGAGACGGGCCGCGTCTTGCGCTGCCTGCCGCACCGAATCGTCGTAGTTTCCGGCGGTGCGCACTACTTGCGCGCCGTACTGCTCGATCGCCCGCTTGCGGCCTTCGCTGACGGTCGCGTGGATGTAGATCACGCATTGGCAACCGAAACGTTGCGCGCCCCAGGCGACCGAACGGCCGTGGTTGCCGTCGGTCGCGCAGGTCACCGTCATCGCCTGCGTCAGCTCCCGGTAGCGGCCGGACAGCAAATCGTCCACCGACAGATCGTCGCGCCCCAGCCGGGCCGCCAACTCCCGCAGCAGCTGGCGGCTGACCGCGTACGCTCCGCCCAGGGCCTTGAAGCTGCCCAGCCCGAAACGGCCGCCTTCATCCTTGTAGCGGATGCCTGCCACGCCCACGGCGCGCGCCAGCCCCGACAGATCGCGCAGCGGCGTCGGCTGATAACCCGGCCAGCGGCGGATCTGAGCCTCGGCCAGCGCATAGGCCTGGCCGCCCAGCACGTCGAGCTGCCTCTTGCCGTAGGGCGCGGCGGGCTCGAATGCCGGATTGGGCGCGTACTGCAGCCGGACGTTCGGAATCGGATGGTTCAAGTCAGTCTCCTCTTGGAAATCAGCGATGCAAGTCGCCGTAGTGTTCGTGCAGGCGTTCGATGTTCTGCAAGCGTTCGCGTGCGGCGGCCCCGAGTTTGCGGGCGAGGGCCGAGCACAGATGATTGATGACGCTGGTGGCGGCGACATAGGAATCGAACACGGCCGCGCCGCTGTTCACGCATCGCAGCACCAGGTCCGAGCGGGCGGGCAATTCGGTGGCGGTGGGATCGGTCAGCACCACGACCTTGGCGCCCACCCGGTTGGCATGTTCGACAATAGGTTTGAGCAACGTCACGCGGCGCCGGAAATCCATGACCAGCAGCACGTCGTCGGGCCCCAGGTCGGCCAGATCCTCGGCCAGGTTCAACCCCGCCCCCGGCACCAGCGCGACGCCGTCGCGCAGCTGCGTCAGCAAGGCCCAGGCGTACTGCGCCAGGACCCGGCCGTTGCGAAAGCCCGCAATGCAGATGCGGCGAGCGCTGGCAAACAGTTCCACCGCACGCTCCACGTCGCGGCTGTCCAGGCGCTCGAAGGTCTGCGCCAGGTTCTGCAGGTCGGTGGCCAGGTGCTCGGCCAGCGCGTCCCCCGTGGCGTCCGGCGGGCGCACGCCAGCCATTTCGTATAGCGGAGAGCCGCGATCAGCCTCGTCGCGCGCCTGGGCCCGGACTTCGTTGAAATTCTCGTAGCCCAGACGCCGGAAAAACCGCCCCGCCGTCGCCTTGGACACGCCCGCTTTCTGAGCCAGCTCGGCCCCCGAGTAGGCCGCGATATTGCCCAGGCACTCCAGGGTCACGCTGGCAAGCCGCTGTTCGCTGTCCGTGAAACTGTCCTGCAGCGCGAGGATGCGCTCCTGCAACACCGAAGTCATGATGATCCTGCCTTTGAAACTATGGTTTCAGAAATATATTCTCATGAAACTTTAGTGTCAACGCAAAATTTTGGATCATCGCGCCCGGTGTCGGGAACGACGCTTGCCGCCATGCCGGCGCAGTCACAGCGCGCCCGCGCTGGTCTATCATGGCTTTTTTCAGACGTGTTGTTGTAAGGAGCGTTACATGATCCGAAAGCTGATCCCCTTTTTGCTGGTCGCCAGCCTGACCGCGTGCGCCAACACCGGCGCCCCGCGCTCGTCCAGCACGCCAGCGGCCTCCAGCTCATCCAGCTCCTCCTCTTCCGCTGACGCCGGAACCAGCTATGGCGGGTCCTCTTACGGCTCGTCGTCCATGGGCGGCGGCAAAACCTGCGACGCCGCGGCGCTGCAATCCCAGATCGGCCAGAAAGCCACCCCGTCCGTCATGGAAGACCTGCGCACCCGCAGCGGCAGCGCCACCGCCCGCATGCTGCGCCCCGGGCAATTGGTCACGATGGAATACAACGCCACCCGCCTGAACCTGATCGTTGACGACAAGGACATCATGACCGCAATCCGCTGCGGCTGACTCTAGGCGCGTGCACCGCGTAGTATTAGAGGCTCGAGCCGCTAACGACAGCCCGAATTGCAGTTGCTGCTCAGCCTAGCGCATAAGTCGATTTACGCCCCACCGCAACGCGGTGACCGCCAGCGCGATGGGCAGCACGAGGCGCCATTGCCCCAGGAACAGCTCTCGGGTCGCTTCGCCCGGCGCCCAGGTGTTGCCGAACACCTGCGGCGAAGGCGGCGCCAGGTACAGGGTGATGAGCGCGGCCGCAAAGGTCGCCAGGGTCCGCCAAGGTAACGATTGACGCAGCCTGACCGAACGCTCGGCCAGCGCCAGCGCGACCGCGCCTGCCAGACCGGCCAGGATGGCCTCGACATAGAAATCGCGCGAGCCGTACAGGTAAGGCGCATCAGGGATCAGCCAGCCGAGGGCGCCGGTCGACAGCACAGAAGTCAGGATCGCGCCGAACAGGGCGGCGGCCGAGGACAGGATCAGCAGGTCCAGGACGCGCAAGAGGAGTTTGTACATACGGAGACGGCGGGAAGTTAAGCGCATTACTCAGCGAGAACGACATTGTCGCCCGGCCGCCGGGAGCGGACGGCCACCGCTAAGGCCGTCCATGCAATTACCTAAGCAGACCGCTCGCGCCGCCCTTGAGAAATTCAATCAGCGCTTGATTGACCTCTTCTGGAGCCTCCTGCTGCAGCCAATGCCCTGCCCCGGGGATAACTTTGCTGGCACGCAGTTGCGGCACAATTTCTGGCATGGCTTCAATGATGCGATCCATCCCGGGAATCGCCAGCCCGGTGTCCCGTTCTCCCACCAGATACAAGGCGGGGACTTCCACCTTTTTGCCCTCCAGGGCCGCCTGCAAAGCCCAATTCCGGTCCAGGTTCCTGTAGTAGTTCAGCCCGCCACGAAAGCCGCTGGTTTTGAAACCCAGGACAAAGGCATCCAGATCGCCTTGGGTAAGCCATGGCGGCAACTCCTCGGGAACTGGAAGCGGGGCAAGCAGCCCTGCCCCTTTGGCTACCATGCCAAAGGGATTTGGCGTACTCGGCTCGTCGCGCGGTCCAGCCTGACCTGACGCCGCCCAATAAATCGCGCGCAGCGTTGCGCTGATGTCCTGTTCAAATTCTTTTTCGGCAACGCCGGGCTCGCAAAAATAGTGCGTGTAAAACACTGCGGAGTCCGTCTTTGGAAACAGCCTGCTCGGCATGATCGGCGCCCTGCGCATCATGGGAACGCCCAGGGCGACCACCGCGCGAAAAACATCGGGTCGCAGTTGCGCGGCCTGCCACGCGATGCTGGCGCCCCAGTCCCCGCCTACGATCACCGCCTCTTCTGCTTGCTCGCTCTCGACCAATGCGACCAGATCGCCGATCACATCCATCGTCGTGTAAGCCGCCACGTCCGACGGGCTTTCGCTTAGGCCATAACCCCGCAGGTCGGGCGCTACCGCTCGAAAGCCCGCCTGTGCCAGGGCCGGTAGCTGATGACGCCATACATGAGAAGTTTCCGGAAAGCCGTGGCACAGCAGAACCAGTGGACCCTTGCCAACGGCAGTTACGTGGATCCGGACGCCATTGACGTTTACGTGCCGCGTTTCAAGCTCAGTCATGGTGCCATTCGATAGGAAAGCTTACGGAACGTCTATAATATCGTAACTTACACTGTTATGAAATCTGGATTTCATGAGCTGCGACACTCGCTTTGCTCGCTTGTTGCATGTCCTGGTTCACATGGATTTGCGCGGCGGCACTACTACCTCGGGGACGCTCGCCAAGATGCTGCACACCAATGAGGTCGTGGTGCGGCGGACCATGGCGGCACTGCGCACAGCCGGCATGGTCAGCTCCACGGGGGGTCGCAACGGCGGGTGGACACTCGCCAAATCGCTGGACACGATTACCGCGCAAGATGTCTACGAAGCGATTTCCCACGGCGCTGTATTCGCCATCGGGCCTGCCAAGGACAACCCCGCTTGCCCTGTCGAACGCGCCGCCAATCAATTGGTAGTCGACGCCATGCGAGTCGGCGAAAAGGCCCTGCTGCAATATCTTGGCACCCGCCTGCTTTCCGATTTTGCTGCGCAGATTCGGGCAACGTAGCGCTCCCCAGGATTCGTTATGGCCGCCATTCGCCGCGCATTTGCGCAAATCGGCACGCAACAGACGAGCAATTGGCGCGCTCGGCATCGCCTGACAATCCTTGACGATTGAGCTCTGGCGATACATTACGACACACTGTAATCTTTCCCATACATACTGTGTCGCTTAGACCGAAGCCAGGCTCCGGGCCGGACGGCACCCGGGCGGCACAGCCCTCTGATTGCCAGACAGCCCGCGCCGCCCGAATCCGTTCCTTGCTTTTGCCCCTCTATGCCTGCAACCTTGCTTGAATGGTCTGTGCCCGCGGCGATCCTGCTGTGCGCCCTCGGACTCTGCGCAGCACGCGTTGTTGGATTCAATACGGTGCGGTGGGGCTGCGCCCTTGGCAGCTTGGGTATTGGCTACGCCATCATGCTGGTCCAGGCCAGCGGGCTTTCCCCTTACAAGCAAGTCATCGAGGATGCTTTTATTCTGGGCGGCGTCATTTTGGCCTGTCGCGCCCTCCTCGGTCGTCGCCACAAGCAGACTTCTTCCTACATTGACGTCGCGGTGCTCTTGGCATCGACGGCAATGGTAATTGTCTCCGTCGTCCTGTTTGCCAGCGCAAAACTGGAGACGTTCTTCGTCCAGGCCTTTTGTGCACTCGTGCTCTGGCGGGCCACGATCTCCTTTGCCAGGCATGTCGCAACTACGTCGGACAGAGTGCTCATCGCCGCGTTTCTCTTCATCGCGCTGGTGCTCACGGGTCAGTGCGTCCTGTACATTGCCGCCCCGGCACCTCTCGCCTTGGGTGAATGGAGATCTTCCGTCTGGGGAACGCTCATCCAATACACCGGACTGCTGGGCAGCATTGCCCTGACCTTCGCGGTGTTCATCGCGACGAGCTATGACGCCATAGAGAAGTACCGTAACCAGGCCCAAACCGACGCCTTGACGGGCTTGCTCAACCGGCAGGGCCTCGAGAGCCTTTTCACCTCCGTTTCGAGACCGCTCCTTGCGAATACGGCAACGCCGACCGCGTTGATCATGGCCGATATCGACAACTTCAAACGCATCAACGATACCTTCGGCCACCCGTTCGGCGACATGGTTCTGGCTCGATTCAGCGGGCTGCTCCGGCCAAACACAGACACCCAGACCTTTGCTGCTCGGCTGGGCGGGGAAGAGTTTCTGTTGCTGCTACCCGCAACGGGCCTCGAACGCGCGGCAGCAGTCGCCGAGGAGATTCGCGCGAATTTCGTGGCGCAACGATGGGCTCCGCACGCTCCCAGTTCCCGCTTCACGGCCAGCATGGGCGTGATCGTGATACATGCGGGAGAACCGTTGTCCGATGCGTTGAAACGAGCGGACGACTTGCTCTATCTGGCCAAGCGCAAGGGGCGAAATTGCGTTGTCGCGGGCGAGGCGCCCAACGACGCCGTGCACGGCCTTTCCTCGTGCGGCGACGAAGCCAGCTGCGAGCAGGTTCACGCATAAGCAGGTAGTCCGGCGTCCTCCACCGAGGGTTATCACCTATGAAAAAAGCAGACCGCGTGCCGTATCGATGAGGCGTAGTTCTTATCCACTTGGGAAGGGGTTGTCGTGGTCAACGAAAATTGCAATCGCGCGGGGTGGTCAAAATGGATAATCCTGGCGGCATACGCGGCCAATTCTGCCACCCCCGTCAGCGCGCAATCGGTCTCCAGCACCGGTCAAGTGCAGCCAGGCTCGGTCCAGACACCGAATTGGACTGTCGGAAGCGATCTGATTGTTGGCGATGACCTTGCCGGGACATTGACCATCAGCGATGGCGGATCCGTGCTCAATGATTGGGCTTTCATTGGCAACTTCAATGGCGGCGTGGGTTCCCTCACGGTGTCAGGCCGCGACGGCGTTGGCGCTCCCTCCACTTGGACCAGCCTCGGCCCGGTGTATATCGGCGCCGAGTCGGGCAGCAATGGCGAAGTCCGCATTCTGGCCGGGGGATGGGCAGACAGCGCTTTGGCCAGCATTGGCGTCAATAACGGCAGCATCGGAAGCGTCGTCGTATCCGGGCCTGGGTCAAGTTGGAACCTCGCTACGAGCAATGGGTTCATGATTGGCGAGGGCGGTAACGGCACGCTGCAAATCGATAATGGCGGCGCGGTGCATAGCGGCCAGGCACTGATCGGGCGCGGCCCCGGCAGCCAGGGCAGCGTGACGGTATTGGGGCCGACATCCGTCTGGGACCCGTTCAACAATATCTACGTCGGTTTCGAGGGCCTTGGCGAGCTGCGCGTCCTGGAAGGCGCCACCGTGCGCACCGTCGGATCGTCGGCGCCAGGCGCCGCCGCATCGATCTACATCGGCAACCAGGCGGGCGGCGTCGGCACGGTGAGCGTATCCAGCACGACCTCCAATATCTCGACACTAAGGGCAAGCGATCGTATCGAAATTGGCTCGGCAGGCACGGGAACCTTGAACATCGCCAAGGGCGGGCTGGCGGTCGCCGACAGCGACACGTGGGTAACCGTAAGCAGCACCGCCACAGGCACGCTGAACCTTGTTGGCGATGCCAGCGGCCGCGGCGTGCTGGAGACCGGCTCGGTCATCAAGGGCGCCGGCAACGCCACCTTTACCCTGGACGGCGGCGTCCTGCGCGCTCGGCGCGACAAGGCCAATTTCCTGAATGGCTTCCTGACGCAGGCGATCGGAAGCGAGGGGGCCTCGTTCGACACCAACGGCTACGAAGTGGGGGTGATGACCGCGTTCTCGGGAACCTCCAGCTTCAACAAGCTGGGCGCCGGCAGGCTGACCTTGTCGGGCGACAGTTCCGCCTTCACGGGAACCACCGATATCCACGCCGGCACATTGCAGATCGATGGCGTTCTCGGCGGGCCGGTAAACGTCCTGGCGGGAGCACGGATGACCGGCACGGGACGGGTCGGTGCGACGGTCAACCGGGGCACCGTCGCACCGGGGCCGCGCAGCGGCTTCGGTACCCTCACCGTCGCAGGCAACTATACGGCCCAGGGCGGGAACCTGGAGATCCGCACCCAGCTTGGCGGGGACAACTCTCCAACAGATAAGTTGGTCATCACGGGCGACACCGCAGGCGCGACGCCCGTCAACGTGAAGAACATGGGAGGCGCTGGCGCGTTGACCCAACGAGGCATACAGATCGTGCAGGTCAACGGGATCTCGGCGGGGCAGTTCAACCTGGCGAACGGCGACTATGTCATCGAGGGGCGCCCGGCCCTGGTGGCTGGCGCCTACGGGTATGTCCTGCAACAGGACTCGGCCGACGGCGGCTGGTATCTGCGATCATCCCTGACCGACCCCGGCACACCGCCAACCAATCCGGGTACTCCGCCGACGGATCCCGGCACACCACCGACCAATCCGGGCACACCGCCTACCGATCCAGGTACCCCCCCGACGGATCCCGGCACACCGCCGGCCGGCGGCGTTTCACCCGGCGCCCCACCGCCCTTGCTGTATCAGCCTGGTGTGCCGGTCTATGAAGCCTACGCCAACACCCTGCTTAACCTGAGCCGACTGCCCACCCTGCGCCAACGGGTCGGCAACCGCCTCTATGATTCCGCGGATGTGGGCCGCAACGGCGTATGGAGCCGGATGGAGGGCACGACGAGCCGGCTCGAGCCTTCCACGTCCACCACGGGCGCGCGCCAGGATATCGACAGCTGGAAGGCGCAATTTGGTGTTGACCGTATCCTGGCGGGTCAGGAAGAAGGATCCCGTCTGGTGGGAGGCATAGCGGTTTACTACGGCAAGGCCGACACACATGTGTTTTCGGTGTATGGCAACGGCATGATCGACACCACGGCCTATGGCCTGACACCGACCCTGACCTGGTATGGCAAGAATGGCGTCTATATCGACACGCAGGCCCAAGCAACCTGGTTCGACAGCGACCTGAAGTCCCGGCTGGCCGGCAAGTTAAAGGGCGGCAGCCAAGCCAACAGCTATGGGCTGGGTATCGAAGCAGGCAAGGCGTTCGGGTTGAACGAGCGGCTGGCCCTAATCCCTCAGGCGCAGGTGAGCTACGTATCAACCCGCTTCGACAGTTTCAATGATAGATTCGGCGCGCGCGTTGAAAGTGACAAAGGCAACAGCCTGCTTGCCCGCATCGGTATCGCGCTGGACTACAAAAGCAATTGGCAAACTGGTGGCGTGAATCGGGAATCGAGCGTCTATGGCGTCGTCAACGTGAAACATGAATTCCTGGACGGAACCCGTGTGCGCGTGGCCGACGTACCCGCAGCCAGCCGCATGGCGCGGACCTGGGGCAGCGTGGGAGCGGGGGCAAATTACGGTTGGGGCGACCGCTATGCGATTTACGGCCAGGTCGACGCCGACGCGGATTTCTCCGGCAGCTATATCGTCACCGCGACCGCAGGTTTCAGAATGATGTTTTAGATCCGCGTGCATAGCACACAGCGACTTTACTTGAAGGCACCGCAGGCTTGCGCAGCGCTGTGCCTGTTGATGCCGCGGCGCACTTATCCGGAAATTGCATGGAGGGCCGAACTGGACCAACCCGGTCGACGTCCATAACGATAAGGATAGAAAGTGGCTGGTGCTCTCGGACGTGATGCCCAACACGCGCTTCGAGCGGGATATTCCTCCAGCCAGCTTCGCTGGCTGTCTCTGCCCTCCCCCAAAAGCTAGACGCTTGGCCGGCCGCGGGCTGAGTTCGCATGGACCGGGGCTCATGCAACGTATTTAGCCCGTCGCGTTCCGGACGACGGGCTTTCTTCATTCGCGATGCGCTACCGCGGGTTTATCTCAATCATTCAGTGGCATGTGCGGTATCACTGCCCGCGAGGCTGAAGCCTTCGTCCAGCCATCCCGTGATACCGCCAATCATCACCTTGACCGGCCTTCCCAGCTGAGCGAGACGCAGCGCGCCGCGCGTCGCGCCATTACAGTGTGGACCCGCGCAGTACGTGACGAAGAGGACATCTGCTGGATAGTCCGACAGTTTCGATTCGACGATTTTTCCGTGCGGCAGATTCAGAGCGCCCGGCACGTGCCCCTGCGCATACAGGGCAGGACCGCGCACATCGAGCAGGACGAAACCAGGCGTGCCGCTGGCGAGGGCGCTGGCGACGTCGGAGCAATCGGTTTCGAACTGGAGCGCCGCGCGAAAATGGGCAAGCGCGGCTGCACTGTCGGCGGCGTGGATGGCGGTAACGGCGTTGGTAGTCGACATGTTTTAACTCTGAGGGAATTGTCCGGAGATAGAAGCGCCTGGAGCATGATCCAGGAGCCCTATTCTGACCTCGGATACCGATCGGGATAAGTGGCGCGATAGCCAATCTTCGGTAAGATTACGCCATGAGCAATCATCTCGTCGTCGCGCTGGCTTACGACCAGCTCTGCACTTTCGAATTCGGCTGCGTGACCGAGCTCTTCGCGCTCGAACGTCCTGAGCTGGATGTCGACTGGTATCGCTTCGCGGTTTGTGCGAGCGAGCCCGGCCCGCTTCGAGCCGCAGGCGGGATTACGGTTGCCGCGCCCTATTCGCTGAAGCTGCTCGATCAGGCGGATACGATCGTGGTGCCTGGTTGGCGCGACGCGGACGAGATGCCGCCCCAGCCGCTGCTAAAGAAGATCCGTACCGCTCACCGGCGCGGGGCGCGGCTTTGCTCGATCTGCTCCGGCGTATTCGTCTTGGCCGCAGCCGGCGTGCTGGACGGCATGACCGTGACCACCCATTGGCGATATGCCGCAAAACTGCAGCAGCGCTACCCCCAGATCCGTGTTGAACCGGACGCGCTATATATTGACGAAGGACAGATCATCACTTCGGCAGGGTCGGCTGCGGGGTTGGATATGCTGCTCCACCTGGTCCGCCGCGATTACGGCGCAGCAGTCGCGAACCGGGTCGCGCAGCGGCTCGTGGTAGCGCCGCACCGGGAAGGCGGGCAGGCACAATTTGTCCCACGTCCCATGCCGCAAGACGAAAGTGGCCGTCTGACGAAGTTGATGGACTGGATGCGCCAGCATTCCGCATTGCCGCACACCCTGCGCTCGCTCGCTGAACAAGCCGCGATGAGCCCACGGACGCTGCAACGGCAATTTCATGATGCCACCGGCATGGCGCCGTATGAATGGCTTGTGCGCGAACGCGTAGCGACGGCCCGTGAGATGCTCGAAGCGCAAACGCCCCTGCCTATCGGCCGTATTGCCGAATTGGCGGGGTTCGGGTCGGAAGAGTCGATGCGTAAGCACTTCCGACGTATCGTGCTTACGAGTCCGACCGCATACCGCGAAAGATTCGGGCACGGTGCGATAGCCCAGAAGCAGGCGTCTGGAGCGGGCGCGGGGTGATAATTCACGCCAGCCAGGAAAACCTATGGCAAAAGCAGGCAAAAAAAAGGTGCCAGACTACAAGTTCGCGCTCAATGAACGCAGCAAAAGCAGCCTGACACCTGTTTTGCATCGCTCAGGCGCGATCAGGGTTCGTACTTGGAAATCTTCGTACCCTCGAGCGACACGCCGGCCATCAGCCCGCCATTGTTCATCACGAAGCCGACAATCGGCTTTTTCGCCGTGTTGCTGTCGATGCGGCCGTTGGCGCCGACATTGACGATAGCCACGGTGGCATCCGCGCCCACCGTCCAACCGCTGCTGTTGCGGAACTTGTTCAAGGCTTCATCCGTCATGAACAGCAGGACCATGGCCTTTGATTGCGCGCCCGCCTGAAAGCCGATCGAACCGGACGTGGTCTGGTAGTAGCCTACAGCCGAGTCGCCCACCCGCAGCACGCCCTTGCCGTGCTCGGCGCCGACGATGAAGCTCCCACTGAGCACATCGGGGAAAATCAACACGCCCCGGGCGCCAGCGACCAGCTCCTTGGATGATGGCGCGGCTTGGTAAAGCTTGCTCAAGGTTGCGCTGGCCGCGCTATCCAATGATTGCCGCGTATCGGTCTTCGCCGGGGCAGACGGCTTGGACGGCGGGGTGGTGGTACAGCCCGGCAGCAGGAATCCGGCCGCACTGATTGCGATGGCGGCAATACTGGTACGGCGCAGTGCAGGAAAAGTATCAAACATGGAACTCTCCTTTGGGTGACGTCCCTCAAATACTGTACCGGCACAATCCTTGATCAACACGGCAGGAATGTGGTGACGCAGGAAAGACGACTGGCGGCCGTTACAGTATCCCGTAACGGACCTCTGAAGTGAAGTGCCGTGACGGTGTGACGCTTCACCCCAGCCGACGCGCCTTCAGCCGAAACGTCACGTTCAGGAAGCTTTAAGGATGAACGATTGCGCAGGCCCCACGCCGTCAATCATCCCCTCCCCCCGCCGCATTGCGCGCCTCGGCCAGGGCCACCGTCAAATGCATCACCTTCTTCTTCAGCTGATCCCTTTCATCCGTTAGCCGAGTCAGCAGGTCGCGTAACCGCGCCACCTCCGCCGGTAAGTCGGCAATATTCTCGATAGGAATATCCGGCACCGCCTCGCGCGGCGGCGGGGCTTTGGCCTGGCGGACCTCTCGGGCGGCTTGTTGTAATTCCTTTCTGCCCCCGGCCACCGCCGCGGCCTGGCGCTCCGGTGGCAGCTCCGCCACCGCCGCGGCGGCGTTGATGGAGATGGCGCCGTCTTTGACCGCGCGCACCAGTTCCGGCGCCGCAGCCTTCTGGATTTTCTCGATCTGCCCCAACGTGTTGCTGCTGATGCGGGCGGCCCTGGCCAGGGCCTGGCGGCTCAGCGCCTGCGGCACAGGCGTGGCCGGCAGCGGCGGCGGGTCGCCGGAGTCTTCGTCCCAGGGAGGATCGTCGGGTGCGGGCGCCGACGCGGTGCGCGCTTGCAGGATTTCTTTTTTACGCAGCGCCAGGACGCCGCGCTGGAAATCCGACACGCTACGCCGGCCCAGGTGGTTTTCGATCATCCAGAGATGCACGTCCTCCATGGACTTGAACGAGGTGTTCTGGCGGGTCTCGAATGGAATGCCGTGCTTCTGGCACAGGGCGTAGCGGTTGTGGCCGTCGACCAGCAGGTCTCCCCATAGCACCAGGGCGTCGCGGCAGCCCTCGGCCAGCAGGCTGCGTTCAAGCGCGTTGCGCTCGTCGTCGGTCAAGGGGTCTATGTAGGCGCGCAGGCCCTCGTCTATCCTGATTTCCATATTGTCCAAAATACAGTTGCCCCGGCTACGCCAGGCCCTGACCTCGCAGCACGTCCTGGATCGCCGCCAGCCGCGCCACCGGGTCCGTCATGGCAAGCAAGGTGGCTTTGTCGTCGGGCGGCAGCGGCAGCAGTTCGCACCAGCGGTCGGCGACCCAGCCGCTGTCGTCCAGCCTAAACGGCGGGCCCAGCGGCATTCGTTCGGGGGACACGCCGTCCTGCTGCCATTGGGCCACCAGGCGCCCCAACGCGTCGGCGCTAGCCTGCATGGCGGCCGGCACGGGCGCGGGCGGGTCGTCGGCGATGGGCTCGGTCTGGCCCATCCAAAGGCCGTATTTTGCCACCTCGCTGGAAAGCAGCCGGAAGCGGCTGGTGCCGACGCAGCGCAGCTCCAGCAACGCCGGCATGGGCGCGTCCCAGGCGTCGATGCGCGCCATGGTGCCCACCGGAGCCAGTATTTCCACACCTTCGGGTGTGCGGACCTCCTGGCCCGACAACAGGCCGACCACGCCGAATTCGCTGCCGTCCGCGATACAGCGGCGGATCATGTCCAGGTAGCGCACCTCGAAGATGCGCAGGTGCAGCACGCCTGCGGGGAATAGCGCGTTGGATAGCGGAAACAGCGGGATCAGAGACATGGCGGCCTCCTATTTCACGACGAATACCTCATCGACGGGCACTTGCATGGCGGTGACCATGGCATTGGTCTGCGCGGCCATGCCGATCACGCCCAGCAGTTCGGCATGCTGGCCGTCGGTCATGCCCTTGGCACGGGCGGCAGCGGTATGGGAATGGATGCAATAGGTGCAGCCGTTGGCCGTGGACACGGCGATATAGATCATTTCACGGACCAGCGGCGAGAGCTCGCCGTCCGCCATCATGACGAGCTTGAGCTGGCCCCACACCCGCTCCAGCTGCGGCGGGTCGTTGGCCAGTGCGCGCCAGAAGTTGTTGACGAAATCCGACTTGCGCGTGGCCCGGATGTCCTCGAACACGGCCCAGGCTTGCGGGCTTTGGCGGACTTCTTCGTCGGACAGCAGTTTTACGGTGCTCATGCTTCGCTTTCCTGAAAACTCGTTCAATTCGATGAAAAGACATGTCACGCACTCGCCGTATCGCGCGGCGCGGCCATGCCCTATGATGTAGCCCGGCCAGCGGCGCTCAGACGCTGCGGCCGTCGTACGGAATGCGGGGCCAGGCGTTGAGATCTACGTTTTCCAGGCAGCGCACATTCACCGCCGCCGTCTCCTCGCCTTTGGGCCCCACGCCGAAGCCGAATGGCGCGCAACCGCAATTGGCGCAGAAATGATGTGAAATCACGTGCTTGTTGAACCGGTAGGTCGACATGCCGCTGGCGGGCGTGGTGATGCGCACGCTGGCGCGGGGCACGAACCACAGCAGATAGCCTTTGCGGCTGCAGTGCGAGCAATTGCATTCCAGGACCTGGGACGGTTCGCCTTCGACTTCGAACGCGATGTGTCCGCAATGGCAGCTTCCTTTCAGCATGGCCGGGCTCCTTCATTAACGTCGGGTCGGGCTTCCATCATAGAGCGGCGCCGGCCGTCATGGCACCGTCCGTTCAACACTCTGGAGACATCATGCCCCAACTATCCGCCTACCTCAGCTTCGACGGCAATTGCGCCGAGGCAATGCGCTTCTACGAGCGCGTGCTGGGCGGGCGGATGGAGGCGATGATCCGCTACGCGGACGCGCCGCCCGACGCCGCCATGCCGGCCCTGTCCGACGAGGACGCCGGGCGTATCATGCACGCGCGCCTGGGCCTGGACGAGCAGACGCTGATGGGCAGCGATGCCACCGCCGGCCACCCCTACCCCGGCAAGCAAGGCGTGGCCCTGTCTTTGGCCTACCCGACCGTTTCGGACGCGCAGCGTGTCTTCGACCTGCTGGCCGACGGCGGCAGCATTACCATGCCGCTGCAAAAGACGTTCTGGGCCGAGGCCTATGGCGCGCTGATAGACCGCTACGGCACCCGCTGGATGGTCAGCGGCGGACGCCTTTCCCAATAGAAGACACGAGGCGGCGACCCCGCCGCCCTCCACGGAGCGACAACTGATGACGCATGGCATACACGGCAAGCAACGATGGTGGGCGCTGATGGTGCTCTGCCTGGGCGTATTGATGATCGTGCTGGACACGACGATCGTGAATGTGGCCCTGCCCTCGATCCGCGAAGACCTGCGTTTTACCGAGACCTCGCTGGTCTGGGTGGTCAACGCCTACATGCTCACGTTCGGCGGCTCCCTGCTGCTGGGCGGGCGGCTGGGCGACCTGCTGGGCCACCGCCGGATGTTTCTTGCCGGCCTGGTCGTCTTCACCGTGGCGTCGCTGGCCTGCGGCCTGGCCCAGAGCCAGGCGCTGCTGATCGGCGCGCGCGCGGCCCAGGGCCTGGGCGGCGCGGTGGTCTCTGCGGTATCGCTGTCCCTCATCATGAACCTCTTCACCGAGACCGGCGAACGGGCGCGCGCCATGGGCGTGTACGGTTTTGTCTGCGCGGGCGGCGGCAGCATCGGCGTGTTGCTGGGCGGCCTGCTCACCAGCGCGTTGTCATGGCACTGGATATTCCTGGTCAACCTGCCGATCGGCGTGCTGGTCTATGCGCTGTGCCTGCGGCTGATTCCCGCGGCCCGGCCCGCCGCAGCGGGCACCCGGCTGGACGTGGCGGGCGCGCTCAGCGTTACCGCCTCGCTCATGCTGGCCGTGTATGCCGTGGTCAACGGCAATGAAGCCGGCTGGACCTCGGCGCAATCGCTGACGCTGCTGGGCGCGGCGGCCGCCCTGATGGTGTTGTTCCTCACCATTGAAGCGCGGGTGGAATCCCCGCTGATGCCGCTGGGATTGTTCCGCTTGCGCAACGTGGCAACCGCCAATGTTGTCGGCGTGCTATGGGCCGCCGGTATGTTCGCCTGGTTCTTTGTGTCGGCCCTGTATATGCAGCTGGTGCTGGGCTACAGCCCCATGGAGGTGGGCCTGGCGTTCCTGCCGGCCAACCTGATCATGGCGGCGTTCTCGCTGGGCCTGTCGGCCAAGCTGGTGATGCGCTTCGGCATCCGCGCGCCGCTGGCCACTGGCCTGTTCATCGCCGCGCTGGGATTGGCCTTGTTCGCTCGCGCGCCGGTGGACGGCAGCTTTGCCGCCGACGTCCTGCCAGCGATGCTGCTGCTGGGACTGGGTGCGGGAGTGGCCTTCAATCCCATGCTGCTGGCCGCGATGAGCGACGTGGAGCCCAGCCAGTCCGGCCTGGCCTCCGGCGTGGTCAACACGGCTTTCATGATGGGTGGCGCACTGGGCCTGGCCGTGCTGGCCAGTCTGGCCGCGGCCCGCAGCGCAGGCCTGGCGGCCGCCGGCGCCGAGCCGGTCGCGGCCTTGAACGGCGGTTACCAGCTGACGTTTCTGGCGGGCGCCCTGATTGCGGCGCTGGCCGCGGCCCTGAGCGCGCTGCTGCTGCGTTCGCGCAACCGGGAAATGTCGGTCCAGGCCGGACCAACGCACTGAACCGCATTCCTCTGGCGCGGCGGCGGGCGGCCACTGCCCGCGCCGCGCCAGCCGGCCCGGACACTACGGGCGCGGCATCCAGTTTTCCACCAGTTTCACGAACGCGCTGGCGCCTATGGGCAAAAGCGCATCGTTGAAGTCATAGCTGGTGTTGTGAACCAGGCAAGGCCCCTCGCCATGGCCCGGTTCGCGGTGCTCGCCTTCGCCGTTGCCAATGAAGCAATAGCTGCCGGGCACCGCTTCCAGCATGAAGGAAAAGTCCTCGGCTGCCATGATGGGCGCCTGGGGCAGCACGCGATCCTGTCCCACCACGGCAGTCAGCGCCGTGCGCATGAACGCGGTCTCGGCCTCGTGGTTGATGGTCGACGGGTAGTGCCGCGTGAAGACGAAATCGCATTCGGCGCCGAACATGCCGGCCACGTGCTGCGCGACCTCGCCCATGCGGCGCTCGATCAGGTCCAGGGTTTCGCGGGTATAGGCGCGCACGGTGCCGCGCAGTTCGCAGGTGTCGGGAATGACGTTGACGACCCCGCCCGCCTGTACCGTCGTCACTGAGATGACGGCCGTCTCCAACGGCTTTTTATTGCGGCTGATGATGGTCTGGAAAGCCTCGATCATCTGGGCCGCCGCGGGAATCGGATCGATGGCCAGGTGCGGCATGGCGGCGTGGCCGCCCTTGCCGCGTATCGTCACATGGAACTCGCTGTTGGAAGCAAGCACCGGCCCCGGCGACGAGGCAAAGCAACCGACCGGAATACCTGGCATGTTGTGCATGCCGAAGACCGCCTCCATGGGGAATTTCTCGAACAGTCCGTCGCGCATCATCTCGCGCGCGCCGCCGCCGCGCTCTTCGGCGGGCTGGAAGATCAGGTAGACCGTGCCGTCGAAGTTGCGATGGCGCGCAAGGTGCTGCGCCGCGCCCAGCAGCATGGCGGTGTGGCCGTCGTGGCCGCAGGCGTGCATCACGCCGGGATGCTTGCTGGCATGGCTGAACTGGTTGACCTCGTGCATGGGCAGCGCATCCATGTCGGCGCGCAGCCCCAGCGTGCGCCCGGAATCGCCGTTGCGTATCACGCCCACCAGGCCGGTCTTGCCGAAGCCGCGGTGCACCGGGATATCCCAGCTTTCCAGCAGCTGGGCCACCAGATCGGAAGTGCGGTTCTCTTCAAACGCCAGTTCCGGATGCGCATGGATGTCCCTGCGCACATCGCGGATGGACGGGGAATTTTCAACAATCTCTTCGATCAGGTTCATAAGCTGCTGCGGGCTCCGCAAGCGGGGCGCGCGATACTAGGTTGGAAGAAGGGAAATCAATCGGGCTTGATGCCCAGCTTGCGCAGCACGGGGCCGGATGCGGCCCGCTCCTCTGCCACGCGCTGGGCGAAGGCCGGCGCCGCCAGATGGTACGGCAAGGAGCCGTGGCTGGCGTACATCTGCTTGAGCGCGCCGTCCTGCTGGGCGCGGCCGATCTCTACGTTGAGCCGTTGCACGATGGCGTCCGGCGTGCCGGCACGCGCCGCCACGCCCAGCCACACCGCGCCTTCAAAGCCCGTGAAATGGCTGGCAGCCAGCGTGGGGGCCTTGCCGAAGGCCGCGTCCGGCACGGCTTCGCTCATGGCCAGCACGCGCAGGCGCCCTTCCTTGACCATGGGCTCCACCAGCGCGGTGCCCGCGAAGTAGATTTCCGTGTCGCCCGCAAGCACGGAGTTCAGCGCGCCGGTGCCAGTCTTGAATGGCACGTGCATGATGTCCACGCCCGACTGTTCGCGCAGCATCTCGAACAACACGTGGGGCGGGCTGCCGTTGCCCGAGGACGCGTAGTTGAGCCGGCCCGGCTGCTGGCGCGCCAACGCCAGCAACTGGTCCAGGGACCGCGCCTGCAATTTGTCGTTGACCGTCAGCGCCATGGGAATGACCGCCAGCGGGCTGACCGGCTGCAGGTCACGCGCCGGGTCGTAGGTCAGCGCCGGAAAAATATAGGGGTTCCACACCAGATGCGCATTGGTCACCAGCGCCAAGGTGTGGCCGTCCGCCGGGGCGGACTTCAATTGCTGCATTGCCAGCATGCCGCCGGCGCCGGGCTTGTTCTCGACTACGACGGGCTGGCCCAGCGCGTGGTGCAGGCGTTCGGCCAGGGGTCGCGCAAACAGATCGGGCAGACTGCCAGGGCCGCCGTTGACCAGGATGGTGACCGGCCGGGCCGGCCAGTCCTGGGCGCTGGCCCACGGGCTCACCGTCACTGCGGCAATCGCGGCCAGGCAGGCCGCCATGCGCTTTAGCAAGGGTCGACGGGCGGGCGTCCGGGACGGATTGCGGGTGCGCAGCCGGGCTTGCCGGATGTCGTGTAGCCGTATCACTGCTTGTCTCCTGGTGGCGCCCGCCGCCGGCTTCATGCC
>NZ_JAYJLE010000005.1:0-381879 GCF_035282245.1 Achromobacter sp. D10
ACCGAAATCGGCAGCGTCTGCGCCAGCACAGGCGACCAGACTTGCGTGAAGACGACGGACCAGATGATCAGGGAGCGAAGCTTGGACATCATGCGTAGGGGGGAAATGCAGGCGCGCAGCGGCGGCATCAGGGTTCGAACAACGGACCTCCTGTTGTATGTGAACCCCCGAAAAGGGGAAATAGGAGGAGTCCGATAAAGGCTTGCGCCCTACCGCATTGCGGGTCGCACCCTGGGGATCGGAAAGATAGGTCGACCATCTCGCTGCTTACGCTTGGGGCAGTCGTTTATACCGAGCGGGCTATCGCCTTGACCGGAATCTCAGTTCTTGGGCTCTTGCAATCATCATTGGGCTCCACCGAACTCCCTGGAAGACGGCAATGAATTCGTGGGGGAACCTCAGGCCCTTTTCCCGCAGATCACGTGCGGGATGCGAATGAGCTCGCGGCGTTATTGCCAACGCGCGTTGAAAGTTCCCCGCAGCTGGTTCGCCCTCCGCGCCCGGCGCTTGCGCACCCAAATCACCAGACCGGTCACGCTCAGTGCCGCGACGGCTAGTCCCATCAGCGACATCAATACTCGCCCCGGCGTGCCCAGCAGCCGGCCGGAGTGCAAGGGCAATTGCGCCTGCATGAAGACGTCGCCCCAAGTGCCCTCCCCCGGCACCTTTACGCCGAGAATCGCACCCGTACCCCCATCCAGGTAGAGGACCTCGTTGCCCAAACCATTGTCGTCCCGGTCATTGTCCGGCGTGAAGAATGTCACGCCATAGATACCGAAGCGCTGGGCATAGAAGATGGACCCAGGGGGAGCGGCCCAGCCACGCTGGCGGCCCTCGGCCTCGGCGATCGCGAGGATCTGTTCTCGGCTCAACAGCGGTTCGGCCAGTTCCCGCTCGCGACTGCCCTGACGCAACTGGAATGGCGAGGGCGTCAGGGGCGAGAATACCGACACCAGCGGCCGCATTATTTGCGTTCCCAGATTCAGCGACACCGAGGTCACAGCCAGCATCAGCAACAGACCCCATACCCACACGCCGCCGGAGCGGTGGACATCGAAATTGAGCTTGGCGCCGCCCTGGCGCAGCCGGAAGCTCAACGACTTGCGCCAGGTTTTCGCGCTGGGAAACGAGATACACAGCGCCAGGAAGCAATCGACGATCCAGACCGCCGACACCACGCCCATCAGCCAAACGCCAAAGTCGATACCCCAGCCTTTGGGGATATGCATGGTGTAGTGCAACTTGTAGAGAAAAGGCAGCAGGTTTTCGCGCGACAGCGATATCTGGCCCCATTGCCGCCGTCCCTGGGCGTGGCCAGTGGCCGGATCCAGGGCCAGTTGGTTGAAGCCGAGGGCGTACGGCGCGCCTGTGACGGGATCGATGCGCGCGGCGACACCCAGCATCGCCGTATGGCCTGGCTCCAGCGCCAGCGGCAGGAAGCTGACCCGCAGGCGCGGATCATCCGCCTCGGCCCGACGCGCCAGCTCCAAAGGCGGCAGCGGGCTGTCCGTCGCACCGGAGGCGGCCTGGAACAGCCCGGGATTGACCCATTCGTCGATTTCGTGATCCCAGGCGATCACCGCGCCCGTCAACCCTGCGACGAACAGGAATCCAGCGATGAACAGGCCGCACCAGCGGTGCAGCGCGACCAGCGCGCCACGCATGCCGCCGCCCATCAGAACTGGTAGCGCGCCGACAACATTGCGTTGCGCGGCTCGCCATACACGTTGCTCGGGAAGCTTACGCTGCCGGACAGCGCGTTGTAGTACTTCTTGTCAAAGACATTATTGATGTTGAGCTGCACGTCCAGCTTCGGTGTCGCCTGCCAGCCCACCACCAGATCGGTCACGGTGTAGGCGCCCTGGGTAATGCGGAACGGCACACCGCTAGTGGTGCCCTGGTTGTAGATGCGGTCCTGACGGTAGATCGAGCCTCCAATGCGCCAGCGGTGCAGATCGCCGGGCAGTCGGTACATGGTCGTCAGCTTGAACAGGTGTCGTGGCGTGTCGGTGTCGAAAAGCTCGCCCACATTGCTGGGGTTCGCATCCTTGCGATAGCGCGCGATGGCTACCGTGTACCCCAAACCTACCTGCCAGTTGGGCGTAATAGCGCCCTGCAACTCAAACTCCACACCCTGGCTGCGCACCTCGCCGGCAGCCGAATAGCAGGCCACGGTCGGGTAGCCGGCGCATTGGGTCTGGTCGGTGCTGCGGAAGGCACGGTTTTTCTGGTCCATGCGGAACACCGCCGCCGAAGCATTCAGCGCACCGCCGAAGTACTCGCCCTTGATACCGATTTCGTAGTTATTGCCCACCACCGGATCCAGCAGATTGTTGCTGGCGTCCAGGTAGTTCTGGGGCTTGAAGATATCGGTGTAACTGGCGTAGAGGGAGTGCTGATCGTTCAGATCGAAGACCAGGCCGGCATACTTGGTCAGTTGGTTGTTGACGCTGTAGCGGTTATGCGCGCTGACGGATGGCGTGTTGGAGGCGAAGTTCGGATAGGTGTTGACGGTGTCGTCGTACCCGAACCAGTCCAGCCGCCCGCCCAGTATCAGCTTCAGCCGGTCGGCCAAATTCAGGCGCGTGGTGGCGTACACGCTTTGCTGGGAGATTTTGGCGTCCATCCAGTCCCGCAGCGGAATATTGGGTTTGGCAACGGCGCTCGGATCGAAGTTGTAGAGGTCAAGGTTGCTGTTGAGTACCAGGCCTTGACGGCTGTCCCCGTCGAAATCGACGTTGCGGTAGCTGGCGCCCAGTACCAGCTCGTGCGTGCGGCCCAACAGATCGAAGGGCCCGTTGGCATACAGATCCACGCTGCTTTGCTTTTCTTTGTGGGCGTTGCGCGCACCCAGCTGGCTGTACTTGCCGGTGGCGATGCTGTAGCTGAGGTAATGGCCCAGCATGTCGACATCGGCCTGGGCATAGTAGGCCGAGAGGTGCATGCGCCAGCCATTGTCGAATCGGTGGTCCAGCCCCAGGAAGGCCGAGTTCGTGGTTTTGTTCCAATGCTCCCAGTCATTGGCGTAGGAGGTGGATCGGGGCAAGCCCAGATCGCTGCCATCGCGGCCTACCGGAAGACCGGTGAATCCATTGCCGTGCAAGCGGTTTTCCTGGTGCAGCGCGCTGAGCGTAAGCGTGGTGGAGGCATTCAGATCCTTCTCCAGGATCCCGTAGAAGGTCTGGCCGTCGCTGCTTTCGCCGCGTTTGTAGCTTCCGTAGTCCTGAGCGGCGACGACCGCGCGGCCGCGCAGACTGCCGTCCTCCGATAGCGGACCGGAGGCATCCAATTCAGCCCTATAGCGGTCCCAGCTTCCCGCGCTCACGCCGAGGGACACCTGGGGCGCCTCGGTCGGCCGTTTGCGCACCAGGTTAATGGCGGCCGACGGGTTGCCCGCGCCCTGCACCAGTCCGGTGGCGCCGCGCACGATCTCCACCCGGTCGTAAATGGCCATGTCGGTGGCCAGGAGGTCCTGCGACAGGTTGGAGCTGTCCAGGCCCACCGGCAGGCCGTCGTACATGATGTTGTCCACGTACATGCCGCGCGCATAGAAGGAAGCGCGCTCCGGCCCGAAGCGCCGGTAGGTCAGGCCGGGAGCGGCCTGCACCACGTCATTGACCGTCTTCAGGCCCTGATCCTGCATGCGCTGGCTGGTGATGACGGTGACCGACTGCGGCGTCTCGCGCATGGACAGGTTTAGCCGGGTGGCCGTGCTCATGCTGCCGGTGGTGTACGACTCCGTCCCCTCGGTCGTGCCATCGGCCGCCGTTGCGCCGACCACCGTGACCAGGGGCAGCGTGGTGGCGGACGCTTGCGGCGCGACGGTATTGTCGACACGCAACACGAAGGCGCCATTGTCCAGTTGCACGGCCTGAAGGCCGCTGCCGGCAAGCAATAGCGCCAGTGCGCCGCTGGCTGAATATCGTCCGCTCACGCCGGCCGTCTGTTTACCGTCGGTTTGCTCGGCAGTGAAGGTCAACAGGATGTTGGCCGTGCTGGCCAGCTGACGCAACGCCGGAGCCAGCGGCCCGGGGGCAATCCTGAAGTCGGGCGCGGCGGAGCCGGCAACGGCCGCGGCGCCCTGGGCACGCGCGGGAGCCGTGGCGCCAGCCGCCACGGCGAGGGTCAGCGCCAGGACAGCAAACGCAATAGGAGATGGACGGGGCCGCCCCGAATCTTGGGCGCGGTGCAGGTTCGGCATGTTCTTCCTCTTGATTGGACCTCCAGAAATTCCGGTCCCTCGTAAGGTAGGTGCCGCGAAAATGCCGATCGGGCAGTCGATGCGAGAAATATTTTTTTCCGTGGCTTCAGCCGGCCGGCCCGACCGTCGCCCAGAAGCGGGTGCGCCACTGCACGCGTACCGGCAGCACGCTGGGCAGCGTGGTCAGGATGTGATCCGTGTCGGCCAGGGGGAAGACACCCGAAAGGCGCAGGTCCGCGACCTGCGGATCCACGCGCAGTACGCCCGGCCGGTAGCGCCCCAGTTCGGCCAGGAAGTCGCCCAGCCTCTGCTCGTCGGCCACCAGCTGGCCTCGTGTCCAGGCATCCGTGTGCTCATCGACCGAGCGAGGCGCGTCGACCGCGTTGCGGCTGAACAGGGTCTGCTCGCCGGCATGCAGCAGTCGCGCACTGGCACGCCCGGCCCAGGGAGAAATTTCGACAGCGCTCTCCAGAACCGCCACGCCGGTCCTACCGGCGCGCTGCCTCACGGTGAACCGGGTGCCCAGCGATCGGATGCTGCCTTCTGCCGTCGTCACCAGCAGCGGCCGTGGATCGGCCGGCCTCGGCTCATGGCGAGTGGCGATCATGATCTCGCCCGCCACCAGCAGGATGCAGCGCTGGCTTGCATCGAAACGCAGATTCACCGCACTGTCCGTGTTGAGCGTCAACCGGGTGCCGTCCGACAGGGTGAAGTTGCGTTGCTCGCCAGTGCTGCTGCGATAGTCGGCCATAGTGGCCTGCCAGGTGCCGGTGCGAGAAACCAAGAGCCCTGCCCCGGCGGCCAGACCGCCCCACAGCAGCATTCGGGTAGCCCGCCGGCGGGCGGCGGAGGCCGGCTGAGCGCTCGTGGCGGCGGACGACAGCGCGGCATAGGCCGAAGCGCCTTCCAGGGATTTCATCCGGCCCGTGACGGCCTCGACATGCTGCCACGCAGCCTCGTGGTCGACATGCGCCTGGCGCCATTGGCGCCATAGGCGTTGCTGCTCGTCGCCAGCCTCTCCGGACATCAGCAGGGTGAGCCAGTCCGCGGCAGCATCCGCGGTGGCCCGGCTGATGACCCGCCCGCAAGGCAGGGTCAGCGTATCTCCATGGGAGGGCATGACGTCAGACAGCCAGCGCGAACATGCATTCGCGGTTGGCCCGGGTCAGATATTGCTTCACCGAACTGGTCGAGGTCCCCAGGCGCTCGGCGATCTCGCTGTAGCTCAATTCAACCAGGTGCGCCAACAGAAAGGCCTCTCGCACCTTGAAAGGCAGGCCATCGAGCACGCGGTCGATCTGCTGCAGGCTCTCGACAGCCATCAGCCGCGCCTCCGGCGATGGGGCTACTTCCTCTGGCAAGCACGCAAGAGCTTCGAGGTAAGCGGTTTCGAGCAATTGCCGCCGGTGCCGGTGAGCGAGGAGCCGGCCGGCAATCGTCGCCAGGAAGGGGCGCGGCTTCCGGATATCGACGGCAGCGGTCTTGCGGTCCAGCAAACTTAGAAAAGTGTCTTGCGTCAGGTCGGCTGCCGCGAACGTGTCGCCCAGCCGCCTGCGCAGCCAGCCTTGTAGCCATGAGCTGTGCTCGACATACAGCCCGGCCAAATCATCGGTAACAGGGGGATCCTGGGCTGGCATGAGGACAGGACAGTGGAAGGTTGAATGCAATGAGAATTGATCTCATTATACATATTCGAATTCTCGCCTGATCCTGCCCGGACAAATGGTTGTGCCCACCGCAAGAGGATGACGCATGCGATGCGGGCTCCGTCTCTGAAGCGGCAATCGTTTATTTCCTGGGATAAGACCCCAGCACCCGGAACTCCCCATTCTTCGCCAAGAACTCCGCCAGCTTCCCTTCTTTGGCATGCCCGGCAACCTCGATCAGGTAGCGATGCGTGTCCAGGGTTTTCTTGCTGGGGCGTTCGTAGAGGGTCAGGACTTGCACACCGGAAGCAGTCAGCGCCGCAAGCGTGGCGCCAAACTTATCGTCGGAGGTATTCAGCAGCAGCGAGGTTTTATCGTTCCCGCTGGGCGCGGGCATGTCGCGGCCCGGGACCCACCAGCGGGTGACGTTATGGGGACCTTCTTCGATGCCGTCCACCAGCGACACCAGGGAGTACACGCTGGCGCCGACTTTGGGGCCGAAGGAGGCTTTGTCCAGGCTCGGGCTGTTGGCGACGGTTTGGGCCGCGGCGCCGCCGCTGGCGGCATCGGTGCGGCGGACATTGGGCATTTCGCGGTCCACCCAGGGTTTGACTTCTTCGAAGGCCACGGGGTGCGCGTAGACTTCCTTGATGTCTTCGCGCTTGGCGCCCGGCCTGGCCAGCAGGCTGTAGCCGAGCATTTTGGGATGTTCGGCGACGATGGTGACGTTGGGCAGGTCGAGGACAGCATCCAGGTACGGCGTCACGCCGACCACGGAAGTGGTGACCGGAACGCAGGCACGTTCGACTTTGCCATCGGTGTAGCTCTTGAAGAGTTCGTCGCGGGTCAGCGGTACCAGGTCTTTGTCGCCAAAGAGGTCGAGGCAGGCCTGGTGGGTCCAGGAGCCGGCGGGACCCAGGTAGGCGATGGAGCCCGCGGCGGCAGCGGGGCTGGCGGAAAGGTTGAGGGTCAGCAAGCCTAAGACAATGAGCGATGTGAGGGCTTTCATGTTCCGTTCCGGAAGGTCGCGGGAGGTCCGAGAGACATGATACCGAGAACGCCCGGAACCAAGGCTCCCCTCCCGAACCCTCTCAGGGATGCCGTTTGAGCCCTTTTACGGTCTTGTCGACCGCCTTTTTCGGCCCGCGCACCGCGATGCCCGCCCAGTTCATGTTGTCGACGTCCTCAGCCCGGAATACGTTCCGGTTTGCTTCGTCATGGCCGGTGGCGAACATTGCATGGATGAAGGGAACGATGGGGATTCCGCGATCCAAGGCGGCGCGGGACGCGATCCATGCGCAAAACAACGGGCTCGATGCGGGTCAATCGGCGTACTGGGCGTCTCCGTTGCCGAACGACCAGTTTTCCTTCTTGACCTCGACAAGGCTGATGAAGACGTCCTCTTTCCTGGTCGCGAGCTCCGTGTGGAGCCCCTCGACTATGGCTTTATAGAGCCGCTTTTTCTGGTCCAGCGTGCGGCCCTCGTTAAGCGTTATCTGGATGTAAACCAGGCCGTCGGTGCGCGCGATGCCGAAGTAGGCGGGATCGTAGATGAAGTGACCCGCATCATGTTCGTTCAGGATCTGGAAGTTGTCTTTGTCGGGAACGTTCATGGTTGCTTTCAACGAGCGGTAGACGACCTCGCCGATTTTCTTTGCGAACAGCGGGTCATCATTCTTCCGGATATCGATGCGAACGAAAGGCATGTCGGCGCTCCTTGCGCGTCAGGGGAAAATGACCGCCTTGCCTGCGCACAGGCCATGACCGGCGGTTTGCGTGCAATTTAGATTGAACGAGCCAAAGGCAAACATACATTGTTGCGTGAATGTCCATCATCAAGCGGTACATCCGACACAATCAACAAGAAATTTAACTTAACAAAGAAATGACGCCATGAAATATGGCGTCAGACTAAAATTTCGGGCATGCAGATACGCGCAGGCTTGCCCATTTTTGAACATGGAATTGCAACCCCGTCGTAATCTCACCCACGCTAAGGAGACGTCCATGCCAAAATTCGTGACCATCGGATATGGCGATCAAGCGGGCTACGATCGTGCGCCCGCGACCATCCGAAATGCAGCGCATGCACACGACGCAAAATTGCGGAAAAACGGCGTGTTGATGGGCGTCGCAGGCAAGCCGGTACAAGTACGCAACCCCGAAGCCACTCGGGTCGAAACAACGCCTGGCCCATTCATGAAATCCCCCTTGCCAGTGGCTGGTTTCGCCATCATCGAAGCCGTCGACATGGCCGAAGCTATAGCAATGGTGTCGCAAACGCCCTGCGCCGTCGCGCACGGGGTCGTTGAAGTGTGGCCGCTGGAACAGCCGTAGCGACACCTCTCATCCTCACCGCATGTTTATGCTTTGCGAGAACAAGGGAATAACAGCCAGCACCTATCCCCTACGCCGCATTCACAAATGCCGATGACTGCAAACCATTGCCTGCCCGGTCAGCTCCGCGATCAGTCTGGCCAGCCCCCGGGCACTGCCGTCATCCAGCCATTCTGTCCGGATCATGCGAAACCCCATCGCCAGGCTGTATTGCCAATCCAGCTCCAGTATCCGGTAGTCCTGGCCATTTTCCGCGCAATGCCATTGCGCGGCCGGATCCTCGTAGGCCGCGCCGATGAAATCGACATGCGAGTCGAACGGCGGCATCGACTCCAACAATTCATCTGACCCTGGCAAGCTAGGCTCGGACAGATTTTCCCCTACCGCCACATGCGGCTCAGGGCCGTCATAGGCCAGCAGCATCAACGGAAAATTCTTGGGGTCCGCGTCATAGGAAGCCCGCGTGTCGGCAGTCAGATAGGCTCGTGCCGCCGGCCCCAGGCAGTACTGCGGGCTGTTCCAGTCGCTGCTCTCGTTATCCGCATACCGGTCCCCCGGCGTAATGCCGTGCTCAGCCAGCAGCGCCAGGGCTTCTTCCATGGTGTCGTTATGGCGTATTGGCACATCCGCTGGCAAATGCCCCGCCCGCACATACATGGCGATCACGTCTCCCGTGGTGCGCAGGCCTTCCTGATACTGGTACGAACCTTCGTTGAGGCTGGCCAGGTCGAAGCTCAGGTTCAACAGGGCGCGATACGGAATGGCATCACCGCGCGGTTCCATTACGTATCCGCCTTCCAGCAGTTTGGCTTCCAGCGCCCGCCAATCAGGCGGCGGCAAATGCATGTCGCGGGGGCACAGAAACTGGTGGTGTTCGGACATAGGCGGGACTCACTCTGCTGAGGTGGTTGGGGCCGGCGAATTGTAAGCTGGGGCCCTTGGTCTTTGGCAGGCAGAGGAATCAGGCCGCGCGTACGCTCAATCCACCTTCGCCCCCGACCGCTGCACCAGCGGCACCCATTTAGCGATATCCGCCTTGATGAAAGCCGCCAACCCGCTGGGCGGTCCATCGTGGAAGATCTCGTACCCCAATGCCTGCAACCGCTGGCGCTGCTCGGCGCCGTCCATCACTTTGCGCGCCGCGGTGTTGAGTTTCGCCACGACGTCCGACGGCGTGCCGGCGGGGGCCATCAACCCCAGGTCGACGGTGATCACGTAGCCCGGCACGCCCTCTTCCATCATGGTGGGCACGTCGGGCAGCAAGGGGGATCGGGCTTCGCCGGTGACCGCCAGCGCGCGCAGCTTGCCTTCCTTGACGAGGCCGGACACGCTGGGCGTGTTGTAAAACGCGAAGGCGACCTCATGCGCCATGACGGCAGCCACCCCTTGCGGCGCGCCACGGTAAGGAATGTGCGAGGCCTGGGTCCCGGTAATCGACAGCAATAGTTCCGCGGACAGATGATGGGTGGTGCCGTTGCCGCCGGACGAGTACATCAGTTTGCCCGGCTGGGCTTTCAAGGCCGCGACGAGTTCGCGCACCGAGCGGTATGGGCTGTCGGAAGGCACAACCAAGACATTGGAGCCGCCCGCCAGATAGGCGACCGGCACGAAGTCCTTGGTCGGATCGTAGGACAGCTTCGAGAACAGCCCCAGGTTGATGGCCCAGGTATTGTTGGAACCCAGCACCAACGTATAGCCGTCGGGCGGCGCCTTGGCCACATAGCTCATGGCGATCTGCCCGCCGCCGCCGGGCTTGTTCTCGACGACCACCGTCTGCCCCAGTTGCTGGCTCAAGCCAGGCTGGATGGAACGCGCCAGGATATCCGCCGTACTGCCCGCCGCCAGCGGCACCACCAGGGTGATGGGACGATCCGGAAACGGCGCCGCGCCGGCCGGCGCCGCGATAAACGGCGCACAGGCCAAGAGAACCCCCAGTAGTGCTTTCATGATGCCTCCGCGGTGGCGCGAGCGATGGAAACCATGCGGGCTTGCATGATGCCAAGCAGCGTATCCGAGGAGGCAGCCCCGAAAAATATGCGGGCAGCTATAGCGTCATGCCATCATGGCATGGCGGCGTCGCGGCGCAGGCGCTGGGAAACCGAGCGGACCACGGCGACGAAGGCCTGGGCCGCGGGAGACAAAGGGTAGTTGGCCAGCCGCGCGATGGAGATGGGCCATTCCAGCGCCGGATTGCGCAATGCAATGCCCTTGATGCCGGCGGGCATCTGCCCCCGCGCGATCTGCGGCAGCATGGCCACGCCCATGCCGGCCTGTATCAGGCCGATGGCCGTGGACAGCAGGACGACGCGCTGTTCCACGCGCGGATAGATATTGGCGGCGATCAAGCGGCGGCTGATATTGAGCCACGCAGGCGCTTCCGGGTTCAGCTGTATACAGGGCAACTCGGCCAGCACCTTGGCGTCGACCTCGTCCAGCCTGGCCAAGGGATGATCCGTGCGCGCGAAGAGCGCCACGCCGCTGTCCGACAGCTGTTCCACCATGATGCGGGAGTCGTCGTCCGGCATGACGGCGCCCAGGCCGACGTCAGCCTCGTGCGAAAACAGCCGGGTGCGGATCTGCTGAACCATGCAGTCGACCACGATCAGGTCGAGCTGGGGATGGCGCTGGCGAAACTCCATCAGGATGTGCGGCAGCAAAGTGGCGGCGCTGACGTGGCCCACGGCGACCATGACCTTGCCCTGCTTCAGGTCGGAGTGCTCGCGGCATTCCTGGATCGAGCTGTCGATGGCCAGGATGGCGCGCCGGGCCGCGTCGACCATGGCTTGACCATCCCGCGTCAAGGAGACCTCGCGGCCACGCACGACCAGGGGCTGGCCGACTTCGGCTTCCAGGCGCCGGATCAAGTGGCTGACCGAGGGTTGCGACAGGCCCAGGCGTTCACCCGCGGCGGTGAAGCTGGCCGTTTCACCGATAGCGACTAGCGCCCGCAGTTGGCGCAGGGACACGGATTCGATCGGCTCAGCCATGTAGCGACGTCATGATGGAATAGTTTGCATACTATAGCTATATGGGTGCGCGCTCCCTAAGATGGGATTTCCCTAACCCGCACGGAACCGCAATGCCGCACTCTTCCTACGCCGCCGACCGCATGGGATCGGCCATCGTCGAACCTTCGGGCCGCTTCGAAGCGGGCAGCTTCGCGTCGTTCACCCTCACCTACACCGCGGGTTACTTTGGCATCGACGACACCGGGTCGATCAAGATCGTGCACCGCTTTGCCAGCGACATGGGCAAGCCACAGTTCGACCAGCCGGACGGCTGGAACTACACCACGGTCGAGGCCTCCAACGGCGCGGTTCTGCAGGTGGAATACGACGGCAAGCGCAACATTCGCCCCTGGGACAAGACGCTGTTCATCCGCGTGGTGCGCGGCTATCTGGAAGAAGGCGATCGCATCGTGGTGCGCTTCGGCGATACGCGGCAGGGCTCGCCCGGCATGCGGGTGCAGACGTTCAGCGAGCCGACTTTCGAATTCAAGGTACTGGTGGACGCCTTCGCCACCTACAACTACACCGAGCTTGAACACTCGCCCACCATTGCGGTAGTGGCAGGGCCTGCGGTCACCTACAAGGCCATTCTGCCCAGCCAGGCCGTCGCGGGCGAGCCCTTCAGCCTGGGTTTCAAGGGCGAAGACAAATGGGGCAACCCCAGCGACCAGGTAGCGGGCGAGTTCACCCTGCGCAGCAGCCTGCCGCTGCGCGGCCTGCCCGAAACCTTCACGATGCGCGAGGGCGAGTTTGCTGCGCGGCTCGAAGGATTGGTGGCCGCAGCGCCCGGCGAGCTGCGTATCGAGGTGCTGCGCGATGGCTTGCCCGTGGCGCAAAGCACGCCCTGCCGCATCGTCGCGGCTGGCGGCGGCACACGCGGGCACTATTGGGCCGATCTGCACGGGCAGTCCGAGGAAACCATAGGCACCAATTCCGCCGAGGATTTGATCCTGTTCGCGCGGGACCGCGCCTTTCTTGACGTGATGAGCCACCAAGGCAATGACTTCCAGATCACCACGCCGTTCTGGGAACAGTTGAACAAGCTTACGGCGCGGTACAACCGGGATGGTTCGTTCATTATCTTCCCCGGCTATGAATGGTCGGGCAACACCGGCCTGGGCGGCGACCGCAACGTGCTGTACCTGAAGGAAGGCCGCCCCATCCATCGTTCTTCGCACGCCCTGATCGACGACCTGTCGGACTTGCCGCTGGATGCCAACGACGCCGATGCGCTGTTCGACGCGCTGAAGGACGAGGACGTGGTGGTGTTCGCGCACATCGGCGGCCGCTACGCCGACATTACCCGCTCGCACGACGCGCGGCTGGAACGCTCCATTGAGATCCACTCCGACTGGGGCACCTTCGAATGGCTGCTGGAGGACGCTTTCCGGCTGGGCTACCGCGTCGGCATCCTGGCCAATAGCGACGGACACAAGGGCCGGCATGGCGCCAGCCATCCTGGCGCATCCTTGTTCGGCGCATACGGCGGGCTGAGCTGTCTGATTGCCGAAAAACTCACTCGCGAATCCATTGCCGAGTGCCTGCGCCAGCGCCGCCACTACGCCACCACCGGATGCCGCGCTTATCTTGACGTGCAAGCGCATTTCGACCGGCCGGCGCAGCGCTATTCCGACGATCCCAAGCTAGGCGCCCCTGTCACGCGCATGCCCGTCACGCAGGCCGATATGGGCGCCATCCTGTCGTACGACGGCGATTCGCTGGAATTGTCCTTCGAGGTACTGACCCATGGCGCCATCGAACGCGTGGAAGTCCGCAACCGCATGGACGTAGTGCAAACGCTGTACCCCTACGACGAGGCCGCGCTCGGCAGCCGCATCCGCATCGTCTGGGAAGGCTCCGAGTACCGTGGGCGCGGCCGCCAGACGGTTTGGGACGGCAGCGCGACCTTAGAAGGCAACGCCTTCGTCGACCCGCTGACGATCAATTTCTGGAACCTGGACAAGACCCTGGCGCAGCCTCGTCCCGACACGCTGAGCTGGCGCTCGTTGACTACCGGCGGTTTCAGCGGCATAGACGTGCGGCTACGCGATCCGCGCGCCGGAGTGCTGAAAATCGACACGCCGGTCGTGCGCACCGAACTCGCCGTCGACCGGATCGGGCTGGAGCCGGCTGTCGTCGAAAATGGCGGCATCCGCCGCCGGCTTCAGGTCTATCGCCTGCCGGACGAGAACCCGGTCCGGCGGATGCAGGCCCGCGTGCGCGTGCCGCTGCACACAGACTCCGACAATGCCGTGTATCTGCGCATCACAACCGAGGATGGCTTCTTCATCTATTCCAGCCCGATCTATGTGGAACGGACCGGGTCTGGGCCGAAGTAAGGCGGCCGGCCGCTAGGCGCCGGCGGCATCGATCAATTCCGCCGAGGACTCCCGCAGGCATTCGGCGAACAGCTGCGTGGTGGATGTCGTGGTGTCTTCGCGCCAGTACAGGATGGCCTCGCCCAAGGGGCCCAATGGCGGCAGCGGCAGCATCCGCATCGTTCCGCGCTGCACGTAGCGCCTTGCGAGCGACAGGGGCAGAATCGAAACGTACCCCCCGTCGCGCAGCAAGGACAGGTTGAGCGCCAATGAGCTCGACTCGATGGTCGGACGCAACAGGGTCACGCCATGTTCAGCCAGGATTTCGACCATGGTCGCAAAGGCAGGCGAACCCTGCATGGGCGTGATCCAGCGCACATCCTGCAAGTCTTCCCAGGCCACCGGCGTGTCTGGGCCGCCCAAAGCATGCCGCGTACCCACCACGAACACGAACGGCTCGTGATGCAGCGACTCGTGGCGCATCACTGGAAGATTCCCCGTCACACGGTTGCGGCCCAAGGCCAGGTCGAGGTTGCCTTCGTCCATCATCTTCAGCAAACGATCTAGCGTGGCTTCCACGAATGAGAACGACGCATTCGGCGCTCGCCGCGTGAACAGTTCGACGGCATGCGCGATCAGAGGTTGCGGAATCGTCACCACGGCGCCGAATCGCACGTGGCCCGCCGTGCCGGAGGCCAGCGCGGTGACATCGCGCCGCGCCAGTTCGATCTGCCGCAGGATCTCGCGCCCGCGTTCAACCAGCACACGTCCTATGCGCGTCAGTTCGACGGCGTTGCCCACGCGGCGCACGACCGGCGTCCCCAGCGCCTCCTCGATCTCCGCGATCTGCTTGGAAATGGCAGGCTGAGTGACATGGAACGCCGCAGCCACCCGCGTGACCTGGCGCAGCTCGCCCAGCGTCACCAGGATGCGCAAGTGCCCAAGCTTCAGGCCGCTGCGGAAAAAGCGTTCTATCGAATTGTCGGACGGCGAGCTAGCTGACATATCAGGCATGGAAAGACGAAGGATTCGAGCGCCATCGCGCAATGGCTGAATGGCGTCATGGCATAAGAGCACAAACGCGCCAATCATAACCAAACGGTAATGCCAGATGCGCAAAGTGTGATTTGCCGTCCGGCAGTAGCAACCCGTACCCTTCGAACGGACAGCACTGTAGTGCAGGCTTTTCGTGATGCATCGATGGACAACCGGGAGCAACGACGTTTCCCAAGCAGATGCCGCACGCATAACCGAACTCGCAGACTGCTGAATAACTCGATGTGCCCCATGGCACACACCCACGGAGACAACACTCATGAGTACGTCCCTTTCCGGCGGCGCGCAGGCGTATGCCGGCTCTCAGGCCGCGCAGCATCCCGCGCAGCTTGACGCGCTGTACCGCAAGCTGGCCTGGCGCATCATGCCGTTCCTGTTCCTGTCGTTCATCGTCGCGTACATCGATCGCGTCAATGTGAGTTTCGCGAAGCTGCAGATGCTCTCCGACCTGTCTCTGTCGGAAACGGTCTATGGCCTGGGGGCCGGCATCTTCTTCCTGGGGTACTTCATCTTCGAGGTGCCGAGCAATCTGATCCTGCACCGCGTGGGCGCGCGCATCTGGATCGCGCGCATCATGGTCACCTGGTCGATCATTTCGTGCTTGACCATGTTCGCGCAAGGACCGCTGTCGTTCTATTTGCTGCGGTTCCTGCTGGGGGTGGCCGAAGCCGGCTTTTTCCCGGGCATCGTGCTCTACCTGTCCACCTGGTTCCCGTCGAGCCGTCGCTCGCAGATCATCGCCCTGTTCATGGTGGCGATCCCGGTGTCTGGCGCCATCGGCGGCCCGCTGTCCGGCTGGATCATGGAGCGGTTCGGTGGCTTGCATGACCTCTCCGGCTGGCAGTGGCTGTTCCTGGTTGAAGGGCTGGGGTCGCTGGTGGTCGGGATTGCCGCCTTCTTCATGCTGCAAGACAGGATCGAGACGGTGAAGTGGTTGAACGCGGATGAGAAACGCCTGCTGGCGCAGGATCTGGCGGCCGACGACAGCACCCGGGCCCGCCATAGCGTGCGGCAGGTGTTCGGCGACCGCAAAGTCTGGCTGCTTGGCCTGCTCTACTTCTGCATCGCCATGGGCAACTACGGCCTCGTATTCTGGCTGCCGACGATGATACGCGCCGCGGGTGTCGCCAACCTGGGTAGTATCGGCTTGCTGTCGGCGGTGCCGTCGCTGGTCAGCGCGGTGGCGATGATCCTCATCGCGCGCCATGCGGACCGTACCAACGAACGCCGCATCCACGTCGCCGTGTGCTGTGTGCTGGGCGCCGCGGGCATGCTGGTATCGGTGCTGCTCGCCGAACACCTCTGGTGGTCGATGGCCGCGCTCATCGTTGCCGCCATCGGCATCAATTCGATCGCGCCGGTTTTCTGGGGAATCCCCACGGCGATGATGAGCGGCGCGGGCGCGGCTGCGGCCATCGCGCTGATCAACTCGGTCGGCAACCTGGCCGGCTTCGTGAGCCCGTATGTGATCGGCTTTCTCAAGGATACGACCGGGCGGCTGCTGCCTGGCATGATCCTGCTCGCCTGCGCGCTGGTCGGCGGGGCCCTCATCGCCATGTCGCTGCGCACGAAGCGGGGTCAGGCATGAGCGTGCCCGTCTGTCTGGTAACCGGCGCGGCCAGCGGCATCGGGGCCGCCACGGCCCTGCGCTTCGCGCGTGAAGGGTGGGCCGTGGCCATCAACAATTTCGACCACGGCACCCGCGCGGCGGCCGAGGCGGTGGCCGCACAGTGCGGCGACGCCGGCGCCCCGACCCTCATCGTGGATGCCGACGTGGGCGACGATGCTGCCTGCCGCGCCATGGTCGACGCCGTCGCGGCGAAGTGGGGACGGCTGGACGCCGTCGTGAACAGCGCGGGCACGACGCGCGTGATTGCGCACGACGACCTCGATGCAATCGACGCCGCCGAATTCGAACGCGTCTATCGCGTGAATCTCATCGGCATGTTCCAGATGACGCGCGCCGCGGCGCCCCTGATGCGCGAGCGTCCGGCAGGCGCGGCGTCGGGCTGCGTCATCAATATTTCTTCGCTAGCGTCCCTCAATGGCACGGGATCATCGATTGCCTACGCGGCCTCCAAGGGCGCGGTCAATTCGCTGACGCTGTCGCTCGCGCGCAATCTGGCCCCGCGTGTCCGCGTGAATGCCATCGCCCCGGGCATGGTCGACGACGGCTTGTTGCGGCGCGTGCTCGGCGACGAGGCCTACGCCCGCGTGGTCGACGGCATGCGCGAGAACGCGCCGCTCAAGCGGGTGTGCCAGCCGTCCGAGATCGCGGAACTGGCGTGGTTCATCGCCGCGCGGGCGCCAGCAATGACGGGTCAGGTGCTGGCCATTGAGAACGGCTTGCTGCTCAACACTTGAGCCCATCGACATAAGGAATACTCCATGAAAGATCTGCACAAACACCGCTCCCGCACGGTCACCGAAGGCGTGACGCGCGCCCCGCACCGCGCCTTCCTGCGCGCCACGGGCCTGGATGACGAGGCCATCGACAAGCCGTTCGTCGCCATCGTCGACACCTTCGGCGAGAACACGCCCTGTTCCATGTCGCTGAACCAGGTATCGGACAACGTCCGCCTGGGAATCGCGGCCGGCGGCGGGGTGCCGATACGCGGCTCGGCGATCTCGGTCTCCGACGGCACGTCGATGAATCACTCGGGCATGCGGTTCTCGCTGGTGTCGCGCGAGACCATTGCCGACAGCGTCGAATTGTTCGTGCGCGCCCACTGCTACGATGCGCTCGTCGGCGTGGCCGGTTGCGACAAGACCCTGCCCGGCATCCTGATGGGCATGGTGCGCGTGAACGTCCCCGGCGTGTTCCTGTTCGGCGGCGCCATGTTGCCGGGCGTGGCCCCGGACGGCTCGCAGGCCACGATTCTGACGGCCATCGAAGCCGTCGGCGCGGCGCAGCGGGGCGACATGTCGGCCGAAACGCTGCGCGGCATTGAAAAGCGCTGCACGCCGACCGCCGGCTCCTGCCCGGGACAGTTCACGGCCAACACCATGGCGATGGTCGCCGAAGTGCTGGGGCTTGCCCCGCTGGGATCGGCGATGGTGCCGGCCGTCTACAGCGAACGGATCGCGATTGCCCGCCGCGCCGGTGAAAACGTCATGCGCGCGCTGCGCAATGGCGGCCCGCTGCCGCGCGACCTGGTGACGCGCAAGAGCCTGGAGAACGCCTGCGCGGCCGTCGCCGCCACCGGCGGGTCGACCAATGCCATGCTGCACATCCCGGCCATCGCCCACGAGGCAGGCATTACGTTCACGCTCGATGACGTCTCGGAAGTCCTGGCGCGCACGCCGCTTATCGGCGACATGCAGCCGGGCGGACGCTATCTTGCCGTGGATCTGCACCACGTCGGCGGCGTGCCAGCGGTGCTCAATGCCCTGCTCGCGGGCGGGCATATACACGGCGACACGCTCGCGCAAAGCGGCGAAACGCTGGAAGCGGCGCTGCGCGCCTTCCCCGGCCCGGACGGCCGCGTGGTCAAGCCGCATGACGAACCGCTCTCGCCCAATGCGGGGCTGGTGGTCCTGCGCGGCAATCTGGCCCCCGACGGCGCGGCACTGAAGACCGCCGGCCTCAAACAGCTGGTGTTTTCGGGCACGGCGCGGGTATTCGAGACTGAAGAAGACTGCATGGCGGTGGTTGCCGCCGGCGCCTATCGGGAAGGCGACGTCCTGGTAATCCGAAACGAAGGCCCCAAGGGCGGCCCGGGCATGCGTGAAATGCTGAGCGTCACCGCGGCAATCTACGGACAAGGCATGGGTGAAAAAGTCGCGCTGCTCACCGATGGCCGGTTCTCGGGCGCCACGCGCGGCATGTGCATCGGCTATGTCGGCCCTGAAGCCGCGGCGGGCGGGCCGATACGCTTGCTACGCGACGGCGACCGCATACACATCGATGCGCTCAAGGGGTGTCTCGACGTCGAACTCTCCGACGAAGAACTCGCGCAGCGCGCGGCGGCAAGCCAGCCGTTTGCGCGCGGCAGGCTGGGCGGCGTGCTCGAGAAATACGAGGCGCTCGTGCGTCCGGCCAAGCTGGGCGCCGTTACCCATTCCGGAGCCGTGGATTGGCCTTACGAAACCCCTCTCGGGGAAACGCCCGCACAAGGAAACCAACAATGACGAAGACGCCGCGTATCGGCTTTTGCGGGATCGGCCGCATGGGCGAACCCATGACCCGGCGGCTACTGGCCGCCGGACACGAGGTCGCAGTCTGGAACCGTTCCAGCGCAAAGCTTGGTCCCCTTGCCGCTGCCGGGGCGCAGGCCCGGACCACGCCGCAGGCGCTGGGCGAGGACGTGGAAATCGTCCTGCTTTGCCTGGGCGACGGCCAAGCCGTAGAGGAGGTCGTGTTCGGCGAACACGGACTTGCTCGTTCCGCCACGCCGCCCCCTTGTCTCGTCGACCATTCGACCTTGTCGCCCGCGCTCACGCGCGATCTGGCCCGCCGCTGGACGGCAGCAACCGGCGGGGTATGGATCGATGCTCCCGTCTCGGGCGGCACGGACGGCGCGGCCACCGGCAAGCTGGCCATCATGGCGGGTGGACCGGCGGATGCGATCGAATCCGTGACGCCCGTGCTGCGCGCGTTCGCCTCGCGCGTCACGCGCATGGGCGATGTGGGCGCGGGCCAGACCACCAAACTGGCCAACCAGGCCATCGTCGCGACGACGCTCGCCGGCTTGGCCGAAGCCTTCGTGCTGGCCAGGCGCAGTGGAATCCACACCGCCGCCCTGCCCTCGGCCTTGCAAGGTGGCTGGGCCGATTCCGTGCTGCTGCAAACGCTGTGGCCGCGCATGGTGACGCCGCCCGAGCATGCCACCGGCACGGTGCGCGTCATGCTCAAGGATCTCGACGCGATCGCCGAGCTCGCAGAAGCGAGCGCGACGGTCCAACGCGTGCTGCCAGAAGTGCGCCGCCTGCTGCAGGACGCCGTGCAACGCGGCATGGCAGACTGGGATCTGTCCCAGGTGTTCCGGATTGGCGAGGCGGAGAGCGGGCCCGACACGTAATCGACTGCGGCGTCCAGGCCTGTCCATGAACTCGTGCCGGCTCTCCCGGCTATCCGGAACGCATGCCGGCCCTGCCCGCCCTCAAGCCAGCGGCAACTCCAGCACCTGCTTCGTCGTCATGATGTCGCCGAAGGTGTCATCGATGCTCGCCAGGGCGGCCCGGTGCAGTATCGCGTGCGGCAGCGCGGAGGAATCGCTCGCGCCGGTATCCAGGTCGCGAGTGGCGCAGGCGTCGGCGGCCACGATGACCTGATAGCCCAGCGGCACCGCGTCCCGGGCGGCACCCGCGACGCAAGCGTGGGTCATCAGGCCGGTGACGAGCAGTGTGCGGATGCCGGCGGCTTTCAAGCGCTGGTCGATGTCGGTGCTGGGGAACACGCTGACCGTGGACTTGCGCAGCACAGTATGGCCGGGCGCGGGGCGCAGGTCGGGATGGAAATCGAGGCCGGCGCTGCCCTCGGCGAAGACCGGGCTGCCGGCGGGCGCGGCGTGCTGGATGTGGAAGACCGGAATCCCATTCTGGTCGGCAAAAGCGACGAGCCTGGCGGCGTTGCGCAGGGCCGCGGGCCCGTCGGGAATGGGCAGCCTGCCGCTGAAGTATTCGTTCTGGAAGTCGATCACCAGCAAAGCGGTGCTCGCTGGGTCGATGGACTGTGGAGCGGTGGCGCCGGCGATGGCGCGGATGGTCGGATGGTTCATCGTAGGTCCTTGATCTGTAGGCATTTCGTATGCTGTTCACGCATGAGGGCGAACGGCATCAAGCATCCTCCATCCACCCGAAGCCGGAAAGTGGCCCAAAGACCAATAAATGATAGGATCGGGCCAAATACAGACTCCAGCCACCCTCGCCATGCACACCATCGCGGTCGTCGCCTTCGCAGGCATCAGCTCCTTCCACCTGTCCGTGCCCTGCATGGTGTTCGGCGACGACCTGGCCCGTCTGGGCGTGCCGCGCTACCGGTTGCTGGTCTGCGGTGAACAGGCTGGGCCAGTCGCCACAATGTCGGGCTTCGATATCCATGTGCCGCATGACTACTCCGCCCTGGCGGAGGCCGACACGGTCATCGTGCCAGCCTGGCGCGATCCGGACGAACGTCCCCCTGAAAGCATGTTGCAGGCCTTGCGCGCCGCCCATGGGCGCGGCGCGCGGATCATTGGTTTGTGCCTGGGCGCTTTTGTGCTGGCCGAGGCGGGACTGCTGGACGGCCGGTCGGCGTCCACGCATTGGGTCTGGAGCGACGACTTCGCCCGCAAGTACCCGCGGATCCGGCTGGACCGCAAGGCCCTGTATGTGGACGATGGCGACATCCTGACGTCCGCCGGTACCGCCGCCGCCATCGATTGCTGCCTGCACCTGCTGCGTTGCGACCATGGCGCGGAGCTGGCGAACCGGGTGGCCCGCCGCATGGTGATGGCTCCGCATCGCGATGGCGGGCAGGCGCAGTACATCGAACGGCCGCTCACGCGGGAGGACGGCGGCGATCCGATAAGCGTCGCCATGGAATGGGCCATCGAACACTTGCAGGAACCATTGGGGCTGGATCGCCTGGCCGACCAAGCCGGGCTGAGCCGCCGCAATTTCACGCGGCGCTTCAAGCTGAAAACGGGCACGACCGCGACGCAATGGGTGTTGAACCACCGGCTGGCCGCGGCGCAGCGCCTGCTGGAGACCGGCGTGCTGTCGGTGGACCGAGTGGCCGAGGCGACAGGGTTTGGCTCGACGGTGTCGCTACGCCAGCACTTTACGGCTGCCTTTTCCGTGTCTCCCGCCGCCTACCGGAAGCAGTTCCGGCAACGCTGATTGCGACGGCGGCGGGCGCCCGTGAAATAGCGCCGAGCTATCGGGTTGTCCACCCCGCATCAGAAAAGAAGTCTTCCAATACTTGCCTAAAGCAAATAATAATATGCTTCAGGCAAGCAATTGGATGTTCCATGACCGGGCAATCGCTCTATGACCGCGCCGAAGCGGTCCGGCATTTCAACCGTTTCTACACACGCCAGATCGGCGTGCTGCACGAACATCTGCTCGCGAGCAAATTCTCGTTGACGGAAGTCCGTATTCTTTATGAGCTGGCCCACCGGCAGGCGCTCAGCATCTCGGACCTGTGCCGGGAACTGAACCTGGACGCCGGGTATGTCAGCCGGGTGATTTCAGGATTCGAAAAAAACGGCCTGATCGCCAAGACGCGTTCAGCGGCGGACGCGCGCGTGGGCCTGCTGGAGCTGACCGACGCAGGCCGCGAGGCATTTGCGCCGCTCAATGAGGCCTCGCGCAACGAGATCATCGCCATCCTCAAGCAACTCTCGGAGCCGGCGCAAGCGCAGCTGGTCCATGCCATGAACGAGATCCAGAACCTCCTTAGCGACAACACTCCCCTGCCCTATGTGCTGCGCGATCCGCGCCCGGGCGATATGGGCTTGGTGGTGGCAAATCAGGCCAGGGTCTATGCGCAGGAGTTCGGCTGGAATTCGGAATACGAGGCGTTGGTGGCCGAGATCGTGGCGAAGTTCATCCGGGAATTCGACCGCGCAAGCGAGCGTTGCTGGATCGCGGAGAAGGACGGGAAGATGGTGGGCTCGGTCTTCGTGGTGCGCCAGGACGAAACGACGGCGAAGCTGCGCTTGTTGTACGTGGACGGTTCCGCGCGCGGCCTGGGCATCGGCCGCCGGCTGGTTGACGAATGCCTGCGTTTTGCGCGGCAGGCGGGCTACAAGCGCATGATCCTGTGGACAAATAGCGTGCTGACGGATGCGCGGCGGATCTACGAGAAGGCGGGTTTTGCGCTGATCGAGGAAGAACCGCACCATAGCTTCGGCAAGGACCTGGTGGGACAGGTCTGGGCGCGGGATCTGTAAGGCACGCGATGCCCTTCTTGCACTCGAATGAAATGCATAGTTGCGGACAGGCGCGGCTGCGGTGAGTGAACGCGCCCAGGCCATCTGCGCCGCCACCGTCACGGGCGCGCTTGTGGGGGCCGCGATGGTCTCCACACGCGCAGTATCGAGCGACGTGTCGGCGGAGACGCTGGCATTCCTGCGCTATGCCATCGGGGCGGCCGTGCTTGCCGCGCCCATGCTGCGGCGCTGGTCGGTACGGTTTACGGCCAAGGATTTCTGTGCGGTGGCGGGCCTGGGCATCCTGCAGTTCGCGATGCTGATATTGCTGTTGAACTACGCGCTGGCGCGACTGCCGGCCGCCACCTGCGCGCTGGTGTTTTCCACGCTGCCGCTGGTGACCCTGTGCCTGGCGATTGCCACGGGACGGGAACGGTTCAGTTGGCCGCGGCTGATCGGCGCGGGCGTGGCGGTTTCGGGTATTGCGCTATTGCTGCAACCCTCCGCCGCCGTGGCGGGCGGCGCCGCGGACAGCTGGGCTTGGGCCGCGTTGTTGGGCGCGACGATTATCGGCGCAGCTTGCAGTCTTTTGTATCGTCCGTATCTGCGCCGCTATCCATCCATGTATGTCAGCGTGGTGGCGATGCTTGTGTCGGTCCTGTTCCTGGCGGGCGTCTGCCTCGTACGAAACGCGCCATTGCTGCCCAGCCTGTCGGGCTTTCAATGGGCGAATGTGATGTTCATCGGACTTTCCAGCGCGGTGGGCTATTTCTGCCTGCTGTGGGCGCTGAGCCGCCTGGAGGCGAGCCGGGTCATGTCGTTTCAGGCGCTGGCGCCGATCACGGCAGTCTTGATCGAGCTGTTAATTGGCTCGTATCCGCTGAGCTGGCGCCTGACGGGGGCTTTTATTCTGGTGTTGGCCGGCGTCTGGTTCGGCACGCACGAACGGCGTCCGACCGCACCCGAGAGCGCCGCTAGCCCCGCCACTGGACCGCCAAATCCATTCAGGTCTGCGGATTGATCCGGGCGCGCGTCTTCTCGTCCAGGATAGTGCGCATCAAGGCAAACAAGGGATCCGCATCGGTGTGTTTTTGGCCGTAGGTCAGGTTGAAGCCGTAATCAAAATCCGGCGGATTCAAGCCCTGCGTGTGCTGGAGGATGGTTTCGAGTTTGTCCAGGGCCTTGACGGCTTTGGCCTCCGGCGTTGCGGCGTCCTCGTATTCCTGCCAAAGCGCCAGGATGCCCGCCCGCTGTTTCTCATCCAGCGAGCGGGTCAGGTGCAGCAGGTCGGACTTTTCCTGCTCGCTCTTGTCCGGATGACGGTGTTTTTCGATGGCAGGAACGTCGCCGTGAATCGCCTCGCCCAGGTCATGGATCACACATAGCTTCAAGACCTTAAGCATGTCCAGGCCGGCCAGTTCGTCTTCAAAAGCCATCGCCATCAGGCACAGGCGCCAGCTGTGCTCGGCCGTGCTTTCGGGACGGCCGGTAGACGTGAACCCGCTACGCAGCACGCTTTTGAGTTTTTCGGCTTCCTGAAGAAAAGCCAACCGGCCTTTGATGTCTTCGATATTCATGCTTGGTCTCAGCCTGGCGGCCTGCGGCGCGGCAACAGGCGGCGCCGGCATCACGGGTGGGGCGGTACGGGGATATCTTATTTCTCAGGTGCGAAAATCACTTGAACCGGCGCATTCGGTTTGAACGTGCTGGCCCTGGGGCCATTCTTTGGGTCGAACGCAGGATGCCACGCCCTGAGTTCCGTATCGGACGTCCATTCCAGTTGCAGCTGCTCGTCGGGCGAATATGAGTCGAACTGGGTCAGCGCTGCTATGAAGGCATTGCATTTTTCGGACACGCCGGATTCAAGAACGGAAACCTGCGTCTTCTCCGCCCAGGTCAAGGACCCACGTTGAGGGCATTTGCGGACTTCGACGTGATACTTCCCGCCGGGCGAAGGCAGATCGGCGATGATCTTGTCGGGACCGCAAGCCGTCAGGAGCATCGAGGACAGCAATATGAGCGGGATGCTTTTTTTCATTGAATGGCCTTCTGACCGTCAAAGAGGTCGATCCACGAAAACCACCGCATGATAACTTGCCACGCGGCACACGCCATTGAAGCCTACGAGTTCCCGCAGGGATAAGCGATGAAAACGTCTATGCGATATTCAGAATCTTGACCACCCGCCCCGGAGCCTCGCATGCCGATAACCCTGACCGAACTGGAGCAATAGCGGTTGCCTCATTCGCGGGTCATATGTCCGAGCTCAGCCTGGGAATCGATCAGCGAAAGCGCAAATGCCGCCGCTGCAGCTCCCCGACAGAACGGCATCCCATCAGCTTCATGGCGCGCTCGATCTCTACCCGCATCAGCTCCAACGCCCGCTCCACGCCCGGGCGGCCCGCCGCCGCCAGCGGGAACAGGTAATAGCGGCCGAGTCCCACCGCCTTGGCGCCCAGGGCCAGGGCCTTGAGCACATGGGTGCCGCGCTGCACGCCGCCGTCCATCATCACATCGATGCGATCGCCCACCGCGTCGACGATTTCCGCCAACTGGTCGAAGGCGCTGCGCGAGCCGTCCAGTTGGCGGCCGCCGTGATTGGACAGGACGATGCCGGTGCAGCCGATATCGACCGCGCGCCTGGCGTCCTCCACCGACATCACGCCTTTCAGGCAGAACTGGCCGCCCCACTGCCGCACCATGTCGGCGACATCGTCCCAGGTCATCGCCGGGTCCAGCATGTCGGTAAAGTAGCGGCTGATGGACATTGCGCCTTTGCCCATGTCGACGTGGCTGTCCAGTTGCGGCAGGCGGAAACGTTCGTGGGTGAGGTAGTTGAGCGCCCACGCCGGCTTGGCCGCAAACTGTGCGATGCCGGCCAGGTTCAGCCTGAACGGGATGGCAAAGCCCGTGCGTTTGTCGCGTTCGCGGTTGCCGCCGGTAATGCTATCCACGGTCAGCATCATGACCTGGACGCCGGCCGCTTTGGCGCGCGCCATCATCTCGCGGTTCAGGCCCCGGTCCTTGTGGAAGTAGAACTGGTAGACCTGGGGGCCGCCGCTGATCTGGCGGGCCTCTTCCAGGCTGACGGTGCCCAGCGACGACACACCGAACATGGTGCCGAACTTGCCCGCGGCCGCCGCAACGGCGCGCTCACCGTCGTGATGGAACAAACGCTGCAAGGCGGTCGGCGAGCAATAGACCGGCAGCGCCAGCTTCTGCCCCATGACGGTGACGGACATGTCCACCTCTGCCACGCCGCGCAATACGTCGGGCAGGAGGTCGCAGGATTCGAAGGCCTCCGTATTGCGGCGGTAGGTGGTTTCATCGTCGGCCGCGCCGTCGATGTAGTTGAAGATGGGGCCGGGCAACCGCTGGCGAGCCATGCGGCGAAAGTCGTGGAAGTTCTGGCACTGGTTCAGACGCATGGGTAGACCTTTATCGACACTACACGCACAGACAGCCGGAGCCCCCGAATGGAGCGGGAGGCATTGTAGACCCACCGCCATACTTCCTTGGCCATCGACGTGATGGCCAAGGGGAAGATCGTGTTAAATGCGGTCTATTGCAACAGGATCGGAATACCCCCGGAATGCCTCACCCTCTGCTCAAACCCGTCGCCTTGGCGGCGGCCGCCTTCCTGTCGCTGGGAGCCGCAACGGCGTCGGCGCAAGCGAACCTCGAGCGGGCCACCTCCTTGGCCCAGATTCACGCAATCATGGAATATTGCGGGGTGCTCACCCCCGAGCTGCTGGACATCCTGAAGAAACGGCAGCAATCAGCCACACGCGAGTCAGGCGTGTCGTCCCTGGTATTCGATGCGGAGTATCTGCGCGCCTATACGAAGGCACGCACGGCCATGGCGGATTTTGGGGAAGAAGAGAAGGAACTGACCTGTCAACCCATGCGGGCCATGGCGGGACAGGATTGAGCGGGGCGCCAGGCCGATGGCCTGGCCTTCCGAACTTGGCCCCTTGTTGATTACCAGGAGCGATGCATGGCGCAGAAAGAACGACACAAAGGCCGGTTGATCGATCACATCGGGCTGGTCGTGCGCGACCTGCCGGCCAGCAAGGCCTTCTACACCGCGGTGTTCAACGCCTTGAAGATCCCCATCGGCGGATCCGACGACAAGAATTTCTGGGCGGATGAGCTGTTTATCTCTGCGCCCGGCAGCGCCGAGGTACAAGGCGCGCTGACCGGCCGCGTGCACCTGGCGTTCCAGGCGGAAGACCAGGCGATGGTGAACGCCTTCTACGAAGCAGCAATGGCGCACGGCGGCCGGGACAACGGCCCGCCGGGCGAGCGCGCCGCCTACCATGCTGGGTACTACGCCGCCTTTGTGCTCGACCCGGATGGCAACAACATTGAAGCCGTCACGCGCGCGGGGGCCGAGCGCAGCGCGGCTTCGGTGCGGATCGCCTACTGACCGCGCCGCCCTCGCCCAGGGCCGGACCTCATGCGCCGCTACGCGGCGCCTGGATCATCTTCCAGCCATTGCCCGCGGGGTCGCGAAAACCGGCGTCCACGCTGCCGTAACGCTCGATGGGTTCCTGCGTGAATTCAACGCCCCGGGCCCGCAGCCGGGCATAGCTTTCGCGGCAGTCCGCCACGTGCAGGACCAGGGGCGGCATGGCCCCCTTGGCGACCATGGCGCGCAGGGTCTGCGCAGTGATCTCGTCATGGACGGGAGGCCCGGGCGCAAACAAACCCAGCTGGAACGAGGGCTGATCCGGATGCTGCACCGTCAGCCACCGATACGGCCCGTTGCGCACGTCCGTATGGACACGAAATCCGAGCTTGTCCACGTAGAATGCCAGCGCCTCGTCCTGATCCTCCACGTACACGCCCGCCACACTGATGCCTTGGTTCATAAGACCTCCTTGGTTGATGGGGGCAATTTACCGTCGGCCTCGCGGCGGCGCTTCTCCAAAACGGCGATTTTGAGATCGGGGCGCTGCGCGGCCTTCACGACGCAGGCGGGCACGCGGTCCAGCGCCTGCATGTCGGCGCGGGCCCGCGCGCGCATGGCGCTAGGGCTGAGTCCGGTAATGTCGCGAAAGACGCGACTGTAGGTGCCCAGGCTTTCCCAGCCCGTGGCATAGGCGATTTCGGTGACGCTCCGCTCCGTGTCCCGCAGCAGGGCCACGCTTTGCTCGATGCGCCGCGTCAGCAGATAGCGGTGAGGCGGAAGACCGAAGGCCCGTTTGAAGGAGTGGGCGAAATGGGCCTTGGAGATGCCGCTGACCTCGGCCAATCGCTCCACCGGCCAGGCTTCCTGCGACGCCGCGTCCATGCGGTCCTTGACACGCAACAAGCGGCGCAGCAAGGCCGGATCCTGCGGCGGGTCGGCTCCCGGCGCCGCTTGCCGCAACAGTGGTCCCAGCTTCTGCAAGGCCGCTTCGTCTACCGCGCTAAAGCCCACCACGACGCCCGGGGGCAAGTCCACCTTGCGGCAAAACTCCGCGACCGGCTGCATGCCGACGCCCGCGCCGCGAGCCACCGCCACGGCCTGGGCCAAGTCCCAGCCGGGCGGCAACCACCACAGCAGATGAAAACCCGCGTGCTCGCCGCCGACGCGCAACTCTTCGGCGCCTACCGCCTGCCGCAACGCGCGCAGCGCAGCATCGCGCCGCCGCGCGTACACGCCGCGCGCCTTGCGCACATGGCGGGCGAAGCTGCCATCGCGCAGAAAAGCCGCCAGCGTCATCTGTTCGATGATGCTGGGCGAACGCCCTGTCCGACGGCGCGCCCGCACGAACGCCGGCGCCAGTTCCTTGGGCACCACCGCGTAACCGATGCGCAAGGCGTTGAACAAGGTTTTGTTGAAGCTGCCGCAGTGTATGACGCGATCGGCGCTGTCCAGGCTTTTCAAGGCAGCCAACGGCGCGCCGTCATAGCTGAACTCGCTGTCGTAGTCGTCTTCGACGATCCAGCAACCGGCCTGCGCGGCCCAGTCCAGCAATTCCAGGCGGCGCGACACCGACATGGTGCCGCCAGTGGGTGACTGATGTGCAGGAGTGACATGGACGAGTTTCACATCGCGCTGGCGCCTGGCCTGCGCCACGGGAAAGCCTTCGGCGTCGATGGCCAGCGGAACGATGTGCCGGGTGTAGTGCCCGAAGATCGGCTCGGCGTTGAGGTAGCCCGGGTCCTCGATCAGTACCCTGTCCTGAGGCTGAAGCAAGAGATGGCCGCAGAGATCCAGGCCGTCCCGGATGCCGCTCAAGACGATGACCTGGTCCGGGTCGCAACTGATGCCACGCGCCGCGCCCAGGTAGCGGGTAATCTGCTCGCGCAAAGGGCGCCAGCCTTGAGGTTCATCATTGGCAAGCTGGGCAGGCGTGATGCTTCGGGCGCTGGCGAGCAAGCCTTTGCGCCAGCGCTCCATGGGAAAGAGCGCTGCGTCGGCACTGCGGGAGAAAAAGAGGGAGTTCGGCGGCGTGGGCGTGAAGATCGCGGCAAGATGCGGCATAGGCGGCGACGGGAGGGTTGTCGGCGCGGGCCGTGGCGCGCGAGCCTCGGCTGCCCCGGCGTCCTCGCCCGGCAGCCCGGCGCGAAAGAAATTGTCCGGGATCACCGCGGCCACATAGGTGCCCGAGCCGACCGTACCCGCGGTATAGCCTTCACTGCGCAGTTGGTCGTAGGCCGCCTCGACCGTGGAGCGCGCAATGTGCCAGCTTTCCGCCAGGCTCCGCGTGGACGGCAGGCGCGCGCCAGACGGCAGCGCCCCCTTCAGGATGCGTTCGCGGATCTCGCGATAGACCCAGGCCTGCTTGGATTCCCCGCGTCGCGACGCATCCATGGGCAGGTCCAGGCTGGCTTCCTGGCGCCTGGAGCTGGCGTTTTTCGCAGAAAGTGGCTTGCTCATATTGACAGAAATGGCTCTATTTCACATAGCCATTCTATCGGTAGATTGACTGCCTGTGCCCCACCGGGGCTTCCTCCTGGAACTCGATATGGATACCACCCGGCCCGCGCCCCGCCACACCATTACCCTGGATACCGGTCCCTTTGTGACCGATGGCACCACCTCGATCCTCGAGGCGGCGCTGGCCCAGGGCATACCGGTGCCGTTTTCCTGTCAGCGCGGAGCCTGCGGCTCCTGCCGCGCCGAGGTCGTCGAGGGCTGCTTCGAGCGCATCGCACCGCCGACGGACGGCAGTTATCAGACGGCCGCCGACGAATTGCTGATGTGCCAGTGCCGCGCGGCCAGCGACCTGACGCTGCGGTTTCCCCATTGGCGCGCTCCGGCGCAAGCCCGGCCTCCGCGCCGAGCCAACGTCGTGTCGCGCCTGCCACTGGCGCCTGACGTTACCCAGCTCATCGTCGAACTGCAGGACGGGGAAGACTACGATTATCTGCCCGGCCAGCATGCCCAGCTGATTCTGGAAGGCGGCGCCCGCCGCAACTTCTCGATTGCGAACGCACCCGCGGCCGCAGGCCCCGCACGGCTGGAATTCCACATCCGCCACATGCCGGGCGGCGCCTTCACTAGCGGCATCTTGCCCGCGCTCAAGTCCGGCGACCCGTTGACTTTGGACGCCGCGCAGGGCGATTGCACTTGGCGCGTGGATGAACTGCAGGGCATAGATCACCTGGTGCTGCTGGCCACTGGCACCGGCTACGCGGGCGTGGCGCCCATAATCATGGCCGCGCTGCATAGCCGCGCGCTGGAAACGGTAACGCTTTACTGGGGCGGCCGGACGCCGGACGACCACTACGCCAGCCAGATGCTGGACGCCTTGCAGGGCAAGGGCGACGGCTTCCAGTGGCATGCCGTGCTATCTGCCGGCGAGTCCGCCAGGAAACGCGTGCAGGATGCGGCCGCCGAAGCCGGGCATGACTGGTCCCGCAGCCTGGTCTACGCCTGCGGCAACCCGGCGATGGTAAGCGCGGCTCGCGAACGGCTGCTTGCGGCCGGCCTGCCCGCATATCGGTATCGGGCCGAAGCCTTCCACCCCGCGGCCAGCGGTCCGGCAGGCGCTGCGCCGCAGCGCCCGGCCCATCCCTGGGAACGCATCAGCCCGCGCTATACGCTGGCCGGCATCCTGGACGCGCGGCAGCGCTCCATGAGGGCGGTAGAGGAAATCGCCGGGCTGATACGTCCGGGCATGACAACGCGCGAGGCCATCGCAGTCGCGGACGAGCACCTGCGCCGGATGGGCGCATCCCACAATTGGCATCCGACCTACGTGCGCTTCGGCCCGGACACCCAGTCCCCTCCGATCCAGCGCACCGACTATGACCGCAAGCTGCAAGAGCAAGACCTCTTCGTTCTGGACATAGGCCCGGTTTGGGACGGCTACGAGGGCGATTATGGCGACACCTTCGTACTCGGCGCCGACGAAGACCGCCGCCGTTGCGCCGAGGCCGCCCGCAGCGTTTTCAAGCGGACCCGCCAGGCATGGCTGGAAGGCTTGACCGGCACGGCCCTGTACGACCGCGCCACCGAGTATGCCCGCGAGCATGGATGCGAACTGGTGCGGGAAATTCCCGGCCACCGGGTCTCGGATTTTCCCCATGCGCTATATGGCAGGCATTTGCTCGCCCAGGCCGACTTCGTGCCCGCCGACGGCATCTGGGTACTGGAGATCCAGGTGCGCGACGCGCGGCGGCCCCTGGGCGCGTTCTACGAGGACGTGCTGCTGCGCTGACGGGACCGCGGTCGCCGGGCGGCCGCCCTACCCTCGCTGGCTCAACGCCCGGCTGATCCGGTTCTTTGCCACGGTGGTCTTCGGCACCTTGAACGGGAACCACGTGCGCACGTCCTCGTCCAGCCCGATGCCGTGCATGAAGTTGTAGATGGCCTTTTTCAGCGCGCGGCCGAGCGCGTCATGGTCCACCCCGGTGGGGTCATCGAAGCCGACGTCGTTCTTGGCGAAGGTAATCGGGGGCAAGGGACGCAGGGTCACACCGTATTCTTCCGGGTTCTGTCCCACGGGCGAATGCACCGTACAGGCGAAGCGGTGAAAGAAGCCGCTCTGGATGCAGTCATTAGCGAACAACTGGCGCACGTACTCCAGCGCGTCCACGGTGTCCTGCACCGTCTGCGTGGGGAAGCCATACATCAGGTAGGCGTGCACCAGGATGCCGGCGTCCGTGAAGGCTCGCGTGACGCGAGCCACCTGGTCCACCGACACGCCCTTCTTCATCAGATTCAGCAGACGATCCGATGCGACCTCCAGGCCGCCGGATACGGCAATGCAACCGCTGTCTGCCAGCAGTTCACAGAGCTCGGGGCTGAAGGTCTTTTCAAACCGGATATTGCCCCACCAGGAGATGCCGGTATTGCGTGCGATCAGCTCGGTCGCCAAGGCCTTGAGCGATTTGGGCGGCGCGGCCTCGTCGACGAAGTGGAATCCGGTCTGGCCGGTTTCGCGCACGATGGCCTCGATGCGGTCGGCCAGCACGGCAGCGGACGCGCCCTCGTAGCGGCCAATGTAGTCCAGGCTGACGTCGCAGAAGCTGCATTTCTTCCAATAGCAGCCATGCGCCACGGTCAGCTTGTTCCAGCGCCCGTCGCTCCAGAGCCGGTTCATGGGATTCAGCATGTCCAGCAGCGACAGATAGCGGTCCAGCGGCAGGCCATCCCAGGTCGGCGTGCCCACTTCCGCGAAGGCGATGTCGGGCTCCACCATATTCACGTAGCGCACCGCGCCCGTGTCCGCATCGCGCAGGAACGTGCGCACCAGGCGTTGGCGCGAGCGCTTGCCCTGCACGTGTTCGAGCAGCGACAGCAAGGGACGTTCGCCCGCGTCCAGCGTGACATAGTCGAAGTAGTCGAAGACGCGCGGGTCTTTCAGTTCGCGCAGTTCGGTGTTGACAAAGCCCCCGCCCAGCACGGTGACGATTCCGGGATCGTGCGCCTTGATGGTCTGGGCGATGCGGAAGGCCGCGTAAACCGCGCCGGGGAACGGCACGGACAGCAGGACCACCGTGGGCGCATGGCGCGCCAGCGCTTCCGAGGTCAGGTTGCGCAGCACGTCGTCCACCAGCGTCGGCGGCGCCGCCAGCGCCCGCGCCAGCGGGTCGAACGTGGGTTGGCTGCCAGCCAGCGACTCGGCATAGCGCACGAACTCGAACCGCGAATCGACGGCGTCCCGCAGCACGTCGGCCAAATCGTTCAGATACAGGGTCGCCAGGTGCTTGGCCCGGTCGTGCAGGCCCAGGGCTCCGAACGCCCAGCCCAGCGGATCGCCGCCCTCCTCGTCCAGATAGACGTCCAGCGAGCTGAAACGCGGTCCTTCGGGCAGGAAATTACGCCCGACGATGCGGTGCGCCAGCGTGGAGTCCCGGCCTTGCAGAAAGGCGATCACGGGGTCTATGGTCGCCAGGTAGCGCGCCTCCTGTTCCGCAAAGGCCTGCACGGCGGGCGTGCGCTTGTTGGCCGGCAATGCGGCCACGCGCTGCGCCACGGCGCGCAAGCCGTCGGCCGACAACAGGCGCAGCACCAGGGCCAGCGCCAGGTCTTCCTGAAATGAAGTGACCTCGCGCGACCGCAGAAAACCGGTCAGGTAGGCGGTGGACGGATAGGGGGTATTGAGCTGCGTCATCGGCGGGATGACGGACAGCACGCGTAAAGGCAAAGAGGACATGAAGCACGGCAAGACTGCCGTCGAAACGGGGATCGGGGCCATTATAGGCAGCGCAGCGGTCTGCGGCCGGTGATAGCCGGGCAACTGTTGGCTCGTCGTGGCGGCTCCGCCTTCGACGCCGGTGCACGCAAAATATCTCTTCGGCAAGCAAATCATTATCTGGCACCGTTATTAGCAGTATCCTCGAATTCCGCCGCAGTCCATCCAGCCTGGCGTCATTTCCATGCGCAATCGCCCAGACCCATTCGCCCCGCCCCCGAAGCAACGGGCCGTCCGACTCAATTCGCTGCTCTGGATCCTTGAGCCGCTGGAGCGCGATAGCACCTACCTGCGCCGCAAAATGTTCGGCTGCGATGCGGCATACCTGGACGGCCTGCTGTATATGGTGGCGGCCGACCGGGAGGATCCATGGAGCGGGCTGCTGATCTGCACATCCCGAGAACGCCAGGCGGCGCTGATGGGGGAGTTCCCGGCCCTGCAGCCGCATCCGGTGCTGGGAAAATGGCTATACCTGCCCCAGACCGACGAGGACTTCGAGACGATAGCCACGCGGATGGCGCAGCTTGCACTGGCGCGCGATCCGCGCATGGGCGTGGCACCCAGCCCGCGCTCGCGGCGGCGGACCTGAGCCGCGCGGCTTGCAGTCAGGCGCTCACCGCGCTCGCGGCAGCGCGAGCCAGCTCCACCCGGTTCCCGCCTAGCGCCTTGGCCTGGTACAAGGCCCGGTCGGCGACGGCCAGCGCATCGGCCAGGGGCGGAACCCTGTCTTCGAATTGCGCCAGCCCGACGCTGACCGTGGCCGGTATGCCCAGGCTGTCGTCCCGGCCCGCTACCGTCACGGCAAAGTGTTGAGCCACGGCGGCGCCCAGCACGGTGGCGCGCCGCGCGTCGGGGCCTGACAACAGCGCAGCGAACTCTTCACCCCCCAGGCGGGCGAGCAACGCGCCCGCGCCCAACACGCTGCGCGCGGAATCCGCAAAGAACTTCAGCACCTGGTCGCCGGCATGGTGGCCATGCCTGTCGTTGATGGCCTTGAACTGGTCCAGGTCGAAGGCCAGCACGGCAATGGGACCACGCCCGGCCCCGCTGTCGATAATGCGGGCGCCCTGTTCGAAAAACCAGCGGCGGTTGCCCAGGCGGGTCAGGTAATCCGTCTGCGACTCCCGCAGCAACTCTCCGTGCGTTTCCTCGCGAATCAGCTTGAGCAGCGTCATCGGCAGCACGATCGAATACAGCACGCCTTCATACATGGTCAGCGTGCTGGCGGCCAGATGTATCCCGGGGCCGTGCTCGGCCACCCACCACGGCAGGATGAAGGCGCGGGCGGCGTAGACCAGCGCATGCAGGCTGGCCGCCGCAGTGGCGATGCGTAGCGGTGTCAGCAACTTCAGCGGCTGGCAGCGCATCAGTTCCCAGGCGGTCATTCCGCTGACCAGCGCAATGGGAAACGCGCTGACGTACTTCCAGACCAGGTCCTCGCGCTGATCGCCGGCCACCAGCCAGATCAAGGCCATCACGATCAACAACCCGATGGAAGCAGCGCGGTAACGCCTGCCGCTCAACGATGCCGCGCCGTTCATGATCAGGAGATAGCCGCTGAGCACGATGAGGTTGGCAACGGCCGATCCCAGCGGACTGGGCAGCTTGCCGCGGAACAGTGCAACCAGGCATCCCAGCGCAAGCGTGGCAAAACCCGCCGCGAGGATACGCACGGATCCGCTGCGATTTGGGTGAGTCCGATGCTCCCAGAACGTCAGGCCAGCACTGGCGAGCAGCGTTCCGATGATGATGAAGTAAAGGGTGAGGAGATCGACGTACATCTTGGACGCGGGGAGATGGCCTCGCGGCATCGCGGCGGCCAGCAAGAATTCTACGTGGGAATTGCGCCGCAGAAACATAGCGTAACCCCTGTCACAACTCAGTTGCGCGTCACGCAACAGCGGCCCGCGTCGCCGTCTCGCAAAACGAAAAAATCCCACCCAGTGACAAATTTGCCACTCATCTACAATCCGTGGCGGCGCCGGTTGCCAACCGCAATCGGGCAGTAGCTCACAGGTAGTAATGACGCGCGCGAAGACCTCCGCTTCCAAGAAAAGAAGTTCCCCCAGCAGATCCAAGGCCCGCGCCGGTTCCCGAGCCAGCGGCCGTTTCCCCCGATTCCTGAAGGCGTTGCTGTTCTCGTCCCTGGCGAGTTTCGGCGCCGCCACCTATATGCTGAATCCGCAGTGGCGGATTCCGGCCCCCGTACAGGAAGTCATATCGCGCCTTGGGTGGCCCCAAGAACGCGGGCATGCGCCACCCGCGGCCATACCGACCGCAGCGCGGACAGGGGCGCCAGTTCAAACAATGTTTGCGGAATGCCGGCAGTTCTTTCCGCACTCGCGCCCGCCCGAAGTGCCGGGCGGTCAGAAGCTGCGCGAGGTCTGCTTTTCCGCCTTCGCCATCCTGCACGACGGCCAGACCAAGACGCCAGTGTTCGTCGCCGAGCGCCTGAACCGCCAGATGCTGACGCAGGCCCAGGGAATGCGCCGCACCGACAAGTTCTACGCCGAAGCGCGGCTGCCGCGCGCCGAGCGCGCCGAATTGGACGACTATCGCGGCTCGGGCTATTCCCGCGGACACATGGCGCCGGCAGGCGACATGTCCACGCCGGAAGCCATGGCGCAGAGCTTTTCGCTGGCCAATATGGTGCCCCAGGACCAGACGCATAACGGCGGCGCCTGGAGCAGTATCGAACAGGACACGCGCAAGTACGTGATGCGCGCGGCGGGCGACGTCTATGTCTTCACCGGGCCCATCTACGCCGACAAGCCCAAGACCATAGGCTCAGGCGTTGCCGTGCCCACCTATATCTACAAGGTGGTCTACGACGCCACCACGGGCCGCTCGTGGGTGCATTGGCAGGCAAACGCCGCCAGCACCAAGGCCGGACCGCCCATCAGCTACGAGGAATTCGTGAAGCGCACGGGGATCCGGGTATTGCCGGCCGGAGGCTGAGGACCCACCGGCTCGGGTAACTCCACCTCGCGGCGGTCCGCCCTCGGACAGCCACAGGAAACGCTTTAAGGCGCTACCCGCGGCGTGCCGCCTCGATGGTGGCGATATCGATCTTGGCCATGGTCATCATGGCGTCGAATGCGCGCTTGGCGGCGGCGGGGTCGGGATCCGAAATAGCCTCGATCAACACCCGCGGCGTGATCTGCCAGGACAGGCCCCATTTGTCCTTGCACCAGCCGCATTCGCTCGCCTGGCCGCCATTGCCGATGATGGCATCCCACAGGCGGTCGGTTTCGGCCTGGTCCTCGGTGGAAATCTGGAACGAGAAGGCTTCGGTATGCTTGAACGCCGGGCCGCCATTCAGGCCGACGCAGGGTATGCCCGCCACCGTGAATTCGACAGTCAGCACATCGCCTTGCTTGCCCGAGGGGTAGTCCCCCGGCGCGCGCAGGACCTTGCGCACGGCGCTGTCCGGAAAGGTCTTTGCATAGAACTGCGCGGCTTCCAGGGCGTCCTGGTCATACCAGATACAGACAGTATTTTTGCTAACCATGTTCAGTCTCCCGCCGACGGTCCCATGTGCGGCTGGCGCGCGGGACCGTCGGCTCTTGCGGCCAAAAGCCAGGATCAGCCTTTGGCGTTAACGCCTACGGCGTAACAATGTTGAACCAGAACGGGAAGTCGTCCAGCGCGCCGAATACTTCGGCAAGCTTGGTCTGGTCGCCCGTGACCTTGACGTCTCCCTTGTCCATGGCGTCCTTCAGCGTGGTCTGCTTCAGCATGATGTTGTTAAGCGTTTCCCGCGTCAGGGACACGCTGGCGCTCGGTTCCTTGGCCTGCTTGCCCTCGGAGTGGTTAAGCACGCTATTGGCCATCTCCAGCATGTACTTCTGCTTCGTGTCGGTGAAATCGACATTCAACACGACGTGCTTGCCCTCGGTCTTTTCGCGGTTCAGGCGCACCGCGAAATAGTCGAACAGCATGTCCAGCGTCATGGCGCGCACCGTGTCGGGGCTGGCCGTGTCCGGCACCGGCAGTTTCTGCACGCCTTCACGCAGCTCCTTGGCGCCGGTCAGGTAGAAGTTGCGCCACGGGCCGCTTTCCGCCTGGTAGCCCAACTGTTCCAGCGCGTCGGCCTGCAGGTCTCGGGCCGCCTGGTTTTTCGGATCCGCGAACACCGCGTAATTGACCACCTCGGCCACCCAGCGGTAATCCCCCTTGGCGTAATACTCCCGCGCCTTCTTCACCACCTCGTCCACGCCGCCCATCATGTCGACGTAGCGCTTCGCGCCCTCCTCGATGGGCAAGGTGTGCAGCGTGGCGGGGTTGCCGTTGAACCACCCCAGGTACAGCACATACGTGGCGCGGACGTTGTGATTGACGGAACCGTAATACCCTCGGTTGGAGAACTTGGTAGCGATCGACTTGGGCAACTTGACCTGTTCGGCGATCTCTTCCTTGTTGTAGCCCATGTTGGCCAGTCGCAGGGTCTCGTCGTTGATGTAGCGGTACATGTCGCGCTGCAGGCTCAGCTGCTCGCGCACTTCCTTGTTGTTCCAGACCGGCCAGTGATGCATGGCGTACATCACTTCGACGTCGTCGCCCCACAGGTTCAGGGCCTCGTTCAGATACTTTGACCAGGCCAGCGGGTCGCGGATCTTGGCGCCGCGCAACGAATAGGTATTGTGCAAGGTGTGCGTGGAGTCCTCGGCCGTATTGAGGGCCTTTTTCTCGCGGATGTAGTACAGCATCTCGGCTGGCGCCTCGCTGCCGGGCGCATACAGGAATTCATAGGTCAGGCCGTCGATCGTGCGCTTTTCGCCCGTCTTTTCGATGATGTCGGTGGGCGGTATCAGGGTGACCGTTCCGGCAGAGGTCGTGGTGCCCAGCCCCGCGCCCACCTGGCCTGTCGCGCTGGGCGGCAACAGGTTGCCGTACATGTAGCTGGCGCGGCGGCTCATGGCAGTGCCCGCCATCACGTTCTCGGCCACGGCGTGCTCCAGGAATCCGAGCGGCGCGTAAATTTTCACCTTGCCGGCCTTCACGTCGGCTTCATCGACCACGCCGCGCACGCCGCCGTAGTGGTCCACGTGGCTGTGGGTGTAGATGACGGCCACAACCGGCTTCTTGGGGCGGTGCTGATAATAGAGATCCAACGCGGCCTTGGCCGTTTCGGTGGAAATCAGCGGGTCCATGATCGTCAGGCCTTCCTTGCCTTCGACGATGGTCATGTTCGACAGGTCCAGATTGCGCACCTGGTATATCCCGTCGGCCACCTGGAAGAGGCCCGAGATATTGATCAGCTGCGCCTGCCGCCACAGGCTGGGATTCACGGTGTCGGGAGCCTCGGAACCTTCCTTGATAAAGCCGTACTTGTCCGAATCCCATACCGGATTGCCCTGGGCGCCCTTGATCATGCCGCCCGGCAGCGGCGCGATGAAGCCCTTGTGCGCCAATTCGAAGGCGGTCTTGTCCGAAAACGGCAATTCTTTCAGCAGGGCCGCATTGGCTGCCTTGGTCGACGCTTCCGCCGGCTTGGGCGCTTCGGCCGACCACGCCGGAGCCGCAAGCGCAATGGCCAGCGCGGTCAACGCCAGGGGTGCCGACACGCGGCGCCTGAGCGCCAGGCCCGGTTGTGAACGGAAGACAGTCACGCAACGTATCAGCTTCATAATCACTTTCTCCAGACTGGGAACGGGACGAATCGCGCCAAATGGCGGTCCGGTGAACAACGAAGTCAGGCGAATGCAGAGAGCAGGATCACACGTATGAAAACCGGCAGTGCGTGACAACCGAAGCGGCGTAGTAATAAGAAATTACCGGCGTGAACGGCATCACGCAGCGCTATGTTGGATTTACCGCACAAAGCCTACACATTTTTCTCCGTAAATCAATGGTGAGTTGCAATTACACGTGCTTGGTATTGCGGCGCAGTGCCGGCCCATTTATTGTTGTCACTCTCAACGCGGTCGATACATCACCACGCATGTGATATTGCATGGAGTTTCGATGAGCCCTCGGTCTGGCCTCGCAGGCAGGCGCAAGCATAAGATTGGACTGCATGCGGTCCTGGTCGCCTTGGCCGTGCTGAGCGTCGCCGTCGGCTTTTCCAACGCCATGTACTCCAGCTACCAGGTACAAAAGGCGCAGATAATCAAAAACTCGCTGGCCGCCAATCAGGCGCGAGCGGAAAAGATCGCCGAGGTTGTCGACGTTTATGTTGCTGCGCTGCATCGCCAGGCCGGCAATAGCGCGCGCCAACTTCCCGCCTTCCTGCACAACCCGGCGGCGCTGCAGGCCGAATTGCAGCGCCTGGCCGGCCAGATCGACTCGGTATACGCCGTGCTGCTTGCAGACACCGCTGGCGGTATCACGGCTGCGGCGCCTGGCGGCCAGGCCGCAGGCACTCGCATCGCGCGCCTTGCCGACCTGGGCTTGACCTCGCCCGGTCCAGGCCATTGGGTCGCCACGCTTGCCGGGTCGAACGCCACCGTGCTCACCACGGTAGAGCCGGTGAACGACACCGCCGGCAAACCCTTGGCCTATCTGGCCCTGGTCATCAAACTGGGTGAAGACAGCGGCATGGACCGCGTCATCGGCAACCGCGACGATATCGCCGGCATGTCGGTGTTCCTTATCGGCAAAGCCGGCCAGGTGCTGTACCGCAAGCATGCGGGTCCGGAAGCGCTAGACCTGGCGAGCATTGAACCCACCCGGCGCGGTGGCTCCGCCCTGCTCTCGAATGCGGAAGGCAAGGAGATACTGACCGGCTATGCGCCCCTTCCCAAAGGCAATTGGGCGGTGGTGGCGCAGCGCTCTCTGGATCAGGTGCTGTCGCCGCTGCGGGAATTGCTCGGGGAGGCGTTGCGCTCCGCCATCCCGGCCATCATCCTGACGCTGCTGTTGGTATGCGGGCTGGCCTATGCCATCGCGTCACCCTTGTCGCGACTGACCCGCGCCATGCGAGCGGGGCAACCCGCCAATGCGGATCTTGGGCGGATCAACGCCTGGTACGTCGAGGCCGATACCTTGCGCGAGGCCGTCCAGTCGACCTTGGACCAGCATCAGGACGAAGTGGGACGGCTGAATACCCAGGCGCAAACGGATCCCATGACCGGCCTCCTGAACCGCCGGGCCATGACCGACGTGCTGGGCGCCTACGCCGCTGACGGCGCGCCCGTCGCGATCATCGCCATGGACCTGGATCACTTCAAGCGCATCAACGACACCTTCGGCCATCTGACCGGCGACAAAGTGCTGATGGCGCTTGCGGAGGTTATCCGTGGCGGCTTGCGCGACCAGGACCGCGCCTTCAGGGTAGGCGGCGAAGAATTCATCGCCTTGTTGCCCACCGCCTCCGCCACGCAGGCTTGCGAGGTGGCCGAACGCCTGCGCGCCGCCGTGGCCCAGCGCATCATGCCGGACAGCGTAGGCCGCGTCACGGTGTCGATCGGCGTCGCCCTGTGGCCGCAGGACGGCGCATCGGCCTCCGACGTGATCCGGCGGGCGGACGAGGCGCTGTATGAGTCCAAGCAGGCGGGACGCGACCGCGTCACGCTGTGGCGCGACATGGCCTCGACTGCGACGCCCCCCCCGACCAACCGTAAGTGAACGCATGGTGACCTGATGAACTATTCCCTTCTGCTGGCGGGTTTGGCGGTCTTGTTCTTTGCGCTGTTGCTGCTTGCGATAAGAATCGGCAAACGGCTGGGCCACGGGTCGGACGACAAGAGCGGCGCCGGCGCGGCCGCCATCGAGGCGTCGGTATTTGCGCTGCTGGGATTGCTGGTGGCCTTCACGTTTTCGGGCGCGGCCCAGCGCATGGCCGAACGGCGCAACCTGCTGGTTCAGGAGGTCAACTCCATCGGCACGGCCTGGCTGCGCATCGACTTGCTCAATGCCGCGGACCAGCCCAGGCTGCGCGACCAATTCAGGCGCTATGTAGACGGACGCATCGAGTACTACAGCCATGTTTCCGATCTGGGCCGGCGCGACGCCATCGCGGCCAAGGTGGGCGCGCTGCAGAACGAAATCTGGGCCACGTCGATGAAAGCGGTCCGCAATACCGAGCCTCCCTTCGCTGCGTCATACGTAAACGCGGTCAATGACATGTTCGACGTGTCGACGGCCCAGACCGTGGCGCAGAAGGTCCATCCGCCCCTCGCGACCTACGTCTTCCTGGTCTTTCTCGCCTTGGTGTGCGCCTGCTTGATAGGCTCGAAACTTGCGCTGTCCCAACGCGACAGCCTCCTGCACCAGCTGGTGTACGCGGTGGTGATGACGGCAGCGATATACATCATCGTGGATTTCGAGTTTCCCCGAATAGGCACCATCCGGATCGACCAGAGCGACGCGCTTCTGGCCGCCCAGCGCCAAGCCATGATTGACCCGCCTGTCACGGCCAAGTAGATTCCCTTACGTCGTAAGGCTGGCTGCAGTTGGACACGCGTTCTTTCCGGAGATGACATGCCCTTGCCCGTGCGTATGGCAAAACGACGTTCCCACTGGCTGCTTGCGCTGCTGGCCTGCGGCGCATCCTCCATGGCCGTGGCGCAACAGGGGCTGCGGCTGAGCCAGGACGACCTGCAAAAGCGCGCCAACGGGGTGCTTGCCATCATGTCGTTCTCCATCGTGCCGGACATCACCACAAGTTCCCTGAACATCGGTGGTGGCAGCGGATCGGTGTCCGGGTCCACCGAGTTCGCCATGACGCAGCTGGGAGGCGGCGACACGATCTCCAAGTCGGTTCCCATATACCTCGAGGGCGTGCTGGCGGCGAGCCGCTACGATCCGACTTTTATCGCCACCCAAGGCGCGGAGACTCGCAGCATCCCCACCAAGTGGAACAGCTTTTCGGCCACCGGAGGCATCGGCTGGGACTTCAAGCTGACCGACGAATTGAAGCTGCGCCCCATCTTCAATTTCGCGCTGGGCAATGTCACCAGCGACTTGCGCGCCGCCAGCTGGTATGTGGGGCGCCAGACCGGCAAGGACATCAGCTTCCTGGACCGCGGATCGCTCAATGCGTATGGCTTGGGCGGCTCGCTGATGCTGGACTATGAGCATTACCGCCCCGGCTATGAAGTCGACGTTGAACTGCGCTATTCCGACATGCGCCTGCAGAGTTTCGACAGCTCGGCGGCCGTAGAAGGCCATGCCACGGCGCAGTCGGCCAATCTGTGGGCGCGCTACCGGGCCCCCACGGGATTCATGATGCTGCAGCGGCCGCTGCGCTATGTGCTGGAGCTGACGCACTCGGAGTTCCTGGGCGATCAGCGCGGCATTCTCGGATTCGACCGGCTGACTTCCGTGGGCGCAGGCCTGGAGCTGGATTCCAGCGCCTACGACGTCATCATTACCCGCACCCGGCTGGTAGGCCGCTATGTGTTCGGGACCAATGTGTCGGGCTTCTCCGTCGGCCTGGCAGTGAGCTTCTGAAGCAGCCCCCCGGCGGAATTGCGCCGCATTTGTTACTCCCCCTCGCGGGTCTGGCGATGCCAGACTGGTTCCTGGCCGCCGAGCAGCCACTGCGCGCAGTCCCTTGCGCCAGGGCGCCGGCCCGCGATAAGGAGGTACCGAAATCATGACTGCATCCAGCAATCGCACCCGCATGCACACTCCCCCGGTCGTCTCGCCGCAGGAATGGGAAGCGGCCAGGCAGCAGCTGCTTGTGAAGGAAAAGGCCCACACCCGCGCCCGCGATGCCTTGGCCGCGGCACGCCGGCGCATGCCCTGGACGACGGTGACCCAGGCATATGCGTTCGAAGGCCCGTTCGGCACGCTTGCCCTGCCCGACTTGTTCGATGGCCGCCGCCAACTGATCGTTTACCGCGCCTTCTTCGAACCAGGCGTGTACGGCTGGCCGGAACACGCCTGCCGCGGCTGCTCCATGGTGGCCGACCAGGTCGCCCACCTGGCCCACTTGAATGCCCGCGACACCACCCTGGCCTTCGTATCGCGCGCCTCGCAGGCTGACATTGCGCGCCTGAAAGCCCGGATGGGGTGGACCATGCCCTGGTACACCTTGACCGACGGTTTCGACGCCGACTTCGGCGTGGACGAATGGCATGGCACCAACGTGTTCTATCGTGACGGGGACCAGATCTTCCGCACTTACTTCCTGAACAATCGCGGTGACGAGCAGATGGGCGGCACGTGGAACTATCTGGATATCACGCCGCTGGGCCGGCAGGAAGTCTGGGAGGATTCACCGGAAGGTTATCCGCAGACGCCGACCTACAAATGGTGGAACTGGCACGACAGCTACCTGCCGGATGCCCCGCCCGACAAGAAGTGGGTCGAAATATCCGACGCCGGGGAGGCCGCATTCCGGGCGCAAAGCGCAAGCCTGAAACGCTGAGCGGACGGCGGCGGGCCCAGAGCCGTATTTATTGGTAAATAAAATAACCGATAGATACACACGCTCAAACAACAGCAATTATCGGGGCCGATGAGCGTGCTAATTTATGCGCCCGCCGGACCCTCGGGCCGCGCCCTCCTACTCTACTTGACGAGAACCATGCATACGAACCTCGAAAGCGACGCGCTCATCGCCCAGGGAAAAAAGCGGCTCACCGGCCTGCTGCTGGCGGCCGGGCTGGCCTTTGCCACGGCAATGCCGGCCCTGGCCGCGCCGCCGATGAAGGCGCATCAAAGCGCCCCCACGCCCGCACCCGCGGCAGCGCCAGCTGCAGCCGCAGCTTCGGGTTCCGTGCAGAAGACCGACATCCAGAATCAGGCCGCCTACGAACGCCTGATGAACAACAGCGGCATCACCCTGCAATGGCTCTGGTCGGCGCAACGCGGCCATCTGACCGCGACGGATGAAAACGACGTGGTCCGCATCGAAGGCACGCAAGCCAACCACGAGGGCACGCTGAAGATCAAGGGCGACATTGTTTCGATCGCAAGCGACCGCTTCCTCTTCCGCGGCACGATCCTGATCCTGGACGCCCCTGACAAGGGCCGGCGCTGCGAGCGCAACGGCGAGTTCGAATTCCGCGCCACCGGCAAGCGCAAGTACTGGCGCCTGCAGCAGATGGAAGCCTGCGGCGGCCTGACCGACTACGTGGACGTGTACTACTAAGCCTGCCGCCAAGGAGGCTATGCTTGCGCCATGCACGCCGGCGGCCTTCTCATGCCGCAGTCCGCCGGTCCCCGTTGCGCGGCATACAGAGAGAGGCTCCGCATGATTACCGAACTGGACAAGAAGCACTTGGCGCGATGCGTCGAGCTGGCGAAACAGGCGCTGCAAGCCGGTGACGAGCCTTTCGGCTCCGTCCTCGTCTCGCCGGAGGGCGTAGTCCTGTTCGAAGACCACAACCATGTCTCCAGCGGCGACCGCACGCGGCATCCGGAATTCGAGATCGCCCGCTGGGCCGCCAATAATGTGCCGCCGGCCCAGCGGGCCGCCTGTACCGTCTATACCTCGGGCGAACACTGCTCCATGTGCGCGTCGGCGCACGGATGGGTCGGCCTGGGCAGGATCGTCTACGCCAGCTCGTCCGCCCAGTACCGGCAATGGCTGCAGGAATGGGGAGTTGCCCCCACGTCCAAGGTCCGGCCGCTCGCCATCGCCGAGGTCGTGGACGGCGTTCCCGTCGTCGGGCCCGTGCCGGAATTTGCCGAGCAGGTCAGACAGCTGCACCAGGAAAGGCTGCGGCGCCGGACCTAGCGCGGCAGCGCTGCCTCCCCAACGGCTACCGCCCGCCTCATTCGTCAGTAGCAATCCGCTGCAGGCAGCGCCGGCGGCTCCCTTCCCCCCATTTTTTGCCCTTCTCGCTCCATGTCCAACCTCATCGTCCACGGCGGCACCCCATTGCGCGGCCGCGTCATCCCCTCGGCCAACAAGAACGCGGTCCTGCCTGTGCTGTGCGCCACCCTGCTGACGGATCAGCCGCTGCGGCTGCGCGGCGTGCCCGACATCACCGATGTGCGCAAGATCCTCGACATCTTCCGCACCCTCGGCAGCGACGTGCGGCTCGACGAGTCCACCCGCACGCTGGACCTGCACCACCGCGACACCGCCTTCGATGCCGCCACCCACCGGCTGCCCGAGGAAATGCGGTCGTCCATCATGCTGGTGCCGCCTCTGCTGGCACGCTTTGGCGTGGCCCGGCTGGAAGACAACGTCAAGGGCTGCACGCTGGGCGTGCGCGAGATCGATCCACACGTGGACATCTTCCGTTCCTTCGGCGGCGAGGTAGAGCGCGCCAGCGGATCCCTGCTGGTCCGCGCCAGCGGCCCGCTCAAGCCGACCCACCATTGGCTGGACTACGCGTCGGTCACCACGACCGAGAACTTTGTGCTGTGTGCGGCGGCCGCCGAAGGGGAATCGACCCTGACGAACGCGGCCTCCGAGCCGCACGTCCAGGAGTTCTGCCGCTTTATGGCGATGATGGGCGCGCGGATCGACGGCATCGGGACCTCGCGCCTGACCGTAAGCGGTGGCGCCCGCCTGGGCGGCGGCGAATTCACGTTCGAAGAAGACTTCCACGAGATCACCACTTTTCTCGCGCTGGGCGCGATCACCGGCGGCGACGTGGTGGTGCGCAACAGCACGCCCGGGAACTTCCCGCTGATCGACCGTACCTTTGCCAAGTTCGGCGTGCAGATCGTGCACGAGGATGGCTGGTCGCGCGCGCTGCGCTCTGGCCCGCTGAAGGTGCAAACGCCTTTTACCAGCAATGTGCTCACCAAGGTCGAGGCGGCGCCCTGGCCGTACTTCCCGGTGGACCTGCTGCCCATTTTCATTGCCTTGGGCGTGTGTGCGCAGGGCAACGCCATGTTCTGGAACAAGGTCTACGATGGCGCGCTGGGATGGACCGGTGAATTGTCCAAGTTCGGGGCGCACGTATTCTCCTCGGATCCGCACCGGCTGATCACCTTCGGCGGCCGGCCGCTGACGCCCGCCGTGGTCGAAAGCCCCTACATCATTCGTGTCGCCATCGCGCTGTTCATGATCGCCAGCAGCATCGACGGCCGTTCGGAAATCCGCAACGCCACGCCGATCCGCCGTGCCCACCCGCGCTTCGTCGAGAACCTGCGCAGCCTCGGCGTGCAGGTGGAATGGACCAGCGAGGAGTAAGCTATCCCGATACGCACGCCACGGCGCGCAAAACGGGAGCGGGCCGCCAGGCTCCCGGCGCGGCGCGCCGTCCTCTCCGGGCCATGGCCTCACACACAGGAGGCATCCACCATGCCGCGCCCAATTCCCTAGGCGGCCCGGGCCTCACTTGCAGGCCCCAGTTTCAGAGATTGTTCACGAAGCACAGCACCTTCAAGGAGGTGTGTGATGAGCAAACTTCCCGCAAACGCCCTGGATGACCTGAAAGCCTCTGCCCGAGGACAGGTCCTGGGCCCCGAGGACGCCGGCTATGACGACGCCCGGAAAATCTGGAATGCGATGATCGACCGCCGCCCGGCGGTCATCTTCCGATGCGCCGGCGCCGCCGACGTGCGGCGCGCCGTGGATTTCGCCCGCGACAATGATCTGGTCCTGTCCGTGCGCGGCGGCGGCCACAACATTGCCGGCACGGCGGTCTGCGAGGGCGGCATGATGCTGGACCTGTCGCCGATGAAGTCGGTGCGCGTCGATCCCCTCCGGGCGCGCGCCTACGTGGAACCTGGCGCCACGCTCGCGGATTTCGACCACGAGGCCCAGGCTTGCGGCCTGGCGACGCCGCTGGGCGTCAATTCCACCACGGGCGTGGCCGGGCTGACCCTGGGCGGCGGATTCGGCTGGCTGACCCGCAGGTTCGGAATGTCCATCGACAACCTCCTCTCGGCCGACGTCGTCACGGCGGATGGCCAACTGCTGCATGCCAGCGAACAGGACAACCCGGAGCTGTTTTGGGCCATAAGGGGCGGCGGCGGCAACTTCGGCGTGGTCACCATGTTCGAGTTCCAGTTGCATCCCGTCGGCCCGCAGGTCTATGGCGGCCTGGTGGTGCTGCCGCTGGAACAGGGCAAGGAAGCGTTGCGGAAGTACCGCGACGCGCTGGCAGCCATGCCGCTGGAGCTGACCGTCTGGGCGGTGCTGAGGCTCGCGCCCCCGCTGCCCTTCCTGCCGGAAGCGGTGCATGGCAAGCCGATGGTTGCCTTCGCCATGTGCTATTCGGGAGATCCAGCCCGGGGCCCCGCCGCCGTTGAAGCCGTGCGCGGCTGGGGCACGCCGTATGGCGAACACCTGGGCCCCATGCCGTACAGCGCCTGGCAAAAGGCCTTTGATCCTTTGCTCACGCCGGGCGCGCGCAATTACTGGAAGTCGCACAATCTGGGCGGCCTGCAGGATGGACTGATCGACGCCATCGTCGAGGCAGTGGAAAACCTGCCGTCGCAGCAATGCGAAATCTTCCTGGGCTACATCGGCGGGGTAGCCTCGCGGGTACCGGTGTCCGCCACGGCCTATCCACACCGCTCGGCGCAATTCGCCATGAATGTGCACGGGCGCTGGGACTTTCCGGAGGAAGACGAACGCTGCATGGCGTGGGCCCGGACGCTGTTCCGGACCACCGAGCCCTATGCGCAGGAAGGGGTGTACGTGAACTTCCTGACGCAGGACGAACCCGAACGGCTGGGCGCCGCCTACGGGCCAAACTTCGACCGCCTGGTCCAGGCCAAGACCCGCTACGACCCGAAGAATCTGTTCCGGCACAACCAGAACATCCGACCCGCAGCGGCGTGATCCGGCCGGCACGCCAGTTCGGCATCGCTGCTATCCTGATGCCCCGGCCCGCGCCGGGGCACGGGCCGCGCCATGGCCGAATGCCTGGCGTGCGCGACAACTTCCCCTGGATCGGCGTTCCTGCATGGCTTCCTGCTTTTCCCCCCGTCTTGTCCTTCTCGCCTGCTTCTCGCTCTGGGCATCCTGGTGCTCCGCCCAGACAGTGGCCCTGACGTTCGATGACGGACTCAATCCCGGCAAGCAGCCGGAAGCGGTTCAATGGAATGCCCAGCTACTGGACGCCTTGCGCAACCAAGGGATCCAGTCCGCGTTGTTTCCCTCGCTGATCCGCATAGGCGGCGCGGAGGGTTTGGCGCTGGTGGCCGAATGGTCGCGGGCGGGACACTCGGTCGGGAACCACACCGCCAACCACCGCAGTCTGGCCGATTCCCAGGTGTCGCTGGCAGCGTTCATTGCCGATGTGGAAACAGCGGATGCCGCCCTCCGGAACATGCCTACCTTCGTACCGATGTTGAGATTCCCCTATCTGAAGGAAGGCGATACGCCAGCCAAACGTGATGGGATGCGCGTCTGGATGACGAAGAACGGCTACCGGAGCGCACCGGTATCCATCGACGCAAGCGACTGGTATTACAGCCGCGTCTATGCCGATCACATGAAGGCAGGCCAAACTGCCAAGGCCCAGGGAGTGAAGCAGCGCTACATCCGCCATTTGCTGGACCGCGCGGCGTATTACGACGGGCTGGCACGCCAGGTCCTGGGACGCAGCCCGAAGCATGTCATGCTGTTGCACACCAACCAGCTCAACGCCGACGCCCTGCCGGACGTGATTGCCGCGCTGACCGCCCAAGGGTGGACAATCGCGGCGGCGAACGCCGCGTTTGAAGATCCCCTGTACGCTCAGGCGCCCGATAACCTGCCCGCTGGCGAAAGCATCGTCTGGGCGCTAGCCAAAGCCGGCAACCTCCCGGGCCTGCGCTATCCGGCAGAGGACTCCACGTATGAGGAACCGTTATTGCGGGACGCCGGACTATTGCCCTGATTGCGCCATCGTGCAAGCTGCTATTTGGCGCCTGCCGCATTCAAGCGCACCGCGGCACGGATCAGCGCCTTGAAAGCCGCTTCGTCCAGGGACTCTCCGTGGCGGATATCGATGGCGCGCCGCGTATTGCCGTCCAGGCTGGCGTTGAAGAGCCCCGTGGGATCCTCCAGGGCCGCGCCCTTGGCGAATGTCAGCTTGACGGCGCTTTTGTAGGCCTCGCCGGTGCAGATAATGCCGTCGTGCGACCACACCGGCACCCGCCACTTCCACTCCTCGACCACGTCGGGATCGGCTTGCCTGATCATGGCCCTGACGAGCGCGAGCGTCTGGCCCCGCCAGTCGCCTAGCTCGCGGATCCTGGCGTCGATCAGGCTGGCAGGGGTCTCTCCAACGGTTTCCTGTCCTGCGCTGCTTGTCTTCGTATTCATGCCATATTCCGGAAAAGACCGCGGGCGGATACTTCGGAAGAATACATGCATCGGTGCCGGAAAATTTGTTAACGTGGTCAGCAAACCAAAATATCGAGCGAACTAACTGGATTACGGGAGAGGAGATTCAAGCGCAATGGCTAATCTGGTTTTGTTATTGCTGGGCGTGGATTATCTGCGCAAGCGCGCCCGCGCCTTGTATGTCATCGGCGGCCTGCTTCTGCTGATAGGCGTTACGCTATTTATCGACGCGCTGGATAATGCCGTCTATTTTCCGCTGAACTTCTTCGCGGCGCTGCTGGTGCTCGAAGGCCTGGCCACACTGGTGATCGCCAAGTCGGGCGTGGGCGGCCAACGGGTGCTGCGGTATGCCAAAGGCGCCATCGTGCTGACTGCGGGCGTGCTGGTCCTGGTTGGGCACCACCATGGGCATTTCGTGCTGTCCATGCTGTTCGGCCTGATGTTCCTGATGGACGGGCTGATCCAATGCACCGCCGCGTATGTGGTGCGTTATGAGCGCTGGCGCTATGTTTTCGCTTCGGGCGTCGCGGAAATCCTGCTGGCCATTTTCTTTTTCCAGCCGTACCCCACCCATTACGTCGGTACGGTGCCGTATTGCCTTGGGCTGTTCCTGGCGTTTTCGGGTCTGCACCTGCTGTCGCTGGCGCGCCGGGTCCGCAACCTGGACTCCAATCCGGCCCTGGACGTCAACCCCAGCCCGGACTTCATGCCCACGCGCGCCGACAGCCCCGCACAGAGGGTATTCGACGGCCCTCCCCTGGAATCGGAGCGCGCGCTGACCGTTCACGTCTGGACGCCATCCGGTTCGGCCAAGACCCAGACACGCAACTACCCCGTGGTGAACCGCTATATCGCCGCCGTGGACATCAATGGCGTGGTTTCCACCGGCCATGCCGCGCTGGAATCGCCGGAAGGCATTTACATCAGCCTGTACCCGGCCCAGGAGATCGACCACTCTCCGGAACAGTTCGGCACCCTGCTGCGCGCCACGGCCGAGAACAACGTGCCGGGCGTTTTCCAGCCCGACTACGCCACCGAGTCCAAAGCCTGGACGCCGTCGACGACCCGGGTCCGCATCCGCAACTATGACGCGGCCAAGCTACAGGCATTCTGGGACGAATACCGCAAGACCACCACCTACAACCTCACCCACCGGAACTGCTCCAGTTCCGTGTCCAGCGCGCTGGAAGCCGCGCTGGACGGCGTGGTTGGCCGCTTGCATGGCGCAGGCGCCGGATGGCGTGTGCTGCTGCGCCTCCTGCTGACGCCCGAACTGTGGGTGGCGGCACAGATCCGCAAGCGCGCCCTGACCATGGCATGGACCCCTGGCCTGACGCTGGACTATGCGCGCGCGCTCAGTATGTTGGCAGACCCGCGGCCGTTCGGCTGGTGGAAGGTATCGCAGGACGCGCTGCGCCAGATCGCCCGCATGCGCGCCGGCTGGCGCAAGCAGGACCGCCACGCGCACGCCCGCAATGCGGAGCAGGCCGAGTCGTCGCAAGGGGCGCAATGATGCGCGCCCGCGGGCGCGGACCCGCAACGCGCGCAAGGATGCACGCGCGAACGCAAACGCAAACGCCATGATGCTGCATCTCGTGCTCGGCGTGGCCATCGTGGCCGGCGCCGCCTGGGGCGCGGCGGCCCTCTGGTTCCAGTCTCCGTACCGGGGCCGCGCACGCGCCGCCTTGCCCGCGGCATGGCTGGCGCTTGCTGCGGCGGCATTGAGCGGACAGGTCCTGGGACATTCTTTTCCCGCCTGGCTGTTTGGCGCCCTGCTGCTGGCGCTGATAGCCTGGTGGACGCTAGGGGTGCGTGCTTCCAACGACCGCCAATGGATGCCTGAAGTCGCCCGCCAGACCCAGGGCTCGATAGAGGGCGATATCGTCACCTTGCGCAACGTGCGCAACTTTGACTGGCGCTCGCGCACCGACTACGACATCCGCTGGGAAACTCGCACCTACGACCTGACGCGGCTGGCTTCGGTGGATCTGGCGTTGTCCTATTGGGGCCGGCCCGCCGTCGCCCACGCCATGGTGTCGTTCGGCTTCGACGATGGGCAATACGTGGTGTTCTCGGTGGAGATCCGCCGCAAGCTGCACGACGTGTTCTCGGAAATCGGCGGCTTCTTCCGCCAGTACGAACTGGCGGTCCTGGCTTCCACCGAGGAAGACAGCCTGCGCGTGCGCACCAACGTGCGTGGCGAGGAAGGCTACTTGTACCGCGTGCACATGCCGGAAGGCGCTGCCCGCAAGCTGTTCCTTTCCTATGTAGAAACCGCGACCCGGCTGGTGGCCAAGCCCCGCTTCTACAACACACTGACGGGTAACTGCACCACCATCGTGTACCGGCTGGCGGACGAGATCGTGCCCGGCCTGCCCCTGGATTACCGGCTGCTGCTGTCGGGCTACCTGCCCGAGTACCTGTATCGGCTTGACGCGCTGGAAGGCGCCGACAGTCCCGAGGCATACCGGCAAGCGGGCCATTACACGCAGCGCGCCCGCGCCACCTCGGACGCAGCAGAGTTCTCGCGCGACATCCGGCGTGGCGTGCCAGGCATTTCGCAGACGCCGGATCAGGACGCTTCGGCCCTTCCCACAGCGGGTGCGCGCAGCAGTTCGATGTAGGCGGCCAGGGTCTGCGGCGGATCGAAGATTTTCCGTCAACGCGATGAACCAAGGCCTAGGTTCAGGCGTGCGCAGCCATCTGCGCGGCCTCGCCCAGCAGCGCATCCAGCAGACGGCGCGCCGGCACGGTCAGCGGCGCATCCGCGCGGTGCGTCACATAGATGACGGTCTTGGGCAAAGGGTCGATGAGATCCAGGCGGACCAGTCCCAGCGCGGGGCCGTAACGGTCCAGAAACCCTTGCGGCATGATGCCGACCAGATCCAGCTGCGGCATCAGCGCCAGCAGCGTGGAGAACGACTCGCACTCCAGTTGCAGATGCAAGGCACGCGCCTGCCCTTCGTCGGCGTATAGCGCCCTGGGATCGCCCGGTCCTTGCGCCGGTCCCGTCAGTACCCAGGCGGCCTCGGCCAGCTCGCTCAGGCGGCGGACACGGGCAAGCGGATGCGCGGCGCGCGCAACCACGACCGACTGGCTTTCGAACAGGGGTTGCACGGCCAGGTCGCCGCCACCGCCGGCTTCAGGCAAGGGCCCAAGCGCCATGTCGAGTTCGCCGGACCGGATGCGCTCCAGCGCCTGCGGATAAAGTGTGTCGCGCACGCGCAGCCGCACTTGCGGCCAGCGCGCACCGTAGCGCGCCACCGCGCCCGGCGCCAGCAGGATCGCGGCGGCCGGCGACACGCCCAGCGTCACCTGCGCCTCCGCGCCACGCAGATGCCAGGCAAGGTCCTCATGGGCCTTTTCGATCTCGCGCATGACCACGGCGGCGCGCGCCGCGAGGATTTCGCCGGCCTGCGCCAGCCGCACGCCCTTCGGCGTGCGCAGCACCAGCTCCGTGCCGACCTCTTCTTCCAGCTGGCGCAACGCCTTGGTCAGCGCTGGTTGCGACACGTTCAGGACCTGCGCGGCAGCGCGCATGCTGCCTGTCCGCGCCAGGGTGAGCAACAGGTTCAGATGCTGGAGTCGCAAGCCGCCTCTCCGGCCGATTACCAGGGGTAATCGACATCAAAACAATTCAAGGGATGGGCGCGCAGGCCGTCGATAGAATTCCTGCATGCCCCATCGGAGACAGGAGCCTAGCATGACCCGAGGCGTGAAGAACATTCTCTTCATCATGTGCGACCAACTGCGCTACGACCATCTTTCCTGCTTTGGCCACCCCACGCTGAAGACGCCGAACCTGGATGCGCTGGCGGCGCGCGGCATGGTCTTCGACCGCGCCTACGTGCAGTCGCCCGTATGCGGTCCGTCGCGCATGAGCTACTACACGGGCCGCTACGTGCATGCGCATGGCGCCAGCTGGAACTTCGTGCCGCTGAAGGCGGGAGAAATGACCATAGGCGATCATCTGCGGCCGCTAGGCGTGCGTTCCGTGCTGGTGGGCAAGACGCATATGCGGGCAGACCTGGCCGGCATGTCGCGGCTGGGCATCGACCCGGCGTCGGTCATCGGCCGCCGCATTGCCGAGTGCGGCTTCGACGCCTACGAACGCGACGATGGCATCCATCCATACTCCGGCCACGATCCCGACCCGCGCTACAACGACTATCTGCGCGCGCAGGGGTACGGCGGCGACAATCCCTGGGAAAGCTGGGCCAACTCCGCCGTGGACACGGACGGCACGGTGCGTTCGGGCTGGTTCCTCAAGTATTCCAACCTGCCCGCGCGCGTGCCGGACGAACACTCGGAGACGCCGTACATCACGCGCCGGGCGATGGACTTCATCAGCGAAGCCGGCGAACAGCCGTGGTGCCTGCACCTGTCCTACATCAAGCCCCACTGGCCCTATCTGGCGCCGGCGCCCTACGCCGGCCTGTACGGGCCGGAAGATGCGTTGCCGGTGGTGCGCAATGACGCCGAACGGGCCGATCCGCACCCCGTCTACGCCGCGATGATGAAGCACCGCGTATCGGCAACCTTCTCCGAGCCCGGTGTGCGCGAGGCCGTCATGCCGGGCTATATGGGACTGATCAAGCAGATCGACGACCAGCTCGGCGTGCTGTTCCGCTTCCTGGAAGCGCGCGGCCTGTTCGACAACACCATGATCGTTTTCACGTCCGATCACGGCGATTATCTGGGTGATCACTGGATGGGAGAAAAGGACCTGTTCCATGAACCCGTCATCCGCGCGCCACTGATCGTCTACGACCCGGATCCCCGCGCCGACGCGGCACGCGGCACCCGTTGCGCGGCCATGGTCGAAGCGATAGACCTGGCGCCGACCTTCCTGGACGCCTGCGGCGGAGTGCCGGTGCCCCACGTCATGGACGGACGTTCGCTGCGCCCCCTGTTATTCGGTCAGACGCCGCCGGATTGGCGCGACCACGTCATCTGCGAATACGACTATGCCTTCCAGGATTCGCGCATCACGCTGGGCACGCCGGCACGGCAGGCCTGGCTGCGCATGGTGCGCGACGAGCGCTGGAAGTACGTGATGGCCGAGGGCTACCGGCCGATGCTCTACGACCTGCTGGAAGACCCCAATGAATTCGTCGACCTGGGCGCCTCGCCCGCGCACGAAGCGGTGCGCCGGCGCATGGAGGATCTGCTGTTCCGCTGGGCGCGCCAGCCCCGCCAACGCGCCACCGTGGCCGACGGCACCATCGAGTCCATCGAGGTCCAGCCTCGCATTTCCGAAGGCGGCATCCTGATCGGCTATTGGGACGAAGCCGACCTGGCCCGCGCCAGGCAAACCTTCAAGCCACGTTTCGCCTCATCCAACCCGCTCGTGAAGCCGACGCTGGATCGGCTGTCGCAATCCTGAGGAGTGCAGCATGATTCTCGAAACCCCAGACATCACCCGCGCGCACGCCGGCCTGGACGGCGTCTCCTGGAACATCCTGGGCCAGGTATACGTGCCCAAGCAAGTCAGCCTGGACAGCATTTCCTGGCACGCCACTTTTCCCGAAGAGTCCTTCGTGCCACCGCACGTGCACCCCAACCAGGACGAGTACATCTTCGTGCTGCAGGGCCGCATCGACCTGCTGCTGGACGGCAAGAAAACCTCTGCCGGCCCGGGCGATCTGGTGCGCATGCCCCGCGGCGTTCCGCATGCCTTCTTCAACAATTCCGGCGTTCCCGCCACCGCGCTATTCTGGGCGGCGCCCGCAGGCAAGCTGCTTGAGCTTTACCGCCGCATCCACAACATGTCGAGTCCGGCGGAAGTGGTGGCCGTGGCGCCGGAATACGACGTGATCTTCATGCCGCCTGTTTCGTCCGCGGCCTGAACCATGCGCCGCCGCACGCTATTCAAGGGCCTGTCCGCCGCCCTCGCCTGTACCCTGCCGTGGTCCGCCAGGGCCGCGTACCCGGACAAACCGCTGCGCATCATCGTGCCGCTGCCCGCGGCCAGCCCTCCCGACGTGCTGGCGCGCGTCATCGCGGAAAGGCTGCAGCGCCTGTGGGGGCAGCCGGTGGTCGTCGAGAACCGGCCGGGCGCGACCGGCATGATCGGCCTGGACGCAGTCGCCCGCAGCGCCCCGGACGGCTACACCGTGGGCATCATGTTCCTGACCCACACCGTGCTGCCCGCGCTGTTCGGCAAGGTGTCTTATCGCACCGACGGCGATTTCGCGCCGATCGCCAACCTGGTGTGGCTGTACAACGCCTTGCTCGTCGCGCCAGGCAGCGACTATGCCGACGTCCGCAGCCTGGTCGAGCAGGCCAGGCGCCAGCCCGGCAAGCTCAGCTACGGTTCAGGCGGCAACGGCTCACCCGCCCATCTGCTGGGCGCGGCCTTTTGCCAGGCGGCGGGGATAGACATGCTGCACGTGCCCTTCAAGGGCCCCGCCGAAGCGGCGCAGGCGCTCATGGGCGGCTATGTGCAGACCATGTTCGCCACCGCGTCCGTCGCCGTGCCGCTGGCGCAGTCCGGCAAGCTGCGCGCCCTGGCGGTCACGCGCGACGGCCGCATGGACGCCCTGCCCGGTGTGCCCACCTTGGCCGAGGCCGGGGTGCCCGCGTTCGACCTGAAGGAGTGGGAAGGCATCGTCGCGCCCGCGGGCACGCCGCCAGAGCTGGTCGCCAAGTGGAACGGCGCCATGACGGCCATCCTGGCCGACGCCGGCGTGCGCGAACGGCTGGCCGGCCTGGGCATGGAGGCCGCCCAGGCCAACAGCCCGGCCGAATTCGCGGGGCTGATACGGGGCGAGCTGCAGCGCTGGTCGGCATTCGTGTCGGAACAGAAACTGCGCAACGGATGAAGCGGGCGTGCCGGGCAACGGACGCCCGCCCGCTCGCCCAAGGCCTATCTGGCCACGCCTCCCACCCTGCCCAGGAAATCCAGCACCGCCAGATAGGATCCTTCATTGCCTGCCGCGTTCGCGCTGGGCGTTCCGCCCGCGTCCAGCAGCAGGCCGGACATCGCGTGCGGCTTGCTGATCAGCGTGGCGGGCAGGCAGGGATAGTGCACATGGTGGCCAGCACCCATGCAAACGTGGTGGAACGTAGGCAGGCCATGGGCCTGCCGACGGCGCATGACGATTTCCGAGTACGCGGTGCTGGGCCAGAAGCCATCATCGGATGCGCTGACCAGCATGACGGGACCGGGATAGTTCTCGACCGGGATGCGGGCCCGCTCAAACGCCGCGCTGTCGCGCGTGGCGCTGAGAAAGGCGTGCGTCTGACGATACGGCGGCTGGGACGCATAGGCCGCGTCCCAGTTGGCGCTGGCGTTGTCCTGCCACAGGTGCGGCAGGGGTGCGCCGGCCTTGGTCCAGACCTGCGCGTCGCGGCCGGTGCCGGGCGCCCCCGCGCTGACCACCCCGTGCATGACGGGCGACGGCACGTAGGCGACCACCGCGCTGACCAGATCCGGATAATGCGAAGCCACCAGCAGCGAGGTCTCGCCGCCGCGGCTGATGCCGGACAGCGCTACGAAGCCGTCGCGCGGCGCGAGCTCGGCGCGCGCCCAGCGCAGCGCATGCTCGAAGTACTCCAGCGGCATGTCGTTCAGATACTTGGGGCGACCCTCGTAGTTGAAGATGGCCAGCGCCAGGCACTGGTAGCCGCGGGACGCGAAAAGCGCGGCGCGGGGCGCGTTGACGCCGCCTGACGAGCCATTCATGTAGATCACCAGCGGATGCGGGCCGGGACCGGCTGGCGTGTAGAGTTCGCCCGACACGGTCATGCCGCCGACCTGCTCGCGCACGGCGCGGTGGGTCACGCCCTCCGCCTGGAACTCCTGCACCAGGGTTGCCGCGGCAGTCAGGCGGCCATCGCTGGCTTCGATGCGGATGGCAAGCGGCTCGGTGCGGTCCGGCGGAAACACCACGCTGGCGACGTCCTCGCACGCCATGGACCAGGCGATGCCCATGGCCGAGGGCTCCGCGTAGCTGCCGGACACGGGGCAATCGCGGGCCAGGTCCAGGGCGCCGTCGTGGCCAGCCACGAACACGGCTTGCGATCGCCACGGCGCGCCGCACATGGTCATGCTGGCCGTCACGGTGATGAAAGCGTAGGCCGGAAATCCGCTCACGCGGATCTCGCGCGCCACGTCGATCAGGGCGCGTTCCGGCGTGACGGTAATGCTGGGTTGTTCTGCCACGATGGCTCCTTAGCTCTTCAGGTCGGTCTTGGGCACGCCGTTGGCCTTGATGACCTGGGCCCACATGGCGGATTCATCCGCAATGACCTTGTCCAGATCGGCCGAGGACGTGAACTCCACGGTCACGCCCTGGTCCGCGAACTGCTGAACCAGGCTGGGATCACGCGTGCCTTCGCGCACTGCGTTCTCCAGCGCGGCGACCACGGGCGCGGGCATCGCGGCCGGACCGGAGATCATCATGCGGGTGTAGAGCTCGAAGCCATCCAGCCCGGCTTCCTTCATGGTGGGCACGTCCGGCAGGCTGGACAGGCGCTTGTCCGATGTGACCGCCAGCACCTGCAGCTTGCCCGACTTGATGTTGGGCATTGCCGAAGTCGGAAAGTCGAAGGTGCTCTGCACCGTGCCTGCCATCAGGTCCAGCAACGCAGGGCCGCTGCCCTTGTAGGGCACATCCTGGAACTGCGTGCCGGTCTTGGACTGGAAATGCAACAGCGCCAGGTGATTGATCACCCCTCGCCCCGCATGCGCGCAGGTGATGTCCCCGGGCTTCTTCTTGGCCAGCGCGATGAACTCCTGCACGTTTTTCACGCCCAGGTCGGGGTGCACGATCAACAGCATGGGCGACTTGCCCATGGAGCCCAGCTGCTTGAAGTCGGACGGCTGGTAAGGCAGGTTGTTGTAGAGCAAGGGGTTCAGGATCATGCCGTTGGTGCCGGCGAAGCCCAGTGTGTACCCATCGGGCTCCGCGCGCGCCACCGCCACCGTGGCAATGATGGCCTGGCCGCCGGGGCGGTTTTCCACGATCACGCTCTGCTTGAGCGTCTTGCCCATGCGCTCGGCCAAGGCGCGCGCCGCAATGTCGGTCAAGCCGCCGGGGGCAAAGCCCACCAGCAGGCGCACGGGACGCGTCGGGAAGGTGTTCTGGGCCCAGGCGGGACGCGAGATCAGGGGTAGCGCGGCAAGCGCGCCCAGGGCATGGCGGCGGGTGAATCGCATACAACTCTCCAGGCAAGGACAACGCCCCCGCGCCCGGGAAAGGCCACGGGGCAAAGCAATCGAAGGGAAAGGACGCGCGCCGCTCACCTTACGGCGAGCTGTCACGGCGTCAGTATGTTGTATGCAATACCGCGGACCGGCTATCTAGGGATATCCCGAGGCCTTGCATGGAAGGCAGCTCGGGGATTTCGCCCTGCGGTATTTATGTCGCGGTATTTGGTATGCGATCCGATGAAGCGCAGGGGCTCAGGCCTTGGTCATCAGTTTCTTCCACCCTTCCAGCCCCAGGCGCCTCATCGTGTCGATGTTCTTTTCATAGATTTCGGCTGCGTCCGGGAAGGACTCCACCGCGCGATCAATACTGTCCTCGCGCAACAGGTGCAGGATGGGATACGGCGAACGGTTCGTGTAGTTGTCGATATCGTCCGGCTGCGTGTCCGCGAACTGGAAGTGCGGATGGAACGTGGCGACCTGCAGCTCGCCCACCAGGCGCATGCGCTTGAGCAGGCGGTCCGACAGGTCTTCGAAGTCGTTGAACTCCAGGAAGTCGTCCAGCGCGTCCGGGATGATCAGCAACGTGGTGTCGATCTGCTCCGGATCGGCCTCGGCCAGCAGCGCCAGCTCGTCCTGCAGGTCGGTAAGCACGCCTTCGGCGTCGGTGGCGTCACTGACGGCAAAGCGGATCTGGTCCTTGACCTGCACCGCCTTGGCGAAGGGACAGAGGTTCAGGCCGATCACGGCCTGGTTCAGCCATTGCTTGGTCTCGGCGACCACGTTGGCGTAGGCATCGGAAGTGGAAATCATGCCGGCATTGCCGCCATGGTCTGGGCCACTGCCGCGGTCAGCTTCTTGCCGTAGGGCACGTGCAGGAATTCATTGGGGCCGTGGGCGTTGGACTTGGGGCCCAACACGCCGCAGACCATGAACTGGGCCTTGGGGAAGCCCTTCTGCAGAATGCTCATGAGCGGGATGGTGCCGCCCTGGCCGATGTAGCCGCAGGACGCGCCGTAGTACTGCTGCGAGGCGGCATCCAGCGCCTGGGTCAGCCAGGGCGCGGAGGCCGGGGCGTTCCAGCCGGTGGCGGCGCCTTCGTTGGCCTTGAAGATCACCTTGGCGTTGTAGGGCGCGTCGGCCTCCAGCAATGCCTTGATTTCCTGCGAGGCGGCCACGGCATCCACCAGCGGGGGCAGGCGCAGCGACAACTTGAAAGCGGTGCGCGGACGCAGCACGTTGCCGGCGCTGGACAGCGGCGGCAGGCCTTCCGCGCCGGTCACGGACAGGGTCGGACGCCAGGTGCGGTTCAGCAAAGCCTGTTCGGGTTCGGTCGTCATGGGCAGCACGAAGCCGCCGTCGGCGCCGCAGCTCCAGGGGAAACGGCGCCAGACCTCATCGCCCAGGATGCGCGCGGTCGCGTGCACTTGCTCAATGCGTTCCGCGGGGATTTCGCAATGCAGGCTTTGCGGCAGCAGGCGGCCCGTGCCGCTGTCTTCGAGGCGGTCCAGCAGATGGCGCAGGATGCGGAACGACGACGGCACCACGCCGCTGGAGTCGCCCGAGTGCACGCCCTCGTCCAACACTTGTACTTCCAGCGTGCCTGACACCATGCCGCGCAGCGAGGTCGTCATCCAGAGCTGGTCGTAGTTGCCGGCGCCCGAATCCAGGCACACCACCAGGGCCACGTTGCCCAAGCGGTCGCGCAGCGCGTCCACATAGGGCAGCAGGTCGTAGCTGCCGGATTCCTCACAGGTTTCGACGATGCCCACACAGCGCGGCCGCGGAATGCCCTGCTTGTCCAGCGCCATGATGGCGGTCAGCGAGGCGTACACGGCGTAGCCGTCGTCCGCGCCGCCACGACCGTACAGCTTGCCGTCTTCCAGCTTGGGGGTCCAGGGGCCCAGGCCGGCGCGCCAGCCGGAGAATTCGGGTTGCTTGTCCAGGTGGCCGTACAGCAGCACGGTGTCGCCGTTGTCGCTGCGGGTGGCGGGCGCGTCAAAGAAAATGACGGGCGTGCGGCCCGGCAGGCGCACCACTTCCAGCTTCAGGCCCGAGACCTTTTGCGCTTCGACCCATTGCGCGGCGTCGCGCACCACGCGCTCGATGAAGGCATTCTTCTCCCAGTCCGCGTCGAAAGCCGGGCTCTTGGCCGGGATGGCGATGTAGTCGGTCAGCGCCGGGATGATCTCGTTGTCCCATTTTTCGTCCACGAACGCCTGCAAGGCCTTGGGGTCCAGGGTGGGAGGAAGAGCGTCTTCGGGGATGCGTGCGTTCATGGCGCGGGATCCTGTGTGCGGAGGGGGATAGGCAAACCGCTATTTTATGCCTGTGTGGCGCGGCCGGCATCTTTTGTCCCTGATTGTTATCGGCAATGGAAAAGGGTGCCGCCCCGGCCCGGGCATCTGGCCCAAAAACAATGCCCCCGACCGCAGACGCGTTGGGGGCATTGTTCCCGCTTGCGGCCGGCCGTGTCCGGGCCAGCCGCTATAGGGCCGCGATCAAGGTCGCGATCAGGCTCGCGATCAGGCGCCCAGCAAGGCCGGTTCGCCGTTGCGGCCCACGGCGGGCGCCTCGGCGTCGATCACGCGGCCGGTCTGCAGCTTGAACACGGCCACCGCTTCGCGCAAGCGCTGCGCCTGGGTTTCCAGCGACGCTGCGGACGCCGCGGCCTCTTCGACCAGCGCGGCGTTCTGCTGCGTCACACTGTCCATCTGCGACACGGCCTGGTTGACCTGCTGGATGCCCTGCGACTGTTCTTCAGACGCGCTGGAAATTTCGTTGATGATGTCCGTCACCCGGCGCACCGAAACCACGATTTCCTGCATGGTGGCGCCGGCGGCTTCCACCTGGTCCGAACCGACCGACACCTTCTGCACGGAGTCGTCGATCAGGCCCTTGATCTCCTTGGCGGCGGCAGCGCTGCGCTGCGCCAGGGCACGCACTTCGCTGGCGACGACCGCGAAGCCCTTGCCCTGCTCGCCTGCCCGCGCCGCTTCCACCGCCGCGTTCAGCGCCAGGATGTTGGTCTGGAAGGCAATGCCGTCGATCACGCCCACGATGTCGGCGATGCGGTTGGAGCTGTCGGCAATGCCGCGCATCGTGCCGACCACATCGCCCACGGCCTGGCCGCCACGCGTGGCCACTTCGGAGGCTGCCACGGCGAGTTCCGAGGCGCTACGCGAGCTTTCCGCGTTGTTGCGCACCGTGGAAGACAATTCGTCCATGCTGGCAGCGGTTTCTTCCAGCGAGGCGGCTTGCTGTTCGGTACGCGAAGACAGGTCGATGTTGCCAGCGGCAATCTCGCGCGCGCCCGTGTGGATTTCTTCCACGCCCAGGCGCACCGCCGACACGGTGCGGGCCAGGCTCTCCTGCATGCGCTTGACGGCGGCATACAGCACGCCGATTTCGTTGTTGCCGCGTTGTTCGATGCGGTTGGTCAGGTCGCCGCCGGCAATGCGGTCGAACAGGCGGCCCGCTTCATGCAGCGGACGGAACACGGAGCGGCCGAACACCGCGTACAGCCCCACCACCAGCACGGCCACGACTATCAGCAGGCCGATCAGCAGCGCGATGGCGCCATTGATGCGGGCGGAAGCCTCGCGGGCCACGCGCTGGCCGACCTCGTCGGCGTAGTCCACGTATTTCTGGATGGCGGCGGTAAACGTCAGGCCCAGCGGGGTCACTTTTTCGAGGTTGAGACGGTTGGACTCCTGTGCGTTGCCCGCGCGAATCGCCGCGATCATCGGCACGATGGCGTCACGCTGATAGACGTCGTAGGCAGCGAGCGCAGCGTCCAGCAGCGGCTTGCCCTGCGCCGAGGTTTCCGGCGTCTGGCGCACCAGCTGGATCAGTTCGCCGGCCTTTTTGGTATAGCCGTCCAGGCGCTGCATGCTGGCCAGGTTGTCGAGGCTCTTGCCTTCCATCAGCGCGGTCTGGGCCGCCAGCAGCACCAGGCGGGCGCGCAGCAATTCGGTGCCGGCGCCGTTCACGGCGTTGGCGCGCACCAGATTGGTGTCCAACAGTACTTCGATGGAATTGCGGTTGGAAGTCAGCTGCTGGTGGACGGCAATGCCAGTCAGCAGGAAAAGCGCGAAGAAAACGGCTAATGCGGTCGTCAAGACCGCGCGAATGCTGAGATTCTTGAACATAGGGGTCACTCCGGGTTGCGTATTGCGGCTACGTGTGCTTTACGACACGACGCAATGAAAAGTTAAATATCTCAGTTGATTGCATGGCTGCTTTTCCGTCCGAGCCCGCTTGTCCAATACAATTAACAACGATTATCATTTGCAATCTTTGGACCTGACGAGAACCCATCGTGACGGCGGCAACCCAGCCCACGGCGCACACCTTGAACACGCTCTACCGCGACCATCACGGATGGCTGGCGGGATGGCTGCGACGGCGGCTGGGCTGCGCGCATGACGCCGCGGACCTGTCGCACGACACCTATGAACGGTTGCTGAACTCCGGTCGCCTGCCCGAAACCGGACAAGCCCGCGCTTTTCTTGCCCAGATCGCCAAGGGCCTGGTGGTGGACCTGTTCCGCCGCCGCGCGTTGGAAACCGCCTATCTGGACGCCCTGGCCCGCCTGCCCGAGGCGCACATGCCTTCCGCCGAGGAACGCGCGCTGGCGCTGGAAACACTGACGGCCGTGGATGCCGCACTGGACGCCTTGCCCGCCCGCGCGCGCCAGGTCTTCATCCTGTCCCGCTTCGAAGGTCGGACCTATTCCGAGATCGCGCAAAGCCTGGGCGTGTCTGTAGCGCTGGTACGCAAGCACATGTTGCGTGCCGCCCAAGCCTGTCTGGCCGTGCTGTGAGCGCCAGGCACGGGGACATCCCCGAACCGATACTCGCGCAGGGCTTGGAATGGCTGGTCATTCTGTGGTCCGGTGAAGCCAGCGCCGATGAACGGGCCGCCTGGCAGCGCTGGCGCGCGGCCCACCCCGATCACGAACGCGCCTGGCAGCAGGTACAGCGCATCGATGCCCGGTTGACGGACGTATCGCCCGAAGCCTCGGCCCAGGCCCTGGCCCGTTCCGGCCGGCAGGCGGCCCGTCGCAAGGCGCTGCGCCTGATGGGCTGGGCGGCGCTGGGCGTCGGCACGGCGGGCCTGGCGGCGCATCGACTGCCCTGGCCCGCCTACATTGCGGACTACCGCAGCGCGGTAGGCGAACGGCGCGAGATCGCGCTGGAGGACGGCACCCGCCTCACGCTGAACGGGGATAGCGCGGTAGACCTGGCCTACTCTGCCGATGCGCGCCGTCTGGTCTTGCGGCGCGGCGATGCCTACATCGAGACGGGTCATGGACCCGCCGCCGCGGGCCGCCCCTTCTTTGTCACGACCGCCTACGGCGAGGTGCAGGCGCTGGGCACCCGGTTCAGCGTGGAGCAGCAACGCGACCGGATACGCGTCGGAGTGTATGAGGGCGCGGTCGAGATCCAGCCCTCCCAGGGCCGCGCCCTGCGCTTGGATGCGGGCCAGTCCGCCGCATTCACGCCGTTGGCCGCCGAACGCATGCCGGATTCGCTGCAACAGTCGCCGGGCTGGCTGCGCGGCCAGTTGGTGGCGGAACGCCTGCGGCTGGCCGACTTCCTGGATCAGGTCGGACGTCACCGGCGCGGCGTCATCCGTTGCGATCCGCGCGTGGCGGACCTGATCGTCTCGGGCGTGTACTCGCTGGACGATACCGACCGGATTCTGAGTTCCCTTGCAAGAGCCCTCCCCCTGCGCGTGTCCCGCTACACCGGATACTGGGTGGTGATAGAGCCCAGATAGCCCGCTCCCCCCAAGCCCAGAAAAAAATGTCGCGAAAACCGTAGCACTTTTTCTTTCTCGTTCGGGATACCTGCATACCCGCAGCATTCACGTCCGCAACGAGGAACCCCTACATGCACGCCCGCTCCACCCCTATGGCCGCCCGCAGCACGCTGGCCCTGGCCCTGACCGCCCTGGCGCTTGCCGCGCCCCCCGCCGCCTTGGCTGCGGGACCTGGCGCCCCCGCGCCCCAGGAGCGGGCGGCCAAGCGCTATGACATCCCGGCCGGCCCGCTGGACCAAGTGTTAAACGCCTACGCCCAGCAGGCGGGCGTGACCATCACCATCGACGGCGCACTGACCGCCGGCCTGCGCAGCCCCGGCCTGCGCGGGACCTATGGCCTGAACTCCGGCTATGCCGCCATCCTCGCGGGCAGCGGCCTCGCGGCTCGCCTGGAGGACGGCGGCTACGTATTGCGTCCGCTGCCGCCAGGCACGGGAGGGGTTTCCACGCTGGAGCCGGTCACCGTCCGCGCCTCGGGCGTGGCGCCGGACAGCTACGTTGCGGAGGAAACCCGTGCCGGCACCAAGACGGATACGCCCATCCTGGAAGTGCCTCAATCGATCTCCGTCGTGACCCGCGCCCAGATGGAAGCTCAGAACGCGCAGAGCGTGACCGAAGTGCTGCGCTATGTGCCCGGCGTAACGGTGGAAACCTACGGCGTCGATCCCAAGGGGTTCGACTGGGTAATGCTGCGCGGCTTCAACGCCCAGGCCACCAGCGACTACAAGGACGGCTTGCGGCAAGCCACTTCCGGCTACACGCTCTTTCGCAGCGAGCCCTACGCCCTCGACCGCATCGAAGTCCTGCGCGGCCCCTCCTCCGTGCTGTATGGCCAAGGCGACGCGGGCGGCGTCATCAACCGCGTCAGCAAGCTGCCATCGGCCACGCCCCACTATGAAGCCGAGCTGGAGTACGGCAGCTACCAGCGCAAGCAGGCCGCGGTCGACCTGACCGGTCCCGCGACCGAAGACGGCACCCTGCTGTATCGCGTCATCGGCGTGGCGCGCGACGCCAACACGCAATTCACCTACCCGAACGGTGACCGCATTTCCGATGACCGCCTATTCCTCGCGCCCTCGCTGACCTGGGCGCCTTCCGCCGCAACCCACTTCACGCTGCTGACGGAGTACCTGCGCGACCGTTCTGGCGGCACCATCGGCACGGTCACCGTCAACGGCAAGCCCACCAATCTGCGCAACGGCGATCCCAACTTCAACCGCTACGACCAGGACCAGAAGAGCATCGGCTACCTGTTCGAACATCGCTTCAACGATACATTGCAGGTAAGGCAGAACCTGCGCTACGGGCGCGTCGATTCAATCCTGGACAACCTGTTCCTGGCCGGCCTGACTCCCACTGGAATTGCCCGTACCGCGCGCCGCTACGACGAAAGCATGACCGCGCTGGCGCTGGACAACCAGGCGCAGCTCGACCTGCGCACGGGTCCGCTCTCCCATACGGTGCTGCTGGGCCTGGACTTCAACCGTAGCAGCGCGGACGTGTCGCGCACCATGGGGCCGGCGCCGAGCCTGAACCCCTTCGATCCGGTCTATGGCGTGGACGTGCCGACCCCGACCGTCCCACTGGCCAATTACCTGGAACGCACGCACCAGACCGGCCTCTATCTGCAGGATCAGATCCGCTTCGATGAGCGCTGGGTGCTGACCCTGGGCGGCCGCTACGACTGGTACAGCCAGAAGACGGAAAACCGGATACTGAACAGCGACACCGACCAGAGCGGCAGCCGCTTCAGCGGCCGCGCTGGCGTGAACTACGTCATGCCCAACGGCGTCGCGCCCTACGTCAGCTTCGCCCAGTCCTTCCTGCCCAACACCGGAACCTCGGCGCCCGCCAATGGCAGTTCAACGTTTGCGCCTTCGCGCGGCCGCCAGTGGGAAGGCGGCATCAAGTTCCAGCCTCCCGGGTCGAATGCGCTCTACACGCTGGCGGTCTTCGACATCAAAAAAAGCAACGTGCTAACCAATGATCTGCAAAACCCCGGATTCCAGGTCGCTTCGGGCGAGGTGCAATCACGCGGCGTGGAACTGGAAGGCAAGTTCAGCCTGGGCGACGGCTGGGACTTCACCGGGTCTTACACCTACGTGCGCGCCCGGATCACCCGCGCCAACAACGGCACTGAAGGCAACCGTCCTGCGCTGGTGCCGGAGCACAGCGCCTCGGGCTGGCTGAACTACACGGTACGCAACAGCATGCTGGCCGGGCTGAGCCTGGGCGCGGGCGTGCGCTACGTGGGCTCGACCTACGGCGACAACGCCAATACGCTGAAGATCGACGGCCGCACGCTGGTCGATGCGGGCGTGTCCTACGTGGTGGACAAGCACCTGACCCTGTCGGTCAACGCCACCAATCTGTTCGACAAGGAATACCTGGCAACTTGCTCCGACCTGAGCGATTGCTACCCGGGCAGCCGGCGCAGTGTCATCGGCCGCGTGAAATACCAGTTCTGAATACGTCGCGCATGAAAAATGCCCCACCGGCAACCGGTGGGGCATATGTGCGCCCATGCAAAGCGTGGCGCCTGATCCCGCTTACTTCAGCCAGACGCGCGCGTTGCGGAAGATCCGCATCCACGGGCTGAACGCGCCGCCCGTATCCGCATTGCCCCACTTCTCGGGCGCCCACGACATCATGACATTGCGCGTCACGCGTTCCGGGTGCGGCATCATGACCGTGAAGCGGCCGTCGGCAGTGGTGACGGCCGTCAGGCCGCCGGGGCTGCCATTCGGGTTGAAGGGGTAGGCTTCGGTAGCCTGACCGCGGTTGTCGATATAACGCGCCGCAGCCAGGAGGCGGCTGGCGTCGCCTTGCTGCGAGAAGTCCGCATAGCCTTCGCCGTGCGCCACGGCGACCGGAATGCGCGCGCCTTCCATGCCGGCAAAGAAGATCGACGGCGACTTGGCTACTTCAATCATGGCCAGGCGGGCTTCGTATTTTTCCGACTGGTTGCGCGTGAAGCGCGGCCAGAATTCGGCGCCGGGGATCATCGGCGCCAGCGCGGCCATCATCTGGCAGCCATTGCACACGCCCAGCGCGAAAGTATCGGGGCGCGCGAAGTAGGCGGCAAACTGGTCCGACAGCTTGCTGTTGAAGCGGATGGTGCGCGCCCAGCCTTCGCCGGCGCCCAGCACGTCGCCGTAGCTGAAGCCACCCACGGCGACCAGGCCCTGCACCTGCGCAAGGTCCACGCGACCGGACAGCAGGTCGGTCATGTGCACGTCGATAGCCTCGAAGCCCGCGGTGTCGAAAGCCCAGCCCATTTCCACCTGGCTGTTGCAGCCCTGCTCGCGCAGGATCGCCACGCGCGGACGCTTGCCGGTGTTGATGAAAGGCGCGGCCACGTCCTCCTGGGGATCGAAGTCCACGTTGGGGCTCATGCCCGGATCCGTGGTGTCGTTCCAGACGTCCAGCTCGGCTTGCGCGCAGGCAGGATTGTCGCGGCGAGACATGATGCGATAGGACACTTCGCTCCAGGCGCGGCCCAGTTCGGCGCGCGGCTGGCCCCAGACCTTCTTGCCGTCGCGGTAGAACTCGACTTCGTCCGCGCCATTCAAACCGCCGATGACGTGCGAGTGCGCCGACAGGCCCGCCCCGCGCAGGACCTGCATGACCGCGTCGCGCTGCGACGCAGGCACCTGGATGACGGCGCCGGCCTCTTCGGAGAACAAGGCCTTGAGGGTCAATTCCTCGCGTTGCACCGCGACCTGTTCGGGACGGATCTTGTAGTCGCCCCAATCCGCCGATTGCGGATCGAAGGTCAGCATGTCCAGGTTGACCGAGATGCCGGTGCGGCCGGCGAAAGCCATTTCGGCCAGGGTCGCGAACAAGCCGCCGTCGGAACGGTCATGGTAGGCCAGGATGGTGCCGGCCTCGGCCAGGGTGCGGATGGTGACGAAGAAGGCGCGCAGGTCTTGCGGCGCGTCGATGTCCGGCACGGTTTCGCCGACCTGGTTATAGGCTTGCGCCAGGATCGAGCCGCCCATGCGATGGCGGCCGCGGCCCAGGTCGATCAGGATCAGGACGCTGTCGCCGGCGTCGGAGCGCAACTGCGGAGTCAGGCTGGCGCGCACGTCCGCCACTGGCGCGAAGGCGGTGACGATCAGGGACACCGGCGCGACCACCTGGCGCTGTTCGCCTTCCTGTTCCCAGGAGGTCTTCATGGACAGGGAATCCTTGCCCACAGGAATCGACAGGCCGGTGGCCTGGCACAGTTCGCTGACCGCCGACACGGTGTCGTACAGCGCGGCGTCTTGTCCGGCCACGCCGCAGGCGGCCATCCAGTTGGCCGACAGTTTGATGTCTTCCAGGCGCGCCACGTCGGCGGCGGCCAGGTTGGTCAGGGCTTCGGCCACGGCCATGCGGCCGGATGCCGGCGCGTCCAGCATGGCGATCGGCGTGCGTTCGCCCATGGACATCGCTTCGCCGCGGAAGCCTTCGTAGTCGGCCAGGGTCACGGCGCAATCCGCCACCGGTACCTGCCACGGGCCAACCATCTGGTCGCGGCTGGACAGCCCGCCGACGGTGCGGTCGCCGATGGTGATGAGGAAGGACTTGTTGGCCACCGTGGGGTGACGCAGCACGCGGTAAGCGGCTTCGGTCAGGTCGATGCCGGCCAGGTCCAGCGGCGCGGACACGCCGGGCAGGCGCGTGACGTCACGGGTCATGCGCGGCGGCTTGCCCAGGATGACGTCGATCGGCACGTCCACGGGCCGCACTTCGGCCTCGCCTTGCGGACGGATCGTGTCCAGGCCAGGCAAGCCCTCGCCGTCCACCACGCGCAATTGGCGTTCTTCGGTGGCCACGCCGACCACCGCATAGGGGCAGCGTTCGCGGCGGGCAATGGCGTCGAAGCGTTCGAGGTCCTTGGGCAGGATCGACAGGACATAGCGTTCCTGGGACTCGTTGCTCCAGATTTCGGCGGGCGACAGGCCCGATTCTTCCAGCGGCACGCGCTTCAGGTCGAAGATGGCGCCGCGGCCGGCGTCGTTCACCAGTTCGGGGAAGGCGTTGGACAGGCCGCCCGCGCCCACGTCGTGGATCGCGATGATGGGATTGTTCTCGGCCTGCTGCCAGCAGCGGTCGATGACCTCCTGGGCGCGACGCTCGATTTCGGGGTTGCCGCGCTGGACGGAATCGAAGTCGAGTTCGGCCGAATTGCTGCCCATGCTGATGCTGGAGGCGGCGCCACCGCCCATGCCGATGCGGAAGCCCGGGCCGCCCAGCTGGATCAGCAGCGCGCCCGGCGGAATCACGTCTTTGTGGGTCAGGCCGGCATCGATGCTGCCCAGGCCGCCCGCGATCATGATGGGCTTGTGATAGCCCCAGCGCGTGCCGCCGGCGGTCTGCTCGAACGAACGGAAATAGCCCAACAGGTTGGGGCGACCGAATTCATTGTTGAAGGCCGCGCCGCCGATGGGTCCGTCGATCATGATGGACAGCGGCGAGGCGATGCGCTCGGGCAGGCCGTGGTGGTCGGCTTCCCAGGGCTGCAGGGCGTCGTCAAAGCGCAGGTGCGACACGGTGAAGCCGGTCAGGCCGGCCTTGGGCTTGGAGCCGCGGCCGGTCGCGCCTTCGTCGCGGATTTCGCCGCCCGCGCCCGTCGAGGCGCCAGGGAACGGCGCGATCGCGGTCGGGTGATTGTGGGTTTCCACCTTCATGAGCGTATGCACGGTCGTGTCGCGGCGGATGTACTTGGCGCCTTCGACGCCCTCGCCCGTCACGCCCGGCACGCCAGCCTGGAAGCGCTGCGCGGCGCCGCCTTCCATGATGGCGGCGTTGTCCGAATAGGCAACCACGGTGCCCGCGGGCTGCGCCTTGTGGGTGGCGCGGATCATGCCGAACAGCGTATTGGGCTGTTCCTGTCCGTCGATCACCCACTGGGCGTTGAAGATCTTGTGGCGGCAATGTTCGCTGTTGGCCTGGGCGAACATCATCAGTTCCACGTCGGTGGGATCGCGGCCCAGGTCGGTGAACGACTTGGCCAGGTATTCGATTTCGTCTTCGGACAGCGCCAGGCCCAGCGTGATGTTGGCCTCGACCAGGGCTGCCGCGCCGCGCGCCTGCACGTCGACCGTGCGCATGGGCTTGCCGGCCAGCGGCTGGAACAGCGCCTGGCCATCGAAGCCGGCATCCACCACGGTTTCGGTCATGCGGTCGTGCAGGCAGTCTGCCGCGCGCGCCAGCATGGCGTCGTCGAAAGTCTTGGCGCCCAGCAGGCCGCGCTCGGGAGTGATCACGTAGCGCACGCCGCGCTCGATACGGTGCACGGACGACAGGCCACAGTTGTGGGCGATGTCGGTGGCCTTGCTGGCCCACGGCGAAATCGTGCCCAGCCGCGGGATCACCAGCAGGGAAATGCTCTTGGCCGGCGCTTCGCCGGTGGCGGGAGTGCCGTAGTCAAGCAGTTGGACCAGCTGCTGCTGTTGTTCGGCCGTCAGGGCCGCGTCGGTGCTGACGAAGTGCTCGTAGCGGGCGGATATGTCGGCCACCGGCAGGCCGGCTTCCTTCAATTGCGCCAGGAGGCGATCGCGACGGAAGGAGGACAGGACGGAGGAACCAGGCAGATGCTGAACTAGGGACACGATGCGGGCGCCGTATAAAGAGAGGAGAGCAAAAAGTGATTTTACCTGTTTAGGGGGTTTTCCCGGAGACGTTGTTCGATCAATGCCGGACATGGCCATTTCGGCCATTGTTACAAAAGAATTCCGACCGCCTCGCACCGCAATGGTGCATAGCAACATCCGCAGCAACTCCGCGGCGCTGCGAATTTTTCCCCGCTGCGTTTACCGGCCGGGCCAGGAATTTATGCTGCGTCGCAGCATGTTGCAGCCATCCCGCACCACGGGAAAACACGAACTACCGGCCTCACGCCGCAACGGTAGGATGCAGCGACCCCATAAATGAATAGCGCCTACCCGCGCGCTGGCCGTTGCCTCACATGTCCCGCCCCGAAGCCCCCGCCGAGCCTGTCGAACCGATCATTCCCGCCGAAGCAGATCCCGCAGTCAAAGTGCCGCTGGCCATCGAGGACTGGCTGGCCGTGATCCTGCTGGCGACCCTGGCAATCATTACCTTCCTGAACGTGCTGGTGCGCTACTTCACCGACCAGTCCTTCGCCTGGACAGAAGAGATCTCGGTGTTCCTGCTGATCGTGCTGACCATGGCCGGGGGCAGCGTGGCCTTCGTGCGCAACCACCATATCCGCATCGAGATCCTGGCGGACTCCGGCTCGCCGCGCCGCCAGCGCATCATGGCGCTGATCTCCAATGGCTGCGTGCTGGCCTTCTTCCTGCTGCTGACGGTGTTGTCGGTGAAGCTGGTGGCCGACGAGTACATCTACGAAGAGACGTCCCCCGCCATCGGCGTGCCGACCTGGTGGTATTCGATCTGGTTGCCCGTCATGGCCGCGGCGATTTCGTTGCGCACCATCGGCACGCTGCGCCGCATCGCCAGGAGCGCGGGCGCCGCCGGGCAGGATCAGCAATGATCGCCGCCATCCTCTTCATTGTCTTCATCGTCCTGATGCTGATCGGCGTGCCGGTCGGCGTGGCCCTGGGCCTGGGCGGGACCGTGGCCATCGTGTTGTCCAACCTGGACACGCCCTGGTATGGCCTGCTGACCGTACCCCAGAACTTCTATGCCGGCCTGGCCAAGTATCCGTTGCTGGCCATCCCCATGTTCGTGCTGGTCGGCTCGATATTCGACCGCTCGGGCGTGGCCAAGCGGCTGGTGGACTTCGCCATCGCCATCGTCGGACGCGGCCCGGGCATGCTGCCCCTGGTGTCGATCGCGGTGGCCATGTTCCTGGGCGGCATCTCGGGTTCTGGCCCGGCCTGCGCAGCCGCGGTGGGCGCGGTGATGATTGCCGCCATGTCGCGCGCCGGCTACCCCGGTTCTTTCTCGGCCGCCGTGGTGGCGGCGGGCGCGGCCACGGACATCCTGATCCCGCCGTCGGTGGCCTTCATCATCTATTCGGTGCTGGTGCCTGGCGCCTCGGTGCCCGCGCTCTTTGCCGCCGGCATGGTCCCCGGCATCCTGGCCGGCATTGCCCTCATCGTTCCGGCGGTCTGGCTGGCGCGCAAGCACAAGATGGGCGCGCTTGAAGCCCACCTGCCCCGCCCGCCGTTCTGGGCCAGCCTGCGCGAAGCGTCCTGGGGCCTGGCCGCGCCGGTGCTGATACTGGGCGGCATGCGCATGGGCTGGTTCACGCCCACCGAAGCCGCCGTGGTCGCCGTGTTCTACGGCCTGTTCGTGGGCATGTGCATCCACCGCACCATCAAGCTGCGCGACCTGTACACCATCCTGCGCGAAGCCGCGGAGCTGTCCGCCGTCATCATGCTGGTCGTGACGCTGGCCGGCATCTTCGCCTGGGCCCTGTCCACGCTGAGCGTGATCGATCCCATCACCCATGCCATCGTCAATTCCGGGCTGGGCGAATGGGGCGTGCTGGCGCTCCTGATCCTGCTGCTGATGACCGTGGGCATGTTCCTGGACGGGATTTCGATCTTCCTGATCTTCGTGCCGCTGCTCATGCCGATCGCCAACGCCTATGGCTGGGACCCCGTGTGGTTCGGCGTGATCCTGACCTTGAAGGTGGCGCTGGGGCAGTTCACCCCGCCGCTGGCCGTGAACCTGATGGTGTCCTGCCGCATCGCCCGCGTGCCGATGGAGTCCACCGTGCGCTGGGTCGTGTGGCTCCTGGGCGCGATGTTCCTGGTGCTGGTCGCGGTGCTGGTGTTTCCGCAACTGGCGCTGTGGCTGCCGCACAAACTGGGTTATTGAAGTGGCCGCACGGGGCGACCCCAAGGCCGGCGGTACCGGTACTCACTACAACAACAGACAGACCCGCAAAGAGAGGAGACGCAACATGAAATTCCGCAACCTGATCGGAGCCGCCCTGTGCGCGGCCGCCGTCGTGGGCATGACGCCCGCGCATGCGCAGACCTACAAGCCCGAGTACAAGCTCTCCATCGTCGTCGGCACGACCTTCCCCTGGGGCCAGGGCGCCGAAATCTGGTCGAACCTGGTGCGCGAGCGCACCCAGGGCCGCATCAACATCAAGGTCTATCCCGGCACCTCGCTGGTCCAGGGCGACCAGACCCGCGAATTCACCGCGATCCGCCAGGGCGTGATCGACATGGCCGTCGGCTCCACCATCAACTGGTCGCCGCAGGTCAAGCAGTTGAACCTGTTCTCCCTGCCCTTCCTGATGCCCGACTATGCCGCCATCGATTCGCTGGTGCAGGGCGACGTCGGCCGCGAAATGTTCAAGCTCATCGAGAAGGCCGGCGTGGTGCCGCTGGCTTGGGGCGAGAACGGCTACCGTCAGCTCAGCAACTCCAAGCATGAAATCAAGAAGCCCGAGGACATGAAGGGCCTGAAGCTGCGCGTGGTGGGCTCGCCGCTGTACATCGATACGTTCACCGCCCTGGGCGCCAACCCGACGCAGATGAGCTGGGCCGACGCCCAGCCGGCATTGGCCAGCGGCGCCGTGGACGGCCAGGAAAATCCCCTGTCGATCTACACCGGTTCCAAGCTCTATACCGTGGGCCAGAAATACCTGACCCTGTGGAACTACGTGGCTGATCCGCTGATCTTCGTGGTCAACCGCGAGGTCTGGAATTCGTGGTCCGAAAAGGACCGCGATATCGTGCGCCAGGCGGCGCTGGACGCCGGCAAGCAGCAGATCGTGATCGCGCGCAAGGGCGTGACTCCCGAAGACCCGTCGCTGTTGAAGGAAATCGCGGGCCACGGCGTGACCGTCACTTCGCTCTCCCAAGCGGACCACGAAGCCTTCGTCAAGGTCACCAAGCCCGTCTACGACAAGTGGAAGAAGCAGATCGGCGAGGACCTGGTGAACCTGGCCGAGAAGTCGATCGCCAACCGCAAAAAGTAAATCCGCGGGCAGCCTGGCTTGCCCGCAAGAACAAGCAGCAAGCCCCAGGGGAACGGCGGCGCAAGCCGCCAACCGAGGCAGGGACGTCAGATCCCGCCCACCAACGGGCGCCGGCCAAAAGCCGGCGCCCGTATTTTTTTTCAAGATGGATAGCTGACTTCCAGGATGTCCAGCTCTTCGATTCCGCCGGGCGTGCGCAGCACCACGGTATCGCCTTCGCGGGCCTTGATCAGCGCGCGCGCCACGGGCGATATCCAGCTGATCTTGCCCGCCAGCGGCTCGGCCTCGTCCACCCCGACGATGGTGACGTGGTGTTCCTGGCCGGCCTTGTCCGAATACAGTACGGTGGCCCCGAAGAAAATCTGGTCGCGGTTGGGCTGCGCGGCCGGATCCACCACTTCGGCGATGTCCAGCCGCTTGGTCAGGAAGCGCATGCGGCGGTCGATTTCGCGCAGGCGCTTCTTGCCGTAGAGATAATCGCCATTCTCGGAGCGGTCGCCGTTGGACGCGGCCCACGAGACCACCTGCACGACGGAAGGCCGCTCCACGTTCATCAGGTGCGTGAGTTCGCCGCGCAGGCGCTCGTAGCCGCCAGGCGTCATGTAGTTCTTGGAACCCGCCGGCAGAGCCTGGGCTTGCGGCAGATCGTCGTCGTCCTCGTTGTCCGACTCTTTGACAAATGCTTTGTTCATGGCAGTTGCGCCGGTCAGGCGCGGTCACAGTCGATAGCGTGTAGGGCGAGCGGCCAAGCCGCCGCCCGCGTCAGAACCAGTCGTGCCAGACCGGTTTCAGGTCGGGCGGAAGCGCCGGCAAGCGGCCCAGGTCCACCCGGCTTTCGTTCGGGCTATGGAAGTCCGAACCGCGCGACGCCAGAAATCCGTAGCGGCGCGCCACATCGGCATAATAGCGGGCCTCTTCGGAGGTATGGCTGCCGGTGTTGACCTCAATGCCGACGCCCCCAAGCTGCAGGAATTCGTCGAACAGAGCGGCGAATTGCAGCGGCGTGTACTTGTAGCGGCCGGGGTGTGCGATGACGGCGATGCCGCCCGCGCCACGTATCCAGCCCACCGCTTCAGCCAGCGTGGCCCATTGCATGGGCACGTGGCCGGGCCGGTCGTCGCCCAGATGCTTGGTGAACACGGTCTGCACGTCCGGGCAGAAACCGGCTTCGACCAGATAGCGGGCAAAGTGCGTGCGGCTGATGAGTTCGGGGTTGCCTGCGAACGGCAGCGCGCCTTCGTAGGCGCCGGGCATGCCCATTGCCGCGAGGCGTTCGCCGATCCGCTTGGCGCGTTCGGCACGGCCGGAACGGGTCTTGCGCAGGCCTTCGATCAGGGCTGTGTTTTCGGGATCGAAGCGCAGGCCCACGATATGCACCGTCACGCCCGCCCAGGTGACGGAAATCTCGACGCCGGTGGCGAAGTCCATTCCCAGGTCGCGCGCGGCTCGGGCCGCCTCCGCCAGGCCGCCCACTTCATCGTGGTCGGTCAGCGCCCAGACGTCCACGCCGTTGGCATGCGCGCGTTGCGCCACGTCGCGCGGCGCCAGCGCGCCGTCCGAGACGGTGGAATGGCAATGCAGATCGATGTTCAGGGTGCGCGCGTTCATCCGGCTATTGTAGAGAAGGCCCGGCACCCTGGATAGCGCCAAGCCGTCCCCGGTTTGTCCGCGCGCTCAGGACAGCAGGAATGCCGCCACCGGATTCACCTGCTCGTCCGACATCAAGGTGGGCGCGTGGCCCACGCCTTGGACCTCGTGCGCCTGCGCGCGGGGATTGCGCTTGAGCATTTCTTCAACGGTGGCGCGCGTCAGCAGATCGGATTGCGCGCCACGCACGATCAGCACCGGACACTCCAGCGAGTCATACGAACGCCACAGGATCTGCTCCCCCGCGGCCAATTCCTCGGGCGTCTGGGCGGCCAGGGCCTGCGACAGCGCCAGGTCGTAATGCTTGACCCATTTGCCGTCCTGCTCGGGATACAGGTAGCGCGCCAATTCCGCCCACTGGGCGTCGGTATGGGGCCCGAAGGTGGCGGAGTTGGCGCGCATGGTGGCCACCGCCTCTTCAAACGTAGCGAATTCGCCGGGCTCGCCCACGTATTGGCCAATGCGGGCCAGCGCGCCGGTTTCCAGACGCGGGCCCACATCGTTGAGAACCAGCTTTTCCAGGCGGAATCCCTGTTCGGGCGGCAGCATGCCCGCGTGAGGGCGCATGGCCAACATGGCGCGGGCGAACACGGCCGCGCCCGACAACGCGAGGCCGATCAATCCGCCCATGGACGTGCCTACCCAGGCCAGCCGCGCCGGCTTGAGCCGCGCCAATAGGGTGACCATGTCTGAGACGTACTGCGGTACCGTATAGAACGCCGGGTTAGCCAGCCAATCGGAACGGCCGCGCCCGACCACGTCCGGGCAGACCACGCGATAGCGCCCCGCCAGCCGCCGCGCAAGCGTATCGAAGTCGCGTCCGCTGCGCGTCAGGCCGTGCACGCAGACCAGCACCTGGTCATTGGCCGGGTCGCCCCATTCCCAATAGGCCATGCGGTGCAGGCCGGCCGGGCTGGCGCAGGTGACGAAATCCAAACGGGGTTCCAGGCTGGCGTCCACCATCGATACACTCCACAAGTCGGTGCGCGCCGCAGCGTATGGCGCGCCAGGCCGGTATCTTATAGGACGCCGGGCGACGCCGCCGCAACAGCCACCCCGCCAGGTTCTGGACTATCGGCGCGCTCGTCGCTACGATCCTTGCATCCGGATCGCCGTGCCTGCCGCGGCATTGCCATTGCCTATCGAGGCGATCCAATCATTAAATTGGAGTTGCGGACCTGTTAGGATCAGAGTCGGAAGTTTTCAAGCATTGCCAGATCAGTCATCCCAAAATTGATATGGAGTCCGTATGCAGCAAAGCAGTCCTTCCTCGCCGCTGGCCACCAGCCACCCCGCCGTCACCCCCCCTCCCCCCGAACCTCCCAAAGTGCTCCAGGACATCCTGGCGCGGGCCGATGTCCGCATCAACGGCACCCGCCCTTGGGACATCCAGGTTCATGACAAGCATATGTACGACCGCGTCTTCTCCAGCTGGTCGCTGGGCCTGGGCGAGTCGTACATGGACGGCGAGTGGGACTGCGACCAGCTCGACGAACTGTTTACCCGCCTGCTGCGCGCGGACATGGGATCGGCGGCGCTGGGCCTGGCCCGCGTCAAGCTGATCGCAGAGCACCTGCGCCACAAGCTGTTCAATCTCCAGTCCAAGAGCCGCGCATTCGAGGTCGGCGAGCAGCACTACGACGCGGGCAATGACGTGTTCGAGGCCATGCTGGACAGCCGCATGATCTATTCCTGCGCCTACTGGGAAAACGCCCAGACGCTGGAGGAAGCACAGCTGGCCAAGCTGGATATGATCTGCCGCAAACTGCAGTTGCGCGAAGGCGAAACCCTGCTGGACATCGGCTGCGGCTGGGGCGGACTGGCCCGCTTCGCCGCCGAGCGCTATGGCGTGAAGGTGACCGGCGTAACCGTGTCCAAGGAACAGCTGGCGCTGGCCCAGGAAAAGGTGAAGGGCCTGCCGGTGCAGCTCCTGCTGCAGGATTACCGCGACCTCCAGGGCAGCTTCGACAAGGTAGTGTCGGTGGGCATGTTCGAACATGTCGGCCCCAAGAACTACGACACCTACTTCACGAACGTACAACGCCTGATGGCGCCGGACGGCGTGTTCCTGCTACACACCATCGGCATCGCCGCGACCAGCCAGAGCACCGATCCGTGGATCGACCGCTATGTCTTCCCAAATGGCAAGCTGCCGTCCGCCCGCGAGATCGCGACGGCGGTGGAAGGCCGCTACATCATCGAAGACTGGCACAACTTCGGCGCCGACTACGACCGCACGCTGATGGCCTGGTGGGACAACTTCGAACGGGCCTGGCCCGCGCTGGAACCGCGCTATGGCACGCGCTTCTACCGCATGTGGAAGTACTACCTGATGTGCTGCGCGGGCTTCTTCCGGTCGCGCGAGGGCCAGCTCTGGCAAGTGATCCTGACGCACCCTCAGCGCAAGGAGATGTACCGCTCGCTGCGTTGAACGCGGCAACGCAACGGCAGGAAAGGCGCCCTGGGGCGCCTTTCTTTCGGGATGGCGTGGGCAGGATCAACGGCCCGCGGACGCGCCCCCGGCGTCTTCGCGGATCATGTCCGCAGCCCGCTCCGCAATCATGATGGTGGGCGAATTGGTGTTGCCGGAAGTGATCAGCGGCATCACCGATGCATCGGCAATGCGCAGGCCTTCCAGGCCATGGACCCGCAGCCTTGCGTCCACCACCGCCCCGCCGTCCGCGTCGCGCCCCATGGCGCAGGTGCCCACCGGATGAAAGATCGTGGTGCCGATCTTGCCGGCCGCTTCCCGCAGTTCCGCGTCCGTCTGGAACGCCGGTCCCGGCAGCCATTCCTGAGGCTGGTAGCGCTGCAAGGCGGGCGCCGCCGCGATCCGCCGCACCAGGCGGATCGAGTCCGCCGCCACGCGCAGGTCTTCCTCGGTACTCAGATACTTGGGCGTAATGACTGGCGCGCCTTGCGGCCCCTGCGCGTGCACGCTGCCGCGCGAGGTCGGGCGTAGATTGCACACGCTGGCGGTGAAGGCATCGAAGCCGTGCAGCGGTTCGCCAAAAGCGCCCAGCGACAAGGGTTGCACGTGGAATTCGACGTTGGCGCGCGGCTGGCCCGGATCGGACTTGGCGAACGCGCCCAACTGCGAAGGCGCCATGCTCATGGGGCCGCTGCGCTTGCACAGGTACTCCAGGCCTATGCCCGCCTTGCCCAGCCAGGTGGAGGCGATGCGGTTCAGCGTCTTCACGCCCTGCACCTGGATGATGACGCGCAGCTGCAAATGATCCTGCAGGTTCTCGCCCACGCCCGGCAAGGCGTGGCGCAACGCAATCCCGCCTTCGCGCAGGCGCGCCGGCTCGCCCACGCCGGAGAGCTCGAGCAGATGTGGCGTGTTGACCGCGCCCGCCGCCAGCACTACCTCGCGACGCGCGCGCACCGTCACACTCTGTCCGCCGTGGCGCAACTGCACGCCGACGCAGCGCTTGCCTTCGAACACCAGCTGCTCGGCCTGCGCGCCGGTCATGACGCGCAGGTTCGGGCGCTTGCGGACCGGCCGCAGGAACGCCTTGGCGGTGTTCCAGCGCCAGCCTCCGCGCTGGTTCACCTCGAAATAGCCGCAACCGAAGTTGTCGCCCCGATTGAAGTCCTGCACCCGAGGGATCCCCTCCTGCTCGGCAGCACCGGCAAAAGCCTCCAGGATGTCCCAGCGCAGGCGCTGCGATTCCACCCTCCATTCGCCGCCGGCGCCATGGTATTCGTCGGCGCCGCGGTGATAGTCCTCGCTGCGCTTGAACACGGGCAGCACCTGGTCCCAGCCCCATGCAGGATCGCCGGACAGCTCGGCCCAGTCGTCGTAGTCCTGGCGCTGGCCCCGCATGTAGATCATGCCGTTGATCGAAGAACTCCCCCCCAACACACGGCCGCGCGGATAGATCAAGGAACGGCCGCCCAGGCCGGGTTCCGCCGCGGTACGGTACATCCAATCTGTCCGGGGGTTGCCAATGCAATGCAGATAGCCCACCGGGATATGGATCCAGTGGTAGTTGTCGCTGCCGCCGGCCTCCAGCAGCAGCACCCGCACGCCGGGATCGCGGCTCAGGCGGTTGGCCAATACGCAACCTGCCGAGCCCGCGCCCACGATGATGTAGTCGTATGTCTCCATAAGCTCTTCTTATCTTCTTGCCGGGACGAGAGCCCCGGACGGGGTGAGCCGACCCGGCTCTGGCGACCTTGCGCACGCCGGGCATCTACCGTGACTCTCGCGCAGCCGGGAACAACTGTCCAATGAATTGTTGAAAAACGGTTTATAAGCATCTTAAATAATGCTCGGCCTTATTCCACTCTGGTTGGCACGGCGAGGGCCAACGTCTCCGGGAACCGCTCCATGGATCTGAAGCACATCCGCACCTTTGCCGCCGTGGCCCGCGAGGGCAATTTGACGCGCGCGGCCGAGCATCTGCACCTGACCCAGCCGGCGCTCAGCCTGCAACTGAAGAATTTCCAGGAATCGCTGGACCTCACCTTGTTTGCCCGCACGGCGCAAGGGCTGGCGCCCAACGCCGACGGCCGCGCGCTGCTACCCGCGGCGCAACGCATACTGGAGGCCTTGGACGACTTTCAGCGCGCGATCGGCGCCCTGCGCGACACCGTCCAGGGCGACCTGCGCATAGGCACCATCCTCGATCCGGAGTTCCTGCGTCTTGGCGCCACGCTGCAATACCTGGTCGAGCACTATCCCAGGATCCGCCCCACCCTGCGCCACGGCATGTCGGGATCGGTGGCCAGGCAGGTGCGCGCGGGCGAGCTGGACGTGGGTTTTTCCCTGGGCCCGTCAGGACCCGGTGCCGCCCATCCGGGTCTGGAGGCGCTGCCGCTCGCGTCGTTTACCTACTGCGTCGTCGCCCCGAAGGGCTGGGGGCCGCAGGTAGCTGGCCGCGACTGGGGGGCGATTGCCGCGCTGCCCTGGATCTGGACGCCGCCGGACTCGGTCCATCATCGCTTGCTGTCGGACCAGTTCGAAGCGCTGGCCGTCGCGCCCAACGCCGTGGCGGAAGTGGACCAGGAAGCGTCGATGCTGGACCTGGTGCGTTCGGGTGTCGGTCTGTCGCTGGCGCGCGACTCCATTGCGCTACGCGAGTCCCAGGCGAACGGGCTGGTGCTGGTCAAGGACCTGTCGATCCAGGCCCAGCTCTCCTTCGTCACACAGACCTCGCGCCGCGACGATCCGCTGGTTGCGGCGGCATTTGCCGCGGTAGAAGCCGCGTTCGCCTGAGGGCGGGCGCTGCACTGCGCCAAACGGGTGCAAATCCGCACTGGGATATGCACCCGTTTGGCGCGCGGGCATCCCGGTCGCCCGCCAGGAGTTGCATCGGATCCCTCCTGCGTCCTCCCGCTATCCCTATGGAACCCTCAGCTCCCCGCGCGCGCGGATAAGCATCGGCTTTCCTGGCACGGACTTTGCTTGATGATTCGTGCGCGGGCCGCAAGGCCGGCGAGACAATTCGAGCAGTGACGGCAATGGCGCCCCGACCGCAAGGTCCAGGGCGCCATTGCGTTTTTGAAACCCGTGTATCCAAGCCCCAGGGACATCCCATGAATGTAGCGGCCACATCCGATTCTCTGCAGACCCTCGTTGTCATCGGCAACGGCATGGTGGGCCACCATTGCGTCGAGCAACTCATCGCCCGAGGCGCGCTGGATCGCTATCGCATCCACGTATTCGGCGAGGAAAGCCGCCGCGCCTATGACCGCGTGCACCTCTCCGAGTACCTGGACGGGCGTGACGCCGAATCGATGGCGCTGGGCGATGCGTCGTTGTATGAACAGCAGGGAATCACCTTGCATCTGGGCACGCCCGTGCTGGAAATAGACCGCCGGCACCGCGAGGTCGTGACCGCGCGGGGGCGTACCGCCTACGACAAGCTGGTGTTGGCGACGGGCTCATATCCATTCGTGCCGCCTATCTCGGGCGCGGAAGGCGCGTCGCGGCTGGTGTACCGCAGCATCGACGATCTGGACCTGATCCGCGAGGCGGCAAACGGCGCGCGGCGCGGTGTGGTGGTGGGAGGCGGCCTGCTGGGACTGGAAGCCGCCCATGCGCTGAAGTCGCTACGGCTGGAGGCGCACGTTGTCGAGTTCGCTCCGCGCCTGATGCCGGTGCAGCTGGATGAACAAGGCGGCGCCGCGCTCAAGGCGCGCATCGAAGCGCTGGGCGTGGGCGTGCATCTGTCGCGCGCCACTCAGGATATCAAGCCCGGGACGCAGTACCGCTACCGCATGCGCTTTGCCGAAGGCGCGCCGCTGGAGACCGACCTGATCGTGTTCTCCGCGGGCATCCGGCCACAGGTCGCGTTGGCGCGCCAAGCGGGATTGACGCTGGCCGAGCGCGGCGGCGTGGCCATCGATGACCAGTGCCGCAGCAGCGACGAACACATCTACGCCATCGGCGAATGCGCGGCCTGGAACGGCAGCGTGTTCGGCCTGGTGGCGCCCGGCTACCAGATGGCGCGCACGGTGGCCGCGGCGCTCTGTGGGGAAGCCGGCCAGGCGTTCACGGGCGCGGACATGTCCACCAAGCTCAAGCTGCTGGGGGTGGACGTAGGTTCGATCGGCGATGCCCACGGCGCCACGCCCGGCGCGCTCAGCTATCGCTACATCGACGAAGCCGGCGCCAGCTACCGTCGCCTGGTGGTCTCGGCCGACGGCAAGCGGGTGCTGGGTGCTGTCCTGGTGGGCGACAACCGCTACTACGACACGCTGCTGCAATACGTGCAGAACGGCATTGCGCCGCCGGCTGACCCGGCCAGCCTGATCCTGCCGCAAGGCCAGGCGGCTCCGCTGCTTGGCGTGGACGCGCTACCGGCAGGCGCCACCATCTGCTCCTGCCACAACGTAAGCAAGGCCGCGGTCTGCGCGGCGATCGACGGCGGCTGTACGGACCTGGGCGCGGTCAAGCGCTGCACCAAGGCCGCATCCGGCTGCGGCGGCTGCGCCGGCCTGCTCAAGCAAGTGGTCGAACATGAACTAGCCAGCCGCGGCGTCGCCGTGGACAAGAGCCTGTGCGAACACTTTCCGCACACGCGGCAGGAGCTGTACGCCATCGTGCGCGTCAGCGGCATCGAATCCTTCGAGGAACTCCTGGCCAGCCATGGGCGCGGGCAACAGGGTTGCGACATCTGCAAGCCGGCTGTCGGGTCCATCCTGGCCTCGTGCTGGAACCGGCCGATCCAGGCCCCCCACCTGGTGGCACTGCAGGACACCAACGACACCTTCATGGCGAACATGCAGAAGAACGGCACGTATTCGGTGGTGCCGCGCATCCCTGCGGGCGAGATCACGCCCGACGGCCTGATCGCGATCGGCGCGGTTGCCAAGAAGTACAAGCTGTACACCAAGATCACCGGAGGCCAGCGCATCGACCTGTTCGGCGCCCAGCTGCATGAACTGCCGGACATCTGGGCGGAACTGATTGCCGCGGGCTTCGAGACCGGCCACGCCTATGGCAAGTCCACCCGCACAGTGAAGTCCTGCGTGGGCAGCACGTGGTGCCGCTACGGCGTGCAGGACAGCGTGAAGATGGCGCTGGATATCGAGCACCGCTATAAGGGCCTGCGTTCGCCGCACAAGCTGAAGTTCGCCGTGTCCGGTTGCACCCGCGAATGCGCCGAGGCGCAGAGCAAAGACATCGGCGTCATCGCCACCGAAAACGGCTGGAATCTCTACGTGTGCGGCAACGGAGGCATGCGCCCGCGCCATGCTGAACTCTTCGCGACCGACCTGGACGACGCCGCGTTGATACGCACCATCGACCGCCTGCTGATGTTCTACATCCGCACGGCCGACAAGCTGCAGCGCACCTCGGTATGGCGCGAATCGCTGGAGGGCGGCCTGGACTACCTGAAGCAGGTGGTGCTGGAGGATAGCCTGGGCCTGTGCGCCGAACTTGAAGCGCAGATGCAGTTGGTGGTGGACCGGTACGAATGCGAATGGGCCAATGCCCTCAGCGACCCGGAAAAACTCAAGCGCTTCCGCACCTTTGTGAACGACCGCAGCGCCGATCCCGACATTCAGTTCGTGCAGGAGCGCGGCCAGCCCCGGCCTGCTCCCGCGCGCATCATCCCCATTGCCGAGGAGATCGTCTGATGGACGCCCTGATCCCGGAACCCCACGCCTGGCGGCCAGTGTGCCGCCGCCAGGACCTGGTGCCCAACTCCGGCGTGGTAGCGCTGATGGACGGCGCGCAGATCGCCCTGTTCTACGTACCGCAGCCAGGCGGCGACCGCATCTACGCCATAGAAAACCGTGACCCCAAGTCCGGCGCCAACGTCATCGGCCGCGGCATCGTCGGCCACATCGGCGGTGAACTGGTCGTGGCATCGCCCCTGTATAAGCAGCATTTCCGGCTGGCCGACGGCCGCTGCGTGCAGTATCCGGAACAGCGGCTGCGAACCTGGCAGGCACGCGTCAATGGCGACACCGTCGAAATCGCGTAAGGCGCGAGCAGAAGCTCAACCCAGGCCGATGCGCCGGGCGCCGAGGCGGAACAATGCCTCGGCATCGCCCGCCAAACGGAAGGCCGCGAGGAAATCGTCCACGCGATACGAGGGATGCGTCTTGCGGATCCCGGCGAGCAGGCCCGCAGACTCCTCGCCCCTGCCGGCTATCGCCAGACAGCAGGCCGCGATCGCCAGGATGTGCACATGGGCATTGGGACGCGCGGCGGCCTTCACCGCCCAACCGGCGGCTTCCTCGAACCGGCCCAGCCGGACCAGCGCGATCGCGCGCACGGCCAGCATGCCGAACAAGAGCGGGTCGTAGGGGCTGAGGTCACGCGAATGGTCGGACGAGCCGATCGCCGCTTCCGCATCGCCGGACTGGCAGTTGACGAAGCCCAGCGTGTAGTGAGCCAGGGCAAAGTTCGGACTCAGCTCCACGGCGCTGCGCAACTCCGCCAGCGACTGCTCTTGGCTGCCGCGCAGCCATAACGCCCGCCCCATGGCCCAGTGCGCCGCCGGATCGCGGTCATCGGCAATCAGACCCTGGCCGGCAGCGTCGAACGCCAGGTCGATGGCCGGCGCCTGCTCGCCCCAGCGCTGGAACGCGTCTTGCCAATAGGTGAACGAGAGGCCCGCGTAGGCGCGCGAGAACGTCGGATCGAGTCGCAAGGCCATCTGGAAAAAGTGCCGCGCCTGCTCGTTGTCGGGCCGGTTGAAACGGTACATGTGCCAAAGGCCGCGATGATGCGCCTGCCAGGCATCCAGGGAATTCGGCGGCCTCAAGATGGCGCGGTTGCGCTCGGCTGCTTCGATCTCGATGTCGACGGCCGCGACGATCCGGTTGCCGATCTCGTCCAGGGCGGCAAAAGCATCATCCAGTTCGCGGTCGAAAACGTCCGCCCACACAATGCGAGCGGTCCTGGATTCAATGAGCTCAACGGCCACGGCAAGACGTTTGCCCATCCGTTGCAGCGCGCCGCTGACGACATAGTCCACGTTGAGCGTGCGGCCCGCTTCATCCGGCCCCACATTGCGCTGGTCAAGCGCAAAGACTGTGCCTTGCGCGATGACGAACAGGCTGCGCAGCTTGGCCAACCGGGTAATGATGTCATAGGCCAGGCCGTCGGCCAGCCCGCCCCGCACGCCGGCTTGCGCCGACCTGTCCAGGAATGGCATCACCGCAATCGAGGCACGGCCCTTATGGTCCCGCGCAGCCCCAGCGGGTTCTCCCGCCTCCACCGTGCGCAAGGCATCCGGTCGAGGCATCTGACTGGCCCGCCGTCCCCTCAGCTCGCGCCACGCGTCGCGGATGGGCCGCCAGTCCAGCCCATCCGCGTCGAAGGCGCGCACGGCGGCGGCCAGATGCTCCTCGCCTTCGCGCCATCGGCCGCGCTGCGCCAGCAGGTCCAGTAGCAGCTCGTGCGCGCGCCGGTCGAACGGAGCCAATTGCAGCCACTTGTCCAGGCAGGCAAAAATCTCGCCGCCCTCTGCGGGCAGCACCCCCGCCAGGTGCTCCAGGACGGCCGCGTGGCAGGCACGCAAGCGCCGGCGTTGCGCCGTCAGCCAGTTGTTGAAATAGGGGTTGCGGTCGATCTCCAACCCTTCCAGGAAATCGCCCGCGAACAGCCCGGCCAGCGCTCGGAGACGCTCGGCGCCCAGGTCGCCTATATCCTCCTGCATCGCGCAACCGATTTCGATGGCATCGACTTGGCAATCAGCCAGGTCCAGCCTGACGCTGTCCCGCGCCGTTTCCACCCGGCGGCGGCCGGGGTCGTCCAGCAACGCCCTGGCCTTGCTGAGGCACCAGCGGAGTTCGCCGCGCGGATCGTTCGGAATGTCCCACAGCAGTTCGCAGAGATGCGCGCGCATGACGGGACGCGGAGCCAGCGCCAGGTAGGCAATCAGCGCGCGCAGCTTGCGCGATGGCGGCAACGCCACGGCGGCGCCCGCGCGGCTGATCGCCATGGGTCCGAGCAGGCGTACCCGCACCACTCCCTGGGGGACGGGGCCGCCCTGCGGATCGCGGTCCCCCGATACCTCGGCGGATTCCACGCCGGCTACCACGCTCGCCTCCACGACCGGCCCTTAACTTGGCCCTTGGGAAGCACGGCGTGCGCAAGCCTGCGCGGCGCCCCCTGCGACTCCCCGGCAGGCCGGCATCGCGCGCTGCCGCAAACACAACGCGTTAATGGAGACAGACCATGTCCATTTCCTCCCTCGCCACCAGTCCAGTGCGCGATTCCGCGCAGCCCGACCTGGCCGCCTTGAAGACTCGCCAGCAGGGTACCTGGGCTTCCGGGGACTATGCCGTTGTCGGCACCACACTGCAGATCGTAGGAGAACAGCTGTGCGAATCGCTGGATGTCCGCGCCGGCCAAAAGGTGCTCGACGTAGCCGCAGGCAACGGCAATGCCTCGCTGGCCGCCGCCCGCCGCTGGTGCGATGTCGTATCCACCGACTACGTGCCGGCGCTGCTGGGACGCGCGCGCGAACGCGCCGCCGCTGAACGGCTGAAGATCGAGTTCCAGGAAGCCGACGCCGAGGCCTTGCCATTTCCGGATGGCGGATTCGATGCGGTCGTCTCCACCTTCGGCGTCATGTTCACGCCCGATCAGGACAAGGCGGCAGCCGAACTGGCCCGCGTGTGCCGGTCCGGCGGCAAGATCGGCCTGGCCAACTGGACGCCGGACGGCTTCATCGGCCAGGTGTTCAAGACCATCGGCAAGCATTTGCCGCCGCCCGCCGGCGTCAAGTCGCCTGCCCTGTGGGGCACGCGGGCGCGCATCGAGGAGATGTTCGGCCCCCACGCATCCTCGATCCAGGCGGAACCCCGCAATTTCGTGTTCCGCTATCGGTCGCCGGAGCACTGGCTGCAGGTATTCAAGACTTACTATGGCCCGCTGCTCAAGGCGTTTGGCGCGCTGGAGCCCGCCGCCCAGGCCGCGCTGACCAACGACCTCATGGTGCAAATAGACCGTTTCAACCGCTCTGGCGACACCGCGATGGTCGTACCCAGTGAATACCTGGAGATCGTGGTTACGCGCCGGTGACCGGGCTTTGATGCCAGCCTGCGGGCAGTCCGGGCCATCCACGCGGACAGCGGACGGGAAATGATCCATGGCGCAACGCCTTCACGGTCACCCGCAGGACGGCCCGGGTGACCGATGTTGAGCAACCGTACGATGGAACAGGCAATGGCGTGCCGGCCACTGCCGGACGGGGTGCGAGCCCTTATCGGGAATCATACGCCCGCGGCGGCTCGCGCGCCGCTACAGCGCGCTCGCCAGCGCGTACTCCAGGTATAGCTGACGCAGTTCGTGGCATACGGGTCCTGGCCGACCCGTCCCGACCGGCTGACCATCCAGCTCGACCACCGGCAGCACGAAGTGCAATGCAGAGGTCAGCACCAGTTCGGACGCGCGCCGGCACTCGTCCAGCGTGAACTTGCGCTCTTCCACCGCCACCCCGCGCCTGGCCGCCAGGGCCAACACCGCGGCGCGCGTGCAGCCGGGCAGGATCTCGCGCGACAAAGGCCGCACCACGATCCGTCCCCGTTCGTCGACCAGCAGCGCGCTCGACGACGCCCCTTCGGTCACCACGCCATCGGCATCGACCATCAAGGCTTCGAATGCGCCTGACGTTTGCGCCGCCTGTTTGGCCAGCACCTGGGCGATCAGCGAAACGCTCTTGATGTCCCGCCGCTGCCAGCGCATGTCCGGCACGCTCGCCACCCGCACGCCCGATTCGGCCAGCGGATTCACCCGCAGGGACTTTTCGCTGACGTACATCATCACGGTGGGCTCGACGTCCGCGGGGAAGGCGAAGTCGCGCTTGATGTCCGCGCCGCGCGTGACCTGCACGTAGACCGACCCTTCGCGCAGGCCATTGCGCCGCACCAGCTCGCGGCAACGTCCCAGCAGCGCGTCGCGCGGCAAGGGATTGCGGATGCCGACTTCGGACAGGCTGCGCGCCAGGCGGGCGGCGTGCCGCTCGAACTCCAGCAGCAGGCCGTCGATCACCGCGATCACCTCATAGACGCCGTCGCCGAACAGGAAGCCCCGGTCCAGCGCCGGGATAACGGCCTGCTCGGCCGGGACGAGATTGCCGTTGATATAGAAAATGGAGGACATGGATGCTTATATGGGTGAGGGAAATCAGTGGCTGATGATGCGGGACAGGAAGGCGCGCGATCGCGCCGACGCGGCGTTGCCAAAGAACGCCTCGGCGCTGGCGTCGTCGACGATCTCTCCCGACTCCATGAATACGACACGGTCGGCAACGCGGCGCGCGAACCCCATTTCATGCGTGACGACCATCATGGTCATGCCATCGCGCGCCAATCCCGTCATTACTTCCAGCACCTCGCCGATCATCTCCGGGTCGAGCGCGGATGTCGGCTCGTCGAACAACATGACTACGGGGTCCATGGCCTGCGCGCGCGCGATCGCGACGCGTTGCTGCTGACCGCCCGAGAGCTGGCCCGGATGCTTGTCGCGATGCGCGGCCACGCCCACGCGCTCAAGCAGCGCAGCCGCCTTGTCGTGAGCCTGCGCGCGGCTGCGGCCCAATACGCTGACCTGTCCCAGGCAGACATTCTCCAGCACCGTCAGGTGGGGAAACAGCTCGAAGTGCTGGAACACCATGCCGACGCGGGCGCGCAGCTTGGGCAGATCCGTGCCCGGGGCGCCGACGTCGGTGCCGTCGACCACGATGCGGCCCGCGTCGAACGGTTCAAGCCGGTTCACGCATTTGATCAGCGTCGATTTTCCCGATCCCGACGGTCCGCAGACCACCACGACCTCGCCGCGCTGCACACGCAGCGAGCATTGTTTGAGCACCGGCAAGTCGCCATAGCGCTTGCCGACCTGTTGAATCTCGATCATGAATGTAGGCTCCTCAGTGAAACACTCGCCCGTTCAGGCGCCGATTCGGGCACGCAGCGCCCGCACGCCGCGCGAGGCGGTGAACGAGATCACGAAAAACACCAGCGCGACCAGCATGTACATTTCGACCAGGCGGTTGTCGCGTTGCGCGATCTTGGTCGCCGCCCCGAGGAAGTCCGTGAGCGACAGGACATAGACCAGCGCCGTTTCCTGGAAGATGACGATCACCTGCGTCAGCAGCACCGGCAGCATGTTGCGAAACGCCTGCGGCAGGATCACCTTGCGCAGCACCTGTCCGTGCCTGAGGCCCAGAGCGCTGCCCGCCGCATACTGGCCGTGCCCCATGCTGCCCACGCCTGCCCGGATGATCTCGGAGAAATACGCGGCCTCGAACAGGATGAAGGTAATGAAGGCCGACCCCATGGCGCCTAGCACGATGGGCCGCTCAGCCCCCGTAACCGCCTGCAATGCGTAGGGCAGGATGAAATAGATCAGGAAGATCACCAGCACCAGCGGCAGCGAGCGGAACAGGTTCACATACACCGTGGCTGGCCAGGCCAGCAGACGGCCGCCGTAGAGCCGCGCAATCGCCAGCAAGGTGCCCAGCAGCAGGCCTCCCACGGTCGACGTGAAGGTCAGCAGCAGGGTAAAGCGCAGGCCCGACAGGATCAGGTACGGCAACGCGTCGACGATGGCTTGCAGGTCGAAATCCGTCATGCCCTGCCCCCTTTCGCCGCGCGCCCGCCGACTGCGCGGCCCGGAATGCGCAGCTTGTATTCGAGCGCCCGCATCACCACGATCACAATCAGGTTGAGCGCCAGATAGGCCATGGTCGCGGTCAGGAAGGCCTCGAACACCTGGAACGAAAATTCCTGCATCGCGTGGGCCTGGGCGGTCAGCTCCGCCAGCCCGATCGTCAGCGCCACCGAGGTGTTCTTGATGGTATTGAGGCAGTCGGACGTCATGGTCGGCAGGACCGTGCGCAGCGCATTGGGCAAAAGCACATGCCAGTACAGCTGCGGCAGCGTGAGGCCCAGCGCCAGGCCGGCGTTGCGCTGCCCCTTCGGCAAGGCCTCGATGCCGGCGCGCAATTGCTCACCGATGCGCGCCGACATGTACATGCCGATAGCCAGCGCCGCCGTGTAGAAAGATGCGTCCGGCAGCTGCTTGATCCAGTCTCCGGCCCTGGTCGGCAACAGCTCCGGCAGGACGAAGTACCACAGGAACATCTGCACGATCAGGGGGATGTTCCGGAACACTTCCACATAGACGGCTGTCGCCACCTGCACCTTACGATAAGGCAGCGTGCGCGCGACGCCGACGACCAGGCCCATGGCCAGCGCGATCAGCCACGCCAGCGCCGCGGTCTTCACCGTCACGCCCAGCCCGTCCAGCAGGGTCTGCAGATAGGTGTGCCCGCCGTCGGGCGATGGAGCGAACAGCACGCCCCAGTTCCATTGATATGCCATGCTTTTTCTCGATGATCAGGCCGCGCGCGGTCCCGGCCCCTGGCTGGGGCCGCGCATCGGCGCATTGCAGCGGGGTCGCGCGCCTAGCGGTAGGCGGCGGGATCGCCCGAATCGGTCGGCTTTGCCACCACGCGCTTGAGCGCTTCGCTCATTGCCACGTTCAGGTTGATTCCCTTAGGCGGCAGCGGGCTGCGGTACCAGCGGTCATACAGCGCGTCGAATTCGCCGCTGGCATAGAGGGCCTTGATGGTGTCGTCCACCAGCGCCTTGAACTGCGGATCGTCGCGGCGCAGCATGATGGCGTAGGGTTCGATCGACAGGGGTTCCTCCGAGACCTGATAGCGGTCGGGCTGTTTCGCATTGGCGATCAGGCCATAGAGCAGGATGTCGTCCATCACGAATGCGGAGGCGCGGCCGGTCTCGACCATCAGGAATCCTTCCGCGTGCTCCTTCACGGGCACGATTCTCATGCCCAGCCCGCGCGTCTCGTTCAGCTCGTTGATCTGGCGGATGTTCGCGGTTCCGGAAGTCGAGGCCACGACTTTGCCCTTCAGATCGTCGATGCTGCGCAGCTGGGCGGATTTCTGGCTGAGGAAGCGGTTGCCGGTCACGAAAGTGGTAACCGAGAACGCCACCTGCTGCTGGCGATCCAGCGTGTTGGAGGTGGAGGCGCATTCCAGGTCGATGGTGCCGTTGCCCATCAGCGGAATGCGCGTGGCGGAGGTGACCGGCAGGTACTTCACCTGGATATCGCTGCGGTTCAGGCGCGCCTGCACGGCCTTGACGATGCGCTCGCAGATGTCGATCGAATAGCCCACGGGCTTCTGGTTGCCGTCATAGTAGGAGAACGGAATCGAGGTCTCCCGATGGCCGATTGTGATCGTGCCGGTATCCGCGACCTTCTTCAGCGTCCCGTCGAGCTGCTGGGCCGCGGCGGTGCCCGTCATTGCGATCGCGAACGCCGCGATTGATGCCTTGATGGATATTGTCATGCTTTTCTCCTTGGGATTCATGTACTTATGGGGTGCTGCACAGAATTCACCGCCGAGCGCGCCCGTGCCCGCCCAACGCGGGAGTTGCGGCCGCCGTCCGTCAGCGTTGGGTATACAGGTTGAACACGCGCTCTACCGGCTCCTGGGCCGGCCCCTGGCGGCGCGCATACATGCAGATCTGCATCGGAATCGCGCAGCGGCGGTCCTTGATGGCAACGATCTGTCCGGCATCCACCGAAGCCTTGGCGCTGGAGTCCGGCAGCCACGCCATGCCGACGCCCGCACTGACCAGCGTGCGGGCGCCGTCCACGAAATCGGTCTCGCAGACGCGCTCGAGCACGGGCCGCTGCAACAGGTCGCCGCAAGCCAATTCGACCAGGCGCCGGAAATACGCGCCCTGGGCGTATGACACATAGGGATAGCGCTGGGCGGAGTCGCTGGCGTATAGAGCGGCTTCGTCCACGTCCATCGCGGCGGGCCTGAACAGGCGCAGGCCGTCCGGCGCCATGCCGGTGCGCATGTAGGCTTGCGGATCCAGTTGTATGTCTTCGGCCGCATGGCGAAAGCAGACCAGCAGATCCACGACGCCGGCAGCCAGCCACTCGACCGAATCGTGCACATTGCCCACGTGCAGCCGCAACGAACCGACCGCGCTTTCGTCCTTCCAGCGAATGCACCAACCCGGGAAGTGCGAGGTCGCCAGGCAATGCGGCATTGCCACCCGCAGGACCGCGCCTTCGTGGCTGGCCACGCCGGCCTCGCCGCGGGCATCGACCACCTTGCGCACGATCTCGGCGGCGTTGGAGCGGAACTGCTCTCCCGCCGTCGTCAGGCGCAGCGGGAAGCAGCTACGGTCTATCAGCGCCGTGCCCGCCCAGGTTTCCAGGGACTGGATACGCCGGCTGAACGCCGATTGCGACACATGCCGCAGCTCTGCAGCCGTGGTGAACTGCCCGCATTCCGCCAGGGTCAGAAAATCCTGGAACCAACGTAGATCCATTGCAACCGCCGCGCCGTCAGACTGAATGCGAGGCAGTATAGGGATCGGGTCCGTGCGCCTTATGCATAGTTTGCATAACGACCGCGCAGTCAGGGTTACTCCGGACCCCGCCAGCCCTAGGGCAGGTTCTCCCGGAAGATCACCTGGCTGCGCGCCAGCTCCACGCCGTTCATCGGACTGCGTTTGTCGCGCAAGTTGCAGAAGATGCGCACGCAGCTCATCAGCGCTTCCATGGGGCTTTGCGTGATGACCGCATCCATGGTGCCGTCGATCAGCAGCGCGCGGGTGTCGGGCGTGAGACCGTGCCCGATGAAGACCACCCGGTGCTGCTGGCCGGCCTCCTTGAGCGCCCGCGCCACGCCGTCCGATGCGCCGCCGATGTTGTAGATGCCGGCCAGCTGCGGATACTGCTCCAGCAATTGGCGGGTCTGCTCGTAGTTTCGCTGCGCATCGTCGTAGCCTTCGCGCAAATCGACCACCTGCATGGCCTGGAACTGCTCGGCGTACAGCTGCAGGAAGCCGCCCTCGCGTTCTTCATGCGCCCGGTAGTGGCGCGAACCCGCGATCAGCGCCACATGCGCCGCCCTCGAACCGATGAAGCGGGCAATCAGATAGCCGGCGGTCCGGCCAGCGGCGCGGTTGTCCAGGCCCACGTAGGCCGCGCGCGCGCTATTGGCCAGGTCGGATATCAAAGTCACCGTCGGCACGCCCTGCTGCGCCAGCGAGTTGACGGCCTCGCGCACCGTCGGATGCTCCAGCGCCATGAACGCGATGCCGTCCGCGCGCTTGCCGTGCTTGGCCAGCGCTTGCGCAAGCGCGTCGGGATTGAAGCTCTCGACGTACTCCACCTGGCACCTGGCATTGAGCGGCGCGAAATGCTCCTGGGCATAGCTGACCGTATCGCCCAGCATGCGCAGGTAGCGGTTGCTGCCGCGCGGCAGCAGAAATACCAGCCGCAGCGGCTCGGGCGCGGCGGCGGCTCGAACCTCCTGTTCCGGCAGATAGTCCAGCTCGATGGCCGCTTTGAAGACTTTTTGCGCCGTGCTGGCGCGCACGCCAGGCCGGCGGTTCAGGACCCGGTCGGCCGTGGCGGTAGACACGCCAGCACGTTCCGCCACATCGGCCAGGCGCGCCAGCTTACGTTCGGGAGGCGTTCGATTCACATCAAAATCCATCATTAATCGCGTTTGACGATATTGGCGACGATTCACTATTGTCCAGTCTGCCGCATGGTACTGGCGCTTTTGTGGCACATCAAAAAACATCATAACCAAGATTATGGAGACAACCATGAAGCTGCTGACACGCCGTAGTGCCCTGCGCCGCCTTTGTGCGGTACCCGCCGTCGCCCTGGGCGCGGGCTTCCCGCTGATCGCCCGCGCGGCCGACTACACCCTCAAATACGGCAACAACCTGCCAGTCACGCATCCGCTGAACATCCGCGCGCAGGAAGCCGCGGAACGCATCCTCAAGGAAAGCAACGGGCGCGTGGACATCAAGATTTTCCCCAACAACCAACTGGGCGGCGACACCGACATGCTGGCCCAGGTTCGTTCGGGAGGCATCGATTTCTTCACGCCGTCCGCGCTGGTCATCGCGACCCTGGTGCCGGTGGCGGCAATCAATGCCGTGGGCTTCGCGTTCAAGGACTACAACCAGGTATGGGGCGCCATGGACGGCGCGCTCGGCGCCCACGTGCGCGCCGCCATCGCGCAGCGCCGGCTCTATGCCTTCGAGAAGATGTGGGACAACGGTTTTCGCCAGACCACCAGCAGCAAGGCGCCCGTCAAGTCGGCAGCCGACATGGAGGGCCTGAAGATCCGCGTACCCGTCAGTTCTCTGCCGATCTCCATGTTCAAGGGTCTGGGCGCCGCCCCCGCCAGCCTGCAGTTCAGCGAAGTCTATTCCTCGTTGCAGACCAAGGTGGTGGACGCTCAGGAGAATCCCCTGCCCATCATCCAGGTGGCCAAGCTTTATGAAGTGCAGAAATACTGCTCGCTCACCAACCATATCTGGGACGGCTACTGGTTCATCGCCAATGGCCGCATGTGGGAAGGCTTGCCGCAAGACCTGAAGACGGTCGTGGCGCGCGGCATCAACGAGGCAGGCCTGGCCCAGCGCGAAGACATCAAGAAGCTCAACGCTTCGGTGCAGTCGGACCTGGAAGGCAAGGGCCTGCAGTTCAACCAACCGTCCGCCGACAGCTTCCGCGAGCAATTGCGCGCCGCTGGCTTTTACAAGGAATGGCAAGGGCGCTTCGGCAACGAGGCCTGGACCTTGCTGGAGCAGGCCGTCGGCAAGCTGGCCTGAGGACGCGCCATGTCCTCCCTGTCCGCTCCCCACGCCGCGCCGCAGGCGCTCCCAGCCCACCCCTTGCGCCGCGCCGCCGGCGCGCTCGACGCTCTGCTGGGCGGCATCGTCGAGCACGTGGCCGCGGCCATCGTGCTGGTGGAGATCGCCGTGCTGTTCGCGGGCGTGGTGGCGCGCTATGCCTTCCACAGCCCGCTGGTCTGGTCCGACGAGCTCGCCTCCATCCTGTTCCTGTGGCTTTCCATGCTGGGCGCCGTGGTTGCCTTGCGTCGCGGAGAGCACATGCGGATGACCGCGCTCGTCAACAATGTCAGCCCGGCGCGCCGCGCCCAGCTGGAAACGGCCGCGCTGGCGGCCTCGCTCGCGTTCCTCGCGTTGATCCTGGCGCCCGCCGTGGAGTATGCGCACGAGGAACACTTCATCATCACGCCCGCGCTGGAGCTGAGCAATTCCTGGCGCGCCGCCGCGATTCCCGTGGGCATGGGCTTGATGGCAGTGGTCGCGCTGCTGCGCCTATTGCGCACGCAGACTGCGCCGCAGATGCTTGCGGCGTTGGCCGGCGCGGCCGCGGTGGTTGCGCTGTTCTGGGTGGCGCAGCCGCTGTTTGCCACCCTGGGCAAACTGAACCTGCTGATCTTCTTCGTGGGCATCGTGGCCGCCACGGTATTTTCGGGCGTGCCGATCGCCTTCTCATTCGCGCTGGCGACCTTCTCCTACCTGGTCCTGACCACAAACACGCCCATGGTGGTGATGGTCGGCCGGCTGGACGAGGGCATGTCGCACCTGATGCTGCTGGCGGTGCCGCTATTTATCTTCCTGGGCTCGCTGATTGAAATGACCGGCATGGCACGCGCCATGATCCAGTTCCTCGCCAGCCTGCTCGGACACGTGCGCGGCGGATTGTCCTATGTGCTGATCGGCGCGATGTACCTGGTATCCGGCATCTCGGGATCAAAGATCGCCGACATGGCAGCCATCGCTCCGGTCTTGTTCCCGGAGATGCAGAAGCGCGGCGCCAAGCCAGGCGATCTGGTCGCCTTGTTGTCCGCCACGGGCGCGCAGACCGAGACCATCCCGCCGTCTATCGTGCTCATCACCATCGGTTCGGTGACGGGCGTGTCCATCGCCGCGCTCTTCACGGGCGGGCTGCTGCCGGCCGTGGTGCTGGGGCTGGCGCTGTGCTCGGTGGTGTGGTGGCGCTACCGCAAGGAAGACCTGACGCTGGCCCAGCGCTTCAGCGCCCGGGAGATCGGACGCTTCTTCGTCATCGCCCTGCCCGCCGTGGCCCTGCCCTTCGTGATCCGAGCCGCCGTGGTCGAAGGCGTGGCGACCGCCACAGAGGTCTCGACGATCGGCATCGTGTATTCCGCGATAGTCGGTCTGCTGATCTACCGGCGCTTCGATTGGGGCCGGCTCAAGCCCATGCTGATCGAGACCGCCTCGCTGTCCGGCGCGATCATGCTGATCGTGGGCTGCGCCACCGCCATGGCCTGGGCACTGACCCAGTCCGGATTCTCTGGCGACCTGGCCCGCCTGATGGCCGGCATGCCCGGCGGCAGCTACGGCTTTCTGGCAGTGTCCATCGTGGCCTTCATCATCCTGGGCAGCGTGCTGGAGGGCATTCCCGCCATCGTGCTGTTTGGCCCGCTGCTGTTCCCGATCGCGGCGCAGGCCGGCGTGCACGAAGTGCACTACGCCATGGTGGTGATCTTCGCCATGGGCATCGGCCTGTTCGCGCCGCCTTTCGGCGTGGGTTACTACGGCGCCTGCGCCATCAGCCGTGTCGATCCCAACGAAGGCATAGGGCCTATCTGGGGCTACATCGCCGCGCTGCTGGTGGGCTTGGTCGTCGTCGCCGCCTTCCCCTGGTTTTCCATCGGTTTCCTGTGAGCCCTCGCGGCCCGTCACGGGCCGCCCCGCTCCGCAACCTTCCATCCTCCCTATCCGCAAAGAATCCATCATGAGTCGTTTCCTGGGCGAGATCCGCCAACTCGGTTATGTGGTGCACGACATCGAAGCCGCCATGGACTACTGGAGCACCACGCTGGGCGTCGGCCCCTGGTACTACAACCCGCGCGTGCCCATCGTCAATTACCAGTACGACGGCGTCCGCCACGAGCCGCACAACTCGGTGGCGCTGGCCAATTCGGGCTATGTGCAGGTAGAGCTGATCCAGACCCGCAATGACGTGCCTTCCATGTACCGAGACTTCCTGCAGGCTGGCCGCACCGGGCTGCAGCACGTGGCCTACTGGACCGAAAGCTACGACGCCGACCTCGAACGCCTGCTGGCGCAAGGCTTCAAGCCCAAGATGAGCGGCGAAGTCGGCGAAAAAGGCCGCTTCATCTACTTCGACACCGAGTACCACCCCGGGACCGTTATCGAACTGTCCGAGGTGGCCGGCCCCAAGGGCCGACTGTTCGACCTGATCCGCGACAGCGCGCGCGACTGGGACGGCAAGGACCCCGTGCGCCCTTTCCCCGACCTGAACCGGATCTGACCCGTCCTTACCGATAACGCCGCAAGCCGCCATCATGAATTCCCAATCGTTTAGCGCCACCTACCTGATCGAAACCCCGTTGGACCCCGCCAGCGTCGCGGAGGTCATGGCCGGCGAACAATCCTGCGGCACCTTCACGCGGGTGCAGGGCGAAACCGATGAGTTGCGCGCTCGCGCCCGCGCGCGGATCGAATCCATCGAGACGCTGGAGTCCACCCCTGTCCCCAGCCTGCCCAACGCCTGGCTGGCGAGGCAAGCGGGCGGCATGCCCGGCCTCTACCGGCGCGCCCGGGTGCGCATCTCGTTTCCCGTCGCCAACGTCGGCGCCAATTTGCCGACGCTGGCGGCCACGGTGGGCGGCAATCTGTACGACCTGGGCGAAGTCACCGGCTTGCGCCTGGAAAGCATGGAACTGCCGGCCAACTATCGCGCCCAGTTCGACATGCCGCGCGCCGGCATCGCCGGGACGCGGCAACTGACGGGCGTGGCGCGCGGTCCGCTGGTGGGCACCATCATCAAGCCCAACGTGGGCCTGTCGCCCGAACAGACCGCGCATCTGGCGGCCCAGCTGTGCGCCGCGGGCGTGGACTTCATCAAGGACGACGAAGTTTGCGCCAACCCCGCGCACGCGCCGCTGGCGCAACGCGTCGCCGCCGTCATGGCGGTGGTGCGCGCGCACCGCGAGCGCACCGGCCGCCAGGTGATGGTGGCCTTCAACATCAGCGACGAAACCGACGCCATGCGCCGCCATGCCGACCTGATCGAACGCGAAGGCGGCACCTGCGTCATGGCCAGCCTGAACCATTGCGGCTACTCGGCCATCCAGACCCTGCGCCGCAGCACCCCGCTGGCGCTGCACGGCCATCGCAACGGATATGGCGCGCTGTCGCGCCACCCGGCGCTGGGCGTGGGCTTCCAGGCCTATCAGACGCTGTGGCGCCTGGCCGGCGTGGACCACATGCACGTGCACGGCCTGCAGGGCAAGTTCTCCCAAGAGGACGCCGAGGTCGTCGCGTCCGCGCGCGACTGCCTGGCGTCGCTGACCCCCGGCATCGACGATCCCGTCCTGCCGGCGTTTTCGTCCGGCCAATGGGCTGGCACCGTGCCTGCCACGTGGGCCGCCGTGCAAAGCGACGACCTGCTCTTCATGTCCGGCGGCGGCATCTTGGCCCACCCAGACGGTCCCGCCGCGGGCGTGCTCAGCATCCGCCAGGCCTGGCAAGCCATGCGCGAAGGCGCAGCCCTGGAAGACTATGCCCTCAATGCCCCTGAACTGCGGCGCGCCATGGAACGCTTCGGCGGCCGCGCATGAACGCGACGCCCCGCGACGAGACGCGTCCGCAGATCGGCTGGTACGGCGACGACTTCACGGGCGCCACCGACACGTTGGCGGAAACGGCTCGAGCCGGCCTGCGCAGCCTGCTTTTCCTGGGTGTGCCAACAACGGAACAGCTGCAACGCGCGGGCGCGCTCGACGCCATCGGCATCGCCGGCGCGGCGCGCGGCATGGCCCCAGCGGAGATGCGGACTGAATTATCCGCCGTCGGCCGATTCATGGCCCGCGCCGGCGTCCGAGTGCTACATTACAAATGCTGCTCCACGTTCGACAGCGCGCCGCACGTAGGAAGTATCGGCGCGGCCGTGCACGAACTGCGCCGTCACATGCCCAATCCACTGGTCCCCATCGTCGGCGGGCAACCCAGCATCGGCCGTTACTGCAGCTTCGCCCAGCTGTACGCGCGGGCGGGCTCCGCGCCGGAAATCCACCGCATCGACCGCCATCCGGTCATGAGCAGGCACCCGGTTACGCCCATGCACGAAGCCGACCTGCGCCTGCATCTGGCGGCGCAAGGCTTGGCCGACATCCGTTCGATACCGCACACAGCCTACCCTCGCGTGCGCCAGGCGGCGGATGCGCCGGCGGTGGACGACTGGGTCGACCAGGTGATCGAGACCAACGATGGACCGCTGCTGTTCGACCTGATCGATGAGGAACAACTCGCCATCATCGGGCGCCTTATCTGGCGTGCCGCCTCGTGCCTGCCCGTGCTGGCGGTCGGCCCCAGCAGCGTGCAGCAGGCGCTGGCCCGCGTCGTGCCCACAAGCCGTGATCATGCCTCCACCGCTTCCCTGCCTGCCGCGGCAGGCCCCGTGCTGGCGGTGGCCGGCAGCCTGTCTCCCGTCACCGCCCGGCAGATCGCGGCGTGCCGGCAATATGACCGCCAGCCTTTGCAGGCGGAACGGCTGCTGCGAGATCCAGCCTATGCGGCCGAACAAGTCAGGCAAGCCACCGCCGCGCTGGCGCAAGGGCGCAACGTGCTGGCGCACACCGATCGGCCGGCCCAGCCGCTCACCGCACACCAGACCGCGGCAACCGCCCGTGCCACCGGCCAACTGGTGGCGGACATTGTGCGCGCCAGCGCTCGGGGCGGCACGCGCCTGACCCGCATCGGCATCGCGGGTGGAGATACCTCCAGCCAGGCCACCCTGGCCCTGGGCGCCTGGGGTCTGGCATTCCGCTGCGTGCTCGCTCCGGGCGTGACGGTCAGCCTGACGCGCAGCGACGATCCCGTCACCGACGGCATCGAACTGATGCTCAAGGGCGGACAGATGGGCGGCGACCTGCTGTTCGACGAACTGGCGCAGGGACGGGCCTGAAACCTGGCGTGCGCCCGGGTTATGCTGCGCCGGTGCGCCCGGCCGGCGGGCGCCGCTTACCCAGGAGACTTGCCCCATGGAATGGCCGCTACGCGCTTGCACCACAGCCGCGATCATGCTGTGCGCGGCCACGGCCACGGCCGCGGCGCCAGCCAACCGCGCCGAATGGACGGCCGGCGCGATGCGCAAACTGCAGCATCACCTGGAAATGCCCAAGGAAGCGTACGAGCTCGACGGCCCGCTTAGCCTGCGCCTGCGCCTCATCGTCATGCGGGACGGCAAGATCGACTCGGTGGAATTGGCCAGTTCCTCGGGATACGTGGCCGTGGACAAAGCGACAGCCAACATGGTCCGTCGCGCCAGCCCGCTGCCCGCGTTCACCAGTGACATGCAGGCAGAGCGGGAAATCCTGATGCTGCCGGTGCGGTTCCAGTTAACGGATGACGCCCCGGACGAAACAGAACGCCGCTACGCCCACCCGGGTAGCGGCTTTGGCGTAAACGTGCCGAGGTCTTACCGCGTCCTGGGCAGCGGCAAGTCCGATGAATTCGACGTGCTGGTGCGTATCGGCCAACGCAGCGGCGGGCCACACACTGCGGACGCAGCCGCCTATTTATGCAGTGTCGGTTTCAACGCCCCGCGCAAGTCGCTGAAGACGCATCCTGGCGCCGAAGCGCCGCCATCGGCCGCCGAGCGGCTGGCGGCGGCCGAGACCATCCTTGCGGCTCAGGGCCAGTCGCTCGATCACCGCAGCACCTTCGAACTTCAGGGCGCCAAAGGCGTAGACTACGTCGCTGCAGCCGGTATCGGACCGGATGGCGTGCATCTGCTGGAGTACAACGCGCTGCTGGACACGGCCACGCTGCGCGTCGCCATGCGCTGCACGACGGCAAGCGACGCTCTGCCGGCCGCTCTCTCCGACTTCCGGCAGATCCGGGACGGGATAGTCCTGGGCGCGAAATAGGCCGCACAGGACCGGCCTCAGCGTCCATGCCAATACCGCCGTCCGCGTTCGCGCTCAGCCCGGACTTCCAAGCCATCGGGACCTGAACGCGCCGTCACCGCGCCATCGCGGTCGCTGCGCCAGAAGGTCGCGCCGGCCCGCGTCCATCGCAGCTCAACCGCGCGTGCGGGATGGCGGAAGCGGTTCAGGTGGCCCGCCTGCGCAATCACATGGCTGGCGGCCACGGCCGTCACCAAATCCCTGCCCGAGGACGACGCCGACCCATGATGCGGCGCCATCACCACATCGATCCGTGGCAGTTCGGGAGCCAGCTCGCGTTCCTGCGCAACCCCCACGTCCCCGGTCAGCAGCAGGGAATGCGACGCCCCTTGCACCAGCAGTACACAGCTATCCGCGTTGCGATCCTGCCCGGCCTTGCCAGCAGTGGCGGCGGGATGCAGGAAGGTGAAGGCCACGCCGTCCACCTCCCAATGGTCACCGCGCAAGCATGGCCGTCTATCATCCGGCAGCGGCGGCAGACTGTCGCCCGCTCCCGGCCAGACCCGGACATCACGGCGCAAGAAGGCGTCCAAATCGAAGGACGCGTAGCTGCGCTGCGCGGAAACAGCGGCCAGCACCGAGCGCAGCCCGCCGACATGATCCAGGTCGGCGTGCGACAGCACCAGCACATCCAGTTGCCGGACGCCACGGGCCAGCAGGAACGGCGCGACCACGCGCTCGCCGGCGTCATTGCCGCCGTAATGGCGCGGCCCCGCGTCAAACAGCAGCGTCTGGCTGGCCGTCTCCACCAGAATGGCGCTGCCCTGCCCCACGTCCAGCGCGCTCATGTGCCAATGCCCCGGCTCGGGCCGGTCAGGGCGCCAGCACAACAGCGGCAGCATGCAGACCCATCCCAAGCGCCTGCCCGGCCAGCCCCGCACCTGCAACGCCCAGGCCATGCCCGCCACCGCCAGCAATAGCCATGGCCACGGCGCCGCCGCCACCGGCACACTGGCCCAGGCGGCATTGCCCACCCATGCGACGGGCGCCATGGTGAGATCGAACGCCTGCAGCCCTGCCTGGCCGGCGAAGGAGGCCAGCGGCTGCGCGCCCGGCACCACCGACAGCGCCGCGCACAGCAATGCCAGCGGCGTCACCACAAAGGTCACGACGGGTATGGCCACCGCATTTGCCAACGGCGACCCAATAGATACCTGGTGCACCAGGAATGCCAGCAACGGCGTAAGGCCCAGCGTCACCATCAATTGCAGGCGCGCCGCCTGCGACAGCCTGGCTGCGCAACGCCGGACCCACCCCGCCTCGGGATCCACGGGCAGTTGCGCGATACGCAGCAGCACAGCCACCGCGCCGAACGACAACCAAAAGCCCGCCGACACCGGCGCCCAGGGGTCCAGCGCCACCACCACCGCCGCCGCGCAGACCAACACGCGATCCGCCGACAGCGGCAGGCGCGACATCGCCGCCGCCAGCACGACCGACAACATGAAGAAGGTGCGCCGCGCCGGCACGCCCCACCCGGCCAAGAGGCAGTACAGCAGCGCTACGGCCGCGGCCGCCGCGCCGCCCGCGACACGCGCAGGCACATGTTCGGCCAGCGCGCTGCCCCGCCACCGAGCCCGCCGCCACAACGCCGCCACCAGCAGCCCGGCGATGCCCGCGATCGACGTCACGTGCATGCCGCTGATCGACACCAGATGCGTGATGCCGCTGCGATTGAACAGGCGCCAGTCTTCACGCGCCACGCCAGCCTGGTCCCCAATCGCCAGCGCGATCATCACCGGCGCATAGCGATGTTCGCCCAGGGCGGCGCGCAACCCCTCGCGCACGCGATGGCGTGCCCGCTCTATTGCAATGCCTGGCGTCGCCCAAGGCCGGTCCTCAAGCAGCCTGGGCTGCCCCCGCACCGTGCCCGTCGCGCGTATCCCTTGCGCGAACATGCGTCCTTCCGTATCCGGGCCCGCCGGGTTCAACAGGCCGTGCGGACGCCGTAGCACCACCGCCATGCGCCACACCTGGCCCGGTATCAGCAATGGAAGCGCGGAATGCGGGCCGGGCGGCGCCTGCCAGGCCACCTGGATGCGCGACGGGATACCGGGCGGCGCGGGCTCGGCCAGTTCGGCCACGAAACGCTGGCCGCGCGCGTCGCCTTGAGGCAACCCGGCCACGCGCACGACCAGGCGCGACACGGCATCCTGGTGTTCGTCGGACAGCGCATCGTCCAGCCGGAACTGCGCCAGCACACTGGCGTTGAGCAGCCCCGCGCAAAAGCCCAGCGTCAGGCTTGCGAGCAGCCGCAAGATGCGCCGCTGCAAGCGCAAGCCGGCGGCAAGCGCAATCATGCCTAGAACCGCAAGCCCCCCGCAGATGCCGGCACCTGGAAGCCGCGATGACAACTGGACCAGCCCCGCGCCCGCCACGAACGCCAAGCAGAAGATTCGGCCTGTGATATGCGCCTCCCGAAACAGGACAGCGTAAAAGCGGACAGCTGGGCGCAGGCGTGGGTAGGGATCGTTTCAGCCGCCTCGGATGACCGCGGAGATCGCAATGCCCAGGTACCGTGACCCGCCCCGCCAGATCCCGCGCCAGCCCGCAAGCATCGGCCAGGATGCCGGCTATGATTGCAGGGCTCGGCGAGACGCCGGGAACAGCATGGCCTACTGCCCAATACGCAAAGCGGATCCGCAATGACGCCCGAATCATTCTTCCTCTTCTTCAGCAGTCGTGACCCACTCCCTTGCGGGCGGACCCATGGCTGAGCAAAACGCGATTCCAGCCTCCCCATCCTCGTTCCCCGCGACCGAGCTGACGAACGCCTTTGTCGCGTTCCTGTTCTCCGCATCCGCCCCCGTCGCCATCATCCTGAGCGCAGGCGTAAAGGGCGGCCTCAGCCAGGCCGACCTGGCCTCATGGATCTTCGCGGCTTTCGTGCTCAACGGCACTCTCACCATCGTGATGTCGGCCATCTACCGGCAACCGCTAGCCTTTCTCTGGACCATTCCCGGCGCGGTGCTCGTGGCCAGCGCCCTGCAGCATCTGCCCTTCTCCGAGGTCATCGGCGCCTATCTCCTGACCGCGGCGCTCATGCTGGTGCTGGGACTCACAGGATGGGTGGGCGCCATCATGGACCGCATACCCATGCCCATCGTCATGGGCATGGTCGCCGGGGTTTTCCTCAGTTTCGCGCTGGACTGGATTCGCTCATTTGCTTCCGATCCCTGGCTCGCTGGCGCAATGACCGCCACATTCTTCCTGGTCTCGTTCTTCCCGGCAGTGCAAAAAAGGCTGTCGCCCATCATTGGCGCCTTGATCGCCGGAGTGTGCGCGCTGGTCATCATGGGCAGAGCGCCCGCCCTGGAACACATCACGCTGGCGACCTCGGTCGCCAGCCCCCAGTTCCACGCGCCTGCGTTCTCCTGGGCCGCTGCATTCGAGCTGGTCCTGCCTCTGGCCGTTACCGTGATCGCGGTGCAGAACGCGCAGGGCATAGCCGTGCTGCGCAATTCGCTGCACCGGCCTCCGGTCAATGCCATCACCAATGCCTGTGGGGTGTTCTCGGCGCTGACCGCTTGCCTGGGCTGCGTGTCCACCTGTCTGGCCGGCCCGTCGAACGCCATCATTGCCTCGGGCGCCAACGCATCGCGGCACTGGCTTGCCGCGATCTTCCTGGGTGTGATGGTGATCGTGTTCGGACTGTTCTCGCCCCTGGTCACGCAAGCGCTGCTGGCAACGCCCGCAGCCTTCGTGGCAACGCTTGCGGGGCTGGCGCTCTTGCGCATTCTGCAAGGCGCCTTCCATACCGCGTTCCGCCAACACTTCACGCTTGGCGCCCTGATCGCTTTCCTCGTGACGCTGGGCGGCCTGCCCCTGTTTGGCATCGGCGCCCCTTTCTGGGGCGTGGTGTTCGGCGTGGCAACCAGCTTCGTTCTGGAGCGGGGGGATTTCTCCAAGCAGGCCTCGAACTGAAGTCTCCGTCCCCGGCGTGCCGTTCATAAGCACATCACTCAGATAGAAATTGCGAATCGGTCGTTTGGCCCAGCGCCCGTCTCCCGTACTGTGACCTGTCCGCGCCGGCCTTGCCGACCCCGCAAGGCGCCGCGTCCGTTTCACTCTCGGAGACCCGCATGAACGACCGGCTGCACCGTACCCAGGCTTCCCGCTCCGCCGCCATCAAGGCGAAGCTGGACTATCCCGTGATCGATACCGACGTACACGTCAACGACTATGCCCCCGTTCTGGAGGACTACATCCAGCATTACGGCGGGTCCAAGCTCGTGGACGTGCTGCGCAAGACGCAGGGATCGCGCTTCGCCACCAAATCCCAGGGCAAGGACTGGTATCAGCAAACCCCGGCAGAGCGGCAATACAACCGCACGCTGCGTTCGCCGTGGTGGGCGCGGGTTACGCGCAACACACTGGATCTGGCTACGGTCACCTTGCCGGAACTGCTGTATGAACGCCTGGAGGAACAGGGTTCGGACTACTCCATCCTGTTTCCCAACGACGTGCTGGCGCCGCTGGGCGCAGGCGACGAATACCGCCAGCCGCTGCACCGCGCAATCAACCATTTCCATGCGGACCAGTACCGCAAGTACAGCGACCGCCTGACGCCGGTGGCCGGAATTCCGCTGCATACGCCGCAGGAAGCCATCGAGGAACTCGAGTTCGCCGTCAAAACGCTCGGGCTGAAAGTGGCCAACATTCCGGGCGGCGTTCGCCGGCCGATCAAGGCCATCGCCGACAAGTACCCGGCTTCGGAATATCCGGAAATCGCGCGGCATGCGTCCTACGTGGATTTCTTCGGGCTGGACAGCGAGTACGACTACGACCCGTTCTGGGCCAAGGTAGTGGAGCTGGGCGTACCGCTGGCGACTCATTACGGCAGCCAGGGCTGGACCGGTCGCCACTCCATCAGCAATTACATGTTCAACCATATCGGCCACTTCGCCGATGGTTCCCAGGCCTTCGCCAAGGCGCTGTTCTTCGGTGGCGTGACCCGGCGGTTCCCGGATCTGCGCGTAGCCTTGCTGGAGGGCGGAGCCGATTGGGGCGCGCACGTGTATGCGCACTTGGTGGACCGCTGGGAAAAGCGCAACCGCAACGCCGTGCAGCAGTACAACCCTGCCAACGCGGATGTGGAGCTGCTGGCGGACCTGTTCGAGCGCTATGGCGCCGAACTGCTGAACGGGCGCGAACTCAACAAGCAGACCCTGCTGCGCGACAGCCTGGGCCTGTCGGCGCTGCACCACAGCCGCGAGCCGGAGGGCGACGAGCTCGACGACTTCGCCGCGGCCGGCATCGAAAGCGTGGAGGACATCCGCAAGCGTTGGGTGGACAGCTTCTACTTCGGTTCCGAAGCGGATGACCGCAACATAGGCGCCGCTTTCAATGACCGCGCCAACCCGCTGCACACCAAGCTCAATGCAATCTGGTCGTCCGACGTCGGCCATTGGGACGTGCCCGACCTGACCGAGCCGCTGGCCGAAAGCTGGGACTTGGTCGAAGACGGGGTGATCACCGCAGAGGACTTCAAGGCGCTGGTCTTCGACAACCCTTACCGCTTCTACACGCAGGCGAACAGCGAATTCTTCAAGGGCACTCGCATCGAACAGAAGCTGCAGGCCCAGCCCCAGAAACGCGCCGCCTGAGCTTTCCGCCAAACCAGTAACTCCACCCCGATCCTCGCCGGCGCAAGCCGGCGAGTGGACTGTCCTGCCCGCTGCCGGCGCGCGTCGGCAGCGGGCCTGTAACCCATCACCATCTTACGGAACGACCATGCGCACCCTGCTCTCTTCCCGCAGCCTGATTTCACGCCTGTTGCTGGGCGCTGCCTTGTGCGCCGTCAGCATCTCCTCCTTGGCCGCGCCCAACGTAGTCCGCATTGGCGTGGCGACGGCCGGCGGCGGCGATCCCATCACCTGGGGCGGATCTCCCGGTGGCGTCGCGCGCGCCAACAATTGGCTGGAGGAGGCCTTCCAAGGCACCGGCACCGAGGTGCAGTGGCTGTTCTTCAAGGGCGCGGGGCCCGCTGTGAATGAAGCGCTCTCCAACAAGCAGATCGACTTCGCCTACCAGGGCGACCTGCCGTCCGTGGTGGGCCGATCCAATGGCCTGAAGACCCGCATCCTGCTTGGCAGCGGCGTGCGCAACAACTTGTACGTATCCACGCCCAAAGATTCCGCATTGCAGTCGCTGGACGACCTGAAGGACCGCAAAGTGTCGATCTTCCGCGGCACCAACGGCCATCTGGTCGCCATCAACGTACTGGCCTCGCGCCAGCTGACCGAACGCGACATCAAGGGGGTCAACCTCGACACCGGCAGCGCGCAAGCGGCGCTGGTCTCAAATGGAGTGGATGCTGCTTTCGGCGGGTACGAATACTTCAAGCTTCGCGACCAGGGCCTGGCACGCATCATCTATTCCACCAAGGGCCAGGATCCCTCGTTCACGCGCCAGGCGTCCTTGCTCGTGCGCGACGACTTCGAAAAAGAGAATCCCGAAGCCGTGCAACGCGTGGTCGACGTGTTCGTGCGCGCCGCGCAATGGGCCTCCGACGAGCAGAACCGCGACGCTCTCTTCAAGATCTGGGCGCGCAGCGGCACGCCTTATGCCTCCTGGCAGGCGGAATTCGATGGCGAAGTGCTGGCCGTGCGCAACTCGCCGCTACTGGACGAGTTCCTGGCCTCGCGCTACCAGGCGGTGGCGGACGACGCGCTGAAACTGAAGCTGATCCGCCGCCCCGTCAGCGTGGAGGGCTGGTTCGAGCCGCGCTACCTCAATACCGCGCTGCAAAAGGCCAATCTTTCCACCCGCTGGACGGCATTCAATGCGCAAGGCCAGCCCGCGTCCGGCGAACGCCAGGCAAGCGCCGCAGTGGCGCGATAAGGAGCCGTCATGTCCGGCAACACCCTGAGCGCGCCGTTTCCCTCCACGCATCACCGCGCAACCCGCCCGCCTCTCGCTCCGCTGCGCAGCGCCGGCAATCGCCTGCTGCCCTGGCTGCTGCCCCTGAGCTTGCTCGCCCTTTGGCAACTCGGTGCGTCCCGGGGCTGGATTTCGCCGCAGGTGCTGCCGTCCCCCCATTTCGTCTGGCTTACCTTGCAGGATCTCTACAGCAGCGGAGACCTCTGGCTCAACGTGCAGGCCAGCATGCAGCGCGTGCTGGTCGGCTTTGCGGCCGGCAGCCTGCTGGGATTGGCGCTGGGCGCCGCCATGGGCCTGTGGCGGCCACTGGAAGCCTACATCCTGCCCACCTTCAACGCGCTGGTGCAGATTCCCGTGTTGGCCTGGCTGCCCTTTGTGCTGCTGCTGGTCGGCATAGGCGAACCGCTGAAGTACATCCTGATCGCCAAGGCGGCGCTGGTACCCGTCACGCTGAACACCCTGCAGGGATTCCGCCAGACACCGGCCAGCCTGCTGGAGGTGGCCCGCGTCTACGGCTACACACGCCGACAGCAAGTGCTGGAAGTGGTGCTGCCGCACGCCTTGCCCACGCTGTTCACGGGCCTGCGCCTGGGTTTCACCAAAGCCTGGCTGTCGCTGGTCGTGGTGGAGCTGGTCGCGTCCAGCGAAGGGCTGGGTTACTTGATCGTCTACGGCCGGCAACTGTTCCAGCTGGATCTGGTCATGGCGGCGGTGATCGTGGTGGGCGCCATCGGCTATGCCATCGACAAGCTGCTGGACGTGGCCGAAGCCCGCGCAGGCGGCGGACAGGCCGCGACCCGCCTGGGCACGGCGTCCACCGGAGTCCACGCATGACGACGACACAGACACGCTCGTTTCCCAAGGCTGGTGCTCTCCACGCCTGGCTGCGGGCCCGATGGCGCGGCTTGGTGCTACCCGCCGCCGCGATCCTGGCGTGGTGGGCGCTGGCGCGGCTGGACTGGGTGTCCACGCCCTTGCTGGTGTCGCCGGGAAAAGTGCTGGACACCGCCGCCAGCCAGATATCTTCGGGCCGGTTGTGGCGCGCGCTGAGCGCCAGCCTGGCGCGGGAGTTCACCGGCTTTGCCATAGGCACCGCGCTCGGCCTCATACTGGGCGCGCTGCTCGGGCTGCTGCCGTTGTTCAACCGCATCGTCGGCCCCAGTTTCAACACTTTCAAACAGATCTCGCTGTTTGCCTGGATTCCGCTCATCTCGGTCTGGTTCGGCCTGGGCGACGTGGCCAAAGTGACGTTCCTGTCTCTGGCAGCCTTGGTACCCGTCGTCGTCAACACCTGCGACGGCATACGCAGCACCCCGACCACGCTGCTGGAAGTCGCCCGGGTGTTCGGCTATACGCGCTGGCAGACGCTGCTGCACGTGGTGCTGCCAGCGGCAGCGCCTTCGATCTTCACCGGCGTCTACCTGGCGTTGATCTACTCGTGGCTGGCGACGATAGGCGCCGAATACCTGCTGGTGGCCGGCCACGGCATAGGCAACACCCTGATCGAAGGCAGCGAACACTTCCAGATGGATCTGGTGATCTTCGGCATGTTCGTGATCGGCCTGGTCGGTTGGTCCATGAACGCATTGGCCCGCGCGCTGGAGCGCCGGCTGGCGCGGCACCGCTACGGCGCCGCCTGAGGGAGAAAGCAAGGAATGACTGGTACTTTCGGCAAGGAATTGAACATACGCGGCGTGGAGAAGCGCTACGCCGGCCCCGATGGAAGCGCGCAGGCGCTGCAAGTCCTGCAGGACATCAATCTCGACGTGCCCGCCGGGCAATTCGTCAGCATCGTGGGAGCCAGCGGCTGTGGAAAGTCCACGCTGCTGCGCCTGATACTGGGGCTGGACGACGACTACGCCGGCCAGATTCTCCTGGACGGCAAACCAGTGCGCGGCGCGGGCCTGGACCGTGGCATCGTATTCCAGGACCATCGTCTGTTTCCCTGGCTCAACGTGGAGCGCAATATCGCCACCGCGCTGCGCAACGCGCCCCTGTCAAAAGCGGAAAAGCGGGAGTTGGTGGCCGCACACATTGCCTTGGTCGGTTTGCAGGGATTCGAGAAATCCTACCCCCATCAGATCTCGGGCGGCATGGCGCAGCGCGTGGCGATCGCGCGCGGCCTGGTCAATCGTCCGCGGGTGCTGCTGCTGGATGAACCCCTGGGAGCCCTGGACGCACTGACGCGTTCGCGCTTGCAGAACGAGTTGCAACGCATCTGGCAGCAAGAACAGATCACCATGGTGCTGGTCACTCACGACGTGGAGGAAGCCGTCTTCCTGGGTGACCGCGTGGTGGTGATGCAGCCTCGCCCGGGCCGCATCCGCCGCATCGTCGACGTAGACCTGCCCCATCCCCGCAACCGCAGCGATCCCCGCTTCATACGGCTGCGCGATGACGTACTCAGCGACTTCCTCGATCCGGACGGGCGCGTGGCGGACAACGAGGCCGCGCCGCCTCCGGGCGGCCTCGCGGCGACGGTCGGGGCCTTGCCTGCGCTGGGGCGCTTGCGCATGGCCTGGTAGCGGCTCGCGTGCTTCGCTAAAAGAAAGGCCGGCGGCACTTGCCGCCGGCCCTGTCCGCAAACGCCTCAAGCACTCAATCGATCGACGCGCCTGCCACCTTCACCACCTTGCCCAGGCGCGCGTACTCTTCCGCGCCAAATTCCGCCAGCGACTGGCGCGTCGTGGGCGAAGGGATGGCGCCGCGCGACTCCAGCATCTTGCGTACCTCGGGCTGCTGCAGCGCGCGGTTGACGGCGGCATTCAGCTTGTCCAGCACCGCGACCGGCGTGCCCTTGGGCGCATACAAGCCGTCCCAGGCGAAGAATTCATACCCCTTCACGCCCGCTTCGCTGATCGTGGGTATGTCCGGATTGGACGCCACGCGCTCCGGCGTCGTCACGCCCAGGGCCCGCAGCTTGCCCGCAGCAATCTGCCCGGACACGTTGGGCATCACGTCGATCATGAACGAAATGCGTCCGCCCAGCAGATCGGTCATGGCCGCGCCGCCGCCCTTGTAGGGGATGTGCATTACCTTCGTACCCGCCATCTGGTTCAACAGTTCACAGGCCAGGTGCGAGGACGTGCCATTGCCGGCGGACCCGCAGGTCAGTTCGCCCGGATTGGCCTTGGCGTAGGCCAGCAGTTGCGCCAAGGTCTTGAAGCGCTCGTCCGAGGCATTGACGACCAGCGCTGCCGCGATGACGGTAAAGCGCGAGATCGGCTCGAAATCGGATGGCGCATAGCCCGGCGACTTGTATAGCCAGTGGTTGGTGGCCTGCGTGCCGTTGGTGCCGTAAGACAGCGTGTACCCGTCGGGCTTGGCGCGCGCCGCGATCGAAGTGCCGATGTTGCCGCCCGCGCCTGGACGGTTCTCGACAATGATGGACTGCCCCAGTTCGCGCGACAGCGGCTCTGCGACCAGGCGCGCCAGCGTGTCGCCCCCGCCGCCGGCGGCGAACGGCACCACCAGCGTGATCGGATGGGCAGGCCAATCGGGCTGCTGCGCCTGGGCGCCAGACACGACGGCCGCACAGGCGGCCGCCAGCATGCAATGCAATATTCTTGAGGGTTTCACTGTTTGTCTCCTGAGGAATGCTAGGGACGCGCCCGCTGCTTTTTGAATGATTCGGGCGCGTTGGGTTAAATCGGTTCGGGCGGGAGGTGGCGGCGGCTGCGCTTGTCGGCCAGGCGCCATCCGCTGTCCGTCTCCGCCAGCACGTCCTGGCATTCGCGAATGGACACCAGGCGCGGCGCGCCGCCATGTTCCTGCGGCACGCTTTCATAGGCGGTCAGGAAGTAGCCGACCGTGGCGCGCGCCCCGGCCAGATCGATCAAGCGCAGGTTGGTGATGATGTGGCAGGTGCTGCGTTCGGCGGCGCGGGCGTTCAAAACTTCCAGTATTTCCGCCCGGCCCGCGAGCCGGCGCCCTTGGCGCTGCCAGACGCCGTCCTCGGCCATCAACGCGGCGGCAGCCTCGTGGCGCCGCGTATCCAGCGCGTGAAAGAATTCCAGCACCACCGCTTCACAGGCCGCCTTGGCCTGCATGAGCAAAACCGGGTTTTCCATTTGGGTCCTCATCCGATCTGCGCGTTGGCCAGCGGCACGTCCGGCCGCTGCAACAACGCCGGGTCCAGGGCCGCGCGCTGCGCGATCCACTTACGCAGCTGGCGGAAATCCCGCGCCGCGTCCACCGCCACGCCGGCCACGACACGACCGCTGGCGTCCAACGCGACCGACAGCAAACCGCGGCTTCCGGCCTGGGGCCGCAGTACTTCGCTGCACGCCAAGGCCGAGAAGCCCACGATCTGCACCATGGCGTCATACTGTTCCGACCAGACGGCGCCGGTCGGTGCATAAGGCTCGCCCTGCCCCAATGCAGACAAGGCTGCGGCCATGCCCTGGTCCTGCGCGTTCTGCCAGGACTCCATCCGCGCATGCCCGCCCTCGGCCGCCAGCACCGCTACGTCGCCCGCGGCGTACACGTCCGGCACGGAGGTCCGGCAATACGCATCGACCAGCACACCGCGCTCGCAAGCGATGCCAGCCTCGCGCGCCAGTTCGTCATTGGCCTGCAGGCCCACGCCCAAGACAATCGCATCTGCGTCCAGGCGCGTGCCATCGGCCAGTTCCGCCACCGGACGGCCGTCCGCCTGTGCCAGCACCGCGCGCAATCCGGTATTCAGCCGCACATCCACGCCGTGCGCCGCATGCAGCGCGGCCAGATGCGCCGACACGCCTGGTTGCACGCTGCGCGCGCACAAGCGCGGCCCTTGCTCCAGCACCGTCACCGCGCTGCCCGACTGGCGCGCCGTCGCCGCGACTTCCAGTCCGATCCAGCCGCCGCCCACCACGACCAGACGCCGGCCCGGCCCCAGGGTGGCGCGCAAGCGCAGCGCATCGCCACGGGTACGCAGCACATGCACGCCGGGCCTGCCGACGCCCGGCAACGCGGGCACGATCGGCCTGCCCCCCGTGCACAGGATCAGCTTGTCATAGGGAACGGCGCCGCCATGCGAGGTATCTACCTGCTTGTCGGCCACGCGCAGCCGCGCCGCCGCCACGCCAGGTTGGAACTCGATGCGCAGCGAGGCCAGCCGCTCGGCCGAAAAAAGCTCGGTACTTTCCGCCACGGCCTGGCCGCCCAGCACCGCCTTGCTCAGGGGCGGGCGTTCGTAAGGCGCGTGCGGTTCGTCGCCCAGCAGCACGATGCGACCTTCATAACCACGTTCGCGCAAGGTCGTCGCAGCCCAGCCACCCGCCTGGCCTGCACCGACCACGACAATGGCGCCGGCCTTCGCCGCGCCGCTTTCATGCTGCGCATCGCGGAGCTCGCCCATGGGGAGGGCCGGCCGGCTCATGCGGCTTCCGCCTTGAGGTAGACAGTGCCCGCTTCCACCCGCACCTCGTAGCGGCGCAGGTCGGTCGTGACCGGCGGGCATTGCGGCTTGCCCGTGCGGATGTCGAAGACACCCTGGTGCAGCGGGCACTCGATGGTGCCATCCTCCAGGTAACCGTCGGCCAGGCTGGCGTTGCCATGCGGACAGCGATCCTGGGTAGCACAGATATCGCCCTGCAGGTTGTAAAGGCAAACGCCTTCGCCTTCATGCACCACGCGCAGGGTGCCGGTGTCAGCGGAAATATCCGACACCATCGCAACAGGTTTCCAGGTATCCATGCTTACAACCCCATCGCCTTGCGGTAATAGTCATAGAAGGAGCGGATCAACACCTCGGTCACCATGTAGTCGGCGGGCTCGGTATCCCGGCCACCCATCTCGATGATGCCGCGCTCTTCCGGATAGCCGGTGACGCCGATCTGGACCTGGTTCAGCATTTCGCTGTCGTCCATCGACACGAAGCCGGCCGGACCCAGCAGGTTGGCGTGCTTCAGGCGCAGACGGGTCATTTCCTCATCGTCATCCTCGTAGCCGTAATAGGTGAACACCAGCTCATGCTCGGTGGGACTGCGCGGAATGACGTGGCGGGTCTTGAGCGAATTGGCCTGGATGCCGAACTGCGCGGCCGGGAAAACCCAGGCGCCGCCCACCCGGCCGCGGTTGAACTCGGCGCGCGGGGTCACGGTTTCCAAGTCCAGCAGTTCCAGGTCATCGCGGAAACGGCTCATTTCCGTGGTGGCCTCGGTCTTTTTCTTGCCCTCGTTGTGCGACACCATCACGCTGTGCGCGCCGCCGCCCGTGGGGATGCACTCGGACTTGGAGTCCGCGCGCCACAGGCCGAAGGTGATGTAGAAGGTGTGCAGCAGCGTGGCGTGGTACGGGTCCTTCAGGTTCTCCAGGTACATTTTCCAGTTGCTGGGAATCAACTGGCGGCTGTAGCCCAGCAGCTTGAGCGGCTTGCCCGGCAGCATATGGTCGATCTCGGCCAGCACTTCCGGGCCGCAATAGTCCTCGAAGCTGGGTGCGTCCTCGGCAAAGGTGGCCCAGATCGAACCGCCCCGGTTCACGCTGCGCAGCTTGCGGATGCCATTCTGCTTGGGGTCGAAGTCTCGCGGCATGCCGCCCTTGCCCATCGCGCCGCGCCGAAATGGCACGCCTTGCAGATTGCCATTCAGGTCGTAGTTCCACTGGTGGTAGGGGCAGGTGAAATCCTCCACCTTGCCGGTGTTCTGCCAGCAGATCTGCGCGCCGCGGTGCGCGCAGCGGTTCTCCAGCACGTTGATCTCGCCTTCCGCGTTGCGCACCATGACCACGGGGCGGTTGCCGATCCAGTTGCGCTTGTAGCAACCGACTTCCGGCACTTCGCACTCCAGGCCTACGTAGTTCCAGGTCTTACCGCCGAAGAACACGTCCATTTCCTTTTGGAAGATGGCCGGATCCGTGTAGACCCAGTTGGGGATGCGCGTATAGCCTTCCTTGGGCCAGCGGCGCTCGATATGGATGGGAGCCGCCGCGGGCGCGTCCAGCACGGCAGAGTCGGAACAGGTCATGATAGTTATCCTCGGGGCGGATTCAGATGGGGACGATGAGCGAGGTGCGAACGCGGTAGTTGTCGTACACGCAGTCGCGGCGGCTGAATGCCAGGCCTTCGGGCGTCGCGCGCAGCACGTCCAGATAGCGGCCGACCATGTTCAAGGTGGGTTCCCGGTCGGACAGCGACTCCATCACGGCGAAGTTGGCCTGGGCGACGATGTGGTCTCCCTGCACCTCCAGGACGCGCACGCCGCTGATGAAGTGGCGCAACGAACGCGGCTCGAACATCGTGGTTTCGCGCAAGGCGGTGACGCGATCGCGCAGCATGTTCTTGTTCATGCAGTAGATCAGCCCCAGCGGCAGGCCGGCGTCATGGTTCTCGCGCGACAGCACCCGGTAATGGCAGTCTTCCGTGAAAAAGCCCGGCCAGTCTTCCAGGCGGTCTTCGTCCAGGCAGTAGGCGTAGTCGTCGTAGAAATCCCGCAGGCGCGCACGCAGCGCCGGGGTGTCGGAAATCTCGGTCATGGTCATTGCGGATCCAGATATCGGTTCTAGGGAATCGCGTCCTAGCGGGCTGCGGCGAGTTGCGCGCGGTTGCTTTCGAAGCCGCTCTGGCTGCCCAGCGCCAGGATGGGTTCCTGCATGCGCTCCTGCCAGATCAGCGACTCCATGGCGATTTGCAGCGGATGGTCCTGCACGGTCAGCGCGGAGGTGGTTTCCGTGCCGGAGTGATGCGAGTGCATGGCCCAACCCGGCGCGGACAGGATCAGGTCGCCCGCCTTCCAGTCGAGCCTCGTGCCGTTGACCTTGCTGTACCCGTTGCCACGCAGGTAGTAATTGATGGCCGACGAGCTGTGGCGATGCGGCACGTGATGGTTATCCGGCGGCGAGGACGAAATCGTGGCGAAAAAGCTGTGCGTGGTGCCGATGCGGCGTTCGGTCGCCGGGTTGTACAGCACGAAGAGGCGACGGCCGTTGTAGCCGCGCGCAATGTCCTCGACGCTGGGCAGCTGCCGCGACACCGCGGCCCAGGGCCAGTGCAGGGCCTTGGATTCCAGTACGTCGATGTCGATCAGCCACTCGTAACCCAACAGCCACGCCCCCTCGGGGGTGATCTGCTCGCGCAGCGCCAGGTCGCGCGAACGGGCAGCGTCGGGCGCGCGTGGCGGCACCGGCTTGGTGTTAGCGTCTGCCGGCGGCACGCTGCCCTCGAACTCCTCTACGTAATGGATCTCCAGCTTTTCCAGGAGCGGCGCGTTGGAGTACGACAGGCGGACCCACGGCGTCTTGCCTTCGTTGCGGTACGAATGCACCTGCATCGCCGGCGTGTTCCACACGTCCCAGAGCCCTACCCGGATGTCGCGTCCGCCCACCGTGGCCACGCCCTCGCCGCTGATACAGATCTCCAGCATGTTCGAGTTCTTGCGCAGATTGAAGGTGCTTTCGCCCGGGTTGACCACGTTGATGGTGACATCCGTTCCCGGTGCCAGGCCCAGGCCGGGCGCCGTCGCCTCGGGGTGCACGATGAGCGATGCGCGACGGCCGTTGTCCGGTCGGGGCGCATCCGCCAGGCGCGCGATCTCAAGATCGATATCCTCTTTGGGGATGACGATCGACTGCCATTTGTTTTGTTCCCGCGGACTGGCGCCGCTGACATCGACGAACATGTGGTCTCCTCTTGCGGCCGGCGCCCGGCGCCGGCTGTCTGGTTGTGCGAATTCGGTTCAGGGCTGCGCCAACAGCAGGTTCTCGCGGGTCTGGGGCGGCAAAGCCACGCCCAAGCCATGGTCGCGGGCGTGCTCGTACACCACTCGCGCCATCGCCAGGTCGGACAGCCCCATGCCCATGCCCTTGAAAATCGTCAGCCGCGCATCTTGCGGACGGCTCTCGCCCGCGGCGAGCAAGTCGCTCAGGACCGCCACGTCCTGCCACGGCGCGCCCTCGGCGCCAAAGCGTTCACGCAGTTCCCGCGATCCGCGGCGCGCGTTCTCCATGTCGTCCACGACCACGCGGTCGGCGCGTTCGAACACGTCTTGCGCGAATTCGGCCTTGGCCGGCAGGATGGCGCCAACGGCGTTCAGGTGCCTGCAGTCGGCCAGCATGGCCGCATCCACGAAGGGCTCAACGGCGCGCGTGATCAAGGTAACGATTTCCGCCCCGGCCAACGCGTGTTCCAGGCTGGACGCTTCCTCGACATCGAATGCGTACTTGCCTTGCATGCTCGCGACAAAGGCGCGGCGTTTTTCCGGCGTGGGGCTGTAGATGCGGACCCGGCGCAACTTGCGCACGGCGGCAAGCGCAGCCAGTTGGGTGACCGCCTGCGGTCCGGTGCCGATCAGCGCGGCGCACGCTGCGTCGGCCGGCGCCAGCGCGCGCGTGGCCACCCCACTGATCGCGGCCGTGCGCAGCATGCCCAGGGCACGCGCCTCGATCACCGCGCGCAAGAACCCGGTTTCTGCGTCGAACAGGCTGAACAGCGAACCGCCACCGCTTTTGGTGTGTACCCAGGTCTTGAAGCCGGCATAGCCCCCGGCGCCTGTCTGCACAGAACCCAATGCATGCATCGAACTGCCGTCGCCCCAGGTCGCCAACGCCTTGGGCAGGTTGCGCGCTTGTTCGCGCCCTTGCGCAACCAGCATTGCGTGCAAGGCATCGATCGCCTTGGGGATGTCCAGCACCGAGACCACGTCCCGTTCCGTCAGGTACCGCAGCGCATCAGTCATGCGCGTCTCCTAGTTCGTCGATGGCAGGCTCTTGCTCCACCGTATTGATCAATGACCCGATGCCGGGGATCTCGACCTCCAGCGTGTCGCCCACGCGCATGAAGCGCGGCGGCTTGCGGCTGGAACCGACGCCTTCGGGCGTCCCCGTGGCGATCACGTCACCAGGCGACAGTCGCGTGAAGCTGCTGATGTATGCAATCAGCTCGGGAATGGGGAAGATCAGGTCGGATACCTGGCCGTGCTGCATGACCTCGCCATTGAGGCGGGAAATGACCTCCAGGCCTGATGGATCGCCGATCTCGTCGGCCGTCACCAGACAGGGACCCAGCGCGCCGCTGCGCTCGAAGTTCTTGCCAGGCGTCACCTGCGCGTTGTGCTTCTGGAAGTCGCGCACGGAGTTCTCGGCCATGCAGGTGTATCCCGCGACATGCGCCAGCGCATTTTCAGCCGGGATATGGCGGCCGCCCCGGCCTATCACGACAGCCAATTCGGCTTCGTAGTCGAACCGGTCGGACGCGCGCGGCTTCCAGACCGCTGCCCCGTGACCCACGAAGCTGTCCGCAAAGCGCGCGAACAACGAAGGGTGCGCCGGTAGTTCGCGCCCGGCTTCCGCGACGTGGCGACCATAGTTCAGTCCCACGCAGAGGATCTTGCGCGGCGCCACCACCGGGGGCAGCAAACGCAGCCCGGCCACGGGCAGACAGGGTTGGCCCTCTGTCTCGGCGGCGCGCGCGATCTGATCCACGCCCGCCTCCAGCGCCGCGACCATGTCGGGCCAAACCTGCGTCAGCACCACGACTTCCGTACCGCGCAACATGCCCCAGGCGCTGCGGCCTGCCTGAACGAAGCTGATGAGCTTCATGTTGTCTCCTGTGCCTCTTGCGGACATGGCATGCATTGATGGATTTCTTTGCATGCATTTCTAGGCTTATTCGTACTAGAACCGCCGTTTTTCCGAATTATTGCATGCAATTTTGATAAATCGCAAGGCCAAATGGATTTTCTTATGCCTTATTGCATGCAATTTTGACGGTACACTGAAGGCCCCAATAGACTGGAACGAGCCCGCATCTCGCTATGGCCGCACAAATCGATAAAGTCATTTCGGAACTCCGCGACATGGTGCTTTCGGGCGTGCTGCAGCCCGGGGAACGCGTGGTCGAATTGCAGTTTTCGGCACGCCTGGGCGTCTCGCGCACCCCGCTGCGCATTGCCCTGACCGAACTGGAAAAGGAAGGCCTGCTGGAGCGGCTGCCTTCGCGCGGATTCCGGGTACGGGCCTTCACCGTGGATGAGATCGGCGATGCGGTGGACGTGCGCGGGGTGCTCGAGGGCATGGCGGCCCGCCTGCTGGCGGAGCGCGGCGCCTCACAGGAGGTACTGGACCGCTTGTCAGAGGCCGTGGAGGAAGGACGCGCCCTGCTGGCCCCCGCCCGCCGCGATCTCAACACCACCGTGGATGCCCGCGCCTGGGGGCAGATCAACCGCCGCTTCCACGAAATCCTGTGCGAGGCCGCGGGCAACCGCGCGCTGCTGTCGGCGCTGGAACATAACAACAAGACCCCCTTGGCCGGCCCCGCCGCGCTGACACTGCCGTCGACCCCGTCCCTGCTGGAAACGCCGTTCGTACTGCGCGCGCAAGCGGATCACGAAGACCTGCTGCGCGCCATTACGCGCCGCGAAGCCGTGCGTGCCGAAAACCTGATGCGCGAACACGCCTACCGCAGCCGCGAAAACAAGCGCGTGCTGCTGGAATCCCTGCGCGGCGCCCTGCCCGCCCAACCCATGCTGTCGGACGCCAGCGCTTGACAAGCGCGATGCCCGCCCAGAACATAGCCATATCCACCCGGGGCGCTTCGACAAGAGGCTGAGACGCCGCTGGCGCGGGCCAAACACCCACGCAGCGCGGCAACCCGTTGAACCTGATCCAGGCAATGCTGGCGTAGGGAGGGTGCCGAACCGCTTGCGCGCCGCGCCTCAGTCCGCCGGCTCCGCCGCTCCTCCGGCCCTCCGCCCGCCCTGGATTCCCACGACAGGGCCCAAGGCATGCCATTCATCCCCGACCTTTCCGCCCAGGCGCTCGTCTCGCGCGACCTGTACACAGCGCTGCGCCGCGACGCGCCCCTGGTGCAGTGCCTGACCAATTTCGTTTCCATGAACACCGCGGCCAACGTGCTGCTGGCCGTGGGCGCATCGCCCGCCATGGTGCATGCCCAAGAGGAAGCGCCCGAGTTTGCGCGCGTCTGCGGCGCGGTGGTGATCAACATCGGCACCCTTTCCTCGCCCTGGCTGGACAGCATGCTGTTGACCGCTGCCTCGGCCAACGAGGCCGGCATTCCTTGGGTGCTGGATCCGGTGGCCCATCACGCCACCGCTTTTCGTCGAGACGCCGTCCGGCGCTTGCTGGACCTGCGGCCCACCATCATCCGGGGCAATGCCTCGGAGATCATCGCCCTGGCCGGAGGCCAAAGCGCAAGCCAGGGCGTGGACGCGCGCGACGCGGTCGCGCAGGCGGAGGAATCGGCGCATGCCATAGCGGTCCGCCAAGCCACGGTGGTGGCCGTTACCGGTGAAACCGATTTCGTCACGGACGGCACGCGCGCCGTCCGCATTGCTGGCGGATCCCCCCTGATGCCGCGCGTCACGGCCACAGGCTGCGCGCTGACCGCGACGGTCGGCGCCTTTGCGGCCGTATCCAGGAATGACCCTTGGGCGGCGGCAATAGCCGCCCTATCGTGCTTCGCAATCGCGGGCCAGCGCGCCGGCGGGGCAGCGCAAGGGCCCGGATCCTTTGCCTGGCGCTTCCTGGATGCGCTGGGGGACCTGGAAGCCGACAGCCTCACCCAGGAATCGCCGCTGCGCTAGCCGCGGCGGACCTCGGCCGCTAAGGCTGGCGGTAATAGACGCAGATGCGTCGGCCGCCTATTTCGTGCACCTCGATCGGCAGCTCGTAGAGCTCGCTCAGAACCTCCGGCCGGACCAGTTCCGCCGGAGTTCCCTGGCGCGCGATGCGTCCCGCCCGCATCGCTACGATGCGATCCGCGTAGGTCGACGCAAAATTGATGTCGTGCAGCACCAACACGACCGTCTTGCCCAATTCGTCCGCCGCGCGACGCAAGGTGCCCATCATGGCGACGGCGTGTTTCATATCAAGGCTGTTCAACGGCTCGTCCAGCAGGACGTAACGCGTGTCCTGGCACAGCACCATGGCCACGAAGGCGCGCTGGCGCTGGCCACCCGACATTTCGTCCAGGTAGCGGTCGGCCAGCGGTTCCAGATTCAGATAAGCAATGGCGCGGTCGATATGGTCCTTGTCCTCCAGCGTCAGCCGGCCGCCCGTATGCGGATAGCGGCCGAACGCGACCAGGTCTCTTGCAGTCAAGCGTAAGGGCAGGTGATTGTCCTGGCGCAAGATGGCCAGGCGGCGCGCGAGTTCGCGGCTATCCGCGCGGGTTACGTCCAGCCCTTCGACCAGCACCCGGCCCGTGGACATGGGCAGCAGTCGGCTGACCATGGACAGCAGCGTGGATTTGCCCGCGCCGTTGGGACCGATGATGGCCGTAACGCCGCCCGCGGGCAGCGAAAGGCTGACATCGTCGACCACCACGCTCTCGCCGTACTGCTTGCTGACTTGCTGAATCTCTATCATCGGCGCCCCCTGCGCAGGATCAGGACGAGGAACATCAGCCCGCCCAGGAATTCGATCACCACGCTGACAGTGGTATTCAGGCCCAGCACGCGCTCCAGCAGCGTCTGGCCGCCGACGAGGAAGATCACGCTCAGCAGCACGGCCGCCGCGACGGTGTAGCGGTGCCGGTCGGACCCCATGACCTGATAGGCCAGGTTGCTGACCAGCAGGCCAAAGAACGTCACCGGGCCGACCAACGCGGTGGAAACCGACACCAGCACCGCGATGGCTACCAGTGTCAGCATGAGTGTGCGGCGATAGTCCACGCCCAGGTTCACGGCGATGTCGCGACCCAGTGCCAGCACGTCGTATCGGCGGCGCATGCGCCACACCAGCAGGGATGCGGCGCAGACCGCGGCCAGCGCGATCGGCAGCAACCCCACGCGCACCGTATTGAAGCTGGCGAACATGCGGTCCTGCAGCACCAGGAATTCGTTGGGGTCGATCAGGCGGACCACAAAGTTGGACAGGCTGCGGAACAACAGGCCGAAAATAATGCCCACCAGCATCATCAGATGCAGGCTGCGCACCGCGTCCGAGAACAGCCAGCGGAACAGCAGGCAGGCGAAGGCCGTCATGGCGCCGACCTCCAGCAGGAACGCGGCCACGGGATGGCTGGCGGCCGTGGCCGCCTGGCCGAAGCCGAATACCACCACCGCCTGGATCAACAGGTACAGGGCATCGAAGCCCATGATGGCGGGTGTCAGGATGCGGTTGTGCGTGATCGTCTGGAACAGCACCGAAGACACCGCGACGGCATAGGCCACCAGCACCATCGCCGCCAGCTTGGCCCCGCGGAACGGAATGACGAAGGACCATTGGCCGTTGGCGCCCAAGGTCATGAACGCGATGGCGCATGCCAGCGCAAAGGCCCCCAGCAGCCAAAGGCGCCAGGCTTGTGGCGCGCGGCCCGAGACCGGCGCGGAGATTGCGAGTTCAGCCAAGCCGGTTCCTCCGGGTCCGCAACAACCACAGGAACAGGATGCTGCCCAACACGCCGACGACGGTGCCTATGGGAATCTCGTAGGGATGGATCAGCAGCCGGCCGATGACGTCGCAGGCCAGCACGAATACGCCTCCCAATACCGCTACCCAGGGAATGGAGCGGCGCATGTTGTCGCCCAACACCAGGCTGACGGCGTTAGGCACGATCAGGCCCAGGAACGGAATACCGCCGGCCGTCACGACGACCACGGCCGAGATCGCGGACACGATCAGCAGTCCGACCAGCGTCAACCGCGCGTGGTTAAGGCCCAGATTGGAAGCGAACTCGCGGCCCATGCCCGCCACCGTGTAGCGGTCGGCCGCCGCATAGGCGGCGCAGGCCAGGCCGAAGCCTATCCACAACAGCTCATAGCGCCCGCGCAGCACGCCGGAAAAATCGCCCGTGGTCCAGGCGTGCAGCGACTGCAGCAGGTCGTAGCGGTAGGCGATGAAAGTCGTGGCGGCATGGATGACGCCGCCCAGGATCAGGCCGATCAGGGGCACGATGAAGGGAGTGCGCAGCGGCACGCGCTTGAGCAGCGCCAGGAACAGCAAGGTGCCCGCCAGCGCAAAGCCCGTGGCCGTCAGCATCTTGCCGATCACGGGGGTGTCCGGCGCCAGCAGCGTGACGACGAGTATGCCCAGCGTGGCGGACTCCACCGTGCCCGCCGTCGTGGGCTCGACATAACGGTTGCGGACCAGCATCTGCATGATCAGTCCCGCCACCGCCAAGGACATACCGGCCAGCAGCAACGCCAGCGTGCGCGGTATCCGACTGACCATGAGCAGGCGCCAGGCGCGCTCCGCATCTTCGCCCGCTCCCCAAAGCGCGGACAGGCTGAGCTGTCCCGCGCCCAGGCTGACGCTGGCCGCGCACAAGGCCAGCAGCACGCCCACCGCTGCCGTCAAACCGCCCCAACCGCCTACCGACTGCCGCCACGTCACCCGCGATACTCCCGCCACTCACGCATCAGGCTTCACTTGGCCGCCGCCAGCGCGCCCGCAATTTCGTCGACGTTCTGTTGCATGGCGGTCAAGCCCGCGCTGCCCATCAGATACCAGTTGTAGCCGTTCAGGTAGACCACGCGCTTGTTCTTCCAAGCCTTGGTCGGGCGCACGAGCTCGTTGTCCAGCATGCGTTGAGCCGAGACGCCTTCCCGGCCGATGGCGGCGTCGCGGTCGATCACGAACAGCCAGTCGGGGTCGGTCTGGGCGATGAACTCGAACGAGATCGCCTGGCCGTGGTTGGACACGCTCAAGCCCGTCGTCGCCGGCTTGACGCCGAATGCATCATGGATCACGCCAAAACGCGACCCCGGGCCGTAGGCGCTCATCTTGCCGCCGGTGGTCAACACGATCAGCGCCGTGCCTGCGTTTGCCGCCTTGCCGTTCAAGTCCGCGATGGATGCACGCAACGCATCCAGCTTCGTCTTGGCCACCTCTTGCTTGCCATAAATGGCGGCCAGCGTTTCCGTGTTGCGCGTCACGCTGCCGACCAGGTCCTTGGCGTCCACCGTAAGGTCCACGGTGGGTGCCAGTTTGGACAGTTCGTCGTACTTGGGCGCGGAGCGGCCCGCGACAAAGATGACTTGCGGCGCGGCGGCATGGATCACTTCGTAGTTGGGCTCGAACATCGTGCCCACCTTCAGGTAGCGCTGATCGGCGTACTGACTCAGTTGCGGCGGCAACTTGGCCACCGTGGGCACGCCCGCCACGTTCACATCCAGCGCATGCAGCGTGTCCAGCACGGCCAGGTCCATCACCACCGTCTTCGCCGGATTGGCCGGCACGGCGGTTTCACCGCGCGCGTGCTTCACCGGCACGGTCGTCTGCGCGGCACACACCGCCGTGGCGGCGCCCAGGACAAGCGCGGCTCCGGCCTGGACCGCCCAACGCCGGGCGCGGCTTGCTTGCGTTTGCTTCTTCATGCGTACCTCTTCATGTTGCGGGCGCCAGGCGCCCTTTCAAACTCAGAACTTGACGCCCACGCCCAGCCAATAGCGGCGGCCGTCCTCGACATAGCCGTAGTCGTCATAGGTAACCTGCTTGTCGAACAGGTTGTAGATGCCCGCGTACACCGCCACGGTCTTGTTCACTTGGTACGAGCCCCCCAGGTCCACGAAGGTATAGGAAGGCGCGACCACCGATGAGGACGACGGGCCGGTGATGGGCTGGCTTTCCTTGCCGCGGTAGTTCACGCGCGCCCACGCCTGCAGCGCATCCGAGGCCTGCCAGTTCACAGTGGTGGTGAACAGGTGCTTAGGCAGCTGGTTCAGCGGCTGGCCCTTGTATTGGCCGGACTTCTGCTCCGACTTAGTGAAGGTGTAGCTGCTGGTCAGGGACCAGTCGCGCGACAGCGGCAGCTTCAAGTTGGCTTCCACGCCACGCGAATTGGCCTTGTCCACGTTCATGTACGTGGTCGGGTCCGAGCCAAACTGGTTCGGGCCGTCCGTGCACTGGGTCGCCGGGCACGCGACCCGTGTGATCTTGTCCTTGAAATCATTGTTGAAGACGGTCAGGCCCGCGTTGAAGCCTTCACCGTTGTCATACAGGATGCCGATTTCCTCGGTCACCGACTTTTCCGGCGTGAGGTCCGGGTTGCCGTACATGTTGCCGCCGCGGCTGACCTGGCCCCAGCCGGCCACCGTCTGGCGCAGGTCTGGCGCGCGGAACCCCGTGGACACGCCGCCCTTCAGGGTCCAGCGTTCGGCCATGTGCCACACGCCGTACAGGCGCGGGCTGAAGTGCGTGCCGAAGTTCTCGTCTTCGTCCATGCGCAGGCCGGTGGTTACGGCAAAGCTCTCTGTCAGGCGCCATTCGTCCTCGGCGAACAGGGCCCACTGATAGCGGTCCACCTTGCTGGGGCCGTTGGCCAGCTGATTGCCTGTCTGGTCGTTCAGGCGCTGGCTCAGGTAACTGCCGCCCAGGGTCAGCATGTGCGAGCCCAAGGGGAGCGTCCAGCTCGTCTGCAAGTCCAGGTTCTTGATCTTCATCTGGCGCGAGCGGTTGTCGAACTCCTCTTGCTGCACATAGCTGTCCGACACCCCCCAGCCCCACCGACCGGTATGTGACAGCGCCCACTTGTTGCTGCGGTAGTCGGTATCGGACGAGGCCGGGCAGCCGTTGCGTCCGCATGCCTGGCCGGGCGGCAGCGGCTCGACAGTCTTGCCCAGCGTTTCGTGCAGCTTCTGACGCATAGTGGTCGCTTCCAGCACGATGTCGTGGTCGCGGTTGGGCGTCAGCGCCAGCTTGGCCGTAACGCTTTCCGAGTTGCGCTTGCGGAAACCATCGACGATGTCGTCTTCGTCGCGCTGCGTCGCCTGGCCATAAATCTGCAGGCCCAGCAGGTCCGTCTTGATCGGGCCGGCCAGGTAGAAGTTGCCCTGGTAGATGTCGCCGGACTTGTTGCTTTCCTGGATCGTCGTGTCCAGGCGGATCTCGCCGCCCCACTCGGCCGGCACCTTGCGCGTGATGATATTGATCACCCCGCCCATGGCGTCCGAGCCGTACAGCGAAGACATGGGGCCGCGCACCACCTCGATGCGCTCGATAGCCGAAAGCGGCGGCGTCCAACCGCCTTCGACACCCGTGGAATCGGAGTTGGTGCGGGTCTCGCGCGAATTCTGGCGCTTGCCGTCGATGAGGATCAACGTGTACTTGGGGCCCATGCCGCGCAGGCTGATGTCCTGGCGGTCGCCGCCGCCGGTGACGATCACGCCCGGCACATCGACCAGCGCATCATTGATGTCGCGGTAGAACTTCTTGTCCAGATCCTCCCGCGTGATCACGCTGATCGACGCCGGCGCATCCTGGATCTCCTGTTCATACCCCGAGGCCGTCACCACCACGGTGTCCAGCGTCTTGGTGTTGTCCGCGCTTTGGGCCCAGGCAGGCTGCGCCATGCCGAAACCCGCGGCGCACAAGGCTGCCGCCAATTGCGTGCGCGACCCCGGACCGCGCCGGCCAGCGATCAATGCTTTGCTGCTCATGATTCCAATTTCTCCCGTCCCAGGCCTGCCCCGCACCCCGCGTGCGGCGTCAGACCTGCCCCGTACTTATTAATGAAAACCATTCTCATATTAGAATTGGAGCTGCCGGGAGCCAGCAACACGCTTTCCGCAACTTTTATCTTCTTTGAACTTCTTGACACTCCGGCCCGCGGTCATAAGCCAAACTGCCGGATGCAGAACCGACGATACGCATGCCTTTTTCCCACGCTCCGGCGACTCGCCGCATCCTGCTGATCGACGACGACGTCGAACTCGCGCAGATGCTGCGCGAATACCTGGAACCCGGTCACTGCCAGCTCGCGCTTGCGCATAGCGGCGCGCAGGGGCTCGCCCTGCTCGCGCAGGACGACTACGACCTGATATTGCTGGACCTGATGCTGCCCGACGGCAATGGGCTGGACCTGCTGAAGCAGTACCGGCAACGCTCGCGCCGCCCCGTCATCATGTTCACCGCCCACGGCGGCGAAACGGACCGCGTCCTGGGCCTGGAGTTCGGCGCCGATGATTACCTGGCCAAGCCATTCAGCCCACGCGAGTTGAAGGCCCGCATCACCGCAGTGCTGCGCCGCTTCGACGAAGTGCCGGAAGCCACCCGGCCCGCCCTGGCGCTGGGCACGGTATCGCTGGACCCCGCCTCCGGACTCCTGCGGGTGGGCGACAGCGAAATCGCGCTGACTGGCGCGGAACAGCGCATCCTGGAAATCCTGATGCGCACGCCCGGACAGGTGGTCGGGCGCGACCAGATCGGCCAGTACGCGCTGGGACGCAAGCCCGACCGCTACGACCGCAGCATCGACACCCACATCAGTTCCCTGCGCAAGAAGCTGCGAACTGACGCCGGCCCCGATACGCTGACCATCCGAAATCTGCGCGGCCTGGGCTACGTGCTGGCGGGTGCGGAGTGATGGCCTGGCTTCCTGCCCGCTCCCTGTTCTGGCGCGCGTTCCTGACTTTCTGGAGCGCCATGGCCGTCATCCTGGTATGCGGCATGGTGCTGACGGCGGCGGTGGCCTGGTACCGCTTCAACTCACTGGACGGCCTGAACCCCGGCAATCTCACACGCGACGCCGCCCAGATCGCCCGCACCGAGGACGTGGACGGCCTGAAGCGCTGGGTGGCGGCCATGGACCGGCGCTACTCGGCTCTGAAGATCTACATCATGGATGCCCAGGACCAGGACATCCTGGGCCGGCGGCTGCCCGCCCGCATGGAGGACTGGCTCGCCGATTTCCGCGCCGGCCCCGACCTGTCGCCAAAAGCGGACTACCTGCCCGCCGATCCCACCGGCGAGCGCGTTTCCTGGTGGGAGCCGCAAAAGCTGGTCCTGGCCGATGGATCGGTACTGTTGATGCTGTTCCTGCCGTTCGATTCGTCGCATTGGGAAGTACTGGCCCTGTCGCCGGTCGCGTTGGCGCTGATGCTGTTCGCCCTGGCGGTAACCGCTCCATTCTGCTGGGCCCTGAGCCGCCATGTGACGGCCCCCTTGGCGCAATTGCGGCAGACGACGCACGCCTTGTCCGCCGGGCAGCTGGACGCGCACACGCCTGCCAAGTTGGCTCGCCGCAAAGACGAGCTGGGCTTGCTGGCGCGCGACTTCGATGCCATGGCCGACCGTCTGAAGGCCCTGGTCGATACCCGCGAGCAGCTGCTGCACAACATTGCGCACGAACTGCGTTCGCCCCTGGCGCGGCTTCGGCTGGCCGCCGAACTGGCGCGGCGCAAGGATGAACGCCAGGACTTGCAGCTGGACCGCATCGAGCTCGAATGCGAACGGCTGGACGCGCTGGTCGGCAATACCTTGAGGCTGGCCCGCCTTGGCGCCCTGCCCGTGCCCACCGAAACCCTGGACCTTGCCGAGGTCGTGTCCGACGTCGTCGAAGATGCCCGCTACGAGGCCAGCGGCCGGCAAATCCGCATAGAGTGGGGGCACCACGCGCCCGTGCCCCTGATCGGCGACCGTTGCAGCCTGTCCAGCGCGATCGAGAACGTGCTGCGCAATGCTCTGCGCTTCGCGCCCGCGCACAGCGCGATCCGCGTGCGCCTTCTGTCGAACGCGCGCGAAGCCTGCCTGGAAATCGAGGACCGCGGACCGGGAGTGGCCGCGGACGAACTGGAATCCCTGTTCGAACCCTTCTATCGCACCGCCTCCGGCGCGCGCAAGCCTGGCAGCGGCGCCGGCCTGGGCTTATCTATCGCCCAGGCCGCCGTGGCCGCGCACAAGGGCAGGATGTCAGCCCGCAACATGTCGCCGCAAGGACTGAGCGTGCGCCTGGAATTGCCGCGCCCTGGCAACTGAGCGGCGTCAGTCGGAATCGGCAAGAATCGCGGCCGGAAGCCGGGGCAAGACGCGCATGGCGTTGGCGGTGGTGGCATGTGCCACCTGCGCGGGCGTAATGCCGCGCAACTCAGCCAGCGTGGCGGCAATACGCCGCAGCTCGGCCGGCGCGTTGCGGCGCTGCGGCGGGTGCAGCCAGGCCGGAGGAATGTCCGGCGCATCGGTTTCCAGCACCAAGTGCGCCAGGTCCACATCCACCGCATGGCGCCGGATCTGCAAGGCGCGCTCGTAAGTCATGGCGCCGCCCAGGCCCAGCGCAAAGCCCTGGTCGATGAACGCCTGCGCCTGCTGCGCGCTGCCGTTGAACGCATGCGCGATGCCGCCGATGCGCGGGTGGCGCCGCAAGTACTTCAAAAGAATGTCCTGCGATTTACGCACATGCAGCAGCACCGGCAGGCCGAACTCGGCTGCCAGCGCCAGCTGGGCGGCATAGAAGCGTTCCTGGCGCTCGCGCGGCTCGCCGGAAGCTATCTCAGGCACAAAGAAATCCAAACCGATCTCGCCAATGGCGACAAAGCGCGGGTCGCCCAGCGCCTCCTTGACCGCCGCGCGCAGTGCGTCCAGGTCGCCGTCGCTGGCGCGCTGCACATAGAGCGGGTGAATGCCCAGTGCGTACGCGCCGCCGGCGGTGTTGCCGGCCAATTCGCGCACCACGGAAAAATTGGCCCGCTCGACGGCGGGGATCACTATGGATTGGACGCCCGCCTCGCAGGCATCATCGGCGACGCGCTCGCGGTCGGTGTCGAACTCGGCGGCATCCAGGTGGCAATGGGTATCGATCAGCATGGGCGCGACCTCCTTGCCTGGATTATCCTCCGGCGCGTCCTAGCCGGAAACCAGGCGGCCGTTCTCCATCAGCAACTGGCGGTCAGCCCGCGCGGCCAGTTCGGGATCATGCGTGACAATGGCGAATGCCGTGCCGGACTCCTGGTTCACCCGCGTCAGGAGTTCGAACATATTGTGCGCGGTGTGGCGGTCCAGGTTGCCTGTCGGCTCATCGGCCAGCACGCATACCGGCCGCGTCACCAGCGCCCGCGCCAGCGCCACGCGCTGCCGCTCGCCGCCGGAAAGCTGCCCCGGGAAATGCCCTTCGCGCGCGGCCAGGCCCACCATGCCCAGGACCTCGTGCGCGGCCTCTCGCGCCTTATCGCGGCCTTCGCGGCGCACGATAAGCGGCATTGCCACGTTGTCCAGCGCCGAAAACTCCGGCAACAGGTGGTGGAACTGGTAGACGAAGCCCAGGCTGCGGTTGCGCACCGCGCTCTTGCGCCCTTCGGACAGGCCCACGGCCAGCTCGCCGTCCACCGATACGGAACCGCTGGTGGGCACGTCCAAAAGACCCAGGATGTGCAGCAGCGTGCTCTTGCCGGAGCCGGAGGCGCCGACAATGGCGACCATCTCGCCGCGCGCCACCGACAGGCTGACGTTGCTCAGCACCTCGATACGCGCGGGACCTTCGTCATAGACTTTGACAATATTGTCAGCCTGCAGCGCGGGAGTCAGATTGTCAGTCATGGCGCAGCACCTGTGCAGGTTGCAGGCGCGAAGCGCGCCAGCTGGGATACAGGGTAGCCAGCAGCGACAGCACCAACGAAGTCACGCCAATGGTGACGATGTCGCCCACCTGGGGATCCGACGGCAGCGCGCTGATGAAATAGATTTCGCGGGGCAGGAAATGCACGCCCAGCAGGCGCTCGATGAACGGCACGATCACGTCCACGTTGTAGGCGATGACGATGCCGCCCGCCACGCCCAGCAGCGTGCCGATGACGCCGATCAGCGCCCCCTGCACCAGGAAGATGCGGGCGATCTCCCGCGGGCCGGCGCCCAGCGTGCGCAGGATGGCGATGTCGGACTGCTTGTCCTTCACGGCCATGACCAGGGACGACAGCAGGTTGAAGGCGGCCACGGCCACGATCAGCGCCAGGATCAGGAACATCATGCGCTTTTCGGTCTTGACCGCCGCGAACCAGGTGCGGTTGTTGCGCGACCAGTCGCTCGCCATCACATAGGGCGGCAGCACCTTCTGCAGTTCGGCCGCCACTTCGGGCGCGCGCTGCATGTCGGCGATGCGCAGGCGCACGCCAGCGGTGCCGCTGTCGCGGAACACGCGCGCGGCATCCTCGTCATCGACGAAGGCCAGCGAGGAATCGTATTCGTAATGGCCGGACGAGAACACGCCCACCACGGTGAACTGGCGCATGCGCGGCGCGAATCCCGCCGGACTGATCGAGCCTTGCGGCGCCATCATCATGAGGGTATCGCCCAGCTTCACGCCCATGCCGTCGGCCAGCTCGTTGCCCAGCACCACACCGAAGCCACCGGGCTTCAGGTCGGTAAGCTTGCCCGACACCATCTGCCGCGGCAGGTCGGACACATTGCCTTCGGTCTGAGGATCGATGCCGCGCACCTGCACGCCCCGCAGGGCCTGCCCGCGTACCAGCATGCCTTGCGCCGCCACGAACGGCGCGCCCGCCTTGACGGACGAATTCTTTTCAGCGGCGGAAGCGAATTGCTGCCATTTTTCCAGCACCAGCTCCGGCACCGCGCCCGGAATATAGAGCTCGATATGCGGCAGCACCGACAACATGCGGTCGCGCACTTCCTTCTGGAAGCCGTTCATCACGGACAGCACCACGATCAGGGCAGCGACGCCCAGCGCGATGCCCGCCATGGAACTGGCGGCGATGAAAGAGATAAAGCGATCGCGGCGGCCGCGTCGCTGGCGGATTCGGGCCAGCCCGGCATAGCGGGCGCCTATCCATAGTTCGTAGGGTATTTTCAGCACGTGCGCATTATGGCATTAACCGCCTGGAATCCGCGCCGCGGATGTGCGCGTCCGAGACCAGGCGTTTCAAGCTATGGCAGTGCCGCAGGCCGCTTAGTTCCCGGGGCCAGCGGGGACTACAATCGCGCCCATGCTGATCGTCATTCCGGGCGCCCTGCCCGCCCTCCCCGTTGCCGCCGAACTGGCCAAGCACCTGCCCGAACGCGCTCCCACGCTGCATGGCTGGCTCCAGGCCGGCGCCGCCCGGCCCCAGGCTTACGACCTGCGCGCCCAGGGCTGCACGCCCTACGAATCCTGGCAGCTGGACCGCGCCGGCTACGTCCCCGAGCCCGGCCTGCCGCCCGGCGCCGGACTGGGCCCGCTGGTCGCCGGCGCGCAGGCCGACGGCAACGGCCCCGTCTGGCTGGCCGAACTGGTCCACCTCGCCTTGGGCACGGACCAGGCGACATTGCTGGACCCGGGCCTGATGGACCTGCGCGCCGAGGAATCGGCCGCGCTGCTGGATACCGCCCGCCCCCTGTTCGAAGGCACGGGCTTTTCGGTCGAGCCGCTTGCGGCCGAACGCTGGCGCCTGCGCCTGCCGGATGGCCTGCGCCCGCAGACCGCCAGTCCGCTGGCCGTGGCGGGACATCGCTTGAATGACTGGTGGCGCCAGGATGCGGAAACGCGGCCATGGCGCCGGTTGCTCAATGAAATACAAATGGCCTGGCACGAACACCCGGTCAACGACGCCCGCGCAGCCCGGGGCTTGCCGCCGGTCAACGCGCTGTGGCTCTATGGCGGCGGCGCGCCCTGGACGCAAGCCCGGCCAGCCCCGGCGCAGGTGTACACGAATCTGGACGCCCCCCAACGGGCCGGCGACTGGGCCGCCTGGCTGGATGCGCTGGCCGCGCTGGACGCGCAGCATTTGCGCCCGCTGGCGGGCAAGCACGGCCTGCCCGCCGCACCCGCCGAACTGCTGCTGCTGGGCGAAGACCGCAAGGTCGCCCTCACCCTGAAACCGCGCGGGGGCCTGCTCGGCTTGCTGCCCGCGCCCAAGAAAAACTGGAGCGCCTGGTGGTCTCACCCCGCTTAACCGTCCGCACGCCGGACTTCGACGCCTGCAGAATCCTCGAAGCCTCGGGCATCCACCCGCTATTGGCTCGCCTGTGGGCCGCCCGCGGCGTAACCCATCCCGATCAGACCCAACTGGCCTGGCAATCGCTGCTGCCGCCCACCGGCCTGACGCATTCGGCCCACGCCGCGGGCGTGCTGGCCGACGCCATCCAGGCGGGCAAGAAACTGCTGATCGTGGCCGACTACGACTGCGATGGCGCCACCGCCTGCGCGGTCGGCCTGCGCGCCCTGTCCGCCATGGGCGCCGACGTGGACTTCCTGGTCCCCAACCGCTTCGAGACCGGCTACGGCCTGTCGCCGGCCGTGGTCGACCTGGCCGTCCGGCATCGCGCCGGCAAGCCTGACATCATCATCACGGTGGACAACGGCATCGCCAGCGTGGACGGCGTGGCCGCTGCCAACGCGGCTGGCATCGGCGTAGTCATCACTGACCACCACCTGCCGGGCGACACGCTGCCCGCGGCGCTGGCCATCGTGAACCCCAACCAGCCAGGTTGCGGCTTTCCCTCCAAGAACCTGGCGGGCGTGGGCGTCATTTTCTACATGATGCTGGCGTTACGCGCAGAGCTGCGCCGGCGCGGCGTCTACGCTGCTGATGGCGGCCCGCGCCTGGACGCGCTGGCCGACCTGGTGGCGCTGGGCACGGTGGCCGACGTGGTCAAGCTGGACGCGAACAACCGCCTGCTGGTCACCCAGGGCTTGAAGCGCATGCGCGCCGGCCGCCTGCAGCCCGGGCTGCGCGCGCTGTTTGCGGTGGCCGGGCGCGAGCCTCGCGCGGCCAACGGCTTCGACCTGGGCTTCGCCCTCGGCCCCCGCATCAACGCGGCCGGCCGTCTGGCCGACATGAGCCTGGGTATCGCCTGCCTGACCACCGATGACGAAGCGCAAGCGCTGGAAATGGCGCGCGAACTCGACAACATCAACCGCGAGCGCCGCACGATCGAGGCCGAAATGCGCGAGCAGGCGCTGGCCGCCATGGAAGAGCCCAACGCGGCCGCGGGCGCCACGGTCTGCGTATTCGACCCGGGCTGGCACCAGGGCGTGGTGGGGCTGGTCGCCTCGCGCCTGAAAGAGAAATTCTGGCGGCCTACGCTGGCCTTCGCGCCCGCCGGCGACGATGAAATCCGCGGTTCGGGCCGCTCCATCCCAGATGTGCACCTGCGCGACGCGCTGGATTTGGTATCCAAGCGCCATCCCAACCTGATCCGCAAGTTCGGCGGCCACGCCATGGCGGCGGGCCTGACGCTGGGACGCGGCGACTTTGCGGCCTTTGCTCCCGCCTTCGACGCCGCCGTGCGCGAACTGACGGGCCGCGATACCTTCGAGCCGGTGATTGAAACCGACGGCTCGCTGGAATCCGGCTATGCGAATGCCGATGTGGCTGGCATGCTGCAGCAGCAAGTCTGGGGCGCCGGCTTCGCCGCCCCGCTGTTCCTCGACGAGTTCGTGGTGCGCAACCAGCGCCTGGTCGGGGAAAAGCACCTCAAGCTGTCACTGGAGCGCGGCCACCAGCGCTTTGACGCCATCTGGTTCGGCCACGACCAATCCCTGCCCGAGCACATCCAGGCCGCCTACCGGCTTGAACAGAACGTATGGAATGGGATGGTCTCGGTGCAACTGGTCATCGAGCACGCGGGATAACGCAATCGGGTGGGTTGTTGACGTTTGGTTTTGTGACGCTGGATTCTTGAGCCGCCAGAGGCCGGACTGCGGGATTCCGATGCTCGCCCCGGTGGGGCGAGCATCGGAATGGCGCAGGGCAGCCTCGGCGGCCAAAGAACCCCAATATCCGCAAACCCGAGGCCCTGAACCACCGCCCAAACGAAAAAGGCGCCAGGATCCATTCAACGGCCCCTGGCGCCCCGTAGCCCGGCACCGCCGAAGCGACTACTTATTCACCAACTTGGCCGGCTGCGCCAAGGCCACCAGCGCGCCCACCACCAGGCACCCCGACAACATGTAAAGCCCGGTGTTGGTCGTCCCGGTCATATCCTTCAGCCAGCCCACCAGGTAAGGGCTGACAAACCCCGCCAGATTTCCCACCGAATTGATCAGCGCAATCCCCGCCGCCGCCGCCGTCCCGCCCAGCAACGCCGTCGGCAGGCTCCAGAACAACGGCAGCACCGTGCAAATCCCGATGTTCGCCACCGTCAGCGCCAAAATCGCCAGCACGGTATTGCCACTCCACATCGCCGACAGCAGCAGGCCCAAGGCGCCAAACAGCGCGGGCAGCGCCACGTGCCAGCGGCGCTCGCGGTGCCGGTCGGAATTGCGCGAGATCAGGATCATGCCGATGACGGCGAACAGGTTCGGCACCGCCGTCAGCAGGCCAATGGCCAATGGGCTTTGCACCCCGGTGCTCTTGATCAGCGTCGGCATCCAGAAGCCCACACCGTACAGCCCCATCACGAACGAAAAGTAGATCAGCGCCATCGCCCACACGCGCGGCTTGGCCAGCGCGGCGCTGATCGGCGGATCTTCCTTTTGCTGTTCCTCGGCTGCGATGTTGCGGATCAGCACGGCCTTTTCGGACGCGGTCAGCCATTTGGCCTTGTTGATGCGGTCGTCCAGATAGATCAGCACCAGCACGCCTATCACTACCGAGGGTATGCCTTCCAGCAGGAACAGCCACTGCCACCCCGACAGCCCATGATCGCCATGAAAGGTGCTCATGATCCACCCGGAGATGGGACCGCCGATCAGCCCGGACATGGGCACCGCGGTCATGAAGAAAGTCGTGATGCGGCCGCGCCGGGCCGCCGGATACCAATAGGTCAGGTACAGGATGATGCCCGGAAAGAACCCGGCTTCGGCCGCGCCCAGCAGGAAGCGCAGGATGTAGAACATATGCACGCTGGTCACGAACATCATGCAGGCGGAAATGATCCCCCAGGTGATCATGATGCGGGCGATCCAGACCCGCGCGCCCACCTTGTGCAGGATGATGTTGCTGGGAATCTCGAAAATGAAATAGCCGATGAAGAAGATGCCGGCCCCCAGCCCATATACCGTTTCGCTGAACTGAAGCTCCTGCAGCATCTGCAGCTTGGCGAACCCCACGTTCACGCGGTCCAGGTAGGCCACGACGTAGCACACCACCAATAGCGGTACCAGCCGCCACCCTACCTTGCGGTAGATCCGGTCTTCCTCTGTCGCCGGGATCGCCGGCGATACCCCGGGGGCCATCGCGTTGTCCATCTATGTCTCCATTCCTCTGTCGGGATAGGCCGGCTGCTCGCCGGCGCCGTCGCGTCCCGCTACGCTCCGATCAGGAACGGCCGGGTCCGCCACCCGCAGCCTAGAATCCAACAGTTGACAAAAAACTGAACAACTTGCGCGCAGCAGACCCATCCAGGCCTGTGCGATCCGTCCCCCTTCTTGCCCGACGGGGCCGCGCACTTGGCCCAAGCACGGTAAAATGTTCGGTTTCGCACAAAAGTCATCAGGACAGGATCATCATGGAAGCCGAACGTCAGAACCAGCTCGCAGCCCGCCTCGCCGATTACGCGGAGCGCGAACAGGCTCTACGGAGGTATCTTTGACTACGATGCCAAAGCCGAACGCCTGCAAGTCGTAAACGCCGAACTCGAAGATCCGGCGGTCTGGAACGACCCCAAGCACGCCCAGGACCTGGGCCGTGAAAAGAAAGCCCTCGAAGACGTGGTGGAAACGCTCGCCAATCTCGGCACGGGCCTGGCCGACTCGAACGAATTGTTCGAAATGGCCGCCGCCGACGATGACGACGCCACCCTCGAATCCATCGAGCAGGACGCCGACGCCTTCCAGGAAAAGCTGGAAGCCCTGGAATTCCGCCGCATGTTCTCCAATCCGGCCGATCCGCTGAATTGCTTCCTGGACATCCAGGCAGGCGCCGGCGGCACGGAAGCGCAGGACTGGGCCTCCATGCTGCTGCGCCAGTACCTGAAGTACGCCGAGCGCAAGGGCTTCAAGGCCGAAGTGCTGGAAGAATCCGAAGGCGACGTGGCAGGCCTGAAGTCCGCCACCATCAAGATCGAAGGCGAATACGCCTTTGGCTACCTGCGCACGGAAACCGGCGTGCACCGCCTGGTCCGCAAGAGCCCGTTCGATTCGTCTGGTGGCCGCCACACGTCGTTTGCCAGCGTTTTCGTCTACCCCGAAGTCGACGAGTCCTTCGAAGTCGAAGTGAACCCCGCGGACCTGCGCGTGGACACCTACCGCGCTTCCGGCGCGGGCGGCCAGCACATCAACAAGACCGATTCGGCGGTGCGCCTGACCCACATGCCCACCGGCATCGTGGTGCAGTGCCAGAACGATCGTTCGCAGCATCGCAACCGCGCCGAAGCCATGCAGATGCTGAAGTCCAAGCTCTACGAACTGGAAATGCGCAACCGCATGGCCGAGCAGCAGAAGCTGGAAGACTCCAAGACCGATGTGGGCTGGGGCCACCAGATCCGTTCCTACGTGCTGGACCAGAGCCGCATCAAGGACCTGCGCACCAACGTCGAAATCTCCAACACCCAGAAGGTGCTGGACGGCGACCTGGACCCCTTCATCCAGGCCAGCCTGAAGCAGGGCATCTAAGTTTCGCGATACTCCCCTCAACGCATCCAGAGGTTCACGAATGTCCGACACCATTGCAATTCTCACCGGCGCATCGCGCGGGATCGGCGCCGCCATGGCGCGCGGCCTGGCCAAACCAGGCACCCGCCTGATCACGTTGGCGCGCCGGGAAGATCCTGAGCTGGCCGCTTACGCGCGCTCGCAGGACGTGCAGCTCGAACAGCTGTCCGTGGACCTCTCGGACCTGAACGCCGTCGAGGCGGTGGCGCAGCGCATCTGCGCGTCGCTGCCGCGCGACGCCGGCCGCTATCTGCTGATCAACAACGCCGGCACTGTGCATCCCATCGCGGGCACCGACGCGCTGGTCGACGGCGCGGCCATCGCCGCCGCCTTCAACCTGAACGTCAGCGCCGTCATGCTGCTCACGGCGCGCTTTCTGGCCGCGGTCGAAGACCTCCAGGCCGACCGCCGCGTGCTCAATATCTCCTCCGGCGCGGGCCGCAACCCGAATGCCGGCTGGGGTGTCTACTGCGCCACCAAGGCTGCGCTCGATATGTACTCGCGCGTGGTCAAGGCGGAGCAAGGCGCCGACGGCGCGCGCATCGTCGCGCTGGCCCCCGGCATCGTCGACACCGACATGCAGGTCGCCATCCGTTCCAGCGATCCGGAAAGCTTCCCGGCGCTGGCCAAGTTCCAGGAATTCCACGCGACCGGCAAGCTGTCTTCGCCCGCCAACGTGGCCTCCCGCATCCTCGCCTACCTGGATCGCGAAGATTTCGGCACGACCGAAATCGACGACATCCGCAATTACGACTGACTCCCCGACCATGACCGACCACTCGACCACTCCGGCGCCCGCCCAGGATGAAAACCGCTTGATCGCCGAACGGCGCGCCAAGCTGGCCAAACTGCGCGAAACCGGGGTCGCGTATCCCAACGACTTCGTTCCGGACGCTCGCGCCGCCGCGCTGCATGACAAATACGACGGCCAGGAGCAGGAAGCCCTTGCCGCCAACCCTGTCACCGTCAAGGTCGCCGGCCGCATGATGCTCAAGCGCGTCATGGGCAAGGCCAGCTTCGCCACGCTGCAGGACAGCACCGGCCGCATCCAGATCTACCTGGACCGCGGCACCCTGGGCGAAGACAGCTACGCCGCGTTCAAGCAATGGGACATCGGCGACATCATCGCGATCGAAGGGTCGGTCTTCAAGACCAACAAGGGCGAGCTGTCGGTGCACGCCGCCAGCGCGCGCCTGCTGTCCAAGTCGCTGCGCCCGCTGCCCGACAAGTTCCACGGCGTGGCCGACCAGGAACTGCGCTACCGCCAACGCTACGTCGACCTCATCATGACGGACGCCACGCGCCGCACGTTCGAAGCGCGCAGCAAGGCCGTGGGCAGCATCCGCCAGTTCATGCTGAACGCCGGCTTCCTCGAAGTGGAAACCCCCATGCTGCACCCGATTCCGGGCGGCGCGGCGGCCAAGCCCTTCGTCACGCACCACAATGCGCTGGACATGGAAATGTTCCTGCGCATCGCCCCCGAGCTCTACCTCAAGCGCCTGATCGTGGGCGGCTTCGAGCGCGTCTTCGAAGTCAACCGCAACTTCCGCAACGAGGGCGTGAGCCCGCGCCACAATCCTGAATTCACCATGATGGAGTTCTATGCGGCCTTTGCGGACTACCGCTGGCTCATGGACTTCACGGAAGAACTGATTCGCCAGGCCGCCATCTCGGCCACCGGCAGTGCCGTGCTGACCTACCAGGAGCGCGAGCTGGACCTGGGCAAGCCGTTCGACCGCCTCACCATCTGCGAAGCCATCCTCAAGTACGCCCCGGGCTATACCCAGGCTCAACTCGACGATCCGGCCTTCCTGCGCGCGGAGCTCAAGAAGCTGGGCGCCGACGCGGACGGTCCGGTGCTGTCGCGCGCCGGCCTCGGCGCGCTGCAACTGGCTCTGTTCGAAGAGACCGCCGAAGCCAAGCTTTGGAACCCCACCTACATCATCGACTACCCGGTGGAAGTCTCCCCGCTGGCGCGCGCCTCCGACACCCGCGCAGGCATCACCGAGCGCTTCGAGCTCTTCATGACGGGCCGCGAAATCGCCAACGGCTTCTCGGAGCTGAACGACCCCGAAGACCAGGCCGAGCGTTTCCGCTCGCAGGTCGAGGCCAAGGACGCTGGCGACGAGGAAGCCATGTACTACGACGCGGACTACATCCGCGCCCTGGAATACGGCATGCCTCCGACGGGCGGCTGCGGCATCGGCATCGACCGCCTGGTCATGCTGCTGACCGACAGCCCCAGCATCCGCGACGTCATCCTCTTCCCGCACCTGCGCCGTGAAGACTAAGCAGGCGCTGGCATCATGATCTTCAAGATCCTGATGCTGCTGCTCGTCGCGGCGGGGCTGATCTACTGGATCAAACAGCCCCGCGGCGGCACGCCCTATTCGCCCTACCCGACGGCGCGCCCGCGCCGGCCGGTGTTCATCGCGCTATGCATCGCCGCAGCCCTCTCGGTGGCCGCCTCGTTGATGACCTTCCTGCTGTGGGCGGGCGGCGTGGCAGGCGGGGTCACCGGCGGCGGCTATCGCGGCCAGGTGGATTTCCTGCTGCCCGTGGCGGGCACCCTGCTGGCGTTGGCTGTCGTCTGCGCCGTGGGCGCGTTCTTCAAACGCCGGGGCTAGACGCCCCGCGACCCACCTATTCGGGCCACTTGCCGGCCCCGGCCGGCAGCGAAGGCAGCGACGCCTGCAACATCGCATCAATGAACTCGGCGGGTTGCAAGCGGCCATCCGGCTTGTACCACTGCACCGTCAGGTTCATGGCGCCCAGCACGCAGCGCTTGATGACGCGCGCATCGCCCTGGAGCAACCCGACGGCGACGGCCGCGGCCACCGCATCCTGCCACATCGCCTCGTAGCGGTCGCTCAGCGATTTCACGGCAGCCCGGCTGGGCGCGGACAAGCTGCGCCATTCGTACACCAAGGCGTTCATGGCGTCGCCCCCCGCGCCGTGCAGCATGCTCCACATGTGCACACGGAACAGCGCCGCCAACCTGTCGGCCGGCGCCTGGTAGCGCGCCAGCGCCCGCTCGCCGTCGTCTATCACTTCCTGGATGCCGTTGTTCATCACCGCCACCAGGATCTCCTCCTTGCTGCGGAAATGATGGAACAGGCTGCCTGACTGCAGGCCCACCGCCCGCGCCAGCTCGCGCACCGTCGTGCGCTCGTAGCCGTGCTTGCAGAACAGCTGCCCCGCAGTCAGGACCACTTCGCGCCGGCGTTCGGACTCGGAGCCCTCGTCCCGAGCGCCGGCGGCCTCCCGGATTTTCTCCATGTGCGGTCACAGCCTCTGGATGATGGTCGCAGTAGCCATGCCGTGGCCGATGCACATCAGTTGCATGCCCAGCTCTCCTTCGGTCGCCTCCAGCCCTGCCAGCATCTTGGCCATCAAGCCGGCTCCCGTCGCCCCGAGCGGATGACCATGGGCGATTGCGCCGCCCCAGGGATTGACGCGTGACAGGTTGGCGCCCAGTTCACGCTGCCACGCCAGCACCACGCTGGCGAAGGCCTCATTGATCTCGATCCAGTCGATATCGTCCAGACTCAGGCCTGCGCGCGACAGCGCCTGGCGGGCCGCCGGTATCACTCCCGTCAGTTGCAGCACCGGATCCGACCCCACCGCCACCCGCGCCAGAAAGCGCGCGCGGGGCCGCAGTCCGTCGGCCAGCGCTGTGTCGCGATCGGCCAGCAATACCGCGGAGGCGCCATCGGCGAGCTGGCTGGCGTTGGCGGCGGTGACACGACCCTGGCCCGGCGGCCGCAATGCGGGCGCCATGGCCGCCATGCGGGCGGCATCCGTCTTTTCGCGTATGCCTTCGTCGCGCCGCGCCGCCTCCTGCGGCCCCGGCAGCAGCTCGGCATGGCGGCCCGCCTGCGCCGCGCTCCAGGCGCGCGCATGGCTCTCGCGGGCCCATTCATCCATTTCGGCCTGAGAGAGCTGCCAGCGCTCGGCAATCCGTTCGGCGCTCTCGATCTGGTGGATCAGCGGATAACGATCCAGCAAGGCCGGATTCAGGGTCTCGAAACCGCGGAACTCGCCCTGGCCCAGCGTCACGTCCAGGAACATCGGCACACGGCTCATGCTCTCGACGCCGCCCGCGACCACATAACGCATATCGCCCGCAGCGATGGCCTGCGCGCCAAAATGCACCGCCTGCTGGCTGGATCCGCACATGCGGTTCAGGGCCACGCCCGGTACGCTCTCGGGCAGTCCTGCCAGCATGGCCGCCAGCCTGCCGATATTGGCGCCTTGCTCGCCGGCCTGGCTGACGCAGCCGGCGATCAGGTCCTCGACCTGGGCGCCAGGCAGTCCGGCTCGCGCCAGCAGGCCGCGTACGGTATCGGCCAGCAACGTGTCCGGGCGGGTATCCGCCCACCATCCCCCGCGCCGTCCGAAGGGGGTGCGCACGGCCTCCACGATCACAGCTTCGTTCATGCCGTTGTCTCCTCAACGTAGAGCGCTTCGATTTCGTCCGCATAGCTGCGGTAGATGCTGGCGCGCCTGACCTTCATGGTCGCGGTCACCTCGCCATCGTCATGGTCCAGCTCCTTGGTCAGCAAGTGGAAGCGCTTGATCTGCGCCACCGGAGCCAGCCCGGCGTTGGCGCGCGCGACTTCCTCTTGGACCAGTTCGCGCACCTGCGGGCATTCGGCCAGCGACCGGAAGTGCGTGAAGGCGATGCGGCGCGACTCCGCCCATTTGCCCACCGTGTCGAACTCCAGCTGGATCAGCGCCGACACGTACTTTCTGCCGTCGGCGATCACAATGCATTCCTTGACGTAAGGACTGCCCTTGACGGCATTCTCGATCTCGGAAGGCGTCAGGTTCTTGCCGCCGGCCGTGATCATGATGTCCTTCAGCCGGTCCACGATGCGCACACGTCCTGCATCTTCCGCCACGACGTCGCCGGTATAGAGCCAGCCATCGCGCACGGTGCTGGCCGTAGCATCGGGATTCTTGTAATAGCCCTGGAACACCATGTCGCCGCGCACCAGCAGTTCGCCGGCCTCGCCCATGCGCCATTCCACCCCCAGGATGGGCTCGCCCACGGTTCCTACCTTCACTCGGTCGGGATGCTGGCCGAAGATCATGCCCGCCGACTCCGTCAGCCCGTAGACCTCGATCAATGGCACGCCCAGCGTGCGGAAATAGCGCACCACGTCCGGCGAGATCGGCGCCGCGCCCGTCATGGCCACGCGCACCCGGCGCAGGCCAATGAAATTCTGCAAGGCGCGCAGCACCAGCCAGTACCATAGCCAACGCGTCCAGCGCTCGCCCAGCGTGTACTGCGCGGGGGACTTCTCCAGGAACGGCCCGCAGGCTGCAATTGCGCGTCGGTACAACCATTGCTGCAGGCGCCCTGCTTCCTGCATCTTGATCGAAATGGCCGCATGCAGCTTTTCCCAGATACGAGGCACGCCCAGGAATATCGTCGGGGCGACCTCGCGCAGGTCTTCCTGCACCGTGCGTATCGATTCGCCGAAATTCACCTGCGCGCCCAGGTAAATGGGCACGAAGGTGGAAAGCATCTGTTCAGCTACGTGGCATAGCGGCAGGTACGACAAATGCACGCTGGTGCCGTCCATCGCCAGCCGGTCGGCGATCCCCGGCGCCACGCCGCGCATGTTGCCGTAGCTGAGCATTGCGCCTTTGGGTTTGCCGGTGGAGCCGGATGTGTAGATCATGAGGCCGGTGTCTTCCAGGCCCTGGCCGTCCAGCGCCTGGTTCAGCGCGGCAAGCTCTTCAGCCTCGCGCCGCTTGCCCTCCGCCTCGATCTCGGCATAGGTCACGATGCGTGCGCGGTCAGCGGGCGCATAGGATCGCAGGCCCTTGGTTTCCATCATGATGATGCGCCGCAAGAGCGGCAGCCTGTCCGCTACCTGCAGTACCTTGTCAGTCTGCTCCTGGTCCTCGCACACGACCAGTTCCACGTCCGCGTGCTCGAGCACATAGCCCATTTCCTCGGCCGGACTGGTCGAATACACACCCACGGCCACCGCACCGACGGCCCCCGCCCCCATCTGGGCCAGCAACCACTCCACGCGGTTCTCGGACACGATGGCAACGCGGCCTCCCACGCTCAGCCCCTGCGCGCGCAGCCCCAATCCCACGTGGCAGGCCCGGCGCCAGTACTCCGCCCAGCTCAGCGGCTTCCAGATGCCGAAGTCCTTCTGCCGGATGGCAATGGCTGTGGGGCGCAGGCGAGCCTGCTCGCGCAGCATCTGCGGCAGCGTCAACGCCGGCCAGTCCTGCGCGGATGCGCTGGAGATATCCATGTGCTTGTCCGTCATGAAAGCCAGCGCTTGCGGCGCTTGTAATGCTTGATGTCGCGAAAGCCACGGGCCTCGCCCGTTCCGCCCACGCCCAGGTAGAACTCGCGCACGTCAGGGTCCGCGGCCAGCTTCTCGGCGCTGCCGTCGATCACGACCTTGCCCGTTTCCATGATGTAGCCGTAGTTGGCTACCGCCAGCGCCACCGAGGCGTTCTGCTCGACCAGCAGCATGGACACCCCCTGTTCGTGGTTGATGCGCGCGATGATGGAAAAAATGTTCTCCACCAACATCGGCGACAGGCCCAGCGAGGGTTCGTCCAGCAGCATCAGCCGGGGTTGCGCGATCAGCGCCCGGCCGATGGCCAGCATCTGTTGTTCGCCGCCCGACAGGTAGCCCGCCAGGCCGCGGCGCCGCTCGAACAGGCGCGGGAAGTAGCCATAGACCAGGTCGAAGTCCGGCCTTGCGTCCGACCTGCCCGTCAACGCGTACGTCGCGGCCACCAGGTTTTCTTCGACCGTCAGGTCCTCGAACACCCGGCGTCCTTCCATCACGTGCGCCAGCCCCGCCCTCACCAGGTTCTGGGGCCGGGCGCCCGCGGTGTCTCCGCCGTTGAAGACGATCTGCCCGCGCACCAATGCGCCATCCTCCAGGTCCAGAAGGCCGGACACGGCCTTCAGCGTGGTGGACTTGCCGGCGCCATTGCTGCCCAGTAGCGCCACGATGCTGCCGGCGGGCACCGACAAGGACAAGCCGCGCAGCACCTGCACCGCCTTGTTGTAGACGACTTCGATATTGTTGATATCGAGCACCGCCGGAGCGGGCGCCACGGTTTGCGCGTCATGTCCAGGGGTCACGGTCGCCTCACTTCAGCACAATCCAGTCGGACGCCGGAACCATCTGCTTCTGCTTCACATCGGCGCGATAGATCCGGCCCACAGGGATCGAATTGCCTTTGATGGAAATCGGCACCCCGATCAGGCCGCCGGTATCGAAATCCTTGATACCGTCCAGCGCCGCCTTCATATTGGCGCTGGTCAGCTCCTTGCCCGCGTCCAGCGTGCGCTTGGCGACTTCAGTGAACAGCATGGCGGCCAGGAAGCCCTGCATGTAGCCCGTGCTCTGGTATTGCGGACGCATCTCGCGGATCTTCTTGAGCATCGGCGCGTCGGCAGCCGTGTCGTAGTAATAGCGGTACGGCATCACGCCCATGAAACCTTCGGCATCCTCGCCCATCTGCATCACGGTGGAGTTGTCCATGGTCCAGAACGTGCCCATGTAGCGCGTCTTCAGGCCCATGCGCTTACCCTGCCCCACGAACTCCGGGATGGGCGCCAGCACATAGCCATGGAAAATGGTGTAGTCCGGATCGGCGCGGCGCAGCTTGATCACCTCGGTCGACACGTCCACGCTGCCCGGCGGCGTCATGATCTCGGTCGCGACCTTCAACCCCAGTTTCTCCGCCACCGCGCGCGAGCTGGCAATGGGATCGCGGCCGAACTCGGTGTCCGAATACACGAAGGCCACCTTGGCGCCAGGCTGTTCCTTGGCGATGTAGCGCAACAGGATGCCGAACATCTCCGTGTAGTCGGGGCCCAGCATGAACTGGGCGGGATACTTCGCCGGATCATTGAGCTCCGTGGCGAACGACGCGCCGGTCATCAAGATGTCGCCCGTGCGGTTCAGCTCGGCATTGATGGTCTTGGAAAAACCAGTGGAATCCCCGTAGTAGAAGTTCACCTTGTTCTGGCTGGTGATCTTCTTGAACGCCGCCACCGACGCGTCCACCTTGTACGCGGTGTCCTCCGGCACATAGCGCAGCTTGCGGCCCTTCACCCCGCCTTGGTCATTGACGATCTTCACGTAGTCGGTGATGCCGGCATGGATGCCCTGTCCCGCGAAGGCGAACACCCCGCTCAGCGGGATGGACCCGCCCAGCACCAGGTCTTCGGCCGCCTGCGCGGCGGGCGCCGCGGACAAGGCCGCCGCCAGGCCCAGGGGGGCCAACAACCTCGATAAACCGCTGCCGATCCGGATGCGCTTCATGGTTAGTCTCCTGAGGGTCTTATGGGTGGCCGCTGCCGCGTTCGCCGCGTGTGGGCTAGGTGCGGAAGGGCCAAAGGTGGAAGTAGCGGCGCACCCGCCGCCAGATTTCCGCGAGCCCGTGCGGCTCGAAGATCAGAAAGCCCACGATCAGCAGGCCGAAAACAATGGTGCGCACCGGCGAGATCAGGCGCAGCGCGTCACCGCCCACCGGCAGCCAGCCCACGACCAGCTTGAGCAGCTCCGGCACCATGGTCATGAAGATGGCGCCCAGGATGGAACCCAGGATCGTGCCCATGCCGCCCACGATGATGGCCGCCAGGAAGAAGATCGACATGATCAGGGGAAAGCTCTCGGGCGTAACGACACGGAAGAAGTAGGCCCACATCCCGCCTGCCACGCCGGCGTAGAACGAGGACAGGCCGAACGACAGCAGCTTGTAGCGCAGCAGGCGTATGCCTAACACCTCGGCCGAAATGTCACGGTCGCGTATGGCGATGAAGGCGCGGCCGATGCGCGTGCGAAATAGATTGGCCGCGCCCAGCACCATGAGCGCCGTGACCGGCACGATCAGCCAGTAGATCTTGAACGAGGTGTCCAGGTCCACGCCCAGCACGCGCGCCGGCGGCACCTGCATCCCTGTCGTACCTCCAGTGAACTGCCAATTGGCAAAGATGAAATGCGCGATGAACGAGGCGGCGATCGTGGCGATGGCCAAATAAAGGCCCTTCACCCGCAGGGACGGGATCCCCACGAGCAGGCCGCCCGCCATCGCCACCAGCCCCGCAGCCACCAGATTGAGCAGCACCGGCGTGCCCAGCCGCTGCTCCAGCACCGCGACCGTGTATGCGCCCAATCCCATGAAGGCCGCCTGTCCCAGGCTGACCAGTCCGGTGTAGCCCGTAAGAATGTTCAGGCCCGTGGCGCTGGCGACATTGATGGCCACCAGACAGGCCAGGTACAGCCAGTAGGCATCCGCCACGAAGGGGAACATGGCGAGGGACGCAGCCAGCAAGGCCAGCCACGCCTTTTGCGTGCGGGTGTCGAACAACGCTTCATCCGCAAGATATGTCTGCTTGGCAGTCGCGATGCGCATCGGTCAGAGTCTCTCGATTTCACGGGTGCCGAACAGGCCGTACGGCCTGACCATCAACACCACCACCAGTACGATGAACGTGGCCAGCAATTTGTATTCGCCGCCCATGTAGGCGCCCGCCCAGGCCTCCAGCAGGCCGATGAAGACGCCGCCCACCAAGGCGCCGGCCACGCTGTCCAGTCCGCCCACGATCACCACCACCAGCACCGACAGGCCGAACACCCCCATCGACGAGGAAATGCCGCCGATCGCGCCCACGATCACGCCTGACACGGCGGCTATCACCCCTGCCGCAACCCAGGCCAGCGAGAACACGCGCGGCACGTTGATGCCCATGGCGTACGCGGCCCCCTGGTCCGATGCCGTCGCGCGCAGCGCCACTCCGCCGCGCCAATAGCGAAACACCACCAGCACCAGCAACGCCAGCACGACGGCCACCCAGAAGCCATAGAACACCTTGGGCGCGACAAAGGCTTCGCCCACCATGACCGGCGAGCGCGGCATGAATTCCGGCAGACGCCGTTGATCGGCGGTCCAGATGAGTTCCACCGCGCCAACGAGGATCGACGCCAGCCCCACCGTGATCATGAACACCGAGATCGGCGCCTCGCCCAGCATGGGCCGGATGGTCAGCCGCTCGACCAGCGCGCCCAATGCGCCCGACACCACGATGGCGCCCACGATGGCCAGCCAGATCGGCCATTCCATGCCGGTGGCGAAGGCGTAGAACACATAAGCGCCCAGCATCAGGAATTCGCCGATGGCGATGTTCACCACCCGCGTCGCCTTGTAGACGATGACGAAGGCCAGCGCCGCCAGCGCATAAAGCCCGCCGCTGCCCAGTCCGGCCAGCGTGACTTCCAGGAAGAACAGCATGTCCATCAGGCCGCCTCCCGCAGACGGCGGCGCAGGTCGCCTACGTCACCGGCACCCAGATAGGCCTGGATGACCTGCGGATCCGCCTGCACCTGCGCAGGCGTGCCGTCGGCGATGACCTGGCCGAAGTTCAGCACCACCACATGGTCCGACAGGTCCATCACCATGCCCATGTCGTGCTCAACCATCAGTACCGTCACGCCCCACTCGGAGCGAGCGTCCAAAATGAAGCGCGCCATGTCGTCCGTCTCTTCGCGGTTCATGCCGGCAACCGGCTCGTCCAGCATCAATACCTTGGGGTTCATGGCCAGCGCGCGCGCCAGCTCCACGCGCTTCTGCAAGCCATAGGACAGCGCGGCCACCGGTGCGTGGCGAATGTGATCGATCTCCAGGAAATCGATGATGCGTTCTTCAATGTCGGCGCGCAGCGCCATCTCTTCGCGACGCGCCCGGCCCAGGTACAGCAAGGCGTCCAGTACGTTGGTGCGCAAGTGTGCATGGCGGCCCAGCTTGATGTTGTCCAGCACGGTCATGCCGCGAAACAGCGCGATGTTCTGGAAACTGCGAGCCAGGCCCAGCCTGGCGCGTTCGGGCGCAGCCACGCGCGAGATATCTCGCCCCTGGAAACGGATCTGTCCGGATGCGGGACGGTAGAAACCGGAAATAGTGTTGAACAGCGAGGTCTTGCCTGCGCCATTGGGGCCGATGACCGTGGTGATAGACCCGGGCGCGACGCGAAAACCAACGCCGGTAAGCGCCTTGACCCCGCCAAACGCCAGCGTGACCCCATCCACCTCCAGCAAGGGAGGGCTGTCCGACTGATCCACCATTTGTCTCCTCGCCTTGGCATGCGAAGTTTTTATCGACGTCGGTCTGGCGAACCCGCGAGGCAGGAGATGCAACGAACCTGTCTTTACCTACGCCAGTACAGCGCCGGAAAATCGTTCTATGCGTTACGCTAAGCGTGCTTAAAAGAAAACCAAGCAAGCGCTCGGTTCAGACCATAGCATCGCGATTTTTGGATCGACAGCTGGTATTTACCCGATAACGGAGACTCGCCATGACCCAAGGACTTCCCGCCTTCCAGACGCTGTTCCTGGAATCCGACGGCGCGATCGCGACCGTGACGCTGAACCGCCCCGATGCCCTCAACGCCATCGACGTCGCGATGGCGCAAGATTTGCAGCGTGCCGCGCAATGGCTGGAGGCGCGCGACGAAGTCCGCGTCGTGCTTTTGCGCGCCACCGGCAAAACCTTCTGCGCTGGCGGCGACATCAGCATGTTCACGGGAGAGCCGGCTCAGGTGCGCGCCACGCTGCTGGAGCTCTTCACGCCGCTGAACGACTTCGTGGCGCGCATCGCCCGCATGGATAAAGTCTGGCTCGCCCAGGTGCATGGCATTGCCGCGGGCGCGGGCTTGTCTTTGGTGCTGGCCTGCGATCTCGCCATCGCCGACGCCGATGCGCGATTCATGACAGCCTATCTCAAGCTGGGCGCTACGCCCGACGCCGGCATGACACACGGCCTCGTCCGGGTGCTTGGCGCCCGGCGCGCGCTGGACCTGTTGCTGCGCCACGACGCGTTCAGCGCCGGCGACGCGCAGTCCTGGGGCATCGTCACGCGCACCGCCGCGCCTGGCGAGCTCTCGCAGGCGGCGCAAGCCTATGCGGAGGAAATCGCCCGCCACGCCCCGCACGGCATCTCGGGCGCCAAGGACCTGCTGCGTGGCGCCGAACATGCCACGCTGGAAACCCAGCTGGCCGAAGAAACGGCGCGCTTCCTGGACACCGCGTCGCGCGCAGACTTCGCCGAAGGCGTGCGCGCGTTCCGCGAGAAACGGGCGCCGCGGTTTCTGGGCAAGTAAGGGGCGGCTGACGCCGTTGCGCTAGCCGCCCCAGACCGGCGCGCGTTTTTGCACGAAGGCGCTCAGGCCTTCGTGCGCCTCGGCCGTGGCGGCAGCGTTGCAGAACACCTCCACCGCCGTCGCTACCCTGCGCCGGTACTCATTGTCATTGCTGTAGACAAAGGCGCGTCGGCCCATGGCCAGGACTTGGGGCGGCTTGCCAGCCAATGATTGCGCCAGCCCGCGCGCGTGCTCCAGCAATTCCGCCTCGGGCGCCACACGTGCCACCAGTCCCAACCCGCGCGCCTCTTGCGCGTCGAAGGTACGCCCGGTAAACAGCAGGTCGAACGCCCGGTGCTTGCCCACAATGCTGGGTAAATGCACGTAGTGGATCGCGGGCAGGACACCGACGTCGATCTCCGGATAACCGAACGTGGCGGTATCGGCTGCGACCACCATGTCGCTGGAGATCGCCACCGTCATGCCGCCCCCGCGCACTGCACCCGACACCACCGAGATCGAGGGCTTGCCCAGGTTGAACTGCGTGTCGTAGAGCTTGATGTACAGCTTTGACAACAGTGAATGGATGCGCGCCGGCGTGCTGTCCAGCAGCTTTTTCATGTCCAGCCCGGCACAAAAGCGCCCAGGCAGATCGCTCGCCAGCAGCACGGCGCGCACGCCGGAATCAGCATTGGCGCGTTCCAGGGCGGCGATCAGCGCATCCAGCATGTCTTCATCAAGCGCATTGACGGGCGCGTGGCACAGGTGGATTTCGGCAATCCGATCGCGGACTTCATAGCGCAGGAATGTCATCGTTGGTCTCGCCTTCAGGAATGGGTCTGCACGCTGCCGGAAGCCAGCAACGCTTCGATTTCGGTTGGCGCGTAGCCCAGCTCGGCCAGGACTTCGCGAGTGTGCTGGCCCAGCATGGGCGCGGGCAGCGCAGCCTGCCGGGGTTGGTGTCCAAATCGTATGGGCAGGCCGACATTGCGGACCTCGCCCAGGACCGGATGCCGGCTCGTGACGATCAATTCGCGCGCGGCGACCTGCGGATGCGCCAGCGCTTCGTCCAGTGTGTGGATGGCCGAACAAGCAATCCCCGCCGGCTTCAGCGCTTCCAGCCATTGCGCCACGCTGCGCGTCTCCATCCGCGCCTGGACCAGCTCGACCGTCGCGGCGAAGTTTCGGACCCGGTCGGCATTGGTTGCAAAGTCCGGCGCATTCACATGGTCCTGCAACCCCGCAACGGCGCAGAAGCGCTGCCATTGCGCATCGTTGCCCACGCCCAGCATGATGTCGCCATCGGCTGCGCGAAATGCCTGGTATGGGCACATGGCCGGATGGCCCGTCCCCATGCGGCGGGGAATCTGACCGGTACGCCAATAGTTCTGCGCCATATACGACATCAGCCCCAGAGACGTGTCCAGGAGGGACACGTCGAGGTACTGCCCCTTGCCCGTCTGGCTGCGCTCCAGCAGCGCGGCGAGGATTCCGCTCAACGCGAAGGAGCCGGTGCCCAGGTCCACCGGAGAAAAGCTGGCGCGCGCAAAATTCCCGCCAGGCTCGCCCATGGTGCTGATCATGCCGCTGAAGGCCTGCAGCATGACGTCATAGCCCGGCTCCTCACCCATCGGCCCCTCGCGGCCGTAGCCCGAGATTTCGCAGTACACCAGCCGGGGATTGAGTCCGCTGAGCGTCTCGTAGTCCACCCCGAGGCGCGCGGCGGTCTTGCCGCCGAATCCCTGCAGCACTACATCCGCCCGCTCGGCCAGGCGATGCACCACCGCGCGCCCTTCCGGCGTCTTGAGGTCGACGGCCAGGCTGCGTTTGTTGTGGTTCACCGCCAGGAATGTCGCGGACTGGCCTGCGTCCTGCGGCAACCAGGCACGCGTGTCGTCGCCCTTGCCCACGGGTTCCACCTTGATCACCCGGGCGCCAAGCTCGCCCAGATACTGGCCGCAAAGCGGTCCGGCCAACACTTTGCTCAGGTCAAGGACAGTGATGTTCTTCAACGGCGTCATGCGTGCTCCGGTGGACATGGTTACTGCTCGCCCTTCAGGCCGATGGTTTGCGCGGCTTGCGTCCATTGGGCGGTTTCACGCTTGAAAAATGCGTCCAGTTCGGCGGGCGCAACCTGGAAAGCCTCGGCGCCACGTTCCTGCATCGCCTTGCGGTACGCATCGCTCGCGACGACTCGAGCCACGGCCGCGCGCAGCTTCTGCACCGCTTCCGGCGGCGTGCCGGCGGGCGTCTGCAAGGAGAACCAGAACTTCAGATCCAGGCTGGGATAGCCCGCTTCCTTCAGCGTAGGCACGTCCGGCAGCAAGGGCGACCGCTCGGCCGAGGTGATCGCCAGCGCCTTCAGCCGGCCGCCCTGCACCTGGCCAAGGCTGGTCGACATGCTGTCGAACAGAAAATCCACCTGCCCGCCGATCACGTCCGTCACCGCGTTCGCGCTGCCCTTGTAGGCAACGCCCACCGCCTGGAAGCCAGCGAGCTTCTGCAGCGACGCGCCATAAACGTGCGGTGAGCTGCCGGGACCAAAAGTTGCATAGCTGAGCCCCTGCTTTGCGTCGCGCCCGCGCTGGACCAGCTCGGCCAGCGTCTTGACCGGCGTACGCTCGGGATTGACCACCAGCAGGTTGGGCATGGCGCCCGTCGTACCCACCGGCACATAGTCCTGCAAGGGATGCATTTTCGCGCCCGGGTACATCAACGGATTGATGGCCTGCATGGCCACCGTGTTGTGCATCAAGGTGTAGCCGTCCGCGGGACCGTTCAGCACGCTCTGGTAGCCCACGTTGCCGCTTGCGCCCGGCTTGTTCTGCACAATGACCTGCTGCCCCAGCTCGCGCGCCAGCGGTTCGGCCACCAGGCGCGCGATGAAGTCGGTCGGGCCGCCGGCCGAAAATGGCACGACCAGGGTGATCGGTTTGGAAGGCCAGGTATCGGCGAGCGCCGGACTGGACAGGGCTGCCGCGGCCGCGCATGCGGCAAGGATTCGGGGGAACGCCATGTTGTCTCCGTTATGTTCTTTGAGGGATGGCGCCCATTATGCGAACCGCCTTGATATATTAGAAATACCGTTTAAATATGCGGGCCATAATAAATTTGTGATGGCTTCGCCTGCCCGAGGGCTCTTGCATGTCGATGTCCATCCGCGCGATGCAGTGCTTTGTCGCCGTCGTTTCCACAGGTTCGATCAGCCGTGCGGCAGCCGCGCTACACGTTGCCCAGCCTGCGCTAAGCCTGCTGATACGCAACCTGGAAGAGGATCTGGGGGTGGTGCTGCTGCATCGCAGCGCCCGCGGCGTCACGCCGACGGCTGCCGGCGCGCGCATGGTGGCGCATGCGCGCGAAATCCTGGGCCGCATCGATGCTGCCCGGGCGGACGTGCGCGAGGACCTGAGCTCCCCCCGAGGCACGGTGTCGCTCGCCATGTCGATGTCGATGGCCAAGCTCGTAACCGTGCCGCTGTTGCGCTTTTCCCTGGAGCACTGGCCTGGCGTCTACGTGAAGATCATCGAGTCCAGCACCGGTTACATCCCGGGCTTCGTCAGCTCGGGCCATGCAGACCTGGGGCTGACGTTCAGCGATGACGCTTCGGTTGATCTGCGTTTTCAGCACCTGATCGACGAAGAACTGGTGGTCGTCTCGCCGCCCTCTGAAAAACGGGGAAAAAAACCATCCTCCTCAACGCTGCACGCATTGCCGATCATGGACTTGCGGGCCCTGGCCGAATTACCGCTGGTCCTGCCTGGCAATCAACACAGCCTGCGCCGCCTGCTGGACCAATACCAGCAGCGAGAAGGCGCCGAGTTCCGCGTCATTGCCGAAGCCAACGCCATTCCCCAATTGATCGAACTGGCACAGGCGGGCATCGCGCACACCATCCTGTCTTACGCTGCCGTGCACCAGGAGGCCGCGCGCGGAGAGGTCGTCCTGCATCGCATCGCCAAGCCGCGCCTGGCCAGGCCCGTATTCCTGTGCAGGTCGGATGTCCTGCCGCTGTCGATGGCGGCCTCGGCGGTGGCCGACCGCGTCAGCCGCATCATTGCGGATTCCCGCCCTGGCGGCGGGTCCGCACGGACCACGGTCAGATGACGCGTTTTTCCACCGCCTGCGCCCAGCGCCGCGCCACCGTCGGCGAGGTAGCGCAAGTAGCCGATTCCGTCACCACGCGCACCGCGCGTTCCAGCAGCTGGATGTCGGCTTCGTGCTGGCGGGCCACGTGCGGATCTTCAAAGAAGATCACTCGCTGGCATTGATGCTCCAGCACCAGCTCGGCGATCTGCGCGTCGCCACCCAAAGGCCCGCTCAGGTAGCGATGTACCCAGGGCGTATCCTTCGGCCAGCCGCGCGACCAAGCCAGTTCATTGAGGCGACCGCCGGTCGTCCCCGTGGCCACGCGCCGCGCAAAGCGGGACAACACATCGAAATGTTCACTGGCAAACGCCACCATTTCGTCCTTGAGCGCATCGTGGGCAATCAGGGCCACGGTCTGGCCGGCAAAATTGAAGTGGCGCGACACCGAAGCATCCGGCGCCAGCCCGGCATGGACGCGCTCGACTTCCATCCATTCGATGGCGCCCGCCAGCGTCGAGATGAAAGGACGCCCATGCGTGATGCACTGGCGCTTGAGCGCCAGCGCTTCCGGAAAAATGGACGACGGGTCGACGGGGTCGATCAGGTAGATCGCGCCATCGAACGGCGCCTGCCCGTCACGCCCCTCGGTCACCCGCGCCACGAGCTTCATCAGCCCGCCCTCGCGGCCATACGGATAGCGGATAAGCCCGCCATAGCCCTGCAGCATGCCCTCGCGCACGATCGCATCGTGCGTGCGGCCGACAGTATGCAACTGCACGCCCAGCTCGCGTATCGTGGACGAACACGCGCGCAGCCAAGTAAACAGCGCGGCATCGGGAGTTTCGTGGTGCAGCCGGTTGGCGGCCAGGCCAAAGCGCAATTGGGCAGCGGGCATCGGTAGACTCAGGCAGGTAGAAGCGACAGAAAGATCCTTGATGATACCGTGACGGTCATGACCACGGTTCGCTCACGTCAGTGTTGCACCAAAAAACAGAAACGCTCCCAAGGGGAGCGTTTTCAATGTAGCTGTCAGTCAGCTTCTTCGATCCAGGCCATCTGTATGGCCTCCAGGATCTTCTCGCCGCAATGGGCGGGGTCATCGTTGAAACCGGGCAAGGCCAGAACCCATTCACGCAGTTGCACGAAGCGCAGCGTCTTGGGGTCCTCGTCAGGATGCGCGTCGTACAACGCGGCGGCGATCTCGTACGTGTCGGTCCACTTCATCAATGGCCCTCTTTGGCGTGGTTGATGGTGTACTTGGGAATCTCGACCGTCAGGTCGGCATCCGTCACCAGCGCCTGGCAGGACAGGCGCGAAGTCGGGGTCAGGCCCCAGGCCTTGTCCAGCAGGTCTTCCTCATCGTCGGTGGCGTCTTCAAGAGAGGAATAGCCCTGCTTGACCACCACGTGACAGGTCGTGCATGCACACGATAGCTCGCAGGCGTGCTCGATATCGATATGGTTGTCCAGCAGCACGCGGCAGATGGACACGCCTTTGGGTGCGTCTTCGATCACGGCGCCTTCCGGGCAGTACTCGGGATGAGGCAATACAGTCAGTTTCGGCATAGCGTGTTATCAGGCAATCTCATCAAGTTTGCGGCCCGCCAGCGCGGCGCGGATGCTGCGATCCATCCGGCGCGCGGCAAAATCATCGGTCGCGGCCGACAGAGCCTGGACCGCGTCCTTCACCGTATCCACGTCCTGCGCGTCCTGGGCTGCCATGGCGGCCTGCAGGCATTCGTCCACGCGCTTGCGTTCCTCGGCATCCAGCAGATCGCCGTCCACGGCCAGCGCGGCCTGCACCGACTCGACCAGTTGGCGCGCATCCACCTGCTGCTCGCGCAACATCCGGGCGCGGGCATCGGTGTCGGCCTGGGCCACGCTATCGGCCAGCATCTGCGCAATCTCGTCATCCGTCAGGCCGTAGGACGGCTTGACCGACACCATGGCCTCGACACCCTTGCTCTGCTCGCGCGCGGTCACGCTCAGCAAACCATCCGCATCCACCTGGAAGGTCACGCGGATGCGCGCCGCGCCCGCCACCATGGGCGGAATGCCGCGCAGCTCGAACCGGGCCAGGGAGCGGGAATCCGCGACCAGATCGCGTTCGCCCTGCACCACGTGGATGCTCATGGCCGTCTGCCCGTCCTTGAAGGTCGTGAACTCCTGGGCGCGCGCCACGGGGATGGTGCTGTTGCGCGGAATGATGCGCTCCACCAATCCGCCCATGGTTTCCAGCCCCAGCGACAGCGGGATGACGTCCAGCAGCAGCCAGTCCTCGCCCGGCGCGCGGTTGCCCGCCAGCAGATTGGCCTGCAAGGCGGCGCCTAGCGCCACCACCTGGTCAGGATCCAGATCGGTAAGAGGCTGCGTGCCGAACAGCTTGCCCACGGCAGCGCGCACGACGGGCATGCGCGTGGCGCCGCCCACCATCACCACGCCGCGCACGTCGGCCGGCGTCAGCGAGGCATCCCGCAGGGCGCGGCGCGCGCAATCCAGCGTGCGGAGTATCAGGGGCTGGGCCAGTTCTTCGAAGTCCGCGCGGGTCAGGGTCGCATCCACGACCCGGCCGTCGGACAGGCTCAGTTTCAGGCTGGCTTCATCCGCGTCCGACAACGTTTCGCGCGCCGCGCGTGCCGCCATCAGCAGGCCGCGGCGGTCGGCAGGCGTGAATTCGCCTGCGGCAAGCCCGGCGACCGCGCGATCGGCGATCAAGGCGTCGAAGTCATCGCCGCCCAGTGCGGTATCCCCGCCCGTGGCAATGACTTCAAACACGCCCTGGGTCAGACGCAGAATGGAGATATCGAAGGTGCCGCCGCCCAGGTCGTACACCGCATACACGCCCTCGGATGCGTGATCCAGGCCGTAGGCAATGGCCGCCGCGGTGGGTTCGTTCAACAGACGCAGCACGTTCAGCCCAGCCAGACGAGCCGCATCGCGCGTTGCCTGACGCTGGGCGTCGTCAAAATAGGCGGGCACCGTGATGACGGCTCCCACCAGGTCGTCGCCCAGCACGTCTTCGGCGCGCTGGCGCAATACCGCCAGGATCTGCGCCGACACCTCGACCGGGCTCAGGTCGCCCTGGACGGTGCGGATGCGCACCATGCCGGGCGCGTCCACGAATTCGTAGGGAGCCCGCGTGGCTTGCGCCTCTTGCAACGAGCGGCCCATGAAACGCTTGACGGACACGACGGTATTCAGCGGATCCTGCGCTTGCTGTGCAAGCGGCTCGCGGCCCGTAGTGACCTTGCCACCCGGGAAATAGCGCACGGCGGAAGGCAGCAGAGCGTGACCCTGCGCATCCGGCAGGACTTCGGCCACGCTGCTGCGCACAGCCGCGACCAGGGAATTGGTAGTGCCCAGGTCGATCCCGACCGCCAGCTTGCGCTGGTGCGGCGCGGGCGATTCGCCAGGCTCGGATATCTGCAATAAGGCCATGATTCTGTTTTTATCGTCAGTAGGCGGCGCTGCGCCGGCGCCCGTCTCGCGGACGCCCCGGCGCGCCCTGGGCTATGCGGCGGGCTGGGCTTGCGCCAGTTCTTCCGCCAGCTTTTCCACGAACATCCATTCCCGCACCTTGAGACCGGCCGTCGCGTAATCGCGGTCCTGGTCCAGCAGGCGGGACAGCGTGGCGCGCATGGTCTCGCGCGCCTGCTGCAATTCCGCTTGCAAGGCCGCCAGCGCCTGGGCGTCGTCACGCGCATCGTCCAGCATTTCGCGCCAGGTCATCTGCTGCATCAGGAACTCGGGATCCATGGCCGTGTTGCTCTCGGTCTGCAGGTCCACGCCGGCCTGTTCGCAGAGGTAGCGCGCACGCAGCAAGGGATCGCGCAACAGGCGGTAGGCCTCGTTGGCGCGCGCCGCCCACTGCATGGCGACGCGGCGTTCCGCAGGACTGGCCGTGGCATAGCGGTCGGGGTGCACTTGCGCAGCGACGGTGCGCCATGCGGACTCAAGCGCCTGGGGGTCCAGATCGAACCGAGCCGGCAAGCCGAACAAGCCGAAGTGATCGTCTCCAGCCAAGACTTACACCGTGAACGACTCGCCGCAGCCGCAGGTCGCCTTTTCGTTGGGGTTGCGGAACTTGAAGCCTTCGTTCAGGCCTTCGCGAGCGTAGTCGAGTTCGGTGCCGTCCAGGTAGGCCAGGCTTTTCGGGTCGATGAAGACCTTCACGCCGAAGCTTTCGAACACCACGTCTTCCGCTGCCGCGTCGTCCACGTACTCGAGCTTGTAGGCCATGCCTGAGCAGCCCGTCGTCCTAACGCCGAGCCGCAAGCCGATACCCTTTCCGCGCTTTTGCAAGTAGCGGCCGATATGGGTGGCAGCCTGTTGGGTCAGGGTAACGGACATGTTCAGCCCGCCACAGCTTCGGCCGGGGCCGAGTGCTTTTCTTTGTAGTTCTGCACCGCGGCCTTGATCGCGTCTTCGGCCAGGATGGAACAGTGGACCTTCACGGGCGGCAACGCCAGCTCTTCGGCGATCTGGGTGTTGCGGATGTTCATGGCTTCGTCCAGGGTCTTGCCTTTGACCCATTCGGTCACGAGCGAGCTGGACGCAATGGCCGAACCGCAACCATAGGTCTTGAAGCGCGCGTCTTCGATCACGCCGGCTTCATTCACCTTGATCTGCAGCTTCATGACGTCGCCACAGGCGGGCGCGCCGACCATGCCGGTGCCGACCGATTCATCCGACTTGTCGAACGAACCGACGTTGCGCGGGTTTTCGTAGTGATCCAGGACTTTAGTGCTGTAAGACATGTTAATTCTCCACGAATTTCTAGGCGCGGGCGCTTAGTGCGCAGCCCACTGCACGGTGTTCAAGTCGATGCCTTCCTTGGCCATTTCCCACAACGGGGACATGTCGCGCAACTTGCCGACACGGCTCTTGATGAGTTCCACGGCGAAGTCCACTTCCTTTTCGGTCGTGAAGCGGCCCAGCGTGAAACGGATCGAGCTGTGCGCAAGTTCGTCGTTGCGGCCCAGGGCGCGCAACACGTAGGACGGTTCCAGGCTGGCCGAGGTGCAGGCCGAACCGCTGGAGACGGCAAGCTCCTTGATCGCCATGATCAGGGATTCGCCTTCGACATAGTTGAAGCTGACGTTCAGGTTGTGCGGAACGCGCTGGTCCATGTCGCCGTTGAGGTAGACCTCTTCGATCTGCGACAGGCCGGCCCACAGGCGGTCGCGCAACATGCGGATGCGCTCGTTTTCGGTGCCCATTTCTTCGCGGGCCAGGCGGAAAGCTTCGCCCATGCCGACGATCTGGTGCGTCGCCAGCGTACCCGAGCGGAAACCACGCTCATGGCCGCCGCCGTGCATTTGCGCTTCAATGCGGATACGCGGCTTGCGGCGCACGTACAGCGCGCCGATACCCTTGGGGCCGTAGGTCTTGTGGGCGGAGAACGACATCAGGTCGACCTTCAGTTTTTGCAGGTCGATTTCCACCTTGCCGGTCGCCTGGGCGGCGTCCACGTGGAAGATGATGCCCTTCTCGCGGCAGATCTCGCCCAGCGTTTCCACATCCTGGATCACGCCGATTTCGTTGTTCACCATCATCACCGACACCAGCACGGTATCGGGGCGCAGCGCGGCCTTGAAGGTGTCCAGATCGATCAGGCCATCATCCTTGACGTCCAGGTAGGTCACTTCAAAGCCCTGGCGCTCGAGTTCACGACAGGTGTCCAGCACCGCCTTGTGCTCGGTCTTGACCGTAATGATGTGCTTGCCGCGTTCGGCATAGAAGTTGGCGGCACCCTTGATCGCCAGGTTGTCGGATTCGGTGGCGCCGGAGGTCCAGACGATTTCGCGCGGATCGGCATTCACGAGCTTGGCGACTTCTTCGCGAGCGCGCTCAACGGCTTCTTCGGATTCCCAGCCAAACGCGTGGCTGCGGGAAGCGGGATTGCCGAAGTTCTCGTACAGCCAAGGCACCATTTTGTCCACGACGCGGGGATCGACGGGCGTCGTGGCGGAATAATCCAGATAGATCGGGCGGGTGGTCATTTCTACAACTCCTGATACTGCTTATACGGTGGCGTTGGCGGCGACGGTTGCGGCCGGGGCGTTGGCGGCGTTGGCAGCGCCCCCCACCCGGTTCACGCGTACCGCGCAAGCCTGCGCTTGATTGTTGGCTTCCTGCAATTGGCGCACGCGCTGCTGATCGACCAGATCTTGCAGGGACACCGAATCCAGGTAATCCACCATCTTGCGATTCAACGTAGCCCAGAGTTCGTGCGTCATGCACTTGCCCGGCTTGCCGTCGTTGCCGCTCGTACAGTCCCGCTTGCCGCCGCAACTGGTGGCGTCCAGCGGTTCGTCGACGGCGAAGATGATGTCGGCAACGGTCACGTTACGGGCCAGACGCGCGAGCGAATAGCCGCCGCCCGGACCGCGCACGCTGTCCACGAGTTCGTGGCGGCGCAATTTTCCGAACAGCTGTTCCAGATAGGACAGCGAAATATTCTGACGCTGGCTGATGGCCGCAAGAGTGACCGGACCGCTATGCTGCCGCATAGCCAGATCGATCATGGCAGTCACGGCGAAACGCCCCTTGGTAGTTAGCCGCATGGTAGGTTCCCTGTGATTCGGCAATGGCCGCAGGCGAATCCAGCGGTCAATACCCGAGTAATTGGCTCAAGTATAGCCTATTCCCGACTAATTTGGTATGGCTCCCGGCTAGAAAAAACCGCGCATTCGCGCGGTTCTGTCTGCCAAGCACCTCCGAGAACCGCCTGGGCGGCTCTTCGGCAAAAGCGGATCACGCCGCCTGGTACTGGGTAGCGCGCTTGCGCACCAGCTCAAGCACACCCTGACAGGCGTCTTCCAGGTAGTCCAGCACCTTGCCGAAACCATCGGCGCCGCCATAGTACGGATCGGGCACGGTGGCCTCTTCGAACTCATTGGCAAAGCGCATCAGCAGCATCAGTTTGTGCTGGTAGGCCTTGGGGCACTGCTGCTGCATGGCGGACAGATTGTCCCAGTCCATGGCGAGGATCAGGTCGAAGTCGCGGAAATCCTCCGCGGTCACCTGACGCGCTTCGCAGTGCGTGATCTCGTAGCCGCGCTTGCGCGCTGCGGCCTGCGCCCGGGCATCAGGCGCCTCGCCGATGTGAAACGCGTGCGTGCCCGCGGAGTCGATGCGAACCACATCGCTCAAACCCGCGTCGTTCACCAAATGGCGAAACACGCCCTCTGCGCTCGGCGAGCGACAGATATTGCCCATGCAAACGAAAAGTACCTTGGTCATCATGGAAGTAAGTGTGCGGGAAAACCCGAGATAAGGCAAGCTTTTTTTGCGTCTGCGGGATTGCGATCCGGCAAATGCGACCCCATTATTTATGCATATAAATCAATCAATTAGAGGGCAATCCGGATCCAAACCTTGAAGATTGGACCCGGATATTCCGGCAGATCGCGGCAGCTTGATTGCAACGCAGCAGATTTTCCATCAATTCAGGATGCAGTAAGCAAACTGAAGCACTTTGATACACCGACCTGCCCACTCACCCAGCCCTACACCGCCCCATCCAGCAACACGCGCTGCTTCAAGGCAGTCAAGGCGTCGCGGGCTGCGGCGGCCTGCTCGAACTCCAGGTTCCTGGCGTGATCCATCATCAGCTTTTCCAGGCGCTTGATCTCGCGGGCCAAGGCCTTTTCGTCTTTCAGGAATTCCGCCGGAACCGCGGCCTCGAGCGCGTCGTGCTGCGTGGGCGCAACAACGCCGTCGATCAATTCGCGCACGGCCTTCTGTACGCCCCGGGCGGTGATTCCATGATCGGCGTTGAATTTCAATTGCTTGGCGCGTCGCCGCTCGGTCTCTTCCATGGCGCGCTGCATCGAATCGGTAATACGATCCGCATACAGGATGGCGTGGCCATTCAGGTTGCGCGCCGCCCGCCCGATCGTCTGGATCAGGCTGCGCTCCGACCGCAGAAAGCCTTCCTTGTCAGCGTCCAGGATGGCGACCAGCGAGACTTCGGGAATGTCCAGACCCTCGCGCAGCAAGTTGATGCCCACCAGCACGTCGAACGTGCCCAGGCGCAAGTCCCGGATGATTTCCACGCGTTCCACGGTGTCGATGTCCGAGTGCAGATAACGCACGCGCACACCGTGCTCGCCGAGAAAGTCCGTCAGGTCCTCCGCCATGCGCTTGGTCAAGGTGGTGACCAGCACACGCTCCGCTTGCGCCACGCGCGCCTTGATCTGCCCAAGCAGATCGTCGACCTGGGTGCGGGCAGGCAAAACCTCGACCAGGGGATCCACCAGGCCGGTCGGCCGCACGACCTGCTCCACCACGTTATCGGCGTGCTCCTTCTCGTAGGCGGCCGGCGTGGCCGATACGAATACGCACTGCCGCATCCGGGCTTCGAATTCCTCTAGTTTCAGAGGCCGGTTATCCAGCGCAGACGGCAGGCGGAAACCATATTGCACCAGCGTTTCCTTGCGCGCGCGGTCGCCCCTGTACATGCCGCCAAGTTGCCCGATGGTGACGTGGCTTTCGTCGATGAACATGAGCGCATCGGACGGCAGGTAGTCGATCAGGGTGGGCGGCGGTTCGCCAGGCGCCGCGCCCGACAGGTGGCGGGAGTAGTTTTCGATGCCTTTGCAGAAACCCAGTTCCTGCAGCATTTCCAGGTCGAAGCGCGTGCGCTGCTCCAAGCGCTGGGCCTCGACCAGGTGGCCGTCGTCGACGAAGCGCTTGACGCGCTCGCGCAGCTCTTCCTTGATGGTTTCGATGGCGCGCAGCACGGTGTCGCGCGGCGTGACGTAGTGCGAACCCGGGTAGACCGTAAAGCGCGGCAGCTTCTGGCGAATGCGGCCGGTCAGGGGATCGAACAGCTCCAGGCTTTCGATTTCATCGTCGAACAGCGTCAGGCGCAGCGCCAGTTCCGGGCTTTCCGCGGGGAAGATGTCGATGGTCTCGCCTCGCACCCGGAAGACGCCCCGCGTGAATTCAGCATCATTGCGGGTGTACTGCATGGCGACCAGGCGGGCCAGGATCTCGCGGCGCGAAATCTGGTCCCCCGCGCGCAGGATCAGCACCATGGCATGGTAGTCACCCGGATTACCGATACCGTAGATGCAGGACACTGTCCCCACAATAATGGTGTCGCGGCGCTCCAGCAGGCTTTTGGTTGCCGACAGCCGCATCTGCTCGATGTGTTCATTGATGGACGAATCCTTCTCGATGAACAGGTCGCGCGTGGGGACGTAAGCCTCGGGCTGGTAGTAGTCGTAGTACGAAACAAAGTACTCGACGGCGTTTTTCGGGAAGAATTCCCGCATTTCGGCGTAGAGCTGGGCAGCCAGCGTCTTATTGGGGGCAAGCACCAAAGCCGGGCGCCCCATGCGGGCGATGACGTTGGCCATGGTGTAGGTCTTGCCTGAGCCCGTCACGCCCAGCAAGGTCTGGAACATGAGGCCGTCCTCGACCCCCTGCGTCAGCCCCTCGATGGCGGCGGGCTGATCCCCTGCCGGCGGGTACGGTTGGAACAGATGAAACGGACTGCCCGGGAAATCGATGAATCCGGGGCCTGGCGCGGACGGATCCGCCACGGCCGATGCTGCCGCGGGATTGGCCGTCGGGTTCGCCTCGGCCCCCGCCGTAATCGGGTCTATTGCGCTCTTAGGCATGCTAGACTCTTCCAGGGTAAACCCCTCATTATCCACAGCAGCCCGTACTGCGTCCACCCACCTCATCAGACTCCCATGAGCACCCTTTTCGATTCCGTCGAACTCGCACCGCGCGATCCCATTCTTGGCCTGAACGAACAATACAACGCTGATACGCGTCCCGGTAAAGTCAATCTGGGCGTGGGCGTGTACTACGACGATCAGGGTCGCATCCCCCTGCTGGGCGCGGTTCGCAAGGCAGAAGCCGCCCGCATCGAGGCTGCCGCCGCCCGCGGTTACCTGCCGATCGAAGGCATCGCCGGCTACAACGCCGGCGCCCAAGCCCTGCTGCTGGGCAAGGATTCCGCGCTGGCCGCCGCCGGCCGCGTGCTGACCACCCAGGCCCTGGGTGGAACCGGCGCGCTGAAGATCGGCGCCGACTTCCTGCGCCAACTGCTGCCCGCGTCCAAGGTCCTGATCAGCGATCCCAGCTGGGAAAACCACCGCGCCCTGTTCGAGCGCGCCGGTTTCGAAGTCGGCACCTATTCGTACTACGACGCCGCCACCCGCGGCCTGAACTTCGACGCCATGCTGGCCGACCTCAAGGCCGCGCCCGCCAAGACCGTCGTCGTCCTGCATGCCTGCTGCCACAATCCGACCGGTGTGGATCCCACCGTCGACCAGTGGAAACAGATCGCCGCCGTGGTCAAGGAAAACAACCTGGTTCCGTTCCTGGACATCGCCTACCAAGGCTTCGGCGATGGCCTGACCGAAGACGCCGCGGTCGTGCGCATGTTCGCCGATCTGGACCTGACCATGTTCATCAGCTCTTCGTTCTCGAAGTCGTTCTCGCTGTACGGCGAGCGCGTGGGCGCGCTGACGGTCGTGGCCGGCAGCAAGGACGAAGCCACCCGCGTGCTGAGCCAGCTCAAGCGCGTCATCCGTACCAACTACTCCAACCCGCCCACCCACGGCGGCACGGTGGTGTCGACGGTCCTGAACACGCCTGAACTCTTCGCCATGTGGGAAGAAGAACTCGCCGGCATGCGCGACCGCATCCGCCTGATGCGCAAGCAACTGGTCGAAAAGATCAAGGAACACGGCGGCAAGCAGGACTTCAGCTTCGTGCTGCAGCAGCGCGGCATGTTCTCGTACTCGGGCCTGACTTCCGCGCAAGTGGATCGCCTGCGCGAAGAACACGGCGTCTACGCCGTGTCCAGCGGCCGCATCTGCGTCGCCGCGCTGAACAGCGGCAACATCGACAAGGTGGCCGCGGGTATCGCAGCGGTGCTGTAACGCCTGCAGCCGCGCACAGGCTCTCTCCGGGCCTGCCGCCAGCAACGGGACCTTCGGGTCCCGTTTTCTTTTTGCGCCGCCCCTAGGTCCGCTGCAGGTCTACCTGTCCAGGAATCGGTTCATCTCTTCGCGGATCATCTGGGCCACGGCTTCCTGGCGCTTTTGTGTCATGCGATTGTCCAGTGCCGCGACGCTGATGCCACCCAGCACATCGCCCTCTTTGCTCATCAGCGTGACGCCCACGCCGGTAACCTTGCTGACCGCGTGACTGCCTATGACGGCGTAGCCGCGCTTGCGCGCGCGGGCAATGCGCACGCGCAGTTGCTCCAGCGTAAGCGACTTGTACTTGAGAAAGCGAGCCCTGTTGAGTTTGAGGTACTGCTCCGTGACGTCTTCGTCGAAGCTCGCCAGCATGGCCAGTCCCCCCGCGCCCACGCCGATGGGCTGCCGGTTGCCGACCGGAATGGCCAGGGCCTGGATGGGGTAGGCCCCCACTTCCCGGCCTATGCAGAGGGTATCCAGGTCTTGCAGGATCACCAGGAAACTGGCGTCTTCGGTGCGGTCGGAGATGCGCCGCAGCAAAGGCCCATAACGCACGGACAGCGACGATTGCGTGGCCAGCGATTCTCCGAGTTTCCGGCAATAGTCGCCAAGGTAGTACTTCTTGCTGCGCACGTTGCGCACCACCAGCCCCTGCGCCGATAGCTCACGCAACAGGCGCAGCGCTGTCGGCTTTTCCAATCCCTGCTCTCGACACACGTCAGTAAGCCGCAGGCCTTCTTCGTGATGGCACTGCACAGTTTTGAGCACTCGCAGCGCTTTCTGGATGCTGGAGGATTGCGTCATGTCATCCGCGTCCGCCCCGAGCGGAAAAGTTTCATATGTCGGAACTTTATCCTCTTTTTCACGGGTAAGCAGGGGTTAATCCGGCAGTGCCCGCCACGCAGAATAGAGCCACTCATCGACCAGCTGCCCACACCTATCATGAACGTCTACATCACCGGCATCGCCCACACTCCGCTCGGCCGTCACCCGGACCTCTCGGTCAAGCAATTGACTGAACAAGCCGTCAATGGCGCGCTGTCCGACAGCGGACATGAACTGGAAGACATGCAGGCCGCATGGTTCTCCAACGTGCGCCAGGGCCAAATGGAAAAGCAGAATTCGATCCGCGGCCAATGCGCGCTGAATGCAATGGGGGTGAGCGGCATCCCCGTCTTCAACGTCGAAAATGCCTGCGCCAGCAGCAGCTCCGGGTTGTTCAACGCCTGCATGGCGATCGAGTCCGGCATGTTCGACACCGTACTCGTGGTCGGCGCGGAGAAGATGTTCTATCCGGACAAGAAGACCGAAATGATGAACGCGTTCTTCGGCGGCACCGACATACATCTGCTGCGCCAGACCTGGGATTTCTTTTGTCAGCAGGAGACCGACCCCGACATCCGACGGCGGCTGAATTCTCCTGGCGCCTGGAATACGCAGAGTTTTTTCATGGACATCTACGCGGCCATGGCGCGCCAGCACATGCGCGCGTATGGGACCACGCAGCGGCAGATCGCCAGCGCGGCGGCCAAGAACCACGCGCACTCGACCATGAATCCACTGGCGCAATACCAGAAAGACATGTCGGTGGACGAAGTGCTTTCCAGCCCAGACATCGCCTGGCCGCTGACGCGCGCCATGTGCGCGCCCATTTCCGACGGCGCCGCGGCCATCGTGCTGTCCAGCGGTCGCGCCTTGTCCAGCGCGCGCAGGCAACGCGCCATCAGAATCACGGGCATCGGCGCGGCCAGCACGGTAATACGCGACGTCACCGATATGGACAAGCACTGTGTGCGCTTGGCTGCCCAGCGCGCCTATACGATGGCCGGGATCACTCCGCGGGATATCGACGTGGCTGAAGTGCATGACGCATCCAGTTTCGCCGAACTGCTGCAGATCGAAAACCTGGGCCTTTGCGAACGCGGCCAAGGCGGCCCCTATACCGAAAGCGGAGCAACCAGTCTTGGCGGGATCACGCCCGTCAATGTATCGGGCGGCCTGGTGTCCAAGGGACACCCGATCGCGGCGACGGGATTAGTGCAGATCCATGAGCTGGTTACGCAACTGCGTCACGAGGCCGGAGCGCGCCAGGTGCAGGATGCGCGTACCGCGGTGGCCGAAAACGGAGGCGGCTTCCTGCATTACGAAGATGCCGCGGCCGTGGTCACCGTGCTCAGCAACAGGGTCTAGCATGCAGCCCATTGATTTTTTCCTGCGTGCAGCCATGCGGCACCCGGATCGCACGGCTACCCTTGATGCCGCTACCGGCCACACCCATACCTACGAGGAGCTGCGCGGCCAGACACTGGCGCTGGCGGCGGCGCTGCAATGCCTGTCGGGCAAACCTCGCCCGGTGGTCGCCACACTGGCCGGCAATTCGCACGCAATGTTGCTCGGCATACTGGCCACCTACGCCTGTGCCGGCGTGCTGGTGCCGCTGACGCCAACCGTAGTCGAGCAGGACATCGCCCGTCAGCTGGCTACGGCCGCGCCCGACATCGTGCTGCACGACGCGGCATACGAGGAGCTGCTGGTTTCATACCGTGGCCTGCGCATCTGTCACGACGAAGGCCATGACCTCCATATCGACGCGCTATTGCGTGAATACGCAGGCCAGTCACCATCGCGCCCCAACCCGGATCTGGGCGATACCGCCGCCATCAAATTCACGGGAGGATCATCCGGCGCACCCAAGGCCGTATTGCAGTCGCTGCGCTGCATCAACGCCATGGTAGCGTCGTTGGCCATGGTGTATGGCTTCGACAGCGAAGAACGCTTTCTGCTGGCGCCGCCGATGACGCATGGCGCGGGCACGTTCGTACTGCCGGTACTGCATGCAGGGGGCTGCCTGGTGATAGCTGGCAAGGCCACCGCAGAGCAACTGTATGCCTGGATGGACGCGCATGAGGTGACCTCCACTTGGGTGCCTCCCACCCTGCTCCAGCGGCTGGTGCAAGCACAGGGCGCCGCGCCACGCCCTCTGGCGGCGCTGCGCAACCTTCTGTATGGCGGCGCGCCCTGCCCCACCTCGCTGCTGTCGCGGGCAATCGCAGCGTTTGGCCCCGTACTCGGCGTTACCTACGGCCTGACGGAGGCACCCGTCATCATCGCGGGCATGGACGGCGTCACTGGCTCCCAAGCCGAGAATCACGGCAGCGCGGGCCGCATCGGACCCCTGACGCGGGTGGCCGTCGTAGGCGCCGACGGCCGCCCTACGGCCAACCCGCACACCTTGGGCGAAATCATCGCCAGCGGCGACTTGCTGATGTCGGGTTACCTGAACATGCCCGAACAGACCGCGGCCGTCCTGAAAGATGGCTGGTTCCACACCGGAGACCTCGGCTACCTCGACGAACGCGGCTTCCTGTTCATCAAGGGCCGCTCCAAAGACATCATCATCAGCGGCGGCTTCAATGTGTATCCCTCTGACGTCGAGAACGCCTATGCGCAACACCCAGGCGTTGCAGAAAGCGTGGTGTTCGGCGTCGCCGACGACTACTGGGGGGAGCGGGTCGAAATGGCAGTCGTACCGGTTCGGCCCGGCTCGATCAGCGTTGAGGCGCTGATCGACTACGGCAAACAGCAACTGGGATCCGTACGGACGCCCAAAATCATCCACATCGTGCAGTCTTTTCCAAAAAACACGCTGGGCAAAATCGACAAGCGACGAATTATTGACGACTTGCGCGACGCGAACCGGCAGGAGGAACATCGATCATGACATTCAAGACCTGGATTGCCGCCACGACCTGCGTGTTGGCCTCTGCGCTGTGCGGCTCCGCCGCGGCGTTTCCGGACCAGCCTATACGCTTCGTGGTCGGGTTTCCGCCGGGAGGCTCCACCGATATCGTCGCGCGGGTGCTGGCCGAAGGGCTGTCGCGCGAATTGGGACAAAGCGTGGTCGTCGAAAACAAGGCGGGAGCGGGCGGCACGATCGGCGCCTCGTCGGTCGCGCACGCCAAACCCGACGGCTACACGATTTTCCTGGGTACCGTAGCCACCAACGTGATCAATCCGCTGCTGCGCAAGGAGCTGAATTTCGATCCCATCAAGGATTTCACCATGATCGGTGAGGTTGGCTTCTACACCAATCTGGTGCTGGTCAAAGCCGATTCGAAGTACCAAGACCTGCGCACGCTGGTCGCCGATGCAAAGCTGCGGCCACTCTCCTACGCCAGCCCCGGAGCCGGTACATCGCCCCATATGACCGGGGAATACTTCAAGATCCTGACGGACGCGAAGATGCAGCACATTCCTTTCTCAGGCAGCGGCCCGGCATTGACCGCCCTCATGGGTGGGCACGTCGACCTCGGATTCGACAACCTGCCCGCGGCCCTGAGCCTGGTGCAGTCGGGCAAAGTGCGGGCGCTGGCCATCACCAGCACGACGCGCATCAAGGAACTACCCCAAGTGCCCACCGCCGAGGAATTGGGCGTGAAGAACATGAGCGTGGACGCCTGGGTCAGCGTCATGGGCCCGGCCGGCATTCCGGCCGACCGACTGTCGGTGTTGAGTTCCGCCTTGCTGAAGGTGCTGGCCAAACCCGACATCGTCCGCAAGCTGGAAGACAAGGCCATCACGATCAAAGCCACCCGGCCGGAGGAACTGCAGGGGTATATCGAATCCGAGACCGGGAAATGGCGCGGCGTCATCGAGGCGGCCGGCATCAAGCCGGAATAACCACACGCCGTAGCGGCCGCCCCGCGCGGCGGGGTGCGGAAAGGCAACTTTCCCGCGGCCGCGCGCGAACGACAAGCAGGCCGCGCGCAATGCAACGCGTCGGTCCAGCCGGCCGGCCTGCCGGAGTTTGAAACGGCCGGGCCGGGCTTGCTTTTTTGCGCTGCGTCCCCCAGAATGGCGCTGTATATATGTACAGTCCGCTAGCACCGGATCATCGCCATGGCCAGCAAACTTACCGATCGCCAACAACAAATCCTGGATCTCATCAGGCAGACGGTCGCGCGCACCGGCTTTCCGCCAACCCGCGCCGAGATCGCCCTGGCCCTGGGTTTCCGTTCTCCCAATGCGGCCGAAGATCACCTCAAGGCATTGGCCCGCAAGGGCGCCATTGAACTGACGGCCGGCGCCTCCCGCGGCATCCGCCTGAAGGACAACTCCCCTGCCCCCACACAAAGCTCGCTGCCCATGCCCGGGCTGGCTCAGCTGCTGCTGCCGCTGGTCGGCCGCGTGGCTGCAGGCAGCCCCATTCTCGCTGCCGAACACGTCGAACGCGAGGTCGGCGTCGACCCCAATCTGTTCGCCCAGGCGCCCGACTACCTGCTCAAGGTGCGCGGCATGAGCATGCGCGATGCCGGCATCCTGGAAGGCGACCTGCTCGCCGTGAAGAAAGCCTCGGAAGCCCGCAACGGCCAGATTGTGGTGGCCCGCCTGGGTGACGACGTCACGGTCAAGCGGCTGCAACGGCAGAACGGCCATATCGAACTCTTGCCGGAAAACCCCGACTTCGAGCCCATCGTCGTGGAAGCTGGCCAGGATTTCGCGCTAGAAGGCATCGCCGTGGGTCTTATTCGCACGCACGCGCTCCACTAAAAACGCGCGCGCATTTCCGCGGCCAACAATACGCGCCGCAAAAAAAAACCGCCAAAGCAATTGGCGGGTTTTTTGTTCGAGACCTGAACCGGAGAAACGCCCGCCCTTAAGGGCGGGCGTCCTGGGGCGTGTCAGTGCTTGAGCACCGGGTCGGTCGAGCCGGGTTCAGCGGGCTTGGCCACCAGGGGTTCCTTGACCGCTTCTTCCTCGGCCAGCGGCTCCGGCAGGCGCTCCAGGGCCAGTTCCAACACCTTATCGATCCAGCGTACCGGCACGATCTCAAGGTGATTCTTGACGTTGTCCGGGATCTCCGCCAAATCCTTGACGTTTTCTTCCGGAATCAAGACCGTCTTGATACCGCCACGATGGGCCGCGAGCAGCTTTTCCTTCAGGCCACCGATAGGCAGGACTTCGCCACGCAGCGTGATCTCGCCGGTCATGGCGACATCGGCGCGCACCGGGATGCGTGACAACGCCGACACCATGGCCGTGGTGATCGCGATACCCGCGGACGGACCGTCCTTGGGCGTCGCGCCTTCCGGCACGTGCACGTGCATGTCGTGCTTCTCGAAGACGCTGTCGGCAAAGCCCAGGCGGCGGGCGCGGGAACGCACCACCGTACGAGCGGCCTCGACCGACTCCTTCATCACGTCGCCCAGCGAACCGGTGCGTTGGATAACGCCCTTGCCCGGCATGTCCGCCACTTCGATCGTCAACAGATCGCCGCCGACTTCCGTCCAGGCCAGACCGGTCACTTGACCGATCTGGTTTTCCTTTTCGGCCATGCCGAAGGCATAACGGCGCACGCCCAGATAATCGCTCAGGTTGTCGCCCGTCACGTTGACCGGCTTGACCTCGACGGCCTTGCCTTCAGCCTTGGCGCGATCGTTCTGGGTCAGCAATTGCTTGATGACCTTGCGGCAGATCTTGCCCACTTCGCGCTCGAGCGCACGCACACCGGCTTCGCGGGTGTAGTAGCGCACGATGTCGCGCAGCGCGCTGTCGTCGACCGTAAGCTCGCTGTCCTTCACGCCGTTGTTCTTCATCAGCTTGGGCAGCAGATGGTCGCGGGCGATGTGGATCTTTTCTTCCTCGGTGTAGCCGGACAGGCGGATCACTTCCATGCGATCGAGCAGCGCCGGAGGAATGTTCAGCGTGTTGCTGGTGGCAACGAACATGACATCGGACAGGTCGAAGTCGACTTCGATGTAGTGGTCCTGGAACGTGTGGTTCTGTTCCGGATCCAGCACCTCGAGCAGCGCCGACGAGGGATCGCCACGGAAATCCATGCCCAGCTTGTCGATCTCATCGAGCAGGAACAGGGGATTGCGCACGCCGACCTTCGACATGTTCTGGACGATCTTGCCCGGCATCGAACCGATATACGTACGGCGATGGCCACGGATCTCGGCTTCGTCGCGCACGCCGCCCAACGCCATGCGCACGAACTTGCGGTTCGTCGCCTTGGCAATGGATTGGCCGAGCGAGGTCTTGCCCACGCCAGGAGGGCCGACCAGGCACAGGATCGGCGCCTTCACCTTGTCCACGCGCTGTTGCACGGCAAGATATTCCAGGATCCGTTCCTTGACCTTTTCCAGGCCGTAGTGATCGTTGTCCAGCACCGTTTCCGCGTTGCTGATGGAATTGTTGATCTTGCTCTTCTTCCTCCAGGGGAGGTTGATGAGCGTATCGATGTAGTTGCGCACCACGGTGGCTTCGGCCGACATGGGCGACATGAGCTTGAGCTTCTTGAGCTCTGCATCGGCCTTCTTGCGCGCCTCTTTGGGCATGTGGGCAGCGATGATCTTCTTTTCGAGCTCTTCGATGTCCGCGCCCTCTTCGCCTTCGCCCAACTCCTTCTGAATGGCCTTGACCTGCTCATTCAGGTAGTAGTCGCGCTGGCTCTTTTCCATCTGCTTCTTCACGCGGCCGCGAATCCGCTTCTCGACCTGGAGGATGTCGATTTCGGTTTCGAGTTGCGTGAGCAGACCTTCGAGGCGTTCGGAGGTGCCAACGATCTCGAGCATTTTTTGCTTCTGCTCGAGCTTGAGAGGAAGATGCGCGGCGATCGTGTCGGCCAGGCGCCCGGCATCATCGATGCCAGCCAGCGAGGTCAGGATCTCCGGGGGGATCTTCTTGTTCAGTTTTACGTATTGCTCGAACTGGGCCACGATGGCGCGGCGCAGGGCTTCGGTCTCGGAGCCTTGCATGGCGTCCGGTTCGATAGGCGTCACCTGGCAGGTGAAGTGCGAATCGGCGTCTTCGATGCTGTTGATGCGGGCGCGCTGGGTGCCTTCGACCAGCACCTTGACGGTGCCGTCGGGCAGCTTGAGCATCTGCAGGATGCCGGCAACGCAGCCGATCTCGTAGACGTCTTCGGGGGTGGGATCATCCTTGCCGGCGGATTTCTGGGCCACCAGCATGATGCTCTTGCCCGCTTCCATCGCAACCTCGAGCGCGCGGATAGAGCGCGGACGGCCGACGAACAGCGGGATGACCATGTGCGGGAACACCACTACGTCGCGCAGTGGGAGCAGGGGCAGGTCGATCGGGTCGGAAGGCAGGGTCTGGCTGGCAGACATAGGAGGTTCCTCGGTATGACTCGGCGTATTGGGGACGGGAAGTCCGGGTATACCCGGTCAATCCGCGTCAGTTACGTCTGTTATGGGAACAATAGCCGAAAATTCAAGATCTCGGCGCCTGGATAACCCAAAGGCTGAAAAAAACCGCGGGCAGCACCCTCAGTATGCAAGCGTCGCGCCTGCAGGAAAAGCGTGTTTGTACCCGGGAATGCGCCTTAGGCAAAAAAACCCGTTACAGGAACGGGCTTTTTTGAAATATCAGGCTGCTGCGTCGCGGACTTCACCGCGTTCCGGCTTGTCTGAAGCCGCGTCCTCGTCGGCGTAGATGAGCAATGGCTTACCCTCGCCTTCGATGGCGCCTTCATCCAGCACCACACGTTTGACGTTGCCCTGGGAAGGCAGGTCATACATGGTGTCGAGCAGGGCCGCCTCGATGATGGAACGCAAGCCGCGCGCGCCGGTCTTGCGGCGGAGCGCCTTGCGGGCGATCGCCTTCAGGGCGGCAGGCCGGACGTCAAGCTCGGCGCCTTCCATGGCAAACAGCTTCTGGAACTGCTTGAGCAAGGCGTTCTTGGGCTCGGTCAGGATCTGCACCAGGGCCGCTTCGTCCAGCTCATCCAGGGTGGCGACCACCGGCAGACGGCCGACCAGTTCGGGAATCAGGCCGAACTTGATCAGGTCTTCGGGTTCGACCTCGGAGAACAGCTCGCCCACGCCGCGTTCTGATTTGGCGCGCACCGAGGCCGAAAAGCCGATGCCCGATTTCTCGGTACGGTCGCGGATGACCTTCTCCAAACCATCGAAAGCGCCGCCCACGATGAACAGGATGTTGGTCGTGTCGACCTGGACGAAGTCCTGGTTGGGGTGCTTGCGGCCGCCCTGCGGGGGCACCGAAGCGACCGTGCCTTCGATCAACTTCAGCAAGGCCTGCTGCACGCCCTCGCCCGACACGTCGCGGGTGATGGACGGGTTGTCGGACTTGCGGGAGATCTTGTCGATTTCATCGATGTAGATAATGGCGCGCTGCGCCTTTTCCACTTCGTAGTTGCAGTTCTGCAGCAACTTCTGAATGATGTTTTCGACGTCTTCACCCACGTAACCGGCTTCGGTCAGCGTGGTCGCATCGGCCATGACAAAGGGCACGTTCAGCATGCGTGCCAGCGTCTGGGCCAGGAGCGTCTTGCCCGACCCCGTGGGGCCGATCAGCATGATGTTGCTCTTGGACAGTTCGACTTCGTCGCCCTTGATCTCGCCGTGGCGGATGCGCTTGTAATGGTTGTAGACGGCCACGGCCAGCATGCGCTTGGGCGAGTTCTGCCCAATGACGTACTGGTCCAGGAAAGTCTTGATTTCAGCCGGAGTGGGCAGTTCGGAACGAATCGCCGCGCGGGCCGTGGCTTGCGCCTCCTCGCGGATGATGTCGTTGCACAGATCTATGCATTCATCGCAGATGAATACCGACGGACCCGCGATCAGCTTGCGGACTTCATGCTGGCTTTTATTGCAAAACGAGCAATGCAGCACTTTTGCGTCTGCCGATCCCTTTTTTTCAGGCATATTTGTTTCGTATCTCAGGTAAAGATGCGCCAAGCCGGTTAAAGGCCTAGCGCATGCGCTTACTCAAACGTGGTGGCAGCGGGTTCGGGTCAACCTGGAAGTCAGCCTTCCGAGCGGGAGGTCATAACCTTGTCCACCAGTCCATACGATACCGCATCTTCGGCAGACATGAAGTTGTCACGTTCCGTGTCTATCCCGATGCGCTCCATTGTCTGGCCGGTGTTGTCGGCCAGGATGCGGTTCAGGCGTTCGCGCAGGTCCAGGATCTCGCGAGCCTGGATCTGGATATCCGAGGCCTGCCCTTGGGCGCCGCCCGAGGGCTGGTGGATCATGATGCGCGAGTTGGGCAGCGTGAAACGCTTGCCCTTCTTGCCTGCCGCCAGCAGGAACGCGCCCATGCTGGCCGCCAGGCCGGTGCAAAGGGTGGACACGTCCGGCTTGACGAATTGCATGGTGTCATAAATGGCCATGCCCGCGTACACCGACCCGCCAGGCGAGTTGATGTACAGGGAAATGTCCTTGTCAGGATTCTCCGATTCCAGGAACAGCAACTGCGCCACGACCAGGTTGGCCGTTGCGTCATTGACCGGACCCACCAGGAAAATGAGCCGCTCGCGGAGCAGACGCGAATAGATGTCGTAAGCGCGTTCGCCGCGCCCCGACTGCTCGATCACCATGGGAATGTAGCCCAGGCCGGTGGGGGTCACCGAAGACCCGCCATTCATTGCCGCATAGAAATCGGTGAATCTCTGCATAGTGTTACGCCATCCCCATCAACTGATCGAAAGGCACCTTCTCTTCGGTGACCTTGGCCTTTTCCAGCACGTGCGCGACGACATTGTCTTCAAGCACGATAGCCTCGATTTCAGCACGACGCTGGCGGTCGGCCAGGTAATAGCTGACAACCTGGGCGGGTTGTTCGTAGTTCTCGGCGAACTCTTCGATGCGCGCGCGAACTTGCTCGGGCTTGGCTTGCAGCTGAGCTTGCTTGACCAGTTCCGACACCAGCAGGCCCAGGCGCACGCGGCGCTCGGATTCCGTGGCGAAGGCTTCGGCCGGGATCGGCACGGATTCGGCGTTCGGGATGCCACGCTGCTTGAGTTCTTCGCGAGCAGCGGCGACACGGCCTTGCACGTCGTTGTCGACCAGGGCCTTCGGCACATCGAACTTGCCGGCTTCGACCAGGGCGTCCATGACGCTGGACTTGGTGCGGCCAGCCGAACGAACCTTCACTTCGCGCTCGATGTTGCTGCGGATGTCGGCCTTCAGCTTTTCGACGTCGCCTTCGGCCTGGCCGAGGGACTTGGCGAATTCGGCGTTCAGTTCGGGCAGCACGCCTTCAGCCACTTCCTTGACGGTGATGGTGAATTCGGCGGTCTTGCCAGCGACTTCCTTGCCTTGGTAGTCATCAGGGAACTTGAGCGGGAAGACCTTGCTTTCGCCAGCCTTCAGACCGCGGGCGGCTTCTTCGAATTCCGGGAGCATGCGGCCTTGGCCCAGCACGAACGGGAACGCTTCGGCCTTGCCGCCTTCGAACGGCACGCCGTCGATGGTGCCGGCGAAGTCCAGCGTGACGCGGTCGCCGTCTTGCGACGCGCGGCCTTCACGGGCTTCGAACGTGGCGCGCTGCTTGCGCAGAACGTCCAGGGTTTGCTGCACTTCGGCGTCGGTGACGGCGGTTTCGTAGCGGGTGACGGCCAGGGCCGACAGATCCGGCACGGCGACTTCGGGGTAGACCTCGAACGTGGCGGTAAACGCCAGCGTGTCGTCGGCAACGCCTTCGGTCTTGGGCTCGAGGTTCGGGGCGCCGGCGACGCGCAGCTTGGCGCCATCGACAGCTTGTTCAAAGGCACGGCCAACTTGGCTATTGATCACGTCGTAGCGGATGCTGGGACCATGGCTGCGCTCGAGCATGGCGAGCGGCGCCTTGCCCGGACGGAAGCCGGGGACCTTGGCGGTCCGGGCCACGCGCTTCAATTGCGCCTGGACTTCCTTTTCGACGTCGGCCACCGAGACGGCCAGATCAACACGGCGCTCCAGGCCGGAGAGGGTTTCAACCACAGGCTGCATTAAAAGACCTATTTTCCGAGAGATAAAGAGATGACGGGCGGATAAACGGGGCATTTTACCGGAAAGTTCCGGTCCCCTGACGCAAAGGGGCGCGAGCACCCGGATAAGTCCGGATACTCGCGCCCCGTTTTCCACCCGGGACGGGAGGATATACGCCTGTATGGATGGCTTACTTGGCCTTGGCGATGCGCTCTTCGATGTGCTGCGCGCGCTTGGCCGAGGACGGGTGGGAGCTCATCATATCGCTCTTGCCGCCGTCCAGCTCAGCCAGCTTCTGGAACGCGGTCACCAGGCCGCGGGTATTCAGGCCCTTGGCCTGGAGCTGGTCGAAGGAGTAGTCGTCGGCGGCGCTTTCCTGCGATTGCGAGAACTGCGCGTTGATGAACTTCTCGGTCAGGTCGCCCAGTTGCGACGAGCTCAGCGCGGCCACCGTGGCGCCACCCGCGGCATTGGCGGCATCGCGCGCGGCGGACACGGTGTAGGCGGTCTGCATCGCCTTCTTGCTATGGCCCAGCGCGACGTGGCCGATTTCGTGACCCACCACGCCCAGGACCTCGTCGTCGGTCATCATGTCCATCAGGCCGCTGTAGACGCGGATGCAGCCGTTGGCCATGGCCCAGGCGTTGACGTCCTTGGTGACATAGACCTTGTAGCTGGCCTTCTGGCCGTTGACCGTGCCGCCCAGCTGCTTGGCGATCTTCTGCAGGCGGGCGTCGTACTTGCTGCCGGGAGCGGCGATCTTTTCCTGGGAATCGCTTTGCGCGCAGGCCTTGTCCGACAGGGTCTTGATTTCGGCATCGCTCAGCGTGGCAGCCTGAACAACCTTGCTGCCGGCGCCGACCAGGCCGCCGATGTCCAGGGCCTGGGAGGCCGAGAAAGGGGCAAGCGCAACGCCCAGGGCGGCGACGGTGTAGCGGATCTTCATGGGAACAAACTCCTCTTTACGGGCTCTATGCGAACGAGGCCGCAATTCTATATACGACCAATGCACACCAAGCGTTTCGCCACACAGTTTCGCAAATGCCAGTTTTTCTTACATAAAACCCCAACGGGGTTGGCGCAATCATGCTAGCCGGCATCCCCGGACAACCGGATCCTTCATAAAAAATCGATAGCCACACGGCAGCGCCGCATTGATAGAATTGCGCCCGCCTTTTTCTGCATACACCAAACGGCTCGCACCCAAAATGATCCCGAATACCCCTCCCCGCCTGGGCCTGCTGCCCAGTCTCATCTTCAGCTCGCGCTGGCTGCAGCTGCCCCTGTACCTTGGCCTGATCGTCGCGCAGGGCGTCTACGTCATGCTGTTCCTGAAGGAGCTATGGCATCTGCTGACGCATGCCACCAGTTTCGGCGAGATGGAGATCATGCTGCTGGTGCTGGGCCTGATCGACGTGGTGATGATCTCGAACCTTCTGGTCATGGTGATCGTTGGCGGCTACGAAACCTTCGTGTCCCGCCTGCGCCTGCAAGACCATCCCGACCAGCCGGAATGGCTCAGCCACGTGAACGCCAGCGTGCTCAAGGTGAAGCTGGCGATGGCCATCATTGGCATCTCTTCGATCCACCTGCTGCGCACCTTCATCGAAGCCGGCACCCTGGGCACGCCCAACGCCCGCTTCTCAGAGGCCGGCGTGATGTGGCAGACCATCATCCATGCCCTGTTCATCCTGTCGGCATTGGGAATTGCACTGGTGGACAGGCTGGCCACCCCGACGCACAACGCCAAGCACTGACCTGCACGCCGCCATCCCGCGGCATACGGCGTAAGCAGCAAAAAAGCCCCCGCACATTGCGTGCGGGGGCTTTTTTCTGGGCGGAACACCGGGCCTGCCGGCGCGCTGCCCTGCTCAGGTCAGGCCGCGACCTTGATGTTCTTCGCGCTGGGACCTTTGGGGCCGGTGCCGACATCAAAGGTGACGCGCTGGTTTTCCTGCAGCGACTTGTAGCCTTCGCTGCGGATCTCCGAGTAGTGAGCGAAAAGATCCTTGCTGCCATCATCGGGCATGATGAAACCATAACCCTTTTCGGCGTTGAACCACTTAACGATGCCGGTTGCCATGGAATGTCCTTGAACCTAGAAAAAGCGATTGCTCGCGGGGCGCCAGATCATCAAGGATGGGAGAGGAAGCAACCGCAGTACCACTGACGGCGACAAGTGAAACGCAGACCGCGTCGCTTGAAAATCTCGCTAAACCCAGTGTATTGGCGAACCCCGAAAAACGTCAAACATCTACAAGTTCCGCACGGCATCCGAAGCAGCGGAAAACCAGGCCCGGCAAGGGTTCGGACCCAAAAAAAGGCGCGGAATTTTCAACTTGGCACGCGTGGACACATGCGGATACTTGCTGCCGCAGACCTCGCCCCAGCGCCTTTGCCGAGGGTGGAATGCTATCCGGCGAAGCCGCCGGAATCGAGAAACTCTTGCTCCGCCTGCGTGGTTTGCCTGCCCAGCGCAGCATTGCGGTGGGGAAAGCGTCCGAAGCGCTTGATGATGTCGCGATGCAGAACCGCCCAACGCAACGACTCGGCGTCCAGCGGCTCCATCAAGGCCACGCCACGGTTCTGCGCCGCAAGATTTTCGGCGTGTTCGAAAGGCAGGTAGAAAAACTGGCGCAATTGCGGATCCACCGCCAAGTCATGGCCCGCCGCAATGGCGTGGTCCGCGAAATACTGAGCCAGCGGGTCGGTCGCGAACATATGCGCGGTGTTGCGATAGGCGTTGCGGGGGAACTGGTCCAGCAGGATCACCAGCGCCAAGGCACCGGTGGCGTCATCCAGCCACGCGTCCAGCTGGCGCGCCGCGGCGGCCATGTGGCTCGCTTCAAAGCGGTCACGAAAGGCGGCATCGAATTCCGCGCTCTTGCTGAACCATTGTTGCGGGCCGGAGTTGAGCCAGAATGCAACCACGTCTGCGGCTTGCGGAACAATCGGCGTGGTGGAAGGAGAAGTCATGAGAGCGCGGATCCTGGAGTCGAAGCAAGGCCGACAATAACAGAGACGCGCGCCGGATTTAGGGCTCATACACCAGAAGAATGAATCCGGTGCGAGTTTGATGTCGAGAGATACTAAATCCTAGGGATTACCCTGATATTACAAATGGGCAGATACTTTCCATGTTCAGGATGCATTGCCGCAGAAAACAAAAAAGCCCCGCGAAGGGGCTTCTACCGAAAACTCAGACCCTTACAGGACCTGGATCTTCGTGGCTTGCGGGCCCTTGGGGCCATTGGCCGTCACAAAGCTGACGCGCTGGTTCTCTTCCAGAGACTTGAAGCCCGAGCCCTGAATTTCGGAGAAGTGAGCGAACAGATCCTTACCACCCGCTTCCGGAGTGATGAAGCCATAGCCCTTTTCCGAGTTGAACCACTTAACGACGCCGGTTTCCATACTGTATTTCCTAGAGATAATGGGCAAATGCCCGGAGGTCACGAATCAATCAAGGAGGGGACAGTAGAACAATAACGCTGAGCCGGAAAAGGCACGGCACTGAACGAAAATCGCAACGCTTGTGATCGTGTGCCGACACTATCGTTAGGTTCCCCTCACAAGTCAACATAATCCTAAAAAATGCGTGCCAATAATGCAACAAAGAGAAACTGCACGCGGAATCCACACATTTTCATAGGCAATAAGGAGTCCTGCATAGGTGTTTACACCCACGCATCATAAAAAAACAATCAAGGCTTATATAAATGCCGCCTGCCCGCGTACGAGGATTTCTTCATACGCCGTTCGGGCTAGCACTTTGGTTTGCCGCCAGGCTTACTCGTCGATAGGTAAACCCAGCAGATCGAGCGCCGCGCCAAAAGCATCGGGGCCCGAGCAAAGGAAAACCGCCACGTCGCCGGGATTCATATTTTCCAGGACTTGGTCGATCTGTTCTTGCGCATTATCAACATTGTCGACAGTTGAGGCGTGTATGTCCGCCCCGGCTTCGACTTTTTCACGCGGCACGATGTCTGCGATCGCATTGAGGTCCGTCACGCCCACTAAGACGTAGACGCTGATGCTCTCGCCATCCAGCGTGGTGTGCAGCTCGACGCCGCCCGCTACGTCGGCAACCTGCCGACTCACTATTTCCATGATCCATCTTCCTTGATTTGCGGGCAGAGCCCGCCTGGGCACGCACCTTGCAGGTGCACTCGCACGCCCAGGCGCGACTATAACAGCCTTACGCTAATGCTTCTTGACAGTAGGACCAAGCGACTGCCGGGCAGCGCCCGACGTCGCCGCAACGGGGCGGATGCGCACGCCGGCGTCGGCCAGCGCGCGCACCAGGGGTTTCTGGGCCGCCAGGAAGGCATCCTTTTCGTCCGCAACCAGCTTGCAGACGAACAGCTGCGCCAGCAGTTGCGTGCGACGGGCCTTGCGATTGCCGGACTCCTGGGCAAGCCAGTCGCCCACCCACGCCGCGGCCGCATCGGCATCGCCTTGCAGCTTGACGTGGCCGAGCAGGTCGAACACGGTCACGCCTTCGATGCTGCCGTCTTCGTTGCGCGTGAGGAAGAGCTTGGCGGCCTGGCCCGAATAGCCGGGAATCAGCGCGAGGCAATCGCGCTCTGCGGGTTTCTTCATGGGATCTGCATGTATCGGTTATCAAGAACCCTGGACTGTAACCCGGCGGCGCGCCCTGTCGCGTCGCCGCAATGGATCTCTGCTATCGTCGCCCTATCCCTTAGCCCCAATGAATGGTGGACATCATGCAACGCGATTTCGATCTGGTCGTCACTATCCTCGGCGCCCTGCGCGACGCCCCCGGCCCCAACCTGAGCACGCACGACATCAAGAACGTGGCCTTGGCCCCGCACCCCGAAGAGCAAGGCCTGCAGCTGATCGCGCATCACCTGGACCTGCTGGAAGATGCGGGCCTGGTCAAGCAGATCAGCGAAACCGCGGCGACCGCGGGCGCCACGCGCTGGCGCATCACCTGGAAGGGCTATGACGCCCTGGAACAGGATGAAGAAGACGAGGACGACGAGGACTACGACGCGGAAGAATAAGGCGCGCGGCGCCCCGGGGCTCAGCGGCGCAGCAGGATGCGCCGCGTGAGCAGCGACGCGGCCGCGCCGATCACCAGGCTGAACATGAAGGCGGCGATCGACAGCATCGCCGACAGATCGCTGAAGCCGCCGTGGCGGGACAACAGGAACACCGCCACGCTCACGACAGCCGCCAGTGCGGCGACACCCAGCAGCACGCGCTTGACGGAGCCCAGGCGGCCGCAAAACGAACCGCCAACCAGAGCCGCCGCCACCATCGCGGCCATCGACCAGAACAGGTATTCGTACTGCACGGGCGGTCTCCCACGTAGGTATTGAGGCGCAGGCATTATAGGCGTCCATGCGGACACATCCGCGCCCGGCAGCCTGCCGGACAAGCGGCGCCAGCCGCCCTAGCCGACCGCCACCACGCTGATCTCGACCAGGGCCCCATAGTGCAGTTCGCGGGTGGGCACGACAGCCCGCGCCGGCCGGTGATCGCCCAAGCATTGCTCGTAAACGCGATTGACTTCGTCCCAGAGCGCCACGTCCGGGATGTACACCGTCACACTGGCGACCGCAGCGAGAGAGGCGCCAGCCGCTTCAAGAATGGCGCTGACGCTGCGCAGCGCCTCCCGCGTCTGCGCGGCCGCGCCGCTGGCCAGCGACGGCCGCTCGCCCGGCGCCGCCGGCGGCAGGAAACCCAGCTGCCCCGAGACGAAGATAAAGCCGTTGGCGCGAACGGCCTGCGCATAATGGCCGGCGGGCGGCGTGGCCTGATGCGTATGGATGAGTTCCATGGGTGCCTCCGTGAAAAAAGGCGGCTACCAACCGCGAAACCGTTCCCACTGCGCCACGATTTCCGATGAATCCGGGCGCACGACCTGGTAGGCGTCGTGCTGGGCGCAAGTAGCGCAGGCGTGGTTGGGCACGATGCGCAGCTTCGTGCCCAAGGGCAGATCCGGCAAGACCGCCCCGCTGCCGGGTCGAACCTTGATGATGCCTTGCTCCTGGTTGGTTTCGGCAAGCAGCACGTCGGGATAGAACCTGCCGCTCGCATCGCACACCAAGCCGTACAACTGGTCCACCCGCTGCCTGGCTGTGCCCCGGTCGCGCGACATGGCCATCCAGCCGGCGTCGACCAGAATCCAGCCCTTGTCGGGCTGATGGCCGATGACGGTGGTCAGCACGGTTGCGGCGATATCGTCCACCGAGCACACGCCCAGTCCCGCCATCACCAGATCGAAGAACACGTATACGCCGGCGCGGACTTCAGTCACGCCATCGAGATTGCGGGCGAAATGCGCCGTAGGCGTGGATCCCACGCTTACGACGGGGCAAGGCATGCCCGCCTGGCGGATCGCTTCGGCGCAAACAACGGCCGCACGGCGCTCCTGTTCGGCCATGTCGGCAATCGCTTCGACGCTATCGCAGCCGTATGACTCGCCGGCGTGCGTCATGACGCCTCGCAGGCAAGCCCCCTCCTCGTGCAGGACCCGCGCAATCGCGAGCAGTTGCGCTGTGTTGCCGGGCTGCACTCCGGCGCGATGGCCGTCGCAGTCGATTTCGATCAAAGCGGGGATGGCATCCTGCGCCTCGCGCGCCCGCCGGGCGACGGCGCGCGCCGCCTCCAGGCTGTCCACCACCACGGTGAGATCCACGCCGCGCCGCCGCAACGCCAGCACACGCTCCAGCTTGGCTGGCGACACGCCCACGGCGTACAGCAGATCGGTAACACCGGCGGCCGCGAACTGCTCGGCCTCCTGCAGCGTGGACACTGCAGCGGGACCCTGCGGCGAGGACATGAGCCGGCGCGCCACGTCGATGGACTTGGGGGTCTTCAGGTGCGGGCGCAGTTGCACCCCGTGCCCGGTCATCAGCGCGTTCAGGCGCTGGATGTTGCGCATCATGCGCGTTTCATCCAGCAGCAGGCACGGTGTATCAAGGTCATCGAGGGAGGAAGGCGTGGCGCTCTGGCTCATGGCAGTCTCGGAAGATCGAATTGGAATGGCTGAAGTATGGCGCGGCGCCGGTTCCGCGTGTTTAATCTGGACTTAATCATCAATTAATCCGTGCCTGCATGATTACCACTGAAGACCTGCGATTTTTCCTGAGTCTGGCCGCCACCCGTTCGCTGGCCGAAGCCGCGCGAGCCCTGGACGTGACCCCGCCGGCCGTCACGCAACGGCTGCACACGCTTGAAAAACGCCTGGGCGTCAGGTTGGTCAACCGCTCGGGCCGCGGCACCGCCTTGACTGACGAAGGCCGGTTGCTGGCGCTGCGCGCGGAACAGATTTGCAGCGAACTGGGCGATCTGGCGGACGAATTGGCAGGCCGGCGAGGCGTGGTCGCGGGCCATTTGCGCGTGGTCGCTCCCCTGGGCTTCGGGCAACGCTACATCGCCGGGCTCGTCGCCGAATTCCGCGCGCAAAGCACGGACGTCACAGCCAGCCTGACGCTGTCCGACGGACCGCCGCGGCTCGCCTCCGACGACTGGGACGTCATGATCCATATCGGCGAACTGCGCGATTCGACGCTGGTCGCCTACCCGCTGGCGCCCAATCGCCGGATCCTGTGCGCGTCGCCCGCCTACCTGGCGCGCCACGGCGCGCCCGCCAAGCCCGAGGACCTGCGCGCACACGACTGCATTGCCCTGCGGGAAAACGATGAAGACGTGACCTTGTGGCGCTTCAAGCACGGGCGCGGCCCGGCCGTGGGGGTACGCGTCGCACCGGTGCTGTCGAGCAACGCGGGCGAGACCGCCGTGGAATGGGCCCTGGCCGGACACGGCATCATTGTGCGGTCGGAATGGGACGTAGCGGCGCATCTGCAGACGCGCGCGCTGATTCCCCTTCTGCCTGGCTGGAACCTGCCGTCGGCGGACGTGGTGGCCCTGGTCAAGTCGCGCCAGGAGCTTGCGGCGCGGACGGCGGGTTTCCTGGCTCACCTGCGCGCCGCCTTTGCCCAGGCGCCGTGGCGCGGCTAGCTGCCATCAATCAAGCATTGCCTCTGCCTCGATCTCGATCAGCCATTCCGGCAGAGACAGACCGCTGACGATGACCCACGACGAAGGCGGGGGATCCTTCTTGAAGCGGTCGCGCAACGCCTGCGCGATGACCTCCTGGTCTTCCCTTGCCGTTTCGCAGATGTAGATGCGCAACATGATCACTTGCGCCAGGGTTCCCCCGGCTGCGGCAAGCACACGCTCGACGTTATCCAGCGCAGCGATGGTCTGCTCCTGCAGCCCGGGCCCCACCGTGCGTTCATGGACATCGACGCCGACCTGGCCGGACAGCAACATGCGGCGCTGTCCCGTAACGATGACGGCCTGGCTGAAACCGTATTGAACGGTATTAGGCACGGTATCGGGATTGACGACGGTTCTGGACATGGGCTTCTCCTGGTGGCGCGCGAACGGCTGCCGAAGCTGCCATTCTATCGACCGGCCTGTATCGACCCGCCGGATCAGGCGCCGGCGCGCACCGCTACAGACGCGCGCCTGACCGGCAAGGCCGCCAGCAGCACGATAGCGCCCGCGCATACCGCGGTCCAGAATCCCGCCCCCACACCGTGATGGTCGACCACCCAGCCAGCCAGCGCGGCCCCCGCCGCCACGCCTGCGCCCAGGCCCGTTACCAACCAGGTGAGGCCCTCGGTCAGCCGATGGCCGGGTACGCTGCTCTCCACCAGCGCCATCGCGATGATCATGGTTGGCGCGAATGACAGGCCGGCCAGCAACACTCCCAGCGCCAGCGTGAGCAGGTCGTTCACCAGCAGCAGCGGAACCGTCGTAAATGCCGTCACCGCAGCCGCCACCGCCAACAGCCGGGCAAGCGGCATCTGGAATTTCAGGACGCCGAATATCAAACCCGCCACGCAGGAGCCCAGGGCGTAAGCGGATAGCACCAGGCTGGCGCCGGCGGGCACGCCTTGCTGGCGGGCGAAAGCGACGCTCAGGACGTCGATGGTACCCACGATGACGCCCATTGCGGCCATCATCGCCAGGAGCAAGCGCATCGGCGGCATGCGCAGCACCGACTCCTGGCGCCCCTCCTGCCTGAACCGCACCGCCGGCGCGGTGGCGCGCTGCAGGACGAAAGCCGTGACGCCCACGGCGAGCAGCAACGCGGCAACCAGCGGCCCGGCCTGCGGAAAGAACAGAACGCTCAGCCCGACCGCCAATGTCGGGCCGACGATAAAGCTCAGCTCATCGGCGACGGACTCCAGCGCATAGGCGGTGCGCAACTGCGGGCGGTCCCTGAAAATCTCGGTCCAGCGCGCGCGTATCATCGCGGGCATGCTGGGCAAGGCGCCCGCCAGCGCGGCAAAGAGGAACAGGGTCCAATCGGGCGAATTCCATTGCACGCAAGCCGCAAGGCCGATCAACCCCGCGATGCTGAGCCCCGCCGCGACGGGCAGCACCCGGCCCTGGCCGTGGCGGTCTACCAGACGGGAAATCCGGGGAGCCAGCAAGGCCGTGGCCAAGGCGAAAGTGGCGGCGACCGCGCCCGCCAGCGCGTAGGCGCCACGCACCTCGGACAGCATGGTAATGATGCCTATGCCGATCATGGGCAAGGGCAAGCGCGCGATGGCGCCGGCCAATACAAAACCCAGGGCGCCGGGCGCCTTGAACAACTCGCGATACGGATTCGGCACCGGACACCTTTGAAGGAAATGGACAGCGGCATCGTATTCACATACGATGCGTATGTCAATTTACATACGTGCCGTATGTTTCTGGAGAGGAGCATGACGCGTTCCCGCGCCGAGATGATAGAAGCCACCCGTGCAAAACTGCTGGCCACCGCCCGGCGAGCCTTCCGCGAGGCAGGCTATGCGGCCACGTCCATGGATGATTTCACGGCGGCTGCGGGACTTACCCGCGGCGCGCTGTATCACCATTTTGGGGACAAGAAAGGCTTGCTCGCGGCGGTGGTCGAACAGATCGACGGCGAAATGGATCAGCGCCTGGCCACCATTGCCGCGCAGGCGCCCGATGCATGGACGGCCTTGCGCGGCCGTTGCCGCGCCTACCTGGAAATGGCCGCGGAGCCTGAGATCCGGCGCATCGTGCTGCAGGACGCGCGAGCCGTGCTGGGCGCAGCAACCGACAGCTCGCAGCAGCAATGCATCGCGTCCCTGAGCGCGCTGCTGCAGACAATGATGGACCAGGGCGTCATCGAAACAGCGGCGCCACAGGCACTCGCCCGACTGATCAATGGCAGCCTGGTCGAAAGCGCCTTCTGGATCGCGCAGGAGCCGGAAAACGGTCCCCGGCTGAATCAGGCCCTGCAGGCCCTGGATCTGCTGATGCGCGGCCTGCGCCGGCCCTGAATTCCCCTGTACGGGATCCGCGCAGCCGCCCCCGCGCTGCGTTTGCGATTGTCTCGCGGCATGCGTATTATCCAACGTAAATCTTGTTTAAATAATTCTCTCGAAGACGGATGACCGCATGAGCACCGGCACCACCCATGTATCAAGCGCGTCCTGGGCAGATCTGCTGCATGGGACTAATGCCTTGCGCTCCATCGCGCTGGCAGGCGGGGTGGCCTTGCACGCCATCAACGTCTACATCGTCACGACCATCCTGCCCAGCGTCATCAAGGACATCGGCGGGCTGGAGTACTACGCCTGGAACACCACGCTGTTCGTCGTGACCTCAATTGTCGGATCGGCGCTGTCCGCGAGGCTTATCGAAACACTGGGCCCCCGCGCGGCCTACCTGCTTGCCGTGGCGGTGTTCACCGTCGGATCCGTGGTGTGCGCGCTGGCGCCAAGTATGCCGGTGCTGCTGGCCGGACGCAGTATCCAGGGCCTGGGCGGCGGCATCCTGTTTGCGCTCAGCTATGCGTTGATCCGCCTGGTGTTCGCCGCGCCGCTCTGGTCGCGCGCCATGGCCCTGGTGTCGGGCATGTGGGGCGTCGCCACGCTGTGCGGCCCGGCCATCGGCGGCGTCTTCGCCCAGACCGGGCACTGGCGGCTGGCATTCTGGGCCCTGCTGCCGGTTGCCGCCGGCCTGGCCGCGATCGTCGCGCTCAAGGTCGGGGGCAAGGATACAGTTCCCCCTTCCCGGCCAAGTCCGCTGCCCCTGACCACCTTGTGCCTGTTGGTAGCCAGCGTGCTGGCAATCACACTGGCCAGCCTGTCAAAGGACTTGCGCTGGAATCTGGCGGGCATCGCCGCGGGGCTGGCGATTGCCGCGCTGATCGCCGCGGTGGACAAGCGCGCCGTAAAACGGTTGCTGCCCACCGGCGCCTACTCCATCGCCACGCCGCTGGGCTCGCTGTACGCCGTCATGTGCCTGGTGGTGGCTGCCATCACCACCGAGATCTTCGTGCCCTACTTCCTGCAAGTGATCCATGGAATGACACCCCTGGCCGCCGGTTACATGACCGCAGCCATGGCAGCGGGCTGGACCTTGGCCGCCATGCCGAGCGCCACGCGCAGCGGCCCGGCGGCCAACCTCCTGGTGCGCCTGAGCCCGGTGGTGATCCTGGCCGCGCTGGCTGGACTTGCCTATATGACGCCGCGCCCCGCGCAATTGCAGTCGTACGCGGGCTTGGCCGTCTACGTGCTCGCGCTGGCCGGCGTGGGGTTCGGCATCGGCCTGAGTTGGCCGCACCTGCTGACGCGCATTTTCACGGCAGCGCCCGCCGGCGAAGAAACCCTGACCTCTTCATCCATCACCACGGTGCAGCTTTACGCGACGGCATTGACGGCGGCGCTTGCCGGCGTCATCACCAACAGCGCGGGCCTGGCGGACCCAGGCGGCGTGGCCGGCGCGCAGCATGCGGCGCACTGGCTGTTTGCAGCGTTCGCGCTGGCGCCGGCCGCGGCCCTGCTGCTGCTGGGCCGGATCACTCGCGAGCGCGGGCCGGACACCGCCCGGAAATAGCAATCGACCAAAGGCCTCGATTTCCGCCAAAGGCGGTATAGAACGCCCGAGCGGCTTTTGCTACGCTGGACTCCATCTGCAAGGGGTCCTCGCCATGATCAACAGAATCCGCGTGCTGACCATCCAGCCTTCGTCGCTGTCGGCGCGTTTTGCGTTCCTGGGTATCGCCCTGCGTTGGACGCTGGGCGCAACGCCCCGCCCATCGCGACTCGTGATCGGGCCGCATGATCTCGAACCGGTGGGCTCCGAGGCGGCCTTCTGGCAGTTCGCCTTGCGCCATGCCTGCACCGGCCGATCCTTCCTGGTGACGCGCGGCGACCGTTGGGACCTGGCGGCCTCCGTGGACGGCGACGAAGTCCGCGCTTTCGGCCGCAAGTTTGCCTTGCGGCAATGCCTGTTCTGATCCAGCCCGCGCGCCGGCGCTATCGCGCCGGCTGGCGTTGGTACTGCGCATCCGGCGCGCGGCCACGCAACAGCGATTCCGGATGCGCTTGCAGATAGTCCGCCAATTCACGCAAGGACCGGGCGGTTCGCGACAGTTCCTGCAGGACCGCGTTGGCATTGACCGGCAGGCCGGCGTCAGGACTCAACACGCCTCCAACCGCAGCCAGTGATTTGCTGGCTTGGCGCAGCATGGCTTGCGCTTCGGGAGCCAAGCGGGTATCCAGGCGCTTCATCAGGCTGGACGTGGCCCGCAGCAGCTGGCTCAGATCCGCGCCCAGCCCCTCGAACGGCACCCGGTCCAGCTTGGTCAGGATGCTGTTGACCTGTTGCTGCAACTGATCCAGGTTATTTGGGACGGTGGGAATAAAGGGGTCTTCTTCCATCTTGAACGATACCGGCTTGGCATCCGGAAACACTGCCAGGGCCACGTACAACTGGCCGGTCAACAGGTTGCCAATGCGCAACTGCGCTCGCAGGCCCTGTTGGATCAACGCGGCCAGCAGCTTGCCATTGGGATGCTCCAGCGAAGAGCCGGAGTACTCCTGGATTTCCTCGACCGTCTGGGCGCCCAGGCGTTCGGGATAGACCGTGGCTCCGACCAGCGCATAGAACTGCTTGATCGCCGGATCGAACTCCAGGCGGATGGAATCCACCTGGCCGATGGCCGCTCCATAGGCATCGATAGGAGCGCCGACCACGAGCCCTCGGACCGACTGGTCGAACCGCATGCGGATATGCAGCGGCGCGCCGTCGGGCTGCGCGCGGGCCGCGCTTTCGGATGAAAAAATGGTGAACTCGGCGTCCGGCTTGGCCGCCACGTGCGCATGCTGCTCTATGGTGTCGAACGCAACGCCGCCCACGATGACCGACAGCAAGGACTGCGATCGCACCTGCAAGCCGCGCGCATCGACGCTGAAATCCACGCCGCTGGCGTTCCAGAAGCGCGTGGCGCTATTGACGTAGTCGTCATTAGGCGCGTCGATGAACACCTGCACGTCGACGCCGTCGCCGCTGCGGTCCAGTTGGTAGGCCACCACTTGCCCCACCTGAATGCGCCGGAAATACACGGGGGAACCGATGTCCAGCGACCCCAGGTCGCGAGCCTTGAGCGTGAACCGCTTGCCAGCGCGGTCCTGAGCCACTTCAGGCGGCGTCTCCAGGCCGACGAAGCTGGACTTGGAGGCCCGGGTCTCTCCTTCCTTGCGGAACCCGTCCGACGGGTCGACTCCAATATAGGCGCCGGAAAACAGAGTGCTCAGGCCGGACACGCCGCTTAGGGTCAAGCGCGGGCGAACGACCCAGAATACCGTCCCTTCCTGGAGCAGGCTGGCGGCATCCTTATTGATTCGCACGGTTGCGATGATGCCCGAGCGGTTTTCATTCAAGGCCACGCGTTCGACCACGCCGACATTGACTTCCTTATAGCGGACCTGAGTCTTGCCGGCTTCCAGCCCTTCGGCGGTCTGAAAGCTGATGGTTGCGACAGGCCCGGCTTCCATCCAGACGCGGACCACCAGCACCAGCCCCCCCAAGGCTGCGATGATGGGTACCAGCCAAATCCAAGACAGGCGCCGCCTTTTGCGGTTGGCGGCGGGCGTGCCGGCAGCGGTGCCAGGCTCAGGCATGGGAGATGTCCCCTGTTGTACGCGTCGGACTCGAGGGCAGAACGCTTTCAAGAATCGCCCCCGGGCGCTCGGCGCGCAAGTAAGGGTATTCCCGGAATTGGCGCAGCCGCCCAAATGCGCGTTGCCGGATTCACGGGTAGGATAAGGCCCCCCTAAAGCAGGAAGCACCCGTGACTATCGAAATTCGTCCGGCCGTCCCCTCGGATGCGGCCCAGATCCATGCATTCATCACCGAGCTGGCCGTCTATGAGCGCGCCGCCCATGAAGTGATCGCCAGCGCCGAGGACGTCGAGCGCACCTTGTTCGCCAAGGACTCCCCGGCCAAGGCCCTGATGTGCCTGCTGGACGGCAAGGCCATCGGCTATGCCGTTTATTTCTATAGCTACTCGACTTGGCTGGGCAAGAACGGGATTTATCTGGAAGACCTGTACATCACGCCGGAGCAGCGTGGAATCGGCGCGGGCCGCGACCTGCTGCGTCGCCTGGCGCAAGAGGCGGTGGCCAATGGTTGCGGCCGGCTGGAATGGAGCGTGCTGGACTGGAACACTCCCGCCATTGATTTCTACAAATCCATTGGCGCCCTGCCGCAGGACGAATGGGTGCGCTACCGGATGGCCGGCGACGCCTTGGTCAATTTCGCCGAGGGCCGGCGCTAGGCGCCATCCGCTGATCTGCCCGGATCAGAATTCCGGCAGGTCGAAAAGCGTGTAGAGGGTCGAACTGGGAACCGGCGCGGACGCGAGATGTTCGCGTCCGTCGTCATCCACCAATACGCGCACCGGCCGCGACGCCACGCTCATGCCGTCCTGACTGATGGCGGTTTCGACGTCTGCTCCGTCCTTGATGGCCTCGATGACCTCTGATGCCGCCGCGGTCACGGGTTCGGTGACCCAGCCCGGAACGCCGCGTTCGGCCTGGCCCCAGCGCACATAGGCCACATGCCCGCTGACGGGCTCTTTGCGAACGGCGACGATCACATACAAAGACATCCAGGCCTCCCCAATGTTTGGCCTGGATCGTATAACAACTTTGCGCAGCCGTTATTACCGCCGGCGTCAGGGTTCGATGTCGATAGGGGCAAAGGACTTCACCAGGTCGTCCAGCATTTTCAGCTGGGTCAGGAAGGGCTCCAGCTTGTCCAGCGGCAAGGCGCTGGGACCGTCGCACTTCGCGTTCTTGGGATCGGGGTGGGCTTCCAGGAACAGGCCGGCCAACCCCACAGCCATGCCTGCGCGCGCCAGCTCGGCCACCTGCTCGCGGCGGCCGCCCGACGCGGCATCCAGCGCCGAGCGCTGCTGCAGCGCATGCGTGACGTCGAATATCAGCGGCCGATTGCCGGACACTTTCTTCATCACGCCAAACCCTAGCATGTCTACAACCAGATTGTCATAGCCAAAGCTGGTGCCGCGGTCGCACAGGATCAGCTTGTCATTGCCGGCCTCGGTGAATTTCTCGACGATGTTCAGCATCTGGGTCGGGCTGAGAAACTGCGGCTTCTTGATATTGATGACGCGCTGGGTCTTGGCCAGCGCCACCACCAGGTCCGTCTGCCGGGCAAGAAAGGCCGGGAGCTGCAGGATGTCGACGACCTCGGCCACCGGCGCGGCCTGCCACGGTTCATGCACGTCGGTGATGACGGGCACGCCGAACTCCTTCTTGACCGCTTCGAAGATCTTCATGCCCTCTTCCAGCCCCGGACCCCGATAGGAATGGATGGACGAACGGTTGGCCTTGTCGAAAGAGGCCTTGAATACGTACGGGATGCCCAGCTTGCTGGTGACACGCTGGTATTCCTCGCAGGCGCGCAACGCCAGGTCTTTGGACTCCAGCACATTGATGCCGCCAAACAGCACGAAGGGGCGATCGTTCGCGCAGGTGATCGAGGAGGAAATAAGCACTTCAGGGGCGGTCATGATGGGTACATCCTGTGGAAGTAAGGCGGTGATAGTGCGTAATGTACAACCTGCCCGGCCCGGCTTTCACCTCCCCGCTCGCTGCGTGCTCCTCAACGGCTGGAGAGCATGCGGCGCAGCACGCCGTCGCGCAGGAAGTAATGGTGAACGAGTGCGGCCAGCGCATGCAGCAGCGCCAGGACGATGATGCACCACGCCACGGTGTTGTGCAGCCCGCCGATAAAGCGGCGCTGCTCGTGGTCGATGGCAATCAGCGTGGGCACGTCGAACAGGCCGAAGAACGCGAACGGCTCGCCCTGCGCCCAGCGAAACAGGAAGCCCAGTACGATCTGGACCGCCATCAACAGGTACAGCAATCCATGTACGCCCGTACTAGCCGCGCGCAGCCAGCCCGTCGCAGCCGCAGGCAGGCGCCGCCCCGCGCCCAGCCGCCAAATGACTCGCAGCACGAAAACCGCGGCGAACAACAGGCCAAAGGAAATGTGCAAATGCTGTAGCAGCCGCCGAGTGGGCGTGCCGCGCGGCAGAAATCCCCAGATTTCGGCCAGCGCAAACAGGCCCACCACCAGCACCGCCGTCAGCCAATGAAATGCGATGGTGGCCCGGTCATAGTGCGCGAGGCCGGAGGGCGCGGCGGAAGGAATCGGTGTCGTCACGGCATACGCTCGTCATCTGAAAGCAGGTGTGCAAGCGTATTGACATCGGACTTACGGCGTCCTGATTCGGACGGACATCAGGCATTGCCCGTGTCCGAGGTCCATCGGGCTGAATACGTCTGCGGCAGCAGACTGAGGCTGCCCACTAACTGTTCCACCCGCTCGTCCTCCTGGCGCATGGAATAGACCACCGCAGTCACCTCGGAGCGGCCGCCGTCGCGCTGCTGGCTTTCCACGCCGCGCAGCCGCAAGCTGTGCTTGCCCAGGGCGTTGAGCAGCTCTGCCCGCACCAGGGCCTCGTCCGTGGAAGCGCAGGTCAGGGCGATGTTGTAGTAGCGCTCTTCGGTTTCCGCTTCAGGCACGTAACGGTCCACCAGCCTGGCGCCGCGCCGCAACAGCACGTTGGTCACCAGGATCAGCCCCGTCACCGCGCTGGCTTCGGCCAGGAAACCGTAGCCGGCGAGCACACCCACGGCGCCGGTCGCCCAGATGGTGGCGGCGGCGCTCAGCCCGCGTATGGTCAGGCCGTCCCGCATGATCAGTCCCGCGCCGAGGAAGCCGATGCCCGTCACGACCTGGCTGCCCAGGCGCATGTCGTTGCTGGCGTCCAGCAGCGCCGGCAAAGCGGTATACGCGGCCGCGCCCAGCGAGACCAGCGCATGCGTGACCACGCCGGCGTAGTTCTGCCGCCATTGACGCTCGACGCCGACGGCGGCGCCCAGCAGCATGGCCTGTACAAGGTTGATGGCAATCGAGAATTCGCTCATGGGACGGATCGGGCTTTTTATTTTTCTGAGCCCGGCCCGGCGATACGCCGGGAACAGGGACGGGGAACTCGGTCCCATTATCGCCCGGGCGCGAGCACGGGTGCGTCAAGGCGAGGCGCGCTCGCGCGGGCGCGCTATGCGGCCAGGCGCCGCCGCAAAACGATCGGGCCGTGCCGGGGATGCGATCCCCGGCACGGCCCGATGACACGCTGGACTCAGGCGCGTTCCAGCGCCGGATCGCTGACCAGCCGGTAGGCAATGGCGCCGACAATCGCGCCCACAATGGGCGCAACCCAGAACAGCCACAGTTGCTCCAGGGCCCAACCGCCCACGAACAGCGCGGGGCCGGTGGAGCGGGCAGGATTGACCGAGGTGTTGGTGACCGGGATGCTGATCAGGTGGATGAGCGTCAACGCCAGCCCGATCGGGATCCCCGCGAAACCGGCGGGCGCGCGCTTGCTGGTGGCGCCCAGGATCACGAAGATGAAGCCGGCGGTCAGCACGACTTCCGTCACGAGGGCCGACACCATCGAGTACTTGCCGGGCGAATAGGCGCCGTAGCCATTGGCGGCAAAGTGGCTGCCCTTGAGATCGAAGCCCAGTTTGCCGCTCGCGATGCAGGCCAGCACCGCCGCCGCCACGATGGCGCCCAGGACCTGGGCGATGACGTAGGGGAGGATTTCCTTTGCGGGAAACCGGCCGCCCGCCACCAGACCGACCGTGACCGCGGGATTGAAGTGACCACCCGAAATATGGCCCACGGCGAATGCCATCGTCAGCACGGTCAGGCCGAAGGCCAGGGCCACGCCCGCGAATCCGATGCCCAGCTCGGGAAAACCGGCGGCCAGCACCGCCGCGCCGCAGCCCCCCAATACCAGCCAGAACGTGCCAAAGAATTCCGCGCCGCAACGCTTAGCAAGCGAATACATTTCGACTCCCCGAAAAACGAAAATGCCACGGTATCGCGGGGCGGCAATGGCTACTTTAAAGCAATGCAAATATTGACAATTCTTGTGCGCAGCCGGACGCGGCTACCCCTGCCCCAACCACGGTAACGTTGCCGGGCGAACGCGGGGATCGTCCGGACTGGCTAGACGGAAAGACGCAGTCGATGCCGTCGCGCCTGACGCCCTGCCGGACCACGGGCAGCGGCGCCAAGGCTCACGCGTGCACGGGCGTGCAAAGCTCCACCAGCGTGCCGTCCGGGCACCGCACGTAGGACACGACCTGTCCCCAGGGCTTGGCCGCCGGGGCGCTCATTTCGGTTGCGCCTGCGGCCAGCGCCCTGGCATGCGCGGCAGCAACGTCATCGGTCACGAAGGCCACTTCCATGCCCAGGGGCTCGGCCGACGCGGAGGCCGCCACATGGCCGCCGGGGAAATTCGTCCCGGCCAACTCATGCGCGGCGAAAGACAGCGTGGTCTGGCCGGTTTCCAGTTCCCCGTAGGTCTGGGATTCATGCAGAAAACGCCTGACGAAACCGAATGCCTGCTCGAAAAACGACAGCGATGCGGCGACGTCGGGGACGTAGATGATGGTGTATCCGAATTTCATGGCGCGTCCTGGGAGATGAACGAAGGGAAATGGGCAAGGCCGGGGTGCATCAGTTTACTGTTTATTTATACAGTATTTAGATTTCAATGCACAGCCCTGATGTGTCCGCCTTTACGCCATCTGTTCTTCCAGGCCGCTGCTGGACCACCGGTCCACATCCCGGATCAGATACAGCACGAATTTGGTGTACGCCACGTCCAGCGCCAGCACCCAGGTCGTGCTGTCCGAGCGCGCGCATGACGCGCGGATCGCGCAGTCCAGCGTTTCGGCCAGATGGCTCACCGTCGTGCCCGACATCCGAAAACAGATCGGCGCCTGGCAGGAATGGCGGTGGGCATGCCGCAGCGCGGTGTCGCGCGCCTGCGCCGTGGCCTGTGTGTTGGCCACGTCACGCAGCAACCTGTTCAGGATTTCGCACCAGTCGGCCAGCAACTCATGCACGGCTCACCTCGCAGGGAACACGGATGGGGGTGGAAGGAGTGGCTAGGCGGCGTGCAACACGGTCACCAGCACGGTGGCATCGCGCACGCCCTGCAATGCGTGCGGCTCGTGGGCAGCCAGCGCCATGAGCTGGTTCTCGCGCAGTTGATGGATCCCCGCAGGCGAGGTCACCTCCACCTCGCCGGTGAGGCAATGGATAGTGATTTCGCCCGCCACGGCGTGTTGCGGCAGCCCCCTGCCCGCGGGCAGCACCAGTTGCAGCAATTGCATGTGCGCCGTCTTCATCAAACTGACGCTGACGGCCTCCCCGTGTTCACAGTGGAGGGTGCGAAGGTCGATAACATCCAGAAAAGCAGCGTGCTTGAGTGCCATGAAGGGCTCTCCCTAAGGTGCTGTTATTTGTGGTGCTGATCAGGGTGCTGCTTGAGGCGCGGTGAGCGGCTGATTTGGCAGGTGATTTGGGGGGTGTTTGGGTGAGTGATCACGCGGCGGTTTCACGCCCATCTACCGGCAAGCCTCCACCGAAGAGCGCGAAGATATATCAAAAATATGCTTTCGGCACGGGAGGTTATCCCTAGGGTGCAAGATTGATGGGGTAAAAGAAAAGCCCCCCGACACGAATGCCGAGGGGCTTGCAGGACAATGTTAAGAACCAACGCAGTGGTCAAACATTGCCCGAATTGGGTGGTGCGAAGGAGGGGACTCGAACCCCTACACCTGTTACGGCGTCAGGACCTAAACCTGGTGCGTCTACCAATTTCGCCACCTTCGCTATAGGCCAAGCCCGCTATTGTAGCTTGCTTGTTAAAATCTTGCGTCATGAATCCGCGCCTCGATGCTCTACACCCCTACCCGTTCGAAAAACTGCGGGCTTTACTGGCCTCTGCCAGCCAGCAGCCGGACGGCCTGACGCCCATCAATCTGTCTATCGGCGAGCCCAAACACGCCGCGCCCGCGCGCGTCGAGCAGGCGATCCGCGACAGTCTTGCGGGGCTGTCCGTCTATCCGTCCACCAAAGGCGATCCGGCGTTGCGCCGGGCGATCTCGGAATGGCTGGCGCGCCGCTACAGCATCCCTGCTCCCGATCCGGAAACACAAGTGTTGCCGGCGCTGGGCTCGCGCGAGGCGCTGTTCGCGTTCACCCAGACCGTTATCGATCCGTCCGCCGGCTCGGTAGTGATCTGCCCCAATCCGTTCTATCAGATCTACGAAGGCGCGGCCCTGCTGGCCGGCGCCACGCCGTACTTCGTCAACGCCGACCCCGTGCGCAATTTCGCCAGCGACTGGAACCAGGTGCCTGACGAAATCTGGAAGAAGACGCGCATGGTGTTTGTTTGTTCGCCGGGCAATCCGGCCGGCAACGTCATGTCGCTGGACGAATGGAAAACGCTGTTCGAGCTCTCCGACCGCCACGGCTTCGTGATCGTCTCGGACGAGTGCTACTCCGAAATCTATCTGGACGAAGGCAACCCGCCGCTGGGCGGCCTGCAGGCGGCCCGCCGCCTGGGCCGCGACTCCTACCGCAACCTGGTGGCGTTCTCCAGCCTGTCCAAGCGTTCCAACGTGCCTGGCCTGCGCTCGGGCTTCGTGGCCGGCGACGCGGCGCTGATCGGCCGATTCCTGCTATATCGCACGTATCATGGCAGCGCCATGAGCCCGATCGTATCCGCGGCCAGCATTGCCGCCTGGACGGACGAGGCGCACGTGAAGGACAACCGGCGCCTGTACCGCGAAAAATTCGACGCCGTCGTGCCCATCTTGCAGAAGGTCCTGGACGTCTCCCGCCCGCAAGCTTCGTTCTACCTGTGGGCGGCGACGCCCGGGTCGGACACGGCATTCGCGCGCGACCTTTTTGGCCGCACTGGTGTTACCGTGCTGCCGGGCAGTTTCCTCGCGCGCGAGGCGCACGGCGTGAACCCCGGCGAGGGCCGCATCCGCATTGCTTTGGTGGCGCCCTTGGCTGACTGCGTGCAGGCAGCCGAACGCATCGCCCATTTTGTGCATACTTCCGTTTGATCAACCTTTAAAAGCTGAGCCGCTATGACTCTCGACCTGCAGACCACCATCGAACAAGCCTGGGACGACCGGGCCAACCTGTCGCCCACCGACGCCAGCGCCGAAGTGCGCGAAGCGGTCGAGCACACCATCGACGGCCTGGATCTGGGCCGCTTGCGCGTGGCCGAGAAAATCAACGACGACTGGGTCGTGCACCAGTGGATCAAGAAGGCCGTGCTGCTGTCCTTCCGCCTGAACGACAACGCCATCATGGGCCAGGCTCCGCTGCAGTTCTACGACAAGGTGCCGCTCAAGTTCTCGGAATACGGCGACAACGCCTTCAAGCAAGGCGGCTACCGCGTGGTGCCGCCGGCCGTGGCTCGCCGCGGCGCATACATCGCCCGCAACGTGGTGCTGATGCCCTCCTACGTGAACATCGGCGCCTACGTCGACGAAGGCACCATGGTCGACACCTGGGCCACCGTGGGATCGTGCGCCCAGATCGGCAAGAACGTCCACCTGTCGGGCGGCGTAGGCATCGGCGGCGTGCTCGAGCCCCTGCAAGCCAATCCCACCATCATCGAAGACAACTGCTTCATCGGCGCCCGCTCGGAAGTCGTGGAGGGCGTGATCGTCGAAGAGAACTCGGTGCTGGCCATGGGCGTGTTCCTGTCGCAAAGCACCAAGATCTACGACCGCGCCACCGGCAAGATCACCTATGGCCGCGTGCCGTCGGGTTCGGTCGTGGTTCCGGGCTCGCTGCCTTCGGCCGACGGTTCGCACAGCCTGGCCTGCGCGGTCATCGTCAAGCGCGTCGACGCGCAGACCCGCGCCAAGACCAGCATCAATGATCTGCTGAGGGCGTAATGAGCACGACCTCGTCCGCCGTATTGGCTCTGGTCAAGGACCTGATTGCCCGGCCATCGGTCACGCCGGCCGATGAAGACTGCCAGGCGACTCTGGCAGCGCGCCTGGAACGCATCGGCTTCACCTGCGAGACCATCGCGCAGGGCGGGGTCACCAACCTGTGGGCGCGGCGCGGCAGCGCGGCGCCGGTGACCGTGTTCGCGGGTCACACTGACGTGGTGCCTCCGGGGCCGCGCGAGAAGTGGGAGAGCGATCCTTTCGTTCCGACCGAACGCGATGGCTACCTGTACGGCCGCGGAGCGGCCGACATGAAGAGCTCGATCGCCGCCTTCGTGGTGGCGGCCGAGGAATTCGTGGCGGCTCACCCCCAGCATGGCGGCTCGATCGCCCTGCTGATCACTTCCGATGAGGAAGGCCCTTCCATCGACGGCACGGCCATTGTCTGCGACGCGCTGAAGGCGCGCGGCGAACAGATGGACTATTGCATCGTCGGCGAGCCTACCTCCGGCGACGTGCTGGGCGACACCTGCAAGAACGGTCGCCGCGGCTCGCTTTCGGGCAAGCTCACGGTCAAGGGCATCCAGGGCCACGTGGCCTACCCTCACCTGGCGCGCAATCCAGTGCACCAGTTGGCGCCCGCGCTGGCCGAGATCGTCGGTATCGAATGGGACCAGGGCAACGAGTACTTCCCGCCCACCACGTTCCAGGTGTCGAACCTGAACTCGGGCACCGGCGCCACCAACGTGGTGCCCGGCGAGGCGGTGGCATTGTTCAACTTCCGCTTCTCGACCGCCAGCACGCCGGAAGGCCTGCAGGCGCGGGTGCACGAAGTCCTGGACCGCCATGGCCTGGAATACACGCTGGATTGGGAACTGGGTGGCGAGCCCTTCCTGACGCCGCGGGGTTCGTTGACGGACGCGCTGGTCTCGGCCATCCGCGACGAAACCGGCGTGACGGCCGAGCTCTCCACAACGGGAGGCACGTCCGACGGCCGTTTCATCGCCAAGATATGTCCGCAGGTCATTGAGTTCGGTCCCTGCAATGCCACGATCCACAAGGTCAACGAACGCATCGAAGTGGCCTCGCTGGATCCGTTGAAGAATATTTATCGGCGGACGCTGGAAAACCTCCTGCTCGCCTAGAAAGAACTCCCCTATGTATCAATCCGCTCGCCAAGAACTGCTGACCCTGCGCGACCTGATCCGTTACGGCGTATCGCGCCTGAACGGCGCCCAGGTCGCGCTCGGACACGGCAGCGACAACGCCTGGGACGAGGCAGTCTATCTGACCCTGCACGCCTTGCATCTGCCCCTGGACACGCTTGAGCCCTTTCTGGACGCCCGCGTGCTCAGCGAAGAACGCAATCGCGTGCTTGAACTGATCGACCGCCGCGTGACGGAGCGCCTGCCCGCCGCCTACCTCACCAACGAGGCATGGCTGCGCGGCCATCGCTTCTACGTGGACCAGCGCGTCATCGTGCCGCGCTCGCCCATCGCGGAATTGCTGGACGAGGGCCTGGCGCCCTGGGTTCAGGATGCGCTGGCTGTCGAGAACGTGCTGGACATGTGCACGGGATCCGGCTGCCTGGCCATCCTGTCCGCGCTGGCGTTCCCCTATGCCCACGTGGATGCCGTGGATGTGTCGCCGGACGCGCTGGAAGTGGCGCGCCGCAACGTCGACGACTATGGTCTGGCAGACCGTCTGGACCTGCACGAAAGCAATCTGTTCGACAGCGTGCCGCCGTGCCAGTATGACGTGATCATCTGCAATCCGCCCTACGTGAATAGCGGCTCCATGGACGCCCTGCCCCAGGAATACCGCCACGAACCGCAATTGGCCCTGGCCGGCGGCGACGATGGCATGGACCTGGTGCGCCGCATCCTGGAAGCGGCGCCGCGCTTCCTCAAGCCTGAAGGCGTGCTGGTGCTGGAGATCGGCCACGAGCGCGACTTCTTCGAAGCAGCGTTCCCGCAGCTGTCGCCCGTCTGGCTGGACACGGAACAAGCCTCCGACCAGCTTTTGCTGCTTACCCGCGAGCAACTGAGCCTGTGATACGCGCCACTGGATTGACCCTGCGCCGTGGCACCAAGGTGCTGCTGGACGGCGCCGAATTCGTTGTGCATCCCGGTGAACGCGTCGGCATCGTGGGCAAGAACGGTGCGGGCAAGTCCTCGCTGTTCGCGCTGCTGACCGGCGCACTGGACCTGGACGCTGGCAACCTGGCCCTGCCCGCCGGCTGGCGCATCGGCAGCGTGAAACAGGAAATCGAAGCGGACGAGCGCCCGGCGCGCGAGTTCGTCATCGACGGCGACACCCATCTGCGCGAGTTGCAGGCGCGCCGCGCCGAATTGACGGACGAGCAAGGCACCCAGATCGCGGAAGTGGAAGCGGCCCTGGTGGAAGCCGGCGCCTGGAGCGCGGCCTCGCGCGCCGAGCAATTGCTGGCTGGCCTGGGCTTCAAGCCGGCCGAATGGATGCAACCGGTCGCAAGCTTTTCCGGTGGCTGGCGCATGCGCCTGGCCTTGGCCCGTGCGCTGATGGCGCCGTCCGAATTGCTGCTGCTGGATGAACCCACCAACCACCTGGATCTCGACGCCATGCTCTGGCTGGAGAAATGGCTGGCTGCCTATCCGGGCACCGTCATGCTGATCTCCCACGACACCGAGTTCCTGGACGCGGTTGCCAAATCCATCCTGCATTTCGATCATGCCAAACTGATCCGCTATCGCGGCGGGTATAGCGACTTCCTGACGCAGCGCGCCGAACGCCTGCGCCAGAGCAATATCGCGTACGAACGCCAGACCCGCGAGGCAGCGCGTCTGCAAGGCTTTATCGACCGCTTCAAGGCCAAGGCCTCCAAGGCCAAGCAGGCACAGAGCCGCGTCAAGGCGCTGGCGCGCATGCAGGTGCTGGCGCCCTTGCACGCCGAAGCGGGCATCGACATCCGCATACCCTCGCCCGAGCAGGTGCCGGATCCGCTGCTGACCCTGGAACACCTGTCGGCTGGCTACACCGACGCGGACGGCAACGCCGTGCCCATCCTGCGTGACGTCACGCTGATGGTGCGCGCCGGCAGCCGCGTGGGCGTGCTGGGCGCCAATGGCGCCGGCAAGAGCACGCTGATCAAGACCCTGGCCGAAGAACTGCCGGTGCAGGCCGGTACGCGCCGCGCATCGCGCGGGCTGGCGATCGGCTATTTCCATCAGCATCAATTGGACATGCTGGACGTGGACAGCACGCCCATCGCTCACTTGGCGCGACTGGCCCCGGAAACCCGCGAGCAGGAGTTGCGGAATTACCTGGGCGGCTTCGGTTTTTCCGGCGACACGGTGACCAGCAAGGTCGGCCCCATGTCCGGCGGTGAAAAGGCTCGCCTGGCCCTGTCCCTGATCGTCTGGCAAAAGCCCAATCTGCTGCTGCTGGACGAACCCAGCAACCACCTGGACGTGGAAACGCGCGAAGCCCTGGCCGCCGCGCTGGCGGATTTCGGCGGCAGCATGCTGCTCGTATCCCACGACCGCCACCTGCTGCGCACCACCGTGGACAGCTTCTGGATCGTGGCTGACGGCGCCGTGCGCGAGTTCGACGGCGACCTGGAAGACTACCGGGACTGGCTTGCCGCCCGCAACGCTGGCGAACGGGCCGAGGCGGCACGCGAAAACGCCGAAGGCAACGAACCGGTCGTCGACCGCAAGGCCCAGCGCCGGGCCGAAGCCGAGCAGCGCCAGCGCCTTTCCGCCTTGCGCAAACCGCTGGAATCCAAGCTCGCCAAGGTCGAGGCCGAAATGGACAAGCTGCGCGCCAAGCTGCACGCGCTGGACGCCGTTATCGCCGACCCCGAGCTGTATTCGGATGCGCGCCGCGCCGAACGCCAGAAGGTCATGGCGGAACACGGCGAGCACGGCAAACGCATGGGCGAACTCGAAGAGCAGTGGTTGGAAATCCAGGGTTCGCTCGAGGAAATCGAGCAATCTGAAGCCTGATTCCCCGCGGCGGGCACCTCGCCCGCCGCCGCTCCGGTCCCGATTCACCTAGAAATAGAAATCGTTATCATTTATACTCTGCCGCGAATTTGACTCTATCTGGCGCCCGGCGCCGGCGACATGTCTTCGCTCACGGATGTATTCCTCCGCCATTACCGAGAGGTACTGGGTTTTCTCTCTTTGCGCACCGGCTCGCGCGACGTTGCGCAGGACTGCGCGCAGGACACCTGGATCAAGCTGGCGGAGTTCAAGGACAGGACGCGCCCTGACAACGACCGCGCCTACGTTTTCCGCGTGGCCGCCAACATCGCCACGGACTGGCACAGGCGCCGCAGCCGCGAACTGGCGGCCACCGCAGACTTCGCGGCCTCCCGGCCCGCCCTGCATGAACCCGACACCCTCGACGTGGCCGCCGCGCGCCAGATGCTGCGGCGGCTGGAGAAGGCCCTGCTGGCCCAGCCGCGCCGCAGCCTGGATGTCTTTGTGTTGCACCGGCATGAAGGCTTGAGCTATCGCGCCATCGCCCAACGCTTGGCGATTTCCGTCAGCGCGGTCGAAAAGCACATGATGCGCATCCTGCTGGCCTGCGACCAGGCGCTGGCATCCTGATCATGGCGCCTGCCGCCCCCGGGTCCCGGAGTACTCAAGAGGAAGCATCGCGCTGGGTGGTGCGCCACAGCGGCCAAGGCATGGACGCGCAGGCACAGGCGGAGTTCGAAGCCTGGTACCGCGCCGACGCCAGCCACGCCGCCGCCTATGAGCGCCTGTCGCGCCTATGGCGACGGATGGGCGAAATAGAGCGCGGCAAGCTTGCGCCTCGGCGTACGCGCAAACGCGGCGTGGCGGCCCTCGCCATTCTGGCCGCCTGGCCAGCCTGGCACCTGCTGCGCACAACCCACCTCGGGGCCGATTACTCCACCGGCGCCGAAGTGCGGCGGGTGATGCTGCCTGACGGATCCAGCGCCACGCTGGATGCCGATTCCGCCATCGCCATCGACTTCACCATGGGCAAGCGCGTAGTAACGCTCCTGGCGGGACAAGCCCTGTTTTCCGCCGCCCCACGTGCCCCGGGAGGCCCGGACTTCCTGGTGATCACGCCGGAGGCCTCCGCCGCCGCTCTCGGCACCCGCTATGCCGTTGCGCACGATGCCGGCGGCACGCGCGTCGTCGTGTACGAACATCGCGTCGCGGTCCAGTGCAAGCGCTGCCAGGACAGGCAAAGCCTGATGCTGGGCGCCGGCGACGGCGCCACCGTGTCGGCGGCGGGCATCACCCGGCTCGCCGCGGCCCCGCAGGAACGCGGGCCCGACTGGAGCCAGGGATTGCTGGCCTTCAACGATATCGCCTTGCCCGAAGCCGCCGCCAGGCTTTCCCGGTATGGCGGCAAGCACATCCTGGTGGTGGGCGAAGCCGCGCGCAGCTTGCGCGTGTCGGGCACCGCCAGCATCGGCGATCCCAAGCGCGCCCTGGCGTTGCTGTTGGCACAGTCCAAGGTGGACATCACCGACCTGCCCGGCCTGCTGATCGTGCGCTGAAACCGATTGAGCCAATTAACAATCGGTAAATGAGAATCGATATAAATTATTCATGAGCAATCCACTGAGGTAAACCGCGCCTGGACACGTCCTACGGCTGACATCAACACCCGCTTGGACGCATTTATGTCGCTTCACCCTATTGACCGGCGCGCTCGCCGGGCTGGCGCTACGGCGGCGCTGCTCATCGCCTCCTTGATCACGATTACTCCGGCTGCTGCCCAGCCTGCCGCCCCCACCGCCTATAACCTGCCGGCGCAGCCGCTGGGGGACGCGCTGCTCGCACTGGGCCGGCAAGCCAGCCTGGAGATATCGTTCCCGCCCGCGGCAGTGGCAGGCAAGGTCTCGCCCCCGCTACAGGGGGAGTATTCGCCGCTGCTTGCCCTGAATCATCTGCTGGCGGGCTCCGGGCTGTCGTTACGGGCAGACGGCCCCCGCCGCTACATCGTGTACGTGGACAAGACCACTCAGTTTTCCGCCTTGCGCCTGGACGCCGTGCGTGTCTACGGAGAGCAGATCGGCGAACGCATCTACACCCGCGAGGACATCGCCGAAACCCCCAGCTCCAATCGCGACCTCAGCACACTGGTGGCAACGCATCCGGCCGTGCGCACCAATCCGGGTGCCGCCGGCTCGCAAAACCGCGGCTCGCTGAACGTGGAAGACATTTCGTTCCACGGTTCCAGCCCCTATCAGAACCTGTTCCAGCTGGACGGCATGGACGCGACCAATCGCGTGGACCCGGCCAGCAAGAACCTGAACCTGCAGGTCGGCAACGTACCCAGCAACCCTCAGTCGTACTTCGTCGACACCAGTCTGCTGGATGAGGTGCGCGTGCACGACAGTTTCGTGCCAGTGGAGTACGGCCGCTTCACGGGTGGCGTCGTGGATGCAAGATTGCGCCGGTTCTCCGGCGAGAATCGGCTCAACCTCGACTATCGCTGGAACACATCCAAGATGACGCGGCAGGAGGTGGCCGAAGGCGAGCAGAACAGTTGGGCCCAGGGCAAGCCGGGCTACTCGCCGGAATGGAAAAAGCGCTTCTATTCCGCCGTAGGCGACCTCGCCTTCAATGAAAAATCGGGAGCGGTACTGGCCATGTCGCGGCGCGAATCGGACATCACGCGCTGGAACATGGGTGTGGACGCAAAGGGGCAGCCAGCCCCGGGACAGGACACCTACAGCGACCGGATCGACAATTTCCTGGGCAAGTTCAGCGTGCGCGCCAGCGCCGACACCACCGCCGACCTGACCCTGAAGTACAGCGACCGCAGCGAAACGCTGGCCAGCGACCTGTTCCGGCATACGCGTTGGGACAACAACCATGCCGCGCGCGGCATAGGCGCGAATGTGGACCACTATTTCCAGGGAGGACGGCTGGCGCTGCAGGCGGGCTGGGATCGTTCGCTCAGCAACCGGGAGTCCGTCGGCGACGAGCTGGTGACGTTTCGCCCCTATGGGCTGCCGCTGTACACCGCCGGCGGCTTCGGCAAGGAACAAACGCGCCAGGACACCTGGACACTGAAAGGCCGGATCGACCTGGATCCGATGCGCACGGGCGTATTCACGCACATCCCCTATGCGGGCATCGAACTGAACCGGGTACAGGCGAACTTCGAACGCTTCCAGGAAAGCCACTCGTATCAACGCGCCTACAACCGCGACGGCAGCTACCGGGATTTCAGCAAGGTCCGCTACCTGCCCGGAACCGTGGACGTGAACTACAACATGGCGAGCCTGTACTTGTCGGATCGCATCGAATGGGAACGGCTGGCCCTGGACGCCGGCCTGCGCTATGACCGCGAGACGTTCCTGCAGAGCGGCAATGTGTCGCCACGCACGCGGCTGGACTGGGATGTGACCGGTTCGGGCGACACGTTGCTCAGTGCAGGCTGGTCGCGCTACTACGGTTCCGGCGTGCTGGAGACAGCGCTCGAAGAAGAAAGAAGCCGCTTGCGGCGGCAGGTTCTGGACAGGAACGGAAATCCCGTGGCGGATGGCAGCAAGGAATATTACGTCCAGTACAAGGGCCTGCGCATGCCGTATGACGACGAGTGGGCGGTATCGCTGCGCCAGCGCATGGCGGGCATGGAAGGCGTGCTGAGCTATGTGCGCCGCAACGGCCGCGATCAGTGGACCAAGACCGGCAACGAAAAGGACGGCTACCGCTATACCAATGCCGGCTTGTCCACGACCGACGGTGTCAGCCTCTCGGTGCGCACGCTGGAGCCCTGGCGGCTGGGTGAAACGCGCTGGAACATGCAGGCGAGCTGGAGCTGGCAGAAGCGCAAAACCAACGCGGACCTGGTCGAAGGCTATACCGGCGATGCCCGCGATCCCGACGAATACGTGATCTACAACGGCTCGCGCATGCGCGCCATCGACTTGCCCCCCTCCTCTTTCTACCAGCCGCAAGTCGCCACGCTGAGCCTGGTCGGCGCATGGCCGCGCGCCGGCCTGACCTGGAGCAACATGGTGAACTGGCGCAGCAAGCGCGATGCCACCATCTACGTGGGATTGGGGCCGCGCCCGGACTACCTGGACCGCTTTGAGTCCGGCGAGATCCCGTCCTACTGGACCTGGGACACCAAGCTCGCCTGGAACCCGACATTCGCGCGCAGCTTGGAGTTCACGGTCGAGGTGCTGAATGTGCTGGACCGCCGGCCAGCCCTGACGGCCAGCAACCCAAATCTCAGGACCAACCGCAGCACTTACCAAACGGGACGCGAGCTATGGCTGCAAGTCGGTTATCGGTTCTGATCCTGGGCGCCGCGCTGACGCTGGCGAGTTCCGCATCCCGTGCGGATCCGGAACCCATCACGGGCCTGCCGGTCTGCAAGAACTCGGCCGGTTGGGATGCCGCGTGCCTGCGGCGGCACTACTCGGGTCCGCCTGCGTCCTGGCCTGCACCCACGATCGATCCCGGCGTGACCTGGCGTGAATGGGGGCCGGTGCCGCCCGCCGCCAGCCCTCCCCTGGGCTGGACGGCGCCCAATGGCGGCCAGCAGGAACTGGCCGCCGACGTTGCCCGTCCCGCGGTCGTTGCGTTGGGACAGATGCTGTTCTTCGACACCCGGTTGTCGCGCAAGGGCCAGGTGTCCTGCGCTTCCTGTCACGTGCCGCAGCGCGCTTTCACGGACGGCCTCGCGCTGGCGATCGGCGAAGACAAGCTGATGGGCAGGCGGCGCTCCATGCCGTTGTATGCGGCGCCGTTCGCGCCGCGACTATTTTGGGACGGGCGCGCCGCCAGTCTCAAGGAACAGGTGCTGGGCCCATTGCACGATCCCCGTGAAATGAACCACGATGCCGACGGCGCCGTGACGCGCCTGCTGGCAAGCGAGCCATATCCCGCTCAGTTTCTCCAGGCGTTTGGCCCAGCGTCCGCGTCGCAACCTCCGGTGGACGCGGACCGGTTGGCTCGCGCGCTGGCCGCCTACGTGGCAACGCTGCGGCCTGAGCCCACGCGCTTCGATGCGTTTCTGGGCGGCCAATCGGACGCTCTGGACGACGGCGAGCTGATCGGCATGCATCTGTTCCGCACCCAGGCCCGCTGCATGAACTGCCACAGCGGCCCGATGCTGACGGACCACCAGTTCCACAACATCGGCCTGTCGTTTTATGGGCGTCGCAACCAGGACCTGGGCCGCTACGAAGTGACCCGCGCCCCCGCCGACCTGGGCGAGTTCCGCACGCCCAGCCTGCGCAATGTGTCGCGGGCCGGCCCGTGGATGCACAACGGCTTGTTCGCAGACCTCAAGGGTTTGCTGCGCATATACAACGCCGGCATGGGCCGAGACCCGGCGCCCGCCGATCCGCCCGATCCGTATGCGCCGCGCAAGTCCGAGCACATCCGGCCGCTGGCGCTGAGCGCGGACGAGATCGACGCCTTGCTGGCGTTCATGAAGGTTCTATAAGGGGAAAGCGGAAAGGCGGCGGCCCGATGCCCCGGGCGCCGCCGGCCTGGCTTTACGAGTAGGGACGCTCGCGCAGGCGGGTGTGGTGATCGACCACGGTGTCGATCACTTCGCGCAAGATGGTTTCGGCAAGCGCGGGCGGCACGCCAGCCTCTTGCGCGAGGCGGCGGATGCGCTCGACCTGCTGTTCCTCGCGCTGGGGATCCACCAGATCCATGCCCAGCTCGCGCTTGAGTTCACCGATCATGTCCGTGCAACGGAACCGCACGCCCAGGAGCAGCATGATCTGCTGGTCGATTTCATCGACCTCGGCGCGCAGCGACGCCAACTCGGCTTTGGGAGAATCGTTGTTGGCCATGTATGTCAACCTTGAACAATATCGAGCTTGGCGATGCCCAACGCCAAAGTCTTGGCGCCCACGTCGCGGAACTGGATTTCAGCCTGGGCGTCCTGCCCTGCTCCGCTCAAGCCGATGATCGTGCCCTCGCCGAACCGCGCGTGGTGCACGCCCTGACCTACACGATACTGCTTGTCGCCCACCGTGACACCGGTGGTGACGCTGCGGGCTTGACGCGGCGCAATGGTATTGGTGGGCTTGCGTCCAAAAGCGTCACCCCGATTGCCGCCTCCCCAGCCTGCTCCCGTACCGCCGATCTGCGCGAGGCCCGCCTTGGGCGACAGCCACTTCAGATGCTGCTCGGGAATTTCGTCCAGGAAGCGGGAACGCATCGCGTAACGCGTCTGGCCATGCAGCATCCGGCTTTGCGCCAGGCTGATGTACAGGCGCTGGCGCGCGCGCGTGATCGCCACGTACATAAGGCGGCGCTCTTCCTCGAGCCCGGACGCTTCCAGCACGCTGTTTTCATGCGGGAACAGCCCCTCTTCCAGCCCGGTGATGAACACGGCGTCGAACTCCAGGCCCTTGGCGGCGTGCACGGTCATGAGCTGCACCGCATCCTGCCCCTGCTGGGCCTGGTTGTCTCCCGCTTCCAGCGCCGCATGCGACAGGAACGCGGCCAGCGGTGTCAGGCCATCGGACGCCACGACGGGCGCGTCCACCACGCCCGCATTGAGCGTGGATGCCGTGTCCTGTTCGGGCACCACGCCGGCAGGCATGCCGTCGTAGTTCTCCTCGGACGCGAAAACCGCCGCGGCCGTGATCAGTTCGTTCAGGTTCTCCAGGCGTTCCGCGCCTTCGCGTTCGGCCTTGTAATGCGCGTTCAGGCCGCTGGCCTCGAGCATGTGCTCGACCATTTCCGGCAGCGGCAGGTCACGGGTTTCTTCGATCAGGCGGTGGATCAGCTGCGCGAACTGGGCCAGATTGGATCCGCCCTTGCCGCCCACCAGCGCCACGGCCGCGTACAGGCTGGTGTCGTGCGCGCGCGCGGCGTCGCCCAATTGCTCCAGCGTACGCGCGCCGATACCGCGCGTGGGGAAGTTGACGACCCGCATCCACGAAGTGTCATCGTGGGGATTGGCCATCAGGCGAAGATAGGCCAGCGCGTGCTTGATTTCCTGGCGCTCGAAAAAGCGCAGTCCGCCGTACACCTTGTAGGGGATGCCAGCGGAGAAGATGGCATGTTCCAGCACACGCGATTGCGCATTGCTGCGGTAGAGCACGGCGATCTCGCGGCGCAGGCTGCCTTCGCGGATCAAGGAACGGATCTCGTCCACGATCCACTGCGCTTCCATGCCGTCGGACGGTTGTTCGATGACGCGCACCGGCTCGCCGTCGCCCTGCTCGGTCCAGAGGTTCTTGCCCAGCCGGCCGGTATTGTGGCCGATCAGCGCATTGGCCGAATCCAGGATGTGGCCGTAGGAACGGTAGTTCTGCTCCAGGCGGATCACGGTGCCGCGCGCGTAATCGCGCTCGAAGTCGGCCATGTTGCCGACGTTGGCGCCTCGGAACGCATAGATGGACTGGTCGTCGTCGCCCACCGCGAAGATCGCGGCGCCGCCGCCGGCCAGCAGGCGCAGCCACTTGTATTGCAGCGTGTTGGTGTCCTGGAACTCGTCGACCAGGATGTGGCGGAAGCGGCGCTGGTAGTGCTCGCGCACGGGCGCATTGCGCGACAGCAGCTCGTAGGCGCGCAACAGCAGCTCGGCGAAGTCCACCACGCCCTCGCGCAGGCACTGGGCCTCGTAGAGCTGGTAGATCTCGATCAGGCGGCGGCGATGGGCATCATAGGCTTCGACATCGGCCGGACGCAGGCCCTCTTCCTTGGCGCCGTTGATAAAGCGCTGCACATCGCGGGGAGGATACTTCTCGTCGTCGACGCCGTTGGCCTTCATGAGGCGCTTGATCGCCGCCAGCTGGTCGGTGACGTCCAGGATCTGGAAACTCTGCGGCAGGCCCGCATCGCGATGGTGCGCACGCAGCATGCGGTTGCACAGCCCGTGGAAGGTGCCGATCCACAAGCCGCGCGTATCGATCGGCAGAATGGCCGACATGCGCGCAAGCATTTCGCGCGCCGCCTTGTTGGTGAACGTAACCGCCAGAAGCCCAAAAGGCGAAGCCTGGCCGGTTTGAATCAGCCAGGCCATGCGGGTGGTGAGCACCCGGGTCTTGCCGCTGCCCGCCCCGGCCAAAACCAGGGCGTGCTGCGGTTCTAAGGTTACTGCGGCGCGTTGTTCAGGATTGAGCTTCTCTAGCATCATGCCGCGTAGCGGCGCAGACGTTGAGCGAATTGCTCGAGCCCGGCGATGCCGCTTTGCTGGGCGCGCTGGCACCAGGCCTGCAGGTCATGAAGGAGCTGTTCGCTGCTGGCGCTGGAGCTTTCCCAGATCCGGCCGAGTTCGCGGCGCATCTGCACCAGGGTGGCCAAGGACTTGTTCTGGGCGATGGCCTGATCCACGGCGGCAACCTGTTCGGGCTGCAGGATGTCCTCGTTGCGGTGGATGGCGCGGCGCACGCTGTGCAGCTTGGTCCAGTCGCATTCGGCGCTGCCCTTGTTGCGCGAATCCTTCAGCTTGGCCAGCTCTTCGCGGGCGGCGCTCTTGATCACGTCCGCATAGCGGGCCATGACTTCGTAGCGGTGCGTGATCACGCCCTGCAGGGTGCGCAGGTCGATGCCGGTCTTGCTGTCGTCCAGCTTGAGCTTGGGCGCGACCTTCTTGATCTTGGCCAGGCCAAAGAACTTGAGGATGTTGATGTAGCACCAGCCGATGTCGAACTCGTACCACTTGGCCGAGAACTTGGCCGACGTGCCATGGGCGTGGTGGTTGTTGTGCAGCTCTTCGCCGCCGATCACGATGCCCCAGGGGAACACGTTGGTGCTGGTGTCCGGGCTGTTGTAGTTGCGGTAGCCCCAGTAGTGGCCGATGCCGTTGACGACGCCGGCGGCCCAGAAGGGAATCCAGGCCATCTGCACGGCCCAAACCGTCACGCCGATGGCGCCGAACAAGGCGATGTCGATGGCGAGCATGGTCAGCACGCCCCACAGGCTGTGCTTGCTGTAGACGTTGCGCTCGAGCCAGTCGTCCGGCGTGCCGTGGCCGAACTTGGCCATGGTTTCCTTGTTGTTCGATTCTTCGCGGTACAGTTCCGCGCCGCGGAACAGCACCTTCCAGATGCCGAACAGGATGGGCGAATGGGGATCGCCTTCCTTTTCGCACTTGGCGTGATGCTTGCGGTGAATGGCCACCCATTCCTTGGTGACCATGCCGGTCGTCATCCAGAGCCAGAAACGGAAGAAGTGCATCACGGCTGGATGCAGATCCAGACCACGGTGCGCTTGGCTGCGATGGAGGAAAACCGTGACCGACACAATCGTGATGTGCGTCACAACCAGAGTGAACACGACAATCTGCCACCAAGTCGCTTGGGTCAGACCGCCGGCAATGAAGGAAAGGATGTAATCCATAAAGCTGTTAGGAGCCTCGCTAGAGAAGTGCCTGGAGTTTAGCTTACCTTGGCCGACTTATGACAAGGTAGTTTCAAAATAGTTTTTGAGCGAAATCAAGGACTAAGCCCCGGTTTTTCAGGGCAAAAACCCACTCTCGCCACCCGAAACGCAGGTTGCGAGGCCGAGCCTTGCGGCACACGGCGCTAGGGCCGTCCTCCCCAGGGAAAGTGGGGGGCATACGCGAAGGCGCAAGAGTTGGGCTCAATTTCGCGATTAAAGTTCCTGTCAGCTTGGTATCCGGTCTTGAAGCAGACTTGCGGCTGGCGCACACTGCGGGTGCTTTGCCTACCAAACTGTCTCTTTTGTCCCACTGATGTTGCTGAAACAAATACGTCCCTATTTTTTTTGCATCCTGGCCTCGCTGGGAACCGCCCTGCCCGCCGCCGTTTCCGCGCAAACGCTGAAGTCCGGCGACGTCGCCGTGCTGGCCTCGTACTACGAGATCCGCGGATCGGATTGCCTGGCGTTGCGCGCGCCGCGGGTCGCGCTGACCATGACGCCGCGCCTGGGCAAGGCCAACATCATGCAGACGCGAGGCCAGTCCAGCGATTCCGGACGTTGCGCATACCAGACCGTGCCGGTGTCCCAGGTAATCTACCAGGCGGACCAGGCAGGTAGTGACACCCTGGCCTGGGAGGTGAAATACCAGAACAAGACCCTGGGCACGCGGCGCTACAGCGCCACGGTGGTGGTGACGCCGGGTCCCTGACCCGGCGCCTGCGTTCAGGCCGGCTGGTCCTGGTCGCCGGCCGGGATTTCTCCGGCGGGTTCCTGGGGCGCAACTTCGCTGGTTTCCGCCGCCTGGGCGTCGTCCGCTCCGGCTGCCACACCCTTCTTCCGCCGCTCGAACACGGCGGCGAAAAAGCCGTCGGTGCCATGCACATCGGGACGCAGCTGGACGTAGGGGCCGTCCAGCTTCAGGTTTTCGCAACGGGCAGCCAGGATCTCCGCGGCATCCAGGCGTTCGAAATCAGGATGGCTGGCGAGGAAACGCTCGGCCTGCACTTCGTTTTCCTCGGCCAGCAGGCTGCAGGTGGCGTATACCAGGCGCCCTCCCGGGGCGACGCAGCGCGCCGCGCTATTCAGGATACGTTCCTGGAGCTGCCCCAGTTCGGCCAGCGCCTCGGGATGCTGGCGCCATTTCAGGTCCGGATTGCGGCGCAGCGTACCGATACCGCTGCATGGCGCGTCAACCAGTACGCGCTGAGCCTTGCCGGCCAGGCGCTTCACGCGGGCATCGTTTTCGCTATCGATGACCACGGGCACCACGTTGGACAGGCCGCTGCGCGCGAAACGGGGCTTGGCACGCGCCAGGCGGGCCGCGGATACGTCGAATGCGTACAGGCGGCCGGTGGAGCGCATCAGCGCGCCCAGCAGCAAAGTCTTGCCGCCAGCGCCGGCGCAGAAGTCGATGATCATTTCGCCGCGGCGGGGGCCCACCAGCAGCGCCAGCAACTGGCTGCCCTCGTCCTGGACTTCAATGCTGCCGTTCTCGAACTGCGGCCAGCGATTGATGGCCGGACGCCCTTCCATGCGGATGCCCCAGGGCGAATAGCGCATGGCAACGGGCTCGTAGCGGCCGGCGCCTTGCTGCAGTTCAGCGAGCATGGCGTCGCGCTCGACCTTGAGGGGATTGACGCGCAGATCCAGGCTGGCCTGGCGGTTCAACGCCTCGATCAGGGTGTCAGGGCTGTCCATGGCGCCCAGACGCTCGTCCAGCCAGTCCGGAATGCTGCCTCGCACGGCGCGCGGCAGGGTCGCCAGGTCGATTTGCGACACGCGCTGGAGCCATTCGGCTTCGGCGGCGTCCATGCCTTCGGCGAGTTCGTTGGCGCCCAGCGTCGCCGCCAGGCCCAGGATGGCCAGGCGGCGCGAGGCGGGCCCGACGCCGCTTTCACCGAATTGGCGGTACCGGCGCAGATGGCGCAGCACGTCGTAAACGGCTTCGGCGACCTCGGAACGGTCGCGCGCGCCCAGGTTGGGGTGGTTGCGCAGCCAGTGCGACAGGGCCGCATCGGCCGGATAGGTCCACTGCAGGATCTCGCCCAGGACGCGCTGGACCTGGTCTATGCGGATCGCCGCGTGCGACAGGCGCGGGCGGTTGAATTGGGGCTTCGGCGGACGGTCCTGGCCGCCGTATCCTTGACCGTGGCCGCCCTCGCCGCCACGCGGACCGGCGTACTGGCCGCGCTCGCCGCCTCGGGGAGAGCCATGGGACGGCCGCGCATCCTGCCGGCCTTCACGGCGTTCCGAACCGTAGGACGCGCGTTCGCCGCCTCGGCCTTCGCCGCGCGGAGCGTCATAGGACGGGCGCGGACCCGTACGGCCTTCACGGCGTTCCGAACCATAGGAACCGCGTTCGCCGCCTCGGCCTTCGCCGCGCGGGGCGTCATAGGACGGGCGCGGGCCCGGACGGCCCTCGCGGCGTTCCGAACCGTAGGAACCGCGTTCGCCGCCTCGGCCTTCGCCGCGCGGAGCGTCATAGGACGGGCGCGGGCCCGGACGGCCTTCATGGCGCTCGGAACCATAAGAAGCGCGTTCGCCGCGGCCCTCGCCGCGCGTCGGATCGAAGGACGGACGGGGGCTCGGACGGCCTTCGCGACGGTCCGAACCGTAGGAACCGCGTTCACCGCCGCGGCCTTCGCCGCGCGGCGCGTCGTAGGACGGGCGCGGCGTCGGTCGACCGCCCGAGCGCTCGTCGCGGCTGCCGCCGGAACGGTCGTCGCGGGCGCTGTCGCGTGCGATAGGGGCCCGCGCGTCGCCCTTGGGACGCGAGAAAAAGGACCGACCGTCGCGGCCTTCGGAGGCGGCCCTGGCGGCGCCTGCCGGACGAGAACGCGGAGATTGGGGTTTAGTCATGGTGTATTCCAGTGGGGCGGAGGGCTTCCGCCCGAAAAATGCGGTTCAGGGCCGATCAAGCGGCCGGCGACCAGGCGAAAAGGCGGTCGGGATCGCCCAGCACGTTTACGCGGTGGTCGCTGGTCAGGGTAACCCGGCCTTCGGCGAGCCAGCGCACCGCCGCCGGAAACGCCCGGTGTTCCACCGCCAGCACGCGCTCGGCCAGCGACTCGGGCGTGTCGCCCGCCAGGACCGGCACGCAGCCCTGCGCAATGATGGGGCCGTGATCCAGCACCGGCGTGACGAAGTGCACGGTGCAGCCATGCACGCGCACGCCAGTCGCCAGGGCCTGGGCGTGCGTATGCAGCCCCGGAAATGCCGGCAACAGGGACGGATGGATGTTCACCAGCCGGCCGGCATAGTGATTGACGAAGCCCGGTGTCAGCACGCGCATGAAACCCGCCAGAATGACGTAATCGGGCTCGTACCGGTCGATTTCGGCGGCCAGCGCGGCGTCGAAGGCTTCGCGGCTGGCGTAGTCCTTGTGGTACAGCGCGGCGGTGGGGATGCCCTGATGGGACGCCCATTCGAGGCCCGCGGCTTCGGGCTTGCTGGCAATGACGGCGGCGACTTCGGCCGGCCAACCTTCGTTACGGCAAGCCTGGGCCAACGCCTGCATGTTGCTGCCGCGCCCCGAAATCAGGATGACGAGGCGGCGTTTGGGGGGAGATATTTCCGGCAAGATAAGGAATTCCAAGGGAAATCGGGCTCGTCCGCCCCCGGCAATCCCGCGTGCGGCAATGGCCTGGACGCGCGGCAGGAAAGGACAGGAACAAACCCGGAATCCAAAATTGTAAACTCTCGCTCGTGAAACCATCGCTGCGCATCTACCGATCCCTGCCCCCGCCCGACCGGCGCGCCCCTTGCGCGCTGACGATCGGCAACTTCGACGGCGTCCATCGCGGACACCAGGCCATGCTGGCGCGCGTCTGCCAAGTCGCGCGCGACCGCAACCTGACGCCCGCCGTGATGACCTTCGAGCCGCATCCGCGGGAATATTTCGCCACGCTCAACCAACGCCCGGAATTGGCGCCCACCCGTATATCGGGTTTGCGCGACAAACTGGCGGCGCTGGCGCGCTACGGCATATCCCAAGTCGTGGTGGAACGCTTCAACGCCCGCCTGGCCGAAATGTCCGCCAATGCCTTCATCGAGCAACTGCTCGTGCAGGGGCTGCATGCCAAATGGCTGCTGGTGGGCGAGGATTTCCGTTTCGGGCACAAACGCAGCGGCGACATCGACCTGTTGCGCGAGGCCGGCCTGCGCCATGGCTTCGAGGTGCAGACCCTGTCTGACGTGACCGACCAACAGGGGCACCGGATATCGAGTTCCGAGGTGCGCACCGCGCTGGCGGTGGGCGACCTGGAACGCGCCCGTCATCTGCTGGGGCATCCCTACCACATCAGCGGCCATGTGATCCACGGGCAGAAGCTGGGCCGCACGCTGGGTTTTCCCACCATGAATCTGCGCGTGGCCGAGCGCTGCGCCGCGCGCTCGGGCATTTACGTCGTGCAGGTCTACGGCCTGGCAGACCATCCGCTGCCGGCGGTCGCCAGCCTGGGCGTGCGCCCCACCGTGGAAGATCGTGGGCGCGTGCTGCTGGAGTCACACCTGCTCGACGAGACTGTCGACGCTTACGGTAAACTCGTACGCGTCGAGTTCCTGCAAAAGCTGCGGGACGAAGAAAAATTTCCTGACCTCCCTTCCCTGACTGCCGCCATCGCCGAAGACGCGCGAAACGCGCGCGCCTATTTTGCCGTTCATGGACTATAAAAAGACCCTCAACCTGCCCGACACCCCCTTCCCCATGCGGGGCGACCTCGCCCGCCGCGAGCCCGACTGGATTTCGCAGTGGGAGGAAAACCACGTCTACCAGGCGATCCGCGCCGCAAGCCGCGGCCGGCCACGCTTCGTGCTGCACGACGGCCCGCCTTACGCCAACGGCGACATCCACATCGGCCACGCAGTCAACAAGATCCTGAAGGACATCATCGTCAAGAGCCGCAACATGGCCGGCTATGACGCGCACTATGTCCCGGGCTGGGACTGTCATGGCATGCCGATCGAAATCCAGATCGAAAAGAAGTACGGCAAGCACCTGCCCGTGGCCGAAGTGCAATCCAAGGCCCGCGCCTATGCGCTCGAACAGATCGACCGCCAGCGCAAGGACTTCAAGCGCCTGGGCGTGCTGGGCGAGTGGGATCGTCCCTACATGACGATGAACTTCAGCAATGAAGCCGACGAGATCCGCGCGCTGGGCCGCATCCTGGACAAGGGTTATGTGTTCCGCGGGCTGAAGCCCGTGAACTGGTGTTTCGACTGTGGTTCGGCGCTGGCCGAGGCCGAAGTCGAGTACGCCGATCGCGTGGACCCGGCGGTCGACGTGGCCTTCCCGTTTGCCGAGCACGCCAAGCTGGCCAAGGCCTTCGGCCTGGACTCGGTGGACGACGGCGCCATCGTCATCTGGACCACCACGCCCTGGACGATTCCGTCCAACCAGGCGCTCAACCTGCATCCGGAAATCGAATACGCGCTGGTGCGCGTGTCGCCCGTGCCGAAGTTCGGCCCGCTGCTGCTGATCGCCAAGGAGCGCGTCGAGGACTGCCTGAAGGCCTGGAACCTGGAAGGCGAAGTGATAGCCACGGCCCCGGGCTCGGCACTGTCGGGCATTGAATTCCGCCATCCGCTGGCGCAATTCAACGCCGCCTACGACCGCAAGTCGCCGGCCTACCTGGGCGACTACGTAACGGCCGACTCCGGCACCGGCGTGGTGCACTCGGCGCCGGCCTACGGCATCGAGGACTTCCTGTCGTGCAAGGAACACGGCATGAAGGACACCGACTTCATCAGCCCGGTCATGGGCGACGGCAAGTACGTGGACAGCCTGGCGCTGTTCGGCGGCCTGTCCATCTGGGACGCCAACCCGAAGATCGTCGAGGCACTGCAGGAAGCCGGCGCGCTGATGCACGTGGAAAAGCACAAGCACAGCTACATGCATTGCTGGCGCCACAAGACGCCGATCATCTACCGCGCCACCAGCCAGTGGTTTGCCGGCATGGACGTCGCCCCCAAGGACGGCGGCCCGACCCTGCGCGAATCGGCGCTGGCCGGCATCGACGCCACGGCCTTCTATCCGGCCTGGGGCCGCGCCCGCCTGCACGCCATGATCGCCAACCGCCCCGACTGGACCTTGTCGCGCCAGCGGCAATGGGGCACGCCGATGGCCTTCTTCGTGCACAAGGAAACCGGCGAGCTGCACCCGCGCACGTCCGAATTGCTTGAGCAGGTGGCGCAGCGTGTCGAGCAAGGCGGCATCGAGGCCTGGCAGACGCTGGATCCGCGCGAACTGCTGGGCGACGAAGCCGACCAGTACGAAAAGAACCGCGACACGCTGGACGTCTGGTTCGACTCGGGCAGCACGCACGCGACCGTCCTCGGTGGCAAGGACGGCGACTTCGCCGGTTCGCACGGCGCTGAACTGGCCTGGCCCGCCGATCTGTACCTGGAAGGTTCGGACCAGCATCGCGGCTGGTTCCACTCATCGCTGCTGACCGGCTGCATGCTGTATGGCCAGCCTCCCTACAAGGCGCTGCTCACGCATGGCTTCGTGGTGGACGGCCAAGGCCGCAAGATGAGCAAGTCGGTGGGCAACGTGATCGCCCCGCAAAAGGTGTCCGACTCGCTGGGCGCGGAAATCCTGCGCCTGTGGGTCGCATCCACCGATTACTCGGGCGAGTTGTCCATCTCGGACGAGATCCTCAAGCGCGTGGTCGAAGGCTACCGCCGCATCCGCAACACGCTGCGCTTCCTGTTGGCCAACCTGGCCGACTTCGACGCCGTGACGCAGGCCGTGCCCTACGGCGAACTCTTCGAGATCGACCGTTACGCGCTGGCCATGACGGCGCAGATGCAGGCTGAAGTCCAGGCCAACTACGAACGCTACGACTTCCACCCGGCTGTGTCGCGCTTGCAGACCTTCTGCTCGGAAGACCTGGGCGCGTTCTACCTGGACATCCTCAAGGACCGCCTGTACACGTCGGCCGTGGACAGCCGCGCGCGCCGCTCGGCCCAGACGGCCCTGCTGGACATCACGCAGACGCTGCTCAAGCTGATGGCCCCGATCCTCTCCTTCACGGCCGAGGAAGCCTGGAAGGAGCTGGTCGATTCCGCCCTGAAGAACCAGGCCGACGCCGCCCGCACCACGATCTTCACCGAGGTCTACCACGTCCTGCCGCCGTTCGCGGACGCAGACGCCCTGTCGGCCAAGTGGACCCGCCTGCGTGCCATCCGCGCCGAAGTCCAGCGCAAGCTGGAAGAAGTGCGCACGGCCGGCGACATCGGTTCCTCGCTGCAGGCCGAAGTGGATCTGTATGCCAGCGGCGCCGACCAGGAACTGCTGGCCAGCCTGGGCGACGACCTGCGCTTCGTGCTGATCGTCTCGCGCGCAACCGTGCATGCGGGTGAAGGCGAGACCCGCGTCGAGGTCACGCCGTCCACGCACAAGAAGTGCGAGCGCTGCTGGCACTGGCGCCTGGACGTGGGCCAGGACGCTGATCACCCCGAGATCTGCGGCCGCTGCGTGTCCAACCTGTTCGGCTCGGGCGAAGCCCGCGACAAGGCCTGAGCATGGCTCGCGCCTCCGAACCGGAAGTGGCCGGCGCTGCGGCGCCTGCCCGCCCCGCGCCGGCGCGCGTGGGCGGCTGGCTGGCGCTGGCGCTTGCCATCATCGTGCTGGACCAGTTGACCAAGATCTACTTCAACACCTCGTTCCAGTACGGCGAACGCGTCAATGTGCTGCCGGTCTTCGACTTCACGTTGATGTACAACCGCGGCGCCGCATTCAGTTTCCTGGCGTCCGAGGAAGGCTGGCAGCGCTGGCTGTTCACCGGCCTGGGCTGCGTGGCGGCGGTGGTCATCACCATCATCCTGCGTCGCACCCATGGCCAGCCCCGCTTCAGCCTGGCGCTGACCCTGATCCTGGGCGGCGCCATCGGCAACGTCATCGACCGCGTGGTCTATGGCCACGTGGTGGACTTTCTGCTGTTCTATTGGAACGACTCCTACTTTCCCGCCTTCAACCTGGCGGACGTAGGCATTACCTGCGGCGCCGTGCTGCTAGTGCTGGACGAGCTTCTGCGCGGCCGCAAGGCCAAGGCCAAGGCCTGACCATGGCTTGCCGGGGCGCCCGCCCCGGCCTCCCCCGCCGCTTTCTCCTGCTTTTTGTTCTGTTTGATGCCCCCTGAACGCATCGCGAACGGCGCAATGCCGCAATGCAGAATAAAATCACTGTCCGTTCCTCGTTTTCACGGCGCTGAACCCGCCGCCTCCCTCATGCTCGATCTCGCCCGCAAACGCATCGTCCTCGGCCTGACCGGCGGCATCGCCTGCTACAAAATCGCCGAGTTGGTGCGGCGCATGACCGAACAAGGCGCCACTGTGGATGTGGTGATGACCGAGGCGGCCACGCACTTCATCACCCCAGTCACCATGCAGGCCCTGTCGGGCCGCCCCGTGTTCGTGGACGCCTGGGATGCCCGCGTGCCCAACAACATGGCGCACATCGATCTGACGCGCGGCGCGGACGCGGTGTTGATCGCGCCCGCCAGCGCCGACTTCATGGCCAAGCTGGCGCATGGCATGGCGGACGACCTGCTGTCCACGCTATGCCTGGCGCGCGCCTGTCCCCTGCTGGTCGCCCCCGCCATGAATCGTGAGATGTGGGCCAATCCGGCCACGCAGCGCAATGTCGAGCAATTGCGCGCCGATGGCATCAGCGTGCTGGGCCCCGCCGCCGGCGAACAGGCTTGCGGCGAAACGGGCGACGGCCGCATGCTGGAAGCGCATGAACTGCTGACCGACCTGATTGCCTTCTTCCAGCCCAAGCTGCTGGCTGGCCGTCACGTCCTGCTGACCGCCGGCCCCACCTCCGAACCCGTGGACCCGGTGCGCGTGTTGAGCAACCGGTCGTCCGGCAAGACCGGCTATGCCTTGGCACGCGCCGCGCGCGAAGCCGGCGCCCGCGTCACCCTGATTTCAGGCGCGACCTTCCTGCCGGTGCCGCGCGGCGTCACCGCGCTGTCCGTCACCACCGCTCGCCAGATGCACGACGCCGTAATGGCCAGCGCGGCCGACGCGGACATTTTCATCGCCGTGGCCGCAGTGGCGGACTGGCGCGTCAAGAACGTCAGCACCCAGAAGCTGAAAAAAACCAGCGAGGGCGGCGGCGCCCCCTTGATGGAATTCGAACCCAATCCGGACATCCTGGCCGAAGTGGCCAAGCTGCCCAATGGCCCCTGGTGCGTGGGCTTCGCCGCTGAAACCGAAAAGCTGGCCGAGCATGCCGAAGCCAAGCGCACGCGCAAGGGCATCCCGTTGCTGGTGGGGAACCTGGCCCATAAAGTCATGGACGCGGACACGACCGAGCTGGTCTTGTTCGACGAACACGGCACGCACCCCCTGCCCGCGGCCGACAAGCTTGACGCGGCGCGCCGCCTGATCGCCGAAATCGCAGCCCGATTGCCCGGTTAAAAACGGGCCTGGTATCCAGGCCTTGATACCGATGAACCCCTGTCCGCGGACGGGGGTTTTTCTTTGTTCGCGGGCGGGCCGTGCCTAGTGGATGTGTTCCTGCGAGGAACGGTCATCGCGCTCCATTTGCAGCGTCGTATGGTGTAGGTCGAAATCCGCTTGCAGCCGGGTTTCGATGTCGCGGCGCACCTGCTCTGCGTCTGCTCCGGCCGCCAGAACGACGTGGCCCGTCAGCATCGGATTGCTTTGTGTCACCGCCCACAGATGAATGTCGTGGATGGAGGCTACACCGGCGGTGCTGGCGATGGCATCGCGCACTGCCTGCAGGCTCATGCCCGGCGGGACGCCTTCGAGCAGAATGTTCACGCATTCGCGCAGCAGCACCCAAGTGCGCGGGAACACCATGAACCCTATGCCCACCGCCAGCGCGGAATCCACCCAGCGCCAGCCCGTGAACCAGATGAGCGCGGCGCCCACGATGACGCCGATCGAGCCCAGCATGTCGGCCCATACCTCAAGGTATGCGCCCTTCACGTTCAGGCTTTCGTCCTTGGCGCTGGCCAGCAGGCGCATGGCGATCAGGTTGACTACCAGACCGACCGCGGCCACGGCCAGCATGCCCAGCGACTGGATGTCCTGCGGCGCCGATATCCGCTGGTAGGCCTCGTACAGGATGTAGAACGCGACGCCCAGCAACACCAGCGCGTTGACCGCCGCCGCCAGGATCTCGAAGCGGGCGTAGCCGTAGGTACGCATCAGGTCGGCCGCCTTGCGGCCCGCGCGTATCGCCACCAGCGCCAGCAACAGCGCCATGGCGTCGGTCAGCATGTGCATCGCGTCGGAAATCAATGCCAGGCTGCCGGTGATCATCCCGCCCGCCACTTCCACCAGCATGAACGTGCCCGTCAGGGCAAGCGCGAGCCAGAGGCGGGATTCAGGCAACGCGCGCACGTCGCCGTGCTGATGGCTATCGCTCATTGCTGTCCTTGTCGGATAAAGGCTCTATAAAAAAGCCTGAAGCCGCTTCAGAGTCAAGCGCGACCGGCCGCGCAATAAAAAAACCCTCCGGAGCACCGGAGGGTTTGTCGGCCTGGCTTACTGCTCCAGGCTGATGTTGGCTGCCTTGACGATGTCCGCCCACTGCTGGCGGTCCTTCTCCAGGAACTGGCCGAATTGCTCAGGCGTCATGCCCGTGACCGGCTCGGAACCCAGACCCGCCATCTTCTCGACCAGAGCCGGCTGCTTCAGCACGTCCTGCATGGCCGCGTAATAGGCGGCAAGCACGTCGGCAGGCAGACCGGCGGGCGCGAAAACGCCTTGCCAGGTCGGCATGTCGAACCCCTTCAGGCCCTGCTCGTCCAGCGTGGGCACGTTGGGCAGTTGCGGCGCGCGCTTGAGCGATGCCACCGCGATCGCCTTCACCTTGCCTTGCGAGGCCAGCGGCGCCGCGGTGGAGATGTTGTCCATCGTCATGGCGATGTGGCCACCCAGCAGATCGGTGATGACGGGCGCTGCGCCGCGGTATGCGGCGTGCGGCACCTTCACGCCCAGCTTGTACAACATGGTCTCGGCGATCAGGTGGTTGGAAATGCCCACGCCAGCGGTGCCATAGGTGGCGGTCGGCGTCTTCTGGAAGTATTCCTTCAGCTCGGCCAGGTTGTTGGCCGGCACGTCCTTGTTCACGATGACCACGTTGGGCTGCACGGCGGCCAGCGTGATAGGCGTGAAATCGGCCGGCTTGTAGTTCGTGCCCTTGGGGTTGAGGACATGCGTGATGGCCATCGAACCGGCGGCGGCGATGCCAATGGTGTAGCCGTCCGCAGGCGACTGCGCCAGGCGATAGGCCATGATGTTGCCGCCCGCGCCGGCCAGGTTTTCGACCACGACGGGCTGGCCCAGGCGCTGCGACAGCGGCTCGGCCAAAAGACGCGCCAGGGTGTCGGCGGAACCCCCAGGCGCGAAGCCCACCAGCAGGCGCACCGGCTTGGCGGGTTTCCAGGCGTCGGCGGCAAGCGCCGGCGCGGCCGTCATGGCGGTGACGGCGAACAGTGCGCCTGCGGCGCGATACAGAGTACGGCTGAACATGAAAAACACTCCCAACGATTGATTGACGAAGCCTGCTTCGTCTCCTCTCGCCGCTCGTCCGCCCCAGCCCCGCCGCCCACCCGGGTGCGCGGCAAGGTTGCGGGACGGTTCCCGCGGCGTTATTCCAATATTTGCGCCAGCGTCTGCGCGACCATGCGGTTGGACAGCAGCACCGGGCGGCCCGAGGCTTGCGCCACCGCAAGGCGCATGCGCTCGGCATAGCCCATGCAATGCATGACGATCAGGTCGCAGGATGCGAGTTCGCGGCCGGCCCGCTCAAAATTGCGGGCAGCCTGCTCGGGGTCGGCCTCGTAGGGCGAGGCGTGCACGACCAGGGTCTCGCAGGACAAGGGCACGACCATGTGGAAGGCGTCGACCTGGGCTTCCAGAGGCACCACCAGCCCCACTTTGCGGCAGTGCTCGGCCAGGCCTGCGACCAGATGGTCCACGACCTGCTGCGGTTCGACCACCAGCGTACGCATCGGAGCGATCGCGGTGCCGGTGCACAGCGGCACCAGCACGTCGTAGCCCGAGGCATCGGCCTGGCGCATGACATCAGCCAGCCGCGCCTCGGCGGCGGCTGCATCCAGCACGATCTGCGAGCCGTCGCGCAGGCGCGTGGCGAAGCGGTACTCGCCCGGCTTCGGCGCCAGCGCGGCCAGGCCGGCGGCGTCCAGGCCGTCGAGCGCGCCGAACTCGTCAATGCGCACCCGCGCGCCCAGCAGCGACGCCATCTCGGGCACCACGTCGCTGCGCGGCGACTGTCCGATCGTGAAGAACGCCACGCGGCGCTGCGGCGCGCTCATGCCGCGCTCCCGCTTTCGCGGCCCACGGTCTGCAGATGCGCCATCGACCCATAACGGCCCTGCAGCGCAGCCCATTCGGCTTCATCCACGAACGTCATGGCGCCTTGGCCGTAGAGCTTGGCGATTTCGATGCAGAACCGCATGGCGACATCGGCGTCCACGGCATTGGTGACGCCGGTGGCGCAGCCCGGGACCGTGGTCTGCGCGGTCAGCGCCACGCCCACCACCGGCGCCCCCGTGACGATCGTGGGCTGCATCAGCGAATTCACGTGCCACAAGCCATTTTCGTACGGCGTAATGTCTTGGGTGGTCAGCGGCAAGGTCACCGGCAGTTCGCCGCTGACCCAGCCCATCACATCCAGCATGGTTTCCGGGATGCGCAGCAGATAGCCCTGGCGGGCGACGGGCGTCAGCGCCACGCCGCGCTTGTTGACCAGCCGGTTGCCTCGAGTGGTGTCCACCGACAGGATGGCGTCCATGCGCGGGTCGACTTCATGGGACATCATTTCGCGCATGGGGAACGGCGAACGCATCATCGGCACCGGATGGTGCGGACGCGTGCCGGCGCGCGGGCAGATGTGCGTGCGGATGCGCACCGTGCCCGGCATGACGTCGCCCTGGCGGGCCATGGCCATGAGCTTGAATGCCGCGGCGATGGCGACCACCGCGCCGTCGCTGTCGGACACCAGGCCGGTGACTGCGGGGCGCGCGCCGATGCCGCCCAGACGGCCGACGATGCCGAGTTGCGGCGCGGTGTCATCGGCGCCGGGAATCACGATGGAAAGGAACTCGGTTGCGGCGCCGTCGCGCTCCAGCCGGGTCACCTCGACCTCGCAGTTGCCGGCCGCGCGCAATTGCTCGGCCACGGCCTCGCCCGTGATGTGCGCGGAAGACAGCAGTTCAATGGTGTCGATGACGTGCTTCATGCCTGGATCTCCACGGATCCGGGGCGGAACACCCGCGGCTCTTCACGCCCGAGGAACAAGGGCGCGTCGTGCGGGCCGATCAGATCGATCTGGCTGCCTCGCACGCGCAGCGCGGAACCTTCCGGCAGGCCCAGCACCGGCATCTGCGGATTCAGCGTGCAGAACTCGGCCAGGCGCTGGGCGCGCGTTTCGCCGCGATGCCCCGGCGGATGGGCGTTGGTGTAGTGCGGATTGATCTGGAACGACAGCAGGCCCAACGCGTCGAAACCCTTCGGGTCCGTGATGGGCATGTCGTTGGTGGTGCAGATACTGGGGCAGCTCAGGTTGGAGCCGGCGCTCCAACCCAGATAGGCTGCGCCGGCGCGCACGCGGCGCGCGATGACCTCAAGCAGGCCTTGGCGACGCAACTGGCCCAGCAGGTTGAACGTATTGCCGCCACCCACGATGATGACTGCGGCGCCTTCCAGCGCAGCCACGGGATCCGCCGCGCGGTGCAGCCCCTGGATGTCCAGGCCGGTATCCGCCAGCGCCGATGCCACCAGCGCGGTGTATTCGTCCCAGTCGCGCGTCACGCCTGCATAAGGCACGAAAACAGCCGGCGCGCCTTGCGGCAGCGACGCGATCAGTTCGCGGATGTCAGGCAGCGCGTGGACCAGATAGCCGGCATCGCTGCTGGAGTTGCTGAGAAGCAGTAGGTTCATGTGTAGGAGTTCCGTAAGGGGATTTTCTGGGTGTCCGGCGGCGCGGACGCATCTGTGGATAGGGTTCAGGCAAGCCAATAGGGATCGTTCAGTTCGCGCCCCAATGCCCCGACCTGCCGCAGCACGGACTCGCGCAAGCGCGCAACCCGGGCGGCATCGGCCTGGAAGGAAACGAACGACAGGCACAGGCCGCGCAGTTCACCAGTGGCGGGGTCGCGTACCGCGGCTGCCACCGCGCCGATGCCCGGCATGGCCTGGTCGATAGCCACGCCACAATGGTCCGCGCGGGTCTGCGCCACCAGGCTGGCCAGCTCACCAACGGTGGCGGGACAGTCCCGGCCTTCCCTTTGCAGCGGCTGATCAGGATCGGCGCCGTACAGCGCCTCGAATTCGGCTTCGCTCAGGCGGGACAGCAACGCGCGACCCATGGCCGTGCCCGACGCCGCGCGGCGCGAGCCGGGCGGCGACAGCACCTGGACCGGGTGCGAACCATTCAGCCGCTGCAGCACCACGGTTTCGCGTTGATTCAACGTGGAGAGGTAGGCGGTGAGCCCGCTGTCGTCGGACAGCCGGGCCAGCACGGCGCGGCAAGCGTCGTCCAGCGGCGTGGCCGCCATGCCGGCGCGCACGGCCTGGGCCAGCATCGCGCCGGCGCGATAGCGGCGCGTGACGGCGTCCTGGTCAAGCAGCCCGTAGTGCTGCATCTGGTTGAGCAGGCGCGAAGCGCTGCTCTTGGGCATGGACAGGCGCGCCGCCACTTCGGTGAAGCTGAGCTCCGACGCCCCTTCCGCGTACAGCCCCAGCACCCGCTGGACGCCATCTAGAATACTCATATTTGTTCCATAAAACGGAACTCTTGTTCCTATTAAGTGAACAAGAATAATGCAGGGTCAAGCTGGCGGTCAATACGGCGCAGCCATGAAAAAGCCCCCGGAATCGCCGGGGGCCGCAGGCCATGGAAAGTCCGCAGAGCGTCCTTCAGCTCATCGGCGCCCCGTCGGGCGGCGCGCCGCAGAACTGCAGGAACTGCTGAAGCAGCGGCTGCCGTTCGGCGGCGCGCTGCCACGCGACCACGGTGGGCGGATTGTGCTCATGCAGGTCGATCGGCAGGATGACCGCCTCGGCCGCCAAGGTGAGCCGTTGCGCCGCAGCCAGCGGCAGCATGACCAGGTAATCCGTCGTGCGGACGAATTCATCGGTCAACAGCAGGTCGCTCACCTGGATCCCGCGCGAAGGCAGCCCCAGGTCGCAGGCCAGGAAAAGCGCGGTCAGCTTGTCATGCATCATCGTGCCCGGACGCGGCTTGCACCATGGTTGCCCGTGCAGATCCTTGAGTGTCAGCCGGCGGCGGGCCGCCAATGGCGACAGCCGCGCATTGGCGACGACCACCAGCGGCTGCGGCGGCACCAGCCTTAATCGGCCCACGCCAGGCGCGATCAACTCGGCCGCGTCGTAACACACCAGAGCATCCAGCTCATCGTCCAGCAACAGGTCCGCCATCGCGCGGTACCCGCCGGCCTGCACGTCCAGCGCGACGCCCGGCTGCGCCTGATTGAAAGCGTGGATCAGTGGCGCAAGCGTGAGCTTGCCCATGTCCGTCGCCACGCCGATCCGCAACTCGCCCTGGCGGCCGCTGCGCACGTCCATGACGGTCTGGGCCAGGCCGCGCGCCTGCGCCACGACGGCCTCCATCATCGGCAGGACCTGCCGGCCCATCTCCGTCGGGCGTTTGGTGTTGCCCGTGCGTTCGAACAGCTTGAATCCCAATTGCGATTCCAGCTCGGCCAAGGTTTTCGAAACCGCGGACTCGCTCACATTCGCGGCGGCGGCCACCTCCTTGGCAGAGGGGGCGTCGCGCAGGGCCAGCGCAATCTGCAAATGCCGCAGCTTCAGGCGAGAAGCCAGGGACTCCAGGGATGGCTTGAGCATTTCCTCAACACCTTGCGCAAATAATTCACTATACGGTAAACCGAGGCGACCTGATCATAGCGGCATAGCGCGTGGCCACGGACCGATCCGTGGGCATCGGATCCACGGGAGTGAAGCCGCGCCGACAGGAGACTGCCTTGCTTGACCGCACCCGACTGCTTGCCTTCTTTCTGGCCGCCGCCACGACGGCATGCCTGCCACCCTCTGCCACGGCCCAGGAGCCCGCCAGCGACAAGGTCGTGCGCCTGGTGGTGGGCTATGCGGCGGGCGGTGCAGCCGACGCCGTGGCCCGCGCCTATGCCGAACAATTGCAAACGGCGGGGTATGCCAACGTCATCGTCGAAAACCGCCCCGGTGCATCCGGACAGCTGGGTTTCGATGTAGTGAAACGAGCCAAGGCGGACGGCCTCACCCTGTACCTCGGCTCATCGCCGATGTTCGTGATCTTTCCACTGACCTACAAGAAGCTGGCATACGACCCGGACCACGATTTGCGGCCGGTTGCACTGGTGGCCGACGTGCCCACCGCCGCGGTAACCGGCGCGGCCCAACCCTACGGGGGCATGGCCGAATATGTGAAATGGGCCAAACAAACGCGCGCCAAGGCAACGCTGGGCCTGGCGACCCAAGGCAGCCCCGGGCAACTCGGAACCCTGGAAATGAGCAGCCAGAACGGCCTGGAGGTGGTGCCCGTGCTCTATCGCGGCGCAGCGCCCATGCTGGTGGACGTGGCGGGCGGCGAGGTGTCGATGGGGTGGGACGCCGTCGCCAGCATGCTGCCGCTGTATAACGCCGGCAAGGTGAAATTCCTGGGCGTGGCGGGCACCCGCCGCTTGCCCACGCTGCCCGATGTGCCGACCTTGCTTGAACAGGGCTTTCCGCAGTACCAGCACGCTGCCAGCTGGTATGGCGTATACGCGCCAGCGGCCACGCCGGATGCCGTCATCGCCAAACTGGAACAAGCGTTTCTGGCGGCGGGCAAGCGGCCGGCGCTAGTGCAGAAGCTCCAGGCCGGCGGTTTCCTGGTCGATCCCCAGGACGCGCAAGCCGCGAAGCGCCGCATCGGGGTGGAACGCGCGCATTGGGCGCCCATCGTGAAAGCCGCCGGCATTGCTTTCGACGAATAGGCGAGGCGTGCACTGAATGAGCGATTCTCTTTGCGAGCTGAGCGCCGTCGAAGCGGCGCATCTGGTCCGCGCCCGGAAGGTATCCCCGGTGGAACTGGTGCGCGCTTCGCTGGAACGGGCCGAGCGGCTGCAGCCGGTCCTGAACTGTTTCATCACGCTGTGCGCCGAGCAGGCCCTGGCCGAAGCCAGGCTTGCCGAGGCAGCCCTGATGCGCGGCGATCCGACGGGCCTGTTGCACGGTCTGCCATACACGGTAAAGGATCTGGTGAACACGGCGGGGGTGCGGACCACATTCGGCGCCGTGCCGTTCAGCGCGAACGTGCCGGCCGAAGACGCCGTTGCCGTGGCGCGCCTGCGCGAACAAGGCGCCATCCTGATCGGCAAGACCACGACGCCTGAGTTCGGCTCCAAGTCCATGACCGATTCTCCGCTGTTCGGCCAGACCCGCAACGCCTGGAACCGGGACCGCACCTGCGGCGGTTCAAGCGGCGGTGCCGCCGCGGCAACGGCTGCCGGCATCACCGCGCTGGCGGTGGCCTCGGATGGCGGCGGCTCCACCCGCATTCCTGCCGCATGCAATGGCGTGGTGGGGTTCAAACAGAGCCTGGGCGCCATCCCTCACAGCCAGGCTCAGGACGCCATTGGCAACCAGACCTATGTCACGCCGACCACCCGCACCGTCGCGGACACACGGTTGATGATGGCGGCCATGGCCGGACCGCACGACTGCGACCCGTGGTCCCTGGGCGTGCCCAGGGCCGACTACGCAGGCGCGCCTGCTGGGGCCGACACGCTGCGGGGCAAGCGCATACGCTACTGCGTGGCGCCCCCTGGCCGCCCCGTGGCAGCCGACGTGCGCCGCGCGTTCGAAGCGGCTCTGGCGCGCCTGGCAAGCCTGGGCGCGGAGGTCGAAGCATTCGATGGCGCCGGATTTGATGTCGAACCTATCTGGCGGGTCATCAACCATACCGTCTGGCGCACCCGCTTCCTGCCCCTGATCGAGCGCGAACCGGATGCCTACAGCCCGACATTTCGGCGGCAGATCGCCTCGGCCGCGGAATTCAGCGCACAGCAGTACCAGGAAGCCATGTTCGCGCGCACCGCGCTCTACCGCAAAGTGCAGGCGCTGTTCGAGGAGGCCGATCTGCTCGCCATGCCGACCATGTCGCGCACCGCGCTGCCGCTGGGTACCGACATCTTCGACACGATAGACATCGACGGCCGTTCGTACGGCGACATCCGCGCCCATTGGTATCCCTGGACCATGCTGTTCAATCTTACGGGCCACCCCGCCATCAGCGTGCCTTGCGGACTGGGCGACGACGGTATGCCCGTGGGCCTGCAACTGGTTGCCCGCTGCCACGGCGACCTGCAATTGCTGCAGGCGGCCGAAGCATTTGAACAGGCCTCTGCGCCGCTGGCGCCGCCCCCGGTCATCGCGTAGATCCGCCGCGCCTATCGGGTGGAAAGCTCCGACCACTGCGCCAGCGGCAAGGGGGGCTGCGCATGCAGGATGCGGGCCAGCACCAGCTTCAGTTCAGCCCATCCGCCGCGCTCGCTCGGCCAGCTGGAAGGCGTCACGGCATGCCAGCTGCCGTCTGCGGCGCGTTCAGCCATCTTGAAGCGGAAGGTGTAATGCCCCGCCATGCCCATGCGCAGATCCGTCACGACCAGGGCATCGCCAATAACGTCGTAGCGCAGCCAGTCGTCCGTGAACCAGCGCAGGCGCTGGTGCAGCGGCACGTTTGCCAACGGCTGCGCCACATCCAGATTGAGCGGCTGGCGCAGCCATTCCGGAGGCTCGCCATCGAACAGGCTGCTGACCGATTCGTAATAGTGGCCGTCAGGCGTCTTGGCAATGACGCGCCACACCAGCGTATTGAACGGCATGGGCACGGCCCGCAGTTCGCTGACCGCGATGCCCTGCCCCTGCATGGCCGCCCGCACGCGATCCTCGGCCGTGATGCGCCCCGCCAGCCCGAACCCGAGGTAGGCCGTGCTGAAGACCAGCGCGGCGGCCAGCAGCCGGCGCGCCGTCCGCGTCATCCCGAAGCCGATCGCAAACAGCACGGCCGCCAATAGCGGCACGGTATAGACCGGGTCGATGATGAAGATGGCCGCCCAGCTTTCAGGTATGCGCGCCAGCGGCCAGAACAGTTGCGTCCCGTAGACAGTGAAAGCGTCCAGCACGGGATGGGTCACCAGCACCAACCATAAGGTCAGGAACAGCCTGCGGCCGCTGTACGGCGCTTGCGGCCAATACTTGCGGATCAGCCAGGCGAGGAACGCGGCCAGGCCGGTCAGCACAAAGACCGAGTGCGAAAAACCCCGGTGGTACGTCATCAGCGAAACCGGGTCCGGATAGCTCATCAGGACGTCCAGGTCGGGCACCGTGGCCAACGCCGCCCCGTATATCAGGGCCCGTCTGCCCTGCACGCGGCCCATCAGGGCCCCCTGTATGCCGGCGCCCAGCACGGCCTGCGTAACCGAATCCATAACTCTCCAAAAAATAGGGCTAGTTCATATCGGACGAAGCCCGCATGGGTCCTGGGGTGTCGTCCCGCAGGTTCGCGCGCCTGACCGGCTTCATCCAGACGGACTATACGGCGCGCGGCTCGTTCCGCGAGGCGTTAACATACCTGATTGCGTTCAGCTAATTTTCAACTTTGTATATATGGACCAATACGTCGACCAGATCGCGGTGTTCATCGAGGCCAACCAGGCTTGGGCTGGGCCGATCACCTTCCTGCTCACGCTGGGCGAATCGATGGTGCTGCTGGGCCTGTTCATCCCGGCCACGGCCCTGATGCTGCTGACCGGCGGCCTGATAGGCGCGGGCACCCTCAACCCTTGGGGCATCATCGCCTGGGGCATCGCCGGCGCCATCGTCGGTGACGCCCTGTCCTACTGGCTGGGCCGCTGGGCCGGCCCCGGCATCCTGCGCCGCTGGCCGCTCAAGCAACAGCGCAGCGGCGTGGCCCGCGCGCGCCTGTTCTTCTACCGCTATGGCTTCGCCTCCGTGCTGATCGGCCGCTTCCTGGGCCCCATCCGCTCCACCATTCCCACCGTCGCCGGCGTGATGGGCATGGGGCACAGTCGCTTCCAGATGGCCAATATCGCCTCCGCCATTCTCTGGATGCCGCTGATGCTGGCGCCTGGTTACATCACGGCGCGCAGCCTGGGCACGGCGGACAATGCGCAACAGATTGCCATGATGATCGGCGCAGGGCTCTCGGTGCTGCTAGGATGCGGGCTGTTGATAGCCATGCTGCGCAAGCGCCGGATTCCGGCGCGCCAACGCCGCGGCAATTGAACCGGAGAAGGGCAATGGCCATAGATGGCGAACCCAGGAATGGCGACTTCGCGCGCTATATCGAGAACCTGACGCGCGCTGGCGGCGCGACGCCAGGCAGGGTCCCGGACAAGCGCGCGGCCTCCCGGACGGCCTCCCCCTCTGTCCCCGCGCCGCCAGTGCCTGCGCCCCGGTCCGAGACCCTGTCCAACGCGCCTTGGGGCAATGCAGGCACGCCGTCCCAGCAACCCTGGCAGGCTCCCCCGGCTCCCGGCCAGGAGGACGCCGGCACGGTTTCGCTCGCCCGCCACGCCACCCAGCGCAGGATCGGCGTCATCCTGACCGTAGGCGGCATCCTGGCTGGTTGGGCCGCCGCGCGCATCATCTTCGAAGCCCTGCGCGGCCCCGGTTTCGATCTGGACCAGGCGATGCCCGCCGTATTCCTGGCCTTCTTTGCCATCATGCTGTTCAAGGCCGCGCGCAACGCGCGCAATCCGCGCAACAAGGCGCCGCTGCCGCCGTTCAAGCACTCTTCGTACCGCAAGGATGGCGAGGCCTGAGCATGCCGGCCAGGGCAGCACTTGCGGACAATGGTGCTAACATTTCCGCCGCTGTCGAAAGACCCCACGAAACACGGAGTGAAAGTGAATAACGTTGTCGGATTGAACCAGGCCCAGGCGGCCACGATGCTGAAGCTGCAAGGCCACTTGAACAGCATGATCAATCCGGATTGGGTCAATGGCGGCGCCCGCTTCCTGCGCGCGGCCTTCGTCGAATCCGCCGAGGCGCTGGAACATTACGGCTGGAAGTGGTGGAAGAAGCAGACCATCGACCTGCCGCAAGTGCAGATGGAACTGGTGGACATCCTGCATTTCTACCTGTCGCACACCATTGTCGAGGCCCGCGGCGACATCGGCGCCGCCGCCGACGCGCTCGTAACCGACCTGGCCAGCCCGGCGTCTGTCACCCTGGACGGCAAGACGCATGCGCTGGACCAGTTGAACGTGCCGGAACTGCTGGAACTGATCGGCGGCCTGGCCGTATGTGGACGCGCCAGCTTCAAGGTGCTGGAACAGGCCATGACGTCCTGCGAAATGAGCTGGAACGACGCCTACACGCAGTACGTGTCCAAGAACGTGCTGAACATCTTCCGCCAGCAGCACGGCTACAAGGAAGGCACCTACATCAAGATCTGGAACGGCGAGGAAGACAACGTCGTGCTGGCCCGCCTGCTGTCGCAGCTGGATCCGGCGCGAGAGGATTTCGCCGATCTGCTGCACCGCGACCTGGAACAGGCGTACTCGCGTCTGTAAGCCGTAACGGCGCTACCGCATGAAAAACGCCGCATACGCGGCGTTTTTGTTTTGGAGACGCCGGCGCAACAAACGGAGTTTCAAAATGGCGGTGGATTTCTATACTGGACTTGCCTGCAAACACAAGGAGGTCTGGCTATGCGCGCCGCGGCCCGCGAGGAACAGGATCATGACAGCCGCCGACTATGACTGGGCAAGCGTGGAGCATGCGCTGGATGGCCGAGGCAACGCCGTTCTGCCGGGATTGCTGACGCCAGCGCAATGCCGGGGCCTTGCAGCGCTCTACCCGGACGACACGCGCTTCCGTTCGCGCATCGTCATGGCGCGCCATGGATTCGGACGGGGGGAATACAAGTATTTCACCTATCCCCTGCCACCGCTGCTCGAGCGACTGCGCCACGCGCTTTATGCCCGGCTTGCGCCGATCGCGAATCGCTGGAATCAGCTGTTGCGGACAGACACGCGATACCCGGCCGAGCTGGACGCCTTCCTGCAACGCTGCCACCGCGCAGGCCAGACCCGGGCCACACCCCTGATGCTTCAGTACGGCGCGGGCGACTACAACTGTCTGCACCAGGATCTCTATGGCGATCATGTGTTCCCGCTGCAGGTTGCCATCCTGTTGTCTGAGCCAGGCAAGGACTTCACCGGCGGCGAATTCATCATGACCGAGCTTGCGGCCAAAGGCCGGCGCGCGGACGTCGTCGCACTGAACCAGGGCGACGCGGTGGTGTTCGCCGTGCATCAACGCCCTGCGGCAGGCCCGCGCAAAGTCGCCATGCGACACGGCGTAAGCCGCGTGCACAGCGGCCGACGCCACACGGTGGGCCTCATATTCCATGACGCGAAATGACGGCGCCATCGCTTCCCCACCGATTTCCGATAGACGAGGATCCTATGCGTGACAGCGGCATGACCGCCTTCGATACTGACCTGGACCGTTTCGATTGGGCGGCCATCGGATCGCAGCTCGATGCCGAAGGCTATGCCTTATTGCCCGGACTGTTGGGCGCCGATACCGCTCGCAGCCTGGCGCGGCAGGTCGACGCACCGCAAGCCAGGCGGGCAAGCCTGGAATCCAGCGGCCTGGGGCGCGGCGATCTGTACTATTTCGATGCTGGCTTGCCGGCGCCGCTGGAGCACTGGCGTGCCGCGTTCTATCGCCGGCTGGCCGTTCATGCCAATCGCTGGAACGAGATCCTGGGGGTCCGTGCACACTATCCCGCCGAGCTGGGCGAATTCCTGGAACGCAACCGGAACGCGGGCCAGCATCAGGCGCAATCCCACCTCAGCCGCCTCGGTGTCGAAGACTACGTAGCCCTGCACCAGCGCAATGAGGGCGAACTGGTTTTCCCCATGCAGATCGTTGCGCTTTTGTCCGAACCCGGCGTCGGCTTTCAGGGCGGCGAATTCGTGATGACGGAACAACGCCCACGCATGCAGTCGCGTCCGCTGGTAGTGCCGCTCAAATTCGGCGACGCTGCCATCATCGCCACGGCTGAGCGCCCGTTCCAGGGATCCAAGGGCTATTACCGGGTCAATCTCAAACATGCCCTCAGCCGCGTGCGCCAAGGCGAGCGCATCGGGTTGGAACTGTCTTTTCACGATGCGCCCTGATGCCGACCGCCGCCATGCCTGCCTCAAGCCCGTTGCACGATAAGCCCGAAAGCCGGATCGCCATGCTGGACTGGGCTGCCGCCGAAGACGACCTCGGACGCGATGGCTACGCCGTGCTCCCTGCGTTGCTGACGCCCGCCCAGTGCGCGCAACTGGCAGGCTGCTATTCCGACGAGACGCGCTTTCGCAGCCGCGTCGTCATGGAGCGCCACGCGTTCGGCCGAGGTGAATACAAGTATTTCAGCTACCCGCTGCCCGCGACGGTCGAAAGCCTGCGGCAGGCCCTTTATCCGCGCCTGGCGCCCATAGCCAACCGCTGGCATGCCGCCATGCGCCTCGACGAGCGCTTTCCCGCAAGCCACGACGAATTCCGGGACATCTGCCATGCCGCCGGGCAACGGCGGCCCACGCCGCTATTGTTGCGCTACGAGGCGAACGATTATTGCTGCCTGCACCAGGATTTATATGGCGCCCATGTTTTCCCGTTCCAGGCCATTTTCCTGCTGAATGAGCCGGGCCGGGACTTCGAGGGCGGCGAACTGCTACTGGCCGAGAGCAACCCCAAGCAGCCCGGGCGGGCCAACGTGGTGCCCTTGCGGCAAGGAGATGCCGTAGTGCTGGCCGTCAACCACCGGCCAGTACGCTCGGCACGCGGCTACTACCGCGCGAATCTGCGGCATGGGGTCGGCCGGCTGCACAAGGGAACCCGGCACACGCTGGGCATCATCTTTCACGATGCCGCTTGAATGGCCACATCCCATACCGATGGCGAGCCGATCTGCCGACGCAACTGTTCGGTGAAGGCGCGGATCCGCGCATTGGCGCGCGGCATGGCGCGCAGCAGATAGATGCCGCTTTCCGGCGGCGGGCTGGCGTCCTGCAAAGCCAGTTGCACCAGCCGGCCCGCGCCGATGTCCGCGCCCGCTGACCAGTTGGGCATGAGCGCGATGCCCAGCCCTTCAAGCGCCGCGAAGCGGCGCGCATCGCAGTCATCGCACTCCAGCACGAACCGGGCGTCCTGCGCCCACTGCCCGTTGCCCAGCTCGCGCCAGCCGCGCACGCTGGTGCTGTGGCGCCGGTCGATAAGGCGATGGTGCGACAGGTCCGCCAAGGAGCGCGGCACGCCGTGGCGCTCCAGATAGGACGGGGCCGCGCAGATCAGGTAGCGATGGCTGCCGATGCGCTGCCCGATCAAGCTGCTGTCGGGCTGCTGCCCCACGCGCACCACCACGTCCATGCGTTCCACCACCGGATCCACCACGCGCTCGGTCAGCTCAAGCTCCACTTGCAGTTGCGGATGGCGTTCGCCCAGTTGCTGCAACATGGGCACCACATAGCGCCGCGCGAACGCGGGCAGGCAACTTACGCGCAGCAGGCCTTGCACGGTCTGTTCCAGCGAAATGACTTCAGAGCGCGCTTCGGTCATGTCATGCAGAATTTTGACGGCGCGCTCGTAAAGCACCTCGCCCGCCTCGGTAGGCATGAGCGCACGGGTGGAACGCACAAACAGCGGCACCTTCAGTTCGGATTCCAGCGCTCCGATCTGGCGCGCCACGGACGAAGCCACCATGCCGCGGCGGCGAGCCACCTCGGAAAAACTCTGCGCGCGGGCGACGTCCACGAATATGGACAGGCTTTCAGCAAATTTGACGGTTTTCATTTGTGCGTATGGCGCAAAAGGGTTTGGCGCGCGGCGCCTGCTTTCCTGGGGAAGTTGGCAATTACGATACCGTGCATGGCCGTATTTTGGCAATTTGGACAAAAATAAACGGCCGGCAATAACAACGACAACCCCAGGAGACCTCCATGCCCCCGCTGACCGCGCCCCTACGTTCGACCCGCTACCTGCTGGCCAGCACCGCCTTGGCCGCGGGCGCCTGGACGGCCGCCGCGCCCGCACTGGCGGACACCTACCCCAGCAAGCCGGTGACGGTAGTGGTGCCCTTTGCGGCGGGCGGCACCGTGGACAGGGTGGCGCGCCAGGTGCAACAGGCCCTGCAGGACAAGCTGGGCCAGACGGTGGTGATCGACAACCGCGGCGGCGCTGGCGGCACCATAGGCACGGCACTGGTGGCCAAGGCCGCGCCCGACGGCTACACCGTGGAAATGGTGTTCGATTCCTATGCGACCGAACAGCATATCTATCCCAAGCTGCCCTATGACGCGGCGCGCGACCTCACCGGCGTGTCGTACATGGTGCGCTCGCCCATGGTGCTGGCGGTAACGGGCAATGGCCCCTATCAGACGCTGGCCGACTACGTCGCGGCCGGCAAGAATGGCAGCGTATCGTACGCGTCCGTGGGCGCGGGCAGCTCCAATCACCTTGCGGCCGAAATGTTCCACCAGGCAGCGGGCACCAGCGGCATCCATACGCCTTACCGGGGCGGCGGCCCGGCCGTGTCGGACCTGATGGGCGGCCATGTGGAATCCATCATCGCCAGCCTGCCGCTGGTGCTCCCCCACATCCAGAGCGGCAAACTGCGCGCGCTGGCCGTGACGGCGCCCAAACGCGTCGCCGCCCTGCCGGACGTGCCCGCCATCGCCGAAAGCTATCCAGGCTTCGAGATCTATTCCTGGGTAGGCATGGTGGCGCCCGCGCAAACACCGCCAGCGACGCTGGACAAGCTGGCCGACGCCACCATCGCGGCGCTGCGCGACCCGGCCGTCGCCGGCCGCATCACAGAGTCCGGTTTCGAAGTCGTGGCCGGCGGCCGCGCCGACATGGACAAACTGGTGCGCGCCGAATCCGAACGCTGGGGCCAACTCATCAAGAGCCGCGGAATCGTTGCACAATGACCGACATGCAGACTTCGAACCCCATGCAATCCTTCGTCTATGCCAGCCGCGCCCAGCGCGTGGTCTTCGGTCCGGGCAGCCTGGCCGGCCTGGCGGCCGAACTCGATACGCTGGGACTGCGGCGCGCGCTTGTGCTCTGCACGCCGCCGCAGCGCGCCCAGGCCGAGCGGGTGGCGGCGTTGCTGGGCGGGCCGCGCGTGGCAGGAATCTTCGACCAGGCCGTCATGCACGTGCCCATCGAGATCGCGCGACAGGCGCAACAGGTGGCACGCGAGCTGGGCGCCGATTGCGCGGTGGCCGTCGGCGGCGGCTCCACCATCGGGCTGGGCAAGGCCATCGCACTGGATTCCGGGCTGCCCGTGATCGCAGTGCCCACCACCTATGCGGGCTCCGAGATGACGCCGATCTACGGCATCACCGAGGCAGGGCTGAAGAAAACCGGCAAAGATGACCGCGTCCTGCCACGCTGCGTGGTTTATGACCCGGAATTGAGCCTGTCCCTGCCCGTGACATTGAGCGTGACCAGCGGCATCAATGCCATCGCCCACGCGGCCGAAGGGCTGTATGCGCGTGACGGCAACCCGATCATGGACCTGATGGCCCAGGAAGGCATACGAGCGCTGGCGCGAGCGCTGCCTGCCATCCAGGCCGAGGCGGACGGTGCGCGCCTGCTGCAGGCGCGCAGCGATGCGCTTTACGGCGCCTGGCTGTGCGGAGCGGTGCTAGGCAGCGTGGGCATGGCGCTGCATCACAAGCTCTGCCACACGCTGGGCGGCAGCTTCAACCTGCCGCATGCCGAAGTCCACACCGTGGTGTTGCCGCACGCGCTGGCCTACAACGCCGCAGCCACGCCACAGGCCATGGAACGCATCGCGGCGGCGCTGGGCGCGCCGGCTGCGCCGGCCGGCGTGTTCGACCTGGCCAATTCGCTGGGAGCACCCACCGCATTGCGCGATATCGGCATGCGCGAACAAGACCTCGACCGCGCCTGCGACATCGCGTTGCAGACTCCCTACCCCAACCCCCGTCCGCTGGAGCGCGCCGCCCTGCGCGCCTTGCTGCAAAACGCCTACGACGGCGCCCGGCCGTAGGAAGCGGTTCGGGCTAGCGCTGGCCGAAGCTGGTTTCGCCGAACAGCGCCTTCTGATCGCGCGGTTGCGAACGCCAGTACTGGCGCGGCGCGCTGACCTGGCCGCCCAACTGCGCCGCGGCGTGCCAGGGCCAACGCGGGTCGTAAAGCATGCCGCGCGCCAGCGCGACCAGGTCGGCCTGGCCCTTTGCCAGGATGTCCTCGGCCTGCTGCGCCTCCGTGATCAGGCCCACCGTGATGGTGGGCATGCCTACCTTGCGCTTGATCTCGTCGGCGAACGGCACTTGGTAATTCGGCCCCACGGGAATTTTTTGCTGGGACGAGACGCCGCCGCTGGAGACGTCGATGAATTCGCAACCGCGCTCTTTCAGCGCTTGCGCCAGCACGAGCGTCTGTTCCAGGTCCCAGCCGCCCTCAACCCAGTCTGTCGCCGACACGCGCACACCCAGCGCCAGGGACGATGGCGTGGCTTCGCGCAACGCCTGGAAAACTTCGAGCGGAAAGCGCATGCGGTTCTCCAGCGAACCGCCGTAGGCGTCGTCGCGGCGGTTGGAAAGCGGCGACAGGAACTGGTGCAGCAGATAGCCATGCGCAGCATGCAGTTCGATCGCGTCGAACCCCAACCGCACGGCACGCCGGGCGCTGGCAACGAAGGCATCGCGAATACGCGCGAGGCCCGCCGCGTCCAGCGCATGGGGCGCGGGTTCGGACGGATTGTGCGGCACCGCCGACGGGGCCCAGCCCTGCCAGCCGCCGGCTGCCGGCGGGATCAGTTGGCCGCCATTCCAGGGGGCTTCGCTGGAAGCCTTGCGGCCCGCATGGCCAAGCTGTATGCCCAGCTTGATGGGCGAATAGCGGCGCACCGCAGCCACGACCCGGCCGATGGCCGCCTCGGTGTCGTCGGACCACAGCCCCAGGTCTCCCGGCGTGATACGCCCTTCTGGCTCCACGGCGGTGGCTTCCACGAACAACAGCGCCGCGCCCGACAAGGCCAGATGTCCCAGGTGGATCATGTGCCAGTCGGTGGCCAGGCCGTCCTCGGCCGAGTACTCGCACATGGGCGCGATGACGATCCGGTTGGCCAGTTCGAGCTTGCCGATGGACGTGGGGCTGAAGAGTAGGGACATGCTGGGGTCTCCGGGCGTGGGATACGAAAGCATAGCGCCCCGTCCCGCCCGGCAACCTGAATACCGAAGCCCGGAACGGGGTTAAATCGCTGCCCCGCAACGCCGCGCTACTGCCCTTCGATCACCGAATCCAGGAACTGGCGGGTGCGCGCCTCCTTGGGCTGGGCGAACAGCACCGAGGATTCCGCGTCCTCGACGATATTGCCCTCGTCGAAGAACAGGGTCCGGTCCGAACTGCGCTCGGCGAACTTCATCTGGTGGGTCACGATGATCATCGTCATGCTGCGCCGGGCCGACAGGTCGCGCAGGATCTGCAGGATGCCGCCCACCAGCTCCGGGTCCAGCGCCGAGGTCACCTCGTCGAACAGCATGATGTCGGGACACATCGCCAGCGCGCGCGCAATGCCTACGCGCTGCTTCTGTCCGCCCGAGAGCTGGGCAGGATAGACGTCCAGCTTGTCGCCCAGACCGACCATTTCCAGGTATTCGACGGCACGTTCACGCGCCTGGCTGCGCGACATGCCCAGCACGTGCAACGGCGCTTCCATCGCATTGCCCAGCGCCGTCATGTGCGGGAACAGGTTGAAATGCTGGAAGACCATGCCGATCTTGCCGCGCACCTTGCGCAGATGCTCCGAGTTGGCCCCCGCGCGCCGGCCCTGGGGATCCGTCCACATGGGCACGCCATCGATCTCGATATCGCCGCTGGTGGGCTGGTCCAGTGTCATCAGCACGCGCAGCAAGGTGGACTTGCCCGATCCTGACGGGCCGATAACGGCCACGGTCTGGCCCGCCGGTATCTCCAGGTTTATGCCGCGCAACACCTCCAGTTCGCCGTACTGCTTGCGCAGATTCTTGATGCTTACGCTGGCGCTCATCGCTTTCCTCCATATCGTTGCAGACGGGCCTCCAGGCCGCGCACGCCCCAGGCCGCCACCAGGCTCAGCGCCAGGAACAGCACGCCCACCAGGGTCAGGGGCTCGGTGTAGCGGAACGTGGCAGAGCCGATCATCTTGCTCTGCTGCAGCAGCTCCACCACGGTAATCGCCGACAGCAGCGGTGTGTCCTTGAACATGGCGACCAGATAGTTGCCCAGGGCCGGGACCACCGGGGGAATGGCCTGCGGCAACACCACGCCGACCGCGGTGCGCCAGCGCGACATGTTCAGCGCGGTCGCAGCCTCCCATTGCCCGCGCGGCACCGATTCGATGCCGGCGCGGTAGACCTCGGCGCAATAGGTTGCGTAATGCAGGCCCAGTGCGGTGATGCCGGTCGCCAATGGCGACATCCGCACGCCGGTCAATGGCAACACGTAGAACAGAAAGTACATCTGCACCAGCAAGGGCGTGCTGCGCACGAACTCGATCACAAAGGCCGTGGGCAACGACACCATGCGCAGCCGCGACCGCCGCAACAAAGCCAGCACCAGGCCCAGCGTGATGGCCACCAGCATGCCCAGCAGCGTGGCCTGGATCGTGATGAGCAGCGCGGAACCCAGCGTGGGCAGGATCTCCAGGGCGAAGGACCAATCGAATATCGGCTTCATCGCACTCGCACCTTGCGTTCCAGCAGACGCACACCGGCAGTGATCACCAAGGCCACCGCGAAGTACATCAGGAGCATCAGGCTGAAGATCTCGGTCGTGCGCAGGGTCTCGCTGCGCAGCAGTTGCCCGCGGAAGGTCAGGTCCGTGATGGTAATGAGGGACACCAGGGCCGTGTTCTTCAACAGCTCGATCAAGAGATTGCCCGCCGGCGGCAGCATGGCCGGCACGGCTTGAGGCACCACGATGCGGCGCATGATCTGGCCGCGCGTGAGGTTCAGTGCGATACCGGCTTCGCGCTGGCCCGGAGGCACCGCGCGGATCGCGCCGCGCACCACTTCCGCGCCGTAGGCGCCAGCGTTCAAGGCCAGCACCACGATGCCCACCAGCATGGCGGGCAGCTGCACACCGAACAGCGGCAGCACGAAGTAGAACCAGAAAAGCTGCACCAGGGCCGAGGTGCCGCGGAAGACCTCGACGTAGACCGCCGCGACCCAGCGCAAGGGGCGCAAGGACGACAGGCGTCCAATGCCCGCGGCCAGCGCCAGCGGCACCGCCAGCACCACCGCGCCAGCCATGATCTGGAGCGTGACTCCCAGCCCCTGCAGCAGCGGCGGCGCCAGTTCTGCGAAATGCTCGGATATCAGCCGCATGCGCGCCTCCTTACTGGCCCGCGCACAGCTTGGCGGCCGTGACCCCCTTGGGCAGTTCTTGTGGCGTAAAGCCGAAAGGCGCCACCAGCTTCTGGTGTTCTTCCGTACCGATGAACTTGGCCAGTTCGGCATTGAAAGCCTCGGCAAAGGCCTTGTCCTCCGTGCGGAAGGCATAGGCGCCATAGCCGCGCACGTCGTGGCCGTCGATCACCGGATCCTTGAAAGGATCGGCCTTTTCCAGGCCGCTGGCCGCGCTGGTCTTGCCCATCAGGTCATTGACGGTGAGCGCCGTGGCCGCGTAAGCGTCGGCGCGCCCGGCCTGCACGCCGGACAGCGCGCTGACCGCGTCGGGAAACACGACGACCTGCGCCGGCGGGACCTTGATCTTGGAGGCGTACTCGGCTTCGATCGCGCCCACCACGACACCCAGCTTCGCCTCGGGGTTCTTCACCACGTCTTCGTAACTGTGCAGGTTCTTGGGATTGCCCTGCTTGACCAGGAAGGACTGGCCGACCCCATAAGTGGGATCCGAGAATGCCACTTGCTGGCAACGTTCGGGCGTGACGTACATACCCGCCGCGATGACGTCGAAACGCTTGGCCTGCAAGCCCGGAATGAGGGAGCCGAATTCAGTGAGAACGCCCTCCACTTCATTGATGCCCATGCGCTTGAGCACCACTCGGGCAATCTCCACGGATTCCCCGGTGACTTTGGCCTCTTTGCTGTCCATATAGGCGAAAGGCGCTTCGTTGGCGTAGCCGATGCGTATCTTGCCCGCGGCCTTGGCGGCGTCCAGGGTGGATCCGGCAGCCGGCGCGTTCGCGGCCGGCGCAGCCTTGTCGGATCCGGAGTCGGAACATGCCGCCAACACACCCAGGCTCAAGGCGGCAAGCAAACGTCTGGATCGGATCAGGCTCATGGCAGTTTCTCCTATATTTATTTCGAGGTATATGTGTTCACCAAAAATAATACGCTATTAAATGATTTCGATACGAATGATATGACCCAAAAAAAGCAGGCTCAAGCCTGCTTTTCATGCCCCGGCCCCTATGGGGCGTCAGGACAGGTTACAAACAGTAGGGAGATATGTCCCCGCTTATTCCGCGTAGGAAAAGCGGCCATTCTTGACCACGCCCATGACACGGGCGCGTTCATCGAAGCCTTGATGATTGTCCTTGGAAATGTTCAGCACACCATTGGGCACGACCAGGTCACGCGTGTTTTCCAACGCATCCCGCAACGCCACGCGGAACTCCGCCGTACCGGGCTTGGCGCCGGTTTTCAGCGCGCGAGCCACCGCCGAGTCCAGCAGCACCCAGGCACCGTAGGCGTCACCCGCAAACTGGGTCAACGTGTTGGCGCCGTAACGCGCTTCGTACTTGTCGGCAAAAGCCACCGCGACCTTCTTTACGGGGTTGTCGTCCGGCAGCTCGCGTGCCACCACGCCAGGGCCCGTCGGGAACAAGGTGCCTTCCACATCCGTGCCGCCGACCTGCAGGAATTCCAGGGTCCCGATGCCGTGGGTCTGGTAGATGGCGCCCGTATAGCCGCGTTCCAGCAGCGTCTTCTGCGGCAGGGCGGACGGCGTGCCCGCGCCGGCGATCAGTACTGCGTCCGGCTTGGCGGCAATGACCTTCAGCACCTGCCCGACCACTGAGGCGTCCGTGCGCTGGAAGCGCTCTTGCGCGACGATGGTCAGGTCGGTCCCGGCGGCAGCCGTGAATTCCTTCCACCAGCTGTCCCCGTAGGAATCCGCGAATCCAATGAAGGCCACGTTCTTCAGGCCCTTCTTCTTCATATCCGCAACCAGCGCGGTGGCCATCAACGAATCGTTCTGCGGCATTTTGAAGGCCCAGGCGCGCTTCGGATCCGACAGCGGCTCGACGATGACGCTGGACGCGGCCAGCGCAATCATGGGGGTGCCGGTCTCGGCCAGTACATCCAGGCCCGCCAGGGCGGCGGCCGTGGTATTGGGCCCGACAATGGCGTCGACCTTGTCTTCCGAGGTCAGCTTGCGCATGTTCTTCACCGCCCGGCTGACGTCGGTGCCGTCGTCCAGCACCACATAGCGCGCGGGCTCACCGCCCAGCGTGGCGGGCCAAAGACGGATCGCGTTATTGGTCTGGATGCCGATGGCGGCGGCCGGGCCGGTCGTGGACACATCCACGCCGATTACGATTTCGGCCTGGACGGACAACGCGGGGGCGAGCAGCGCCACGGCGCAGGCATAGCGGACAAGCTTAAGAGACATAACAGCGGTTCTCGGCAAAGTTTAAGCAGATGCCCGTATTTTGCCTCATGGGTGCGAGCCGCTTCGCGACCCACATCAAGAACCCCGCTCGCGGCGCGCGGTTACATCGGCTTGCCGTTACGCGCAGTCGCTTTCCGCGCCGTGAGCCCTGGTCGGCCGTATCATCGTCGATGCCATCCCAGGCATCGCGCCCCGCCCCCGCCGGCGGCTCGCGCCCCTCCACACCGGCCGCGCTCGCGACGGGCGCGGCCCTTTCACAGGAGTCACGCATGAAGAAAACTGCAACCGCCCACTGGTCGGGCGATCTGAAGACCGGCAAAGGCACGATCTCCACGCAGAGCGGCGCGCTCAAGAGCCAGGCCTACGGCTTCAATACCCGTTTCGGAGATACCCCTGGCACCAACCCCGAGGAACTGCTGGGCGCGGCGCACGCCGGCTGCTTCACCATGGCCTTGTCCAATATCCTCTCGGAGGCGGGCATGGTCGCGGAAAGCCTGGACACGAAGGCCGAGGTCACGCTGGACAAGGTGGACGACGGCTTTGCCATCACGGCCGTGCACCTGACCGTCGAGGCCGTCATCCCCGGCGCCAGCGCGCAAGCGTTCGAGGAGGCCGCCCGCAAGGCGGAAAAAGGATGCCCCGTATCCAAGGTGCTGAACGCCAAGATCTCCATGGACGCCAAGCTCAAGTCCTGATCACGCCCCGGCCCGTGGCCCGTCTGGCAAGGCGGCGCCATTGGGCCGCCCTATCCCCTGTTTGTCCAAAATCAATTTGACGGGCTCGCCTACCAAGCGGATGATGAGAATCATTCTCAGGAGCAAGCATGGGGCAATTCATCTACGCGATATCCAGCGGCAGGACCGCGCTGGCGCAGGACGTCCAGGTGTCGGCGGGACTGCGCCGCATCGCGGGCCCGGGCATCCTGGTAGCCGTGGGCTACATCGACCCGGGCAACTGGGCGACCGATATCGCGGGCGGCAGCGGTTTCGGCTACGGCCTGCTGTTGGTCGTCGTCGCCTCGGCCCTGCTGGCCCTCGGCTTTCAGATCCTGGTGTCCCGCGTCGCACTGGCCACCGGGCAGGACCTGGCCACGCTGACGGCGCGCCACTTGTCCCGGCGCCTGGCCCGAACCGCCTGGCTGGCCGGCGAGGCGGCTATCCTGGCAACGGCCCTGGCGGAACTCATCGGCGGCGCGATTGCGTTGCGCCTGCTGTTCGGCCTGCCGCTGATCGCGGGCGTGGCAGCCACCGGGGTTGGCACCTTCGCGGTGCTGGCCTTGACCCGCGGCAACGCGGACCGGCACGAGCGTTTCATCGCCCTGCTGCTTTCGGTGGTCGCCCTGTCCTTCGTGTTCCTGCTGTTCAAGGCACACCCCGCCTGGACCGAGGTGGCGCACGGCGTCACGCAGACCGGCCGGGCATTGCGCGACCCGCAGGGTTTCCTGATCGCCCTGGGCATCCTGGGCGCCACCCTGATGCCGCACAACCTGTACCTGCATTCCGGCTCGCTCGCCCAGCGCGCCCAGCATTTGCCGCCGGTCGCGCGCGACATCGCCATGCGCGTCGCGCGCAACGACACCATCGTGTCCTTGAGCGTGGCCATGCTGATCAACGCCGCCATCATGATCGTCGCGGCCGCCTCGCTTTCCGGTTCGGGCATCATCGTCGGGAGCCTGGACGACGCGCACGCCGTCATCGGCCAGACGCTGGGCGTGGGCGCAGCCATCGTGTTTGCAATCGCGCTTTACGCTGCCGGACAGAGCTCCACCATCACCGGCGTGCTGGCCGGCCGCATCCTGTCCAACGGCTTCCAGGTCCGCAGTGGCTGGTCCGACCGCCGGCGCGCCCTGGCCACGCGTCTGGTGGCAGGAGCGGCAGCCATTGGGCTGCTGGCGTTCACGGGCGGCCAGGACCCGGACGGCTTGCTGGTACTGAGCCAGGTGATCCTGAGCCTGGCTCTGCCCTTCGCGCTGGGCCCCCTGGTACTGCTGGCCTGCCGTAAAAGCCTGATGGGCAAGTATGTGTTGCACGGCGGCTGGGCCTGGGCCGCGGTCGCGGCCACGGTCGGCATCCTGCTGCTGGACGGTTATCTGGTGGCGGACATGTTGGTCTGAAGCCGGGGCAAGCGGGCAGCCGTTCATCGAGCCCTTGGCAAAAGCCGTCTTCAGCAAGTTGGGCATCCGCCTGTTGGAGCCTGAAGATCCGCTGCCGATCCTGCAGGTATGCGTCATACACCGCCGCGGCAGCGAGCTAACGCCTGCCGCGCGGCAATTCATTGTGTGCCTGCGCGAAATCCTGGAAGAAAAAATGCCGTCGCAATGAAAAAGCGCCGGCTGCATGGCCGGCGCTTTTGCTCGCGATGCGGTGTGCGCATCGCACTGGGACCCATCAATGGTAGGCAGAGACCACCGGATGCTGGCGGCGGCCGGCGTCCATGTCATGCAGCACCTCGCCCACCGCGCCGCCGAAAGCGGACAGACGCACTTTCAGGCGCAGCCAGCGCGAACCGGAGGCATGGCCGGACAGGCTTTCCGCAACGATGGCGTCACGGATCAGGGTACGTTCCAGCTCATCCGACATGCGGGCATTCTTCAGCGCGGTATCGCTCATGGTTCTCTCCTTGAGAAAGCGATGTGGAACAACACGAGTCCATCTTAGACCCGCGCTTGCTGCGCCGCAATAAAAATCTTCAACCATTTTTTTGTGCGTTGCGCAATGGGTACAAACACCAAAAATGGTGCAGGTACGCACTATCGCGTGCACCAGCCTGGTGCCGGCGGGCCCTTCAGTCCCGCGCCGCGCCTGGAGCGGTGGATACGCCGGGAACCCCCAGATGCGCCTGGATCAGCTTGTCCGCCATCTGCGCGACGCGGCCGGCAGGCCCGCCTTCGCCAAACAGCTGGCTGGAGACGAAGGCGCCCTCGAACAGCAACAACAGGCCGTCGCCCAACGCTTCGGGGTCGGCCACCCCCATTTCCGCTGCCATGGCCGCAAGACGCCGGCGCAGTTCCGCTTTGTGTTCCACCGCCACCGCGCGGGCGGGATGCCCCGCTTCGGGATACTCCACCGCCGCATTGGTCAGGCCGCAGCCCCGATATCCGTTCTGTACCGCGCGCGCGCCCAGGCCGGACAGATAATCGAGGACTTGGGCGCGAGGGTCGCCGGGGTGCGCCGCGCACGCGGCATCGAAACGCGCCCAGAACTCGGCGTCGTAATCGCGCAGATACGCCGCCGCCAGCTCATCCTTGGACGAAAAGCTGCGGTACAGGCTGGGCTTGGTCACCCCTGCCTCGTTGACGATGGCGTCCACGCCTACCGCCCGGATGCCGTCCCGATAGAACATCTCCCGCGCGGTCTTGCGGATGCGCTCGGCCGCCAGCGGCTGCTTGGAGGCGGGCCGGGCCGCGGCAGTAGTCTTGCTGGCCATAGATGGGCTCCTTTTCCGGATGACGGATGCGACGAAAAATCGCTTGACGATGTTACTGACCGGTACGTACTATTCGCAAACCCCATTACGTACCGGTCAGTAACATGAGTATAGCCCACCCTCCCGTCCCTTTCCGGCGCGCCGGCCAAAAGTACGCTTTTGTCGTCGTCGCGGTGATTTTCCTGTCCCTGCTGGTTTCCGCCGGCCTGCGCTCTTCACCCAGCGTGCTTCTGGTTCCCCTGGAAGAAGCGTTTGGCTGGAGCCGCAGCACCATCTCGCTGGCGGCCGCTGTCGGGATCTTCCTGTACGGCATGGTCGGGCCTTTCGCCGCCGCCGCGATGGAACGTTTCGGCTTGCGGCGGGTGCTGATCAGCGCGCTGGCGCTGATGGCGGCATCCAGCGCCGCCAGCGCCTTCATGACCCAGTCCTGGCACCTGCTGCTTACCTGGGGCGTGTTCTCGGGGCTGGGCTCCGGCGCGGTCGCGGTGGTGCTGGGGGCGACGGTCGTCAACCGCTGGTTCACCAAGCATCGCGGCGTGATGATGGGACTGCTGACCGCCAGTTCTGCTACCGGCACGCTGGTGTTCCTGCCGGTCCTTGCAGCGCTGGCCTCGTCGGGCGATTGGACCCGGGTAGTGTGGGCCGTGGCGGCCGCGGCGGCGGCGTTGGTGCCGCTGGCATGGTGGCTGGTGCCCGACCGTCCGTCCAGCGTGGGGCTTGTGCCCTTCGGCAGCGATCCCCATGCGCCGCCGGCGCCGGCCGCGCCGCGCACCGGCATGCTGACCGCCACCTTCGGCGCGCTGGCGCGCGCCTCCCGTACCCGTACCTTCTGGTTCCTGTTCGCTACCTTCTTCGTGTGCGGCTTCACCACCAACGGCCTGGTAGGCACGCACTTGATCGCGCTTTGCGGCGACCATGGCATGCCCGAGGTGCAGGCCGCCGGCCTGCTGGCCCTGATGGGCATATTCGATCTGATCGGCACCACTGCTTCCGGCTGGCTGACCGACCGCTATGATCCCCGCAAGCTGCTGTTCGTCTACTACGGTCTGCGGGGGCTGTCGCTGATCTACCTGCCCTATTCGGACTTTTCGTTCTATAGCCTGTCGATCTTCGCCATCTTCTTCGGCCTGGACTGGATCGCCACCGTACCGCCTACGCTGCGCCTGACCACGGAAGCCTTCGGCGAACGCGACGCCTCTATCGTGTTCGGCTGGATCGTCGCCGGCCACCAGCTGGGCGCCGCCAGCGCCGCCTGGATGGCCGGCGCCGTGCGCGAAGCCCAAGGCAGCTATCTCATGGCCTTCGTCATCTCCGGCATGACGGGGTTGGCTGCCGCCGTCATCGCGCTGATGATAGGCAGGAAGCGCGTGGTGCCGCAGCCGGCCTGAACGCGTCGGCGCGCACGCGGGTGGACGCTCAGGCCTTGGGCGCGCCGCCCGCGCGGCCACGCAGGTTGTAGGTCTTCTTGCTGCCCACGTGCTTGCGGATGAGGGACTCCGCAAGTTCGCCGTCACGCTGCATCAGCGCACGCACGAAAGCCTCGTGGTCGGCCACCGCCGCCGTCCATTCATCGATGTCGAAGTTGGATTTGTAGCGCAGCGCCTGCACCTGCAGGTTCAGCCGGTCGTAGGAATGGGTCAGCGCGGGGTTGTGCGCGGCCCGGTTGATGGCGATATGCGTGCCCATGCTGGCCGCAAAGTACGCGCGTATGTCGCGCTGCTCATACCCCTGGAGCATCTGCGCGTGCAATCGCGCGATATGCGCCAGTTCCGCGTCCGTCGCGCGCTCGGCGGCACTGCGCACCGCCAACCCCTCCAGCACCGACAGCACGTCGAAAATGTTTTCGATGTCATCGGCCGACAGCTCGATCACCATTGCCCCGCGCTTGGGCTGCAGGGTCACCAGGCCGTCCGAGGCCAGCATGCGGTAGGCCTCGCGCAGCGGCGTGCGCGAAATCTTCAATTGATCGCACAGGTCCCGCTCGTTCAACCAGGTGCCCGGCTTGAACGTGCCGTCGATGATGAGCTGCCGCAGTTTTTCGGCCACTACGGCGGGCAGCGTCGGGTGATGGATGGCCAAATCGGGGACGGACTGGTCCATAACTTCAGGGTTAGCCATGAGTTGTTCGCACTCGCTAATTCGACTATTTTTGTATCTGGTATACCAAACACCAAAGGAATACCAACCTGACCCCATCATAGAGCAAGCAACACGCGGGCAGGCTTACATCCACCAAGGAGACCCACATGCATAAGCACGCTCGCGCCTGGACCGGCGCCCTGGCGCTGTCCGCCGGCCTTGCCGCCGCCAGCCCAGCCCTGGCGCAGGACGCCTCGAAATGGCCGGAAAGGCCTGTACGCCTGATCGTCGGTTTCGTGCCCGGCGGCGGCACGGACGTGTCGGCCCGGATCCTGTCCGCCCGCCTGTCCTCGCTGCTGGGCCAGCAAGTCGTGGTCGAGAACAAGCCTGGGGCCTCCGGCCTGATCGCGGCCGACTTCGTAGCCAAGGCAGATCCCGACGGCTACACCCTGTTGCTCGCCAATATGCAATCCACCGTCGCCGCGCCCTATGTCGTGCAGTCCAGCGTCGACCCGATCAAGGATTTCACGCCGGTGCGCTACATCGGCTCCGTACCGAACGTGCTGGTGATCAATCCGAGCAAGCACAGCTACGCCAGCGTGCAGAACCTGGTGGACGACGCCCGCGCCAAACCCAAGCAATTGACCTATGCGTCTTCCGGCATGGGCAGCCCGCAGCACCTGAGCGCCGCGCGCTTTTCGCAGATTGCCGGCGTCAGCATGGAGCACGTGCCGTACAAAGGCAGCGGCCAGGCCATGACAGACCTGCTGGGCGGCAGCGTGGACATGAACTTCGACACCCTGCCGGGCGCCATCAACCAGATTCAGGCCGGCAAGCTGCGGCCGCTGGCGGTGACCAGCACCGAACGCAGCAAGCGCCTGCCCGACGTGCCCACGCTGGCCGAGTCCGGCATCAAGGGCCTGGACATCGTGCAGTGGTACGCCGTGCTGGCTCCGGCCAAGCTGCCCAAGCCAGTGTTGGACAAGCTTGATCACGCCCTGAGCCAGACGCTGGCCGACCCCGATATCAAGGCCAAGCTGGCCGACCAGGGCATGGAACTGGGCGGCGGACCGGCCAATCCCGCGGCCTTCGCAAGCTATGTGCAAGACGAATGGAGCAAGTACGGCAAGCTCACCGCCAGTCTGGGCCTGAGCAAGCAGTAACCCGCAGCGACCCGGCGGGGGCCCGCCCCCGCCCATGCAAAGGAACACTATGAGCGCTACTCCCACCCCCGACTCCTCCCCCATCCTGCGCCAGCGCGAAGGCGACATCGTGACCGTGGTGCTGAACCGCCCGGAAAAGCTCAACGCCTTCACCATAGACAGCTGGCGGCTGCTGGGCGACACCTTTCTGGACCTGGATGCCGACGACAGCGTGCGCTGCGTGCTGTTGCGCGGCGCGGGCGAGAAGGCCTTCTCGCCGGGCAACGACATCAGTGAATTCGAGACCGCGCGCAGCAACAAACGCCAGGCTGTCGAGTACGGCGCCGTCATGCGCCGAACCATAGAGGCCATCGGCAATTGCCGCCACCCGGTGGTGGCGCAGATCCATGGCATCTGCGTGGGCGGCGGGATGGAGATAGCCAGCCTGGCGGATATCCGCATCTGCGGCGAGAGCTCGCGTTTCGGCGTGCCCATCAAGAATCTTGGCCTGGTCATGTCGTATTCCGAACTGGCGCCGCTGGTGCGCCTGGTCGGTCCGTCCGCCGCGTTGCAAGTGCTGCTGGAGGGCACGATTTTCGATGCGCAGGAAGCCTTGCGCCTGGGCGTGGTCACTCGCGTGGCGCCCGACGCCCAGGTTGCCGAGGAAGCCTGGGCCGCCGCCCGCCGCATCGCCGATGGCGCGCCGCTGGTCGCGCGCTGGCACAAGAAGTTCATCCGCAACCTGGTGAGCGGCAAGGCGCTCTCGGACACGGATCGCGATGAAGCCTTCGACTGCTTCGACACCGAGGACTTCCGCACGGGCTACCAGGCTTTCCTGGCCAAGGCCAAGCCGCAATTCAATGCCCGCTGAACGCAAACAAGGAGGATTCATGGACAACGATACCCAGCGCCCCGCCGGCGCGCTCGCCGGCATGCGCGTGATCGAGCTGTCGCAGATCATGGCCGGTCCGACCTGCGGCATGATGCTGGCCGACATGGGCGCCGACGTCATCAAGGTCGAAAAGATCGATGGCGGAGACGATTCACGCCAGTACCGCGATCCGCAAATCAACGGCATCTCGGCGCCTTACCTCATGCTCAACCGCAACAAGCGCGCCATCGCGCTGGACCTGAAGCACCCGGAAGGCAAAAAGGTCCTGCTGCGTATGATCCGCGACGCCGACGTGGTGACGGAGAACTTCCGCAAAGGCACGATGGAAAAGCTGGGTCTGGGCTACGACACGCTGCGCCAGGAAAATCCCGGCCTCATTTACTGCGCGGTATCGGGCTACGGCACCACCGGCCCGTACGCCGATAAAGGCGGCTTCGATCTCGTGGCCCAAGGCTTTTCCGGCCTGATGGCGATTACCGGCGAACCGGGCGGGCCGCCGCTGCGCACCGGCAACTCCGTCGCAGATATCAACGCTGGCCTGCTGGCGGCATTCGGCGTGCTCGCGGCCTACCAGCACAAGCAACGCACCGGCGAAGGCCAGATCGTAGAAACTTCCCTGCTCGAAGCCAGCCTGCAGCAGCTGTACTGGCACGCCGCCATCTATTTCGGCAGCGGGGTTTCGCCCGGCCCCACGGGCTCTGCGCACGTACTGAGCGCGCCCTACCAGGCCTTCCCCACGGCCACCGACTGGATCATCATCGGCGGCGCCAACGAGAAGAACTGGCAGCGCATCGCGCAGGCGCTGGGCAAGCCGCAGTGGGCGGACGATCCGCGCTACGCCCGCAACCGCGACCGCATGAATAACCGCGACGAACTGGTGGCAGAGATGTCGGCCATCCTGGAGACGCGCAGCGCGCAGGAATGGCTGGACGTTTTCGATGAGGCCGGCGTGCCCGCCGGGCCGGTGCATTCGATCGCGCAGGCGCTGTCGCATCCGCAGACGCTGGCACGCGGCATGGTGGTGGAACAGGATCACCCGGTGGCCGGCAAGGTGCGCACCGTGGGCATGCCCGTGAAGCTGTCGGCCACACCCGCCCAGTATCATCGCGCGGCGCCGCGCCTGGGCGAGGACAGCATCGCCATCCTGGGAGAGTTCGGCTACGGAGAACAGGAAATCGATGCGCTGATAGACGCCGGCGTGGTCGCGGCCGTAGACCGTGAACGCGCACCGGCTTAGGGCATCTTAGGCGGAATTGCTGGCGTTTGGTTTTGCAAGGCTGGGGTTCTTGCGCCGCCGACGTCCGGACTGCGGGATTCCGATGCTCGCCCCGGCGGGGCTGCGCTTCGGATCCCTCCGCCCGGCCGCCGCCTCACGGCACCTGCCCATGAACGGGGTCCAAGACCGACGCATGGGGCGACTACCAGCCGAGGACCCCGGAGCCATACGAAGCGCAGCCCCATTGGGGCGAGCATCGGAATGGCGCAGGGCAGCCTCGGCGGGCTAAAGAACTTTGACATCCGCAAGCTCGAAGCCCTGCCGCCCCGCACTTCCTTCTTATGAGACAGGGTTCTTGCGCCGCCGACGTCCGGACTGAGGGATTCCGATGCTCGCCCCAATGGAGCTGCGCTTTGGATCCCTCCGCCCAGCCACCGGCTCATGGCACCTGCCCATGAACGCGGTCTAAAACCAGCGCATTGCGCGACTGTCAGCCGAGGACCCCGGAGCCATACGAAGCGCAGCCCCGCCGGGGCGAGCATCGGAATGGCGCAGGGCAGCCTCGGCGGGCTAAAGAACTTTGACATCCGCAAGCTCGAAGCCTTGCCGCCCCGCACTTCCTTCTGATGAGACAGGGCCCTTGCGCCGCCGACGTCCGGACTGCGGGATTCCGATGCTCGCCCCAATGGGGCTGTGCTTCGGATCCCTCCGCCCGCCCACCGGCTCATGGCATCTGCCCATGAACGCGGTCCGAAACCAATGCATTGCGCGACCGCTAGCCGAGGACCCCGGAGCCATACGAAGCGCAGCCCCACCGGGGCGAGCATCGGAATGGCGCAGGGCAGCCTCGGCGGCTAAAGAACTTTGACATCGGCAAGCTCGAAGCCCTGCCGCCCAGAAGATCCCGGCCGCGCCCTACTCCGACTCACCCAGGTAGGCCGCACGCACCTTGGGATCGTGCAACATGTCGCCGGCGGGACCTGACAGGATGATCTCGCCGGACTCCATCACGTAGCCGCGATGGCTGTTTTCCAATGCCAGGCGCGCGTTCTGCTCGATCAGCAGAATGGTGACGCCTTCGCTGGCGATGGTGCGCACCACTTCGAAGACCTTCTCCACCATCAGCGGCGCCAGGCCCATCGAGGGCTCGTCCAGCAACAGCAGCCTGGGGCGCGCGATCATCGCGCGGCCCATCGCCACCATCTGCTGCTCGCCGCCGGACAATGTGCCGGCCGCCTGCTTGCGACGCTCGGCCAGGCGCGGGAACAGCGTGAAGACACGGTCGGTGTCCTGGCGGATCTGGGCCGCATCGCGGCGGATGTAGGCCCCCATCGCCAGGTTTTCCTCGATGGTGAGCTGGCCGAAGATGCCACGCCCTTCCGGCACCATCACCAGGCCGCGTCGCACCAGCTCGTGCGATTTCTGCCCGCCGACGGATTGGCCCGCGTAAACCACTTCACCGCCTGCCAGCGGCACCAGTCCGCAGATAGCGCGCAACGTGGTGCTCTTGCCGGCGCCGTTGGCGCCGATCAGGCAGACCAGCTCGCCTTCGTCCACACGCAGGTCGATGCCGCGCACCGCGCGGATGCCGCCGTAAGAGACCTGCAGGCCCCGTAATTCCAGTAGGGGTTGGGATGCTGCCGTCATGCCGGGCGCTCCTGATGAATCTGCGGATCCTGCGCAGCGCCGGCGCCCAGATACGCTTCGATGACCTTGGGATCGCGCTGCACCTGGGCGGGTTTGCCCATGGCCAGCACCTTGCCGTATTCAAGCACCAGCACGCGGTCGCACAGGCCCATGACGAGCTTCATGTCGTGCTCGATGAGCAGCACGGTGATGCCGTCGGCGCGGATCTTCTCGACCAGCTTGCGCAACACCACGGTTTCCGACGCGTTCATGCCTGCCGCCGGTTCGTCCAGCGCCAGCAGCTTGGGATCGGTGGCCAGGGCGCGCGCAATTTCCAGGCGCCGCTGGTCGCCATAGGGAAGCGAGCGCGCGACGTCGTTGGAGCGATGGCCGATGCCGACATAGTCCAGCAACTCCTGAGCCCGCGCTTCCGTCGCGGCCTCTTCGGCCCGCGTGGCGCGCGTGCGCAGCACGGCTCCGAACACGCCGGACCGCGTGCGCATGTGGCGGCCGATCATCACGTTCTCGATGGCGCTCAGGTTGGCGAACAGCCGGATGTTCTGGAAGGTGCGCGCCAGCCCCGCATAGGCGACTTCATGCGGCTTCTTGCCGGTCATGGATTCGCCGTTGAAAGTGCAGTTGCCCTCTTCCGGGATGTACAGGCCCGTAAGCACGTTGAACAGCGTGGTCTTGCCCGCGCCGTTGGGACCGATCAGGCCGTAGATCTCCCCCTGCTCGATATCAAAGCTGACGTCCGACAACGCCTGCAGGCCGCCGAAGCGCTTGCCCAATCCTTGGGCTTGCAGCAGTTTGCTCATGCCGCGCCTCCTTGGGTCTTCGTCGCCAGTTCACGCTTGCGCACCGCCGAGGGCCACAGGCCGGCAGGACGGAACAACATCACGCACACCATGGCCAGGCCGAACAGCAGCATGCGGATGCCTTCGGGATCCAGCACCACGGCACCGAACAGCATGTGTTGAACGGGTTCGACCACTGCGCGCAGGAACTCCGGCAGCGCCGCCAGGATCAACGCCCCGAGGATCACGCCCGGGATGTGGCCCATGCCGCCCAGCACCACCATGCACAGGATGGAGATGGATTCCATCAGCGAGAAGCTCTCGGGACTGACGAAGCCCTGCATCGACGCGAACAATGCGCCCGCCACGCCGCCGAAGGACGCGCCCATCGCGAACGCCAGCAGCTTGATGTTGCGGGTATTGATGCCCATGGCCTTGGCCGCGATCTCGTCTTCGCGAATCGCTTCCCAGGCTCGGCCGATGCGCGAATTCTGCAGGCGCACGCAGACCACTACGATGATCAACGTCAGGGCAAGCAGCAGGTAGTAGTATTTTTCGGGCCCGGTCACGCGCAGACCCAGCAGGCTCTCTGTGCGGCCGAAAGCGAATTCGCCTACCTTGAAGGTGTCGATACGGTTGATGCCCTGCGGCCCGTTGGTGATGTTGACCGGCGCATTCAGGTTGTTCAGGAAGATGCGGATGATCTCGCCGAAACCCAGGGTCACGATGGCCAGGTAATCGCCTCTGAGCTTGAGCGTGGGCGCCCCCAGCAGCACGCCGAACAAGCACGCCACCGCCAGCGCGATCGGCAGGATCGCCCAGAACGGCAGGTGCAGGCCGAAATGCGGCGAAGCCAACAACGCCCAGGTGTAGGCGCCCACCGCATAGAACGCGATGTAGCCCAGGTCCAGCAATCCGGCAAAGCCCACCACGATGTTCAAGCCCAGCGACAGCATTACGTACAGCAAGGCGAAGTTTAGGATGCGCACCCAGCTCTGGCCGGCCATGCCGATGACAAACGGCAGCACCGCCAGCACCACGCCGATCAGCGCGATGCCGATCAGGTTGCGGGTCGAGAACCCGCTGTTCTTCAGGGTTGTGCTCATGCCCGGTCTCCCACGCGTTCGCCCAACAGGCCCGAGGGACGGAAGATCAGCACCAGCACCAACACGAAGAACGCGAACACGTCCTGATAGTGGCTGCCCAGGAAGCCGCCCGTCAGGTCGCCGATGTAGCCGGCGCCCAGGGATTCGATGATGCCCAGCAGCAGGCCGCCCGCCATGGCGCCGACCAGATTGCCGATGCCGCCCAGCACCGCGGCCGTGAAGGCTTTCAGCCCCAGCATGAAACCCATGGTGTATTGGGACACGCCGTAGTAGGTCGCCACCATCATGCCGGCCACCGCGGCCAGCGCAGATCCGATCAGGAAGGCTGCCGAAATGACGGTGTTGATATTCACGCCCATCAGCCCGGCCACTTCGCGGTTCTGCGCGGTGGCGCGCATCGCCGTGCCCAGCCGCGTCTTGTGCACCACGGCCAGCAGCCCGCCCATGATCAGGGCGGCGATCACCACGATGGCGATCTGCAGCGAGCTCATGCGCGCCCCGCCGATCTCGAACACCTGCGGCGACAGCACCTGCGGAAAGTTCAGGTAGTTGCGGCCCCAGCCCATCATGGCCACGTTCTGCAGGATGATGGATACGCCGATGGCGGTGATCAGCGCGGCCAGGCGGGGCGCGCGGCGCAGCGGCCGGTAAGCCACGCGCTCGGCGGTCCAGCCCACCGCCATGCACAGCGGCACGGACACCAGCAAGCCGACGCCCAGCACGACGAAGGCGGACGTGGAGGGATCGCCGCCCACCAGCGAAATGGCAATGGTGGTCGCCGCCATCGCGCCGATCATGACGACATCGCCATGCGCGAAGTTGATCAGCCCGATGATGCCGTACACCATGGTGTAGCCGAGGGCGACCAGGGCGTACACGCTGCCTAGCGTGACGCCGTTTATCAGTTGTTGAATGAAGATATCCATAGGGGCCGCGGAATAAGCCTGGAAAAATCGCGCGGTGGCGGCCCTCGGGCCTGCCACAGCGCCGCGCGTGGCGCGCGCCGGGCGGCGCGCACGCTGCAAAGCGGGCGGGATGCGGCGCGCAGCCGGCTTCCCGCCCGGGTCCAACCGCCTTAGTTGGCTTGGCTGACCATCGTTTCAACCATCTCCCACTTGCCGTTCTTGACTTCGTAGATGGTGACCGAGATTTCCTTCAAATCGCCGTTGGCGTCATACGAGATGTGCTCGCTGGTCGCGCCCTTGCGGTTCAGCTTGGCCAGGGCCGGCAGGTACTTCTCGGGCTTGGCGGAACCGGCCTGCTCGATGGCGGAGATCATGTTCCACGCGCCATCGTAGGCGTAAGGCGCGTACACGCCAGGCGCCTTCTTGAAGCGCGCCTGGTAGCGCTGCTCGAAGTCCTTGCCCGCGGCCATCTTGTCCAGCGGCACGCCGGCCAGCGAGGCGTAGGTGCCGTCGGCGGCATCGCCCGCCAGCTTGATGAAGGTATCGCTGCGGGTCATTTCACCCGAAACCAGCGGCGCCTTCAGGCCCAGGGTCGCCAACTGGCGCTTCATGGGGCCGGATTGCGCGTCCAGGCCGCCATAGAAAATGGCGTCGGGAGCGGAACCCTTGATGTTGGTCAGGATGGCGGTGAAGTCATTGGCCTTGTCGGTGGTGTACTCGCGGCGCACGACCTGGCCGCCGGCCGCCTTGACGGCCTTCTCGACCTCGTCAGCCAGGCCCTGGCCATAAGCAGTGCGGTCATCAATGATGGCGACCTTCTTGGCCTTCAGCTTTTCGACCATGAACTTGCCGACCGCGGCGCCCTGCTGGGTGTCGCTGGTCATCATGCGGAAGGTAGTCTCGTAGCCTTGCTTGGTGTATTCGGGAGAAGTCGCCATGGCGATCTGGGGCAGGCCGGCTTCATGGTAGACGCGCGAAGCCGGGATCGTCGTACCCGAGTTGAAGTGGCCCAGGATGCCGACCACGTCCTGGTCGACCAATTGCTGGGCAACCTGCACACCGACGCGGGGATCCGCCTGGTCGTCGCGCGACACCAGCACGAACTTGGCGGTTTCGCCGTCGACCTTGATGCCCTTCTTGTTGGCTTCTTCCAGGGCCAGGTTCAGGCCGTTCTGCATGTCTTCGCCATAGTGCGATTGCGGACCGGTCAGCGGCGCGGCAAAGCCGAACTTGACGTCGGCTGCCTGCGCGGAGGCGGCCATGCCGGCGGCGGCGATGCTGGCGGCGAGAAGCTTCAAAGTGGTGCGGAACTTCATGGGTATCCTCCGAGTGTCGGACTTAAGACCTTGTTATACCTGAGCTTTTAGCCAGGCTTTTGGTTTTTCACTACTGCAAGCCCGATGTAGCGGGAGCTTGCGCCTGCAAATTCTGCAAGATCCGGAAGCCGGGTTGCGACTTCCGGATTTGAGGTGCGACCGGATTTTGCTTCCAGTGCAACCCCGGCCGATATTGGAGATAACCCTTGGATACCCAAGGGTTGCCCACAGCCGGCCTCAACCGATGGTCATGAGGCTGGCGTTGCCGCCCGCCGCTGCCGTATTGACGCTGAGGGAGCGCTCCGCCAGCAGGCGTTCCGGGACATAGCTGGCGCCAGCCGCGATCGCGTCGGACGTGAGGCCATGCACCGACAGAATGGCCCCCGGACGCTGCGCGATGCGCTGGTTCAGCGCCCGCAGCGCGTCGCCATCGCCTTCGAACAGCACGGCTTGATAGTCCGCCTGGTCGACCTCGTCATCGGCCAGAATGCCTGCCTGCTCCTGCTGGCTGGCGTCCAGCGACGCCAACAGCGCCTGCGCCGCCGGCGTGTCCGCGAACCAGGCATGGTTGCCGGTCAGTCTGGCGACCGACCATTGCGCCCGCGCGCCGGCTTCGGTGGCGGCCACGCAATACACCGCGCCGCGCGGCTCGACCACATAAGTATTGGTTTCGCCGGTCGGGCCCGGCAGCGCAATGCGCTGCGGCAAGGGCGCTGCCGCATCGAGGGCCGGTGGCAAGCCAGCCGGGCGCGTGCCCAGCAAGCGATACATGTAGAGCGGACCGCCGGCCTTGGGGCCGGTGCCGGACAGGCATTCGCCGCCAAAGGGCTGCACGCCCACCACAGCGCCCACGATATTGCGGTTCACGTAAACGTTGCCCGCGTGGACCTGGCCAGTCACGTGCGCAATGGTTTCATCAATGCGCGTATGCACGCCGAATGTCAGGCCATAACCGGTGCCGTTGATAGCGTCCAGCAAGGCGTCGAGCTCATCGCGCTTGTAGCGGACTACGTGCAGCACGGGGCCGAACACTTCGCGCGTCAGTTCGCTGATATGGTCGATTTCGATGATGGTGGGCGGCACGAAGGTGCCATGGCGGCATTCGCCATTCAGTTCCACCTGATCGACGCGGTGGCCCGCCGTGCGCAGCGTCTCGATGTGGCGCTGGATGCCATTGCGCGCTTCCGTGTCGATCACGGGCCCCACGTCCACGGACAGGCGGTCGGGGTTGCCCACGCTCAGTTCGCGCATCGCGCCGCGCAGCATGGTCAGCACGTGGTCGGCATTGTCTTCCTGCACGCACAGCACGCGCAGCGCCGAGCAACGCTGGCCCGCCGAATCGAACGCGGAGGTCAGCACGTCGAACACAACCTGCTCCGACAACGCCGAGGAATCCACCACCATGGCGTTCTGGCCGCCGGTCTCCGCGATCAGCGGGATGGTGTGGCCGGCGTCGTCCAGGCGGTCCGCCAGCGTGCGGGCGATGATGCGCGCGACGTCGGTGGAACCGGTAAACATCACACCGCGCACGCTCGGGCTGGCCACCAGTTGCGCGCCTACGGTTTCGCCGCGGCCCGGCAGCAGTTGCACGGCCCCGGCCGGCACGCCGGCCGCGCGCAGGATGGCGACGGCTTGCGCGGCGATCAACGGCGTCTGTTCGGCGGGCTTGGCAACCACCGTATTGCCGGCGGCCAGCGCGGCCGCCACCTGGCCCGTGAAAATGGCCAGCGGGAAATTCCAGGGGCTGATGCACAGCACAGTGCCTAGCGGGCGATGCGTATCGTTGCTGAACTCCGCCTCGGCCTGGTCCGCGTAATAACGCAGGAAGTCCACGGCCTCGCGTACTTCGGCGATGGCGTTGGGCAGCGACTTGCCGGCCTCCCGCACGATCAGGCCAAGCAAGGTCTGCATCTGCTCTTCCAGCAATTGCGCGGCACGGCGCAGGCACTGGGCGCGCTCGGTCACCGGCGTGGATTGCCAGATGGGCGCCGTATTGGCGGCGGCACGCAGCGCGGCCTCGGCCTCCGCTTCCTGTGCCTCGATCACGTGGCCCACCACGTCGCGCAGGTTGGCGGGGTTGCGAACCTCGATGGCGCGGGCGGCATCCCAAGCCCCCTCGCCTTCACCCAGCATGGGCCCGGCGCGCCACGGCATCGCGGCGCTCGCCAACAAGGCGGCGGACAGCGATCCCAGGCGATGTTCATTGCTCAGGTCCAGGCCCGCCGAATTGGGCCGCGCGCCCTCCTGCGGATTGCCATAGAGTTCCCGCGGCAGCGGAATCTTCTCGTGGGGCGCGCCCAGCGGCACGATGCGCGCGGCGGCTTCCACCGGGTCGGCCACCAGTTGCTCGACCGGGATGCTCTCGTCGCCGATCAGGTTGACGAAGGACGTGTTGGCGCCGTTTTCGAGCAAGCGGCGCACCAGGTAGGCCAGCAAGGTTTCATGCGTGCCCACCGGCGCGTAGATGCGGCACGGGCGATTGAGCTTGCCTTGGGACAACGGACCCACCACTTCGTCGTACAAGGGTTCGCCCATGCCGTGCAGGCATTGGAATTCGTACTGGCCGGGGTAGTAATTCTGGCCCGCCAGCTGGTAGATGGCCGACAGCGTGTAGGCGTTGTGCGTGGCGAACTGCGGGAACACCGCCTCCGGCGCGCCCAGCAGCTTGCGGGCGCAGGCCAGGTAGGCCACATCCGTGTAGACCTTGCGCGTGTAGACCGGATAACCTTCCAGGCCATCGACCTGGGCGCGCTTGATCTCGCTGTCCCAGTACGCGCCCTTGACCAGGCGCACCATTACGCGGTGGCGGCTGCGGCGGGCCAGGTCGATCACGTAGTCGATCACAAAGGGCGCACGCTTCTGGTAGGCCTGGATCACGAAGCCGATACCGTTCCAACCGTCCAGCTCGGGCTCGAAGCAAAGCGCCTCCAGCAGGTCCAGCGATATTTCCAGGCGGTCGGCCTCCTCGGCGTCGATATTCAGGCCGATGTCGTAGCTGCGAGCCAGCACGGTCAGCGCCTTCACGCGCGGCAGCAATTCAGCCATGACGCGCTCGCGCTGGGCGCGAGAGTAACGCGGATGCAAGGCAGATAGCTTGATCGAGATGCCCGGGCCTTCGTAGATTCCGCGACCCGCCGCGGCCTTGCCTATCGCGTGGATGGCCTGCTCGTACGACGCGTAATAGCGGTCGGCGTCCTCGGCCGTGGTCGCGGCCTCGCCCAGCATGTCGTAGGAATAGCGGAAGCCGCGTGCCTCCAACTTGCGGTTGTTGGCCAGCGCTTCGGAAATGGTCTGTCCCGACACGAACTGCTCGCCCATCATGCGCATGGCCATGTTCACGCCCTTGCGCACCAGCGGCTCGCCACCCTTGCCGATCAGGCGGGTCAGCGCCTTGGACAGCGATTGCTCGCTGCTCACGGCCACCAGCTTGCCCGTGATCATCAGCCCCCAGGTAGCGGCGTTCACGAACAGGGATTGCGAGCCGCCCATGTGCGACTTCCAGTCGCCGCGGGCGACCTTGTCGCGGATCAGCGCATCGCGCGTGGCGCGATCGGGAATGCGCAGCAGCGCCTCGGCCAGGCACATCAGCGCCACGCCTTCCTGGCTGGACAGCGAGAATTCCTGGATCAGTCCCTCTACCCCACCGCCGCTGCGCTTGCCGCGCAACTTCCTGACCAGGTCGGCGGCCATTGCGTGGATCTTTTCCAGGTTGGGCATGCGGGCCTGGCCCAGCAGCAGGGGCACGCACTCGGGCTCGGGGCGCCGATAGGCCGCGGTAATGGCCGCGCGCAACACCGACTGCGGTTGCACGTCCTGGCCGAATTCGTAGAACGGCGGCGTGGGCGTGGCATGGCCCTCGCCCGATTCGTCCTCGCCGCCTGCATCCATACCCAGATGAGACATCTCGGCAGGCAGGTGGCCGCGCTCGATCTTGTCCAGGTAGGCAAGAATCGCCTGCTTGTGCAGCCAATGAGGCGTGCAATTGAGCTTTTGCGCGGCGGCCTTCAGCCGGTCGCGGAGCGCGTCGTCGACTTTAACGCCTAGGGTCGTGCTGGCCATAAGAGATTGCTTCCTGTCGCATGGCAATGGTGATACCGGGTCCACGGGAGACCGAGCATGGGTAGGACCGTATGCTAGACAGGTTGCAACTTGGTTTGCACTATGGTTAACCCTAGGTTAACCACTTGAGATCAGGAAGGAATTTTCGCGCTAATCCTTGAGCGCCGCGCACCCCAGCATCTGGACTGCAGCCGAGCCCCCCGGCGCTTGCCCTCGGATGGCCGTAGCCATGGCGCCAGCCAGGCTGACCACCGCGCGCTGTTGCGCGGCGATGAGCGCAGGCACGCTGTCTTCCGTCACCGATTCCGTGACCACGCTGCGGCACAGCAGGCCGGACCCCTTCATATTGACCGGCCGCACACGCCAGGTTGCATCCAGCTGGGCCATGCGTCCTGGCTCCAGTTCGAAACGCTGCACGTCGGTCTGCACCCGCCAGACCGCGGCGCCCGGCCCCGGCTTGACCAGCTGCACGTCCAGCGCGCCAAGCTCGCGCTTCAACGCATCCGACAGGGCGCCGCGCAGCTCGTCGCCCAGCGGCGAGCTCCAGCGCTCGGAATAGAGCGCCGACAAGCTGCCCTCGCCAGTGCGCACCATCAACTGGGGTTGGTCCGCCTGCGTCGAGATATTGACGGGTTGCACCTCGATCAGGAAGCTGGCCGGAGCCACACTGGCGGCTGGCGCCTGAGCGGCCGGCGCTTGCAGAGTGTGGTAGTGCACCGGAGAGGAGGCGCCGCAGCCAGCCAGCGCTGCCGACAGCGCCAGCAACGACAGGACCGGGCGCAAACGGGAGACTCGCTTGCCCGCGGCACGCGTTTGCTCGGAACTCGGGCTCGCCTGGCGGGCGCAGGGGAATGGGCGTCTATTCATGGGTATCAGTTCCTGACAGGACCGGCGCCGGGGATCGGGTCTGGGCCGCGGCCGCGCAACAGGGCCTCGGGATTAGCTTGCAGGAAGTCGGCCAAGGCCCGCAGCGAACGAGCCGCGCGGCCCAGTTCCTGCATCGCCTTCTCCGTGTTGACCGGCAGAGAAGCGTCGGAGGCCAGCAGCGCATTGACCTGCGCCATGGACTCCTTGGCCTGCTTGAGCATGTTCTGCGCTTCCGGCGCGACTTGCTTGTCCAGGCGGTTCATGAGCTTGGAGGTACTGGCCAGCGTGGTGCGCAGGTCCTCGCCGATCTTGTCGAACGGTATCTTCTCGATCTTGGCAACGATATTGCTGATCTGCTGCTGCAACTGGTCCAGGTTGCCGGGCACCGTCGGGATCATGGCGGGATCCGACATCTTGAATTCGACCGGCTTGGCGTTGGGGAAATCATCCAGCGCCACATACAGCTGGCCGGTCAGGAGATTGGCGGTACGCAGCTGCGCGCGCAGGCCGTGCTTGACCATGCCGCCCAGCAGACGGCCGCCGGCAACGTCGCCGTCCTTCACGGCGCGTTCGCGGACTTCGTCGAACACGCGGCCCAGGCGCTCCGGATACAAGGTGGCGTCCACCAGCGAATAGAAGCGCTTGGCCACCGGATCGAAGTCCATGTTGATCTGGGTGACGTTGCCCAGCGTGATACCGCTGAAGTCGATGGGCGCGCCCACCGTCAAACCGCGGATTGACTGGTCAAAGCGCATGCGGATGGGGAAGGCTTCGCCGTCCGGGTTGGCCTTGGCGGCAGCCTCGGTCGCATACAGGTCGAACTGCGCGTCGGCCTGCGCCTGCTTGCCGGAATCGCGCGCGGTCAGGACGGGCTCGAATGCCACCCCGCCCACCGCCATCGACACCAGCGATTGCGTGCGCACTTTGAGTCCGTCCGCATTGACGCTGAAATCGACGCCGCTGGCGTTCCAGAAGCGCGTTCCCTGGGTAACGAATTTGTCGTTGGGCGCGTCCACGAATACTTCCACGTTCACGGCCTTGCCGGTTTCGTCGAGCGCGTAGCCGATCACGCGGCCGACGTTGATGCGCCGGAAATACACGGGGGACCCGATATCCAGGGACCCGAGGTCGGACGCCTTGAGCTTGAAACGCTTGCCGGCCCGGTCATGCGTGACGGCCGGAGGCACTTCCAGACCTTCGAAATGCAGCTTGGTCGCCTTCTTGGAACTATCCTTGCCTTCGACGGCGTCCACGCCGATATAGGCGCCCGACAGCAGTGTGCCCAGACCGGACACGCCACTCACATCCAGACGCGGGCGCACCACCCAGAAGTTGGTGCCTTCGCGCGCCAGGTCCGACACGTCCTTGGACAGCTCGGCCTGCACCACCACCTTGCTGCGGTCTTCATTGAAGCCAATGGACTTCACGGTGCCGATGTTCACGTCCTTGTAGCGCAACTGGGTCTTGCCGACTTCCAGCCCTTCGGCCGTGTTGAATGAGATGGATATGTCCGGCCCGGCCTGCATCCAGGTCCGCACGACCAGCGACAACCCCATCAGGGCCGCCACGATGGGCACCAGCCAGATCCATGAAATCCGGCTCTTCTTCTTGCGCGAGATCGCCGGTGACGCGAACTTCTCTTCACCAGATCCGGGTGCTTGCTCGGACATCTACTCTTCCTTGTTCGTGGACGGAAGCCGCGGCGCTTCCTAGCCCATTTCCTTGCCGGCAACAGGCGCCGATTGGCGCCCGCCCTCCACCGGTGGCGATTCTATTTCACTTTGTTCTTCAAGATCCCAGCTCCGGCGCAGGTCGAAACTCATGGCGGACAGCATGGTCAGGATCACGACCACGCCGAAGGCTGCTGCGCCCGCGCCGGCGCTGATCTCCATCAAGCCCTGGAAATCGGCCAAGGCCGCCAGCAATATAACGACAAAAACGTCCAGCATCGACCACTGGCCGATGAACTCCACCATTTGATACAAGCGCGTGCGCGGACGCAGGTTGGTGGTGCTGCGCCATTGCTCCGTCAAGAGCAGCAGGATAAGCGCCAATAGCTTGGTCAGGGGCACCGCCACACTGGCGATGAAGACGATCAGCGCGATATCCCAGGAGCCCATTTCCCAGAGCTCGACCACGCCACCGAGGATGGTGTGGGCGCTGTCACCCAGTACGGAACTGACCTGCATCACCGGCAATACATTGGCGGGGATGTAGAACACCACCGCCGCCAGCAACAGCGCCCAGGTGCGCGCCAGATGGTCGGGCTTGCGGTAGTGCACCTGGGCGTCGCAGCGCACGCAATGGTGTTCTTCTTCCGGATCGCCCGCGCGCGGCACCGCCTGCACCTGGCCGCAGACATGGCATCCGGTCAGCACGGTGTCGGGCCCCGCTTGCGGCACGTGCACGGGCACAACGCCCACCGACTCGGCATAACGCCACAGCACATGGGGCGACAGGCGCCCCAGCATGGTCAGCAGAATGGTAAGAATGCCGAATGCGGCCAGCCCGATGCCCGGCGCCACGGCCGCCATGCCGGCCAGCTTGACCACGGCCACCAGCACTCCCAGCAGGAATACCGGAACCATGCACCAGGGCCGCAGCACCCCCAACAGGCGCATGGCCGTGCGAAAGGCCGCGGGCTCGCGTCCGCGCGACAGCGGCCCCAGCACCCACAGCAGCACGCTCAGCTGCAACATGGGCAGCGCGAAGCCGGCCAGGCCCGTCATGACGGCCACAACCCAATGCCCTTGGCGCCAGGTAATGGAAATGGCGTCCAGCAGGGACGCTTGCTGAGTCATGCCCTGCACGGACATGGACGCGACGGGATAGGCATTGGCCACCCCGAACACGATGAGGGCGGAAATGGCGAGCGCCAGCCAATTGGACAAAGTAAGCCCGCTGTAGCGCCACAAAATGGCACCGCAGCGGGCGCAATTGGCGGTCTCTCCAGGTTCAAGCTGATGCCGGCGATAGATGCTCGCGCAGTGTTCGCACTCGATCAGCGGCTGGCGGTCCGCGGTCATTGAGTACCCTAGTCGACCAATTCGACTTCCTGCTTGTCAGGCGCATCCGACGAAGGCGGCTTGCCGTTCTCGTCGAAGTCCAGCTTGACCTTGCCCTCCTCGTCCAGGTCCACCGTCACCGTGCCGCCATCGACCAGCTTGCCGAACAGCAACTCGTCGGCCAGCGCGCGCCGGATGGTGTCTTGAATGAGGCGCTGCATGGGGCGGGCGCCCATCAGCGGATCGAACCCTTCCTTGGCGAGATGCTCGCGCAACCCCGTGGTGAAAATGGCTTCCACGCGACGCTCGTGCAGTTGGTCTTCCAGTTGCATGAGGAACTTGTCCACCACACGCAGGATGATTTCGCGGTCCAGCGGCGCGAACGGGATGATCGCGTCCAGGCGGTTGCGGAACTCGGGCGTGAACATGCGGCGGATTTCCGCCATTTCGTCGCCCACCACACGCGAATTGGCGAAACCGATGGACGGACGATTCAAGGTTTCGGCGCCCGCGTTGGTCGTCATGATCAGGATGACGTTGCGGAAATCCGCCTTGCGGCCGTTGTTGTCGGTCAGCGTGCCATGGTCCATGACCTGCAGCAGGATGTTGAACACATCCGGGTGCGCTTTTTCGATTTCATCGAGCAGCAGCACACAATGCGGCTGCTTGGTGATGGCCTCGGTCAGGAGCCCCCCCTGGTCGAAACCGACGTAGCCCGGAGGCGCGCCGATCAGGCGCGACACCGCGTGCCGTTCCATGTATTCCGACATGTCGAAACGCAGCAGTTCCACGCCCAGCGTGAACGCCAGCTGGCGCGCGACTTCGGTCTTGCCCACGCCGGTGGGGCCGGAGAACAGAAAGGCGCCGATCGGCTTTTCCGGCTTGCCCAGGCCCGAACGCGCCATCTTGATGGCGGCCGACAGGGCTTCGATGGCATTGTCCTGGCCGAAGACCACGGTCTTCAGGTCGCGGTCCAGCGTCGCCAGCTTGCTGCGGTCGTCGTTGGAGACGGACTGCGGCGGGATGCGCGCAATCTTGGACACGATGTTCTCGATGTCCACCTTGCCGATCACCTTCTTCTGGCGGGAACGCGGCAGCAAGCGCTGCGCTGCGCCGGCCTCGTCGATCACGTCGATGGCCTTGTCCGGCAGGTGGCGGTCATTGATGAAGCGGGCCGACAGTTCGGCCGCGGCTGACAATGCGGCGGACGAGTACCGCACGCTGTGGTGCTCCTCGAAGCGGCTCTTCAAGCCGCGCAGGATCTGCACCGTTTGCTCGACGCTGGGTTCGGCCACGTCGATCTTCTGGAAACGGCGCGACAGCGCATGGTCTTTTTCAAAGACGCCGCGGTACTCGGTATAGGTGGTCGCGCCGATGCACTTGAGCTGCCCGGAAGACAAGGCCGGCTTCAAGAGGTTGGACGCGTCCAGCGTGCCCCCCGACGCCGAACCGGCGCCGATCAGGGTGTGGATCTCATCGATGAACAGGATGGCGTCGGGATTGCCGCGAATCTGCTTGAGCACGCCCTTCAGGCGCTGTTCGAAATCGCCGCGGTATTTGGTGCCCGCCAGCAATGCGCCCATGTCCAGCGAATAGACCTGCGCGGCCTGCAGGATTTCCGGCACTTCGCCGCGCGTGATACGCCACGCCAAGCCTTCGGCGATTGCCGTCTTGCCCACGCCAGCCTCGCCGACCAGCAGCGGGTTGTTCTTGCGGCGGCGGCAAAGCACCTGAATCACGCGCTCGACTTCGTGCTCGCGCCCGATGAGGGGATCGATGCGTCCAGCCAGCGCGGCGGCGTTCAAATCGGTGGCGTACTGGTCCAGCGGCGACTGACGAGATTCGCCCTGTTCTTCACCATTGGTCTGCTGCTCTTTCTGCACGGCCGCGGACTCCACCTGGGGCTGTTTGGTAATGCCATGCGACAGAAAATTGACGACATCCAGCCGCGTCACCCCCTGCTGCTGCAGGTAGTACACGGCATGCGAATCCTTTTCGCCGAAAATGGCCACGAGCACGTTGGCGCCGGTGACGGGCTTCTTGCCCGTGCCTCCCGCCGATACATGCATGATGGCGCGCTGGATCACACGCTGGAAACCCAGCGTGGGCTGCGTGTCGACCTCGGCTCCGCTGGGGATGACCGGGGTGTTCTCCGAGACGAACTGGCGCAGGTTGCGGCGCAGGTCATCCAGGTTGGCAGCGCAGGCGCGCAGCACTTCAACGGCCGAAGCGTTGTCGAGCAACGCCAGCAGCAGATGCTCGACGGTAATAAATTCATGCCGGGCCGAACGGGCCTCGACGAAAGCCATATGCAGGCTGACTTCAAGCTCTTGAGAAATCACGCTTCCTCCGTAACGCATCGAAGCGGGCAAATACACGATTCATATTCTATGCCGATCATGGCGTAACGCCAGCGATTTCAAAAACCACTCTGTCGTGGCGGCCTTGCGCATCCATGACGGTAAGCGTATACCGGCCATCCATGGCCAGCACTAAATTAAACGGATGACCCGACGCGCCATGACCAACCACGCGCCCGTCGAGCATCCACCATACTTCGCCTTCTGCTCCTTGCACATCCACGTCCAGCGCCACCTGGCGTGCGCCGGGCACTGGCCGCAGCACCGAACCGGTGGCCACGCCGCCCAGGCGCAAGGGACCGCGCGAGGCATCGGCGTAGCCGGCAAACGACGGCGGCGCCGTTTCATTCAGCACCCAGGCCGCGCGCTGTTCCGGACACTCTCCGGACGGCACGCTGCCGAGCTTGTAGCCCAAGGGCCAGCATGTCACCGCCGCCTGCACCGTTTCGGGCCTGACGCGGACCTGCTGCGCGCCTTCCGGCAACGCCGACACAATATCCTGCAGTAGCGGCGCCGCCACGTTTGCCCCGAAAAATCCGGGGTTGGGCGTGCCGTCGGGACGGCCGACCCAGACGCCGATCGTCCACCTGTCGGTCACTCCGACGGCCCAGGCATCCCGGAATCCGAAACTCGTCCCGGTTTTCCAGGCCAGTTGCCGCGCCGGACTGCCCGACTGGTAAAACGGCCGGTCAGGGTGCCCGCCGCTTTCCAGGATGTCCCGGACGATCCAGGCCGCGCCAGGGCTCATCATACGGGACTCGACCCGAGGCTGCTCCGCCCGCAGGCGGGGCCGCCCGGAGACGCCACCGCGCGCCAGGGCCCGGTAAGCGCCCACCAGTTCTTCCAATGTGGTGCCACCCCCGCCCAAAATCAAGCTCAAATTGGGTTCCGCGCCGGCAGGTAAACGTAACCGCACCCCGCCGGCCAGCATGGCCGAGGCGAAACTGCTGGGTCCGACGCGATCCAGGAGGTCCACGGCCGGGACATTGAGCGAGCGCTGCAAGGCCTGGGCCACGCTGATCGGACCGGCGAAAGCCGCCTGGAAGTTCCCTGGCGCGTAACCGCCAAATGACATCGGCGCATCGATCAGCAGGCTTTCGGAGTGGATCAGGCCCTCATCGAGCGCCTGCGCATACAGGAAAGGCTTGAGCGTGGACCCCGGCGAACGCACGCCTCGCACCATGTCCACGTGGGCGGCCCGGCTCTCGTCGGAAAAATCCGCTGAGCCTGCGTAGGCCTTGACCTCCAGCGTGTCGTTGTCCATCACCAACACAGCCATCGACACCTTGGGCGGCAAGCCGTCCACCCGGTCTTGCAACATCCGTTCCACTGACGCCTGCATGTCGGCGTCCAGGGTGGACGTGATCACCGCCGGCCGTTCGCCGGGGCGCCGGCCGGCCGAGCGCTGGCTGCCCGCTTCCTGCAGCAGGCGCTGGGCGGCCAGGGGCGCCAGCCAGCGCGCCCGCAACGGCGGCGCGACCACATTCTCGATCTTCGCGTCGGCCACCTCGGCCGGCGTCCAGCGGCCGAGTTCGACCATACGGTCCAGCACCTTGTCCCGCGCGGCCTGGGCGGCGTCCGGATGCCGGTCGGGACGCAGGCGCGACGGTGCCTGCGGCAAGGCCGTCAGCATCGCCGCTTCCGCCGGACTCAGGTCCCGGGCTGGCTTGCCCAGCCACAGCCGCGAACCCATTTCCACGCCTTCCACGATGCCGCCCATGGGCGCGTGGGTCAGGTACAGCGACAGGATTTCGTCCTTGCTGTAATGCATTTCCAGCTGGATCGCGCGCCAGGCTTGCCGCAACTTCGCCGACATCGAGCGTGAAGGCTTGCCGGCCAACTCCGGATCGATAAGCCGCGCAACCTGCATGGTCAGCGTGGAACCGCCCGATACGATGCGGCGGTTGGTGGCCCACTGCCAGCCCGCGCGCGCCATCGCCACCGGGTTGACGCCCGGATGCCAGTAGAACCAGCGGTCCTCGTAGGTAAGCAGTGTTTCCAGATAGCGCTCGGACACCTGATCAGGCTTGACCGGATAGCGCCAGATGCCGTCGCGGCTGGGATAGTTGCGCAACGGCGTGCCGTCGGCGGCAACGACAACGGCCGCGCCGCCCGAATCAACGGGCGGCAAGGGGTACAGGCGGTCCAGCGTGAATAACAACGCGGCCAGCGCAAACAACGCGCTGGCCGCGAAGATTCCTCGCCGCCGCCAGCGGCGGGCGCTCGAGGCGCCCGCCACGGGGGTGGCGGCGGGGTTCAAGGACGCTTGGCGCCGCGATCGCGGATCTCTACCGTGCTCCATTGCTCGCCTACGCCCCGGATCTCAGGCCGGTACATGTCTTCGGCCACCGTCGACGGCACCGCGTAGCGGCCCGGCGTCACCACCCGCACCAGGTAGAACACGTCCACCTTGCCGCGCCCCAGCGACACAGCGGCCACATAACGGTCGTCGCGGAATTCGCGGTGCTTGATGTTGGGATCGGACATGGCTTCCGCAACGCGGCGTCCGCCGATGGTCCATTCCTGCATCTCGGGGCTTTGCGACAGGTTCAGGTTTTCGACTTCAAAACCCGCCGGCACGCGGTCCACCAGCAAGCCATCCGGGATGTTCTGGTTAGCGCTGGCCTGCACCCACACCACCAGCATGTCGCCGGTCTGCAGGCTGCCGCCATCCCATGGGCGGCCGTCCGGACGGTACCAGCCGCGCTTGAGCTGGATCACGTCATTGCGCGGCGCGGGCGCGGTGGTGGGACTGCCCTGGATGTCGTATTCGACGAACAGGGACTGGCTGCCGGTGTTCAGCAACTGCACGCCGGCCAGGTCGGCCGCCGACAGCGACACGGTCTGGTCGCTGGTGCCGCCAGCGAGCGCCTTGGTGGAACCGTTGACGGTCAACGTAGCGGACCAGGGCGTGGCCTTGTCGCCGCCCATGGCCCGGGCGGCCAGCAGCAGGGACATCTGCTCTTGCGTCGACAGGTACGAGCGGTTGCCCAGGCGCGAAGCCAACTGCGTCAGCAAGTTGTCCAGGCGCTCATGATGCAGCTCGTACTTGTTGGCAATCGCATAGGCCAGCGCGTAGTCACGCACGCTGCTGCCGTAGTCGCCCAGCCATTCGTCGTAATAGCCGGAGTTGCGGCGGGTGTTCAAACCGTACTCCCGCGCCATGGCCTGATCGAGCGCGCTCTTCATGCGCCCTTCGTCGCCCATGAGCTTGAACGCTGCCGCCAGCTGGACCAGCGGCAGCGGCGAACGGGCACGCTCCTGGTAGTTGTCGTACAGCTGGCGCACCGTGGACAGCGGCGCCTTCTTGTCGCGCGCCAGCGCCAGGGCGGCCGTGGCCAGGCCGGCAAAGCGGCGGTGATCTTCCCGCAGAATGTTGGCGTCGTTGGAATCGTAACGTCCGGATTCGACATTGCGCTTCAGGTTGGCCGACCAGGTGCCGAACGCGCCAGAGCTCTGCTGCACCTGCTCCAGCAGCCACTGACGCGAACGGTCCAGCGATGCTTCGGGCACTTCGAAACCGTTGTCGCGGGCGTCCTGCATGAAGCCGACGGCGTAGGCCGTCAGCCACACGTCGCGCGAGGACGAACTGCTCCACAGATTGTAAGAACCGACGACGTTGCGCATGCCCGCCAGGCGGCCGATCGCGCCGGCCACCTTGGCTTCGCGCTCGGCCTGCGTGCGCGGCTTGAGGCCGAACTGCTTGGCTGCGGCCTCATCGAGCATGACCCACGGCAGGGTCGCGCTGATGGTCTGCTCGGTGCAACCGTAGGGGTAGTTGAGCAGTCCTTCGACCAGGCGGTTGACGTTGATCGGCGGACGGTTCGATACCGTCATGCTGACCGTGGTCGAATCAGGGTAGTAGGAAGCCACCCAAGACGCCTGCGGCGCGTTGGTCTCGCCCGGGTTCAGGCGCAGGCGGCGCACCTGGCGCTCCGCCGCGTAGGCGGGTTGCACCTGCAGTACGGACTCGCGCACGATGCGCACGGGCTTGCCACCGCCCTGCCCGTCGACGGTCAGGCGCATCAGGCCCAGGCCGTACGAGCCCGTGGTGGTCGCAGTGAAGCGCAGCGTGGTGCGCTGCTTGTCCTTCAGGGTCACGGTCTTGACGCCGTCCACAATGCCCAACGGGTCCAGCGCTTCAAGCTTGACCGTCACCTTCTGTTCGGCGCCGCTCAGGTTGGTCACATCCAGCGCGATCGCAGCCTGGTCGCCCGGCGTAATGAAACGCGGCGTGTTCAGCTCGGCCACGATGGGCGCCGCCACCACCATTTCGGTGTCGGTGCTGCCATAGTTGTCGGGCGTGAACGCCACCGCCATCAGGCGCAGCGTGCCGTTGAAGTCGGGCAGGTCCAGCGGGATGTCCGCCTCGCCTTGCGCATTCAGCGTCACCGGGCCCGAGAACAGGTCGACCAGCTTGACCTTCTTGGGCAGGCTCTTGCTGTCGCCGCGCATGGCGGCGTCGCCGCCCCACTTCAGCTTGCCCTTGGTGCCGTCCATCTTCTCGATCAGCTTGCCGTACATGTCCAGCAATTCGGGCGCGTAGCGATGCTTGCCGAAGAAGTAATCCAGCGGGTCGGGCGTGCGGTACTGGTTGATGTTCAGGATACCGACGTCCACGGCGGACAGGGTCACCGTGGCCTGCTTGCCCTGGGCGCCGTCGACCTTGACGCGCACGGTCGTCTTGGTCTCCGGCACGGCCTTGGCGGCGGCCGTCAGCTTGACGTCCAGCTTGCGGTCGGCGCTGGCAATGGGCAGGAAGGTCAGGCCCAGCGCGCGCGCCGGCGTCACGCGATCGCCTTCGCTACCGGGACGGAACACCGCAGCCGCGATGTACAGGTCGTGACGCTTCCAGCTTTTATCAACGGGGATCTCGACCTGCGTGCCCGTCGCCTTCACGGCCACCCAGGTCGACCACAGCATGCGGTCGCCTTCGACGGTGATGAGCGCCTGGCCGTCATGCGGCGGAGTCAGGGTCAGCTTGACGGTATCGCCCGGCTTGGCCGGCACGCCTTCAAGCTTCATCTGCACGCGGTCGGGACGGTTGCCCATGGCATCGGCGTCCTGCGCGTTCCAACCCGCATAGAAGCGGTAGCGCATGGTCTGGCCGGTTTCCGGATCCGCGATTTCCAGGCGGTAACGGCCCCACTTCACCGGCACGGTCAGCTGGGCGCGGTCGTTCAGCGCGATTTCGCGCGAATCCACCAATTCCTCGGTTTCGGTATAGCCGCTGTTCCAGCCGCGTTGGTCATCGAAACGCCAGTAATACTGGCGCTCTTCGCGGTACAGGCGCATTTGCGCCTGTGCGAGCGGCGCGATCTTGCCTTGCGCATCCACGCGCAGCACTTCAAAGCCGGCGGGCGCGCCTTCGCGGGCCACGTCGCCGTCAAACTGCGGACGCACGGCGATCAGGCGATCGGCGGGCCAGACACTGCGCTCGATCGAGCGCACCACGGGGCGGCCGCCGGATTCCAGCAGGCTGGCCGACACGCGCACCTTCATGGGCGAACGCGTGCCGCTCGTGCGAGGATCGACCTCAAGTTCGCCCCGGCCCTTGTCGTCCAGAGCCGTTTCGGGCAGTTCCTCGAAGTGGCGGCGAGCATCGTCGGCAACGTCGCCGAAAATGAAGCCTGGCCATTCCTGGGGCAACGCATAACGGTCGCGCTTGACCTGGAAGCTGGACAGCAGGCGGTTGCCGGCGGCGGGCGCGCCGTAGAGATAATCGCCCTGCACGTCCACGGTCAGGGTTTCGTCCGGCGACAGCACTTCCTGTCCGGAGGTCAGCGCCATTTTCATGCGCTCGGGCAAGAATTCCTCGACCTGGAACTTCCAGGACGCGTCCGGCGCGCGCGACGCGGGGTCCACGCGCAGTTCCAGCATCCAGGTGCCCGTCTGCGCGTCCAGGGGCAGATCGATGCTGCGCTCGATGTAACCCGGCAGGTCCTTCCTGGGCTGCCACAGCGTGGTCAACACCGTGCGGCCATCGGGGCGCTTGATGGTGGCCGTCAGGGGCGACGGCGTCAGCACGCGGCCGTCCAGGTCGCGCGGCAGCACCGACACATTGAAGGTTTCGCCGGGGCGGTACAGATTTCGGCCGGCATAGACAAACAGGTTGTTGGGGCGGGAAATATGGCCGCCAGTATCGAATTCCGACAGGTCCAGGGCGGGTTCGCCCAGGGCCAGCACCGTCATTTCCTTGTCGCGCGAGGCGCGGATGACGCGCGCATTGGCGAAACTGCCGTCAAAGCGCACATGGCCTTGGCCATCCGCGGCGGCCTTGGCCAGCGACTTGCCTGCGCCGTCGACCAGTTCGAACACGGCGCCCGAGATCGCGGTGCCGCTCTTCAGGGAGACGGAATACGCCTCGATGCGGTCGCTGTAGCGGCGCGCGTGCAGACCGATGTCGCTGACGTAGAAATACGTCACCTGGTATTCGTAACGGAAACGGCCAGGCTGGCTCATCACCGCGATGTAGATGCCAGGCTCCTGCAGTTCCTTGATGCCTTCGACCGGCAAGAACGTCACATGACGGCGGTTGGGCTTATCGTCGGTAAGGAAGCGGCCTTGATAGACGCTGGTCGTCAGCGAATTCAGGCGGTCCAGGTCCCAGTTGCTGACCGAGCCTTTCAGGCTGCGATTGTCGGAATAGCGCCAACCGTCCTCTTCGCTGCCACCGTCGTCTTCTTCATCGGCGGAGGCGCTGCTGCGGCCTACGCCCAGAACTGTGTCGAACAGCTCCGGCACGCGTTCCGGCGACACGCGCAGAAACTGCACGTCCACTTCAGACACGTTCACCGTGGCCACCGGCAGGCCGCCATTCTGCCCGGCCGGCAACACCACGCCGCGGCTGGCGAAATAGAACGACGGCGGCATGGCCTGCGTATTCACCTCGCAGTTCGATGCGTCCGCCAGCTTGACCCCGGCGCCTGCGCCAGGCAGCCCGGCGCGCACCGAGATCGCGTAGGAACGCTGCGGCTGCACATAGGGGAAATAAACCATGCGGGGGTTGTCGCCCACCACCCAGTTGCCCTTCAGGATCTTGCCCTTGGGCGCCGAGTCGCCCGGCCGTACCGAGGCCGGCTGATCGCCGTTGGTGGCGGCCGATTCCGTGTCCCGATCGGTCGCGGTGCCGGTATCCGTCACCTGCAGAAAGCCGTCCAGATTGGCCTTGGCGTCTACCGGTTGCGTGAAAGTCACCGCCAGCGCCAGCGTATCGTTGTACTGGCGAGGCTGGCAGGAAAGCGCCGCGAACGGATCGGCTGCGCCAACCACGGCGCTGGCAGGCAAGGCGGGCTTGGCGTCGCCGCCGCCGCCCGCCGCAGGCGCAGGCTGCGACACGACGGCTGGCGCCGGATTGGCGGGCTGGCGTTCCTTGCCCATCCACCAGCCCACGCCGATGGCGCCGGCCAATACAACGACCCCGGCTGTCGCCAGCCAGGCCTTGCTGATCTTTCCACTCACGGTAAATCTCCCGCTCACTCAAATTCAGACGCACCGCTCCTTTGCGGCGGAGCTGCCGACCTGATCACTCCGCGCGCTTCTCCGGTGCGCGGATACTACTTTTCAAAATAACCTGACAACACAACGCCGCCATGACAGGCGGCGCATTGGATGCTGGGATTCAGACGGGTTCCATCACGCATTGCAGGGGGTGCTGGCGTGCCCGTGCGTATTGGGCTACCTGCGCGATGCGTGTCGCGGCGAGGTCCCGGGGATACACCCCGCATACTCCACGCCCTTCGTGATGCACCTGCAACATGATCCTCGTAGCCTCTTCGTGATTCTTATTGAAGAACTTTTGCAGTACTTTCACGACGAACTCCATCGGGGTGTAGTCGTCGTTCAGCAGCAGGACCTGATACATCGGAGGCGGCGCGGCGCGCGCCGGCGCCTTCTCGACGGCCAAATCATGCTGGGTATCCAAGGTAGAACTCATAGGGCCGCTATTCTATTTAAACTGGGGACGGCTAGCGTGCAACTTACGGAAAATTACACGTAGAAATGCGTAGTTTCCATACTTGACGCCGCAAAGAAAAGCGGCGCATTATCCACGCATTCTGGGGTTTTCAACGCATCGAAAATCTGCCAGGAAGCCGGAGGGGGGACAGGGGTCTAGGCCGCGATGCCCTTCGTCAACATACGATTCAATGAGGCAGTCCGCATGTCTGATACGACCGCAACCGCCGTCCAAGGGGACAATCCCAAATCGACGGGCACCGTCAAATGGTTCAACGATGCAAAGGGGTTCGGCTTCATTACGCCCGACGACGGCGGTGAAGATCTGTTCGCCCATTTTTCGTCCATCCAGATGAATGGTTTTAAAACCCTGAAAGAAGGCCAGAAAGTGGCCTTCGAGATTATTCAGGGGCCCAAAGGCAAACAGGCACTTAATATCACGGCTGCCTGAGTTACCCTTTAAAGCGCAACGGTAAGGTTGCGCCATTATTCAGGCGGGGCTTTCGGGCCCCGCCTTGTTATTTTTCATTCATTGCGCCAGGTCATGCCCAAGAACGCCGTTTTATTTCCTGTCAGCCTCACGTTGTTCAAGACAGCGTTCTTCAGAAACCTCCTGCCGAAAGCCCTGGCCGCCATTGCGCTGGCCTTGCCTGCGGTTGCCGGCGCGCAACAGACTGGCCCGCAAGCCCCTCTGCCCACTACCCAACTTTCGGCCGGCATCCATATTATCCGCGCAGAAGTCGCGAACACGGAAGCCACCCGGCGAGACGGCCTGATGTTCCGCAAGGAGCTGCCCGGCAACGACGGCATGCTCTTTGTCTTCGAACAGCCCGACGTGCAGTGCTTCTGGATGCGCAATACCATCCTGCCGCTCTCGATTGCCTTTATCGCCGACGATGGCACGATCGTCAACATCGAGGACATGGCGCCCCAGACCGAGGATCCGCATTGCGCCAAGAAGCCGGTGCGCTACGCCCTCGAAATGGCGCAGGGCTGGTTCGAGCAGCACGGAATCAAGGCCGGCAAAAAGCTGGACGGCCTGCCCTGAAGCTGGCGCCGCGCCCAGCCGGCATCACACAACAACGGAAAGGGAGCCACGAAGGCTCCCTTTTTCGTTCCTGCGAGGAACGGACCGCAAGCGGCCTGCCGCCTCGGGCGATTACACGCGCTCGATGATCAGCGCGATGCCCTGGCCCACGCCGATGCACATGGTGCACAGCGCATAGCGGCCGCCGGTGCGGTGCAACTGGTTGATCGCGGTGGTAGCCAGACGCGCGCCGCTGGCGCCCAGCGGGTGACCCAGGGCGATCGCGCCGCCATTGGGATTTACGCGCGGGTCGTTGTCGGCAATGCCCAACTGGCGCAGCACGGCCAAGCCCTGGGCGGCGAACGCCTCGTTCAGCTCGATAACGTCCATTTGCTCCAGCTTCAGGCCGGTCTGCGCCAGCACTTTCAGCGTGGCCGGCGCCGGGCCGATGCCCATGATGCGCGGAGCAACGCCGGCGGTGGCCATGCCGACCACGCGGGCGCGCGGGGTCAGGCCGTGACGGGCGGCACCTTTTTCGTCGGCCAGCAGCAGCGCAGCGGCGCCGTCGTTCACGCCCGAAGCATTGCCTGCCGTGACGGTACCGCCTTCGCGGACCACGCCCTTCAGCTTGGCCAGCGATTCCAGGCTGGTTTCACGCGGGTGCTCGTCCTTGCTGACGACGATGGGATCGCCCTTTTTCTGGGCGATCGACACCGGCACGATCTCGGCGTCGAAAAAGCCTTCCTGCTGCGCGCGCGCGGTCTTCTGCTGGCTGGCCAGCGCAAACAAGTCCTGGTCTTCGCGGTTGATCTTGAAATCGTCGGCAACGTTCTCGGCCGTTTCGGGCATCGAATCCACGCCGTACTGCGCTTTCATCAGTTTGTTGATGAAACGCCAGCCGATGGTGGTGTCGTAGATGGCGGCGCTGCGCGAGAACGCGCTGTCAGCCTTGCCCATGACGAAAGGCGCGCGGCTCATGCTTTCCACGCCGCCAGCCAGCATCAGGCCGGCTTCACCCGCGCGGATGGCGCGCGCAGCACTGCCGATGGCGTCCAGCCCCGAACCGCACAGGCGGTTGACGGTGGCGCCGGGCACTTCGATCGGCAAGCCGGCCAACAGCGTCGCCATGCGGGCCACGTTACGGTTGTCTTCACCGGCCTGGTTGGCGCAACCCATGATCGCGTCGTCCAGTTCTTCCCAGCGCACGCCGGGATTGCGTGCCACCAGCGCCTTGATGGCTACGGCAGCGAGATCGTCGGGGCGCACGGAAGCCAGCGCGCCGCCGTAGCGGCCGAAGGGGGTGCGGATCGCATCACAGATATAAGCATGCACGGTCATGGGAAGCTCGAAGTAAGTGAGAAAAAACCGGATCGGCCGATCTTAACGCAGCGCTTTCGCGCCAAGTTGGTGCACTTGCGGGATGTCCGCCCCACGGACAGTGTCCAATGGCTGTTCACCCTAAGCGTGCCCCCAGGCACCGCGACGGGGCACGCGGCCGGGATCAGGCCGCGGGCGGTCTGGCGGCGCGCGCCGCGTCCACGATGGCCTGCCTGCGGAAACGCCCCGCGGCCAGGTGATAGAACGGTTGCGGGCAGAACTGGCGCGACACGCCAGAGGCCAGCAAGGATCCGACCAGCAGCCAGAACAGCATGGGCTGGCTGCCCGTCATTTCCATCACCACCACGCTGGCGGTAAGCGGCGCCTGGGTCGCGGCAGCCAGGAAAGCGGCCATGGAAATCAATACCAGCACGCGGTGGTCGACGCCCTCTCCCGCCAGTTGCCAGATGTGATGGCCGATGCCCGCCCCGGTGGTCAGGGCCGGCGTGAAGATACCTCCAGGAATGCCGGCCCAATAGGAGGCGACGGTCGCGGCCAGCTTGGCCAAGCCGAAGCTGGCCGGCGCCGTATCCTTCCCTGACAGCAGGTCCGCCGCCACGCCATAGCCCGTGCCATAGACGCTGCCGGCCGTGGACAAGCCGATCACCGCCAGGATCAGCCCCATGATGAAGGCCGTCCAGATCGGATGCGCGCGGATCCAGGCACGCCAGGACAGCGGAGCGCTGCCGGCCGCCCCTTTGCCGAGCAAGCGGGCGAAAATGCCGCCCAACGCGCCATTGAGGGCGGCGCAAATGGTCACCCACATCACCATGCCATGGGTGAGCGGCGCGCCGCCAAATACGCCGAAATACGGGTTGTTGCCCACCACGGCCACAACCAGGAAGCCCGAGGCCAACACCCCGATCAGGACCAGCCGCTGCCAACGCAACACCGTACCCCTGCCCAGCTCCTCGATTGCGAAGATGACGCCGGCCAGCGGCGCATTGAAAGCGGCGGCCAGGCCGCCCGCGGCGCCGGCGGCGATCAGCTCATTGGCATGAAAACCGCGCAGCTGCACGCCGCGCCGCTTCCAGAAGTCGCCCCAGGCCAGCATGAGGGCGGCGCCCACCTGGACCGACGGCCCCTCGCGGCCAATCGATGCACCCGCCAGCATGCCGAAGAAAGCAAGGGGAATCTTCCAGAGGGTCTGCCCCAAGGCGACCAGGCTGTTCTGGCTGGGGCCCGGCGGCAGCGACAAGGCGCCAATGACCTGGGGAATGCCGCTGCCAGAGGCGTTTGGTGCAAAACGCAGGGTCAGCCAACGCAAGGCAGCCAGGCTCAGGGGCAGGACCAGCAGAGCCAGCCAGCCGTTGTAGGCCACCCACTCCCGATTCCACTCCAGCGCCTTGTCGGCCAGATAGGCAAAGCCCAGCGACATCAACGCCACCAGGCCAGCGCCCCCGAGCAGCAGTCCCATCTGCACGCTCTTGCGCGACAGGCGATTGATCTGGCGCACCTTGCGATGCGCCCATCGGCGCGGGCCGGCCAAAAGCCGGCGTAGAGGGTCGGGCAGGTTCATGGGCAGGAGCCGGCGCGGTTGAAAGTGGCTAACCTTACCATTCGCTCCTGACCAACAGCCCAAAGCGCAGGATCAGAACGTCGACCAGTCGTCGTCCGAAGCTTGCGCCAGCGCGGGGCGCGCCACGGCGACCGCGGGCTTGCGCGGCGGCGCGGGCACAGCCTGCACCAGGCGGGCCTGGGCTTCGCGGGCAGATCCGCCGCCTGCCTCCACCTTGAAGCGGCGCACTTCCTGGGCCAGGCGGGTAGCCTGTTCCTGCATGCTGGCGGCCGCCGCGGCCGCCTCTTCCACCAGCGCCGCGTTCTGCTGGGTCACCGTGTCCATCTGCGCCACGGCCTGGTTGACCTGGCCGATGCCGGCGGACTGCTCTTCCGAAGCGCTGGCGATTTCCCGCACCAGCGTGGCGACCTGACGCACACTGTCCACCACTTCGCGCATGGTCCGGCCTGCCTCATCGACCTGGCGCGTGCCGCCCTCGACGCGGGTAACCGACTCGTCGATCAAGGCCTTGATTTCCTTCGCGGCCACGGCCGAGCGCTGCGCCAGCGTGCGCACTTCGCCCGCGACCACGGCAAAGCCGCGGCCCTGCTCGCCCGCCCGCGCCGCTTCCACGGCGGCGTTGAGCGCCAGGATGTTGGTCTGGAATGCTATGCCGTCGATCACGCCGGTAATTTCCGCAATGCGCCGCGAACTGTCGGAAATCGCGCTCATGGTTTGCACCACGCCCTCCACGACCTCACCCCCGCGGACTGCCACGGTGGAGGCTTGATTGACCAGGCGGTCAGCCTCGCTGGCGTTGTTGGCGTTTTGCTGCACGGTGCTGGTCAGCTGCTCCATCGACGCGGCGGTTTCCTCCAGGGACGAAGCCTGCTCTTCGGTGCGCTGCGACAGATCGGCGTTGCCCTGTGCGATTTGCGACGAGGCCGAAGCGATGCTCTCGCAACCGTCACGCACGTCCTTGACGATACGCGCCAGGCTTTCGTTCATGGTCTTGAGCGCCCCCATCAGGTCGCCGGTTTCGTCGCGCGTGGCAACCTGGATGTCGGTCGTCAGGTCGCCAGCCGCAACCTGGCGCGCGGCCGTCACCGCCTGTTCCAGCGGACGCACGATGCCGCGCGTCACCAGCCAGCCCAGCAGCATGCCGACCGCCACGCCGATCACCGCAAGCAGGATCATGACTGCGCGCAGCGTTTCATACAGGTCCGTGCCGTTCTGCACCGTTTGTGCGGCGACGTCTTCCTTGGCCTTGGCCAGGGTCGTCATCAGGTCGTCCAGCTTCTGCGACGAGGCGATCACGCGCGCCTCGATCTCGGCCACGCGCGGATCGGCCTGGGTCAGCGGACGGGCCTGGGCGGCGGCGAAGAATGCGGCGGATTCGCGCTTCCAGACCTGCTCGGTCTCGGTGAACTGCGCCAGCAGGCGCTTGCCCTCTTCAGAATAGAAATTGGCTGCGGCCTTTTCACGCAGGCCGTCCATGTTGGCGACGGCGTCGTCGAACTGCTTGCGCAGCGCCTGCCGCTCCTGATCGGTGGATGCGGCCAGATAGCCGTTGCGGGCCCGGCCCGCGTAGATCAGGTTGATATTGGCTTCCTTGATGTCCGAGATGCCACGCAGCTCGGTGTCGTACAGCCGGTCGTTCATTTCATTGATGCGCGCCAGACCCCAGACACCGAAGGCCCCGATCGCACCGCCTATTACCGCCACCAGCAAAAACGCGCCTGACAGGCGCGCGCCGATGCGCAAACCCGAAAAAAACCGCAACATGCTTCCCTTCCCTGTAATTACCACGGTTTATGGCGGGCATGCCGCAGTCGTGAACCCCGTGGTTCAGTCGCAGACCGGCGCCAACGATAGTTGTTGGAAAACCTAGGGATTACCCGAAAGAAAAGGCGGTTTACACGTTATTTCGCCGCAATGAATTCGACAATCGACAGGGATTTCGAAAGCTGAATTTTTGCTGAACAAAAAGAAAACCCCAGGCTTGCGCATGGGGTTTGCAGCAGGCCGCGGCGCAATGCCGCGGCGGGCCTGAATTCGCCTATCAGGCGAAGTTCTTGGCAGCGAATTCCCAGTTCACCAGGGCCCAGAAGTTTTCCAGGTACTTGGGACGGGCATTGCGGTAGTCGATGTAGTAGGCGTGTTCCCACACATCACAGGTGAGCAGCGGCTTGTCGGCCGTGGTCAGCGGGGTGGCGGCGTTGCTGGTGTTGACGATGTCGACCGAGCCGTCGGCCTTCTTGACCAGCCAGGTCCAGCCCGAACCGAAGTTGCCGGCGGCCGACTTGTTGAAGGCTTCCTTGAAAGCGTCGAAGCTGCCCCACTTGGCGTTGATGGCGTCAGCCAGCTTGCCGGTCGGAGCGCCGCCGGCCTTGGGAGCCAGGCTGTTCCAGTAGAACGTGTGGTTCCAGACCTGAGCGGCGTTGTTGAAAATGCCACCCGAGGACTTCTTCACGATGTCTTCCAGCGACAACGTTTCGAATTCCGTGCCCGGGATCAGGTTGTTCAGGTTCGTGACGTAGGTCTGGTGATGCTTGCCGTAGTGGAACTCCAGCGTTTCCTTGGAGATGTGCGGAGCCAGTGCGTCCAGTTCGTAAGGCAGGGGGGGAAGAGTATGTGCCATGTGAGGTTCCTTCTGTTGAGTGCACGATCAAGCCGTTCAATTGTATCGGCAACTACTGAGGATACCGCGTTAACCCCGCGCTCGCGCGGGGTTAAGGGACGCATGTGCTTATGACTCGACGCATCTGCTCATGAGCGCCGCGCGCCACGCGGCGGCAGGGGCTCAGGAGGCTTCGCGCGTATCTCGGGTGCGCGTGACGGCGACTTCCGCGCCGCCTTGCGCAAAGCTCAGGTCCAGCGCCTGCCCCGCCGTCAACGCGGCCGCATCACGCACGATGCGGCCCTGATCGTCGCGAGCGATCGCATACCCGCGGGCCAGCGTATTGCCCGGGTCCAGCGCGCGCAATTGCGCGGTGGCGGAGGCCAGGCGGTTGCGCCGCTGCACCAGCAGCCGCGCATGCGCCTGCCCCAACTGACGCGCAGCGCCCGCCAGGCGGTCCGCGGCGCGGCCGGTATCGGGCGCGCGATGCGCCAGACGCTGGGCCAACAGGTTGACGCGGGCACCGCGGCGCTCTTGCGGGCCGGCCCAGGCCGTGGCCAGACGGAAGCGCAGGCTGTTCAGGCGTTCACGCTGATGTTCCAGGCGCTGGGCCGGCGACACCAGTTGCGCCGCCGCGCGGTCCAGCCGTTGCGCGGCGCGCTCGAGGCGGCGTTGCTGGCCGCGCGCCAGGGATTGGGACGCCTGCATGACGCGGCCCAACAACTCGGAACGCGGCACGCAAGCCAATTCGGCAGCCGCCGTCGGCGTCGGCGCGCGTACGTCGGCGACGAAATCGGCGATGGTGAAATCCGTTTCGTGCCCCACCCCGCTGATGACCGGAATCTCACTGGCCGCGACCTCGCGGGCCAGCGCCTCGTCGTTGAAACTCCAGAGATCCTCGATGCTGCCGCCGCCGCGCACCAGCAGCAGCGTGTCGACCTCGGCGCGCTGATTGGCTATGCGCACCTGGGCAGCTAGCCGGCCCGCGGCGTCCGCTCCCTGCACCGGCGCCGGGTAGATGATGACGGGCACCTGGGGCGCGCGGCGCGCCAACGCGGACAGCACGTCGCGCAGCGCCGCGGCATGCAGCGACGTGACCACCCCGATCGCCCGCGGCAGATGCACGGGTTCCCGTTTGCGGGCGGGATCGAACAGGCCTTCGGAAGCCAGCTGCTCCTTCAGGCGCAGGAAGGCCTCGTACAGATTGCCTAGTCCTGCCCGCCGCATGGCGTCAGCCTGTAGTTGATAGTCGCCGCGAGGCTCGTACAAGGACACCCGCGCCCGGATTTCGACCTGGTCGCCCGCTCGCGGCAGGAAACCCACCGAACTGGCGCGGCTCCTGAACATGACTGCGCGCACGGAAGCCCGGCTGTCCTTGAGTGTGAAGTACCAATGCCCGGAAGCCGCCGCCGTGAAGTTGGAAATCTCTCCGCGCACCCACAATGCCGGGATGCTGCGCTCCAACAACTGCCCCACCGCTTGGTTCAACTGGGCAACCGTCAGGATATCCCGCGCAAATACGTTGTTTGTGACCGTAGATTCAATTGTCATGGGGCTTTCCGATGCGTACCTGTCCACAGGGACCGCGTAGCGGGCCGCCATCATACCGCGTCCCAGCATATTTGCCGCAACCGGCCCGAAAGCCAGCAAATTAGAATTAACTTATTGATTTTTATGGGTATTTATTAAAATCGGAGCTGCTCGCAATTGAAGCAAACAAGTGCAAGCCCTGTGCCTGCAAGCCTTCCCGGGAAGTTTTGCACAGAATTATCCACAAGATCTGTGGATAGATTGGGGGTCGTACCGACTTGCAAGGCCCCCGCCGCACCGTTACAGTTTCGGCTTGATCAGATGCCGGCGCGCGCCGGTTCTCCTCGGAGTTGAACGCTTTGCTTTCCATACTGCGCGAGGCCGGCTGGCCTATCTGGCCCCTGCTGGCGACATCCGTCCTGGGCTTGGCGCTGATCTTCGAGCGCTTCCTCTCCCTGCGCCGCGGGCTGGTCATGCCCCGTGGCTTGAGCGATCAAGTGGCTGAAATGCTGCGCAATCGCCAGGACACCCCCGAATCGATCAATCGCCTCGAGCGCAACTCGCCGCTGGGCCGGATCCTGGCCGAAGTCATGCGTCACCGCCACCTGCCCCGCGAGGAACTGCGCAACGTGGTCGAGGACACCGGCCGCGCCGTCGCCCACGACCTCAGCCGCTATATTTCGGCCATCGGCACCATCGCGGTGGTTGCACCCCTGATGGGCCTGTTCGGCACCGTCGTCGGGATGATCGAAATCTTCGGTTCCTACACCCCCGGCGGCGGCGACCCGGCCCAGTTGGCGCGCGGCATCTCGATGGCGTTGTACAACACCGGCTTCGGCATCCTGATCGCCATTCCCGCCATGATCGCGCACCGGTATCTGCGCGGCCGGGTGGACAGCTACCTCAGCGCCATGGAACAGACTGCTTCGCGTTTGGTCCGCGCCGTCTCCCCCGGCTCCGCGCTGCGCGAGGGCCGTTCATGAATTTCCGCGGCCCCCGCGGCGACCGGGACGAGCTGGATATCAACCTGATCCCGCTCATCGACGTGCTGCTGGTCATCCTGATCTTCCTGGCCGCGACCACCTCCTTCGCGCGCTTCACACAGTTGAAGGTGACGCTGCCCCAGGCGTCGATGGAACAAGACACGCCCCCCGCGCTGGAAGTCGCCATCAGCCAGGATGGGCGCTATGCGCTCAACGGCACCCTCATCGACGTCTCCACGCCGCCCGAAATCGCCGACGCGCTGCGCCAGGCCGCGGCCGGCAAGACGGAGCCGCTGGTCGTCATCAATGCCGACGCGCAGGCCACCCACCAATCCGTGATCAACGTCATGGAAGCGGCCCGCCTGGCTGGCATCGGCCGCGTCAACTTCGCCGCGCAGACCAGCCGGTGAGCGCCAAGCGTGCCTCGACGCTGCTGGCGCGCCAATGGCAGCACGGCGGCTGGCTCTCCAACCTGCTGCTGCCGCTCTCCAGGCTGACCGCCTGGGAGGTCGCGCGCAAACGCCAGGGCTATCTGGACGGTACCCGCAGCGCCTACCGCGCCCCGGTTCCCGTCGTGGTGATCGGCAATGTCTACGTTGGCGGCACGGGCAAAACTCCCATGGTCATCGCCACGGTGCAAGCGTTGCGGGCCCGCGGCTACACCCCCGGTGTCGTCAGCCGCGGCTACGGCGTCAAGATCGGTCCGCACGCGCGCGTCGGGCTCGGCGACCTGGAAGCCTCCCGCTTCGGCGATGAGCCTGCGCTGATCGCTCGCGCCACCGCCGCCCCGGTTGCCGTGCATCCCAAGCGCGCCCTGGCCGCTCAGGCCCTGCTGCGGGCACATCCCAAGGTGGACGTAATAGTCTCGGACGACGGCCTGCAGCATCTGGCGCTCGCCCGCGACGTCGAAATCGTGGTGCAGGACGAGCGCGGCGTGGGCAATGGCCGCCTGCTGCCCGCCGGCCCCTTGCGTGAACCCGCCGAACGCCTGCGCGAGGTCGATGTGGTGGTCACGAACATCGGCACACCCGGCCACGAGCCGCCCGGCGCCAGTGCCGGCGGCCGGCCAAGGCAAGTCCGCATGTGGCTGGAGCCCGACGGCACACGTCAGGTCTCGGGCCACGGCAGGCGCCCCCTGGCCGACTTCGCTGGCCAGCCGCGCATTGCGGCGGCCGCCGGGATCGGCAATCCTGAACGCTTCTTCACAACGCTGCGCAGCGCGGGCATTCAGCTGGAAACCGCGCTGGCCTTGCCGGATCACCATGACTATGCCGAATCGCCCTTCCAGGCGCTCAAGGCCGACGTCATCCTGGTCACCTCCAAGGACGCTATCAAATGCTCGGCCCTGAACGATGCGCGCCTCTGGGAGGTTCCAGTGCGCGCCGGTTTTTCCGACCCGCAGCTGTTCGATTGGCTGGCCCAGGCGCTGCCCCCGCCGGCACGGGCTTAGGACGCGGCCGTCCGCCAGCCGCGCTGGACCCGGCGCCGGGCAAACTGCTTTAGAATTCCGCTCATGGAATCCCGCCTTCTCGACATCCTCGTCTGCCCGCTGTGCAAGGGCCGCCTCGAACACGACCGGCAGCACGCCGAACTGGTCTGCCGCGCCGACCGCCTAGCCTTCCCCGTGCGTGACGGCATCCCTGTCATGCTGGAATCGGAAGCCCGCGCGCTGGACGACGCACCCGCCTCATCCTGACCCGCCGCCGCATGAGCTTCATCGCCCTGATCCCGGCGCGCACCGCTTCGACCCGGTTGCCCGATAAACCGCTTGCCGACATCGCCGGCAAGCCCATGGTCGTGCGCACTGCCGAGCGCGCCGCGCTGTCCAGCGCTACCCGACTCTATGTGGCGACGGACGATGTCCGCGTCCAGCAAGCTGTGCAGGCGCACGGCCTGCAGGCCTTGATGACCCGCGCCGACCATCCGACCGGCACCGACCGCCTGGCCGAGGCCGTGGAACAACTGGGTCTGCCCGACGACGCCATCGTGGTCAATGTGCAAGGCGATGAACCGCTCATCGAACCCGAACTCATCGATGCCGTCGCCGCCAAGCTGCAAGCCAGCCCGGAGGCCGACATCGCCACCTGTGCCTGCCCGCTGGCCGACGCCGACGCGTTGTTCAATCCCAATGTAGTCAAGCTCGTCTGCGCCGCGAACGACCGCGCGCTGTACTTTTCGCGCGCTCCGATTCCCTGGGCGCGTGATGCACTCGCCTCGGGGGTGCGCGTGCTGGCCGAGGGGCTGCCCGCGTGGCACCACATCGGCCTGTATGCGTACCGGGTGTCGTTCCTGCGCCGCTACCCCTCCCTGCCGCAAGGCACGCTTGAGCGTTTTGAGTCGCTGGAGCAATTGCGGGCCATGGAACACGGCCACGTCATCGTCGTCCATCGGGCGTCCCACCCTCCTGCCGCAGGCGTAGATACCCCGGCAGACCTGGAACGCGTCCGACTGGTCTACAGCAAGCAGATATAAGGGTTATTTCCTATGGCGCGGCTCCGCATCGGCTGCTGCATTGCGGCATAATTCCCCGGATCACAAAAAATACACCCCTTCAGGAGCACTCATGCGTCTCATCTTGCTCGGACCTCCCGGCGCCGGCAAAGGCACCCAGGCCGCGTTTCTCACCCAACATTTCGGCATCCCCCAGATCTCCACCGGCGACATGCTGCGCGCCGCGGTCAAGGCGGGCACGCCGTTGGGCATTGAAGCCAAAAAGGTCATGGATGCCGGCGGCCTGGTTTCCGACGAGATCATCATCGGCCTGGTACAGGACCGCCTGAAGCAGCCTGACTGCGCCAACGGCTACCTGTTCGACGGTTTCCCGCGCACCATCCCGCAGGCAGACGCGCTCAAGAGCGCGGGCGTCAAGCTGGATTACGTGGTGGAAATCGAAGTCCCCGAAGAAGACATCATCGAACGCATGAGCGGGCGCCGCGTGCACCAGCCCAGCGGCCGCAGCTACCACGTGCGCTTCAACCCGCCCAAGGTCGAAGGCCGCGACGACGTCACCGGCGAAGAACTGATCCAGCGCGACGACGATCGCGAGGAAACCGTGCGCAATCGCCTGTCCGTGTACCGCGAACAGACCCGCCCCCTGGTCGACTACTACTCGTCCTGGGCGCAGCAGAATCCCGCCGACGCCCCGAAGTACCGCAAGATCTCCGGCGTTGGCGCTGTCGAAGAAATCAAGGCACGCCTGTTCCAGGCCGTCCAAGGCTGATCGGCGCCTCGATGGCTCACAAGCCTTCGGCGCCGGCACCGGAACGCATCGTGTCCGGCCGGCACCGCAGGCCCAGGGCCTGTTCACATCCAATGTGAACAGGCCCTCGTCACATCCGGCGCCTGCCGCGCCGCTTTCATCCCTAGAACTGACTGGTGGTAGACACATGGAAATCGCGAACAAGGTATTCATCGTCACGGGCGGCGCGTCCGGACTGGGCGCCGGCACGGTGCGCATGCTGGTCGAAAACGGCGCCAAGGTCGTCATCGCGGACGTGCAGGACGAACCGGGTTCGGCGCTGGCCAAGGAACTCGGCCAGCGTTATGTCCATTGCGACGTGACCCAGGAGGCCGACGGCAAGAGCGCCGTGGCCGCCGCGCTCGAACTCGGTTCGCTCTTCGGCCTGGTGAACTGCGCTGGCGTTGCGCCCGCCGCCAAGATCGTGGGCAAGAACGGCGCGCATTCGCTGGAACTGTTCCAGAAGGTCGTGTCGATCAACCTGATCGGCAGCTTCAACATGATGCGGCTGGCCGCCGAGGCCATGAGCGCCAACGCCCCCGAGCCCACCGGCGAACGCGGCGTGCTCATCAACACCGCTTCCGTGGCCGCCTTCGACGGCCAGATCGGCCAGGCTGCCTACGCTGCCTCGAAGGCGGGCGTGGCCGGCATGACCCTGCCCATCGCGCGCGATCTGTCCAAGACGGGCATCCGCTGCATGACCATCGCCCCGGGCATCTTCGGCACGCCCATGATTTTCGGCATGCCGCAGGAAGTGCAGGATTCCCTGGCCGCCAGCATCCCCTTCCCCGCCCGCCTGGGCCGCCCGGAAGACTATGCCAAACTGGTCCACAGCATCATCACGAACGATATGCTGAACGGCGAAACGATCCGTCTGGACGGCGCCATCCGCATGCCGCCGAAATAGAAGAATAGTGCCCCCACGCGGCGCTCGCTCCGCTCGCTTGCTGCCCCCCGAGGGGGCTGCGCCGCCTTGGGGCGGCCCGGCGGCGGCGCGGCTATTCTTGCGCGCGGTAAACAATCCCGTCCCGAAATGCGCTCGCTTCGCTCGCTTGCTGCGGGCATTGTTGCGGGCGTGGCGCCTTTCGGGCGACTATTCCGTCTTGCGGGGCCAGCCGGCCCCTTTTTTTACATAACCTTCCCATGAGCCTGTTTCGCTCGGCGGCCACGGTCAGCAGTTTCACCCTGCTGTCCCGCATTTCCGGCCTGATCCGTGACATTCTGGTGGCCCGCGCCTTTGGCGCCGGCCCCCTCACCGACGCCTTCTGGGTCGCTTTCCGCATCCCCAACCTGCTGCGCCGCTTGTTCGCCGAAGGGGCATTCGCCCAGGCCTTCGTGCCCATCTTGGGCGCGGCGCGCAACAACAGATCCGAAGCCGAAGTCCGCACGCTGCTGGACCGCGTAGCCCTGCTGCTGACTGCGGCGCTGATGCTGATCACGCTCATCGGCATCTTCGCCGCTCCCTGGGTGGTGTCCGCCATGGCCAGCGGCCTGCGTGGGGCAGACCGCGACACCGAGTTCGGCGCGGCGGTCTGGATGACGCGCGTGATGTTCCCCTACATCTTCTGCATGTCGCTGATCGCCTTCGCCTCGGGCGTGCTCAATACCTGGCGCCGCTTCGCCGTGCCGGCGTTCACCCCGGTCCTGCTGAACCTGGCCATGATCGCCGCCTGCATCTGGCTCGCGCCGCGCCTGGAAGTGCCGATCTATGCGCTCGCCATCGGCGTCATGATCGGCGGAGTGGCCCAATTGGCCGTGCAATGGACGGCGCTATCGCGGCTGGGCCTCACGCCGCGCTTTACGCTGCGGTTCCGCGAGGCTTGGGGCGATCCCACGGTGCAGCGCATCCTCAAGCAGATGGCGCCCGCCACCCTTGGCGTTTCCGTCGCGCAGATCTCTCTGCTGATCAACACCAACATCGCCACTTGGCTGAAGCCGGGCAGCGTGACCTGGCTGTCCTTTGCCGACCGCCTGATGGAGTTCCCCACGGCGCTGCTGGGAGTGGCGCTGGGCACCGTACTGCTGCCCAGCCTGTCCGCGGCCCATGCGCGCGAGGACCACGGCGGTTATAGCGGACTGCTGGACTGGGGCCTGCGCCTGGTGCTGCTGCTGGGTTTGCCGGCTGCGGTGGGCATGGCGCTGCTGTCCGATGGGCTGGTCGCCACCCTGTTCCATTACGGCGCCTTCGACGCCCAGGATGTCACCCAGACCCGCCTTGCCGTCATTTCCTATTCCGCCGGACTGATCGGCCTGCTGGCCGTGAAGATCCTGGCACCGGGCTTCTACGCCAAGCAGGACATCCGCACACCCGTGAAGATCGCCATCGGCGTGCTGATCATGACGCAATTGTTGAACCTGGCGCTAGTGCCCGTCATGGCGCATGCCGGGCTGGCATTGGCCATCGGATTGGGCGCCTGCCTGAACGCGCTGGCGCTGCTTATCGGACTGCGCCGCCGCGGCGTCTACCAACCCGGCCCTGGCTGGACTTCGTTCGCGCTGCGACTGCTGCCGGCCCTGGCCGCGCTGGCGGCTCTGCTCTGGTATGCGGACGGACGAATCGACTGGATCGCCCTGCAGGCCCACGCGGGACTCCGGGCAGCCTGGCTGAGCGGCGTGTTGGCGGCCAGTGCGGCGGTCTACTTCGGAATGTTGTTACTGTTTGGCTTCCGTCCTAGGGACTTCGGCCGACGTCCGACGCGTTAAGTTCGGACAATCTGCCTATATACACTTCAAAAGCCGGTCTTGTGCCGGCTTTTTTGCATTAGATTCGTCAAGAATTGACAATCAGCCGGTAATCTTTGGTAAAAAACCTTTATTATTTACAAATTGCCATCGAAAGGATCCCCCTGGATGCACTGCGGGGACATGAAGTGACGTACGCCCAAGGACAACCCATGGCGGACCAGGTAATCAATTGGCTGCTGTTATTGCGCTCTGGCAAGGCGACCGCACAGGACTATAACGACTTCCTGGCGTGGCGCGCTGCCGACCCGGCCCATGAAAATGCCTGGCAGCAGCTGACCGGTTCGCTGGAAGGATCGACATTCGGCCGGCTTGGCGACGCCTATCCCGCAGGATACGCCGCGGCCGGCCCCGCCGTCCCGCCTGTAGCCGTCCCTGCCGGGGCCGGCATCGCGCCCCCTCGCCGCCGCTTTCTGGCTGGCGCGCTGACGCTCGCCGGCGCGGGCGCCTGCGCGGCGTATGTGGGCAACGCCTTCTACCCCCTGGGCAACGTCGCGGCGGATGCCGCCACGGCTACCGGCGAACGCCGCCGCTACCTGCTGTCCGACGGCAGCCAGTTACTGCTGGACGCCCGCAGCCGGGTCAACCTCGATTTCACCCCCGCTTACCGCCAGGTCCGACTGCTGGACGGCGCCGTCACGGTCTCGGTAGCGCCCGACGCGCGGCGGCCCTTCCTCGTCCAGACCGCCGAAGGCACGGTCCGCGCCCTGGGCACGCGTTACATGGTCCGTCAACAGGCCCAGCGCACACTGGTGGTAGTACATGAACATGAAGTCGAGGTCGAGACCATGTCCGGCGCCCACGGCACCGTCCGCGCCGGCACCGGCGCCCGGTTCGACGCGGCCCGCATGGATACGCCGCGTGCCGAGCTGATGGCCGAGGCCGCCTGGGAGGCGGGCTGGGTCGAAGCACGCGGCCGCCCCCTGGCCGAAGTGATCGCGGCCCTGCGCCCCTACCGCAGCGGCACCTTGCGCGTCTCGATGGCTGCGGGGGGCCTGCCGGTATCCGGCCACTTCCCGCTGGACGACACCGACGCGGCGCTGGACACATTGAGGGACATGATGCCCATCCATGTCCGCCGCTTCACGCCCTGGTTCGTCTCCATCAGCGTCGCCACCTGACAACGGCAGCGTCGACGCCCTGCTCTCCGGAGCGGCTTCGTTGTATACTTCGCACGGTGTTTTTATCCAGTAGGCGCCACGGGTTTTCCTCAAGGCTTTGCACGAGGACCATCCGCAAGGGCTCTCCAGCCCGGGGACATTTTCCCGCAGCGCCCCCCGCCCGGTTGACGGGCGCTCCATCGGCTGATCCGACATTAAAAGCTTGCAATCCCCCGGGGACTTGCTACAATGTTCGACTTTGCCGAATTCAACTTATATAGCAACATGGCCAATACCGCCCAAGCCCGCAAGCGCGCTCGCCAATCCGTTGAGCGCAACAAGCACAATTCCAGCCTGCGCTCGATGCTGCGCACCGCCATCAAGCGCGTTCGCCAATCCATCGCCGCTGGCGACAAGGCTGCGGCTGGCGAAGTGTTCCAGAAGGCCTCCAGCGTGATCGATCGCGTGGCCGACAAGAACATCATCCACAAGAACAAGGCCGCTCGCCACAAGAGCCGCCTGGCTGCCGCCATCAAGGCGCTGGCCTAAGCCATTCTGCCGCCCTGTTTTCAGGGCGTCACGAATACGGCAAATAAAAAAGGATGCCCATGGGCATCCTTTTTTGCGTTCCGCCTGCCCGCGGCTGCGCACCCTTCCCGTCCTAGTCCAAGCGTGACGCGAGGCGGCCGTGTGCGGCTTGCGCCGCCTCGCGCAGCGACGCCATCAGCGCCCCGACCAGCGGATTGCCCGGACGATGCTCGGGGAACACCACGCTGATCCGAAACGGGAACGCGCGCGCCAAGGGACGGATGTGCAGCCCGCGGCCAACGAAATCCAGGGCGGTCAACGGGTTCACGATAGCCAGACCCAGTCCCTGGCGCACGAAGGTGCACACGGACACAGCGCTCGGCGTCTCGACAATGGACCTGCGCAACACGCCGCTTTCGGCAAACGCCTCGTCGATCTGGATACGGTAGGGGTCGCTGGAAGACAGGCTGACGAACGCATGCCCTTCGAAATCGGCCAGTTCGATACGCCGCTTGGCCAGTAGCGCATGGCCGTCGGGCAGCACGCATACCTCATCCACTTCCAGCAGCAGTTCCACGCGGGTGCCGGCGGGTGCCGCGTCGTGCTCGGTCAGGCCCAGGTCGTAACGCTGCGCGCTCAGCCACTCTTCCAGGAAAGGAGATTCCTGCGTCTCCAGCGCCAGGCTCACCCCAGGATGCCGCTCATGGAAGCGCCGGAACGCCTCCGGCAGGATCGAATGGGAAAAGACCGGCAAGGCGATTACCGACAACTGGCCGCCCTTGTATGCCCTCAGGCGCGCGGCGGCCGAAGAGACCCGCTCCAGGCCGGCGTACGACTGGCGGACCTCATCGAACAGGGCCAAGCCTGGCATGGTGGGCCGCAGCCGCCCCGCCACCCGATCGAACAGCGCGAAACCGATACCCTGCTCCAGGCGCGCCAGTTCCCGGCTTACCGTCGGCTGGGACGATCCCAGCAACTCCGCCGCCTTGGTCACGCTGCCGGCGATCATGACCGCCCGGAAAACTTCGATATGCCGGTGCGTCAGCATCGCCTGCCCCATATCAGGAATGAATTGATGAAGGAAATATAAGCATTTTACTGGATGGCCGAAGCCGGGCATCATGCCGCCTTGTTTTCAATTCCCTCAAGGTATCGCCCGCCATGGCCTTCGATCCGCGCCAACTCACCCAACTCGCCGCCGAACACGGCACGCCCCTGTGGGTCTACGATGCCGCCGTCATCCGTGAACGCATCTCGCAGCTGCGCCGCTTTGACACCATCCGCTACGCGCAGAAGGCCTGCTCCAACCTCCATATCCTGCGCTTGATGCGCGCCGAAGGCGCCATGGTGGACGCCGTCTCGCTGGGCGAAATCGAACGCAGCCTGGCCGCCGGCTTCCAGCCGCAGGGCGAACCGGAGGGCATCGTTTTCACGGCCGACCTGATCGATCACGCCACGTTGGCCGTTGTGCTCAAGCACGGCATCACCGTGAACGCTGGGTCCCTGGATATGCTGGCGCGCGTAGGCCAGGCCTCGCCAGGCCACCGCGTATGGCTGCGGATCAATCCGGGCTTTGGCCACGGCCATAGCAACAAGACCAACACGGGCGGCCCGCAGAGCAAGCACGGCATCTGGATCGGCGACGTGGCCGAAGCCATGTCCATCGTGCGCCGCCATGGCTTGAAGCTGGTCGGCATCCACATGCATATCGGCTCGGGCGTGGACTACGGCCACCTGTCCAGCGTGTGCGACGCCATGGTCGACGTGGTCGCGTCGCTGGACCATGACATCGAAGCCATTTCCGCTGGCGGCGGCCTGTCCATCCCCTACCGTGAGGGCGATGCCCGCATCGACTGCGATCACTACTTTGAACAATGGGATGCGGCGCGCAAGCGCATCGCCGAGCGCCTGGGCCACGACATCCGGCTGGAGATCGAGCCAGGACGCTTCCTGGTTGCCGAAGCCGGTGCGCTGGTTTCCGAGGTGCACTCGATCAATCGCCGCCCGGAACGCGATTTCGCGCTGGTAGACGCGGGCTTCAACGATCTGATGCGCCCGGCCATGTACGGCAGCTATCACCGCATTTCGGTGCACGCTCCGGACGGCAGCCGCCCGCAGGGCGCGGCCGATACCCGCATCGCCGTGGCCGGCCCGCTATGCGAATCGGGCGACGTGTTCACGCAGGACGCCGGCGGCGTCGTATCCGACCAGTTGCTGCCCAAGCCGCGCATCGGCGATTTCCTGGTGTTCCATGATGCGGGCGCCTACGGATCTTCCATGTCCTCGAACTACAACAGCCGTCCGCTGGCGCCCGAAGTGCTGTTGGACAACGGCGGCGCCCGACTGATCCGCCGCCGCCAGACGATCGGCGAACTGCTGGCGCTGGAAGAGACGGCGTCCGGCGCCTGATACGCGGAGCGACGGACGACGGGGAGCCCAGCGTGGCATTCAGGTGGGAAAGGCTTCGCGCAAGGCGAAGGTCGCCTGCTTGAACACGCCCAGGTCCGTGCCCACCGCCACGAAGTGCATGCCCATGTCCAGGTAGCGCCGCGCATCCGCATGCACCGGGGCCAGGATGCCCACGGCCTTGCCCTGGGCCGACACCCGCTGGTACAGGTGGCGGATGGCCTCCTGGACTTCAGGGTGGCCGGGGTTGCCGATATGCCCAAGCGCTGCGGCCAGGTCGGACGGCCCGATGAACACGCCATCCACCCCTTCCACCGATGCGATCTCGTCCACCGCATCTATTCCCGGACGGCTTTCGATTTGCAGCAGAACGCAGATGTTGTCGTTGATGGTGTGCAGGTAATCCGGCACCGTGCCATAGCGGTTGCTGCGCTGGGCGCCCGCCACGCCCCGCATGCCCTGTGGGGGATATCGTGTGGCCGCCACGGCGCGGCGCGCATCTTCCTCGGACTCGATGAACGGAATCAACAGGTTGTAGAAGCCGATATCCAGCAGGCGCTTGATCTCCACCGGATCATTCCAGGACGGCCGGCCCACGGCGGCGCTGGCACTGCCCTGCAGGGCCTGCAGCTGCTGCAGGAACATCGGCACCTCGTTGGGCGAATGCTCGCCGTCCAGGAGCAGCCAGTCGAAATTGGCCAGTCCCACGAGTTCTGCCGTAATGTGGCTGGACATGCACATCCAGAATCCTATGAGCCGTTCGCGCGCCAGGATGCGTTGCCGGAAACGGTTGGGTAAGGGTGAGTTCATTGCCGCCTTCAATTCATGAGAAAAACAGGTTGGGCCGGGCCGCCAAGCCCGCCCGCGCATTCAATCGACGCATTCAGTCCATCTTGGCGCCGGAAGCCTTGGCCGCCTTGCCCCACTTCGCGATTTCATTGTCCACGAAGGCCGAGAACGACTTCGGGTCGTCCGCCACCACCACGAAACCCACGCTCTCCAGCTTCTGCCGGATGTCAGGAGAAGACAGGGCTTTCACGGTCGCCTGGTTCAGGCGCTGGATGACGGCAGGCGGTGTCTTCGCGGGCGCGGACAGGCCAAACCAGGACTCGGCCGAAAACCCCGGATAGCCCGATTCCGCCACGGTGGGCGTGTCGGGATAAGCGGGGTTGCGCTTGGCGCTGGCCACGGCCAGGGCGCGCAGCTTGCCAGAGGTGACTTGCGGCAACAGCGTGTCCTGGTTCAGGAACATGACCGACACACGGCCTCCTATCATGTCGGTGATAGCCGCCGCGCCGCCCTTGTAGGGCACGTGCACCAGGTCGATCTTGGCGTCCTGTTCCAGCATTTCCATGGCCAGATGGCCGGAGGAGCCGCTACCCGAACTCGCATGCGTGTACTTGCCGGGGTTCTCGCGGACCAGCTTGATGAAATCCGCGAAGGTCTTGCCCGGGAAATCGTTGTTCGCCACGAGCACGTTGGGGCCGGTCGCCAACAGGGAGATGTGCGCGAAGTCGCTATTGCGGTACGGCATGTTCTGGTAGATCGCATAGCTGATGGCGTTGGAGCCGACGCCCGACAGCAGCAGCGTGTAGCCGTCGGGCTCCGCCTTGGCCACCAGGTCGGAGCCAATATTGCCGTTGGCGCCGCCCTTGTTCTCGACCACCACGGTCTGGCCCAATTCCTTGGACAGCTCGGCCGCCAGCAGGCGGCCCACCGAATCGGTGCTGCCGCCCGCCGGAAATGGCACGACCAGCTTGAGCTGCCGCGCGGGCCAGTCCGCGCCCTGCGCCATCAGCATGCCTGGCAGCAGCGTCATCGCTCCCGCCGCTGCCAGGATGGCCAGCCGTATGCGCGCCGGTTTGTTCTGTTGCATGGTTGTCTCCTCTATAGGCTTTTTTAGTATGTCTGCCCGGTATCCGGGTCAGTGGATTTCAGGCTCGCCCGCGGCCGGAGCGCGCGTTTCGGTCTGAAGAAAATCGAAATCGCAGCCGGTGTCGGCCTGGCCGATATGCTTGAGGTAGAGCACGCCGTAACCGCGTTCGAAGCGCGGTGGCGGCGCCTGCCAGGCCGCGCGGCGCGCAGCCAGTTCTTCCTCGGACACCAAAAGTTCCAGCCGCCGCGCCGGCACGTCCAGGGCAATGCGATCGCCATCGCGCACCAGCGCCAGGGGGCCGCCCACATAGGCCTCGGGCGCCACGTGCAGCACACAGGCGCCATAGCTGGTGCCGCTCATGCGCGCATCGGAAATGCGCACCATGTCGCGCACGCCCTGCTTCAGCAGCTTTTGCGGAATTGGCAACTGGCCCCACTCCGGCATGCCGGGCGCGCCCTGCGGCCCGGCGTTCTGCAGGACGATCACGCTGTCGGCGTTCACTTCCAGGTCTGGGTCGTCGATGCGGGCCGCCATGTCGTTGTAGTCCTTGAAGACCACCGCAGGGCCCGTGTGCACCTGCAGGTGCGCCTCCATCGCAGGCGGCTTGATCACCGCGCCGTCGGGCGCGAGGTTGCCGCGCAGCACCGCAAGTCCGTCGCGCTCGATGAGAGCCTGTGCGCGCGGCCGGATCACGTCTTCGTTGAAGATGCGCGCGCCCGCGATGTTCTCGCCCAGCGTGCGGCCATCCACCGTGCGCTGCGACGTATCCAGCAGATCGCCCAATTGCACCAGCATCGCGCGCAGGCCGCCCGCGTAATAAAAGTCTTCCATCAGGTACTTGCCGGCCGGCCTCAGATTGGCCAGCACCGGCGTAGTGCGGGCCAGATGGTCGAAGCGGTCAAGATCCAGCCCGAAGCCGCTGCGGCGGGCCATGGCGATCAGGTGCACGACCGAATTGGTCGAACCGGACAGCGCCAGCACCGTGCGCACCGCATTGTCGAAGGACGCGGCCGTCAAGATGTCGGAGGGCTTCAGGTCTTCCCACACCATTTCAACGATGCGCTTGCCGGTCAGGCTGGCCATCTGCGCGTGGCGCGAATCCGGCGCGGGAATCGACGAGGCTCCCGACAGGCAAAGGCCCAGCGCCTCGACCGCGCCCGTCATGGTGGATGCCGTGCCCATGGTCATGCAATGGCCCGGTGAACGGGCGATGCCATCCTCCACGCCCTGCCAGTCCTCCTCCGTGATATTGCCGGCTCGCAGCTCCGCCCAGTACTTCCAGGTGTCCGAGCCCGAGCCCAGGGTGTTGCCGTTCCAGTTGCCGCGCAGCATCGGGCCGGCCGGCATGAAAATGGTGGGCAGGTCCATGGACACCGCGCCCATCAGGAGCGCGGGCGTGGTCTTGTCGCAACCGCCCATCAGCACACAGCCATCCGCCGGATAGGAGCGCAGCAGCTCTTCGGTCTCCATCGCCAGCAGGTTGCGGTAGAGCATGGTAGTCGGCTTCTGGAAGGGCTCGGACAGGCTCATGGCAGGCATTTCCACCGGGAAGCCGCCCGCCTGCCAGATGCCGCGCTTGACCTCTTCCACCCGTTGTTTGAAGTGGCTGTGGCAAGGATTGATGTCGCTCCAGGTGTTGATGATGGCAATAACCGGCTTGCCGGCGTAGTCCGAGCGGTGATAGCCCATCTGCGCGGTGCGCGATCGGTGGCCGAACGAGCGCAGGTCGCGCACGCCATACCATCGGTGGCTGCGCAGCTCTTCGGGTTTCTTGCGCTTGTCTGAATTGCTCATGTCTCAGTTCCAGTGCTCTTGGGCAAGGGTTTTCAGGAAAAACGGATTCACGCCGCGTCCAGCAGATAAGGTGTGCCGGCGCGCTCGCAGATGGCGCGCAGGCGTTCGGCCAGCGCGGTGGGGATGGGTATGCCCGCATGCAGCCGGCGCGCGCGCTCGGCCGCTTCGGGCTCACCCGCCACCAGGACCGGCTCGTCCGGATTGGCGGGCGGCGTATCGTGCATGGCATCGATCATGTCGTCCATATCGGACTCGAACGAGCCCGCTGCGCGAAAGGCGTCGGGGTTCAAGGCCAGGAAGAAATGGCCCACGTCGTCGGGCTCGCCCGGCCGGCGAGTCGGGGCGCGGCGCGCGGCGAACGCGCTGCCGCTGAGCGTACCGCCCAGGATCTGCGCCATCATCGCCAGGCCGTAGCCCTTGTGGCTGCTCATGTCGGCCGTGCCGCCCAGGGGTGTCAGGCCGCCCTCGGGATGCTTGAAGATGTACTGCATGGCGGCCGCGGCATCCGTGACCGCCCCACCCTGTCCGTCCACCGCCCATCCCGGCGGCAGCGGCTTGTCCAGGAAGTCGTAGACCTTGACCTTGTTGGCGGCCACGGTGGTTGTCGCCATGTCCAGCAGAAAGGGTTCGTTGTAGGCGGCCGGCGCACCGAAGGCGATGGGGTTGGTGCCCAGCATGGGCATGGCGCCGCGCGTGGGCACCATGATGACGCCATTGGCGCTGCTGGTCACCAGCCCCACCACGCCCCGCTCGACCGCGATCCGCGCATAGACGCCCGCCGCGCCGAAATGATGGGAATTGCAGACCGATACGGCGCCCACGCCATGCTGCAGCGCTTTGTCCACGGCCAGGTTCATTGCCTGGGCCGCGACCGGATAGCCCAGGCCGCCCATGCCGTCGATCAGCGCGCTGGCGCCGCCATCGCGCAGAACGCGCGGGCGCGCGTCCAGGCGCAGGGTGCCGGCCCGCAGCTTTTCTTCGTAGGCCGGCAGCATGGAGATCCCATGCGAATCGATGCCCAACAGATCGGTTCGCGCCATCAGGCCCGCGGTAATGTGCGCCAGGTCCTGTGCCATGCCCCATGCCATCAGAACCTGCAGTATCTGCTCGCGGACCTGCTCCACCGGCACCTCCGCCGCTATCGCTCCGTTCCCTCGCACTCTGGTCTCCTGTGGTTTTGATTCATACGCGGCGGGTGGCGGAAAGGATCAATCGCGCTCCCGGTCGACGAGCCGGTGACGGGCCTGGCCCAGGTGGAACTGCATGGCGACGCGGGCGCGTTCGCTGTCCTGTTCGCGGATGGCGTCCAGGATCGCGGCATGCTCGTCCACCACGCGTTGCGCGCGCTGGCGCGAACCCGTGCGAGTGAGATTCAGCGTCAACCGCATGAAGCCGCTGATGGATTCGTGGATGCTTTCGAGCACCCCCAGGTAGAAGTCGTTGCCGCTGGCTTCGGCAATGCTGGCATGGAAGGCCAGATCCGCCTCGGCGGACACCTGGCCGCGCGCGAGGCTGTCGGCGAACGCCGCGTGCGCTTCTGCGATCTTCCTGAGCTGCTCGTCAGTGCGGCGCAGGGCCGCCAGCCGCGCGGCGTCGCCCTCCAGCGCCACGCGGACCTCCTGGGCCCGCAGATACGCGCTGACATTCTGCACATCGTTGAAGGTCTTCAGGCGCGGCGCGGGCGCATGGCTGACGAAGGTGCCCAACCCTTGATGCGCGGTGATCAGGCCGTCGGCGCGCAACCGCAAAAGCGCCTCGCGCACCACCGGACGCGACACGCCGAAGCGTTCGGAGATTTCGTTTTCGGAGGGCAGCTTGTCGCCCACGTTCAGCCCCCCGGACACGATCTGTTCGAAGATCTGGCCATAGAGCTGGTCCGCCAGCCGGACCCGGTGCCCGCGCTCGAGCACCAGCGCGCCCGCGGTGTCGGATTCGGCGGGCGCCTGCGGCGCGGGCGCGGATGTTGCTTTGGGTCGGGCCACGAAACCTCCTCGATGCTATGGCGCGGTCCGCGATGGCGGAACAGCACTCATCGTACCGTCAATGCACGGCCCAAGGCGCGCGCCCCGGTCCGCTTGCAGGCTCACGCGGCCGGCGTCTCCCGGTCCCAAGCCGCCAGGGCCCGCGCAACCGGCGCCACGCGCTCGCGCTCCGCGGCTGAAATGCCGCTGAGCAGAGGCAGCATCGGCCCCATGTCCGCCACGCCGGACAGAGTTACCGCATCATGCAGCACCCGGATGGGACTGATGCTGTCGCGGCAGTCTTCCAGGTCCAGGTACTGTTGGCGCACGGCCTCGGCTTCATCGTAGCGACCATCGCGCAGCAGATGCAGCAGGCGCATCGACCCCCGTGGCGCCACGCAGACCGAGCCCGAGGTAAAGCTCTTCAGGCCGAAATCGCGGTAGTGCACGATAGCGGGACGTTCGCCGATGCCGCTGACGATCCAGCGCGAATCCACCGCCTGCAGCAAGGACGACAGATAGGCGTCCTGGGACGGGTCGTCGCGCACGACCGCATATTTGAATGCCACGATGCGCCCCTCTTCTATGAGGCGCGCGGCGCTTTCGGGCGCCAGATAGCCCGACGATTTGATGTAGATCACCGCGGGCTTGCCCAACGCGTCCGTGAAGCGGCGCACGCCCTCGGCCAGGCCTGCGTCCGTATAGGGAAAAGACATGGGCAGCAGCATGGCCGTGGGAAACGGCCGCGAACGCAATATTGCCGCCTGGTCCATCATCTTGCCGTAGTCGGGCCCCACCGAAGGCAGGATCCAGGTGTCCGCTCCCGCGAGCCCGGCCAGCATATCGACGATGCGCGCGTACTCGCTCACGCCCACGTTATAGAAATTGGCGTTGCCGCCATACATCACGTTGCGCACGCCGCCCGCTTCCAGGTGGCCGAGCAAGGCCTTGTTGGCCGCCTCATTCAGGGAAAGATCGGCGTGGCGCGCCAGCGGTGGCACGGCAATGACCGAACGCTGCAAGTCCTGCGCGGTGACCGGGGAGGTTTTCATGGGCGGGGCTCCTGGCTGATCGAGCTATCGGGTGTACAAGTTCAAAAAAGTATACTTGGTTGACAAGCATAAGCTCAATACATATATTTGTTTTACAAGTAGTCCGGCAGCAAAACGCAGGGCGCCGCGGGCGTCGTGCGGCGTCAAAGCCTCGGGCCATGCCAGGGGCGGAATACCCCCAGAAACGATGCGCGGCCACGCGCACACCGAGGAGACGAATTCCATGCATGCAGCCCCTGCGCGAGGCCGGTCCGTCCTGGCCGCCCTCTACACCGCCACCCTGGCGGCGGCCGCCCTCCTGTTGCCGGCCGCGCCGGCGCAAGCCGACTACCCCGAACGCGACGTCAGGATCATCGTGCCCTTCCCCGCCGGCGGCACCACCGACATTGCGGCGCGCATCGTCGCGGCCGAACTGGGCAAGACCTGGAACAAGGCCGTGGTGGTGGACAACAAGGCAGGCGCCGGCGGCAATGTCGGCACGGCCGAGGCCGCGCGCGCCGCGCCCGACGGCTACACCTTGCTGATGGGCACCGTCAGCACGCATGCCATCAACCAGTCCGTGTATGCCAAGCTGCCCTATGACCCGGTCAAGGACTTCGTGCCGGTGACGCTGGTGATTCCGGTGCCCAACATCCTGGAACTCAATCCCGCGTTTGCCGACAAGCACGGCATCCGCACGGTGGCCGATCTGATCAAGTACTTGAAGGCCAACCCAGGCACCGTCAACATGGCCTCGACCGGCAATGGCACATCCACGCATCTGTCCGGGGAGCTGTTCCAGAACATGACGGGCACGCGCATGACGCACGTCCCTTACAAGGGCAGCAGTCCCGCGCTGACCGACGTGATGGCCGGCTCCGCCGACCTGATCTTCGACAATCTGCCGTCCTCCATGGGCTTCCTGAAGAGCGGCAAACTGCGACCGCTGGCCGTCACCACCACCCAGCGCTCGCCCGCCCTGCCCGACGTTCCCACGATGGCGGAGGCCGGCGTACAAGGCTATGAGGCATCCAGCTGGTTCGGCTTGCTGGCGCCGGCGGGCACGCCGCAGGCGGTGGTCGATAAGATCCAGCGCGACGTGGCCGCCGCCTTGCAATTGGAATCCGTGCGCGCGCAACTGCAAGCGCAGGGCGCCACGCCGTCCGGCAACACGCCGGCTCAATTCAAACAGTTCATGGCGCAGGAATCCACCAAGTGGGCGGAGGTAGTGAAGAAATCCGGCGCCAAGGTCGACTGATCTCTACGGCCCGGCCGCAACGCGTGGGCGGCGGGCCCTTCATCAGCACGCGAACCAGGAGACACCATGAACAAACTGATGAGCGCCGCGGCCGTAGCAGCCGCTGCCGCCGCGGGCGCCGTTCTACTCGGCACGCCCGCCGCGCAGGCTGCAGGCTATCCCGACAAACCCGTCACGATGATCGTGCCCTTCGTGCCGGGCGGCTCCTCCGATATCACTGCGCGCTCGGTTACGCCGGGGCTGTCCAAAATCCTGGGGCAGACCTTCGTGGTCGAGAACAAGCCCGGCGCCAACAGCGCCATCGGCGCCCAGGCGCTGGCTCGCTCCACCCCCGATGGCTACACGATGATGGTGGGCTCGATCGGCACGTTCGCCATCAATGAAGCCCTGTACAAGAACCTGTCGTACAACCCCAGCAAGGATTTCGAATACCTGACGCAGGCCGTGCGCAATCCCAATGTGCTGGTGGCCGCGCCCACGTTTCCCGCCAGCACCGTTGCCGAGCTGGTCGATTACGCGAAGAAGAATCCGGGCAAGGTGTCGTATGCATCCTCGGGCACGGGCTCATCGGACCACCTGTCCGCCGTGCTGTTCCGCCAGCGCACGCAAAGCACGGGGGTGGACGTGCCCTACCGCGGTGGCGGCGCAGCGATCGCCGACCTGATCGGCGGACAGGTCAACGTGTCGTTCCAGAACCTGGGCGCGGTCCAGACCCACATCAAGGCCGGCAAGCTAAAGGCGCTGGCCATCACGGGCGACGCCCGCGCAGCCGACCTCCCCGACGTTCCCACGCTGGCGGAAGCCGGCATCAAAGACATGGTGGTGTACTCCTGGCAAGGGTTTGCCGTGCCCAAGGGGACACCCGCAGCCATCGTCCAGCAATTGTCCAAGGCCTTGCAAACCGCCCTGCGCGATCCCCAGACGGAGAAGACGCTGCAAGGCCTGGGCTTCGAGGTGGTGGCCAATACGCCTCAGCAGTTCACGGCGTTCCAGCAGGCAGAGGTCAAACGCTGGAAGGACGTCATCCAGAAAGCCAATATCCAGCTTGAATAAGACCGGAATCGGGCTGCGGGGTGTCCCTGGGGACATCCTGTCAGCCTGGATCAAGCCCGGATCAAGTAGCATCAATGTTTTGCCACCCACCTGTACGACAACATGACCACCAAGCATCGCATCATCCAGGTCGGCTCGCTGGCCGGTTCCCCCTACGCCAACAAGAGCCTCGCAGACAACTACGACGTGGTCGAACTGTGGAAATACCCGGACCGCAAAGCCGCGCTGGCCGAGCATGGCAAGGGTGTGACCGCGGTCGTCACGTCGGCCACCTATGGCGCCAACGCCGAGCTCATCAACGCCCTGCCCGACCTCAAGGCCATCTGCAGCTGGGGCGTGGGCTACGAGACCATCGACATCCAGGCCGCCAAGCAGCGCGGCGTGCAGGTCAGCAATACGCCTGACGTGCTGACCGACTGCGTCGCGGACCTCGCCTGGGGCCTGCTGATCGCCGGCGCGCGCCACATGGGCCAGGGTGAACGCTTCGTGCGCGCGGGCCAATGGGGCCAGGTGCACGGCGGCATCCCGCTGGGATTGCGCGTCAGCGGCAAAAAACTGGGTATCGTCGGCCTGGGCCGCATCGGCGAAGCCATTGCGCGCCGCGGCATGGGCTTCGACATGGACGTGCGCTATCACAACCGCCGCAAGCGCGATGATGTCGAGTACGGCTACGAAGCCTCGCTCACCGACCTCGCCAAGTGGGCCGATTTCCTCATCGTGGCGACCGTCGGCGGCCCCAGCACGCGCCATCTGGTGAACCGCGAAGTGCTGGAGGCGCTGGGCCCCACCGGCATCATCGTCAACATCGCGCGCGGCCCCGTCATCGACGAGACCGCGCTGGTCGCAGCGCTGGAGAACGGCAAGCTGGGCTGCGCAGCGCTCGACGTGTTCGAGCACGAACCCAAGGTGCCCGAAGCCCTCATCAAGAGCGACCGCGCCGTGCTGTTGCCGCACATCGGCAGCGCCACGCTGGAAACCCGTGTGGCAATGGAGAACCTGATGCTGGACAACCTGCGGGCGTTCTTCGAGACCGGCCGCGTCATCACGCCGGCGGAATAACCCGCCAACGGCCGCGGCGCTCAAATGAAAAAGCCTCTCGGCGCCCATACCGAGAGGCTTTCGACTTTCCGGCCCCCGCGGGAATCGGAAGTCGTTTGCGCAAAGGAACTACCGGGCCAGATGGCCCTCAGTGCTTACTTCGCCGGTGTCGCTGCGCCGGAACCATCCGGCTTCGCGGCTCCTCCCGACTTGCCCGCCGCCGGCTTGGCAGAGGTCTTGTCGGACTTGTGATGCTTGTGCTGCGCGTGGGTCTTGGTTTCACCCGTCTTGGACGTGGCATCGGCGCCCGCCGCGAACGCAGAAGGCGCAGCAGCAAGACCGAGGCACAAGGCCGAGGTGGATAGGAACGCAGCGATACGGGAGTGAGTCGTCATTTCATGAACTCCTGAATGTAAAGGGCAAGGCCCTTTTTCCGACACGGGGCGGCAACATCGCCTCTAGGGTCACTTCACCCTAACCCGTTCCCGTTTGAACCGGGCCGCTTCGGAAGGTTCAGCACGGAACCAGAAAATTTCGGCCGCTAACGCTTCGAAATAATCTGCGCGCGGACGTTCAACTCTCGAACGCCAGCAACGCCACCGTCGCAAACAACATGAGCGCGAAGCAGGCTCTCAGCTTGCGTTCAGGCAGGCGATAGGCAAGCTTCACGCCGACAGGCACGAAGAGCAGGCTGCCCAGGGCCAGCGGCACGCCTACCAGCCAGTTCGCCTGCCCCGCCCACGAATAGGTGATCAAGGCGATGGTCGAGCCGGGAATCACCATGCTCAGCGCCAACGCCTGAGCGGTGGTCTGCGGCAGCCGGAACACGGTGGTGATGATGGGTACCGCCAATACCGCGCCGCCTACGCCGAAGAATCCGCCCAAGGTGCCGCACAGTATGCCCAGCACGCTGGCGCGGCGCGGCGTGAAGACCGGCGCGACGCCCTTGGCCGCCGGCTTGCGCGCGGCGGTGGGACGCGAGGCGCGCCAGGTCTGCCATACATAGAACAGCGCGATGAAGAACAGGAAGACGGCGAAGCTGCGGCGCAGGAGGCCGGAATCTATGCCCAGTGCCATCTGCGCGCCGACCCACGTAAACACGACCGCTCCGGCGGCTCCCGCCAGCGCCACGCGCTTGTCGATACGGGTCTGCTGGTTGTACTTGCGCACCGCCATCATGATGGTGGGCAAAACCATGATGAGCGCCGTGCCTTGCGCCAGTTGCTGCGACATCCCCATCAACAGCACCAGCGCCGGTATCGCGATCAGGCCGCCGCCAATGCCCAGCACGCCGCCCATGAAACCGATCAGGCCGCCCGCGGCCAGGCACGCGGCGATAACTAACAGACTCACGTCTTGCTCCAGCAGACCCTGCCGCTACCCGGCAGGGCAATCAATGTACGGTTTCAAACCTGCGCAGGCCGCCGGCATCAGCCGGCGCCCGCGTCAGCGCAATTTATCGAGCGCGGCATCCAGCCGGTCCACGGCCCAGATCTCCAGCCCTTCGATGGGCTGGCGCGGCGCATTGGCCTTGGGAATCAGGGCGATTGAAAACCCCAGCTTGGCCGCTTCGCGCAAGCGTTCCTGCCCGCGTGGCGCCGGCCGGATTTCGCCTGCCAGGCCGACTTCGCCGAAGGCAATCAGCCCGCGCGGCAATGGCTTGTCCCGCAGCGAAGACATGATGGCCAGCAGTACCGGCAAATCGGCCGCGGGCTCGGTGATGCGCACGCCGCCCACCGCGTTGACGAAGACGTCCTGGTCAAAGGTGGAGACGCCGGCGTGCCGGTGCAGCACCGCCAGCAGCATCGCCAGGCGGTTGCCTTCCAGGCCCACGGTCAGGCGGCGCGGATTGGGCGCGTGCGAGCTGTCGACCAAGGCCTGGATTTCCACCAGCAGCGGTCGCGTGCCTTCCTGCGTGGCCATCACGCAGGAACCCGCGACCTGTTGTTCATGCTGCGACAGGAACAGCGCGGACGGATTGGCCACGCCCCGCAGTCCGCGATCCGTCATGGCGAAGACGCCCAGCTCGTTGACCGCTCCGAAACGGTTCTTGAAGGCGCGCACCAGGCGGAACGACGAGTGCGTGTCGCCCTCGAAATACAACACGGTATCGACGATGTGCTCCAGCACCCGCGGCCCGGCCAGCGCGCCGTCCTTGGTGACGTGGCCGATCATGACGATGGCGATGCCCGTCTGCTTGGCCAGGCGCGTGAGCTGCGCCGCGCATTCGCGCACCTGCGAGACCGAGCCCGGAGCGGCGGTCAGCTCGCCGCTGTACAGGGTCTGGATCGAGTCGATGACGGCCACGGTGGGCTTCTGCTCCGACACCGCAGCCTGGATCGACTCCAGCCTGATCTCGGCCAACAGGTTCACATTGCCGGTTTGCAGGCCCAGCCGCCGCGCGCGCAGGGCGACCTGCTCGGCGGATTCCTCGCCGGTGACATACAGAACGTTGGTGACTTCGGACAACGAGGCCAGCGCCTGCAACAGCAAGGTGGATTTACCGATGCCGGGATCGCCGCCGATCAACACGACGGCGCCGGCCACCAGGCCGCCGCCCAAGACGCGGTCGAACTCTTCCAGCCCCGTAGGCTGGCGCGGTGTTTCGCGGGCTTCGATTTCGGACAGGCTGCGCACCGGGCTGGCGGCCGCCAGCGGCGCGTAGCGATGGGAGGCAGCGGCGGGCGCCGATGACTCCACGGTTTCTTCCAGCGTGTTCCAGGCGTTGCAATGCGGGCATTTGCCCTGCCACTTCGGGGTGGTGCCGCCACATTCGGCGCACACGTATACGGTTCGGGATTTGGCCATGCGCGAAAGTGTACCGGCAAGCCAGGGCGCCGGCGCGCGGCGTGCCCGCACAAAACGCGCGCTTTTATCCAGGCATGCCCCAAGGCGGTGCGCCAATCTGTCATTCTGCTTTCAAAAACAGGGACGCGCCAAAGTTACATGATGCAAATTCAAGAAATTCTCTGGCGGATTTCTCCAAATCGCGCATAATCATCAAGTGCAGCGCATTGACGAACCGTCCGGCCCAGGACGGCATACCCGCCGCCACGCGCCCTCGGGTGCGGCAGCGGGAATCGCGGCGCAATCACCCGCGGCTTTCCAGGAAGCCGCCTAAACCGGAACAGGACCCGAGCTACGACGAGACCGCCGGACCACCGGCGCGGCGCGCGCAGAGGTCAGACGCGGATACGCCTTGCCACCAGGCGTATGCGCGAGGAGTACGCGCATGAGCATTACCTATCGCCCCCCTTTCGATGAAGACGATGAACGGGATCTGCGCGCCTTGTACCGTAGGCCCGGGCCCGGAGCCAGTCCCGAACTGGACGCAGCGGTGCGCCGCAGCTGGCATCCCGGCCATAGTTGGCACCCGGCCTGGGGCGCCGCCGCCTGCGCCGCCATGGTATTCGGCCTGTTCGCCTGGACCGAAATGCGCGAAGCCCAGGACCTGACCGAGCAGAACACACCGGTTATCGTCCCCCACGAAACGGGGACAAGCCCGGACCGCCCTGCCGCACTCCTCTCCGCGCCGCCGGAAGCATCCGCTGAACAAGCTGCGCCCGTCACCGCGCGCGTGGCCGCGCCGCAAGAAGCCGCGGCGCAAGAAGCCGTTCCGGCCCAGGAAGCCAGCGCCACCGAACAGCCGGCCGCCGAACCCGCCCAGCCGGAAGCGCCCGCCCTCAGCGAACGGGACATCGAGGCCCGCGTGACCCATATCCGGGCCCTGGTACGCGAGGAACAGCAGGAAGAAGCCATCCAGGCCCTGCGCGAATTGCAGCAGGCCGCGCCCGACCAGGCGCTGCCCGACGACCTGCAGGAACTGGCTCAACAGATCCCCTCCTGAACGCCGCCAGCCGCCTCCCATTGATTCAACAAGGCCGATGGGAGGCGGCGCGCGATATCGCTCCCGGCGCGGCTCGGCTTCTTGCTAACATAGCCGCCATGAGTCCGAGCTTCCACCACCGCAATCTTCCCCATCTGCTGCTCTACGCGCGCGAGACGCTGATGGCGCACTTCCGGCCCATCCTGCATGCCGCGGGCGTCACCGAGCAACAATGGCGGGTGCTGCGCACCCTGAGCGAGGTGGGCTCCATGGAACCCAACCAGATTGCCCGCACCTGCCAGATCCTCAGTCCCAGCCTGACGCGCATGCTGGCGGGCATGCAGGAACAAGGCCTGATCAAGCGCACGCGGTCCAGCGCCGATCAGCGCCGCCAGGAAATCTCGCTGACCCCCAAGAGCAACAAGCTCATCGACCGCATGCGTCCGCAGGTGGATGCGAAGTACCAGGAAATCGAGGCCCGGATCGGCAAGGAATTGCTGGACCGCCTGTACCGCGACGTCGACAGCATGGTCGAGCTTTTCAAACGCGAACCGTCCGACTCGCGCGCCTCCGAAGAAACCTGATCAGGCCGGCACCGGGAAGATCGCGTTGATCTGCCCCGTGCCTGAACTGGCGAAGTAGTCGGTGACGATCTCCACCGGCTTATCGTAGCCATCCCAACCCAGCAGGCCCAGCAGCATCGCGGTATCGTGCATGCCGCCCTCGCCCACGCACAGGTCGGCGTATTCGGGCAGCATGGCGCAGAAGCTCTTCCAATCGCCCTGGCGCCACAAGTCCACCACCCGCAAATCCACCTGCCGGAAGAACTCGCGGCTGATCTGGTGCATGGCGGCTTCGGGGCTGCCGTTATCGTTGAAACGATGCGACAGCGAGCCGCTGGCCAGCACCGCCACGCGGCTGTCGCTGGCCTCGATAGCCTGGCGCAGGGCGGCGCCGAAACGTCGGCTATCGTCCAACGAGTGCCAGGCGCACCACGCGGCAACCGACACGACGCTGAAGTGCCCGTCGCCGTTCATGTAGCGCATCGGCACCAGCGTCCCGTACTCCAGTTCCAGGCTGTCGATTTCATGCGAGCGCGTGCCCACGCCGGCCGCATTCGCGCATTCGGCGATCCGACGCCCAAGCTGCGGATTGCCGCGGTAGGCATAGTCCATATCCTTGATGAAATGCGGCAGTTCGTTGCTGGTGTAGCGGCCCTTGAAACCGCTGTTGCAGTTCACGTGATAGCCGCCGTTCACCAGCCAGTGCACGTCCAGCACCACGAACGTGTCCACGTCCAGGTCGCGGCAGCGCTGGCCGATGATCCGATGTCCCTGGATCGCGGCCTCCCTGCACCCCTGGTGTTTGCCAGGCAGTTCCGAAAGATACATGGACGGCACATGCGTTACCTTGGCCGCCAGCGCGAGCTTGCCCATGATGCTAGTCTCCTCGTTCTTGTGATTCGGTGCCGGACTCAGACGCCCCATCTGGGAATGTGGTGGCTGCCCATGGACACGCAGACATTCTTGATTTCGGCGAAGACCTCGTAACTGTATTCGCCGCCCTCGCGTCCCGTGCCCGATTCCTTGGTACCGCCGAAGGGCTGGCGCAGATCGCGCACGTTCTGGCTGTTGATGAACACCATGCCGGCTTCGATACCCCGGGCCAGACGGTGAGCCCGGCCGATGTCGCTGGTCCAGATGTAGGACGCGAGGCCATATTTGACGTCGTTGGCCAGCGCCAGGCCCTCGGCCTCGTCTTTGAACGGCAGCAGGCAGGCGACCGGCCCGAAAATCTCTTCCTGCGCGCAACGCATCCGGTTGTCCACGTCCGCCAGCACGGTGGGCCTGACGAAATTGCCGCCCGCCAGATGGGCTGGCAAGCCGGCGGGCCGGTCCGCGCCACCGGCCAATATCCGCGCGCCTTCCTGCTCGGCCAGGCGGATGTAGCCCGTGACCTTTTCCCAGTGCTGGCGCGTGATCATCGCGCCCACATGGGTACCGTCGTCGGTCGGGTCGCCCACCGCCAGGCGTTCCGCGCGTTCCGCGAACCGGCGCACGAAGTCATCGTAGATGGTCTGCTGGATGAAGATGCGCGAACCTGCCGTGCAACGTTCGCCATTGAGCGAAAAAATGGTGAAGAGCGCGGCGTCCAGCGCCCGCTCCACGTCCGCGTCGTCAAAAATCAGTACGGGGGATTTGCCGCCGAGTTCCATCGAGTATTTCTTCACGCCGCCTGCGCTGGCCAGAATCTTCTTGCCCGTCACGGTGCCGCCCGTAAACGAAATCGCGCGCACGCCAGGATGGCGCACCAGCGCGTCGCCGGCAGTCGCGCCATATCCCTGCACCACGTTCAGTACGCCGGCGGGTATGCCTGCCTCCAACGCCAGCATGCCCAACTGATCCGCCGTCAGCGGTGAAAGCTCGGACATCTTCAGCACGGCAGTATTGCCCAGTGCCAGGCATGGCGCCGTCTTCCAGGTGGCCGTCATGAACGGCACGTTCCAGGGCGACACCAGCGCGCACACGCCTACCGGCTGATACAAGGTGTAGTTCAGCATCTGGTCGTCCACCGGATAGGTGTGGCCATTCATGCGCGTGCAGACCTCGGCGAAGAAATTGAAGTTCTCCGAGGCGCGCGGAATCAATTGCTTGCGCGTCTGCGAGATGGGCAGCCCGGTATCGCGGGTTTCCAGCTCGGCCAGCTGCGGCACGTTCTGGTCTATCAACTCGCCCAGCCTGCGCATCAGCCGCGCGCGCTCCTTGGCGGGCGTATTGGCCCATTTTGGAAAGGCCTCGGCCGCAGCGGCGACGGCCGCGTCGATCTCGGCCTGACCGCCCGCGGCCACCTCCGCTATCGCTTCGCCCGTGGCCGGGTTGCTCGTGATGAAGCGGTCGTTGCTGTCGACCTGCTTGCCGTTGATCCAGTGCTTGATGCTCACATGCGGCTCCTGACGCCGGGGTGGCCGGCGTAAATATAATTAACACGTTAACGTTATGCTTGCCTAACCCCGCTGTCAACGTCGGGAAACCCCCAAGCAGGTCAGCCCGTCCAAGCCCTCCCGCGGATTGTTGCCGCCGGGCTTTTTCATTAATATAGTTAACATGATAATTACATTCGGTGGAGCGAGGCATGCCCCATATCTGGATTGAGTACTCGGGCAACCTGGCCCTGGATACGCAGACGCTGATGCGTACGGTGCAGGATGCCGCCGTGGGCGATGGCAGCCTGTTCCCCCTGGCCGGCGCGCGTACGCGCGCGCTGCGTGTGGACGATTGCCTTATCGTCGACGGACATCCCGACAATGCCTTCGTCCATGTCGTCCTGCGCATCGGCCACGGCCGCAACGCTGAACAGAAGGCCGCGCTCGGCGAACGCGTGTTCCAGGCGTTGACCGCCGTGCTCGCGCCACAGATGGCGGCACGCCCCTTGGGCATCTCGATGCAGATCGAAGAAGCCGACCCCGTGCTGAACTACAAACTCAACAACTACCGTGAACATCTGGCCGCGCGGGCCGCGGCAGCCGCGGCGCCATGGCCGCGGACCGTGGTGGGCGCCGCGCTGAACACGCGCCAGGCGCTGGCCGCAATGGGCGACACCGTGGACGCGCCCCCGTACAAGGCCGCTCCCAAGGCACCGGTGCTCTACATCAAGCCCGCCAATACCTACGCCCGGCATGGCGCTGTCATCAGCCTGCCGGCGGACGTGGACGAAGTCGAGATAGGCGCCTGCCTGGGTGTGGTGTTCGCCCGCCGCGCCACCCGCGTGAGCGAAGCCGAGGCGCTGGACTACGTGGCGGGCTACCGCGTCGTGGCCGACCTGTCCGTTCCTCACGCCAGCTACTTCCGGCCGGCTCTCAAGCAGAAATGCCGCGACGGCTTCTGCCCCATCGGACAGGACCTGGCACCCGCCGCCGACGTCACGGATCCCGACGCGCTGGACATCGAAGTCCGCATCGACGGCCAGGTGGCGCAACGCGCCAGCACCGCCGACCTGATCCGTCCCGTCGCACGGCTGATCGCCGACGTCACCCAGTTCATGACCCTGGAAGCCGGGGACATCCTGCTGATGGGCGCTCCCCATGGCGCGCCGCGCGCACGCGCGGGCCAACGCTACGACATCAGCATCTCGCGGGTCGGCACACTGGGCAATCCGCTGGCCGCGGCCAGCGCTGCCCGATAAACCACGGAGTCCGCCATGAAACATGCTCGCATCTCCCTGGACGGCGTCATCCATGCCGCCACCGAAGCCGCTCCGGGACAGGTCCGCCTGGCCGACGGGCGCGTCTACGCCGAAGAGGCCGTGCAATGGTTACCGCCCTTCGAACCGCGCACCACTTTCACGCTGGCGATCAACTACGCCGACCACGCCAAGGAACTCGCTTTCAAGGCCCCGGACGAACCGCTGGGCTTTCTCAAGGCGGCCAATACGTTTGTCGGCCACCGCGCCCAGACCTTGCGCCCCGCCGACGTCGCCTTCATGCATTACGAATGCGAGTTGGCCGTGGTCATCGGCAAGACCGCCAGCAAAGTCAGCCGCGAGCAGGCCTATGACTGCGTGGCCGGCTACACCGTGGCCAACGACTATGCACTGCGCGACTACCTGGAAAACTGGTACCGCCCGAATCTGCGCGTGAAAAGCCGCGACACCTGCACGCCGCTAGGCCCCTGGCTGGTGGACCGCGACGACGTGCCCGATCCCATGAATTTGAATCTGCGCACCACGGTCAACGGTGTCGAGACGCAGCGCGGCAATACCCGCGACATGGTGTTCGACGTGCCCGCATTGATCGAGTATTTCAGCGGCTTCATGACGCTTTCACCGGGCGACCTGATCCTCACGGGCACACCTGACGGCATCGTCAACGTCCAGCCCGGCGACGAAGTCGTGACAGAAATCGAAGGCATAGGGCGGCTGGTGAATACGCTGGTCCCCTTCCCCAACTGACCCCGATCCCCCCTACTACTGGAACCCAGATGCTAGACAACAATACCGTGCGCGCCATCGCCGCGCGCCTGCACGAAGCCGAACGCACCCGTCAACAGATCCGCCAGATTTCGCTCGAGTACCCCGACATCGCCATCGCCGACGCCTACGCCATCCAGCGCGCCTGGATGGACATCAAGCTGGCCGAGGGCCGCGTCAAGCGCGGGCACAAGATCGGCCTGACCTCGCGCGCCATGCAGCAGGCGTCGCAGATCGACGAACCCGATTTCGGCATGCTGCTGGACGATATGTTCTTCGACGACGGCGCTGATATCCCCGCCGGCCGCTTCATCCTGCCGCGCCTGGAAGTCGAACTGGCCTTCGTGCTGGGCAAGCGCCTGCAAGGTCCGGGCGTCACGCTGTTCCAGGTCTATGACGCGGTCGACTACGTGATCCCGGCGCTGGAGATCATCGACGCGCGATCGCACAGCATCGATCCCGACAGCAAGCGCCCCCGCAAAGTGTTCGACACCATTGCCGACAACGCGGCGAACGCCGGCGTCGTGATGGGCGGGCGGCCGGTCAAGATCGGCGAACTGGACCTGCGCTGGATCGGCGCCATCCTGTCGCGCAACGCCGTCATCGAGGAAACCGGCGTGGCCGCGGGCGTCTTGAACCATCCCGCCAATGGCGTAGTATGGCTGGCGAACAAGCTGGCCGCCCACGACGTGGCGCTGGAAGCGGGAGAGATCATCCTGTCGGGTTCCTTCACCCGCCCGGTGCTGGCCCGCCCTGGCGATACCTTCAACGTCGACTATGGCGTGCTGGGTTCCGTCAACTGCCATTTCATCTGACCGCTCCCCATCCATGGACATATTGACCAACACTTTCAAACAGGCCTTGCGCAGCGGCAAGCCCCAGATCGGCCTGTGGGCAGGCCTGGCGAACGCCTACTCCACCGAGATCATCGCCGGCGCCGGTTTCGACTGGCTGCTGATCGACGGCGAGCATGCCCCCAACACGCTGCAGACCACTCTGGCGCAGCTGCAATCGATGGCCGCGTACCCAGTTGCGCCGGTGGTGCGGCCAGCCTGGAACGACGCGGTGCTCATCAAGCAGATCCTGGACACGGGCGCGCAAACACTGCTGGTGCCCATGGTGCAGTCCGCCGAAGAAGCGGCCGCCGCCGTCGCCGCCGTGCGCTATCCGCCGCAAGGCGCGCGCGGCGTGGGCAGCGCGCTGGCCCGTTCGTCGCGCTGGAACCGCATTCCCGACTACCTGCGCCGCGCCAACGAACAGATGTGCGTGCTTGTGCAGATCGAAACGCCACGCGGCGTCGAGGCGCTGGAAGAAATCCTGGCGGTGGACGGCGTGGACGGCGCCTTCATCGGCCCGGCCGACCTGTCGGCCAGCATGGGCTACCTGGGCCAACCCGAACATCCTGCAGTGACCAAGGCGATCGACGATACCATCCTGCGCATCGTGCGCAGCGGCAAAGCCGCAGGCATCCTGCACAGCGGCGTGGACCAGGCCAGGCACTACCTGTCGCTGGGCGCCACCTTCGTGGCCGTCGGCGTCGACGCCACCCTGCTGGCGCGCGCGGCCGAGCAGTTGGCGGGCCAATTCAAGAACGCGGCCGCGCCCGCGGCAGCCAAAGGCCCTTACTGAGGCAGACGCCGGGGCAGGCCCCGGCCTGTCTCACCCCTGCGCCAGGAACTCGCGCACCGCGGCGTTGAACAATGACGGACGCTCCAGGTGCGCGGCATGCCCGCAATCCGGCAGCACGCAAAGGCTGCCATGGGACAACGCCGCGCGCAGGGCCATGGCCGAAGCCAGTGGATGGCTGCGTTCGTATTCGCCGGATATGACCAGCACGGGTGCACGCACGGCAGCCAGCGCCTGCGTATAGTCCACGCCGTGCACCGCAGCCATCATCGAAGCGGCCCCGGCCGCGCTCATGGACATGCCATCTTCGAGGCAGGCCGCGTAAGCAGGCGCCTGCTCTCCCTCTCGGAACCAGGATGCCAGCACGCGGCGCGCCGTGGCCCGCGGACCCTCCGCGCGCAGCCGCGCCAGCGTCTGGTCCAGGGGTTCGAAGCGCAAGGCCGGATCCACCCGCAGGCCGGCGCCATACAGCACCGCCCGTCCCACTCGACCGGGAACCGCGCACAGCAACTGCTGCGCAACGAAGCCGCTGAATGAATGCCCCAGCACGTCAAAGCCGTCGATACCCAACTCGTCCGCCAGCATGACGATCGCGTCCGCATAGGCGGGCAACCCGTGCAAGGGCTGCGTCATCGCGTCGCGCCCGAAGCCGGGCCAATCGGGCGCGATCACGTCGCGCCCTGGCGCAAGCGCTTCGGCCAGAGGCCCCCAGATCGCGGACGACGAGCAGAAGCCGTGCAGCAGGAATAGCGGCCGGCCCGAGCCGCGGCGTCTGAATTCCATGACGACTCCTCAGTTATCCAGCACCACCCCTGATTCACGCACGACCGCCTGCCATTGCGGCGCTTCGTTGCGCCAGCTCGCGGCGAACGCCGCGGGCGTATCCTGTCCAGGCACGAAGCCGCCGGCCAGGAACGCCTGGCGGACTTCCGGCAAGGCCAGCACCTCATGCAAGACTTCGGCAAAGCGCGCCACGCGCTCGGGCGGCGTGCCCTTGGGTGCGGCAAACCCCCACCAATTGCCCTGCACGACGTCCGGCATGCCGGCCTGGGCGGCGGTGGGCACATCGGGCAGACCGGCAAAGCGTTCAGGCGCCGCCACGGCCAGGGCACGCACCCTGCCCTGCGGCATGTAGGCGGCTGCAATGCTATAGCCGCCGATGTACATCTGTATCTCGTTGGCCAGGAGGGCCTGCACGCCAGGGGAGGATCCACGGTAGGCGATGTGCGTCATGCCCGCCCCCATGGCCTGAGAGAGGCGGTAGCCGGACAAGTGCGGCGTGGTGCCCATGCCAGGAGATCCATAGTTCAGCTTGCCGGCGTGGGCCCGCGCATACTGCGCAAACCGGGCGTAGTCCGTCGCGGGCACCTCCGCGCTGACGTAGACAAAGGCGGGCACGTCTGCCAGCTTGCCCACCGGCTCCAGATCGGTCAATGGATCGAAGCCCAGCTTGCGGTACAGGAACTGGTTGATGACGAAATTGTTGGTCGCGCCCAGCACCAAGGTGTAGCCGTCGGGCTTGGCGCGCGCCACTTCCAAGGCGCCGATGTTGCCGCCGGCGCCGGTCTTGTAATCGACGATCAGGGGCTGGCCGAGGCGCTTTTCCAGGAGCGGCTGGATCTGGCGCATGGCCACATCGCCCGCCGCTCCAGGCGCATAGGGCAGCACGATGCGGATGGGATGATCGGGATACTGCGCCCGAGCAGCCAGCGGCGAGGCCGCCACGCCCAAGGCAAGCAAAACGGATACGGCGCAAGTCCGGTACGTCATAGTGGTCTCCCTGGCCCGCGGGCGGCGCCCGCGCATGCGCCGGCCTCGGGCCGGCGGCTTTCTGGCGAATGCTACAAGTCGATGCGCATCAGGTCGTGAGCCAGCCGCAGCGGACCCGTATAGTTCTTGCGGATGTCGGCCACGATCTCATCCATCAGGTGCGGCCCCATCAGCTCCACGGGCAGATGCTTGGCGGCGGCACGCTTGATCACCGGGCTGGTCGAATCGAAATGGCCGAAGTGCGTCGCCACCAGGCTTTTGACGCCCGCCCGGCTGGCGATGATGCCCAGGTCCGTGGGACTGGTGTGCGCATAGGTGCCCACGCCGGTCTTGGCGCGATGCGCGATGAACGATTCGGGGAACGTGCACTCATGGATCAGCAAGTCGGCGTCTTGCGCCAGCCGCACCATGGCTTCACAGGGCGCCGTATCGCCGCTGAACGCAATGACCTTGCCCTCCGCCTCCACCCGCACGCCGAAGCATTCACACACATCGCGCGGAATGTGTTCCACCCAGTCGACCGAAATGCGCACCCTGCCGTCGTCGAATACCGGGCCGGGACTGACTTCCCGCACTTCGGGCCGCATGGCTTCCAGGTTGGCCTGGCGCACGGGATAGGCGCTGCGCGCCTGGTAGTCGGTATGGTAGGCGCCGTTCTCGAACAGGTGATCGACGAAATGGCGCGTGCCCTTCGGCCCCAGCACCAGCGGGGCGCCCGTCTTGTTTAGCATCCAGCTGGAGATAACGAAGTAGGGATAGTCGCAAATGTGGTCGTGGTGCAGGTGCGTCAAGAACACGAAGCCGACCTTGGCGGGATCGACGTTGGCGCGCACCATCTGGCGGGTGGCGCCTTCGCCGCAATCGAACAGGTAATGGGTATCGTCATCCAGCGTCAGCAGGATGGCGGACTGGCCCCGGTCGGGATCGGGCAGCGCGGCTCCGGTTCCCAGCATCGTGATCTTCATGTTTTCCCCTTTATGCAGGACGGTTGAACTGCGGTCCAGTATAGGTATGGGGTGCATACAATATAATCAATTATTAGAATGCTGTGATAACCAACAGGAATTGCAAAAAACCATGGCGGCCACCCCCAGGATTCCGGAACTGCACCATATCGGCGGGCGCCTGCGCATGCGCCATCTGGATTTGCTGCGGGCGCTGTACGCGCTGGGCAGCGTGCACAAGGCCGCCGCCGAGCTCGGCATGACGCAGCCCGCCGCCAGCAAGCAGTTGCTGGAACTGGAAGACATGTTCGGCGTGCCGCTGTTCCAGCGCACGCGCCGGGGCATCGTGCCTACGGGATTCGGCCACGCGCTTGCCCGCAAGGCCGACGTGCTCTGGTCCGACCTGTCCGGCGCCCGCAACGAAATCGCGGCTTTGGCCGCGGGCGCCAGCGGACGGATCCGCGTCGGCGTGCAACAGGTAGCCTTGCCCGTGCTGGTGCCGCGCGCCCTGCAGCGCCTGCGCGCCGACCATGCCGGCGTCACCGTCATGCTGCAGGAAGGCGCGCACGACATGCTGCTGGCGGGCCTGACACGGGGCGAACTCGACTGCGTGCTGGGGCGCCTGATGCTGGATGCGACGCAACCCGTGTTCCGAACCGAAGTGCTATACGAAGAACCCATATGCGTCGTGGCTCGCGTAGGCCATCCGCTGGCCAAGTCCACCCGCATCACGGCTGCCGCCCTGGCGCGGCAAGATTGGATTCTGCCGCCGCCGCAAGCCCCGCTGCGCCAGCGCATCGACGCCTACTTCGCCGAACAAGGGCTGACGCTGCGCGCACCCATGGCGGAGTCGGTTTCATTGCTGGCCAACGAAGTGTTGCTACGCAGCAGCGACCTGCTATCCGCCATGCCGCGCGCCGTGGCGCAGCACTATGCCGCGCTGGGAGTGCTGGCGATCCTGAGATTCCGCCCCGATTGGAACCTGCCGCCGGTTGGGGTGGTGCAGCGCGCCCAAGTCGAGGCGGCGCCCGCGTTGTTGCGATTTCTGGATGCGTTGCGCGTGGAAGCCGGCGCACTGGGAGCCTGAGGCCTGGCTACACGCGGGCAGCAAAAAGCGCGCCGAAGCGCGCTCGCGGCAATCGTCGGGAGCGCTTTGCGCCCCGCTCGGGCGTTCTAGGAACGTCCGCCCAGGCTGCCACCGCCGTCGACGCCCAACACTTGTCCGGTAATGAAGCCGGCGTCGTCCGACAACAGGAAGGCGATCGCGGCCGCCACTTCGGCGGGCGTGCCCAGGCGCTTCATGGGCACGGAGGCCAACGCCCGCTTTTCGGCGTCGCTGCCGGCCGGACGCGTGGCGCGGAACATCTCGGTTTCGATCGGACCCGGCGCGACCGCGTTGGCGGTAACGCCGTATTCAGCCAGTTCCAGCGCCCAGGTACGCGTGCAGCCCACCAGCGCGCTCTTGGCTGCCGAGTAGGCGGTGCGTTCCAGGCCGCCGTGGATGGCTCGGCTGACCACGTTGACGATGCGCCCGGCGCGACGCACTTTCATGGATTCGATGAATGCCTGGGTGACTTGCACCGCCACGCGCACGTTCAAGTCGAGCACGTTGTACAGCGTGGCCAGGTCGATTTCGCCCAGCGGCTGAGGCGATACGATGCCCACGTTGTTGACCACGGCATCGACCGGAAATTTCTCGCGGATCTCACGCAGCACTTCCTCCGTGCGGCCGGCATCCGCCAGGTCACAGGCGTAGAGATAGCCCGGGAAATCCACATCGGTGGTGTTGCGCGCGATGCCAACCACATGACAACCCATGTCGGACAACCGCTGAGTAAGCGCCCAGCCTATGCCTTTGGTGGCGCCCGTGACGAGCACGCATTTGTCCTTCATGGATTGAAACCTCGCAGTCTGTTTTCTTGGTCAAAAACGGGCGCTTGAGCGCCCGGTCTTCCAAGTAGACACCATCCGGCGCCACCTGTCTTGTAAATTGCGTAGCAATTCTTGCCTGCCGGACAGCGCCGCTCGGCGGGAAGGCCCTGCCCGTTCAGACGTCCCGGGTCACGGGAACGCGCGGCGCCAGGGCGCACAGCAGCTCGTAGCCGATGGTGCCGGCAGCCTGGGCGACTTCGTCCACGGAGGGGCCTTCCTCGCCCCAGAGCGACACGGGCGAACCCACGCCGGCCGCGGGAACCGGCCCCAGGTCGACGATCAGCATGTCCATGGAAACACGCCCCACCAACTGGGTACGGATGCCCGCCACGACCACGGGCGTGCCTGTGGTGGCGTGACGCGGATAGCCGTCGGCATAGCCGCAAGCCACGATGCCGATACGCATGGAACGGTCGGCCCGGAAGATGGCGCCGTAACCGACCGAATCACCGGCCTTCAGGTCCTGCACGGCGATGATTTCCGAACGCAGCGACATCGCGGGTTTCAGACCAAAGGAAGCCGCTTCGGCGTCCGCGAACGGCGAAGCGCCATACAGGCATATGCCCGGGCGCACCCAATGCGCCTGGGTTTCCGAGGCGACGGCGATCTCGGCAAAGCGCAGCGTGGCGGCTGAATTGCAGACGCTGATGGCACCCGGCATCTTATGCGTCACCGAATTGAACACCGCCAGTTGCTCGTTCACGCCCTGCGGGCCATCCGCACATGCGAAATGGGTCATTTTGCCGACCGAGCCCAGCACGCCCTGTTGTTGCAGCAGCATGGCGCGCTCGTGTGCGGCGGCGTAGGCGGCGGGACTGAAGCCCAGGCGGTTCATGCCGCTGTTCAGCTTGAGCATGATGTCGACGCGGCGCGAGAAGCGCGCGCGAGCCAGCATGTCCAGTTGCTCGCGGTTGTGCACGGTGGTGCTCAGGTGATAGCGGTCGACGATATCCAGATCGGAGGGCTCGAAAAAGCCTTCCAGCAGCAGGATGGGGCCACCCCAACCCGCCTCGCGGCAGCGCACGGCCTCGTCCAGGTCCAGCATCGCCAGGCCTTGCGCCTTCGAGAAGCCGGCAACGGCCTGCTCGATGCCGTGGCCATAGGCATTGGCCTTGATGACCGCCCAGATCGAGGGCGGCAGGCCGGCCGCCGCGGCTGCGGTCTGGTCCAGGTGGCGACGCACGGCCGCTAGGTTGTGCGCAAGCGCGGAAACGGAGACAGTGGCGGAGATTGGACGCGGCATGGTGTGGAATCCTGTGGCGCTTAAGTCTAACTGATCCGCACCGCCGGCGGCATTGGGTTGTGTCACTGGAATGTGACTACTCTAAAATGGATCGGTCCAGGCCCCCGGGGCCAGATCCGCAAGACCATCCATGCCCATCGATCACTACGAAAATTTCCCCGTCGCCTCGCTGCTGCTGCCGCGCAGGCTGCGCGGCGCCGTGACCGATATCTACCGGTTCGCCCGCGCCGCGGACGATATCGCCGATGAAGGCAGCGCCACGGACGAGGAACGGCTGGACCAGCTGGCCGCGTTCCGGGCGGAACTGCACCGCATCGGCGCCGAACCGGGCACGACGCCCGAACCCGGCTCGCCCGAGCTGGCCGGCATCTTCGTGCCGCTTGCGGCCACGATCGCGCGCCACCAGTTGCCGATCACGCCGTTCTACGACCTGCTGTCCGCCTTCGAGCAGGACATCAGCGTCAAACGCTACGAAGACTACGCCACGCTAGCCGACTATTGCACCCGCTCCGCCAACCCAGTGGGCAGGCTGATGCTGCACCTGTTCGAGGCCACCAATCCGCAAAACGTAAGCGAGGCAGACGCCATCTGCACCGGCCTGCAGCTGGTGAATTTCTGGCAGGACGTGCGGGTAGACTGGCACAAACAGCGCGTCTACCTGCCGCAGGAGGACCTGCGGCGCCATGGCGTGACGGACGAAGACCTGGCCGCCTGCCGGCTCACCCCAGCCTGGCGCGACTTGATGGCCTTTGAAGTCGAACGCGCCCGCGCACTGCTACACTTCGGCGCTCCGCTGGCGCGCCGCCTGCCGGGCCGCATGGGCCTGGAGCTGCGCCTGGTGGTGCAAGGCGGGCTGCGCGTGCTGGAGCGTATCGAGGCGGGCGGCTACGATGTATTCATGAATCGCCCCGAATTGGGCGCCAAAGATTGGGCCATCATGATGTGGCGCGCAATTACCTGATATGACCCCTGACGAATACTGCCAGGAGAAAGCCGCCAAAAGCGGTTCCAGCTTCTACTACTCGTTCCTGTTCCTGCCGCCCGAGCGGCGGCGCGCCATTACGGCGCTGTATGCGTACTGCCGCGAAGTGGACGACGTGGTGGACGAATGCACCGATCCCTCGCTGGCCCGCGTCAAGCTGGCCTGGTGGCGCACGCAGGTCGACCAGATGTTCAACGGCAATCCGGACCATCCGGTCACCCGTGCCCTGCAGCCGCACCTGCAAAGCTGTGCGATCACGCGCGAACGCCTGCTGGCCGTGATCGACGGCATGGAAATGGATCTGGACCAGACCCGCTACCTGGACTGGCCGGGCTTGCGCAAGTACTGCTGGCACGCCGCCGGCGTGGTGGGCGAGCTGTCCGCCGGCGTCTTCGGCTATTCCGACCCCAAGACCCTGGTCTATGCTGAAAAGCTGGGGCTGGCGTTCCAGATGACCAACATCATCCGTGACGTGGGCGACGACGCGCGCCGAGGCCGCATCTACCTGCCCGTCAACGACATGCAGCAGTTCGAAGTCAAGGCCTCGGACATCCTGAACGGCGAATATTCCGAGCGCTTCAGCGCCTTGATGCAGTTCCAGGCCGAACGCGCCCGGGGGCTCTATCGCGAGGCCATGAGCAATCTGCCCGAGGCCGACCGCCGCGCGCAGCGCCCGGGCCTGATGATGGCGGCGATCTATCACGCGCTGCTCGACGAGATCGAGCGCGACAACTGGCAGGTGTTGCACCAGCGCATTTCGCTCACCCCTTTGCGCAAGCTGTGGCTCGCCTGGAAGACCTGGGTGGGCGGCGGACGCGGACTGGTCCGCCGGTTGGCCCGGTGAAGGCCGCGGTCATCGGCGCCGGCTGGGCCGGTCTGGCAGCAAGTGTGGCCCTGCGCGAAGCGGGCGCCAAGGTCACCGTGTTCGAAGCCGGCCATACCCCCGGCGGACGCGCCCGACGCGTGTTCCACACGGATTTCGACGCCCCGCTGGACAATGGCCAGCATCTGCTTTCCGGGGCCTACAAGCACACGCTGGCGCTGATGCGCCGCGTGGGCCGCAATCCGGACGCCTTGCTGATGCGCCGGCCCCTGCAATTGGCCTCCCTGGACGGCCGCTTCCGCCTGGCCGCGCCGCGGCTCCCCGCGCCGCTGCACATGGCCGTGGCGATCCTGCGCGCGCGCGGCCTGGCCTGGAAGGACCGCGTCGCGACCCTGCGGCTGATGCGGGGCCTGAAAGCCATGTCATGGACACCGCCGCGCGACTGGACCGTGCTGCACCTGCTGCACTACCACGCGCAGTCGGACGCGCTGATCCGCCAAATCTGGGAACCGCTCTGCCTGGCCGCGCTGAACACGCCGGCTGCCACGGCCAGCGCCGCGCTGTTCGCGCGCGTGCTGCGCGACAGCCTGACCGGCAGCCGCGAAAACAGCGACATGCTGCTGCCTTGCACCGACTTGTCCGCGCTGTGGCCCGATGCGGCGGCGCGCCAGGTGACCATGCGCTATGGCAGCACCGTGCGCCAGCTTCGCCCCTCCAAAGAGGGCATCGACATCAACCAGGAACGATTCGACGCGGCCGTGCTGGCAGTGCCGCCGGCCTTCGCCGCGCGCCTGCTGGAAACCCCGCTGCGGGAGGCCGGAGCCACCGGGCTGCTGAACGCGCTCAAGGCTTTCGAGTACATGCCGATCGCCACCCTGAACCTACGGCTGCAGGATCCCTGGCGCCTGCCCGAGCCCATGATGATGCTGCGCGAAGAATCCGCCCGCGACCACTACGGCCAATGGCTGTTCGACCGCGCGCAACTGGCCGGCGACACCAAGGCCGGCGAACTGGCCGTGGTGACCAGCGCAGCCACCGGCATCGCAGAACGCAACCGCCAACAGGTGATCGAAGCGCTGATCGATCAGGTGGCCGAGCAAGCCGCGCGCCACCCCGCGCGGCTGCCGGCCATGCCAGAAGTGTCGGCGGCGGAACTGTTCATCGAAAAGCGGGCGACTTTCGCGGCGGTGCCGGGGCTGACCCGCCCGCTGAATTCCACTCCCTGGCCCACGCTGGCGCTGGCCGGCGACTGGACCGACACGGGCTACCCGGGTGTGCTGGAAGGCGCCGTGCAGAGCGGCCTGCAGGCCGCCCGTGTGTTGAATCCCGGCGCGGCCTGAGACCCGCGCCTGCTCGCCAGCCCTAGCGCAAGAGACTGGCGGTCGCCAGGCCGGCCGCCGTCAGCAACAGCGACCCAGCCAGGCTGAAGCCGGCATATCCCGCCGCGCTGGCGTAGGCGCCCCGCTCCAGCATCGACACGGTCTCGGCCGAAAATGTCGAGAACGTGGTCAGCCCTCCCATGAAGCCCGTGATAGCGCCCAGGCGGATCCAGGCCGGCCATTCGGGATGCCCTGCCACCAGTGCCAGCACCAGGCCGACCAGATAGCCGCCGGCCAGGTTCACCGCGAACGTTCCCCATGGCCAGGACTCCACGTTCAGCCACATGCCGACCAGCCACCGGACCCACGCGCCCAACATGGCGCCCACGCCTACGGCAAGGAAATTCAGGGGAATCAGGGTTTGATAAGCGGACATCGGTCTTCAGGACGTCTTGTGCTGTTTGAGGCGGAAGGAAAAAACCAGCAGGAGTATGCCAAAGAAGACGGCGTAGAGCCCGATGACCCAGACCAGCGCCAGCGCGCCCGCGCCCGGCTGCATGATCATCATGCCGCCGAACAGGATGGACACCAGCCCAGACAGGCCGAGCAGCCATTCGTTGCGGATGTCCTTGCGGAATCGGATCGCGGCGACGATCTGGAACACGCCGGACACCAGCGCCCAGATCGCGATGATGTACAGCAGGACCAGCGCCGTCAGGCCGGGATAGACGAAAGTGACGATGCCCGCCGCGATGCCCAGCAGGCCCACGACGATAAGCGCCCACAGCGGCTTGCCGTTATCGCGGATGCGCACGCCGGCAACCAGGGCCAGCACCCCGTCGACCAGCGCGAATGCGCCCCATACCAGCACCAGCGCAGACAGCGTGATGGCAGGCATGAGCAAGGCCATGAGCCCGAACAGGATGGCGACGACGCCGCGCAATGCCACCCACCCCCAATGACGACCGATCTGATCCACGACTTGCTGCTCAAGCATGACGACCTCCGGTGTTTGTAACGGGTGGCCTATCTTATCCCCGCTGGCGGACCGGCGCCACGGCGCGCCTCCCCGCCCCGGCGCCAATCCCGAAATCGATTGAAATCCCCTTCCGGCAAAAACAGCGGCATTTATAAGAGTCATTCTCATTAAATGTTAGAATCCGCGGGCTTTCACCCGATAACCCATGGACAGTCCAACCACTCCCCGCCGCCGGGCCTATTGGCTCAAGACGCTGCACCAATGGCATTGGATCAGCTCGGCGCTGTGCCTGCTGGGCATGCTGTTGTTCGCGGTGACCGGCCTGACCCTGAACAATGCCTCGCACATCGAGGCCAAGGCTGTCGTGACCAGCCGCGAGGCGCGCTTGCCCGTAGCGGTCCTGCAGCAACTCTCTCCCCCACCCGCCCAGAAAAAGGCGCCGCTGCCCGCGCCCGTCGCCCAGTGGCTGGACGATACGCTGGACACCGCCGCCGCCGGCAAGCCGGCGGAGTGGTCCGCCGACGAGGTCTATCTGTCCCTGCCACGCGCTGGCGGCGATGCCTGGCTGTCCATCGACCTGGCCAGCGGCGACGTCGAGTATGAGCGCACCGATCGCGGCTGGATCTCGTACCTCAATGATCTGCACAAGGGCCGCAACACGGGCCTGGCATGGAGCTGGTTCCTGGACATCTTCGCCGTCGCCTGTCTGGTCTTTTCGCTGACCGGGCTGGTGCTGCTGAAGATGCACGCCGGCAACCGTAGCGCGACCTGGCCCATGGTTGGCCTGGGCGTTGTGATTCCCGTCGTGCTGGCCCTGCTTTTCATTCATTGATTCCAACGATCCGCCCCTGGAGACTTCCATGCGCAAGCTGTTGTTGTCGGCCCTGCTGGCCGGCCTGATCGCCCGAACGGCCCAAGCGGCCGACATCGGCCTGTCCATTGAGGTTCCGCGCCTGGATGTCGCGGAGTACCACCGTCCCTACGTCGCGATCTGGATCGAGAATCCCGACCAGAGCGTGGCGACCGACCTGGCCGTCTGGTACGACGTGACCAAGAAGAACAACGAAGGCACGGAGTGGCTCAAGGACATGCGCCAGTGGTGGCGCCGCAGCGGCCGCAATCAGCAATTCCCGGTGGACGGCGTCAGCGGCGCCACCAAGCCGGTGGGCAAGCATGCGCTGCGTTTTGACGCGGCTAGCAAGCCACTGTCCGGACTGAAACCCGGCCAGTACGCCGTGGTGGTCGAAGCGGCGCGCGAAGTCGGCGGCCGCGAGCTGCTGCGTATCCCCTTCCAATGGCCGCCGCAAAAGGCCGAGCAGTTGACGGCGCGCGGCGAACACGAACTGGGCGCCATCGCGCTCGACCTGAAACCCTGATTCTCCTAGGAGCGCAACGATGAAATCCGCCGCCAAACTGGCCGCCGCCCTGGCTCTGTGCCTGCCTTTCGCCTCCCAGGCGCATGACGTCTGGATGGTGCCGTCGTCGACCGTGTTGTCGGGCACCGACAGCTGGGTCACCGTCGACGCCGCCGTGGGCAACGACAAGTTCTATTTCAACCACGCTCCGCTGCGCCTGGACGGCCTGGCCGTCGTCGCGCCGGACGGCAGCGCCGCCGAAGCCGAGAACCTGAATCGCGGCAAGCTGCGCAGCACATTCGACCTGCAACTCAAGCAGGCCGGAACCTACCGCGTCGCCGTGGTCAATGACGGCGTGTTCGCCCGCTGGAAGGAAGACGGCAAGAACAAGCGCTACTTCGGCAAGCCCGAGGGCCTGGCGCAAGCCGTGCCCGCCAAGGCCGAGGAACTGGAAGTCTCGCAAAGCCTGGGCCGCGTCGAGACCTTCGTGACCGCCGGCAAGCCCTCGGCCGTCAAGCCTGTCGGCCGCGGCCTGGAGCTGGCGCCGGTGACGCATCCGAACGACCTGTTCACGGATGAGCCTGCCACCTTCCAGATGCTGCTGGACGGCAAGCCGGCCGCGGAGCTGGAAGTCAACGTGGTGCCGGGCGGCAGCCGCTATCGCGACAAGGTCGGCGAAATCCAGCTGAAGACGGACAAGGACGGCAAGTTCTCCGTGAAGTGGCCGCAGCCGGGCCTGTACTGGATCGAAGCCGGCATGGAAGATGCCAAGGTCAGCGTGCCGCAAGCCAAAAAGCGCCGCCTGTCCTACGCGGGCACGGTCGAGGTGCTGCAGCCCTGAGCGGCCGCAGGCGCATGGCCAGCTCCCCTTCCTACGCTCCGCGCGGCGCGCCTGCCACGGCGGTCAGCCTTGCCTATGGCGCCATGCCGGCAATGCCGACGGCGTCCGCGGCGCTGGCCGGCGCCACCATGGGCACCACCTGGTCGGCCCGCCTGGCGTTGCCGCGCGGGCACACGGAGGCCGCGGCGCGCCACGCCATCCAGGCCGCGCTGGACGAAGTGGTCGCCCAGATGAGCACCTGGGAGCCCGATTCGGACATCACGCGCTACAACCGGGCGGCCACCGGCTGGCAAACGCTGCCGGCCGGGTTCTTCCACGTGCTGAGCCATGCGCTGGCTTTGGCCGAGGATAGCGGCGGCGCCTACGATCCGACCGTCGGACCGCTGGTAAACGCTTGGGGTTTCGGACCGCACCAACGCGCGTTCGAACCGCCATCGCCTTCCGCGATCGAGGCCGCGCGCGCTCGCTGCGGCTGGCGCCGGGTGCAACTCGATGCCCAGCGCCAGGCCGCGTTGCAACCCGGCGGCGCCTACCTGGATCTTTCTTCCATCGCCAAGGGTTACGGCGTGGACCGCGCCGCCATGGCGCTGGATGCGCTGGGCATCACCCAGTACCTCGTCGAAGTGGGCGGCGAACTGCGCGCGCGCGGCAAGCGGCCCGACGGCCAGCCCTGGCGCGTGGCCATCGAAGTGCCCGATGCGAGCGACGATCACGCCCTTGCTCTGCCCCTGCGCGACCACAGCATCGCCACCTCGGGCGATTACCGCCGCCACGCGGGTAGTGGGGACGAGCGCTACGCGCACACCATCGATCCGCGCACCGGCCTGCCGGTGCGCAATAACCTGGCGTCAGTCACCGTGCTGCACCCCGGCTGCATGGAAGCCGACGCGCTCGCCACCGCGTTGACGGTGCTGGGCGAAGAAGAAGGCCTGGCCTACGCCCGCCGCCATGAGCTCGCCGCCTTGTTCATCCTGCGCGAACGCGACGCCTGGCGTGTCGTCGCCACCCCCGCATTCCAGGCACTGGCCGCTATATCCTGACACCATGGCAGCAACCCGATTGATCGCGGCGGCATGCGTGGTGGGAGCCTGGCTGCTGCTGTGCCTGTGGGCCTGGCGCCGCGCCCGGCGCCATCAAATGCAGCAGGCGCTGGCCCTGCAAGCCCTGCAGGCGCCTGTCCCCGAAGACACCTTGCTCGTCGCCTACGCCACGCAAACGGGCTATGCCGAATCGCTGGCGGCGCAAACCGCCGAGTCCCTGCGCGCCGGCGGCCTGGCGGTACGGGTGGCGGCGCTGGAGCAATTGGACGCGCAACGCCTGGCGACCTATCGCCGCATGCTGTTCGTGGTCAGCACTTATGGCGAAGGCGATCCGCCCGACGCCGCCGCCGCCTTCGCCGAACAGATGCAAGAAACCGCGGCGGGGCTGGCTGGGGCGCACTATGCGGTGCTGGCGCTTGGCGACAGCGAATACGCCCAGTTCTGCGGCTTCGGCCATCGCCTGGACGACTGGCTGCACGCGCAAGGCGCGACGCCGCTGTTCGATCTGGTCGAGGTCGACAACGGGGACCCGGCGGCCCTGCGGCATTGGCAGCATCATCTTGGTCTTCTGGCCGGGCGCAGCGACCTGCCCGACTGGCAGGTTCCAGTCTACGAATCCTGGCGCCTGGCCGCGCGCGAACAACTCAATCCCCAAAGCCAGGGCGGCCCCTGCTATCTGCTGACGCTGACGCCGCCCACCGGTGGCGCGTGCAGCTGGCAGGCGGGGGACATCGCTGAAATCGGCCCCCGCCGAGAGGCCGCAGGCCCTTTGCTGGCCCATCGCGAGTACTCGATCGCCTCGCTGCCGGAAGATGGCGCGATTCAGCTGCTGGTACGACAGATGCGCGGCGCCGACGGCGCGCTGGGCCTGGGTAGCGGCTGGCTCACCCAGATCGCCCAGCCTGGGGATGCGATAGACCTGCGCGTACGCGTCAACCGCAATTTCCACGCGCCGCCCGATGGCCGACCGCTGCTTTTGGTGGGCAACGGCACCGGCCTGGCCGGCCTGCGCGCGCTGATCAAGGCGCGCCGCGCGGCCGGCCACCCGCGCAACTGGCTGGTGTTCGGAGAACGCAACGCGGCGCATGATTGGTTCTGCCGCGAGGAAATCGAAGCCTGGCGCAATGATGGCACGCTGGAGCGCGTGGACGCGGTTTTCTCGCGCGACCAGGCCGACCGGCGCTACGTGCAGCACCATTTGCGCGATCATGCCGAGAGCGTGCGCGCCTGGGTCGACGCGGGCGCGGCCATTTACGTCTGCGGCAGCCTGCAAGGCATGGCTGGCGGCGTGGATGCCGCCCTGCAAGACATCCTGGGCGCCGCGCGGCTGCAAGCCATGCAGCGCGACGGCCATTACCGCCGCGACGTGTATTGATACCGGGCCGCGGCAAATCCAGGCAGCCCGCCTCCCCCTTATTGCAGCTTGATGTCGGCCTTTTCGATCACGGCCTTCCAGCGGTCGCGCTCGGCGCGGATCTGCTGACCAAACTCCGCGGGCGTGTTGCCCAGGGGAAAAGCGCCGGTCTCTTCCATCTTGGCCGCGGTCGCCGGATCGCGCACTGCGCGCGCGAAAGCGTCGGCCAGCTTGTCCCGCACATCGTCCGGCATGCCGGCCGGGCCGACCACGCCGTACCAGGCTGTTACGTCGTAGTCCTTGTAGCCCTGCTCGGCAAACGTCGGCACATCCGGCAGGCGCGGATTGCGCTGGGTGCCGGTGATGGCAAGGGCGCGCAGATGATTGCTCTTCAGGTAGGGCAGCGATGACGGGAAATTGTCGAAAATGACCGGCACCACGCCGCCCACGGTATCGGTCAGCGCGGGCGCCGAGCCGCGATAGGAAATGCTGTTCATCTTGCCGCCTATGATCTGCAGGAACCAGATCATGCCCAGGTCGTTCACGCCACCCGCGCCGGCATTGGCATAGCCGTCCTTGCTCGGATTGGCGCGCACGTGCTCGACGAATTCGGCCAGCGTCTTGGCCGGAAACTGCGGATTCACGCTGAGGATGTTGGGGCTGGTAACCAGGTTGCTGACCGGCGTGAAGTCCTGGACCGGATCGTAGGCCAGCTTGGGGAACAGGTGCGGCGCGGTGCCATGAGTGCTGACCGTGGCCAGGCCAACGGTATAGCCGTCCGGCTTGGCGCGCGCAGTGGCCGTCATGCCTATCGTGCCGGACGCGCCGGTGCGGTTTTCCACCACAATCTGCTGGCCCAGGATCTCGCCGGCCTTGGCCGCCGCGAGGCGGCCGACGATATCGGTCGGCCCCCCTGCCGGGAATGGCACGATCAGGGTGATGGGATGGTCGGGGAACGCCGCGTGGGCGGCGGGCAACACGGTGGCCAGCGCCAGCGCGACCCAGGTTTTGCGCATCATGGGGATGTCTCCTGCAAGTATGGTTGGTGTTTTTGTCGGGTTTTATCGGGACGCGCCGGCCACGGTTTGCGCCATCGCCTCGCGGCGCAGGATCTTGCCGGGGCGCGCCATGCCGGCAGCGGCCGGAAAGACCTGCTGCCCATTGACCAGCACGTGCTCCACGCCTGCCGACGCCAGCGTCGGCGCTTCCCAGGTGGCGCGATCCTCGACCGTGTCCGCGTCGAACACGACGATGTCGGCCCAGGCGCCCTCGCTCAACTGGCCGCGTCCCGCCAGGCCGAACACGCGGGCCGGCAAGGACGTCATCTTGGCAATGGCGGTCTCCAGCGTCATCAGCTCGGCCTCGCGCACGTAGCGGCCCAATACCCGCGTAAAGCTGCCCCATAGCCGGGGATGCGGATGCGCGTCGTTGGGCAGGCCGTCCGAGCCCACCATGCAGCATTCATGCTGGAAGATGCGCTGGACCTCGGCCTCGTCCATGGCGAAGTAGATGGCCCCCGCCGGACACAGGCGCCGCGCCGCGGTGGTCTTGTCGCAGCCCCAGCGCGCCGCGATATCGCTGAGGAACTGGCCGCCGCATTCCGGATGCGGGGTGGACCAGGTAATGCGGATGTCATCGATGGTTTCGGCGCGTTCAGGGATCAGGATGGTGGAGCTGCCCGGATACGGGTAAATGTCCAGCGCCACCTCGACGCCCTCGCCGCGCGCGCGGTCGATGTTCGCGAGCGTGGCGCGGCTTTTGCCCCAGTTCTGCGGCATCATGCATTTGTGATGCGACAGCACCGTGGCGCAGCCCGTATTGCGGCCCACCGAGAGGACCTCGTCGACGGCGGCCTCGACCTCGTCGCCTTCATTGCGGATGTGGCTGGTGTGCATCGCGCCGCGAGCCGCCGCCACCCGTGCCAGTCCTTCCAGTTCCGCTGGGCGGGCTGCGCCGCCCGGCTGGTAGGCGAGGCCCGTGCTGAAGCCCACCGCGCCCGCGGCCAGGGCATCGTCCAGCATGCGCTGCATGGCGTCCTGTTCCTCGGCGGTCGGCTGGGCCGCCGGATCGCGCATGGCGGCCAGGCGCAAATTGGCGTGTCCCACGAGGGCCGCCACGTTGATCATCGGCCGCTGCGCGCGCAATTCGCCGAAGTAAGCCTGCATGTCGGCAAACAGCGGCGTCTCTCCCAGCAGGGCCAGCGCCGCCGCCGTATTGCCCGGCAGGGGCGCGGGCGCGCCGCTCACGCCGCAATTGCCCACCACGACCGAGGTGATGCCCTGGGTGGTTTTCCATTCGAGGCCAGGACGCTCCACGAACATCAGATCGTCGTGCCCGTGCACGTCGATGAAGCCGGGCGCCACGATCTTGCCACGCGCATCCACCCGGCGGGCGGCAGAGGCGCCGGCCAGGTCACCGATGGCGGCGATGCGCTCGCCCGCCACGCCTACGTCGGCACGCCGCCGGGGGCCACCCAGGCCGTCAATGACCCAGCCGCCTTCGATGATCAGATCCAGAGCTTCCTGCCGCATGGTGTTCCTGCCTTGGTGGTATCTCCGATGCGCATGGCCGGAGGACGTCGAAACCATCTAGTATCGTCCGCGCGATCAATCTGGGAAAATTGTTTTTATTGATCTATCTATCGTGTTTTGAAATGAATCGTTTGCCCAAGCACGTTACCTTGAAGCACCTGACCGCCTTTGTCGCGGTCGCGCAGGAATCCAGCTTCACGCATGCGGCCAAGCGGCTGTTCCAGACGCAGTCGTCGGTGACCAGCCTGGTGCGGCAGCTGGAGGATGCGCTGGCCACGCAGCTGTTCGCACGTACCAGCCGCCGCGTGCTGCTGACGGCGGCGGGCGAGGAATTCCTGCCTCGCGTGTTGCGGTTGCTGGCGGATTTCGATGGCGTGATAGACGATGTGCAGCGCTATGGCGCCCTGGAGCGCGGCCGCGTGGGCGTGGCGGCGGCCCCGTCAGCCATCACGCAGATCATCGCCCCCGCCGCCACGGCCTACTGCGCGCGCTATCCTGCCGTGCGCCTTTACCTCAGCGACGACAACTCCGGCCGCATCCAGCGCAAAGTCGCCGCGCGCGAAGTGGATTTCGGGCTGACCAGCCGCTGGGCCGATGCGCCCGGTCTGCAATTCGACGGTTTGCTCGAAGACCGCTTCGGCGTGCTCTACCGGGAAGATGACGCCAGCCTGCGCCCCGCGCGCGACGGCACGATGCGCTGGTCGGAGCTGGCCGGCCGCAAGCTGGTGGGCGTGGTGGACGAGACCGGCATCATGGCGCTGTTGCGCGCCCGCGCGGATCTGCCGATAGAGGCGGCTGCGCCCTTCTACGAAGCCTCCAGCACCACCTCACAGGCGGCGCTGGTCAAGGCCGGCCTGGGCGTAGCCTTGCTCCCGGCACTGGCGGCGCAACGGGTGCTGGAGCCCGGACTGGCCTATGCGTTGCTGGCCCGGCCCACGGTCGTGCGCACGGTCTGCATTATCCGGCACAAGGAATACCCGCTGAGCCCGGCCGCGCAGGCCTTGATCCACGCAATCCACGACTACCTGCGCATGGCGGAGCTGCCGGCCGGCTGCAAGCGCATCCCGCCCAAACGCCAGAAAGCGTAGGGCGTGCCCTGCGCGATCAGGCCTCGCGCAGCTTCTCGTTCAAAGCCGCGAGCCCCGCGGCGAATACGTTCTGGCCCACGGCGTTCGCCACGTCGCGCAATTCCGCGCCTTCGACGCGGAAATCCGCCCACCATTCCACCAGCGTCTGGCCACCCTCAGTGACGGGATGCAGCGACACGCCGGCAATGTAATCGCGCATGGGCAGATCGGTCTCGATGATGGAATAGCGCAAGGCCGTGCCTGGATCGTCCAGCATCAGCAGTTGTTCGCGCACGAAACCCGATGGCTGCAGCGTCAAGTACCGCACGCTGCCCACGGCGTCATGGCGCCCGCCCTCTTCCAGGCGGCTTTCGGCAATGCCGGGATGCCAGGCGGCCAGGCCGTTGAAATCGCGGAAGCTGGCCCAGACCTTCTGAAGCGGCGCATGGATGATGGCGCTGACGTGTACGGTGTGCGGCATTTGGACTCCTGCGGGCGCGTGGCCCAGGCATTGGGAAAACGGCGGAAACTGCGCAAACGGAGACTCCGCGGACGGAACCTCCGTTTGTGGAATCAGAACGTCAAGCTCTTGAACTCGCGGGTTGCCGCGGTCAGCGCCTGCTCGGTAGGCAGCCGCTCCATCGAGCTGGCGCCGTAGAAGCCATGGCAGTGTTTGCACGCGCGCAAAACGTGGGCCGCGTCCTCGGGCGTGGCGATAGGACCGCCATGGCACAACACGATGATATCCGGCCGCACGGCCAGCGCGGCCGCGGCGATGCGGTCGATGGCCGCCACGCAATCGTCCAGCGTCTGCGCGGTTTCCGCGCCGATGGAGCCGCCCGTGGTCAGGCCCATGTGGGCTACGATGATGTCGGCGCCGGCGCGAGTCATGGCCACGGCATCGTCCTCGTTGAAGACGTAGGGCGTGGTCAGCATCCCCTTCTTGTGCGCCAGGCGGATCATGTCCACTTCCAGCGCATAGCCCATGCCGGTCTCTTCCAGGTTGGCGCGGAAGGTGCCGTCGATGAGGCCCACGGTGGGGAAGTTCTGCACGCCGGCAAAGCCTTGGCGCTTGAGGTCGTCCAGGAAGACGTCGAAATCGCAGAACGGGTCGGTGCCGTTGACGCCGGCAAGCACGGGCGTGTTCTTCACCACCGGCAGCACTTCACGCCCCATGTCCACCACGATCTCGTTGGCATTGCCATAGGCCAGCAGGCCGGCCAGCGAGCCGCGGCCCGCCATGCGGTAGCGGCCGGAGTTGTAGATCACGATCAGGTCGATGCCGCCCGCCTCCTCGCACTTGGCCGACAGGCCGGTGCCCGCGCCGCCGCCGACGATGGGCGTGCGCGCGCGCACCATGGCGCGAAACTTGTCCAGGAGTTCGTTGCGGTCAAAGCGCGGCATGGCGGCTGTCCTCAGTGTGTAGCGATTTCAAGAAATTGATCGACCGCGGCCCGGGCGAACTGCGGATCGTTGATGTGGCAAGGCACGCGCACCAGGCGGCGGTCGGCCGTCTGCACCAGATTCGCCTCCAGCGCCGCGAACAGTGCGGCATCGGCCCGCGGGTCCCAAAAGGCCTGGCCCGGCGCGTCCAGCGCGGATACGCCGCCTTCCGGAATCAGAAAGCGCACCGGGCCCTGGCATTGGTTCAGCCTGGCGGCGATCCATTCGCCCTGGCGGGTGTTTTCCTCCACGGTGGTGCGCATCAGCGTCACCTGCGGATTGTGCGGATAGAACTGGCGGCCGCGATAGCGTTCGGGGACGGTGTCCATGGCGCCGAAATTCACCATATCCAATGCGCCGCAAGAACCCACGTAAGGCAGGCCCGTACGGGCCACGGCGCCGAATCGGTCTTCGGTGCAGGCCAGCACGCCGCCAAACAGGAAGTCACAGACTTCCGTCGTGGTCAGGTCCAGCACGCCGCCCAGCAAATGGCTGTCCAGCAGCTTTTCCATCGACTGCCCGCCCGTGCCCGTGGCGTGGAAAACCAGGCAGTCGTAGCGGGACTCCAGCAGCGGCGTCACCTGCTGCACGCAGGCGGTGGTAACACCGAACATCGTGATACCCACGGCAGGCCGGCCGTCGTCCGCTACGGCATTGGCGGCCTGCTTGAAGGCCCCGCCAATCGCGCCGGCCGCGTTGGCCAGCACCCGGCGCGAAATACGGTTCAGGCCGGCAACGTCGGTCACGGAATACATCATGGCGATGTCCGAGGGGCCGACATACGGCGCGACATTGCCCGAGGCCATAGTCGAGACCATCAGCTTGGGGATGCCGATCGGCAGCGCGCGCATGGCGGGCGTGATCAGGGCAGTGCCGCCCGAGCCGCCCAGGCCCAGCAGCGCCCCCATGCCTGCATTCGCGGCCGCATAGCGCTCGAACGCCAGTGCCATCGCCGCGATGGCCGTTCCCCGGTCGCCGGTAAAGACCGCGCCGGCGCCCTGCGGGTGGTTCGCGGCCACCTCGCTCGCCTGCACCTGGGCTGCGCTGGCGGCGCCGGAAGTGGACACGTCCACCGACACCGGCTCCAGCCCGTCGCGCCGCAGCAGATCCATCACGTATTCGGCCTCTTGGCCCTTCGTGTCATAGGTGGCGGCCACGTAGACCCGCCGGTTCGAATGCGTCATGACTCCTCCGCGGGCGGCTACACTCAGTGCGCGCCTCGATGTGTGGGGCCGCAAGGCCTGTAGAATCTAGAAATGAGACGAAAGAATCATACTGAGACACCTGTCTCACGTCAAACTCCCGCCCCTTCCGCCGCCGGTTCGGCGCGGCTGATCGCGCCCGCCAGCCCGCAGGCCGCCGCAAGCGGCGAGCCTCCTCACGGACCGCGGGCGCGCATGCGCAAAACCCTGCTGGATGCGGCGCAGCAGCTGATGGCCCAGGGCGTCACGCCCTCGGTGGCCGAACTGGCTGAGCATGCTCAGGTTTCGCGCGCGACGGCCTACCGTTACTTCCCCAGCCAGAGCGCGCTGATCGCCGCCGTGGTTGACGAAAGCCTGGGCCCTATCCTGGCGTGGGACTCTGCCGCGCCGGACGCCGCCGACCGCGTCGACGAACTGCTGCGCTTCGCCTATCCCCGGCTGGAAGCGCACGAAGCGCCGCTACGCGCGGCCATCATGGTGTCGCTGCAGCAACATGCCGAAGCCAGCGCCGGTCGCGCGGGCACGGAGCCCCGGCTGGTACGGGGCCACCGCGTGGATATCCTGAAACGCGCCATCGCGCCAATGGCGGGCCAACTGACGCCCGCGCAGCAGGACCGCGTGGCCCAGGCCTTGTCGCTGGTGTACGGCACCGAAGTGTTCCTGGTGCTGAAGGACATCTGGAAGCTGGACCTGCCCGAACTCACGGACGTGGTGCGCTGGACGGCCCAGGCCATCATCACGCAGGCGCTGGCCGAAGCCGGATCCGGGGAAAAACAGCCAGAAAAACGCGTGCGGCAGTAAGGTCGGCGGTTACGGTCCCGACTTGCGATGGCTGCGGAAAAGCAGATGCGTGGCGGCAAGGTGAAAGCGCATCGCAATCTGGGCGCATTCCGCATCGCGCGCGCGTAGCGCCGCGATGATCTGGCGATGATGCTCCACACTGCGCAGCATGTCGTCCTTGGTGTAGAAATAGAACGAACCGATGATGATGGGCATGTCCAACAGGTTTTCCACCATGGACCGCACCCGGGCCGATTGCGCGGCTTCCAGCAACGCGTGATGGAACTGGTTGTTGAAGTGCTGCACCTGCGCGACGCTGTCGGGGGCATCGGCGTTGATGGCATCGAGCATGCATTGGTTGATGCGCTCGAGTTCGAGTATCTGTTCCGGACTGGCCCGTTCGGCAGCCGCCTTGGCGGAATACGGTTCGAGCAGCATGCGCAGCTCGAACGCTTCGTCGATGTCCCGGTCTTGCCAACCCAGCACGACGGCTCCGCGCCGGCCCTCGTGCTTGACCAAGCCGTCCGTCACCAGGCGTTCGATCGCGCTGCGCACCGGCGTCCGGCTGACGGATAGCTCGGCCGCGATGTGCTCTTCACGCAACCGTTCGCCGGGCATGAAAGAGCCCGCCATCAGGCGGCGGCGCAACTCTGCATAAACGTAATCGCGGGCGCTCGACATGATGGCGCGTGACTCCAGATCCGGGTTCTCGAACTATACCGGAAGCCTATCCCGGCAATCGCGCATGGCCGCGTCAACGCTGGCGTCGACCGAGCCGCTCCAGGAACGTGGGCCAGACCTCCGGATTCAGTAGCCGCGGGGGACGGCGTCCGGCCAACATTTCCATGATCTGGCTGGCAGACCCATGCGCGACCTTGCGCCTGCCTTCGTGCGTGACGCCCCCCGTGTGGTAGGTGGCCACGACATCGGAACGCAGCAACAGCCCATGCCCGGGCTGGGGAGGCTCCTGGCTCCAGACATCCAGCCCCGCTCCCGCCAGCCGCCCCTCCTGCAAGGCGGAAAGCAAGGCCTGCTCATCATGGATTCCGCCGCGCGCGGTCGAAATGAACAGTGCGCCGGGGCGCATCATGGCAAAGGCTTCGGCGCCGATCATGCCCCGCGTGTCATCATTCAGCGGACAGTGCAGGCTTACCACTTCGGCCTGCTCGAGCAACTGCGGGAAGCTCACAGGTTCGGCACCGCGGGCGCGGATTTCCTCGGGCGGCAGCAGCGGGTCGTATGCAATCACCCGCAAGCCGAAGCCGGCGGCGACGCGCGCTACTCTGCGGCCGATTTCGCCGATGCCCACGATGCCCAGCACTCGTCCCTCGATCTCGCGTCCCATCAGGGCCTCGCGCGTGGCGGCGGATCCCGCCACCAGCGCGGCCTGGGATTCACGCAGGCGCTTGACCAGCGACAGCAGCAATGCGAACGTCATTTCCGCCACTGATGCGGCATTGGCGCCGGCCTGGTTCACCACTGCCACTCCGGCCCGCGTGCAGGCAGCAACGTCCACGGTGTCGTAGCCCGCGCCGCCCGAGGACACACAAAGCAGTTCCGGACACCGTGCCAGCAGGCTTTCCGAAACTTGCCAGCGCGCGGGGACTTCGTCCTTGGCCGCGCTGACATGGTAGGCATGCGCGCCGGCGAGTCCCGCCGCCGTGATCGCCTCGTCGCGCACGGGCAGTACCTTGAGGCTCAACGTCGGCTCGCGCTCAATGCACGCGTCGAACGCGGGATCGATCCAGAGATCCAGCCGGACGACGCGCATGCCGCCGGGCTGCCTCGCCGGGATCACGGCCGGGCCTCGGCGCAGCCCAGTTGCTTGAGCCGAGCATCTACCCAGGATGTATCCAGCGTTCCCGCCGCAATATCCGCCAGCATCTTCGTTTCAACTTCGTGCTTGGACAACGCAGCCAGGTAGACCGCTTCCGTCTGCTCGAACGGAATCGACAACAGGCCGTCCTCGTCGCCCACGATCAGGTCGCCCGGCTCGATCGTCATGCCATTCAGGGCTATGACGCAGTTGATCTCTCCTGGCCCGTCCTTATAGGGCCCGCGGTGCGTCACGCCAGCCGCATAGACGGGAAACGCGCCGCGACGGATTGCGCCGCTATCGCGGATCGCGCCATTGATCACAATACCGGCGATACCGCGGGTCTGCGCATAGCTGGTCATGATTTCGCCGATGATGGCGTTGGTCAGATCGCCGCCGGCATCCACCACGATCACGTCGCCGGGCTGCGCGAGGTCAAGCGCCTTGTGGACCAGCAGATTGTCGCCGGGGCGGGTGCGCACGGTCAGGGCGGGCCCGGCAAGCGGGCTGCCATCGTGCATGGGCAGCAAGCGCGCGCCGCCGGCCGTCATCCGCGACATGCAGTCGCTGATGTTGGCCACCGGAACGCCGTTGAACTTCTCCACGGTTTGCTTGCTCACCGCGCGCTTGCGGGCGTGGATCTCAAAACCGATCATTTCTGCTCCTGTGGGGGAATTTGCGATGCGTTGCCATTACTGCTTGGGAATGCCTGCGTCCTGCACGACCTTGCCGAAGGTCTCGTGATCTGCCCGATGCTGGCGGGCCAGGTCTTCGGGGGAGCCCTTGAGCACGCTATAGCCGGCGTCTTCCAGCTTTTTCACCAATTCGGGTTGGGATTGAACCTGCTGCAACGCCTTGCTCAACGTGGCGACCACGTCGTCAGGCGTGTTGGCGGGAGCCATCAGCCCCCACCAGATCGACTGGTCGATCGTCTTGAATCCGCTTTCCACGAACGTGGGCACGTCGGGCAAGGCCGGCGCGCGTTCCTTGGCAACCACGGCCAACGCGCGGACCTTGCCGCCGCGGATCTGCGGCAACAGCGAGGCAACGGAGCCCACATACATATCGATGCGGCCGCTGGCGAGATCCGGGAACGCTTGGCCCCAGCCCCGGTAAGGCACGTGCATCAATTCGATGTTCGCCGCCTTGCGCCAGAGATAGCCGGTCAGGTCGCCAGTGCCGCCGATGCCGGGAATGCCCAGCGAAACCACACCGGGACGGGCTTGCGCGGCCTTGACCACATCAGCGATCGTCTTGAACGGGGACTCCGGAAGAACCACGAAAACGCTCGGCGACGTGGCCACGGGCCCGATCGGCCTGAAATCCTTGAACGTGTCGTAGCTGAGCTTGTTGTAAAGCCAGGGGTTCAGCACGATGTTGTCGGTCTGCGCCATCACCAGCGTATGTCCATCCGGGCGCGCGCGGGCGGTGGCGTCCAGCGCCAGATTGCCGCCAGCGCCTGGCTTGTTCTCCACCACCATGTTCCACCCCTGCTCCTGGCCGATCGCGCTGCCGATCATGCGGGTCAGCGTATCGGTGCCGCCTCCGGGCGGGAATGGGGAAATGAGCGTGATGGGCGCCTTGCCCATATCTGCCGCGTTCGCGGCGACGCAACCCAGCACGAGCGTGGCCGCCAGAAAATTCTTCAGGACTTTCATTGTCTTCCTCACACAGTTGATTCTTATTGGATGGGCAACGCGACGCGCTCAGCGCTCGCGCGCCAGCGTTGTGAGCCAGGCCAGACGCGCCTCGACGGAGTCGGGCAAGTTGAAATCGCCGTCCGCTCGCGCATTCAGGATGCCCCTGCTGGTCCGCCCGAAAAGCCGTTCGACGCCGTCGAGAACCAGGGGCTCCAGCCCCGCCTGCAGCAGTTGCTCGCGGGCTTCCCGGACTTCCGCCTGCCGGCGCTGCGCATGCAGTACGTGGGACCGGACGAATGAATCCATGAAGGCGGTAAGCGGCGTCTGGTCGATGTCCGCGAGCACCTCGTAAAGCGAGGCTCTCAATCCCATGGACTCGGCCGCGACCAGGCATTCCACGGCCAGGCTTTCCATGCCCTTCGTCATGATGCTGCGCAGCAGTTTCAGACGCACGGCGTCGCCCGCCGCTCCTTGTATGGCGCGTGCCGGCGCCCCGCCGCTCTCCGCCAACCGCAGCACCATGTCCGTGCCGGTTCCGGCGCAAAGCAAGGGCGTACGTTCGGCCAGCAGCGCAATGGCGCCCATGATCGCGACGTCGGTAAAGTCGATATGCCGTTCGGCAGCGGCCGCCGCAGCGGCCTGCATATCGGGCGCGCTGGCGGTGGTGAAGTCGGCATAGACCGCATCCGGGCGCATATGCGGAAAGCTCCGCCGCGCGATCTCGAGCGCGGCGTGGCCATACACCGCCGACACGACGACGTCCGCTTCTGCGAGCCATGCACCCGGCTCAGCGTGCAGTCCGGCGCCAAGACTCCGGGCGCGCCCGGTCATTTCTTCGTCCTGCCGCAACTCGCAGATCCCCACCACCGCATGCCCGGCGGCAGTCCATGCCTGCGCATAGCAGGAGCCGACTTCGCCGCAGCCCATCAGAGCAATTTTCATTTCTATAAATACAATAAAAAAACAATGATGCTTTATAGAATGAAAATTTCGCCCATATTATCCGTATAAACCCTAGGTTTTCTATAATTTCAATACATAAAAAATACAAAATGATCGGGATAGCTCCGCGATGCGAAGGACCGACGCGCTCGGGGCAGAGGCCGGATTGGCGCGTGTCTTCGGGGGCTGGCGCGTCAGGCGCGTCGCACCATGGCGGCGGAAATGGCCCGCGCCGTGCGGCATAGCGGCTCCAGGCATTGCTCCACCATCTGGCCGGTGGAGCGCACGCCCTGGATCCACACAATGTTCACGCAGCCGTAGAGCCGCCCTGGCGCGGCCATGATGGGCACGGCAATGGCATCCAGCCTGTCGTTCTGGTCCTTGCGCGGCTTGTCGTAGTCGCCGCCGAAGCGCTGTTCGCGCAGCGCGTAGCCCTGGCGGTGGGTTTGCTCCAGAAGCTTGGCCACTGCCGCGCCATCATGCGCCAGCGCGTCGCCCTCCCGGCGGCTGCGGCGCAATGCCGCAAGGATCGACTCGCGTTCCTTTTCGGCGCAGAACGCCAGATAAGCGCGTCCCACCGCCGAGCGCAGCATATTGATCTGGAAACCGATGTTGTCTCTGCGTATCGTGAAATACGACTGGCTGCGATTGGTCTCGCGCACGATCATCGCGCTGCCGCGGCGCACCGTCAGGTCCGACGGCCACAGCACCTCCGCCTGCAGGCGATCCAGTTCGGGGGCCGCGCATTGCCCCAGCAGGTCCAGCACGCGCGCGCGCCGGCTGGGTTCGTTGAGCGAGCTGGCAGGGCAGAAATAGTCATCCGCGATGCGCCGCCATATCAATCCCCGCAATTGCAGCGTCGCCAGGATGCGCAGCAGCGTGGCCTTGGCATAGCCCGTGCGCGCATGCAGTTCCTGCAAGCTCGCGCCCTGCGTGGCGCGCACCTCGTCCAGCACGATGAGGCCGCGCTCCAGCGCATCTATCGTCTTCACCTTCGGCGTCCAGCGGCTCATTGCCCCCCCAAATTGCAACGTCTGAGAATTTCACTCAGTGAAACTCTAGCAAAACCTGCTTGAGCCGCCCAGGCCCGGCGAAATATCGTGACGTCTATCGAAAGCCGTTGTGGCTGGCGCAACAGGAAGAGAGGCGGGAATGAGCGGACAGGCTGCACGCAATGTGCTCTGGATCATGTGCGACCAACTGCGCTGGGACTATCTGTCCTGCTATGGACACCCGCGCCTGCGCACCCCCAACATCGACCGCCTCGCTGCCGAAGGCGTACGCTTTGACCATGCCTTCGTGCAAGGCCCGGTTTGCGGTCCGTCGCGCATGTCCTATTACACCGGCCGTTACGTCACCAGCCACGGCGCCGTGTGGAACTTCGTGCCCATGCCCGTCAGCGAAATGACGCTGGGAGACTACCTGCGCCCGCTGGGAGTCCGCGTGGCGGTGGCGGGCAAGACGCACGTGGAGGCCGACAGGCACGGCATGCAGCGCCTGGGGATAGACCCGGCAAGCGCGGCCGGCCTGTTGGCGGCGGAAGGCGGGTTCGAACCTTACGACCGCGACGACGGCATCTGGCCGCCGGGCTTTTGCGACGAGGCGCACCGATACACGCAGTACTTGCGCCAGCAAGGCTATGACGGCGCCAACCCCTGGCATGACCACGCCAACTCGGCGCTGGGCGCCAATGGCGAGATCCTGTCCGGCTGGAACATGCGCTACGCCGGCCTGCCGGCGCGCGTCGCGGAAACGGACTCTGAAACACCTTATATGACGCGGCGCGCGATCGAATTCATCGAGCAAAGCGGCGAACAGCCCTGGGTGCTGCACCTTTCCTACATCAAGCCGCATTGGCCCTATGTCGCGCCCGCGCCGTATCACGCGATGTATTCAATCGACGACATGCAGGCGGCCAAGCGCGCGCCCCGTGAACTGGAGAACGCCCATCCCGTGCTGCAGGGCTTTCGCCAGGCCGAAGTCAGCAGGAACTTCTCCTGCGACCAGGTGCGCGAGACGGTGATCCCCACCTACATGGGCCTGATCAAGCAGGTCGACGACCAGTTGGGCGTACTGTTCGACTACCTGCGGCGCAGCGGCCGCGACCAGGACACCATGATCATCTTCTGCAGCGACCATGGCGACTACCTCGGCGATCATTACCTCGGCGAAAAAGAGCTGTTCCACGACTGCGTGGCCAAAGTACCGCTGATCGTGCGCCTGCCCGGCGGCGCGCGCCGCGGCGCGGTGGAATCGCGCCTGGTGGAAGCCATCGACCTGGTACCCACCATCCTGGATGCCTTGGGCGCGGAAATCCCCGATCACATCCTGGAAGGACGTTCGCTGCTGCCGCTGCTGCACGGCGAGGAACCCGCTGACTGGCGCCGCGCGGTGTACTCGGAAAACAACTATGCGTTCCGCGACTTCGTGCGCGAACCGCTGGGCCGTCCCGCCGACGGCTGCCACACCATTATGGTGCGTGACCACGACTGGAAGTACGTCCATTTTGAAGGTCTGCGTCCGCAGCTATTCGATTTGCGCGCGGATCCGGACGAATACGACGACCTGGGCGCGGACCCCGCGCACGCGCCTGTGCGCGAACGCTACCAGGCCATGCTGTTCGATTGGCTGCGCAATCGCAAGATCCACCCCACCGTCAGCCACGCCGCCATGACGGGATGGACACGCAAGGAGGAATCGGCCGGCATCCACATCGGCAGGTGGTAGCGCAGCGCGTCCGGACCAGGACGCCTGAAAAATAAACCTCAGGAGACAGCATGAAACCGCATTTACTTGCGCTGGCAGTCTGTATGGCCGCCAGCACGGCGTCGCACGCCCAGCCGAAGGAGGATTGGCCCACCCGCGCCATCCGCATCGTGGTCGCCTTTCCCGCCGGATCGCCCGGCGATACCGCGGCGCGCATCGTGGCCGACGCGGTGGGGCAGTCGCTCAAGCAGCCGGTCATCATCGAGAACCGCCCCGGCGCCGGCGGCAATATCGGCGCGGAGGCGGTGGCCCGGTCTCCCGCCGACGGCTACACCTTCCTGGAGGCGCCGGACACGGTCGTCACCATCAATCCCGCCATCTACCGCAAGCTCAATTTCAAGGCGGACGATCTGACGCCCGTTGTGGCGCTCGCGAACTTCAACCAGATGCTGGTGTGCTCGGCCGGCTCCGGTCTGCGCACCCTGGCCCAGTTGGATGCGCAGGCCCGGAAAACGCCCGGCGCGCTCAGCTACGCCTCCGGCGGCCAGGGCGTGCCCGGCCATCTGGCGATGGAGCTTTACCTGTCCGGCGCAGGCCTGGACATCCTGCACGTCCCCTATAAGGGCCCGTCGCCCGCCACCCAGGATGTGCTGGCGGGACAGGTGCCCTGCGGCTATCTGGCGTCTCCCGTGGTCGCGCCCTATGTCGCGGCCGGCAAGCTGTACGGACTGGCGGTGTCAGGCGCCGCGCGCTCGGTCCAGGCGCCGGACGTCCCGACCATGCAACAGGCGGGCGTGGCCGGCTACGACGCCACCTTTCGCGAAATGCTGTTCGCTCCCAAGGACACGCCAGCCGTCATCGTAAAGCGCATGAATGAAGAGGTGGCGCGCGCGCTGGCGTTGCCTGAAGTGAAGCAGAAACTGCAGGCCAACGACCTGGATCCCCTGCCCGAGCCGCCCGACGCCACGGCGCGCCGCCTGCGCGAAGACGCCGCCAAATGGACGGGTGTCATCCGCAAGATCAACCTCAAGGTGGACTGACACGCCCACCCCGATCCCCCCGGCCGCGCCCCGCACACCGCGCAGCCGGACTCCCCCGACACAGGAGGCTTCATGAATACCGCTGCACCCACCACCGTCTTCGGCTCGCTGAAGGACTACCGCAAGGGCTCCATCGAGATCACGCAGGGCTCGCCGCGCCACTATGTCTTTTCCAACATTTTCGAGGTGGCTTCGAATGCCGCGCCCTACGAAAAAACAGTGGTCGGAAAGAATCTGGAGTACGTCATTGAAACCCTGCGCGCCGAAGGCGTATCGCCCTGGTACGTCTGCAGCCATGACGAATTCGCCATCCTGATGGACGGCCAGGCCCAGGTCGATTTCCTGGCCCTGGACCAGCCGTCCGCAGCCGCGGACGGCACCGTGCTTGCGGGCCAGGCGCCCGCAGGCAAGCCCATGGGCCGCGTCCTGCTGAGCCGCGGACACCAATGCCTGCTGCCCGCCGGCTGCGCCTATCGCTTCACGGCGCCCTATCCGGGCGTGCTGCTGATCCAGACCCGCGCCGGCCAACTGTCCGTCGAGAAATGGGCGGACATCTGCCTGCAGTAATCCCCGCGCCACCCGCCCCCCTTACTTTCTGGAGTCACGATATGGCCATGCTGGATACCCCCGCGCCCACCGCCTCATTCGCCGCCGGCAAAGTCGCCGCCAGCGCGGCAGACGCCGCCACCGGCTACAAGCGCTTCGATCTGGGCGCGTTCACCTTCACCCGCGACGAGTACTTCGTCAAGGTGCACTGGCCCTCCAAGGGCCAGACGCGCACCCATGCGATCGCGGCAGACGCCTTCCTGCGCGCGCTGATGCGCGACGTGGCCTGGGGCTTTTTCTACGGTTGGGTCAACTTCGACCACGTATTCGGCACGCGCAACCACTACGGCAAGGTGGATGTCTACGCAGGCTCCTTCAATGGCGTCATGAAGGCGGCAGGCGTGGACTACACGGAGACTTTCGACACCCCGCTCATCATGGCCACCTTCAAGGCGATGTTGCATGACTGGACCAACGAAGGCTTCGATCCGTTTGCCGCGCCGGAGGAAACGGGCTCCGCCTTCGGCCGCAAGCACGGCGACAACATCGCCGCGATCGAACGCTCGCGCATCGCCACCCGGCGCATGCCGGGCCTGCCGGAAGACTCTCCACTGCGCGACGACCTTCCGGTCAACCGGGCCTTCGCGGACGTGACTCAGGACGAACCGCAGGTCCATGCCGAACCCGGCTTCGAGGGCAAGCTCCATGCATTCAGCCTGTTCAAGTACCTGTCGCGCTCGGACGTAACCTGGAACCCATCCGTTACTTCCGTCTGCGGCGCCAGCCTGTTCTGCCCCACCACCGAAGAATTCATCCTGCCGGTGTTCCATGGCAACGATCGCGTGGAGTGGTTCCTGCAGCTGTCCGATGAGATCGTCTGGGACATCGGCGATAAAGACACCGGCGCGCCGCGCGCCCGCATCACCATGCGCGCCGGCGACATCTGCGCCATGCCGGCCGACATCCGGCATCAGGGCTATTCGACCAAGCGCTCCATGTTGCTGGTCTGGGAGAACGCCACCCCCGACCTGCCTCAGCGCTACGAAAGCGGCGAGCTCGCGCCCTACCCCGTCGCGTTCTGAACTCCCCCTTCCCTCTCATTACGACTTCTCAGCCATGCAGAACAAACTCTTTATCGACGGCCGCTTCGTGGACGCGGCCGCGGGCGGCACGATAGACGTGCTGAATCCGCACGACGGATCTCTCATCACCGCCATCGCCGCTGCAGAAGCGGAAGACGTGGACCGCGCCGTGCAGGCGGCACAGCGCGCCTTTCCCGCCTGGGCTCGGATGGCGGCCGCCGATCGCGGACGTCTGCTGCTCAAGCTGGCCGACCTGATAGAAGCCAATGCCGAGGAACTGGCGCAGCTTGAAACGCTGGACACGGGCCATCCAATACGCGACACGCGCGGCCTGGACGTGCCGCGCACCGCCGGCTGCTTCCGCTATTTCGGCGGCATGGCCGACAAACTGCAGGGCAGCGTCATTCCTGTTGAATCGGGTTTCCTGAACTACGTGCAGCGCGCGCCCATCGGCGTGGTGGGTCAGATCGTGCCGTGGAATTTCCCGCTCATGTTCACCAGCTGGAAACTTGGGCCCGCGCTGGCTGCCGGCAACACCGTGGTGCTCAAGCCCTCGGAACTCACGCCGCTGTCGACCCTGCGCATCGCCGAGCTGATGGCCGCCGCTGGATTTCCGGATGGCGTGGTCAACGTGGTCCCCGGCTATGGCCACACGGCGGGCCAGCGGCTGGCCGAACACCCGGACGTGGGCAAGATCGCCTTCACCGGATCGACCGCAACCGGACGCCGCATCGTGGAAGCGTCCAAGGGCAACCTCAAGCGCGTGCAGCTGGAACTCGGCGGCAAAGGCGCCAACATCGTGTTCGACGATGCCAATCTCGACGCTGCCATCAACGGCGCGGCCTGGGCCATCTTCCACAACCAGGGCCAGGCATGCATCGCGGGGTCGCGCCTGATGCTGCACGAAAAGATTGCCGATGCATTCCTCGAACGCTTCACCGCCCTGGCGAACTCCATCCGCCTGGGCGACCCGCGCTCCCCCGATACCGAAATGGGTCCGCTGACATCGGCCCAACACCGCGACAAGGTCCTGTCCTATGTGGGCATCGCCGCCGAACAGGGCGCGCGCCTGCTCGTAGGCGGCAAGGCGCCCGGCGGCGAACTTTCGGCCGGCTACTACGTCGCGCCCACCATCGTCGAGGCCAGGCCCCAGGACCGCGTCGCGCAGGAAGAAGTATTCGGCCCATTCGTCACGGTGCTGCGCTTTGGCAGCGACGAAGAGGCGCTGGCCATTGCCAACGCGACCGACTACGGCCTGGGCAGCGGCCTGTGGACGCGCGACCTGGCGCGCGCCCATAAGCTGGCCGGCGCCATCCATGCGGGCATGTGCTGGATCAACTGCTACAAGCGCGTCAATCCCGGCAGCCCGTTCGGCGGCGTGGGCCAGTCGGGTTATGGCCGGGAGATGGGCTTTGAAGCCATGCATGACTACACTGAAGCCAGGTCCGTGTGGGTCAACGTGGACGCCGCCGTGCCGCCGCACTTCAAGCGCTGAGGAGCCGCCGATGAACACCGCCATGCCGAACGCCGAAACCGCCTTGACCGATGCGGTCGCAGCCGCTTTTGCCCAGACGCCGGATCCCAGGCTGCGCCATCTGATGCAGTCCCTGGTACGGCATCTGCATGCCTTCGTCGCCGACGTCGAGCCCACCGAGGCCGAATGGATGGCGGCAATCCGGTTCCTGACCGAGACCGGCCAGATCTGCGATGGCGCGGTGCGGCAGGAGTTCATCCTGCTCTCCGACACGCTGGGCGTGTCGATGCTGGTGGATGCCATCAACCACCGCAAACCGGGACAGGCCACCGAAAGCACGGTATTCGGCCCTTTCTACATGGCCGGCATGCCCGACCGCGCGCCCGGCGAAAACATGGCGCTCACGCCCGGCGAGCCCGCGCTGGTGCATGGCTACGTCCGCGATACCGATGGCCGGCCGCTGGCCGGCGCCGTCCTCGACGTGTGGCAGACGGCCTCCAATGGCATGTACTCTGGCCAGGACGTGGACCAGCCCCACGGCAACCTGCGCGGCCGCTACCGTAGCGGCGAGGACGGCTACTTCGCAATCCGCACCATCCTGCCCGTGTCCTATCCCATACCGGGTGACGGTCCCGTCGGCCGCATGATGGCGGCAACCGGCAGGCATATCTTCCGGCCCGCGCATCTGCACTTCATGATCGACGCGCCGGGGCACCAAAGGCTGGTCACCCATCTGTTCAACGCCGGGGATCCCTACCTTGCCTCGGACGCGGTGTTCGGCGTAAAGCCATCGCTGGTGCTGCAATACGATCCGCTGGGCGCGGACTCCACACCGGGCAGGCGCTTCGGATTCGATTCGGACTTCCACGAGGGACGTTATGACTTCGTGCTGCCCCGCGCCTGACGCGGCCGACGGGGCGGCGCTGTGCTGGCTCGATGACATCCCTGATGGCGGTTCGTTGACAGTGAACTTCGCCGCGCAGCCGGTCATCCTGCTGCGGCGGGGTGAGGCCGTCTGGGCATACCTGAACCGCTGCCCGCACTTCTCCGTCACGCTGGACGCGGCCCATGGCGCCGTCCTGACCTACGAGGCCCAGGTGCTGATGTGCGCCCATCACTCGGCCTTGTTCCGCTTCGAGGATGGACTGTGCATCGAAGGCCCTTGCCAGGGCGCGGCGCTAGACGCGGTGCCGCTGCGCCAGCACGCAGGCCGCGTCTACGCGGCGGATTCGGAGGCCGTCGCAAGGGGAATGCTATGAACGCGCCGCACGAAGCACGCAACAGGAAGCGCATCCCCCCAGCTTTGGGAGGACTCATCGGCCTGTTGCGCGACAAGGACACTCCGCAGCAAAACGCCGCGCGCGGTACCCGTCCCTCGCGGCAACAGGATCGGCGCATGTAAAAAAACCCCGGGAAACTGCCGATCAGGCCAGCTTCCCGGGGTTGCTTTCATGCGGCTCGGCGCTCGCCGCGCCGGACCGGTTTACTGCAAGGTTCGCGTGAAGACGAACTGCCCGTCCTGCCAATCCACCGGCACCACGTCGCGCGGACCGAAGCGGCCTTCCAGGATCAGCTTGGCCACCGGGTTCTCGATCTGCTGCTGGATCGCGCGCTTCAAGGGGCGCGCGCCGAACACCGGATCGAAGCCCGAGCGGGCCAATTCCGCCAGAGCGGGTTCGCTCACTTCCAGGCGCATCTCCTGCTTTTCCAGGCGTTCGCCAAGGCGACGCAGCTGGATGCGGGCGATAGACTCGATGTGCTGCGCTTCCAGCCCGTGGAACACCACCACTTCATCGATGCGGTTCAGGAACTCGGGACGCAGGGTCTGCTTGAGCTCGTCCCACACCACTTCCTTGACCACTTCGTACGGCTTGCCCGCCAGGCTCTGGATATGGTGCGAGCCCAGGTTGGACGTCATGACGATCACCGTGTTGCGGAAATCCACCGTGCGGCCCTGGCCATCGGTAAGGCGGCCATCGTCCAGCACCTGCAACAGCACGTTGAAGACGTCCGGATGGGCTTTCTCGACTTCATCCAGCAGCACCACGCTGTATGGCTTGCGGCGCACGGCCTCGGTCAGGTAGCCGCCCTCCTCGTAGCCCACATATCCTGGCGGCGCGCCGATCAGCCGCGCCACCGAATGCTTCTCCATGAATTCGCTCATGTCGATGCGGATCATGTGCTCTTCGGAGTCGAACAGGAACTCGGCCAGCGCGCGCGTCAGCTCGGTCTTGCCCACACCCGTGGGGCCCAGGAACAGGAACGAACCGTAGGGACGCGAGGGATCGGCAAGGCCGGCGCGCGAACGCCGGATGGCATCGGACACCAGGCGCACGGCCTCGTCCTGGCCCACCACGCGCTTGTGCAGGTATTCCTCCATGTGCAGCAGCTTCTCGCGTTCGCCCTGCATCATCTTGGACACCGGAATGCCGGTGGCGCGCGACACGACCTCGGCGATTTCCTCGGCGCCTACGCGAGTGCGCAACAGGCGCGGACGCCCTTCGCCGCCCTCGGCTTCCTCGGCCGCTTCCGCGGCGCCCACTTCGGCCGCCTTCAGGCGCGCTTCCAGGTCGGGCAGCTTGCCGTATTGCAATTCCGCCAGCTTGTCGAACTGGCCCTTGCGCTGCAGCTCGGCCATTTCGGCGCGCACGCTGTCGATCTCTTCCTTGATGGCCTGCGTGCCTTGCACGGCCGCCTTCTCGGCCTTCCAGATTTCCTCGAAGTCGTTGTATTCGCGCTGCAGCTTTTCGAGCTCGTCCTCGATCGCGCCCAGGCGGCGCTTGGAAGCGTCGTCGGTTTCCTTCTTGACGGCCTCGCGCTCGATCTTGAGCTGGATGATGCGGCGGTCGAGCTTATCCATCACTTCCGGCTTGGAATCGATCTCCATGCGGATGCGCGCGCCTGCTTCGTCGATCAGGTCGATGGCCTTGTCCGGCAGGAAGCGGTCGGTGATGTAGCGGTGCGAGAGCTCGGCCGCGGCCACGATGGCGGGGTCGGTGATCTCCACGCCGTGGTGGATTTCATAGCGCTCCTGCAAGCCGCGCAGGATGGCGATGGTGGATTCCACGTCAGGCTCGTCGACCAGCACCTTCTGGAAGCGCCGCTCCAGCGCCGCGTCCTTCTCGATGTACTTGCGGTATTCGTCCAGCGTGGTCGCGCCGATGCAATGCAGCTCGCCGCGCGCCAGCGCCGGCTTGAGCATGTTGCCCGCATCCATCGCGCCTTCGGCCTTGCCCGCGCCCACCATGGTATGCAGCTCGTCGATGAAGACGATGTTGCTGCCGTCGTCCTGCGCCAGTTCTTTCAGCACGGCCTTCAGGCGCTCTTCGAATTCGCCGCGGAACTTGGCGCCGGCCAGCAAGGCCGCCAGGTCCAGCGACAAGACGCGCTTGCCGCGCAGGGTTTCGGGCACTTCATCGTTGACGATGCGCTGCGCCAGTCCTTCGACGATGGCGGTCTTGCCCACGCCGGGTTCGCCGATGAGCACGGGGTTGTTTTTAGTGCGGCGCTGCAGGATCTGGATCGTGCGGCGGATTTCGTCGTCGCGGCCGATCACCGGATCGAGCTTGCCCTGGCGGGCGCGCTCGGTCAGGTCCATGGTGTATTTGGACAAGGCTTCGCGGTTGGACTCGCCTTCGGCGCCAGAAACGCTTTCGCCGCCGCGCACGGCGTCGATCGCGGCTTCCAGGGCCTTTTTCTGCAGGCCCGCGTCGCGCAGGATGCGGCCGGCCTCGCCCTTGTCGTCGGCCAGGGCCAGCAGGAACAGTTCGCTGGCGATATAGGTGTCACCGCGGCGCGCCGCTTCCTTGTCGGTGCGCGTCAGCACCGCCTGCAGGTCGCGGCCGACCTGGACATTGTCGTCCCCCTGCACCTGAGGCAAGGCCTTCAGGGCGGTCTCGATGGCCGGTTGCAGCCGATTGACGGCCACGCCGGCGCGCGCCAGCAGGCTGCCCGCGCCGCTGTCGGAATCCGACAGCAAGGCGGAAAGCACGTGAATCGGCTCAATATAGGGGTGATCGTTGCGGGCGGCCAGACTTTGAGCGTCGGCCAGGGCTTGCTGGAACTTGGTTGTCAGTTTGTCGAATCGCATAATGGTCGTTTGGCTTGTTGGGGAGCCTGACCGATACGTGCCGGCTGGCTCGATATCCTGAATATGCGGCCAGATGCGAGAATTTCAACACCCTGCCCGCGCCATGGTTTCTCGACGTGCAGCAACAATCTGACTTATGAGCATATACGTTTTTGTCTACGGCACGCTACGCGCGGGCGAAATCAATGATCTGGCTCAAGCCGCCGCGCGGCGCGGCCTGCCTGCAGCGCGCTACGTGGGGCCGGCCAGCGTTCCGGGCAGGCTGGTGGACTTCGGCGACTGGCCGGGGCTGATTCCGGTGGACGACGGCCGGCGTGTGCGGGGCGATGTCTTCCAGGTGGAGCCCCCCTGGTGGCGCTGATGGACGAGATCGAGGAGTACACGCCCGGCATGCCCTGTTGCTTTGTGCGGCGCGAGGTCGCCGCGCGCCTGGAGATCCCCTCGGGGACCCATGAACTGCGCTGCCAGTACTATCCGATAGACCCGGCCCTGCGCGGCAAGGCGGTCGATATCGCGGCCGACGACTGGGTCGGTTACCGGCTCGCCCACCCCCGCCCGGAAGGCCGGTAAGACGCCCGTAGTAACAACGGACTACAATAACGGTTGTCTTCAAGCTTTATACCCATTCCGGCATGCGTCCGCGCAATGGGCACTATAGAGGTCATCGTATGCAAAAACGGGTCCCCGTTGCCCCTGATGCCGCCCATTGCTCCACATGCATGCTGGGACATGTGTGCGTGCCCGTGGGCATGGCAGCCGCCGAGGTGGAAAAGCTGGACGAACTGGTGAGGGAACGCGTGCGCCTTGAAAAAGGCAAGCCGCTCTATTCCCTGAACCACCCGCTCGACGCCGTCTACAGCGTGCGATTCGGCAGCCTCAAGACGCAGTTGGAAGACGCCACCGGCCAGATCCAGGTCACCGGCTTTCACCTGCCCGGCGAAATCGTCGGCATGGACGGCATGCTGGACGGCAAGCACGTTTCGACCGCCGTCGCGCTGGAAGATTCCGAGGTCTGCGTCATCCGCCTGGCCGATATCGACCGCATCGCTACCCACCTGCCCTCCCTGCAGCAGCAGTTCCGCCGGCTGATGAGCCGCGAGATCAACCGCTCGCACCAGATGCTGGCCTCGCTGGGCTCCATGCGTTCCGAACAGCGCCTGGCCGCGTTCCTGCTGAACCTGTCGCAACGCTACGCGTCGTTGGGCTATTCCTCCACGGAATTCGTGCTGCGCATGAGCCGCGAGGAAATCGGCAACTACCTCGGCCTGACCCTGGAAACGGTCAGCCGGCTGTTTTCGCGCTTTGCGCGAGACGGCCTCATCAAGATCAACCAGCGCGAGGTCCGCATCCTGGACCTGCCCGCGCTCAAGCAATTGCTGGGCCAAGAGGGCTGCTGAACGCCCGCCGCGCCATGCGCCGCGCGCCCATCCTCCCATTGCCTCTGGCGCGGCCAGGCCCCTTGCGCGGTCTGGCCGCGCTGTGCGCCGTGGCGGCGCTGGCGCCGCTCGGGGCACACGGCCAGACGCCCCTGCCAGATCCCTACGATTACAGCGAAACCGCGCCCGCCCCCAAGCGCGCGGCGCCGTTGCGCTGGCAGGCCGTGGAGCTGGGCAAGCCTGGCCACCGCTACAAGATGCCGGTCTACGCCAATCGCGACCTGGCAAAGGACGACCTGCGCGGCATCAAGCAGGTCGTGGTCGTCATCCACGGCGTCAAGCGCGACGCCGACCGCTACTATGAATCCGTCGCCGCACTGCTGGCGCACAACCCCGAGCGGGCGCGCGATACCCTGATACTGGCGCCGCGCTTTTCCGGCTCGATCGACTCCGGTTTTGGCGGCATGGCGGCTTGGCGCAAGGCAAGCTGGGAAGACGGCGAAGATAGCGTGCAGGCCGCGGGACGCCCCGCGCCGGTCGCTTCGTTCCAGGTGCTGGACGACCTGCTGCGCAGCCTGGATGATCGCAAGCGCCTCTCGTCGCTGGCCGGCATCGTGCTGGCCGGCCACTCGGCCGGCGGCCAACTGGTACAGCGCTATGCCGTGCTGAACAATATCGACGGCGCGCTGCGGCGCGACGGGCTGGCCCTGCGCTACGTAGTCGCCAACCCCTCGTCCTACCTCTACCTGAGCAACGAACGCCCCCGCGCCGACGGCAAGGGTTATGCGCCTTACGAGCGCGGCATCTGCCCCACGTACAACCAGTACAAATACGGCCCGGACAAGCTTCCTGCGTACTCCCGGGAAACCGACGAGTCCAAGCTCTTCGTGCGCTATGCGGCGCGCGATGTCACCTATCTGCTGGGCGGCGCCGACAACAATCCGGAAGACCGCCTGCTGGACAAGACCTGCGGGGCGGAAGCCCAGGGCGCGACACGGCTGGCCCGCGGCACCGGCTACGCGCAATACGAGCACGTGCTGGCGGCGCGCGGCGCCAGGCCCGTGCCGCTGCATCGGCGCGCTTTCGAGGTAGCCGGCGTCGGCCACAACAGCAAGGGCATGTTCAGCTCGGCCTGCGGCGTGCAGGCATTGCTGGGCGACGAGGCCCAGGCCCCCGACGGCGCCGCTGCCTGCGACGTCATCAAGCCCCGCGGCAAGTAGGCCGGCGCGCCCCGCCCGGCGCAGAATCCTGACAAAAAGCTGAAGAAAATCAGTGCCATAGCGCGTGCATTTCGGCCCGCGCAGGCGCAACATATCGCCATGCGTGTTCCATTTCGCGGCCCGTCCGCGATCGCGTGTCCGGCGTCCCCCGACAAACGCACTCGAAGGAAGGATATGACGCAAGCGTATCTCGACATGCCCGACGCAAAGCGCCGCATCAAGGCGATCTTCATCGGCTCCATGGGCAATCTGGTGGAGTGGTATGACTTCTACGCCTATACCGCGTTCGCCCTGTATTTCGCCCCCGCCTTCTTTCCCTCCCACGATCCGGTCGTCCAGCAGTTGAATGCGGCCACGCTGTTTGCGGCCGGCTTCATCGTGCGCCCGCTGGGCGGCTGGCTGTTTGGCCATCTGGCGGACCGTCACGGGCGGCGTCTGTCGCTGATGGTGTCGGTGGGCATGATGTGCGTGGGTTCGCTGATCATCGCGGTCACGCCCACCTATGCCACCATAGGCCTGGCCGCGCCAGCCCTGCTGGCGCTGGCGCGCGTGATCGAAGGCCTGAGCCTGGGCGGGGAGTACGGCGCCAGCGCCACTTACCTGACCGAAATCGCGGATCCGGACCATCGCGGCTTCTATTCCAGTTTCCAGTACGTCACCCTGATCGGCGGCCAGCTCAGCGCCATCCTGGTGCTGCTGTTGCTGCAAAACGTTTTCCTGACCCACGAGCAGCTGGTGGAATGGGGCTGGCGCATTCCCTTCGTGGTCGGCGCCATGCTGGCCGTGATCACTGCCCTGATGCGGCGCGACATGCCCGAAACGGATTCCTACAAGGAAGCCCAGAAAGCCCCCAAGCCGCAGACGAGCTCGCTGCGCGGCCTGCTGAAGTACCCGCGTGAAGTGGCCATCGTGGTGGGCCTGACGGCGGGCGGCACCGCGGCGTTCTACACCTTCACGACCTACATGCAGACGTTTGTGCGGCAGACCTCGGGCTTTTCCGACATCGTCACCACCTACATCATCGCCGGGTCGCTGATCTTCGCGCTGATTCTGCAGCCGGTCTACGGCGCGCTGTCGGACAGGATCGGACGCAAGCCGCTCCTGGTGTTCTTCGGCGTGGCCGGCGCGGCACTGACCGTACCCATCCTGATGACGCTGGCGCACACACGCTCGCCCTTCATGGCCTTCCTGCTGATCTGCGGCGCCTGGGTGTTCACGGCCGGCTATACGTCCATCAACGCAGTGGTGAAGGCGGAGTTGTTCCCGACCAACATCCGCGCCACCGGCGTAGCCGTGCCCTATGCCGTGACGGTGTCCATCTTCGGGGGCACGGCGCCGGCCATTGCGCTCTTCTTCAAGCAGCAAGGGCATGAGGAGTGGTTCTACTACTACCTCGCGGGCATCATCTTCCTGTCGCTACTGGTGTACGCCACCATGCGCGACACCAAGCATCGCTCGGCCATGCACCAGCACGCCTGATCGCGACAACTTTGTTGCTTGACAGCCATGCCGCTTCGGCTTAATACTTAACCTCATGGTTAAGTTTAACGACGACAGGCTCGACGGCATCTTTTCGGCCCTGGCCGATGGCACGCGGCGCCGGGTGCTGGCCGATCTGGAACAAGGCGCGGCCTCGGTCAGCGAGCTGGCCCGGCCGCACGCCATGTCCCTGCCCGCATTCATGAAGCACCTGCGCGTGCTGGAAGACGCCGGCTTGATCGCCCGCGCCAAGGACGGCCGCGTCGTGAATTGCACGCTCTCGCCCGAACCGATGCGGGCGGCATCCGACTGGCTGGCCCGTTACGAGAAGTTCTGGAGCGGACAGCTGGATTCGCTGGCGCGGTACCTGTACCACGAGGAAGAGGTCCACCCATGGAAAACCGAAGCACCCGAGAAGCATCGCCCCCCATCGAACTCCGGCTCAGGCGGCGCTTCGACGCCCCCGTCGAACGCGTCTGGCGCGCCTGGACGGACCCGCAGGCGCTGATGCGCTGGTTTGGTCCCGCCGAAACCCGGCGGGTTCTCCGGGCGGAAACCGACGTCCGCGTGGGCGGCGCCTACCAGGTGGGGTTCTCCACCGAGGACGGGTTGGAACATCATGCCAGCGGCCACTACCGCGAAGTCGAGCCGCTGCGCCGGCTGGTCTTCACCTGGGCCTGGCGCGACACCCCCGCGGAAGTCTCCATGATCACGCTTGAATTCACGTCTGCCGACGGCGGCACCGAACTCGCCTTCCTGCAGACCCCGTTCGTCGACCAGGCCACCCGCGACAGCCATCAGCATGGATGGTCCGGCGCGCTGGACCGGCTGGCGTCCCATCTGGCGAATCCGGCCTGAATCCGCGCCGTTCGCCCTATCCGGGCCCACCGGCCCGCCCCGAGGAGGCACACAATGCAAACCGATCACCCCGTCGTATCCCGCGCGCAATGGGAAATCGCGCGCGAGGCGCTGCTGCGCCGAGAAAAAGAGCTGACCCGGGCCCACGATGCCCTGGCTCGCGAGCGCCTGGCTCTGCCGTGGGTCAAGGTGGACAAACCATACCGCTTCCAAGGCGCGGGCGGCTCCCTGGAACTTGCGGAGCTGTTCCAGGGCAGAAGCCAGCTCATCGTCTACCACTTCATGTTCGGCCCGGACTGGGAAGAAGGCTGCGTGGGCTGCTCCTTCCTGGCCGACCACATGGACAGCGCAGCCATGCACCTGCGCCAGCATGACGTGACGGTAGTCGCCGTATCGCGCGCGCCCTTGGCCAAGCTGGACGCCTTCAAGCGGCGCATGGGCTGGAGCTTCCCCTGGTATTCATCCGAAGGCAGCGATTTCAATTTCGACCTGCAGGCCACGACGCCCAAGGCCGACGGCAGCATGGAAGAAAACTCCGGCGCCAGCGCATTTTTCCGCGACCCCGACGGCGAAATCTTCCATACCTATTCAAGTTTCGCGCGCGGCGTGGAAAGACTGGCCGGCGCCTACAACTATCTGGACTTCGCGCCGCTGGGCCGCAACGAGAAGGGCCCGCACTTTAATCTGGGCGACTGGGTGCGCCACCATGACCGCTACGACGACGCCCCGGCGCGCGCCTGCCACGCCTGCGGTTAAACGCGGGCGCTCGCGCGCCGTCCACATGGCCGCCGACGCCGCGATCCTGTGGCTGGGCTGCACGGCGGCCATGGCAGCGGGCTTGTGGATGGACACGCTGCGCACGCCGTCGGCGCTGCTCGCCAGCCAGTGCGCGGCGCCCGGCGGTTTGCTGGAACAGGCATGGCGCCATGCCGCCCTGATGCCCGCCAGCAGCGCAGCCATGTTGATCGCCGCGCTGTTGCCGCTGCCGGGCGCGCCCGCCCTAGGCGCGCGCCTGGCCTGCGCACTGGCGATGGGTCTGGGCATGCTGGTGGGAGCGCAATGGGGTGTCGCAGCGGCCTTGGCCGCCGGCGCGGGGCCCTTCAGCGGCATGGCCGCCGGCATGGCGCTGGGAATGGCGGCCGCCACGGCAGCCGCCGCAATGCTTGCCGGCGCTAGCGCCGCGCCCCGGTAAGCGGGCGCGGCGGCGCGGCCGCGGCCTCTATCGGCGCAGCCAGCGGCGCCCGGATTTCCAGGGCCGACTCCGCCCGCGCCACGCACGGCAGGATCCAGCCCTCCTCTTTCTCGTCGCGCGATAGTCCCGGCCATTCGATACGGTACGAGATCTCCCCTTCAAGCAAGAGGCACATGCAGGCGCGGCAAGTGCCGTTGCGGCACGAGCTGGGCAGTTTGATGCCAGCCGCCTGCGCCGCCAGCAGCACCGAGGTATCGGTTGGCGCGTCGAAACGCAGACCGGCAGGCTGCACCAGGACGGGAAATGTGGACATGGCGAAGCAGATCCAGCGGGACGCGCCCTCAGGCCGCGTTGTCCTGCCAATCCAGCTTCCAGGCGCCGGACAGCACATTCTGCATCCACAGCACGCAGGTCAGCGTCTTGGCGTCCGTGACGTCGCCCTTGGCGCAGGCTTCGACCAACTCGGCGGGATCCGCGCTGATCACGTCCAGGAATTCGTCCTGGTCCAGCTGGCGCGGCCCGGCGCGCAAGCCGCGCGCAAAGTAGATATGGATGATTTCCGTGGAATAGGCAATGGCCAGGTGCAAGGCCCCGGCCCGGGCCCACTGGCTGGCGGTGTAGCCGGTTTCCTCAAGCAGTTCACGCTTGCCGCAGGCCAGCGGATCCTCGCCCGGATCCAGCTTGCCGGCGGGGAACTCCGTCATGACGCGCCCTATCGGATAGCGGTACTGCCGCTCCAGCAGCACCCGGCCGTCGTCCAGCAACGGGATCACCACCACCGCGCCGGGATGCACCACGTATTCGCGCGTGGCCGTATTGCCGTTGGGCAGGCTGACCGTGTCGCGGCGGATCTTGAGAAAGGCGCCGTTGTAAGGAGCCTCGCTGGCGACGAGTTTTTCTTCGAGATGGGAATCGGGCTTGCGGGTCATGTGGGATTCCAGAACCTGGCTAGCCGCGCGTAGCAGAGCGCGTGCGCGGGCAACACGCAGCTTACCATCGCCACATGAACGGCTCAGCCGAACTTGCGGCGCGCGTCCAGCGCCAGGCCGGCGCCGATGCTGCCGAACAGATCGCCTTCCACGCTGCGCGCCTCGGGCACCAGCGCCGACACCGATTCGCGCAGGCGTGGAACGCGGCTGGAGCCGCCGGTGAAGAACACGGTGTCCACGTCCGAAGTCGACACTCCGGCATCGCGCAGCAGCGCGCCTACCGTGGTTTCGACCTTCTCGATCAGGCGCCCCACGCAGGCATCGAAAGACGCCCGCGTCACGTCCACGCCCAGTTCCGGCGCGATGCGCGACAGGTCGATGCGCGTGGCAGGCGCGTCCGACAGTGCGATCTTGGCCTCTTCGACCTGCACCGCCACCCAGTGGCCGGCGCGCTGCTTGACCAGGTTGAGCAGCAAATCGATCTTCTCGCGGTCCCCGGCTTCGGCGCGGATGTAGGCAAAGTGCTCGGCGGCCTTGCGGCTATAGGCCTGGTTGATGGTGTGCCAGCAGGCCAGATTGCCATATTGCGTGGACGGCACATCCTTGCCGCTGCGCAGTTGGCTGCCCAGCCCCAGCATTGGCATCACGTGGGCCAGGCTGAGCTGCTTGTCGAAGTCCACCCCACCGATGTGCACACCGCCATAAGCCAGGATGTCTTCCCGGCGGTCGGCCTTGGCGGCACGGCCGGGCCCCAGGCGGATCAAAGAAAAGTCGGACGTGCCGCCGCCGATGTCGATGACCAGTACCAGTTCTTCGCGGTCGATCTGCGATTCGTAGTCGAATGCGGCAGCCAGCGGTTCGAACTGGAATTCGATATCGGTAAAACCGACGCTGCGCGCAATCTCGCCCAGGGTGTCCTGGGCCGTCTGGTCGGCGGCCGGGTTGTCGTCCACGAAGAACACTGGCCGGCCCAGCACGGCGCGAGTGAAGCCACGCCCGGCAGCCGTCTCGGCGCGGCGCTTGAGTTCGGCGATGAAGCGCGTCAGCAAGACGCGGAACGGAATCGAACGGCCTTGCACTTCGGTCGAGCCGTCGATCAGCGAGCTGCCCAGCAGGCTCTTCATGGAGCGCATCAAGCGCCCGTCGTAACCCGCCAGGTAATCGGAAATGGCGGCGCGGCCATAGCTGACCTCGGCGTCTTCGTCATGGAAGAAAATGGCCGAAGGCAAGGTGGTCTTGCCGTCTTCCAGGGCGAGGAGCGCGCGCTGATCGGGGCGGCTCCAGCCCACGGTGGAATTGGACGTGCCGAAATCGACGCCGCATGCGGAGGAAATCATGGGGAATTCTGGGGCTGAAAGCAAAACGGCGCACAAGTGTAGCCGCAACCGCCGGAATCGCCATGTCAATTCGCCCGCCCCAGGGTCCGGGCCGTGAACGCCAGCGTCACCGCCGCCACCAGCAAGCCGCTGGCGAAGCCGCCCGAGTAGCCGACCTGGGCCGCCAGGCCGGTCATAAGCGACGAGGTCAGGATCTCTCCCAGGTCGCGCGCGCTCTGCACGGCGGTCATATCGGTGCCGGCCTGTTCGCCGCGGCTGGCGAAACGCATGGCCAGCGTCATCAGGGCCACGGAAGCCGCCCCCGCGCCGAATGCGCCCAGCGCCTGCGCGCCAAAGGCCGTGCCGGCCTGCGCCGCCATCCAGCCCTGGGCTTGCGCCATCCAGGCCAGCGCCGCCACGCCGGAGGCGGCCAAGCCCAGCGCCAGGACGGCCCGCGCGCCCAGCCGGCCGATCAGCCATGCGCCGCCGCCGCAACCCAGCAATACCGTCACCACGCCGCCCGCCATGCCGATGCGCCCCACCGTCTCGACGGCCCAGCCTTCGTCCACCAGGAACAACTTGGACAAGCCGTAGCCCGCCACCGCGGTCATGGCGGACAGGAACGCGGCCGCCGCCAGGGCCCAACCGCCGGGGCGGCGCACGAATGCAGCCAGCGTGGCGCGTTGCCTGGTCAATGGCGCGGCCAACGCCGTTTCACGCCACGTCGCTGCCAACAGCAGGCTGAACGCGACCACGGCAGCCAGCGTCAACAGCGCGCCGGTCTGCCCCAGATGCCCGGCCAGCATCAGGCAGCCCGGCCCGCCGAAGAAGAAACCCACCATCGTGCCGCCCACCTGAACGGCATTGGCGCGCGCCAGGGCTTGCCCCTGGAAGCGCTCCGCCGTCAGTCCATCCGTGGCGATGTCCTGCGTGGCGCTGGCAAGGGAAGCCAGCGCCATCAGGACCACCACCCAGGGCGCCGCCACGGCATCGATGCCCAGGAACACCAGCCCCACCAGGCAGGCCAGCACGATGGACTGCATCGGCACGATCCAGCTGCGCCGCCGCCCCATGGCGCGGGTCCAACGGTTGTCCACCACGGGGGCCCACAGGAATTTCAATACCCACGGCAGGCCGACCAGCGGCAGCCAGGCCAGCGCCTGCAGGTCCGCGCCGTCTCGGCGCAGCAGCGCAGGCAAGGCTTCCATGGCCACGCCCAGCGGTATGCCCTGAGAGAAATACAAGGCGCCTATCATCACGAACAGGCGTCCTTCTGCAATACGGTTCACGTCAGACTTCCTTCTACATAGGGTTGCGGGATGGCTTCGCCCGCGGCGCGTCCGCGGGACGATGTTCGCTGCCCTGCCCCGGCGTCACGAACAGGATCTTGCCGGGACAGGCCACGTGCAGCCGATGCCACACGCCGCGCGGCACGATGGCGCTGCGCCGGGTATCCAGCAGCATGTCGGTCTCGGCGCCTTCCTCATCCATCAAGGTGACCACCACACGGCCTTCCAGCACGCAAAGCATTTCGTCGCCGGCGGGATGACGCTCCCATATGTCGCCATGCACATCGGCATCCGTAGCCACGGCCTTGATGCCGAGCAACCAGCCGTCCTCCGGCTCCAGCCTGCGCAACCTGCCCACATCGCGCATGGCACCGTCGCGCCGCAGCGCCACGAAGTGGTCCAGCCAGTCGAACACCGTTTCCGTATCGAGTGCACTCATTGATCTCTCCTTCTCGTTGCCGGCGGACGCCTGCCGATGGCGCCCGCCGGAAATACTCAATATTCAGCGCGCAGAGTCAGCATGACGTTGCGAGGCTCGCCGTAGCGGTTGTTCCAGGCGGTGCCTGACAAGCTCTGGTAATAGCCGCGGTCGAACAGGTTGTTGACGTTGAGCGCGGCGGTCACGTGCTTGTCCACGCGGTAGGCCATGCGCACATCAACCAGCGCGTAGCCGCCCTGGCGCATCGTGATGGGGCCGGACACCGTGGAATAGCCTGACTGCACCTGCAAGCCGCCCCCGACGCTCAGCCGCCGTTCCAGCCCGGGCAAGGCATAGTTCGTCCACAGCCTGAAGATGTGTTTGGGCGTAAAGCGCGCAAAGGGCTGGCCGCCGGACTCCGAATCCGTCAGGTACTTGCTGGTGTTGAAGGTGTAGCCTGCCGCCACCGTCCAGTAAGGGGTGATGCTGCCGGAGGCTTCGGCCTCGATACCGCGGCTGCGGACTTCCCCGCCCGAGATGTAGTAGCAATTGCGGCCCACGCAGGGCCAGGCCGGATCTTCCTGCGCGCGGTTCTTCTGCTGGATCTGGAACACCGCCAATGACACGTTCAGCGCGCCGTCCGCGAGTTCGCCCTTGACGCCAGCCTCGTAGTTGGTGCCGGTGATGGGATCCAATGGCTTGCCGTCGCGCGTCAGTTCGCCCTGGGGCTGGAACACCTGCGCATAGCTGCCATACAGCGACCACTGGCGGTCCAGGTCCACGATCAATCCGCCATACGGCGTGAATTCGGGATCGATGCGCTGCCGTGCCCCGGGCGCGCTCTGGTTCCACCAGCTCATGCGCCCGCCCAGCACCAGTGTCAATGGATCGGCCAGGGAGAAGCGGCCCATGCCGTATATGCCCTGTTGTTTCAGCCGGGTTTCGCCCGGCGAGGTGTACGGACCCACGCCCGGCTCGGGCACGCTGTGCGGACCCCAGTCAAAAACGTTCACCGGTACGTTCGGATAAGGCGTGAGGTTGGCGCTGCGCTGTTCGGACGTGGTGCGCTGGGCATTGCCGCCCAGCAACAGTTCATGGCGCCGGCCGAACAGCTCCACGGGGCCGCCGACATAGGCGTCCACGCTGGCCTGGGTGTTGTCGAACTTGTAGGCAGCGCCCATCAGCGAAGACCCCAGTCCGGTCTGCCGGTCGATCGCGCCGTAGGCGCCGGCGTATTTCAGGTTGCTGTCCGCCGTCAGGTAATTGGCGCTGACCTTGGCGCTCCAGCCCTGGCCAAAGCGATGTTCCAGGTCCGCGAACACGCGCGTCGTGTCCCAGTTGAAACGGTCCCAGGCCACATCCAGGTAGGTCGAGCGCTTCAGGCCAATGTCGCCGCCGTCCTTGTAGCGCGGAACCCCGGCCATGTTGGTGGTGGAACGGATGCGTTGGTACTGCAGGCCGGCGGACAACACGGTGTCCGGACCTAGGTCCACCTCGCCTATGCCATAGAACAATGCCGATTTCTGGTCCGCGACATCGTAGAAATAGCCACGGTCCTCGATGGCGCTGACGAGGCGGCCCCGCACGCTGCCGCTATCGTTCAACGGTCCGCCCAGGTCGGCTTCGGCCCGATAGCGGTCCCAACTGCCGGCGCTGAGCGAGCCGTTGAACGACAGTTCCCGCTGAGGCCGCTTGCGCACCAGGTTCACCGTGGCAGCGGGATTGCCCGCGCCGTGCATCAGGCCGTTGGCGCCGCGCAGGATCTCCACGCGCTCGTACACCGCCATATCCTGCGGCGACGCGGCCATGTTGCCCATCAGCACCGGCACCCCATCCTGCTCGAACGAATCCACCTTGAACCCGCGCGCATAGTAGGCGGTGGTCAGTAGCTGATACGGCTGTACCGTTATGCCGGTGGCATGCTGCATTACCTCGTCCAGGCTTTGCAGATTCTGCTCGCGCATGCGCTCCTGTCCGATCACCGTCACCGACTGTGGAATCTCGCGCAGCGTCAACGGTAGCTTGCTCACGCTTGCCGCCGTTTCCGCCATGCCTTCGCCGCTGACGGTCACCGCCGGCAACGACGCGGTCTCTTGCGCCAGCACCGGCCCCGCCGCCACCAACAGCCACAGCGGCCAATGGAATGCGCATGCCGCGCTCCTGCGCGATGCGCCCGCCCCCGTTTTCACCTGTTTTCTCACTGCCTGTCCTCTTAGAACTTTATTGAGAATAATTCTCAAGTAATTCTAGGAATGACAGCGGATGCGTGCTGGCGATTGCGGAAGTCTTGCTGGCGATTGCGGAAGTTTCGATGGGTCAGCGGCGTGGCGTGACGCTGCTGGGAAGCACGCCGTAGCGGCGCACGAAAGCCTTGGTGAAGTGGGAATCGGTATAGCCGCAGGCGTAGGCCGCCTCGGACACCGTATAGGCGCCTTCGGCCAGCAGGACGTGTGCCTGCTCCATGCGGCGTTCGCGCACAAAGGCATACACGCTCTGGCCGAACAGCTTGCGAAACCCGTTAGTGAGCTTGTTGACGTTTACGCCGGCTCGCCGCGCCAGCTCGGGCAGGGACGGCGGATCCTGCAGGTTCGCCGCAACCAGGTCGCGCGCCAGATGCAGGCGTTCGATATCGGCGCGCGTCAGGCCGCGCGCGGGCGCGACCGGCTGCGCGGGCTGCAGCGCGCCCAACGCCAGCGCGGCCAGTTCCAAGGCTTTGCCGGACAGGTACATGCGTTTGAGCGCGCCCTGCACCGGGCAGGCCAGCATCTGTTGGCCCAACGCCTCCAGCCTGCGATCCGCCCGCCTATTGGCCTCGGCGTATGCGGCCTGGGTCCGCGGCGCCCCCAGCAAACCCGCCAGCTGGGCCGGGTCCATGGAAAACGCGTCGCGCAGATGATCCAGGCCGGTGCGCAAAGACACGAAGCGCAAGGCTTGGTGGGCGCCGAATTCGTGTTCCATACCCATGGCGTCCTGGCACACGCTCAGGTGCAGCACGGGCCCGCTGACGCGAGTGGGCGCAGCGCCGCGCACGCTATAGCGCAGATCCCCGTCCAGCACGAGCACCAGCTTCAAGCCCGGCTCCAGCCGCTCCTGCACCCGCTCATCGCGGCCAAAGCGCAACGTGCCGCCCGCCAGCGACATGGCAGGCGTGGCGGCCGATAAGGTCCAATCGGGTTCGGGCTGGATGGTGGTCAAGGTAGCGGCTCCGTGGCGACGGGCAGCGCTGTTGATGAGATTGAATATTATTACCGTTTGACCAGAACGGAAAGCCGCCCGCGGTCGCGGGCGGCGCGCCCTATTGCTGGCGGCGCTGTTCCAGCTCCTTCAAGCATTGCGCCACGCCGGCCTGCATCTGCGCGTTCGAGACGGCCGCGCGGTCCGAGACTTCACGGCAACGCACGTACTCGGCCTGGCTTTCGGGCGTATCGCGAATGACGGCGGGACCCGAACCCGGCTGTGGCGTGACCGTCATGCGCAGCGTGGAAGGCGGCGAAAGGCTGCCGTCCTTGGAGCGCACGCTGGGATACTGATATTCCTGCGTGGCGGGCGCGGCGTTCTGCGCTTGCGCGGCGCCGGCCGCGCACAGGGCGGCAAGCAGGAATGCGGAAATACGGAGTTTCTTCATGACAACCTCTCTTGGATGGACTGACTTCCAGATGCGCGGACTGCGGCGCCCTGGACACGCCGCCCTATCGTATCCCTGGCCACCCCTGCACGGCGTGCCAAGACGCTACACAATCGGCCACAGTTGTTTCCCGGCGTTTCTCCGCCGGCCGACCTATTTCTTCGACGCGGACTGGCGCAGCGGCGCCAGCAACGAAGACAGCCCGTTGTGATCCAGTTCGTGCATCAAGGCCAGCAAGCGCCCCAGTTCACCAGGCGGAAAACCCTTGCGCGCGAACCACGCCAGGTAGGGGCCGGGCAGGTCGGCGATGAGGCGTCCCTGGTACTTGCCAAAGGGCATGGTGCGCGTGACCAGCAGAGACAGCATTTCAGGATCCATGGGGATCACCGCGCCGCAAAGGCGCCGAAGCCGATTTCCGCCGCTGGCACGGCGGCGATCTTCACGCCGAAGCTGGAAATGGACGACAAGGTCGCATTGTGATGCGCCCTGATCTGCGCGCCGGGCGCATGCGGCTTGTCCTGCGTAGTGTGGGCGTCCGCCGCCAACGTGACGGGATAACCCAGCGCGGCCGCGCGGCGCACCGTCGTATCCACACAGAATTCGCTGGCATAACCGCACACGACCAGGTTCGTGATTGCGGCTCGCGTCAGCGCCTCCGCCAGCTCGGTGCGCAGGAAAGAGTCCGGTGTGGTCTTGCGTACGCGGATATCCTCATCCGCCGGGTGCAGCCGCGGATCCAGTTGCCAGCCGGGCATGCCGTGGTCCAGCGCGCTGCCCGGGCTTTCATGCTGCACGTAGATCACCGGAGCGCCGGCCTCGCGGGCGCGCCGGCACAGATCGTCGATGCGCGTCAGCACGGCTTGCGCATCGGCGGGTGGAGGCGACGTTTCAAACAGCGCACGCTGCACGTCGATCACGATCAAAGCGGACGTCATGGTTTCCTTATAGCGGTGGGGTGCCGGTCATGCGCCAGACCGACGCGCGCGTACATCCAGAAGTTGCGCGGTTCGCCGCGCACCAGGCGATAGTGCCGCAACAGCCCTTCGCGCTGAAAACCGCAGCGCTCCAGCACGGCGGCCGAAGCCTGGTTCGTATCGAGCACGGTAGCCTGGATGCGCGCAAAGCCAAGCGTGCTCAGCGCCCATGCGGTCACGGCGGCGCAGGCGCGCGTGGCGATGCCGCGCCGCCAATAGGTCGGCGCAACGTCGTAGGCAATCTCCGCGCGGCGCGCGGCCAGCGAGATTTCATTCAGGCCCACGGTACCCGCCAGGCTGCCGTCCGCCATGGCGATGGCCAGGCGCATGCTATGCGATTCCGATGGCTGGCCATAACCCCGGATCAGCCGCAGCAGCGTGTCCGGTCCATCGAGTTGCCAACTGGTATGCCGCGTAACGGCATCGTCACGCAGATAAGCGTGCCAGCCAACGGCGTCCGCCTCCTGCAATGGGCGCAGCCGCAAGCCATCCAGCCCTAAATCGGGCAGGTCCTGCGGCGGGTCAGTGAAGGTCGGAAACATCCTGGGGCGCGATAGGCTGCGGCACCAGCGCCGCGACATGACGCAGCTTATCAGGGTTGCGCACGATGTAGATGGCGGCGATCCTGCCGTCGCGCACCTCCAGCGTGGTGGACCGGGGCAGACCGTCCAGCTCGGTGGCCAACACCCCGGGCATGCCGTTCAATTGCGTCACCACGGCATCCAGGAACCGGCCGCCCGGCTTCTTCGCCAAGCCGGCAAAGAATCGCGCGATCTTGTCGCTGCCCAGAATGGGCCGGAACACGGCCAGCTTCTTGCCGCCGCCATCCGCATGCAGCACCGCGTCCGCTGCCAGCAGGCTGCGCAGCGCATCCACATCCCCCGCTCGCGAGGCCTGCCAGAAGGCATCGGCGATGCGCGCGCCCTCCTGCTCTGTCACCGCGAACCGCGGGCGCGCCTCCCGCACGCGGTTGCGAGCCCGGGCGGCCAACTGGCGGCAGGCGGCTTCGTTGCGGCCCAGCGTGGCCGCAATCTCCGCAAACGGCATGTCGAATACGTCATGCAGCAGGAAGGCGGCGCGCTCCAGCGCCGACAGCCGCTCCAGCGCCAGCATCAGCGCCACCGAGAGGTCATGCGCGATTTCGCCCGCCCCGGGCGCTTCATAGCTGCCGGCATCGGGCAAGGGTTCGGGCAGCCACGGCCCGACGTACTCTTCGCGCCGCGCGCGCGCCGACTTCAGCAAGTCCAGGCACAGGCGCGTGACCGTGCGCGACAGGAAGGCGCGGGGCGTTTCGACCAGGCTGCGATCTGCATCCCGCCAGCGCAGCCAGGCATCCTGCACGATGTCCTCGGCTTCCGCCCACGAGCCCAGCATGCGATAGGCCAGGCCCTGCAAATGCCTGCGATGGGGTTCGAAGTCGGCAACAGCATCGGGGATGGCGGATGCGTTCATGGAGGCTGGACCTCAGTGCTTGGGGTGCTGCGATCGGAAACCGACGGCGATGCGGTTCCAGCTGTTGATCATGTTGATGGCAACCGTCAGGTTAACCTGCTCTTCCTCGCTGAAATGCCTGGCCATTTCGGCATAATCGGCATCCGGCGCGCGGGTCTCCGAAAGCCGCGTCAGTGCTTCCGTCCACGCCAGGGCGGCGCGCTCGCGTTCGCTATACAGCGAGGATTCGCGCCAGGCGTCCAGCAGATACAGACGCATTTCGGATTCCCCCTGCTTGCGGGCGTCCGTGGAATGCATGTGCAGGCAATAGGCGCAGCCATTGATCTGCGAAGCGCGCATTTTCACGAGTTCAAGCAGGCTATGTTCCAGCCCGCAATTCTCGACGAAGTCGTTCAAGGCGATCATGGCCTTCATGGCCTTGGGCGAGGCGGTATAGGCGTTCAGGCGGGCGGTGCTCATGGATAGGTCTCCGGCAAATGGGCATGCGCCGCGAAATGCGGCGCCCTCACTCCTTATGACGAGACAGCCCGGCCTGATGTGACATCGCCTGCGGGAAAATTTGTAAACCTGCCCGTCCGGCGCTAGAAATCCAGCCGCCCGCGCAGTTCCCCGAACGGCACCATGACGTGTTCGCGATAGGCCGGACGCTCCTGCAGCCGCTCGTACCAGGCTTGCAGATGTGTCATGGGAGGATGCGGAATATCCAGCTCGAAATATCGGTAGAGCGTGGTGCCCGCCGGAATGTCGGCCAGGCCCAGCGCGTCTCCGCCCAGATAAGGCCGGTCCGCCAGGGCGCGGTCCAGTTGCGCGAGGCCGGCATGGGTGGCTGCGATGGCGCGTTCGATGGCTGCCGTGTCGTGCCGGGCCTCGGGCGTGCGGTAGTACCCCCAGAACACGCCCGTCAGGAACGCGGGCTGCAATGCCGTCTGCGCCCAATCCATCCAGCCATCGGCGCCCGCCCGCTGGGCCGGATCGTCCGCCCAGAACCGCGCCGCGCCATCGCGCGCGGCCAGATAACGCAGAATGGCGTGGGACTCCCACACCACGGTCTCGCCATCGCGCAGGACGGGCACCTTGCCGTGCGGGTTCATCGCGCGGAACTTCGTTGTTTCCAGCAGGCCGAACTGCCCTCCGGCCGGCACGTGCTCGTACTCCAGGCCCAGCTCTCCCGCCAGCCACAATACCTTCTGCACATTGAACGAACTGCGCCGCCCCCAGATAGTCAGCATGGCGGCGGCCTCAGGCGGCGTGCACGATGCGCGGCTCGCAGCGCACCGGAAAATTGACCGAATTGGCGATAAAGCAGAAATGATGCGCGCGCTCATGCAGCTCTGCGGCCAACGCCGCATCGTCGCCAGCGCGGATCGTCACTTCCGGCCGCAACGTAACGGCGCTAAAAGCGCCGCCACGGTCGCGGTCCTCGACCATGACGCCTTCCGCCTCGTCGCGGTAGGCCTCCACCGTCACCCCTTCGACCGCGCAGAAGTGCAGGTACCAGAGCTTGTGGCAGGCCGACAGCGAGGCCACCAGCATGTCTTCCGGGTTCCAGCGGGCAGGATCGCCGCGGAACGCCGGGTCGGACGAGCCTGGCACATCGGGCTTGCCGGCCGCACGGATCACGTGGTCGCGGGAATAGGCTGCGTAGCTGGATGTGCCCGAACCGGTGTTGCCCGTCCAGTCCACGGTGATGTTGTAACGGTGCTCGCCTTTCATCGGAATCGTCCTGTTCAAGGGGAAATGCCCAGGCAGGCGCGCCTGGAAAGACACCTAGCGTAGCGCATGCCCGGCCGCTCCAGGGCCTGGCGCCTTACATCCCGTTTCAGCACCCCCCCGTTACTATCCGTATCGTGTCCCGTTTGCCAAACCAGGAGCTCGCCATGATGAAAACCACCCTGACCTGCGCCCTGACGCTAGCCCTGCTCGCTGGCTGCGCGCCCTCCCGACCTGGATCCAGCGGCGCCGTGCCCGTCGACAGCCACACCGCCCGCGACTCACTGGATTGGGCCGGCAGCTACGACGGCACCCTGCCCTGCGCGGACTGCCCGGGCATCCGCACCCGCCTGACCCTGATGCAGGACGGCCGCTACGAAAGACAGACCCAATATCTGGACCGCCAGCCGCAGCCCGAGGTCGTCACGGGCTCGTTCAGCTGGGAATCCGACGGCAGCACCATCCGGCTCGACGCGTCCGGCGACAGCCAGCGGTATTTCGTCGGCGAAAACCAGGTGACCATGCTGTACCGCGACGGCACCCGCCCCACCGGGCCGCTGGCGCCCCACTACATCCTGCGCCGCGCGCAATAAGGCATCACGCAAGGCGCGCGCTTGCGGCTATGCTTGCCGCATCGACCGCGCCCGCGCGCCTTCACCGCCAAGGACACCATGAAGACCGATCACGAGCTGCTTTCCGCCTTCGCGCCCACTGGCGCGCTGCGCGCATCCATCAACCTGGGCAATCCCATCCTGGCCAACGCCGATCCCGTCACCGGCCAGGCCGGCGGCGTATCGGTCGACCTGGCCACGGAATTGGCGCGGCGGCTGGACGTCGAGCTGGAACTGGTGGTGTTCAAGTCGGCCGGTGAATCCGTCAACGCCGTCGCGGCCGAAGAGGCCGACGTGGGCTTCTTCGCCATTGACCCGCTGCGCGGCGAGCAGATCGCCTTTACCGCCCCCTACGTCGTCATCGAAGGCGCGTACCTGGTGCGCCAGGATTCACCCATTGCCAGCATGGACGAGGTGGACCGCCAGGGCCAACGCGTCGTGGTCGGCAAAGGCAGCGCGTACGACCTGTATCTCACTCGCGAACTCAAGCAAGCGGAGATTTTTCGCGCGCCGACCTCACCCGCCGTTGTGGACACCTTTCTGCAGGAAAACATGGAAGTCGCCGCGGGCGTGAAGCAGCAGCTTCAAGCCGACGCGCAACGCCTGGGCGGCCTGCGCCTGCTGGACGGTCATTTCATGCTGATCCGCCAAGCCATGGGCGTGCCCAAGAGCCGCGGCGACAAAGCCAGCGCTTACCTGGCCGCGTTCGTCGAAGCCATGAAGAAGTCGGGCTTCGTCGCCGAAGCCTTGGCGCGCCATAAGATCCAGGGCGCCGCGGTGGCGCCGCTGGAAGCCTGAGCCCGCTCACCCTCGCCAAAAAAAGGCCCTGCCATGCAGGGCCTTTGCACGCAGGCGAGGCGTGCCGTCAGTGACTGATCATCCACGGCCTCGCGCCCGCGAACGATTTCGCCCCGTCCGGCGTGGTGCGGGTTTTGCCCGCAGCCTTGCCGCCGGAACAACATCCGCAATTCATGCCGTGGCCGGCACGCGAGCTGCGCGGCTCATGGGCGCTGCGCTCATTGGCCGCGCGCGCCCGGTTCATGGCGGAGGACAGCGCCGAGATCGCCGGCGCCCCGCCCACGATGCGGCCGCACATCGCGCCGCATTGCGGGCAGGCGGCGGGATCGCGCCACCGGGCCAGGGGCACCAGCGCCGCGAACTCGCCGCAGTCTCCGCAGGCATAGTCATACATGGGCATGGCGGCTTCTCCTAGCGGTCCCGCGACAGGGGCATGTCCACGCCGCCCTGGATGTGCTTGACGGGGCCGGACGCTGACGGATGGATGTCGAAGTCGAAGATCTCCGTCGGCAGCCACAGGGTGGCGCAGGAATTGGGGATGTCCACCACCCCGCTGATATGCCCCTGCACCGGCGCGCAACCCAGCAGCGAATATGCCTGGGCGCCGGAATAGCCGAACTTCTTCAGGTACTCGATGGCGTTCAGGCAGGCCTGCCGGTACGCGACATTCACGTCCAGGTAGTGCTGTTTGCCGGACTCATCCACCGAAATGCCTTCGAAAATCAGGAAGTCCTTGTACGCCGGCGTGATCGGGCTGGGCTTGAAGATCGGATTCTTGATCGCGTACTTCTCCATGCCGCCCTTGATCAGCGATACGCGCATGTGTACCCAGCCCGCCATCTCGATGGCGCCGCAGAATGTGATTTCGCCATCGCCTTGTGAAAAATGCAGGTCGCCCACCGACAGGCCGCCCCCTTTCACGTAGACCGGGAAAAACACCCGGGCGCCGCGCGACAGGTCCTTGATGTCGCAATTGCCGCCGTGTTCGCGCGGTGGCACCGTGCGTGCGCCCTCGCCTGCCGCCTTGTCGCGGTCCGCCCCCTGCAATGCGCCCATGTGCGCCGTCTTGGGCGCCGGCGGATTGGCCAGGGGCGGCACCCGGTTGGGGTTGGTGTCGATCAGCGCCTGCTCGCGCCGATTCCAGGTATCCAGCAGCTTCTTGTCGGGCAGGCAGCCGATCAGGCCCGGGTGGATAAGCCCCGCGAAATTCACGCCGGGAATATGGCGCGACGAGGTGAACATGCCGTGGAAATCCCAGATGGATTTCTGCGCATGCGGGAAATGTTCGGTCAGGAATCCGCCGCCGTTATTGCGACTGAAGAAGCCGTTGAACCCCCACAGGCTGTCCGGCTTGGCGCCGATGTCCAGCAGGTCCACGACGAGCAGGTCGCCGGGCTCGGCCCCTTCCACGCCCACCGGCCCCGACAGAAAGTGCACCGTGGATAGATCCACGTCGCGGACGTCATCGGCGCTATCGTCGTTCTTGATCGCGCCGCCGGTCCAGTCATAGGTTTCCAGGACGAAGTCATCCCCTGGCTTGACCCACACGGCCATCGGAATATCCGGATGCCAGCGATTGTGGATCTGCTTGTTCTCGTAGGGGGATTGGGTCAGATCGACCTTGATGAGCGTGTCAGTCATTCTCTTTCATCTCCAACGCAAGGTGTTGATAAAACAGAAATTTCTATCGCCGACCGTCTTGTGTGAACGCGCGGGGTCGCGCTTGTGAGTCGTTGATATGTGAAGCACAGTAGGCGACTTTCAAGTAACCGTAAACTGGGTTTTCGACCAGTGCCGCAGCCTGCCATCGTCCATTCGGACCACGGCCCACTCACCCGGTTCTTTTCCGGCCTGTACCCGTGCCCGTATAGCAGACAAGGTGTCGTATGATTCCGGCGCAACCACCGGACCCCAGAAATGAGACATCCTAACCACGGGATAGCCTATCGGCCAGACATAGACGGCCTCAGAGCAGTCGCGATAATCTCAGTTGTCATTTATCACGCTCTGCCGGGAGTCTTTCCGGGCGGGTTCGTTGGTGTCGACGTCTTTTTCGTCATTTCCGGATTCTTGATCTCATCGATCCTGCTGAGGAATCTCCATCAGGGAACCTTCAGCATCGCGAACTTCTACCTGTCCCGCACTCGTCGACTGCTTCCTGCGTTGGTGACGGTGCTGGTTGCCGCATACGGCGCGGGCTGGCTCCTGCTTATGCCTCAGGAATTCAGCCAGCTGGGAACTCAGATAGTCGGTGGCGCAACCTTTCTCCAGAATTTCGTACTTTGGCGTCAAGAGGGCTATTTCGATACCGCCTCTGAACTCAAACCCCTGATGCATCTTTGGTCCTTGGGCATCGAAGAACAGTTCTACCTGATTTATCCACTCATTCTGTGGTTCTCCTTCAAACGCAGGGTTCTTCTCCCGGCCATCCTGGCCTGTGCAGCGGTTTCGTTCCTGCTGAATATCCTTCGCGTCCAAGCGCATCCGGTCGAAGCTTTTTTTCTTCCGCATACGCGGTTCTGGGAGCTGTTGCTGGGTGGAGCCCTAGCCTGCTGGATGCTCCGTCCCGACGCGTTTTGGCATCGTCTTCCCGGTTTGCTTAGCGACCTGGCGTCAGGCCTCGGGCTGCTTCTTATCGCAAGCCCGGTTGTGCTGCTGGACAGCCACAGAGCGTTCCCAGGATGGTGGGCGCTGCTCCCCGTGACGGGGACGCTCTTGCTCCTGGCGTCAGCGAACACCAGTCGCTTGGGCCGACATGTGCTCGCCAATCGCGTCTTTGTTTACATCGGACTAATCAGCTATCCGCTGTATTTGTGGCACTGGCCTTTGCTCTCGTTTGGCAAGATGCTCGACCCGAACTTGCCGACAGCGGCAAGGGTCACGCTGGCACTGGTAAGCGTGGTTCTCGCCGCCTTGACTTACCATTGGATCGAGAAACCCTTGCGCGCCCAGGTCCGCCCCCGGATTGCGGTTTCATTGCTGGGCGGATCGCTCGTCGCGGTGGCGCTGACCGGCTTCCAGGCGGTCGCGAGCCAAGGCATTCCGTCGCGACTTCCAGATGCGCTGCAAGCAGTGGCCAATTACCGCTATGCATACGAAGCCGACGCCCGATATCCCGCATGCTGGTTGACCGCCAAGGACAGTGGTTCCGCCTTCGCACCTGAGTGTTTTGAGAACCTTGGGGTGCACGGCACCAAGTCTTTGATCGTATGGGGAGACTCCTACGCCGCGCGCCTGTATCCGGGTATCGCGACGGCCTTCGGCGACCGGTACTCGATCGCTCAGACTACCCGTAATAGCTGTCCTCCGTTGCTGGACAACCAGTACGACACCTGCCGTGACAGCAACGAATTCACTTTTTCCCTCATTGAAAAACACCCGAACGCCACTGTCGTCATGTTTGCGGTCTGGGATCAGTACGCCAAGGACTGGGCTGCGCCGTCACCTGAACGCGAGGCCTTGATTCGTACCATTCGATCCGTGAAGGCCGTTGGCGCGCAGGTGATCCTGCTTGGCCCCGCGCCTCGATGGCCTGAAAACTTGCCTAGCCTGGTGCTCAAGACCTGGAAAAACGGATCGCTTTCGCGGGGAATTCCGGACCGGTTGAGGACTCCATTGAGCCCGATGATTCAGGCCATCGATACTGCCTTGCGAGACATAGGCGCAACAGAGAACATCACCTACGTATCCGCGTACGGCACCCTGTGCAACGACGAGGGCTGTCTGGTCAGGACGAACGAGGATCCCGTGAGCTTCACTACCTGGGATATCGGGCATTTGACGACGGAAGGCGCAAAGAAAGTGGCCGGGGCCATTCGGTTGCCGTGACCACGGCATCTGCCCCGAGCGATTATCGGGGCCTGCCGCCTAGGGCGCCTGCACAATGGGGAGCCAGCGTGACAGCAGTTATGATGCAGCCCATTCCGTCGCACTACCAAGGTATTCCCGCATGGCCTTCCCTACCCCCCGCCTCCTCGCCGCTTTGCTGATCTCTGCCACCGGCGCCAGCGCTAGCGCGCAAGCGGCGGATGGCGACTGCGTCGCCGAGGTCCAGACCAAGTGGGAGAACATCGATCGCGCCCAAGACGCGCAACGCACGCGCGAAATGGCCAACGATCTGCAGCTGAATCGCGAGCTGTGCCAGGGTCGGCTGGACTTGCTGGACGCGCGGTTCTCGCTGGTCGACGACTTCGAAGCCTGCCGCCGCAAGGGGGTGGAGTTTCCTGCAAGAATGGCGCGAACCCTGAGCGACGCGTCCGACAGGCTGACGGACGAAAAGGCCGCGTGGATCAGGACTTGCGGCCCGCAAATGAAGGATTAAATGAAGTGGCATGGCCCGCCAGCCGGCGGGCGCGCGGCTCAGGCCGCCTGCTTCTCGGCGCTGTGCGGGAAGAAGATGGCCCGGCTTGGATCGAAGCCGTAGCGGTGCTCGAACTCGGTCGCATCCGCGGCCAGCGCCTGCACCGAATCCAGGATGAAGTCGGCCTTCTCGTCCGGCAGCAGCACGCTGAAGTTCAGCCGGATGAAGCCCGGCTTTTCCATCTCGCGGCCGTCCAGGATGGCCTGGCGCATCTGCTGCGATTCGTCGGCGCCGATGTCCAGCAGGCGATGCACGTAGGGTCCCGCGCAGGCGCACCCGCCACGCGCCTGGATACCGAAGCGGTCGCTCAGCATGCGCGTCACCAACTGCTGATGCACAAAGCCGCCGCGGCCGTTGCGCACCCGGAACGAGAAGATCGGCAAGCGGGTAGCTGTCAGCGACCCCAGCAGTTCCAGCTGCGGCACGCCCTGCCAACGGGCGAGCGCGCGCTTGACGAAGTGCTCGTTGCGCTGGCGCATGAAGTCGGCGCCCAGGGCTTCCTTTACCAGCAACACCAGCGCCGCGCGAATATCGCCCACCACATTGGGCGTGCCTGCTTCCTCGCGCGCTTCCAGGCTGCCGCTATAGTCATGGCCCACGGGCGAGACGAAACGGACCGTGCCGCCGCCGGGCCAGGTAGGCTTGGCATCCAGCACCGCATCGCGCCGGACGATCAGCACACCGGACGCGCCCGGCCCGCCGATGAATTTGTGCGGCGAGAACACGATGGCGTCGATGTCCGCATCGGCGGCGGGTGACATCCGGATCGGGAGGTATGGCGCCCCGCCCGCATAGTCCCATAGCATCTTCGCGCCCGCGGCCTTGACCCGGCGGGTTACCCCTTCCACGTCCGCCACAATGCCGGTCACATTCGACGCCGCCGACAACGCGCAGATGACCAGCGTCCCGGCGCCGGCTTGCAACGCCGCGTCCAGCTGCGCCAATTCCGGTCCGCCTTCCGGGCTTTCCGGCAACTCGACGATTTCCGCGCCGCATTCGCGCCAAGGCAGGATGTTCGAATGATGTTCATAGGGCCCGATGATCACGCGGACCTTCCTGCCTGCGGCAAGTGCTTGGCGCACGCCAAACAGATGCACCAGCCGGTTGATTCCCGCCGTCGCGCCCGAGCCCGCGAATATCACCGCATGCTCATCGCCGGCCCCGCAGCACCGCGCGATCGCCGCGCGCGCTTCGCGGCGCAGCCGGGTAATGAAACCACCGCAGTAAGAGGCCTCGGTATGCGAGTTGGCGTAATACGGCAGGACCTGCTCCAGCACGAAGCGCTCCACCTGCATCAACGCCCGGCCCGAGGCGACGTAATCCGCGTAGACCAGAGGCTTGACCCCATAGGGACCCTCGACCACCGCATCCTTGCCGATCAAGCCGTCGGCCAGCGCCGCGACGACGTTTTCCGTCTTCAGGCTTTCTTGGAATTGCTGCAACGGCGTGGCCTTGGCGGGGCCGGATTGGGTGGTCGTAATCATGTCAGGGATATTCCTAGGTACAGCGGAATATCATACGATGGAAGGAAATTTAAAACCTCACCTAAATTTTGCCAAAAACCTTCAAAATTGGGTCATTTGATCTTTGAAATGGAAAAAATAGACAAATTTGATCTGAATATTATCTCCTGCCTGCAAAAGGACGGCGCGCTGTCGCAACGTGAGCTGGCCGATCGCGTCGGCCTGTCGCAGAACGCCTGCTGGCGCAGGCTGCAGCGCCTGAACGCCTGCGGCATCATTCGCGGCACGCGGGCCGAGGTCAATCTGGTCGAACTGGGACTGGACCTGACCGTGTTCGTCATGATCCGCACCAGCCACCATGCCAAGGCCTGGGCCGACGGCTTTCGCCAGCATGTGGAGCGCCTGCCAGAAGTGACGGAGTTCTACCGCATAGGCGGAGATTGGGACTACCTCATCAAGGTAGTCTGCCGCGGCATGGCCGGCTACGACCGCTTCTACCAGAAGCTGATCACCGATTTCGAACTGTCCACGGTGACGGGGTTCTTCAGCATGGAAGCCATTATCGAGAACCGACCGCCGGACCTGGGCAGCCTGGAGGGGTGAGAAACAGTGCCAGTGGCGGCATGGAAGCGCTGGCTTGCCCCACATGTACATGGCGATCCAAGGGCGGCCATGCCCGGGCGCTTCTATAGCGCCAGGTTAGCCATTTTCTCAAGCAGCGCGTGCCAGGCTTATGGCGTCCACCGCATATCCCAGGCGCCTGGGCCGCAAGAAGACATAACAATGCTGGAACTTGTCCGCCACCACGTGGCGCGCGCCGGTCATCCCCGGTATGCCGGGCTCAAATGTTTTGAAGGCTTGAAAGCCCGCAGCCTGCTCAACCCTGAAGCTCAAGCGATCCGGTTTGTCGTTATAGCCCAGCACCAGCACACCGTCGTCCGTCAGGACACGATGGCATTCGAACATCAATTGATCGAACGCCTCCTCGGTATCCAGCCCGAAACCGATAAGCCCGTTGGCCACCACCACGTCGAAACTGCGGGGAGGATAGTAGACGGACAATTCGGTCGCCGAACCCACCACGTGCCGGTTCGCCTGGCCGTAGACCGCGTTGCGCGGATTCAGATCCATTGAATAAAAGTCCAGATCCAACAACCGGTCGTAATGCCAGTTGTGCTTATCCAGCCCAATGAAGAGGCACCTTGCCGCCGGAGTCCCGGCCCCGCGCCGGAACTGTTGGTTGATATACCCGAATATCTCTTGCTCCAGAAACATCCGGCTGAATGCCCGCAGACGGAAGTCCAACCCAAGCGTCTTGGCAAGCGCCGGGGAAATGCGAAATAGCAAGCGCTTCAGTGCATAGGGTATTTTTTCAAGAAACCGCATGACTCTCCGCAACGACAAAAATACCCTGTGCACTGAGCACGGATCGCTGGCACATGCAGGCCGACGGCTTCATTTTTTGAGAGCCTTATGTATTCGATCCGGGGAATGAGGGAAGCTTGAATCGTAGCAATGGGGAGATGCGGAATTTGGTTGTCCAGTGTTTATCGGACCGAATTACCGGGGATGAAATGATGTGTTGGAGATTCCGTGTCGGATGCCGCGGTTTGGCTCGATGAGGCGGAAAATTCTCGCAAAGTAAAGTTCCCTTGTGGTGTATTGATCACAAATGAAGGTGTCAGACTGACTAAATTTTCACTTCTAAAAAATATGGTCTGACACCTTTATTTCTAACTTATCTAGACTCTTCCAACGAGGACGCAACATAACCATCTATTAAATAAACATCCATAACATCACATTCTGGATATATCCACTTACTCCAATTGGAAACCACCCAATCCTTATTTAAACCACACGACTCCGAATGGCTCTCTTTCGGCAGATGGACCACCACGGAGCCCGCTTTATACCCGGACGTAACGATTAAACCGTAGGCCCGCTCATCTGCTGGCACTTCGTAGACCATGAAATCAACCCATTCCTCATAGGGATATTTTCCATGCACCCGGAGAATATTTCCGCTTTGAATTGAATCAACAGAGGACTCAATAATTTTTTTTGCATTCATAAAATTATTTCACCTTCAAATTATGACCACCCGAACCATCTGCCGATTTTACCTTATTGAACTCAAAGTCAACCTCCCCAAGGTGCACTCCCATCTTGGCATCCACAACCTCAAAACGGCCATGTTGAGTATCTAGCGCATAAAAATTTCCGTCGCTCGCCTTGTAAACATCCCGCCCATTCATCTTCGAAATTCTATTATCTTTGACCATTCCGTTGACGGCTGCAATCGCTGATGCAGCCTGTTTGATCTGAGCAACTCTTTCCCCAGGAGGCAAACCTACCAAACTCTTCTCAAACTGAGCTGCCGTTTGATTATTGGGAATCGAACCTTTTACCCCCTTAATCCACCCCACCCCTGCGGAAGCGATAGCTGCGAGTTGCATCGCAGATTCCGGACTCAAACCCCAACGTGCTTGAAGATCAGCAGCAACTTCAGCTCTAAGAACCGCGCTGATCGCATCACTATTATGCAGAAAATATATTGCCACATCCGTCTTTAGAGATTGAGGCAAATCCATTCCGCTAAGCCTATCCAACTCCTGCCTGTATTCGGTCACCTGCTCAACAAAATCACCATAATTATCTCGGCATGCGCTCCTATCAGTTGAGCATACCGCTATTAATTTTTCTTGATTTTCAATACTGAGTTTCCTGAACTTCTCCTGTACCTGCTTGCAATTCCCCATCGCCTCACAAGCGGCTACCTCTAGACCGAACCGTTTCAACTCTGACAAGGTCAGCGCATTATTCGTCAGTTCCGTAACAGCAGCGATCGTACTAACACTAGTATTTACGGAGGCAATCTCCGAAATGCCGGCCACAATGCTGGCAATCAAATCACCTCGGGCTTCCCGTTCCTCAGCGGATAGGTCATCGCCTGCTGCCACTGCTATCAGCTTTGCAAGCACAGAGCTCGCCCCCGCCCCTAGAGCACCGGCTGAGCAACTACCACTGCTCGCAACAGCCCCAGCGCATCCCACGATGCTGTGGAGCGCCGCTCTCGCAACATCTGCTCCAGGGCTTGAGCCCATTGAGTCGGCAAGCCGCTTTACCTCCGAAGCAGCCAAGCCTTGCAAATAATTGACAGCGGCTGACTGAGCGAAGGAACTTACCGTCCCGGTGACATTGCCACTCGCACCGGCAGAAATAGCTGCCAAGATCCGACGATATGAACCCGACGGCCCCCACTCATCATCCAAATTTTTTGCGGCAGCCGCAGCCTCAGCGCGTTCGGAGGCCGACAAACTGGCGTCCTTTGAGCGCGCAATGAGGGTATCGCGCTCTTTGGCCCGATTCGTCAGGAACTGCCCCGTCTGACGTTGGAACTCCGACGCGATCTCAAACCCCGCCTCGATCTTGTCCTTATCAAAAATCGGCTTCAGCGCATTCAAGGTGTCCGAGGTATCCCGGTTCAACGCCACG